>NZ_KB889689.1 GCF_000372745.1 Embleya scabrispora DSM 41855 | reverse complement strand
GCCTCGCGAGCCGGCGCCGAAGGCGCCCAACAAGCAGCAACGCCCCCGCCGCGACTCCGGCCACCCGCACCGCCCGCACCCCCGACCCCCGCCGCCCGTGCTCGCTTCCTCGCGACCCTCGTCTCGCCGCACCCCCGCCCCGGCCCAAGTGCACTCGTCACACCCGCGCCCCCGGCCCAAGTGCACCCGCACCCCCAACCCCCGCCGGCGCAGCCTGCGCACCCCGCCCCGCCCCCGCCGGCGCCACACCGCGCCCCCGTCACCCGCCCCGACTACCGCCGCGACTCAGCCTGCCTCAGCCACCCCCGCCCCGCACCCCGCCCCATCAGGCCCCGTACTCCACCACCGTGTCCGAGAGCACGATCGCGTCGTCGCGCTCGACGGCGGAGGTGTTGATCAGCAGCTTGCCGTCCTCTTCCCAGACCCGGATCCGCATGGTCTCGCCCGGGAAGAAGATGCCGGCGAACTTGGTGCGGTAGCGCTTGACCCGCGAAACGTCGCCGCCCAGCACGTTGTCCACGACCGCCTTCAGGGTCAGCCCGTACGAGCACAGGCCGTGCAGGATCGGGGTGTCGAAGCCGGCCGCCTTGGCGAAGTCCGGATCGGCGTGCAGCGGGTTCCAGTCGCCGGACAGGCGGTACAACAGCGCCTGGTCCGCACTCGTCGGCACGTCGATGGTGTGGTCGGCCGCCCGCTCGGGCACGTCGATCTTGGTCACCGGACCGCGCTCGCCACCGAAGCCGCCCTCGCCGCGCACGAAGATCTCGGCGCGGGAGTCGTACAGCTTGGTCCCGTCCTCGAGTTCGGCCGACGACTCCAGCACGATCACGGCGGCCTTGCCCTTGTCGTACACGTCCGCGACCCGGCTGGTCGCCTTGACGCCCTTGGCCTTGGCCGGGAGCGGGTTGTGCACGACGATCTCCTGGCCGCCGTGCAGCACCGCGCGCAGGTTGATGTCGATGCCGGGCAGCGCGGAGAGGCTGCCGCCGACCTTGGTGCCGGCCACGGTCGCGAAGGTCGGCAGCACGTGCAGGTTCTTCTCGTACGTGTAGCGCAGCTCGTCCGCGTCGGTGGCCGGGGTGCCCGCACCCAGGCCCAGGTGGTAGAGGATCACGTCCTTGTTCGACCAGGCGATCTCGCCCGTGCGGGGCTCGGCTCCGGTGGCCTTCGCGGCATCGATCGGCATGATGTCTCCTCTGCTGTGACTGCGACTCGGTACTACGACGACACCGCCGGCGACGGCGGCCCGTCAAAACTAGAACTCGTTCTTTTTACATGCAATGATCGGCCATTCGCCCGGCCGAAGCCAGGGCCACCCCACCCGGGAGCCGACAATGACCACCGCCGCAGCCCCCGAACCCGCAAGCACCATCGAACCCATCGAGGCCCTCGATCCGCCGGTATCGGCCGACGTGTTGCGCGAGTTGCGGCTGACCTGGACACCCCAACCGGAGCCGGACGGCGCCGGTCGCGCGGCGCGGCACCGGTTGGCCGAGGCGACCCGCCGCCTGATCGAGGCGGTGAAGTCGGTCGATCCCGAGGATGCCGAAAGCACGCTGGAAAGCGTAGCTGACGATGTATCAGATTTGGCCGATCGCATCGCTCTACTGGCCCGTGTGGGCGACGGCACACCGACCCCGCGCGATCTCGCGTTGCACGAACGCAGCCCACTCATCGGCGCCGCGAACCCGCTCGCGCCGCCGATGCGGATCACCGGCGACGGGCCGCTGGTGCGAGCGCATGCGACGTTCGGCGCCGCGTACGAGGGGCCGTACGGGCGCGTGCACGGCGGATATGTCGCGGCGGCCTTCGACGAGGTGATGGGCTGCGCGCAATCCGGCGCGGGCACGCTCGGAATGACCGGGTGGCTGACCGTGCGGATGCGCCGGGCGACGCCGCTGTACACCCGCATCGACTACGAGGCGGGCGTCACGCGCGTGGAAGGGCGCAAGGCGTGGGTCACCGCCCGCTCGTACGCGGATGGGGTGCTGGTAGCGGACGCCGAGGCGCTGTTCATCCGCCCGGCGCGGGCCTGACACGGCGTCAGGGACGCACGGTGGGTGCGTCCCTGACGTGGTGTCACTGCACCGGGTCGGCTCGGCCGATCGGTGCGTTCGCGGTCGCGACCGAAGGCGCCTTCGTGACTACTTGAGCGCGATCCGGTCGAAGAGGATCAGGCCGTCCTCGAACAGCGACAGGCCCTCGATCCTGGTGTTCTTGCCCTGGACCGCCGCCGCGAAGGACTTCTCGTAGGAGAAGAACGGGACGTCCTTGACGATCTCGGCCTGCACGCTCTGGTACGCGGCCTTGCGGACCGCCGGGTCGTCGGTGTTACGGGCCGCGTCGAGCGCCTTGTCCACGGTGGGGTTGTTCCACTTGGTGCGGTTCTCCGAGCCCTTGGAGTGGGTGAAGTTGTACAGCACCGGCTCCGGCTCGTCGAAGGTGATCACGAACTCCGAGGCCTGGAAGTCGTTGTTGATCAGCACCTTCTGGATGTAGGCCGCGCCTTCGAGGAACTCGGTCTTCATCGTGATGTTCTTCATGCCGCTGATCTGGGTGAGCCAGTACTCGGCCGTCATCCGCGCGCTCGCGCTGCTGTTGGTCGTGTAGGTGAAGCTCAGCGGCTTGCCCTCGGCGGCCAGTTCGTCGAGCAGCTTCTGCGCCTCGGCGCGGTTGTTGGTCGCGTACACCGCATCCGGGTTGGCGAACGGCGACGCGGGCTGGAACAGGCTCTTGAGCGTCTGGCCCGGCGAGCCCTGGATCGTCTGGTTGCGATCGTCCGGGTTCATGATCAACGCGAACGCGCGGCGGGCGCGCGGGTCGTTGAACGGCGGCTTGGACGTGTCGAACATGGTCATGAAGCCGCCGCTCTTGGGATCGAGCGTGACCGTCATGCCGTCCTTCTTGGCCTGCTCGGTCGACGGGAAGTGCGCCGTCGTCATCAACTGGGCCTGGCCCGAGGACAGCGCGGCCAAGCGCTGCTTCTGGTCCATCACCGGCTTGAAGATCAGTTCCTTGAGCGCGGGCTTGCCCTGGCCCCAGTACGAGCCGTTGCGCTCGAGCGTGAGCTGCGAGTCGCGCATCCACGTCTTGAGCTTGAACGGGCCCGCGCCGACCGGCTTTTGCGCGAACAGCTTGGGATCGGCCCGGATCGCCGTGGGCGATCCGATGAAGGCGAGGTTGTGGGCGACGACCAGGTCGAAGTGGGCATTCGGCGCGGGCAGCGTGACCTTGACGGTCTGCGCGTCGACCGCGTCGAACTTCATCCCCTTGACGGCGGTGAACTGTACCGACCTGTTCGCCGGGTCGGCGTGCCGTTCCCAGTTGAACTTGACCGCCTCGGCGTCGAGCGCGGTGCCGTCGGAGAACTTGACGTTGGGCCGGAGCTTGATCGTCCAGACCGAGTTGCCCTCGCCGGCGGTCGCGCTCTCGGCGATCTGCGGTTCCGCCTTGCCGGTCTTGGGGTTGATCCAGAAGAGCATGTCGAACACGGCCGCGGCCTGGTTTCCGCCGGTGAGGGAGGACACCGTGGTCATGATCGGGTCGATGCCCTTGGCCTCCTGCGTGATGAGCACCGTCATCGAGCCGGAGGCTCCGCTGCCGGAGTCGTCGCCGCCACCGCACGCGGTGGCGCCGAGCGTCAGGCCGACGAGGCCCGCCAGCACGCCGGAGCGGCGCAGCAGACGGGTTTTGAAGGGTGTGGAGTTCACGGTTCGCACGGGACGCTCCTGCGTTCGGGAAGCACAAGGCACGCCGTCCCGGGAGCGGGGTGGCGTCGTTTCCTTGATCCAGACGTGGATATACGGCCACGGTAAGGAGAAATCTGACGGTCCGTCAAATAACAATTCTGCACCGTCCGTGACGGTACCGCAGCCCCAATCCCCAAAATCCACCGACCGAAGTGACGCTCCGTCAGGTTTCTCTGACTCGACGACCCATGGCGCGGTATTCGCCGACTCCGACGGGCGCTCCCGAGGCCACATCGCGCAGAGTTGGGCCGAATCACGCGAGCCGAGGACGAATCACACGACAGGGCTCGGCCCACGACCGCAAACAGACCACGCCGCGCGGAAGCAGGGCGCAGGACGCACAGGGAGCACCTCGCGAGCGCGGCGGTCGCCGATCCACACTCGACGCGTGTCGCCGCCGGAGCCGGAGCCTGGACCGAGACCGGAGCCGAGACCGGGACCGGGACCGGGACCGGGACCGGGACCGGGACCGGGACCGGAGCCTGGACCGGCACACAAGCGCCAGGCACGATCCGGCGCGCAAAAGCCAGGATGCTCGAATCCGGGATGAGCACAGCTTCGGCGAGCGTGAGGTCGGGCCATGCCTCGGAACCGAGCGAGATGTCGCACAGCCTCGAGAGGCACCCGACCTCGAACCACCGACACGCCACGAAGCACCGAGCGAACGGACGTCCAAGGCACGGCCGTAGGTCGGCGGACCGCTTCGCAATCGATCGACGAAGTCCGCTTGCGCGTCGCCGATCAGCGGCCGGCAAGCTCCGTGAGGCAAGCCCATGAGGTCGGGCTGACGGCTATCACCGGAGAATCGGCAATCTTGCTGTCCCTCACTCCGACGGCGGTTTCCAGAACTGCGACCTCGACGCAGTTCTCTCCTCCACTGTGACTGCTGGTGATCCATCGCCCACGAGCATCCATGCCGTCTCCAGTTCCGCGAGCCTCTGCGCAACAAGCTGCATCGAGTCGTCCGCAGTAAGCGCTGCTGCCTGGAGCCGATCGTAGGCGAACGAGTACGCCGCGAGACATGCCGGCCGCGAAGTCCACGAAGCCCCGGTCAGTGCCTCGGTGTAGACGACTCGCCGGTCCCCGAGGTCGAACAGTGCGAACGGACCGGCCGTGCCGGGATGACCACCGGCGGCGAGAGGCACTACCCGGAGTTGCACGTGGGGCAGCGCGGAGACGGTGATCAGCAAGTGAGCGAGTTGGTCACGCAGGATCGCTTCGCCGCCGACGGGCCGATGCAAGACAGGCTCGTCGATGATGTACAACAGCGCCCGTGACCCATCGGGGTGCGCCGGCAATCGGGCCAGTCGCTCCGTCCGCCTACGTGCCCGCTCGATGACCTCGTCCTCGGGTAGCGCCGGCAGATACGCGCGGATCGCCGCAACCGCGTACTCGTACACCTGAAGAGGTCCAGGGATCAGACTGGATTCGTATGTGCGTGTGACCGCCGCCCGCTGTTCCACCCGGACGAGGCGATCGACACGAGCGCCGGATCCTTCGTTCGGGTCGGTGCGCCACCACCCGGACTGCTCGCCCTCGTGCAGGCCTTCGACAATGCCGACGACTTGGGCGCTCGCAATTTCCTCCTCGAAGCGACGTGAGCCGACCGGTGGCGAGAAACCAAGCATGGTCAGTGGCAGTCCGAACAGTGCCTCCAGCACCGTTTGGTAATCGCTCGACGGCCACGGTGGTTCTGCGCTCTCCCAGCGTCGGACCTGACGGACACTGACGCCGATGCGGAAGCCGCATTCGGCTGCCTTCTCCTCGAAGGCGTCGGCAAGTCGCTGCTGGGAGTGCCACCCACGCTGGTGTCGGGCAGAGACGAACGCCGGATTCCCCGGCTCGATCGAGCGCTTCACGACACCCCCAAGTTGGTCACCGAACACACGCTAACGACCTCGATCGACATATTTGGTCGATTCGCGAGTCTCCACCCGTGGCGGGTCGTGGCGGTATCTCCTGTCGCCGACGGATCAGGGGCGAAGCGCCTTGAGGGTCAGCGCCACCAGGCTGTCGGCGTACTCCTCCGTGAGCGGGCCGGAGCGCAGCAGCCAGCGCTGGTACAGGGGTGCGTAGAGCAGTTCGAGAGCCAGGTCCAGATCGACGTCGGCGGCGATCTGGCCGGCTCGTTGCGCGCTGCGCAGGCGTTCCTTCTTGGCCTCGTCGACGGGGGCGGCCATCTTCTCGTGGTAGAGCCTGGCGAGCTTGGGGTCGTTGATGATCTCGGCGTTGAGTGCGCGGACCGGGGCCTCGAAGGCGGGGTCGGCGAACTCGGCGACGGTCTCGCGCATCAGGTACTTCAGGTCCGTCTCGACGTCGCCCGTATCGGGCAGCACGATGCCCTCCCCCGGGTCGCTCAGCGCCAGGAACGCCTCGAAGACGACCTCGCCCTTGGAGCCCCACCAGCGGTAGATGGTCTGTTTGCCGACGCCCGCGCGCGCCGCGATGGCCTCGATCGTGAGCTTCGCGAAGCCGAGCTCGGAGACCAGTTCCCGGGCGGCGGTGAGGATCGCGCGGCGGGACTGTTCGCTGCGCCGGGACGGATTCGGCTTGGCGGCGGCACGGCCGCCGTCGGTATCGGCATCGGTATCGGCGCCCGAGCGGGAGTCGGTGCCGCCGTTCGTGTTGTCGATGGTCATGACCACATGCTAACCGACCGACGAGACGAACCGTCTCGTCTTGACATCCCCATCCCAAGGACGCATGCTCAATCAACCGAGCGAGACGAACCGTCTCGTCTCGGATAGTCCCGCTCGTCAAACTTTCGAGGACCGAACCAACCCACCCTTCGCACCATTCGCCGCCGCCACCGAAAAGCCCTCTACACCGCCGAAGCAAAGGAGCCCACGCTCATGACCACCGCCCCCGTTGCCACGACCGCAACCGCCACGAGCCACGCCGCCACCACCGAAACGACCTCCGCTGTCACCCACCCCACCCACCGCGAGCCCCGTGTCTGGTTCATCACCGGTGCGTCCCGGGGCCTGGGCCGAGCCTTCACCGAGGCCGCGCTCGCGGCGGGTGATCGGGTCGTCGGCGCGGCGCGGGATGTCGGGCCGCTCGCCGATCTGGCCGCCGAGCACGACGGCCGCTTCGTCCCGCTGTCCCTCGATGTGACCGACCGCGGCGCGGTGTTCCGCACCGTGGCCCGAGCCGTCGCCACCTTCGGTCGGCTCGACGTCGTGGTCAACAACGCGGGCGTCAGTCTGATCGGGATGGTCGAGGAGGTGACCGAGGCGCAGGCCCGAGCGCACTTGGACGTCAACTTCTTCGGCGCGCTGTGGGTGAGCCAGGCCGTGGTCCCCCACCTGCGCAAGCAGGGTTCGGGGCACATCCTCCAGATCGGTTCGATGGGCTCCGCCGTCGGCTTCGCGTCCACCGGTCTGTACAGCGCGGGCAAGGCCGCGCTCGACAACATGACGGGCGCCCTGGCCATGGAGGTGGCGGCCTTCGGCGTGCGGGTGACCCTGATCCAGCCCGGCGGCTACGAGACGGCGCTGTTCACCCACGGCCTGACGCTGACCACCGAGAACGAGGCGTACGCGCCGCTGCGCGCCGAACTGGCCGAGATGTGGGGCGAGTCGAAGGACGCCGACCCGGCCAAGGCGGCCGCCGTGCTGCTCCGACTCGTCGATCTTCCCGAGCCACCCCGCCGCATCATCCTGGGCGGTGCGGCCTACGACATGATCGCCGAGTTGGACCGGGCCCGGCGCGAGGAGTACGAGCGTTGGGAGAACATGAGCCGCGACGGCGACTGAGGCACCGCGGCACTGCGGCACTCGCGGCACTCGGCACCGCGGCACCCCGCAGCGCGGGGATGGATCCACTCATTCCGAATTGGCTCCTGACGGCAGGCCACTTCGCCAGTACCTTCGGCGGCATGGGTTCAGAACGACGCGGATTGCTCCTGGGCACGGCTGCCTATGTCATGTGGGGTCTCTTTCCGCTCTACTGGCCCCACGTCAAGCCGGCCGGCGCCGTGGAAATCCTGGCGCACCGGATGACCTGGTCCCTGCTGTGCATGGTCGTCCTGCTCGCCGCGCTCCGGCAGTGGTCCTGGATCCGCGAGATCCTGCGCGCCCCGGCCAAGCTGGCCACGGTCACATTGGCCGCCGTGATGATCTCGATCAACTGGGGCGCCTACATCTACGGCGTCAACCACGACCAGGTCGTGGAGACCTCGTTGGGCTACTTCATCACGCCGTTGGTGCTGATCGGCATCGGTGTCGTGGTGCTCGGCGAGCGGCTGCGGGCGATCCAGTGGACGGCCGTGGGTATGGGCGTCGCGGCGGTGGTGGTGCTGATCGTCGCCTACGGCCGAGTGCCCTGGATCGCGTTGACCCTGGCCGCGTCGTTCGCGACCTACGGCTACGTCAAGAAGCGCATGAACCTGCCCGCCACCCACTCGATGACGGCCGAGACGGCCGTGATGTTCCTGCCCGCGCTGGGCTACCTGACCTGGTTGGCCTGGACCGGCGAGGGCACGTTCGGGCACGAGGGCACGCCACAGGCGTTGATGTTGATGACGGCAGGGCTGATCACCGTCATCCCCATGCTGTGCTTCGCGGTCGCCGCGAACACGGTGCCGCTGAGCACGATCGGCATGCTGCAATACCTGGCCCCGATCATCCAGTTCGGGATCGGCGTCGCGGTCTACCACGAGCCGATGCCCGCGGCCCGGTGGGCGGGCTTCGCCCTGGTGTGGACGGCGCTGGCCGTGCTGACCTACGACGCGATCCGCCAGTCCCGCCGCAATCGGGTCGCCGTCCGCCCGTCCACGCGGGGGTCCGGGGCCACCGTCGCCTCCGCGCCCCGGGAGACCCCGGTCACCGCCGCGCCCGAACGAGAGGCCACCTCGTGAGCGTCGAACAATTGCGCCTGGCGGTCTATCGAGGCTTCGCCGACACCGGGCGGGCGCCGTCGGATCAGGAACTGGCCGCGATTCTGGGCGTCTCGGAACTCACCGTGCGCTCGGGGTTGTGGACCCTGCACGAACAGCGGCACATCGTGCTGCGCGATGAGGCGATCGTGATGGCGCATCCGTTCAGCGCGGTCCCGCTGGGCTTCTCGGTGATGGGTTCGCGCACGCTGTGGTGGGGCGGCTGCGCGTGGGACTCCTTCGCGATACCGCATCTGGTGGGCGAGGAGGTGCTGGTCGCGACCCGCTGCCCGGGCTGCGAGCGGGCCCTCGCCTGGAACGTGGGCACCGAACAACCGCCCAAGGGCGACGAGGTGGCGCACTTCCTGGTCCCGATCACCACACTGTGGGACGACGTGGTGCACGCGTGCGGCAACCAGCGGCTGTTCTGCGACGAGGGCTGCGTGGCCGGCTGGCTCGCCCGCACCGGCCAAAGGCGTGGCTACTTCCTCGACCTCACCACGCTGTGGCGCCTGGCCGAACACTGGTACGAGGGCCGCCTGCACCGAGGCTACGAACGCCGCGACCCGGCCACGGCGGCGGCCTACTTCGCCTCGGTGGGCCTCGAAGGCCGCTTCTGGGGTCTGTGAGAGGACGAGTGCCGGCAGGTCGCGCGGCCGGTCGCCGGTCGCCGTCGGGGCCCTCGGGAGGGGCCGGCAGCATGACCGCATGGACGTGTTGACCCACCTCGCCTCGTTCGCCCTGGTGGCCGGGCTGCTGACGATAATCCCCGGCCCGGATACCGCGATCGTGCTGCGGGCGGCGCTCGCGCGCGGGCCTCGACACGGGTTCGCCACCGCGTTCGGCATAGGCTCCGGGACCCTGGTCTGGGGTGCCGCCGCGGCGGCCGGCGTCTCGGCCGTGCTGACCACTTCCCGGCTCGCCTATACAAGTCTGCGGATCCTCGGCGCCTGTTACCTGCTGTGGCTCGCGTACGGACTGCTGCGCGCCGCGTGGGTGAACCGGTACACCGACGTCGAGGCCGCCCCGGTGGCCGGCACCAAGGCCGCTCCCGGATTGTGGTCCGCATGGGGACGCGGCGTGCTCACGTCGCTGACCAATCCCAAGGTCGGCGTCTTCTACATGGCGATGATCCCGCAGTTCGTGCCCTCGGGCGCTCCGCATCTCGCCTTCGGGATACTGCTCGCGCTCGTCCACGACATCGAGGGCATGTTGTGGTTCACGGCGATCATCCTCGGCGCGAACAGCCTGCGCACCAAGCTCCGCCGGCCCCGCTTCCGCCGCGCCCTCGACGCCTCGACCGGCACCGTCATGGCCGGCTTCGGCATCACCCTCGCCGCAACCGACGGCTGAGGCGCCGCCGAGATCCCGATCGACACGTCACCCCTCGCCGGGTCCCCGATCCAGCAGCGCCAGGACGTGTGCCCGGCCTCGGTCCGCGAAGGCCGTCTCCAGGATTTTGCGGTCGGCCTCGGTGAACGGACGGTACGGACCCTCCTTGGTGTCGCGCCACCACAGTTCGTCGGCGCCGGTGTACCAGCCCTGGCGGACCAGGACCCGGGTCAGGATCTTGTTCGTGC
Organism: Embleya scabrispora DSM 41855; assembly: GCF_000372745.1. Classification (GTDB taxonomy): domain Bacteria; phylum Actinomycetota; class Actinomycetes; order Streptomycetales; family Streptomycetaceae; genus Embleya; species Embleya scabrispora. The sequence goes on along the minus strand of NZ_KB889689.1, from coordinate 80,343 downwards.
TGGTCTGCGGGAGCGCTGCGGCAATCCGGACGTAGCGCGGGTGCCATGCCCCGGACAGGTCCGATTGCGCCGCCAACCACTCGGCGAACCCGTCCGGTTCGAAGCGCGCGCCCTCACGCAGGACGAGGGCCGCCATCGCCTGGTCGCCCGCCGCCTCGTCGGCCACGCCGTACACCGTGGCGAGCGCGACGTCCGGATGCCGGGACAGGATCCGGGTCACCGGCGCCGCACCGAAGTTCTCCCCCGCGACGCGCAGCCATTCGCCGCTGCGGCCGGCGAAGAAGACCAGGCCGTCCTCGGTGCGGTAGGCCAGATCACCGCTCCAGTACCAGCCCTCGCGCATGCGCTGCGCGGTCGCCGCCGGGTTGTTGTAGTAGCCCTCGAAGGACCCCGCGCCGCCGATGTTGACCAGTTCGCCGACCGCGTCCTCGAGATTGGTCATCCGACCCTCGGCGTCGAAGGCCGCCGGCGGGCACTCCTCGCGCGTGTCCTGATTCAGGATCCGGATCTCGCCGTTCGGCCGGCCCAGCGCCCCCGGCGGCATGTCCGGGACCGGTACGAAGGACAGGCCGCCCTCGGTCGAGCCGAACCCGTCCCGCACCGTGCAGCCGAACCGCCGGGCGAAGCGCTCGACGTCCTGCGGTCCGCCCTCGTTGCCGAACACCCGGGTGAGCGGGTTGTCCGCGTCGTCCGCACGCTCGGGCGTGGCCAGGATGTACGACAGCGGCTTGCCCACGTAGTTGGCGTAGGTGACCTTGAACCGCCGCACGTCGGGCAGGAAGCCGGACGCGGAGAAGCGTCGGCGCAGCACCAGTTCGGCCCCGGCGGCGACCGCGGGCGCCCAGCACGTGACGATCGCGTTGGAGTGGAACAGCGGCATCGCGCAGTACGCGACGTCCGCGCCGGTGAGCCGTTCCATCGCCACCACGCTCGCACCCTGCACGGCGATCTTGCCCTGCGAGCAGATCACCGCCTTGGGGTGACCGGTCGTCCCGGAGGTGAGGATCAGCATGAAGGTGTCGTCGGCGCTCGGCCGCTCCACCGGCGGCTCGGCTCCCGCGTACGGCTCCAGCGCCGCCGCCCAGGACGCGTCGTCCACGCACAGCAGCCGGTCCGCCGGGAAGTCCGGCGCCGCGGCGCGCAACTGCTCCAGGTGCGTCGCGTCGGTGATCACCAGCGAGCAGTCCGTGTGATCGATGTCGCGGGCGAGTTCGGCGCCGACCCGAGTCGGGTTGAGCCCGACGATCACCGCGCCGGACAGCGCCGCGGCGCCCAGGAGCAGCGGAAACTCCGGGACGTTCTCCAGCATCACCCCGATGTGCCACGGCCGGCCCTCGACCCGCAGGGCGCGCAGCAGGGCCGCCCGCCGCGCCGACTCGGCGACCACCTCGGCCCAGGACCAGGCCAGGTCCTCGTGGCGGAGGCCGGGAGCGGGATCGGTGGCCCGCTCACGCAGCAGTACGTCCAGGGTGGTGCTCCAACGTCCCGACACGGCACGGCTCCTGACGGACAGACACACCTGCATGGCACGATCAAGCTTTCGCTGCGCAACCTAGCCCGGGTGCGCGCGGATCGGAAGACGGTCAAGATCGCAACCGGACCGTGAGTAGCCTCGCTTGCCCACACGTGACGCGTCGGACAGATTGAAGCCGTACGCATCGGGGGAGGCAGGCATGGACATGAGTATGGATTCGGGCATACCAGGCAGAATTCGCAGCGCGCTTTTTCTTGATTTCGACAATATTTACAGCGGGCTGCGCGAGACGGATCGGGCTTCGGCGGAGATTTTCGCCCGGAAGCCGTCCCAGTGGTTGGAGTGGTTGGAGAACGAGGCGATCGAGCGTGGCCTGCGCCGATCGCTGCTCGTGCGCAACTGTTACCTCAACCCGGTCATGCACGACCGTTACCGGGCCTTCTTCACGCGGTCGGCCTTTCGCGTGATCGACTGCCCGCCGCTGACGGGCCGGGGCAAGAACAGTGCGGACATCCACATGGTGATGGACGTACTCGACACGCTCCAGCACTCGACCCGGTTCGACGAGGTCATCATCATGAGCGCGGACGCGGACTTCACGCCCGTGCTGCTGCGGCTGCGCAGCCACGACCGGCGCACCATGGTGATCGCCAGCGGACCGGCCGCCCAGGCGTACGTCGCCGCGGGCGACGTGGTGATCAGCGACCAGGAGTTCATCGAGCGGGCGCTGCGCGACGAGATCGACGTCGCGCCGGCCGACGAGGGCGTGCGCGAGCAGGTGATGGCGCACGTGCGCGCGCAACTCGGCGGATCGGACGAGCCGATCGTGCTCGCGACGCTGGCCCACTCGGTGCTCCAGCAGGTCGGCCGCGAGCAGGTCACCCGCACCCGCTGGGGCGGCGCGGCCACCTTCTCGTCCCTGCTCGAACTGATGCTGGAGCAGGGCGCCGACGAGAAGCTGCTGATCAGCCGGGTCCCACCGGGTTACATCTACGACCGCACCCGACATCAGCCGCCCTCGGCCCGCCCCAACGGCCAGGGTCGGATGGACCACGTGCGCGAGCCGGTCCGCGACCTGATCGACCGGGTGGCCACGGTCACCGGGGCACCTCGGCTCTCCCCGGAGGAGTACCAGGTGCTCTTCGAGGAACTGCACGCCGAGGTCAGCGAGAACGGCTTCCAGGGCAACCAGACCTCGGGCGCGGTCCGCGACCGGTGCGCCGAACGTATGCAGACCATCGCCCGCAAGGCGATCGCGTTCGTGACCACCGGCCTGGTCTACTCCGGCTACTGGTCCTCCACCGCCCACCCGGTCGCCTCCGCCGACGACCTGGCCGGCGCGTTCCTACGCAACGTCGAGACCCTGTGCGCCAACGCCCGCCTGTACCTCAACGACACCGAACGCGCCCTGCTGGCCGAGTGGCTGCACGGCCCCGCCCCGCGCCTCACCCCGGACCTCACCACCGTCTCGGGCCCCGACAACGCATAACGAAACCGTGACGGGTGCGGCCCGCGTCGTACCCGTCACGAGGACTGCACCGCGGCGCGCGACTCGGTGAAGCACGGCGAGCCCACCTCGACCACGATCACCTCGGACGCCGGCCGCTCCGCGTCGACGGCTTCGGGAACGCCTCCACCCTGGCCTCGGCGAAGCCCACCGCGAGCCCGCGTACGCATCGTGCCCCGGGCGGCCCGACCCGGGCCGCCCGGGGCACTGCGGTCAGAACTGGCCGCGGCGGTACAGGCCCACGACGGCGGCGCCGCCGAGGCCGATGTTGTGGGTCAGGCCGACCTTGGCGTCGGCGACCTGGCGGGCCTGGGCCAGCCCGCGCAGTTGCCAGCTGATCTCGGCGGCCTGGGCCAGGCCGGTGGCGCCGAGCGGGTGGCCCTTGGAGATCAGGCCGCCGGACGGGTTGACCACCCAGCGACCGCCGTACGTGGTGGCGCCCTCGGCGACCAGCTTGCCGCCCTCGCCCTCGCCGCACATGCCCAACGCCTCGTAGGTGAGGATCTCGTTGATCGAGAAGCAGTCGTGCAGCTCGATCACGTCGACGTCCTCGATGCCCAGGCCGGACTGCTCGAAGACCTGCCGGCCGGCCGCGGCCGACATCGGCTTGCCGACCACGTCGATGCACGTCTTCGAGGCGAAGCTCTCCTCGGTGTCGGTGGTCATCGACTGCGCCACGATCTCGATCGCCTGGTCCTGCAGGCCGTGTTCGCGCACGAAGCGCTCGCTGACCACGAGCGCCGCGGCGGCGCCGTCCGAGGTGGGCGAGCACTGGAGCCGGGTCAGCGGGGCGTGGATCTCCTTGGCGCCGAGCACCTCTTCGAGCGAGTACTCGGCCTGGAACTGCGCGTACGGGTTGTTCACCGAGTGCCGGTGGTTCTTGACGCCCACGTGCGCGATCTGCTCGGCGGTGGTGCCGTAGCGGGCCATGTGCTCACGGGCCGCGTTGCCGAAGATCTGCGCGGTCGGCGGCGCGGTCATCGAGAACCCGTGCGCGTCGCCCATGATCTTGTAGTGCGCGGCGACCGGCGACGTGGAGAAGTCGCCCTCGCCGCCCCCGCCCAGCGAGCCGCGCTTCATCTTCTCGAAGCCGATCGCGAGCACACAGTCGTTCAGCCCGCCGGCGACGAACTGGCGGGCCATCATCAGCGCGGACGAGCCGGTCGCGCAGTTGTTGTTGACGTTGTAGACCGGCACCCCGGTCAGGCCCAGCTCGTACACGGCGCGCTGGCCGGCGGTGGACGCCTGGAAGCAGTAGCCGACCGGCGCCTGCTCGACCAGGTCGTAGCCGACGCCCGCGTCCGCCAGGGCCTTGTCGCCGGCCTCCTTGACCATGTCCCAGTACTGCCAGTCGCGGCTCTCCGGCTTCTCGAACTTGGTCATGCCGACGCCGACGATGTACGCCTTTTGTGCCATGTCGCGAACTCCCACTGAACGGATCCACTCGACGGATCCACGAACGGATCCACTGATCGGATGAGGAAGGAAAAAGGACTACTTCTCGGTGGGCTGCGGGTCCCTCGGCAGCCCGAGGATGCGTTCGCCGACCACATTGAGCTGGACCTGCGTGGTGCCGCCGGCGATGGTCAGGCAGCGGCTCATCAGGAACCCGAACGCGGCCTTTTGCCCGGCTCCCTCGTCCACCGCGCCCAGCGGGCCGAGCAGTTCGAGGGACAGCTCGGACTCGCGCTGCTGGTGCGGCGTGCCGACCAGCTTGCGCACCGAGGCACCGGCGCCCGGCTCCAGACCGGACAACCGGGCCAGCGTGGTGCGCAGTTCGATCAGCGCGAGCGAGGACGCCTCGGCCACCAGCGCACCCAGCCGTTCGCGGAAGCCGCCGTCCACGAACTCGCCCGCCGGACCGTTCACCGCCTCGACCAGGTTCGCGATGCCGGCGCCGAACGAGCTGCCCGCGCCCATGTGCACGCGCTCGTTGCCCAGCGTGTTGCGGGCCACCTGCCAGCCCTCGTCGACCTTGCCGACCACCATGTCGTCCGGGACGAAGAGGTCTTCGAGGAAGATCTCGTTGAACATCGCCAGGCCGCTGATCTCCTTGAGCGGCCGGATGTCCAGACCCGCCGCGGCCATGTCCACGATGAAGTACGTCAGGCCCTCGTGCTTGGGCTTGTCCGGCGAGGTGCGCGCGAGCAGGATGCCCCACTGCGACTCGCGGGCCCGCGAGGTCCACACCTTCTGGCCGTTGATCAGCCAGCCGCCCTCGGTCTTGGTCGCCCGGGTGCTGATCGCGGCCAGGTCCGAACCCGCACCCGGCTCGGAGAACAGCTGGCACCACTGGATCTCGCCGCGCAGCGTCGGCGGCGCGAACCGCTCCTGCTGGGCCGCGGTGCCATACGCGATCAGCGACGGGATCACCCAGTTGCCCATGGTGATGTCCGGCAGCCGCACGCCCAGCGCCTTCATCTCCTGCTGGATCACCAACTGCTCGACCGGCCCGGCGCCGATGCCGTACGGCTTGGGCAGGTACGGCGCGGCATAACCCAGCGGGGCCAACCGGGCGCGCTGCTCCGCGCCGGACTCGCCGGCCACCTCGGCCAGGATCGCCCGCGCGGTGTCGCGCAGGCTCTCCGCCTCCGCGGGCAGGTCCAGGACCAGGTCGCGGCGCGCCCCGGCGCTCGCCAGCTCGGTCACCCGCAGCCGCCAGAACGCGGCGGGTCCGGCGTACTGCCGCAGGGTCAGGCCCCGGCGCAGGTAGATGTGCGCGTCGTGCTCCCATGTGAAGCCGATCCCGCCGAGGATCTGCACGCAGTCCTTGGTGGTGGTGAAGGCCGCCTCGATCGCGTACGTCGCCGCGATCGCCGCGGTCAGCGACCGGGTCGGCGCGTCCGAGCCCGCGTCGATCGCGCGCGCCGCGTCCCAGGTGACCGCGCGCGACTGCTCGACCCGCACCAGCATGTCCGCACACAGATGCTTGATCGCCTGGAACTGACCGATCGGCCGGCCGAACTGCTCACGCACCTTGGCGTATTCGGTCGCCGTGCCGAGCGCCCACGCGGCCACTCCGCACGCCTCCGCGGACAACAGAACGGCCGCGAGGTCGCGGGCCAGGTCCTCGTCCACGCCGCCGAGCACGCGCCCGGCCGGGACCACGGTGTCCACCGTGACCTCGGCGCTGCGCCGGGTCGGGTCCACGCTCTTGAGCGCCCGCACCGCCACATCCGCGGCATCCACGACCACGTACGCCGGCGTGCCGTCGGCCCGGCGCGCGGCCAGTACCAGCACGTCGGCGAGCGCGCCGCCCAGGATCGGCGTGGCCACCCCGCTCACCCGCAGGCCGCCCGCCTCCTCGGCCGCCACCACGGTGCCCGGGTTCGACGCGACCGCGCCGATCAGGGAGCCGTCCACCAGGCCCGGCAGCAGTTCCTTGGCCGCGTCGCCGCCGTCCGCCTGGATCAGCGCCGAGGCCAGCACGGTGGGCAGGAACGGGCCGGGCAGCATGCCCTGGCCGGCCTGTTCCAGCGCCACGACGCTCTCCACCAGGCCGTAGCCCGCGCCACCGAACTCCTCCGCGACATGCATGCCGAGCAGTCCCTGCTCGGCGAGTCCGGCCCAGTGGCCGGGCCGTTCCTCGGTCTCCGCCTCCAGCACCCGGCGCACCTCCTGGATGGGTGCAACACGTTGCACCCATCCGCGTACCGATTCCGCCAGGGAGCGATGCTCCTCCGTGATGCCGATGGCCATATCGCGCCTTCCGTGACTCGGTCCAGTACTTGCGATAGTAGAACCCGTTTCAATTAATCGGGAGACCGAAGTCGGGTCGAGGGCTTGGATGTGGCCCCCGACACGGTGTCGCGAACGCGGCTGCGGCAGCATGGCGGCCCCGGGGTCGCACCGACCCGGTGCGCCGGGCGCCGTCCGGCGGCCCGCCGGGATCCGCCGGGCAGGGCCGGGCCCGGCCCCGATCAAGGAGAACCCCAGGATGAGCACCATCGACCCAGCCGTGCGGGCCGCGTTCGAGACCGCCACCGGATTCATGCCCGCGAACGAGGGTGACGCGCTGTACGCGGCGGCGACCGAGGCCGCCAAGGTCGGCCCGCTGGTCGAACTCGGTACCTACTGCGGGCGCTCGACGATCCTGCTCGCCGCGGTCGCCCGGGACGCCGGCACCGTGGTGGTCACCCTCGACCATCACCGGGGCTCCGAGGAGCAGCAGCCCGGCTGGGAGTACCACGACCCGACCCTGGTCGACCCCGAGGTCGGCGTGATGGACACCCTGCCGCGCTTTCGGCGCACGCTGTACCGAAGCGGCCTGGAGCCGTACGTGGTGGCCCTGGTCGGACACAGCCGGGTGATCGCGCCGCTGTGGAACACCCCGGTGGGCCTGGTGTTCATCGACGGCGGGCACACCGACGAGCACGCGCAGGGCGACTACGAGGGCTGGGCGCCACACGTGGCGGTCGGCGGACTGCTGCTGATCCACGACGTGTTCCCGGATCCGGCCGACGGCGGCCAGGCGCCGTACCGGGTCTACCTGCGCGCGCTGGCGTCCGGCGCCTTCGAGGAGCTGCCCGGCGACGGGTCGTTGCGGGTGCTGCGGCGGATCGCGCCCGGCATCTGAGCGATCCGCGGTCGAGCGGTCGAGCGGTCGCGCCGCCGCGTCGATCATGCGGTGGCACATCCGGTCAAGATCGATTCGAGCCTGATTCGATTCCCGAAAGCAATCGGATCCGGTCCCGCGCGGGTCCCGTTTGCTGGGACAATGCCGATCCGGGAAGGACGCGGGGGGATCTTGATGTCCGATCAACACCAGCACGACGACCGGCCCGGTGAACCGGCGGCGGAGGGCGAACAATTCGAGACCGTCTGGGACCGGGCGGCCAACGGCGGCGTGGGCGGCTGGGTGCGCCGCCGGGTGACCGCGGCGCCGACCGCGGTGAATCCGGACGTGCCGCCGCGCCCGCACCACCAGCCGACCGCACACCTTCCGGCCGCCGGCCCGCCACGACCCGCCGGGCAGCCGCAGCCGACCGGGCCGCCTCGGCCGCCCGCGGAGCAGGACACGGTGGACAACCCGGCCGCCCGAGGTCTGCCCGCCGGCCCGCCGCCGCCGGCGTGGCCGGTTCCCGCTCCACCGCCGCTGCCCCGCCCGGCCGTGCCGCCGGGCGAGTCGGCGCCGCCCGCCGACTGGTTCCAGCACGAGCGCGGCCCCTCGCCGCTGCCCCCGGGCGGCACCTTCGCCGACGCGGCGCACACGCCCGTGCACGGCTACGGCATGCCCCCGGCGCGCGACGTGCCCGCCGCGCCGGACTGGTATCGCGGCGCCACCCCACCGCCGCCCGGCCCGCTCTCGCCGGCCCCGCCCGGCCCCTCGTTCGAACGCACGCTGCTGTTCATCGTGGTCGCCGTGGTGTTCGTCGCCGCATTGGGCACACTGTTCGCGCTGCGGCCGTGGGAGGACGACAAGACGACACCGGCCGCGCACGGGTCGGAGAGCGCCGGACAGTCCTCGGCCGGCTCGCCCACGCCCTCCGGCACCGGCTCGGGCGGGCAGTCGGGACTGCCCCCGGCCACGCCCCCGTCGCAGGGCTCGGCGGTGACCACGCCGCCGCCGACCACCGCCGCGCCGGACGCCCGGGCCCAGGCCACCGCGCTGGACTCGCTGATCTCGCGCAGCGGTTCGTCCCGGCAATCGGTGATCGACGCGGTGAACAACGTCGGCTCCTGTTCGTCGCTGGCCGCGTCCCGCTCCGCATTGCTCGACGCCGCCGCACAACGCGATCAACTGGTCACCCAGTTGGACGCGATGCGCTTCGACGGCGTCCCCGAACTGCAATCCGCCGCGCCGACGTTGCGCACCGCCTGGACCGCCTCGGCCCGCGCCGACCGGGCCTTCGCCGCATGGGCCCAGTCGGCCGCCGACTCGGGCTGTCCGGGCACCCGGTCGCTGTACGACGACGGCGCCACGATCAGCGCCGAGGCGTCGAGCGCGAAGAAGTCGTTCGTCGACACCTGGAACACCGTCGCGTCGCGCTACGGCCTCACGTCCAGGAGCGAACTTGACCTCTGACCGCCGCGACGACCGCGGCCGTCCCGACGACGCCCGCGACGCGGACCCCCGCTCCGGAGCCGGCTTCTTCGGCCACCCCGCCTCGCACGAGGCCCGGTCGGAGGCCGCGCGCGACCGGTTGCGCCGGCGCCGCCGGGTCACCCTGACCGTGCTCGCGCTCGCGCTCGCCGCCACCGGCATCACCACGATCGCGGTGGCCTGGCCAAACGGACACGACGCCGGCCGCACCGGCGCCGCGCATGCGCCGGCGAGCCCGGCGACCACCGCCGCGCCGGGCACCGGGCCCGACTCCGGGGCGGCCGGCCGGGCGCCGGTGCCGGCGCCGACCACCCCGCCGGATGGGCAGCAGCCGTCCACCGCACCGACGATCGCCGCGCCCACCACCTCGGCCGGCCCGCCCCCACCGCGCGCCGGCACCACCGGGCTTCCGCTGTCCGGTCGTGTGGTGATGATCGATCCGGGCCACAATCCGGGCAACGGGAGCCACTCCCGCGAGATCAACAAGCAGGTGTACGCGGGCGGGTTGACCAAGGAGTGCGACACCACCGGCACCGAAACCGACAAGGGCTACACCGAGGCCGAGTTCACCCTCGACGTGGCGCACCGGGCCAAGCGCCTCCTGGAGGCCCAGGGCGCGACGGTGCTCTACACGTGGGAGACCGAGGCGTGGGGTCCGTGCGTGAACGAGCGGGCGGCGCGCGGCAACGCGGCCGAGGCGGACGCGATCGTGTCCATCCACGCGGACGGCGGACCGGCGAGCGGGCGCGGCTTCCACGTCATCCTGCCCGCCTCGGTCAAGGACAAGAACGTCGACACCACACCGATCCTGGCTCCCTCGCGTGCCCTGGGCAGCACGCTGGCCGCCGCCTTCCGGGCGGCCACCGGCACCAGCCCGGCGACCTACCTCGGCACCCAGGACGGTCTGGTCACCCGCACCGACCTCGGCGGGTTGAACCTGTCCACCCGACCCAAGGTGTTCATCGAATGCGGCAACATGCGCAACGCCACGGACGCCGCGCAGTTCACCGACCCGAACTGGCGCGAACGCGCCGCGTCCGGGATCGCGACGGGGATCACGGCCTATCTCCTGAAGGGGACGTGAGCCGCGGGTCGGCCGTCCCCTAGGGTCTTTCCGACCGTCCTCGTCGCGCACGCGCCGGTGACGGTCCCCGGTTCGCGGCGTCCACGCGCGCCATGCACCACCGGACGGTTCCGGGTCGGGCCACCGATCGCCGTGAGCCGCACGATCGGGCCCGGCGCGAGCCGTCCACGCACCGCACGTCGTCCGGCGCGCCCCGTGCCGTCGACGTCACGTCCCCTCCGTACCTGTTAAGGAGAAACGTTGAACCGGAAAGGGATCACGAGGGGCGATGCGATCGTCATTCTCGCGATCGTCCTGATCTTCATCTTCTCGTTCTTCAAATACTACGAAGTCAGCGCGGCCTTCGACCGCAGCAGTGGCAGCGACGACAGTGACAACCCGTTCGGCAGCGACCGCAGCCGGACGAAGGGCTGGAACGCCTGGACGGTCAACTTCTACCCGTTGATGCCAGCCGTGGTGCTGGTGCCGCTGCTGGCCGCACTGCTCCTGGTGATCGGCCGCTTCGTGGCTCAGCCGGACAGGCAGGTGCTCGGTCTGGCACCGCGTCAGTGGGCGATCGCGTTCAGTGTCACCGGCGCGATCAGCGGCTTCTTCGCCCCGTTCGGGGTGGGCGGCGTGATCGGCGAGATCTTCGAGGATTCGGACTCGGTCGACGCGGGACCCACCGTCTTCGCGTGGCTGATGATGGTGGCCGGGCTCATCGCGGCGCTCTTTTTGATCATCGGGGATCGCATCCCCAGCCTGGCCGCGCCGCTGTTCAGCCCGGTCCCGCAGCAGCCCTGGGGCTACCCGCCGCCGAACGGTACGGGCGGCTACCCGGTCCCGGTCGACCCGAGCACCGGCTACCCGCTGCCGAACGCCACCGGCGCCTACCCGCCGCCCGCCTACCCGGTCCCGGGCGCCGGTACCGGCACCGGCGCACCGATGGCCGGCGTGCCGGCCCACATGCCGCCGCCGGACGTCACCGGTGCGGGTGCCGGCACCGGTTCCGGCGCCGCACCGGTCGCCGGCGGGCAGCCGGCCCCGGCCACACAGGAGTTCGCGCAGTACTGGTTCGCCGTTCCGGAGGCCCGGCCGCTGGCGCCCACCGAGGGCCTGTCCAAGGAGCCGGTGGCCACACTGCAGACCGGCCAGTGGTACCTCGCGGTCGCCCCGCACCCGGGTGGTGTCCTGGTCGAGGTGGACGGCGTTCGAGGGGTCCTGAGCGACGTCTCCGGGATTCAGCGCGGAGAATGACGGTACGTCAGGCTCCGGTGCCGGTGCGGGCGACCGCACCGGCACCGGACCGGATCCAGCAGGCGCACGGCAATTTCGAGCAGTACGAAAGCCCCGTCAGGGAGGAGCACGATGCCACGCAAAGGCGTCACCCGAGGTGATCTGATCGTCGCGACAGCGGCGATCGGAGTTCTGGTCTTCTCGTTTCTCCCCTGGTACACGGTGACCGCCAAGGGCAAACAGGTCGTCGAGGGAAGCAAGGACTATTCGGCGTGGATCGGTGACTTCTCGCCGCTGGCGCCCGCCGTCGTGCTGCTGTCCTCGATCTCGCTGGTGTTGCTGCTGATCGGCCGGTACACCTTCCGGTCCGGATCGCCGCAGCCGACCGAGATCCAGTTCTGCGGCCTCGCCCTTCGGCAGTGGGGCATCGCGCTGGGTGTCGCGGCGGCGTGGAGCGCGGTGTGGGCCGTGTTCGGCGCGGACGGCGGCTACGAGAAGCTGGCGCGCTTCGCCGAGGACTACGCCCGCACCAACGGCGACACACAGGCGACCGTGGAGGCCGGACACGGCTGGGGCGCGTGGGGGTTGGCGGGCTTCGCCGTGCTCCAGGCGCTGCTGCTGCTGACGGTCGACCGGATCGGCGGGCTCAACGCCCCGCTGGTGCGCCCGCGCGAGAACAACTGGCAGGGCTACCCCGGTGGTGGCTTCCCGGGTGCTCCCGGCGGATACCCGCCCGGCCCGCCCGGCACCGGTGGCTTCCCGATCCCGCCGCCCGTCGCACCGCCGGTCTACGGGCCGTCGGGCAACACTCCCCCGCCGCAGACGCCGCCGATGCAGCCGCCCGCGGTCCAGCCGCCGGTGCTGCTGTTCAAGCAGGACGACGCCCCGGAGCCGGCCGCACCCGACCGGGAGCCGGCCCCCGCGGCATTGGACGCGCGGACCACGGCATCGGAATCCGGCGACCCGGGCACCTTCGAGCAGTACTGGCTGGCCGTGCCCGAACCGAGGCCGCTGCACCCGCTGGAGCACTCCGGCGACGCGGTGGCCACCCTGCACCCCGGTGTGTGGTATCTCGCGGTGGGTGTTCGAGACGGCGGCATCGTCATCGATATCGACGGCCTACAGGGCGTGTTGGCTGATCTGACGGGTATTCAGCGGGGCGAATAGACATCTTCGAAAAAATGCCCCCATACGGCGCGTCGCGTGGGGTCGGGGTACAGATCGTTCCCTCGTCTGGCACAGTGTCCCCGGACCAATGCACCGAGGACGCGCGGGGGCGACGTCGGTGGCACGACTTGGGTCGCCCCCGTACGCTGTCGGCGCCCATCCCCCTCGGGAGGAGTATTAGTGGACGTCAGAAAGCTTTCGCGTGGCGACGCGGTCATCGGGGTCGCCGCCGTGCTCATCTTCATCTTCTCGTTCTTCAACTACATCAAGTCGACGCATTCGGACGAAGGTTTCAACGCGTGGTCCTCGCACCTCGCGCCGACCGTCTTCGTCGTGGTTCTCACGCCGATCATCGCCGCCGCCCTGTTCATCCTCGGTGGCCTGCTCCCTCAACTCCGGGAGAAGCAGATCCTCGGTCTGACCGCGCGTCAGTGGGCGTTGCCGCTCACGATCCTGGCGCCGATCTCCGCGCTGTGGTCGATCTCGCAGGCGGACAGTGACCTCGGCATCGAGATGGGGATCGGTGGCATCTTCCTCATCCTGCTTGTCATCGTCCTCGTCGCGACGATGATCGCCACCACGGTGATGCCCGCCCTCCAGGCACCGCTGCTCGGCGCGGCCGGCCCCGCGGCCGCCCCGCAGGGTCAGTACGGCGGCCCGCAGGGTCAGCAGCAGTACGGCGGCGCGCCCTACGGCGGCCCGCAGGGTCCCCAGGGCGGCCCCCAGGGTCCGCAGTCGTACGGCGGCGCCCCGCAGCAGGGCGGCTTCGGCGGCCCGGCACCGCAGGGTCCGCAGGGCGGCTTCGGCGGTCCCGGCCCGCAGGGTCCGCAGGGCCCCGGCGGCGTGCAGCAGCCCGCCCCGGGTGGTGCGCCCGGCGGCGCCCACGCACCGTTCCAGCCGTTCTGGTTCTCGGTGCCGGACTCGCGCCCGATGCTGGACGAGCACACCAACCAGGAGAAGGGCGTCCTGAACACGGGCGTCTGGTACCTGGCGGTGGCCGAGCACCCCAACGGCCTGCTGGTCGAGGTCGACAACGTGCGCGGCGTGCTCCAGAACACGATCGGCATTCAGCGCTCGTGACACCGGTGCTCCCGAGGAACCGGTAGTACCGAGACACCGCGACTCGGCAACACGAAGGGCGTCGTCCACACCGGACGGCGCCCTTTCGCGTGCCCGGAGGAAGTGCCGGACACAGGGCCCGAGACGGGTGCGAGCCGGGACCGAGACGGGACCGGAGGGAGCCGGTCTCCCAAGAAAGTAAAACGTGTTCTAGTCTGCGGAGGCGATTCGCCGTGCTACTCCGTGGAGGTAACGCCATGAGGCTGGGTCTGACGTTCGGGTACTGGGGCCGAGGCCCGTCCGCCGGCTTCGTCGAGCTGGCGCAAAAGGCCGAGCAGCTCGGGTTCGACGCGGTGTGGACCGCCGAGTCCTGGGGTTCGGACGCCTTCACGCCGCTGACCTGGATCGCCGCCCACACCTCGCGGATCAAGCTGGGCACGGCGGTGACCCAGATGACCGCGCGTACGCCCACCGCGACCGCGATGCACGCCCTGACCCTGGACCACCTCTCCGGAGGCCGGATGATCCTGGGCCTGGGGCTCTCCGGCCCGCAGGTGGTCGAGGGCTGGTACGGGCGGCCGTTCCCGAAGAGCCCGCTGACCTTCACCCGCGAATACGTCGACGTGATCCGCCAGGTGTTGCGCCGCGAGGGACCCGTGGTGGCCGAGGGCCGGTACGCCCGGCACCCGTACACGGGCGAGGACGGCAGCGGGCTCGGCAAGCCGCTCAAGTCGATCACCCACCCGCTGCGCACCGACCTGCCGATCTTCCTCGGCGCCGAGGGGCCCAAGAACGTACATCTGACCACGCGGATCGCGGACGGATGGTTGCCGCTGCACTGGGCGCCGACCCGGCCCGACGTGTACGCGGACGCGCTGCGCGACAAGCCGGCCGGCTTCCGGATCGCGCCGATGGTGCAGGTGGCCCTCGGCGACGACGTCGAGCAGGCGATGTACCCGATCAAGGCGGCGATGGGCTTCTACGTCGGCGGGATGGGCGCGAAGAACAAGAACTTCCACGCGGACCTGATGCGTCGGTTCGGCTACGCCGAAGAGGCGGACCGAATCCAGGAGTTGTTCATGGCCGGCAAGCGGGACGAGGCGATCGCCGCCGTCCCGAGCGCGTTCGTCGACGAGATCGCCCTGGTCGGCCCGGCCGCCCGCATCCGCGAGCGCTTCACCGCCTGGGCCGCGGACCCGCACGTCACCGACATGATCGTCACCACCCGCAACCACGAAGCCCTCGAACTGCTGGCCGAGCTCGCGAGTTGACCGGCACCGGCCGGGTCGGGCGACGTGCGCCGGCCCGGCCGAGCCGTCGTGGCGGTTCCGGGGGTACGGGCGCCGCTACGGAAGCGGGGCCATGCACAGTTCCTGGTTGCGCGAGGGAAGCGGGTAGTAGACCGGGGAACGGCCCGGGCAACTGGTCGCGTTCGTGGCGGCCAGCGGGTGCACCTCGTCGATCCGCAGCCGGGCCGGGCGATCCTGCGGGAGCGGGCCCTCGCACGGCACCAGCGAGGCCAGGAAGGCCCACTGCCGGCCGTCGCGCGTCTCCGCCGGCACACACTCGCCCGGGTGGAAGATCCGCTCCACGCACAGCGCGGCGACGCCCGGGGTCACCGGCCAGCGACTGCGCCCGTCGGTGCTCATGCAGTCCGGTGTACCGGCACCGGCCGAAGTGTACGCCAACACCCGCTGCCGCGCCGCCGGGTCCTCACAGGGCAACGTGCGGAACGCGGCGGGCCGCCACCCCGGCGTGCCGTCGCTCGCGAAGTCCACACAGCCGCCCACCTGTGCGCTCGCCACGAAGGCCGCGATCGGGTCGGCGGCCGAGCCGGACGCACGGGTGTCGGCGGCATCCGCCTTGCCCCGATCCCGGTCCTCGCGCCCACGCTCGTAGGCGACACCCCCGAACAGGCCGCCCACCAAAGCGATCACCACGAGCGCGGCGACCAGCAACCAACCGGCCCCACCACCCTGGTTCGGCTCGGGCGGAGCGGGCAGGTCGTACGCGTCCTGCCGGTCGTCGCTGTCGTCGATGCGCGGCACCATCGCCTCGACGATCCGCGCGAGCTGCATCGTCTCGGCGGCGGCCGACGGCTCCGCGGCGGGGGCGGCCGCGACCGACTCGGCCGGGCCCTTGCCGAGCTTCGCCGGCTCGACCGGGTCCGCCTCGGCCTTCGCCGGTTCGGCCGCGTCCGGCTGCCGGGCCACATCCGCCGCAACCGGCTCGACCTCCTTCGCCGGCCCCGTCGGCTTGACCGGACCGACCTTGTCGCCGACCGAACCGCCGTGCGCCGAACCGCCCTTCGCCGGGTTGTCCAGTCGATCGGCGAGCGGCACGGTGGGCGGATCACCGACCAGGCGCCCGCGCCGGTGGTACGCGTCGATCAGCTCCAACGCGGCCCCCGGCAACCAGGAGGCGGCGCCGTACGCCCCCGGACGATCCGCCGAATCCGCGGCCGTCTGTTCCAGCAGCGCGCGCGGCGTCGGCCGGTCCTGCGGGTCCCGGGCCAGACAGGAGCGGATCAGCTCGAGCAACTCATCGGGCACATCGCCCAGTTCCGGCTCACCCGCGGCCACGCTCCGGCGGATCGCCGCCTCGTTCGCCCCCGAGTGCGGCGGTCGTCCGGTCGCCGCGAAGCACAACAGCGCGCCGAGCGCGTAGACGTCGGACGCCGGCCCCGGCTCCTCGCCGCGGGCCTGCTCCGGCGCGAGGTATCCGGGCGCGGCGAGCGGACTGCCCGCGCCCTCGATCCCGAATCCGGTCACCCTCGGCCCGTCCGAGGCCACCACGATCTGCGCGGGTCGCAGATCACCGTGCACCAGCGACGCCTGATGAATCGTCACCAGCCCCTCGGCGATCCCGGCGGCGAGCCACCGCACCGCATCCGGCGGCAGCGGCCCGCACGAGATCACCAGGTCCGCGAGCGACGGCGCGGGCACGTACACCGAGGCCACCCACGGATTGCGGGTCGCGCCACCGGCGGAGACCACCTCGATCACGCCGGGCCCGCGCACCTTGTGGGCGCGCTTGACGCCGTGCTGCTCGCCGTACAACATCCGCACGGCCATCGGCCGCCCGGCACCGGTCCTCGCGAGATACACCCAACCGGGGCTGCCGGCGCCCAGCAATCCCACCACCGTGTAGGGACCTATCCGGTTCCCCGGCTCCAACCCAGCCGCCATGCCCACCCTCGTCACGCGAGTCGCCCAGCCCCCCACGCGAACCCTATTGCCGCCACGACCTGCACCGACAACCGAGGCGATCGACCCTCGGCCCGTCCGGCGCTCCGGAACAAGCCCGTCCGGCGATTGCGAACCCGGCTCAGACCCCGTCCACACAAAGCTCCGAGCCGCACCGCACCTGCGCCGGATCCAGTCCGACCGGCAACCCGTCACCCTCGAACGCCGAGGCCGCCCCGCCGAACACCGCGGTCGTGGCCGGCTCCCCGCCCAGCACGGCGGTGGCCAGGATCATCGCGCCCGCCGTCCACGCGGTCCGCTCCACCGGCCAGATCGCGTCGTCCTCGAACACGTACCCGGTCCAGTACAGACCATCCTCGTGCCGCAGCCGCTGGATCCACGAGATGATCTCCACCGCCCGGTCGCTCTCGCCCAACGCCCAAAGCGCGATGGCGAGTTCACAGCTCTCCGCACCGGTCACCCAGGGCCGGTCGGAGACACACCGCACGCCCAGGTCCGGCACCACGAAGGTGTCCCAGCCGTCCTTGATCCGCTCGTTCGCCGCGGGTCCGCGCAGTGCGGTGCCCAGGATCGGGTAGTACCAGTCCATCGAGTAGCGGTTCTTGTCCAGGAACCGCTCGGGGTGCGACACCACCGCATGGCCCAACCGACCCGCCGCCAACTCCCAGTCCGGCTGCGGCTCGCCGAGGTGCTCGGCGATCGCCAGCGCGCACCGCAGCGCCTGGTACATGCTCGCCGACCCGGTCAGCAACGCGTCCGGTACCGGAACCCCGTGCTCGTCGCGCTTCCAGCGGATCTCCCCGCCGGGCGCCTGGAGATCGAGGATGAAGCTCATCGCCGCACGCAGCTTCGGCCACATCCGGACCAGGAACTCCTCGTCCCCGGTGAGCAGATGGTGGTGCCACAGGCCGACCGCGAGGTAGGCCGTGAAGTTGGCCTCCTTGTTGCGGTCGGTCACCACGCCGTCCACGTAGGCCGCGTACCACGAGCCGTCCGACTCCTGCCGGTTCGCCAGCCAGCGATAGGCCCGCCCGGCCTCGTCGTGCCGACCGGCCACGTCGAGCGCCATCGCCGCCTCGGTGTGGTCCCACGGGTCCAGGTGTCCGCCGACGAACCACGGGATCGACCCGTCCGGCCGCTGCACGGCGGCGATCCCGTCGATCGTCTCGGCCACCTGATCGAGCGTCAACACGCCTTCCAGGGCCAGCAATTCCAGCGCGGGTTCGGAGCCGCGCCGGCGGCCCGCGAGGCTCATGCGCTCGCTCCCGCGAGGTCGCCGTCGAAGCCTGCCGCGGTGTCGCCGTGCGGCCGGGGCTTGGTCGCGTAGACCACCAGGCTCTTGCCGATCAGCGGGTCCAGTGCCTTCTCCGCGAGGCGGGTGGCCAGCGGGCGCTTCATGATGTCCCAGACCAGGAGCTTGTGCCAGGCCCGGACCGGGAGCGCCTTGTCGTTGTCCACGCCCACCGCGCACTTGATCCACCAGTACGGCGAGTGCAGCGCGTGCGTGTGGTGGGTCCCGTACGGCCGGAGCCCGGACTCGCGGATCCGGGCCTCGAACTCGTCGCCCTTGTAGATCCGGATGTGCCCGCCCTCGACCTCGTGGTACGCGTCCGACAGGGCCCAGCAGATCTTCTCCGGCCCGTAGCGCGGCACGGTCATCGCGGCCAGGCCGCCGGGCTTGAGCACCCGGAACAGCTCGTTGAGCACACCCTTGTCGTCCGGGATGTGTTCGAGCACCTCGGAGATGATCACCCGGTCGAAGCTGTCGTCCGGGAACGGCAGCGCCAGCGCGTCCCCGACGAGCGCCTCGGCCCGCGCACCCTCGGGGACCTCACCGGCGGCCAGCATCGAGGCGAACATCGCGTCCACCTCGGCGATGTCCTTCGCGTTCCGGTCGAGCGCGACCACGTCGGCGCCGCGCCGGTATGCCTCGAAGGCGTGCCGGCCGCCGCCACAACCCATGTCCAGGACCCGATCCCCGGGGGCCAGGGGAAAGCGGGAGAAATCCACGGTGAGCAAGTCGGCGACTCCGTCTCGTATTGCGCGAACCGGTTGCGGGGGCGGCCGGCAAGGGTGGGCTGTGGTCAGCGGTTTCTGGGGCCGGCGCCGCGCGAGGCGGGCGGCGGCAGCCGGCGGCCGAACGGCGAGCGGCCGAGCAGGACATCGCTCGCGCGCTCGGTCAGCCCGCGTCTACCGGCACCGGCCGTGGTCGGCGCGGTGGGACCGGCCGCGAGTGCGGCCCGATAGCGCTCCACCGTGCGGACCGCGGTGTTGCGCCAGGTGAATCGCTCCAGCACCCGGGCGCGGCCCGCCTCGGCCAGCCGGGCGCGCAGTTCGGGGTCTTCGAGCAGTCGGGTGAGCGCGGCGCGCAGGGCCTCCGGGTCGCCCGGCGGCACCGCGAGACAGGTTTCCCCGTCCGGGCCCGCGACCTCCGGGATCGCCCCGCCCGTGGTGGCCACGAGCGCGGTCCCGCACGCCATCGCCTCGGCGGCGGGCAGCGAGAAGCCCTCGTAGAGGGAGGGCACGCAGGCGATCTCGGCGCTGCGGATCAGGTCGACCAGTTCGTCGTCGCTGAGTCCGGACACGAAGCGGATCGCCGAGGTCAGGCCCAGCCGGTCGATCGCGCGCAGCACCGGCCCGTCGCCCTTGGGTCGGCCGACCACCACGAGTTCGACGTGGTCGTGGTCGGCGCGCAGCTTGGCGAGCGCCTCGACCAGGTGGATCAGGCCCTTGAGCGGCACGTCCGCGCTCGCGGTGGTGACGATCCGGCCGGGCACCTTCGCCACCGAGGCGTCCGGCGTGAAGCGGTCGGTATCGGCGCCCACCGGCACCACGGTGACCCGGCTCGGCGAGACGCCGAGGTGGTCGATGATCTCGGCCTTGGACGAGCCGGACACGGTGAGCACGTCGCTCAGCCGCGCGGACACCCGCTTTTGCATCGTGGTGAACCCGTACCAGCGGTGCAGCGTGGCCTTGCGCCGCAGCGTGGTGGCCTCGCCGATCTCCAGCGCACGGTCGACCGTGATCGGGTGGTGGATCGTGGTCACCAACGGGAACCCGAGTCGGGGCAGCGCGAGTTGGCCGTAGCCCAGCGTCTGGTTGTCGTGCACGACGTCGAACTCGCCGCGCCGGGCCGCCAGGTGCCGCCACGCGCGCAGCGAGAAGGTGAGCGGCTCGGGGAAGCCCGCGGTCAGCATGCCGCCGACCTCCAGGACGTCGATCCAGTCCCGGTACTCCTTGAGCCGGGGCAGCCGGAAGGGATCCGGGTCGCGGTACAGATCCAGGCTGGGCAGTGTGGTGAGCTTCACGCCCTCGTCCACGACCGCGTACGGCGGCCCGGAGATCACCTCGACCCGGTGGCCGAGCCGGGTGAGTTCGCGGGACAGGTGGCGGACGTAGACTCCCTGTCCGCCGCAGTACGGGTCGCCGCGGTACGCCAACAGGGCGATTCGCAGGGGTCGCTCCGGGGAGGTCCGCGCCGGGTCCTGCTGGGTATCCACAGCGGTTGCGGTCTCCCGTATCACGAATGGCCCCCTATCGCTGCCCTCGTCGGAGCATAGTAGTCGCGTAATCTAGAACAAGTTTCAGTAACTGCTCGTCGGAGACCAGCCAAGATACCGCCGGGTACCCACCGCGACGAGCACCGCGTGACCCGTAACACACCGGCCGGCGAACCGCCGCGCACCGAGAGGCTGACATGACGACGTATACGAAGGCCGACCGGGCGCCGCTGACCGAGCGGCAGGAGGCACGCCGCAGGCGGATCCTGCGCGCGACCACCCAGCTGGCCGCCCGAGGCGGCTACGAATCGGTACAGATGCGCGAGGTCGCCGAGCTGTCCGAGGTCGCACTGGGCACGCTGTACCGCTACTTCCCGTCCAAGGTGCACCTGCTCGTGGCGACCATGTACGACCAGCTGGATCAGTTGCACGCCCAACTGCGCCGGCGTCCTCCCCGAAGCGCCGGCTCGCGCGAGCGGGTGGTGGACACGCTGCTGCGCGCGTTCAAGGGCATGCAGCGCGAGCCGCACCTGACCGAGGCGATGATGCGCGCTCTCCAGTTCGCGGACCGCTCGGTCGGTGCGGAGGTGGACACGGTCAGCCGGGAGACCACCACGATGATCCTGGAGGCGATCAGCGGCGACGAGCCGGCCGGCGAGCCCACCGCCGAGGACCTCGCGGTGATCCGGGTCATCACCCACACGTGGCACTCGTCGCTGATCGCGTGGCTGAACGGCCGAGCCTCCATCGCCCAGGTCCGCACCGACATCGAAACGGTCTGCCGGCTGATCCCGGAGGACTGAGGCGCCCGCCGCACAGCGGTCACCGACACGGAGCGGTCCGGCGGCGGCGCATCGGCGCCGGGCCGCCGCTCGTCGCCCGGAGCCCTCGGCCCCGTGCGTCGGCGTGCCGGAGAAGCAGCCGCGCGGTGGTGCCGTTCGGCTGTTTCCCCGGTACGGCGAGGCGCGCGGTGCCGTACGACGCGTCCCCGCCGATCTCCGCCGGACCCGGACTAGTCCGGCGGGAACACCGTCTTGCCCGACCCGACCTCGAAGATCGAGATCGCCTCGACCGGACAGCTCTCGGCAGCCTCCAGAATCGCGTCCGAGGCGTCCATCTCCTCGGCCCTGGGGTGCGATTGCCGACCCGCGTCCAGCTTGAAATCGGTCGGGGCGCTGCCGATGCACATGCCCGACCCGATACAGACGCCTCTGTCGACCTCGACGCGCCAGCGATCACCCATCAGAACACCTCTTCCTGGCTCGGCCTCGCAGGGCCTGGAACCGCCGGCCCGCCCACGCGGAGCGGGCCGGCGGCGACGGTCAGATCTGCGCGTCGTAGCCCGCGGGCAACGCGATCGACTTGGCCTCGGTGTACGCGCCCAGGCCCTCGATGCCGAACTCCCGGCCGATGCCCGAGTTCTTGAAGCCGCCGAACGGGCCGAAGAAGTCCAGGCCGAACGTGTTCACCGAGTAGGTCCCGGTGCGAATCTTGCGCGCGACGTCGATGCCCTTCTCGATGTCGGTGGTCCACACGCTGCCGGACAGCCCGAAGTCCGAGTCGTTGGCCAGCGCGATCGCCTGCGCCTCGTCGTCGTAGGGGATCAGCGCGACGACCGGGCCGAAGATCTCCTCCTGCGCGATCCGCATCGAGTTGTCCACGTCGCCGAACAGGGTGGGCTCGACGTACCAGCCCTTCTCCTGCGCCTCGGGGCGGCCGCCGCCGGCGAGCAGCTTGGCGCCCTCCTCCTGGCCGATCCGGATGTAGTCGAACGAGCGCTGCTGCTGGCGCTTGGCCACCAGCGGGCCGACCTGGGTGTCGGCGGCCATCGGGTCGCCGACCTTGAGCTCGCCGACCCACGCGGTGAACCGCTCGGCGATCTCGTCGTAGCGGCTGCGCGGCGCCAGGATCCGGGTCTGCGCGACGCACGCCTGGCCGTTGTTCATGTACGAGTTGGGCAGCAGCGTCGTGGCGGTGTGCTCCAGGTCGGCGTCGGGCAGGATGATCGCCGCCGACTTGCCGCCCAGCTCCAGGGTGACCCGGGTGAGGTTGCGCGCGGCGACCTCCATGATGCGCTTGCCCGCGCCGACCGAACCGGTGAACGCGACCTTGTCGATGCCGGGGTGGGCCACCAGGTACTCGCTGACCTCGCGGTCGGCGGCGACGATGCTCAGCACGCCGTCCGGCAGGCCGGCCTCACGGCAGATCTCGGCCAGGATGTACGAGTCGAGCGGGGTCTCCGGGGACGGCTTGAGCACGATCGTGCAACCGGCCGCGATCGCCGGCGCCAGCTTGGCGGCGGTGACGAACTGCGGGACGTTCCACGGCACCACGGCGGCCACCACGCCGACCGCCTCGCGACGGATCAGCAGCGGGTTGAGCAGACCGGTCCGCTTCTCCTCCCACTGGTAGTCGCGGGCGATCTTGGCCACCGTGTCGTAGATCATCCCGGCGCCGATCGCCTGCGCGAACAGCCCCCAGCCGACCGGCGAGCCGTTCTGCGAGGCGACCACCTCGGCGATCTCCTGCGACCGCGTCATGAAGCCGTCGCGGATCTTCTCCAGAATGGCGATCCGCTCGTCCAACGACATCCGCGGCCACGGGCCCTCTTCGAACGCCTTGCGCGCCGTGGCCACCGCGGCGTCCACGTCCGCGGTCGAGGCGTGCGGAACGCGCGCGATGACCTCTTCGGTGTGGGGCGAGACGACCTCGATCGTGTCCTTGCCAATCGGGTCCACCAGCTGTCCGCCGATGACCAGTTGGCTGTGCTCCACGATATCCGTCATCACGGTCCTCCTCGGTGCGGGCGTGCACACACGCTGCGCGATACAGGGGCTTGCGGGCTATGAGCAGAACTCTGACTAGAACAGATATCAGTTTGCCGATGAGGGAACAACGCATTCGGGGCTCGAATGAGACTGGAGTCTCATCGGCTGACAGGTAAGGATCGTACGTGTCGGATCTCGATCTGACGACCCCTCAAGTCACCGGCGCCGTGGTGTATGAGAGAACGTGTTCTATGGTGATCATCGAAGCCGGGCGGCGATCCGGCGTTCGACTGGCGCCACTTCGAGAACCGTCGAGAAGGAGGCCGCCCGTGACCACCGCACCCGACCGCCCCACCCCGCCCGCCCCCCGTGTCGCCGATCTGGGCAACGGTGTGTGGACCGTCCCGGTTCCGATCCCGAACAATCCGCTCGGTTGCACCCTCGTCTACGTCCTGGAGACCGACGCGGGGCCGGTCCTGGTCGACTCGGGCTGGGACGATCCGATCTCCTACCGGGCCCTGGTGGACGGCCTGGTCGAGGTCGGCACCTCGATCGAGGACGTGCACGGCGTCCTGGTCACCCACGCGCACCCCGACCATCACGGGCTGTCCGAGAAGGTGCGCGAGGTCTCCGGCGCGTGGGTCGCGCTGCACGCGGCGGATGCCGAACAGGTCGAGCAGATCAACAACGCGCCGCGCGCCGCGTGGCTGCGGCACCACCTGGAGGTACTCACCCTCGCGGGCGCGCCGCAGGACGCCCTGGACGCGCTCACCGGCCTGCGCACCGCCGCGGCGGGCAACAGGCCGCGGCTGCACTACGCGGTGCCCGACCGCGAGTTGGTGCACGGCGAACTCGCGCCCGCGCCCGGTCGCACGGTGCGCACGGTGTGGACACCCGGACACACGCCCGGCCACGTCTGCCTGCACCTGGAGGGCGGCGACGGGCGGTTGCTCTCCGGCGACCACCTGCTGCCCTCGATCACGCCGCACATCGGGCTCTACGACGAGGCCGAGGAGGCCGATCCGCTCGGTGACTTCCTGGCCTCCCTGACACGTGTCGCACGGTTGCCGATCACCGGTGTGCTGCCCGCGCACGAGCACGCCTTCACGGACGCGGCGGGCCGGGCCGCGGAGGTGGCCCGGCTGCACGAGGTGCGGCTCGCGGCGCTGCACGCCCGGCTGCGCGCGGCATCGCCGACCCTGTGGCAGATCGCCGAGGGCATGGACTGGAACCGGCCGTGGGCGCAGCTGGGCGCGCAGAACCGGCAACTGGCCCTCAGCGAGGCCGCCGCGCACCTGCGCCACCTGGTCAAGCGCGGGCGGGCGACGGCCGAACCCGGCGGCGACCCGGTGCGCTATACGGCCCTGTGACGCTCGGGGCGAAGGGGGTGCCCGGGTAGGGTGGCGAGGACTCTCGACGACAGTCGCCCCCACGTCCGATCCCTACAGCGCGGGCCGATCCGTACAGCGCGGTCCGATCCGCACAGCGTTCAGCGAAAGGCCATGCATGCCCTCCCCCCGACGCCGCGGGCGCGCCGCGGCGGCCTCCGTGCTCACGACGGCGCTGTTGTGCTCGGTCTGGACGGGGGGTGTGGCCGGTGCCGCGCCGACGCCGCCTCCCGGTGCGCCCGGAGCGACCTCGGGCAGCCCGGCGCCGCGCGTGGTCGCCTCTGTACCGGCCGTCGGACCCGTCGTGGTCCTCAAGGCGCAGACCGGCCCGGCGCCGACCGCGCTGTACGGGAAGAGCGATCCGAGCGCGGACGGGGTGTACCGGCAGTCGCTGGCGATCCTGGCGTTGGCCTCGACCGACAGCACGCCGGCCCCGGCCGCGATCGAGTGGCTGCTCGCCCGGCAGTGCGCGGACGGCGGTTTCACCGCGTACCGCGCCGATCCCGCCGTGCCGTGCGACGCCAATCGTGAGGACACCGTCGCCACGGCGACCGCGATCGAGGCGCTGCGCGCGCTGCGTACGTACGACACGCGGGTCGCCCGCGGGGTCGACTGGCTCCGGGCCAAGCAGCTCCCGGACGGCTCGTTCGCGGCCGTGCCCGGCCCCGACGCGATCGGCGACCCGACCGCGACGGCGGCCGCGATCAGTGCGATCGTCACCTCCGGCATCTCGCCGGAACTGCTCAAATCGCCGCAGGGCCGCACGCCGACCGACGCGCTGAAGGCGAGCCAACTGCGCTGCACCGTGCCGGAGCCGGACCGAGGCGCGTTCGCCGCGGCACCGGGCGCGCAGATCGACCCGCTGCTGACCGCGCGTTCGGTGCTCGCGCTCGGATACGGCACCCAGCCGGCGGTCCCGGCGCCCTCCATCGCGGTCACGCCCTTGGTCTGCCCCGGCGCCGAGCCGAACCGGCAGGCCGCCGCGCAGGGCGGTGCGGCGTGGTTGATCGCCAAGCTGAAGACGGGCGGCAACCATCTCGGTGGGCCGACCGACTTCGATGCCACGGTGGCCGCCGTCCAGGCGCTGTCGGCGACCGGACACCCGGCCGAGGCGGGCGCGGCGGTCGATTGGCTCGCTGCGGGAGCCAAGACCATGGCGGGCAACGATCCGGTGCGGCTCGCGTCGCTGATCCTGGCGGCCGTGGCGACGAACCGCACGGTGACCACGTTCGGCGGCCTGGACCTGCCGAACCTGCTCGCGGCGACCGGCCCGGCCGCCACGCCGACCGCGGACATGGCCAACCAGAGCAACCTGATCGACGGTCCGGAGGACCACACGCTGCGGGACACGGTGAGCGCGGTGATCGCGGTGCTGCTGGCCGCCACCCTGATCCTGGGCATGCGGCGCGGCCGCCGCGAGGACTGAGCAGGCGACCGGCCGACCACGGGCGGGCACCGGAGGGTTTCGACCCCATCCGGCGCCCGCCCGTTTCGGCGCTCGGTTCGCTCAGTGCCGGCGACCCGGCGGTACCTCGTGCGTTTCCAGCCGGCGCGCCTCCTCGTCGGTGAACACCCGGGAACGGATCAGGAATCGCTTGCCGGTGGGTGCCTCGACCGAGAACCCGCCGCCCCGCCCGGGCACCACGTCCACGGTCAGGTGGGTGTGCCGCCAGTACTCGTACTGCGCGGCGGACATGTAGAACGGCTGGTCCGCGACCCAGCCGAGCAACACGTCGGCGTCGCCGATCAGGAACTCCCCGCGCGGGTAACACATCGGCGACGACCCGTCGCAACAACCGCCGGACTGATGGAACAGCAACGGCCCGTGCTCGGCGGCGAGTTCGGCCACCAGGTCGGCGGCGGCGCCGGTGATCGCGACCTTCTCGACGTCGACCGAGGCCCCCGGTTCGTCGGGCACACTCGGCGTCCGCGCCGGCTCGCCCATCAGAAGAAGCCGAGCTTCTTCGCCGAGTAACTGACCAGCATGTTCTTGGTGTTCTGGTAGTGGCCGAGCATCATCCGGTGGTTCTCCCGGCCCATGCCGGACGCCTTGTAGCCGCCGAACGCCGCGTGTGCGGGATAGGCGTGGTAGCAGTTGGTCCACACCCGGCCGGCCTTGATCTCCCGGCCGAACCGATACGCCCGCGTCGCGTCCCGGGTCCACACCCCCGCGCCCAGGCCGTACAGCGTGTCGTTGGCGATCCGCAGCGCCTCGGCGTCGTCGCGGAAGGTGGTCACCGAGACCACCGGGCCGAAGATCTCCTCCTGGAAGATCCGCATGTCGTTGGTGCCCTTGAAGATGGTCGGCTCGACGTAGTAGCCGTCCTCGAAGCCCTCGACCACCTTGCGCGCGCCGCCGGTCAGGACCTCGGCGCCCTCCTGCCGGCCGATGTCCAGGTAGGAAAGGATCTTCTCCAACTGGTCGTTGGACGCCTGCGCGCCGACCATGGTCGCCGGATCGAGCGGGTTGCCCTGCACGATCGCCCGGGTGCGCTCCAGCGCGCGCTCGATGAACCGGTCGTAGATCGACTCGTGGATCAGCGCCCGGGACGGACACGTGCAGACCTCGCCCTGGTTGAGGGCGAACATCACGAAGCCCTCGACCGCCTTGTCGAAGAAGTCGTCGTCCTGGTCGGCCACGTCGGCGAAGAAGATGTTCGGGCTCTTGCCGCCGAGTTCGACGGTAACCGGGATGATGTTCGCCGACGCGTACTGGAGGATCAGCCGGCCGGTGGTGGTCTCGCCGGTGAAGGCGACCTTGGCCACCCGGTTGCTGCTCGCGAGCGGCTTGCCGGCCTCGAAGCCGAACCCGTTGACCACGTTGACCACGCCGGGCGGCAGCAGGTCGGCGATCAGTTCGATCAGCACCAGGATGCTCACCGGCGTCTGCTCGGCGGGCTTGAGCACGACGCAGTTCCCGGCCGCGAGCGCCGGCGCCAGCTTCCAGGTGGCCATCAGCAGCGGGAAGTTCCACGGGATGATCTGCGCGACCACGCCGAGCGGCTCGTGGAAGTGGTACGCGACGGTGTCCTCGTCGAGCTGCGAGATGGAACCTTCCTGGGCCCGGATCACCCCGGCGAAGTAGCGGAAGTGGTCGACGGCCAGCGGCAGATCGGCGGCCAGGGTCTCGCGGACCGGCTTGCCGTTCTCCCACGTCTCGGTGACCGCGAGGCGTTCGAGGTTCTGCTCGATGCGATCGGCGATCCGCAGCAGGATCAGCGATCGCTCGGTGACGCTGGTCCGTCCCCACGCGTCGGCCGCGGCGTGCGCGGCGTCCAGCGCCAGTTCGACGTCCTCGGCGGTGGAGCGGGCCACCTCGCAGAACGGCTGTCCGGTCACGGGGGTGATGTCCTCGAAGTACCGGCCCTGCACGGGCGGTACCCACTTGCCCCCGATGTAGTTGTCGTACCGGGGTTCGAAGTTGACGATGCTGTCCGGTTGGCCGGGCTGACTGTAGACCACTCGAGCCTCCGCTTCCCTTGCCGTGCACTGGGCATGACGGACCATCAGCGGCACCTCCCGGGCCGTGCCGCGGCTCCGGGCGCCTGCGGCCGACGCTAGTCGTTCGCGGGCCGGCGGTCACGGGTTCGCCGGCGGGAAATGCCCGTCCGACGGGCTTCGCCGCCGAACCGGGTACCGGTCGGCCGCAGGCCCGCGGCCGCCGTGCCCGCGGCTTTGCCGAGACCCGACGGCAATGACCGCCCCCGGCACCGGAGTTGGTCGCGAGTTCGACGCGAATCCATCTGGAGGTCACGTGTGACATGTGCAATGGTACTCGGCGTCGTGTTCTCAACGTGGGCCGCCGACCGTGGTCCACCCGTGCCCGAAGGGCCGTACATGAGTGCTCACGTACGCCGAAAGATGTGGTTTGCCACAAGCGTTCCCCTCTTGGCACTGGCCGTCGGAGTGCTGCCGATCGCGGTGGCTCCGCCGGCCTCGGCCGGCCCCGCCCCGAGCGCTGACTCGCGGGTCGGGCAACCGAACACGGCGACGGCGGCCGATCCGGGCGACGAGGTCGACCGGATCGGCTCGCCGCTCTCGCTCGGCCCCGACCGAGGTCCGGGTCCGATCGACGGGAGCAATGCGAAGGCCCCCGGCCGGGGTACCTCCCCGGCGGACCTCCCACTCGGCCCGCCCGCACACCTGCGCACCACGGCCGCCGCCCCGGTACCCGGCTGCACCCTCGCCGAGTTCTCCGCGCTGTCCCCGCAGGCCCTGGCCGACTTCCTCACCCGCGCCGACGTCGGGCCCGACTGCCTGCGCGGCTTCCTGTGGACCTACACCCCCGAATTGGGCCGGGTGCTGACGCCGGCCCACCTTCAGGCGGTACTGGCCCGGATCACCGCGCTGGCCCCCGGCTACGACGGCACCAACGCGTCACACCTGTACGAACTCTGGTACTTCACCCACGCCGCGCTCTACCTCGACTGGGACAACCCGGCGATCGATCTGCGCGGACCGGCGGTCGTGGCGTCGATCAACACGGCGGCCGACGCCTTCCGGGCCGCCCCGCGCGCGTTCGACCTCACGCCCACCTCGGGTGCGCTGCTGCGCGAAGTGGTGATCAGTGCCGACGTCGACGGCGTGCGGCAGCGGCAACTTCCGTTGGTGACACGACTTCTGCGGGACATGGACGGCAGCACCGCGGCGTGGCAGAACTCGGCCCGGCGGAACGCGGTGCTCTCCGCGCAGACCCTCGCCTATCACGGCATCTACAACGGCGACGCGGGCTTCATCACCGCCGTGCAGGCCGATCCGGCCTACCGGGCCGGGCTCGAGGCGTTCGTCGGCTACCGACAGCTGAACACGCCGAGCACCGCCGGCCTGCTGCGCAACGGCGTCTACGAGTACGGCCGCCTGGGGCAGATACCCAGCCTGAACAACGAGACGGTGACCGGACTCGGCACCATGCTCACCGACACCGAGGGCTGGTACGGCCGCTTCTCGGTGCCGTGGAGCGAGGTCGCGCACTGGCTGGAGACCTACGGCCGCTGTCACGCGGCGGGGGTGTGTCGGGCCGACGTGGAGGCGACGGTCTTCCCGAACACGTACACCTTCGACCAGGGCGACATCGAGGTGCACACGTCGCTCGACCGGGCCACCGTCGAGCAGCTCTACTACGCGTCCAAGCAGGTCAAGGAGCAGTTCTTCCGCACGCTGGGCACCGACCAGCCGCTCACCGGCGACCCGAACCACAAGCTGACCGTCCGGCTCTACGCGAGCATGGCCGACTACTGGAAGTACCAGCCGTTCCTGTACGGCTACGCGACCAACAACGGCGGGTTGTACATCGAGGAGGGCGCGACCTTCTACACCTATCAGCGCGTCGTGCCGCGTGATTCCCTGCTCCAGCTGGAGGAGTTGTTCCGGCACGAGTACACCCACTACCTCAACGGCCGCTACGCGGTGCCCGGTTCGTTCGGCCAGGGACCCTGGTACGCGGAGAACCGGACGACGGCCTTCGACGAGGGCATGGCCGAGTACATGGCGGGCTCGACCCGCGATCAGGGCGTGAAGCTGCGCAAGTCGCTGGTCACCAAGGTGATCTCGGACGTGCAGAAGTACGGCAGCCGCCCCTCGGTCCGCGAGACGCTGCACTTCAAGTACGACGACGACGGCTACTTCTTCCGCTACTACGCGTACGCCGGCTCGTTCTTCTCGATGCTCGGCCGGGACCACCCGGACCTGCTCGCCGAGATGTACACCCACCTGCGCACCAATGACGTGGCCGGCTACGACGCCTTCCTGGACCGGGTGAGCGGGCCGAGCTTCCAGGCCGAGTTCGACACCTATCTCGACCGGCAGATCGCCGGAGTGGACGACCTGATCGTGCCGGTGGCGACGTACACCCCGACCGCCCGGCTCTCCGCGACCGGTCCCGACTACGTCCGCCAGGTCTTCCGGCAGGCCACCGCCAACGACCCGACGTCGTGCACCGCGACCCACGAGGCGCTGCCGCGCTTCACCTGCAAGGGCTCGATCACCGCGAACATCGGCTCGACCGATCCCGGCCGGATGCACACCGACATGGCCGCCACGGTCGACTACTTCATCCTCACCCGCGCCGGCGCGGCCCTGAACAACCTCGCCGACATGAACTGCCACTTCGCCCCACCCGTGCCCTGGACCAACGGCCGAGCCGCCACGTCCACTTACTCCTGTGAGGGCCCGCTGCGCCCGTAACGCCTACCCACCCCTCGAACGACGGCCCCCGAGCGCTGCCCACCCCGCGCCCGGGGGCCGTCCCGGTATGTGTCCTGTCGGGCGGACCGCGGGCTCGGGGCAACGCCCCCGTGTCGCCGGTCGTCCCGGACGACCGCCCGCGCACCGAAGACACCGCGCGAGGCGGCTTGTAGCCTCGTGGGGCTGAAACAATGTCTGTGCGGGGGAGTGTTGTGAGCGATCAGCCGAGATGGGCCTGGTGGGTGGTCGGGATCGTGGTCCCCGTAGCCGGGATCCTGGTGTCGATCCAACTGGCCACGAACTCCGATTCCGACGGCGACAAGGCGCAGTCGACGGGCACCGGTACCTCGGCGCCCGCCGCCTCGCCCGGCGGGAAGCCCGCACCCGCCTCCGACTCCACCAACTCGCCTACGGCGAATCAGTCCGCGAAGGTGCTGTTCGGACCGAAGAAGCTCACGCTCAATCCGGACGCGTACTACATCGATCTGGACAGTCCGTCGCCGATTCCCCAACCCGGGAACAAGGGCGCCGACGCGACGGTCGGCTTCAATCTCCCGGACCTGACACTCGGCCCGCCACGTTCCGGCAACGTCGTGGCGATCGTTTCGCCCGAAGGCCCCGACCCGACCCGGGACGACTGCAACCAGGCCATCGCCAAACGCGGCAGCTACACCAGCGGGGAACTCGCCCAGGGCATGCGCGTATGCCTCCAGACCGACGAAGGCCGCACCGCCTACCTGCGCATCACCAGCGTGCCCACCCGCACCGCCCTCACCTTCAACGCCACCGTCTGGGAATAGGTGTCGGGCGACGCCCCGGTGATGGGTCGGCCCTGATCGGGGCCATCAAGGCGGTCTGAGACCGGACGCCGCGGAGGGCGCCCTGGTCGTTACATCGACCAAGGGCGTCCTCCGGACCGGGCCCGTGTTGGTGACCGCGGTACGGCGGGCATCGGGCAGACTGGGCCCATGTCTGTGGTGAAGATCAACGCGCTGACCGTGCCCGCCGAGATGCGGGAGACCCTGGAGCAGCGATTCGCGTCGCGCGCCGGGATGGTGGACTCGCAGGACGGCTTCGAGTGGTTCGAGTTGCTGCGTCCGGTGGAGGGCACCGACCAGTACCTCGTGTACACGCGCTGGCGCAGCGAGGCCGACTTCCAGGCGTGGATGGACGGAAACATGAAGGCCGCCCACGCGCAGGGCGACGGCGCCGAGCGGCCGAAGCCGGCGTCCACCGACTCGGCCCTGTGGTCCTTCGAGGTCGTCCAGAGCACCGGCCCGAGGGCCTGACGGCCGACTAACCTGAGCACCATGCCTCGCTACGACTACCGCTGCCGCGCCTGCGGACTCACGTTCGAACTCAACCGCCCGATGTCCGCGGCCAACGACCCGGCCACGTGCCCGGACGGTCACGACGACACCACGAAGCTCCTGTCCACAGTCGCGGTAACCGGCGCCGCCGCCGCCCCTCGCCCCACCGGCGGTGGCGGCGGAGGCTGCTGCGGCGGAGGCTGCTGCGGCTGACCCCACCAACCGGAACCCCACCCCGACCGGCACCCGAGGCCACCCCAACGCCCAACGCCGGCCAAGCCCAATCCGGCCTGGCCGGCGCTTGAGGCCGACCCCGGCTACGCGGCCAGAGGCGCCGGCACCTCCTTGTCGCACTCCCAGTGCGCCAGTGCCGACCGGTCCAACAACACCACCCCGGCGGAGGCCGCAAGCGCCGCCGCCTTGGCGGAGAAGCACCCGGCCGTCGTCGCGAGCAACAACGCCCCCGACCGGTCTTCATTCGCATCCGTGTCAACGGCCAGCGCCGACACGAAGTCCTCGACCACACCCCCCGCCACCGGCCCCGGCCCCTCCGCGCTGCGACACCGCACCACCGCCGACGTCCCGTCGCCGCGCCTGGCGTGGATGTCCACCGCGTACGCGTCCTCGACGACACGCACCGTCTCCACCTCGGCCAGCCCGTCCCGCTCGCACAGGTCCGCCACGTGCTCGGCCAGCCGAGCCGGGTCCATCCGGTCGAGCCGCGCCTTCGCGTCCCGCAGCGCGGTGTCGTCGCAGTGTTCCGTCCACTCCTCGGCCCTGGGTCGATATCCGCCCAGCCAGATCGCCGAACCGAGCACCGCCGCGGCGCAGACGTAGACCACCATCATGCCGTCGGACTGGTCGACCCGGATGCCCTCGAGGACGAACCAGATGCCGACGGCGAGCAGTTCGAGCCCGGCGACCAGAATGGCCAGATTCAGGTAGGCCCTCACCGTCGTACGTGCCATGTCCGTCGTCCCCCCGGTGACGCTTTGGCCGGTCGTACTCGTGATCGTGCTCGTGTCGTTCACGCTGTCCCGATCCGATCGGCGCGACCGACTCGGCCGGCCACGCCATCGTTCCCCTACTGCTGTCCCGACGATTGGGACACCTGCCCGGTTCCCGACCCGAACAACAAGCGGACACCCTACGAAATGCCGCTCACGCACCATCCGGCAGGTTGGTCCAACCACGACCGTCCGCCTTGCCATACCAACCGCTCGCGGCCGTCGTACCGCCGTCCACCGGGATCAGGTGGCCCGTCACATACGACGATGCGGCACTCGCCAGGAAGAGCACAACCTTCGCGTAGTCCTCGGGTTCGCCGAATCTCGCCATCGGCACCCACGAACCGATCAGCGCGGGGTCGCGATCACGCAATTTCGCCTCGTACGTCGTCTGCGGCGTGTTCGCCATGTCCGGCGCGATCGCGTTGACCCGGACCCCCTTGCGCGCCACGTCCACCGCGAGGCTCTTCGTGAACGCGATGATCGCCGCGTTGTAGGCGGAGTAGACCGGGCAGCCCGGAATGCCACGCAGCGCCTCGACCGTGGACACGTTCACGATGCTGCCGGAGCCGCGCTCGATCATCTGCGGCAACACCGCGTGCGTGACGCGCAACACATGCTCGAAGTTGATCGCGTGCAGCGCCCGCCACTCCTCCTCCGTGCTGCGCAGGAAGGTGGTCGAGGGCCGATAGTCACCGACGTTGTTCACGAGTACGTCCGCGCCGCCCGCCGCCAGCGCGGCGTCGCGCAGCCGGGCCACGGTGGCCGACTCGCGGATGTCGCCGAGCACCACCTCCGCCCGGCCGCCGGCCGCCTCGATGTCCGCCCGGGCCTGCTCGGCCCAGTCCGCGTCGATGTCGTTCAACAGCACCAGCGCCCCCGCGCGGGCCAGCAGCCGGGAGACCCCGCCGCCGATGCCCGCGCCGCCGCCGGTGACGACCGCGACCTGACCGGCGAGGGGTTCGGGATCGAGCATGGGTGGTGCCTCCTCGGCGAATGTGACGATGCGTCAGATCTGCGCATGCTCTCCCAGGTCGCTCGCGAGGTCAACGGCGGGACGGGGAATGAACGATCATTCGAGTCGAGCCGTGGCGGGCACGGGCCTGGGTCGCGACCCACCCCGGTTTGCGTTCGAATGGATACGAGAGAGTGTCGGGTCGGCGATGGCCGACTTCACACCGATTCAAGGGGATCACATGGACATCGCGGTCGAGGACATTCCCGCGCGGAACCGCTTCGAGGCCCGGGTCGACGGCGATCCGGCCGGCTTCGCCGAGTACATGACCACCGACACCCTGATCGTGTTCACCCACACCGAGGTGGACCCGAGATTCGAGGGCAAGGGCGTCGGCGGCGCACTCATCCGCGGAGCGCTCGATCGGGTGCGCGCCGGCGAGCGCAAGGTCCTGCCGCTGTGCCCGTTCGTCAAGGCGTGGATCGGCAAGCACCCCGACTACTTCGACCTCGTCTACGACGCCCCGCCGAGCAAGGTCACGGACTGACCCGACGAGCGGTCCCGGCCTCGATCAGATCCGATCCGAGTTGATTCACATGAGTACCGCCCCAGGTCCCGACCGAGGCAAGGCGTATCCGGCCGAAGACATCGTCGTCACCTTCGACGGCAAACGATGCCTTCACTCGCAGGAGTGCGTACGCGGCCTGCCCGAGGTCTTCGACACCGACCGGCGGCCCTGGATCGACCCGGCGCGGGCTCCGGCCGAGCAGGTCGCGGACGTGATCCGGCGCTGCCCCAGCGGCGCGCTGCACTACACCCTCACCGGCGGGCCGCCGGAGACGCCGGTTCACCCCACCCGGGTGCACGTCGTCGCCGCCGGCCCGCTGGTGCTGCACGGCCACATCCGGATCACCACTACCGATGGCGCCCACCTGCACGAGACCCGGGCGGCGATGTGCCGCTGCGGCGCGACCGGCAACGCACCGTTCTGCGACGGCAGCGCCGGATGCGAGCTGACCGGCCGGGACTGGGGACAACGGGACGGCCCGGGCCGCCCGCCCACCGGACCGCCGGAAACGGACCCGGCCGAAACCCCCTGACCGGAACCCGCCGGCCCCGAGGACACCACGAACCCCACCGGCACCGCCGGCCCGGAAGCAACCCGGAAACGGCGGTAACCGCCCGGAAGCCGGCCGCCCCGTCGACGGGGCCATGATGTGCGGACGACCTCGCTCCTGTTCGTGTGCACCGGCAACGCCACCCGCGCGGTGATCGCGGGCGAGCCGGCCCGAATCGCCCGGCCCGATCGGCCGGTGGCCACGGCCGGCACCTTCGTGGTCGAGGGCCTGCCGATCAGTTGGCGCACCCGCAGCGCCCTCGCGGAACTCGGTCTACAGGCACCCCACCACCGCAGCACCCAGCCGACCGACGGGCACGTGGCCGCCGCCGACCTGGTGATCGCCCAGGGGTACCAGCACATCCGGTACATCCGCCGACACCACCCGCACGGCGCCGCCCGGACCGCGACGCTCAAACGCCTCGTCCGCGACCTGCCCGCCGCCGGCCCCACCGACGAACCCCTGGCCCACCGGCTCGACCGCGCCGATTTCGTCCCGTGTGCGCACGAACCGGCCGCGCCGATGCGTGATCCACTCCCTCGGTTGGGCACCCGTATACCCTCACCGTAGGCTCGACTCCCGTGAACAGCCTGCGCATGATCGACACCTGGCCCGTCGGGAAGGCCGCTGCCGCCGTGATCACCCGGGACGGGGTGGTCAAGGGCGAGCACGGCCCGGTGGACGAGCCGTTCCGACTCGCCTCGGTGACCAAGTTGCTCACCGCGTACGCGGCGCTCGCCGCGATCGAGGAGGGCGCCATCGAGCCCGGGGACGCGGCGGGGCCGCCCGGATCCACGATCCGCCACCTCCAGGCGCACACCTCGGGTCTGGCCTTCGACGAGGACCGGGTGCTGGCCGGGCCCGGCCGCAAGCGGATCTACTCGAACACCGGCTTCAACCTGCTCGGGGCCACCATCGAGAAGGCGTGCGACATCCCGTTCGGCGAGTACGTACGCCAGGCGGTCTTCGCGCCGCTGGGCATGACCGAGACCACGATCGGCGACTCCCCCGCGGCCGGCGGCGTGTCCACCGTGCGCGACCTGAGCCGATTCGCCGCCGAGCTGCTCGCGCCGCGCCTGCTCGCACCGGAGACCGTGCGCGAGGCCACCAGCGTGGTCTTCCCCGGCCTGGACGGCGTGCTGCCGGGCTACGGCACCCGACGGCCCAACGACTGGGGACTGGGCTTCGAGATCCGCGGCACCAAGTCGCCGCACTGGACCGGGACCACCAACTCGCCCGCGACCTATGGCCACTTCGGCGCGTGCGGCACGTTCCTGTGGGTGGACCCGGAGCTGGACGCGGCCTGTGTGTGCCTGACCGACCGCGAGTTCGGGCCGTGGGCCGCCGAGGTGTGGCCGGTGCTGAACGACGCGGTGGCGGCCGAACTGCGCTGATCCGCCGATTCGGCCAACCCGGCGGGCCGGACCGGCAGTTCGTCCCGGGCGCCGGCATCGCGCCGAGTCACCCCTTCGCCCCACCCGTCCTGCGCCGCCGCGGCGTCGGCGGCGCATACCGTCGAATCGTGTTGTTCTCCGTGCTCGCGGCACTGGCCGCCGCGCTCTGTTACGGCGTCGCGACGGTGCTCCAGGCCCTGGGCGCGCGGCGCACCGCGAGCGCGAGCGGGCTCGACCCCAGGGTCTTGGTCCGGGCCCTGGGTCAATGGCCCTTCGCACTCGGCACCGGACTCGATCTGGCCGGGTACGTCTGCCAGTTCGTCGCGCTGCGCGAGCTGCCCATCTTCGCCGTCGAGGCCGCCCAGTCGGCCAACCTCGCGGTCACCGCGGTGTTGGCCGTCCCGGTCCTGGGCGCCCGGCTGCACGCTCGCGATTGGGGCGCGGTCGCCGCCGTCTGCGCGGGCCTGGCCCTGCTCGGCGTCTCCGCGGGGCACGAGGGGCCCGCCCACACCCACGCCGCGTTCCGCTGGTCGCTCCTGGGCTGCGTGGCCCTGCTCGGCCTGGCCGGGTGGGGCTGTGCGCGGACGGACGAGCCATGGCGCTCACGCCTGCTCGGCCTGCTCTCCGGACTCGGATTCGGCTTGATCGCACTGGCCACGCGCGTGCTCACCGACCTGTCCCCGTCCGCGCTGATCCGCGACCCCGCCGCCTACACGCTGCTCCTCGGCGCCGCGCTGACCTTCCTGCTGTACACGGTCGCGCTCCAAGGCGGCGTGGTGACCTCGGTGGCCGCCGCGCTGGTGGTCGGCGAGACCGTACTGCCCGCCGGAGTCGGCCTGCTCTTCCTCGGCGACCACAGCCGCCCCGGCCCGTACGGACCGCTCGCGCTGACCGGCTTCGTCCTGGCCGTGGCCGGCGCGATCGCCCTCTCCCGGTTCGCCGAGGGCGAGACCGAACAGGCCCCGGAGATCGCCCGGTGAGCGGGGCGCCGGGCGACCCGAATACATGCCGACGGCTCCCGCCGACCGCGCGACGGGAGCCGATGCGAAGGGGATCCGACCATGACCGAGCAGCGCCCGATCACGGCACGATCACTCCTCGGGTTCGATGATCTGGTAGTCCAGCTCACCGATCGAGTGCGCCAGTTCGGCCGGCGTGTACAC
Organism: Embleya scabrispora DSM 41855; assembly: GCF_000372745.1. Lineage (GTDB taxonomy): Bacteria > Actinomycetota > Actinomycetes > Streptomycetales > Streptomycetaceae > Embleya > Embleya scabrispora. Next base: position 42,802 of record NZ_KB889689.1, on the reverse strand, counting down.
GGCGCCGTCGTAGACGAACGCCGGCTCGATCGCGGTCTCGGTCAGCCCCTCGGCGCTGGTGTCGAGCACGACGATGGCCCAGCCGATGACGGGACACAGAACGGCCTCTTCGCCGGCCTTGGTCACCTCGACGTCCCAGCCGGGTTCGGCCGGGGCGAGACTGACGACGCTGCGGCGGGTGTAGCGCATGGCGGGACTCCTCGGCTGCACGGTAACCGGCGTTCGGCACCGGTCCGAACAAGCCTATGGTGCCGGTGTGACGGTTGGGATCACGGGGCGTACGCAGCCGAATCGCCGGCCGCCGCGGACCACCCGGCGCCGACTCGTGGCGCGGTCGCGGAGTCGCTCGGGCGAGCCGGGGAAGGAGTCCAGGAATGCCCGCGCCCCCGTGCCTGTTGTCAGCCACGTACCGACACACGGACACCACGGGGCACGAACGTTTGGGAGGACGCATGGCCACGGTCGCACTGACCAAGGAGAACTTCGAAGAGGTCGTATCCGGCGACGGGCTGACCGTTCTCGACTTCTGGGCGTCGTGGTGCGGACCCTGCCGGTCCTTCGCGCCGACCTTCGAAAAGGTCTCGGAGGCGACCCCCGACGTGGTGTTCGCCAAGGTGGACACCGAGGCGGAAACCGACCTCGCGCAGGCGTTCTCGATCCAGTCCATCCCGACCGTGATGCTGGTCCGGGACGGCGTCGTGGTGTTCTCGCAGCCGGGCGCGCTCCCGGAGGCCGCACTCGTCGACCTGATCAAGCAGGCGCAGGGGCTGGACATGGACGAGGTCAAGCGCAAGATCGCCGCTCAGGGCTGACCACTTGCGCCCCGGGCGAGCCCGCAGACGCCCGGAAGCCCGTCGGACCGAGGTCCGACGGGCTTCCGTGTCGCCTGCTCCAGGTAACCGAGTCGACGAACCGGGTTACCGAACCGCCTTGCCGCACAAGCGCGATGAGGCGGTCGAGAGGGGTCCATCCACTTCTCGTGGATCCTGATTGCGCGGTGCGCGACCTGACCTCGACCGCTCCTCCGCGTCTATCCGCATCGGACCCCTCTCGTTCTCTCAAGTAGAACTCCATGACCGCCAACTTGCAAAAGTTGCTGTACACGGGCCTGCGGACGCGAAGCGGACGAGCACACGAAGCTCGGTACGGCCGGCAGACCACAAGAACCGCGAGCACCATTCACAACCTCCGCGCCCCCGGCCCTCCCGGTTCTCCCGTCGGCCGGCTCGGGGGCCCGGCCCGGCTGCCGCGCAGATGGGAGCGGAGTGTGGCGATCTCCTCCCGAAGCCCCTCGGCCAGGGTCCGGGATTGCGGGTCCGCGTGCGGGATTCGGGCGGCCACGAGGGCGAGTTGGGCGTTCTCGATCTCCCCGATCAGCACTCGCGCGGGTCGCGGGCGCGAGCCGCCGCGGGCTTGGCGGCGACCGTATCGGTGCGGCAGCAGCGCGGCCTCCTCCGGCCGGATCGCGCCGGTCGTCGCCTCCTCGGCGGCCACCTCGCGGAACCGGGCCAGGTAGTGCCGGCGCGCGGTGCGGTACACCAGCAACGCGATCGCCAGGTTCACCGCGACCTTCAGTACCGTGCCGCGCCACCCGGGCGGGAGCGGTGCGTCGAAGAACCAGTGCATCCCCATCGCCGTCATCCAGCAGCCCACCGCGACCGCCACCCGTCGGCCGAGTGGTCGGCCGTCGCGGGCGACCAGATACCCGATGCCGGTGCCGGCCACCGCGCTCATCGCCCAGTGCGAACCCCACCCGGTGATCGCCGCGCGCGCCACGAACGACGCGTCCACGGACGCGCCGGGGTCGGTCGCGCCGTCCAGCAGGATGGTGTTCAGCGCGTACAGCAGGTTCTCCATCACCTGGAAGCCCAGACCGACCAAGGCCCCGTACACCCAGCCGTCGATCGGCGCGTGGATCGCGCGTGAGGCGATCAGCGCGAGTATCAACACGCCGCACAGCTTGAGCGTCTCCTCGTTGAACGGCGCGGTCGACGCGGCACCCCATGTGTCGGCGAAGTCGACGCCCAGGGTCTTCGCCCAGATCCCGCCGAGACCGGTGTTGGCCGGGATCGCGCAGCCGGTCGCGGCGGTCATCCCCCAGCCGACACACATCAGTGAGGTCACGTGTGCGGGCGCGACCACCGGTCGGAACCGGCGGGGCAGCAGGTAGCCGACGCCGAGGGTGAGCAGGAGCAGAAAGCCCGCGAGCGCGGCCGCCGCCGGGAACACCCGGACCAGGTCGTGGTACGCGTAAGCGAGCACACCGAGGCCGAACAGGCACGCGAGCACTGCCACCGTCACGGCGATCGGTGCGAGGCGCTCGCCGGCCGGCCGGGCCCCGTCAGCGCTCACGCGGCCGCCTCGGTGAACGTCAGCGACCGCATCACGTCCCCCACCGGCAACCATTCCGGGTCGGTGGTGTCCGGCGGCGCGAGCGCGATCAGCCGGATCGCGAACGCGTCCTCGGGCCCCGGATAGATCACCGCCCGCCCGGTGTCACCGTCCCGGGTCAGCGTGCCGGCCATGCCCGGCGCCCCGGCGTCGGCGGTCACCGGGCCCGGTGGCCCGAGTCGGGCGTCCCGGTCGCCGACCCGGACCGTTTCGCGCAGCCCGCTCCACAGCGCGTCCGCGTCCTCGGCCCGAGGCAGCGAGATGTACGCGATCGACAGGTCCACGTCGCCGTGCCGCAACACGAACACTCGTGAAGGCGTGGTCGCCGCCCGGTCCAACGTCCACCCGGAGCCGACCCGAAACCACGCACGGTGGTGCTCGTCCGGCCCGACCCGAAACACGGTGCCCGACGTGATCCGCTTGTCGCCGGCGATCCACGACCCGATCAGCGGCCACCCGCCGGCGAGCAGCACCAAGACGGCGGCAACCGCAAGCGGCCCCCACCAGCGAGCCCGCCGCGGCCCGGAGCGGATGCGGGCGTCGGTCATGTCTCCAACGTCCGACCATCCCCGGGATTCCGCCCGACGAACATCGGCCGTCGGGCGGAATCGGTCCCCCGAAAGGGTTGGCCGGCCCGCCGGGGTGGTTACGCCCCGCCGCCGAACCCGACCGAAATCACAGGCCGAACTCGACCGGCGCGAGGTCGAGCGCGAAGCACGCGTCCCGCACGACGGCCTGCTCGGTCTTGTCGAAGTGGCCGTCGGCACCGCCGATGACGATGCCGATCTGGATCACCGCGCGCGCCTCGGTCGGCTTCTTCTTGACCTTGGCGATGTCCTGGAGCACGGACACCTTGCCCAACTCGAAGTCGGCGGTGAGCTTGGCCAGGTATGCCTCGAAGCGCTGCTCCAAGTCGCTCGCGGCGAAGTTGCGCAGCACGTCGTTCGTGGTGATCAGCGCGGTGACCCGCTGCCGCTCGGCCGGGTCGATGGAGCCGTCGGCCGCGGCCACCAGCGCGCAGATCGCCATGCTCGCGTCCCGGAAGCCGCCGCTCTTCAACTCGTTCTTCTTCGCCTCCAACTGCCCCTGCATCGTCTGGGCCGACTGCTTGAACTTGTCCCACAGAGCCATCGGAGTCCCCTGTCTCGCGCACACGCAGGCACGCTTCGAGCCGTTGATCTACAGACCCGTAGAAGATACCTCTCCCCCGCGGCGGTTGCAGAATCCATTCGGCAAACCCTGCCCGCCCGACGCTCGACGGGTGTCCGAAACCGCCGACAGGGGGCGTCGAGATCGATGTTGACCTCAAGCTCACTTGAACTTCTAGAGTGCCTCCACCAGCGATCATTCCCAGGGGGCACCGCACATGACCACTCAGCACACCTCCGACGCCGAACTCGCCACCCAGCCGGCCGCGTACTGGACCGGGGTGGCCTACGAGGCCCTCATCTCCTTCACCCGAGCCCGGCAAGCCGAACTCGGCTTCACCCAGCCCGGGTTCTGGTTGCTGCGCAACCTGTCGAAGAACGACCTCTCACCCGACGGCCACGGCATGACCATCCCCGAACTCCGGCAGGCCATGAGCTCTTACCTCAGGCCGGAAGACGACCTGAAGGCAGAGGCGGAAGTCCTGCTGGAGCGCGGTTGGCTCACCGACGACGCCGAGGGACGCCTGTGGATCACCGAGTCGGGCGAACAGGCTCGTGCCGATCTCAAGCAGCACGCCCCGGCCATCCGGGCCCGCATCCACCAGGGCATCGACGACGCCGACTACGTCACCACGCTGAAGGTGCTCCAGCGCATGATCCGAAACACCGGCGACACCCCGGCCTAGGGTGTGGCTTCAATCCCCCGTCGGGCTCCGCGGCGTTCGGTGCCGTGCGTCGTGCTGCTCGGCGGGGGATTGAAGCCACGCCTCAGGGCCCGGTGACGGCGCTGCGGGTCCGTGTTCGCGGTGGCTCCACGGGAACAGGCCCGAACGCACCGGTGTCGCGCTCACACCCCGCGCAGCGTCGTGGCGAAGGTGTGGTTCAGGGTGTCGGTCGAGGCGAATTCGAGGGTGCCGTCGGCCACGATCGACAGGATCGCGTCGTTGCGGGCGCAGAAGCCGGAGCTGTCCGGTCGGATACCGCCGCCCAGCACGATCCGGCCCCTGGTGTACTCCTTCAGACTCATCGGCGTCTCACACAGCACGTTGCCATATGGGTTCGTATAGGTGACCCGGCCCACCAGGTCGCCGACCTGGCCCTTGCTCAGCGTGACCGCGACCTTGAGGGGCATCCGGAGATCCGTGGGCATCGGGAACAAGCCCTCCCACTTGTGCGCGAACTCGACCGGCAGTTGCGCCGGCGACGAAACCGACGGGTTCGGCCGGTCCTTCGCTGCCGGCTTGCCCTTCTTCCCCAACCCCACGGTCGCGTACAGCGCGCCGGCCGCGACGCCCGCGCCGAACAGGAGGATCAGCGGGTACTTCCACCACAGTCCGCGCCGGCTCCCGGTCGGCGGCGCGACCGCGGCATCCGCCTGCTCGGGGGCGAGCCGGGTCTCCTGCGCCACGCGCGTGGGCTCCGCGCCCGCGATCCGGGTCGGCGCGAGGTCGTCGGCCGGTGCCGGTTCGGTCTCGATCTCCAGCAGGTCCACCGCCCGCCGGGCCATCGTCTCCACCACGCCGCCGGGCAGCCAGCCGGGCCCGAACAACACGTGCGGATTCGCCTCGGGAGCGAGCGCCGCGACGATCTGCTGCGGGGTCGGACGCAGGTCCGGGTCCTTTTGCAGACACGCCTCGATCACCAGGTGCATCGAGTAGGGCACCCGGGACAGGTTCGGCTCGTGGCCGATCACCCGGTACATGTGTGCCTGGTCGTTGCCCTCGCCGAACGGTCCGACCCCGGTCGCGGCGTGCACGAGCACCGAGCCCAGCGAGAACACGTCCCCGGCCGGGCCGACCTCCAGGCCGTTGGCCTGCTCCGGCGACATGAACGCGGGCGACCCGACGGATACGCCGGTGGTGGTCAGCGCGGTGGCGTCGGCGGCCCGGGCGATGCCGAAGTCGATCACCCGCGGGCCGTCCAGGGTGAGCAACACGTTGGAGGGCTTGAGGTCGCGGTGCACCAGCCCGGCCTCGTGCACGGTCGCCAGCGCGGCGGCGAGCCCGGCGCCCAGGGCCCGTACCGTCTCCTCGGACAGCGGCCCGTGCGTACGGACCGTCTCGTGCAGCGACGGTCCGGCGACGAACCGGGTGACCAGCCACGGCCGGGCCGCCTCCGGATCGGCGTCGAGCACCGCCGCGGTCCACGGCCCGGTCACCCGCCGGCCCGCCTCGACCTCACGCCGGAACCGCACCCGGAACTCCGCGTCGTCGGCGAGCTCGGGCCGAATCACCTTGACCGCGACGAAGCTCCCGCGCACGGAGCGGCCGAGGTACACCCGCCCCATCCCGCCGGAGCCGAGCTGCCGCAGCAGGCGATAGCCGCCCACCTCGACGGGTTCCTCCAACGCCGCCACCCGCACACCACACCCCCGTAGGAGCCGGGACACCCGCCCGAACTCCCGCCCCGAACAATACGATCACCCGAAATCCACGGCGATGACGCATCACCGCGGCGACCGTCGGAACGATCCGGCCCGGTCGGCCGAAGCTCCACCCGACGAGACGCCGGCGCGTGGTGATCGGTTCAGGGGCGGCCCGGCGTTCGGGACCGAGCCGGCGGGCGAGGCTCAGCTCGCCAGGGCGCTCTTGGCCTTCCACTGGTCGTAGCTCAACTGCCAGTTGCCGAAGCCGTTGCCGGGCGCGGTGGCCTCGGTGTTGGCCGAGCCCTTGACCACGACGGGGTCGCCGACCTGGACCCGGTTGTAGAACCACTCGGCGTCCGCGACGGTCATCCCGACGCAGCCGTGGCTGGTGTTGGCGACGCCGATGTTGGCGGTGTTCCACGCGGCCGAGTGGAAGAAGGTTCCGGAGGAGGTGAAGTGCACCACCCACGGGACGTCCGGGAGCTTGTAGCTGTCCCCGAGGCCGACCGTGGTCGAGTCGAGCGTTTCCTTGGCGTTCTTGTTCAGGATCACGTGCGTGCCACCGCGAGTGGGGAACTCGCTCGAACCGGCCGACATCTTGATCGTCTTGACCGCAACGCCGTCCTCGATCACGGTCAGCCGGTGCTTGGGCACGTCCACCTCGACGACCCGGTTCGTGCCGACCGTGAAGGTGCTCTCGTAGTCGCGGGTGAAGTACGCGCCAGGAGCACTGGCCACGCCTGCCAGGTTCGCGTTCAGGGTGATCTTCGTACCGCTCGGCCAGAACTCGCGCGGCCGCCAGTCGACCCGGTCCTTGCCGGACTGGTCCTTGGTCCAGCCCCACGAGCCCTCGACGTTCGTGGTCGTGGTGACCTTGAGGTTGCGCTCGACCTCGGCCTTGTCCTTGACCGGGTAGTCGAACATGACCGACACCGGCTGACCGACACCGAACGTGCCGCCGTTGGCCGGCCGCAGCGTGACCTTGTTCACGACGTCGGCCCGGAGCGTGCCGAACCTGCTCGTGGCGGAGGTCTCCACGCCCTTCTTGCCCCGCGTCGTGGCGGTCACCGTGTAGGCCGCGCCCGGCACGGTCCGCGTGGTCGAGGTCCAGGTGCGGCCGTCCGGCGCCACCGTGCCCTCGATCGCCCGGTTCTGCGCGTCCACGACCCGCACCGAGGCCAACGTCCCGGAGTCCGCGGTCACCGTGACCGGCTTGCCCGGCGCGACCCCTTGGGCGCCGTCCACCGGATCCACGCTCACCCGCGCCGATGTGTCCTTCGCCTCACTCTCGCCCGAGCCCGGCTTCGCCTGCGCCGCATCCGATGTCGCCGCCTTGTCGGTCCCTCCCGAGCCGCAGCCGGCGAGCAGTACGGCAGCCGCCACCAACGGCAGCGCAACCACACGAAGTCCCTTGCGGGAGCCGGATATCAGGGGCTTTCGCACGTGCTGACCTCACGAACTTGGACGATCGGGAATCCTTCAACAGTAACAATGCGGATCAATTCCCCATGCCCGCGCGCGATGTGACGGTGTCGACACCGCTTCGCCGCAACCGAGCACCCCGGCACGACGCGAGGCCGCGCCCGGGAAGGAAACCCCGGACGCGGCCTCGAAGTCGGCGATCGCTCGCGAGCGTTCCCGCCGGCCGACCGGCGGATGACGACTACGCGGCGGCGGTACGCCGGCGCGGGGCGGCCCCACCGGCGGTGGATCCACCGGTACGGGCCGAGGAGGCACCGGCTGCGGTGGACGGACGACGTCCGGTACCACTGCCGCCACCCTGGCCGGGACGGCGACCGCGACCGCGGCCACCGGCCGAGCCACCGCGACGCGGGGTCTCGGAGACCGGCGAGGAGATCACGACCGGGATGCCGGAGGGCACCTGCGCGCCGGTGACCCGGGTGAGCTCCTCGTCGCCCGAGCGGACCTGGATGGTCGACGCCTCGATGCCGGCGATCATCATCAGGCGGGCCATCTCCCGGCGCTGGTTCGGCGTGACCAGCGTCACGACGCTGCCCGACTCGCCGGCGCGCGCGGTACGACCGCCGCGGTGCAGGTAGTCCTTGTGGTCGGTCGGCGGGTCGATGTTGACGACCAGGTCCAGGCCGTCCACGTGGATCCCGCGCGCCGCGACGTTGGTCGCGATCAGCGCGGTGACGTGCCCGCTCTTGAACTGCTCCAGGGTGCGGGTGCGTTGCGGCTGCGACTTGCCGCCGTGCAGCGCCGCGGCGCGGACGCCGCTCTGCAACATCTGGCGGGTGAGCCGGTCCACCGCGTGCTTGGTGTCCATGAACATGATCACCCGGCCCTCACGCGCCGCGATGTGCGTCGCGGCGGTGTGCTTGTCGGCCTCGGTCACGTGCAGCACGTGGTGCTCCATCGTGGTGACCGCGCCCTGCGAGGGGTCGACCGAGTGCACGACCGGGTCGGACAGGAAGCGCTTGACCAGGCGGTCGACGTTGCGGTCGAGCGTGGCCGAGAACAACATCCGCTGGCCGTCCGGCTGCACCTGGTCGAGCAGCGCGGTGACCTGCGGCATGAAGCCCATGTCGGCCATCTGGTCGGCCTCGTCGAGCACCGTGATGCCGACCGCGTCCAGCCGCGCGTCGCCGCGGTCGATCAGGTCCTTGAGTCGGCCCGGAGTGGCCACCACGACCTCGGCGCCGTTGCGCAGCGAGCTGGCCTGACGGCCGATCGACATGCCGCCGACGACCGTGGTCATCCGCAGCTGGACCGAGTTGGCGTACGGCATCAGCGCGTCGGTGACCTGCTGCGCGAGTTCGCGGGTGGGCACCAGGACCAGGGCGAGCGGCTGCTTGCTCTCGGCCCGACGACCGGCGATCCGGGCGAGCAGCGCGAGGCCGAACGCGAGCGTCTTGCCCGAGCCGGTCCGACCGCGACCGAGCACGTCCCGGCCGACCAGCGCGTTGGGCAGCGTGGCCGCCTGGATCGGGAACGGCTCGGTGACACCCTGACGGGTGAGCGCGGACAGCAGCGGCTTGGGCATGTCCAGCTCGGCGAACGAGCCCACCGCGGGCAGCGACGGCGTGGTGCTGACCGGCAGCGCGAACTCGGCCACGGGACCCGCGGTCATCGGCTTGCGACGGTTGCCCGACGGGGCGCCGCCGCGGCCTCGGCCGCCACCGGAGCCGCCGCCGTAACCGCCACTGCGGCCGCCGGAGGTGCCGCCGCTGCGGCTGTATCGGTCGTTGGAACGGGGGGTGCGATTCATGGAGAACCTTCCTCGATGCGGCGCGTATCGAGGACGTCTCCGCGGCATGACGCCGCACAAGGAGTCGCAAGAACGAGCCGGACTAGCTGAAAAAGAACCGACGTGGTGACTCGGGTCACTCGCGTCGAGATAGTGCGCAACGGTCGGGCGCCTGCCGAAGAGCGGCGGCCGATGTGCCGGACCGTGCGAGGCCGCGCGACGAGGTCGCGTCGGGCAGGGTCCTGATCGGCGGACATGGGGCGTCCGCCTGGGGTGGTGCACCGTGGCCTTCCCGATCGGAAGGACCGTCGCCCCGTAGGGGCCGCCGGCCACGGGAAGGGCCCGCACCTTGCGGCGCGGGCCCTCGCTGCGCGGCCGGAGCCACGCCCATGAGACAGGTCAGACGATGTTGATGTTCTCCGCCTGCGGGCCCTTCTGGCCCTGCGTGACGTCGAAGGAGACCTTCTGGCCTTCCTGCAGCTCACGGAAGCCCTGAGCGTTGATGTTCGAGTAGTGGGCGAAGACGTCGGGGCCGCCACCGTCCTGCTCGATGAAGCCGAAGCCCTTTTCGCCGTTGAACCACTTCACGGTGCCAGTAGCCACGTATCTTCCCCTTCGGGGCAGTACCGGGATCTCGCACCCTGCGAGACCCGAATCGTTGCTGATTACCCCGCCCGGAGTTGGACACCGGAAAAACAAAAGTGCACCTGTTGGCTACAACCAGCAGGCGCACAGAAAATTCCATGGGAACCACAGCAGCAATTAACGTTAGCACGCCGGACGGCCGAGCCGGCGGGATCCCCTCGATCTTGTGCCGGCCGCGCACTCGGACACCGGGTGCGACCATGGACGCTCCGCCGGCCCCCCGGCCGACCTCCCAACCATCCGAAGGGTTCGCGTGTCCTCCTCCGACTTCCCCGCGTCCGACGACTCGGTCCAGCCGATCTCCCTCTCCGCCATCGGCACCCCCCTCACCCTGGAGGACGTCAGCGCGACCGGCGGTTGCGGCGACGGGTGCGGGTGCGCCGGCGGCGGCATCGACATCGACGCCGATCTGCTCGACGCGTTCGTCACCGAGCAGGTGCTGGTCCGCCTGGAGTCCGAGCCCGCCTTCGTCGCCCGGTCCATCGCGGCACTCGCCGCCGGTGACGACCTCGATGCCGAACTGGCCGAGGAGATCGAGGAGTTGGAGTCCGACCCGGTGCTGCTCCTGGACGTGCTCGGGGCCACCCGCGAGACCCTGCCGGACATGGAGTCCGACGCCGTGGTGCTGCTCTTCCGCTACGTCATCGACCACGTGGCGCTCGGCCCGGAGGAGCTGCCGCTGGAGGAGCGCGTGCAGATCGAGTGGCGGGTGCCGCCGGTTCAGGTCTGACCCGAAGGCGCCCCACCCGGCTGCGCCGGCCCGTTCCCGGCGACCTCCGGGAGCGCGTCCGCGGCCGGGGGGAGCGCGACCGGCGACAGCGCGGCTGCGGCCGGCGCCCGACGCGACGCCGGCCGCAGCCGTCCCGAGAACAGGAACCCGGACCCGAGGCCGATCAGCGCCGCCGAGACGTGCCCGATCGTGGTGAAGTCCGGGAGATCACCGAACCACTGCACGGACGAGAACGGGTACAGCAGGCACGCGAGCGCCCACCAGGGCCGCAGCCGCCCGGGCAGCAGTGGTGTGACCGCCGCTATGGCCGCCATCGAGGCGTAGCTCACCCCGTAGTCGAGCGTGTACCGGGTGTCCGGCGGATAGGTCCCGGCGTCGATCGCCACGATCAGCACCACCGCCGTGACGAGCGTCGCACCCACGTGTCCGAGCACCGTGACGCCGACCGCCCGCAGTGTGCCGACCCGGTGCTCCAGGAACGCCATGCACACCCCGAGCCCGAACCCGATCGTCAGCACATTGCCGAGCAGGGTGCCGTGCACGTCCGCGACCATCAGGCTGCCCGCCATCGCGCGCACCGGATGATGGTGCAGATTGTCGAGGTTCGTGCTGATCTCGTCCAGGAGCCGATCGGCGGCGGCCTCGGACATGAGCCGGCCCACCACGACCCCGGTGATCGCGAGCAGGATCAGCACGGCGAACGTCGCCGGGCTGCGTCGCGGATATCCGACGAGGCCGCGCAGATGGCTCGCGGGGTTCCGACTCACGGTGCGACTCTCCTTGTGCCGGCGCGGGGACGCGGCGCGAAACCACCATGCTGCATCACCGGTTCGGGTCGCCGTGGCCCGGCCCCGGATCGGGGCGGCCGACGATTCGGTGGGTGCCGAAACGACCCGCCCCTACCGTCGTTACTCGCAAGCGCGTCCGCCACCGGTGAACGCTTGGAAGGCGGCCGACCCGGGCCGCCGGCACAGAGGGGTCCACGCGATGTCGGATACAGGTCTTCGCCCGGCGACCGGCGTCGATCGGCGCGCCGTCGCGGCGGCCGCGGTCACGGTCGTCTTCTGGGCGTCCGCGTTCGTGTCCATCCGCAGCGCGGGCGAGCACTTCGCGCCCGGGGCGTTGGCCCTGGGCCGGATGCTCGCCGGTTCGCTGGTGCTCGGCACGATCGTGCTGGTCCGCCGCGAGGGTTTCCCGCCGCGCGCCGCGTGGCCCGGCATCGTGCTCTCCGGCGTGCTGTGGTTCGGCGTGTACATGGGGGTGCTGAACTGGGGCGAGCGCAAGGTGGACGCGGGCACCGCGGCGATGGTGGTCAACATCGGCCCGATCGCGATCGCGCTGCTCGGCGGCTGGTTGCTCAAGGAGGGCTTCGCACCGCGTCTGCTGGCCGGCATCGGCGTCTCGTTCGCGGGCGCGGTGGTGGTGGGCGTCTCGATGTCCGACGGCGGCGGGGCCCCGCTGCTGGGCGTGGGCCTGTGCGTGCTCGCCGCGCTGTCCTACGCGGCCGGCGTGGTGGCGCAAAAGCCCGCGCTGCGGCACACCTCCGCGCTCCAGGTCACCGCGTACGGCTGCTTCATCGGCATGTCGTGCTGCCTGCCGTTCGCCGGGCAACTGGTCGAACAGGGCGCCCACGCACCGCTGTCGGCCACGCTCAACGTGATCTACCTGGGCGTCTTCCCCACCGCTCTGGGCTTCACCACCTGGGCGTACGCACTGGCCCGCACCACCGCGGGCAAAATGGGCAGCACCACCTACGCGGTGCCGGCCATCGTGGTGCTGCTCGCCTGGGTGTTCCTGAGCGAGGTGCCCGGCCCGCTGACCTTCGTCGGCGGCGCGCTGTGCCTGGCCGGCGTCGCGGTCTCCCGGGGCGGCGCCCGCCGGCCGGTCGCCGGACCCGACCCGAAGGCCGCCGATCGGCCGCCGGTGCGGCAGGATCTCCCCGGACGATGACCGGGACGAGGGAGATGTCGTGACAGCGGTGGGTCGGGTCCTGGCGGATCGATACGAACTCCTCGAACAGCGCGGTCGCGGTGGGCTCGGTCGGGTGTGGGCCGCGCGCGACCTCACCGAGTCGCGCGACGTGGCGGTCAAGCTGCTGCACGGGCCGCCGGACGACGAGGCCGCGGCGCTGTTCGTGCGCGAGGCGCGCACCGCGGCGGCACTGGAGCATCCGGGCCTGGTCGCCGTCCTCGACGTCGGGCAGGACACCGACGGCACCCCGTTCCTGGTCACCGAGTTGCTCACCGGCCGCGACCTGCGGGCGATGCTGCGCGCGGGCCTGCCCGAGCCGGCGAGCGTGGCGGCGTGGGCGGCGCAGGTCTGTGCCGCGCTCGAACACGCGCATCGGGCCGGCCTGGTGCACGGCGACCTCAAGCCCACCGACCTGTTCGTGTGCGAGGACGGCCGGGTGCGGGTGCTCGACCTCGGCCTGGCCGAGCACCTCGCGGCGGTCGCCGCGACCGGCACGCGCCTGCTGGGCACGCTTGCCTACACCGCGCCGGAGCGGCTGCGCGGGCGGGCCGCCGAGCCGCGCTCGGACCTGTACGCACTGGGCTGTGTGCTCTACGAACTGCTCACCGGCGCCCCGCCGTTCGGCACCGGCGACGCCGCCGCCACGGTGTACGCCCAGCTCGAGGCGATCCCGGAACCTCCCGAGCGGCGCCGCGCGAACGTGCCGCCACAGCTGAGCCGGTTGGTCCTGGACCTGTTGGCGAAGGACCCCGCACAGCGCCCCGCCGACGCGGCCTCGGTCGCCGCGCGGCTTACCGAGCCGCCCCCGCCGGCCCCGGCGGACCGCCCTCGGCCGCCCGCCGCACCGCCGCTGATGCCTGCTCCGCCGGTAGCGCCCCCGCCCGCCCCCTCGCGGCCCCCGCTCGGCCCGCCCGCCCCGGCTGCGTTCCCGACCCCGGTCGCGGCGTCCGGCACGGCCTCCGTCGAGGATGACGAGCCGCGGCTGCGCCGGGCGGCGGCGGCCGGTGATCCGGACGCCGCCGTGCAACTCGCCTACCACCTCGCGGACACCGGCCGCGAGACCGAGGCCGAGGCGCTGTACCGCGAGGCGCTGGCCCGCAACCACCCGGAGGCCGCGAACGATCTCGCCGACCTGCTCGCTGCCCACGACCGAACCGGCGAGGCCGAGGAGTTGTATCGCCGCGCGTTGGCACAGGGCCACCCGGACGCCGCGAACAACCTGGGCCGGCTGCTGGTGCGGCTCGGCCGGGCTCCGGAGGCCGAGATGCTCTTCCGGCACGCCTCGGCACACGGCCACGACGACGCGGCGAACCACCTCGGCCTGCTCCTCGCCGGCTCCGGTCGCCCGGACGAGGCCGAGCAGTTGTTCCGGCACGCCTACGCGCAGGGTCATCCGGACGCCGCGATCAACCTGGCCGGGTTGCTGGGTGCGCGCGGCCGGCTGAAGGAGGCGGAGAAGCTCTACCGCCGCGCGTTCACCGAGGGGCACCCGGACTCCGCGATCGGCCTCGCCGGGCTGCTGGAGCACCGCGGTCGCGCCCGCGAGGCGGAGGAGATGTACCGCCGTGCCCTGGCCGAGGGTCATCCGGCGGCGGCGGGTCGGCTCGCCCGTTTCCTCGACGCCCACGGCCGCGGGCAGGAGGCGATGTGGTTGCGCTCGTAGTACCGATGGGCCGGGCCCCGTCCGGCGGATCTCGGCGGATCCGCCGGACGGGGCCCGGACGACGGCGATCCGCCACGCACGAGAACCCGCCGGGTCCGTGCGTGGCGGATCGAGTGCCGCTACGCCATCGGTTCGTCGCGCTCGGCGTCCCGGCGATGTGAGGCGGCGCCCGCACGGCGTCCTTCGTCCCTGGCCTGCCACTCGGATGCCGTCTCGTCCGAGAAGTAGCCCTTGGCGGCGTCCCAGCGCACGGTCAGCGCGAACAGGACCACCAGGTCGAGCGCGATCACGATGGTGGACCAGACCGGGTGGGCGGCCAGGAAGCCGATCTCGCCGATGATGTTCAGCATCACCAGGAACGTACCGACCACACGGGCCCAGGTCGCGCCGGTGAGCAGTCCCCCGCCGACGAGCATCTGCAACCCGCCGAAGATCAGCAGGATGACGCCCCATGTGTTGTAGTTCCACACCAGGAGATCACCCGAAGGAGTGACGAAGTACCCGTCCGAGAACAGTGCCGTGAACCCCTGGAAGAGGTTGAGGACACCCAGGACGAGCAGAGTGCATCCGGCGAAAGCCACCCACCCGGACCATGCGCTCGACCTGCGGGTTGTGCTGTTCATGGCCTACTCCCAACCCCGGCCGGCCGGCCGGGAAGGTCTTGCCTCGTACCGATTGCCCGCCGTCGCGGGGATCCGCGACCTTGCAAGTCGGTCTCCTCGCACCTTGGCACGGCCTGTCATATTTTGCACCTTTTGCTTCATTGGAGTAGATACCCCGATTTGATGGAACCCGCCCCGGGACATTTGGTAACGAGCGGGGAGGGTGACATCGATGTCCGAGTCAGCGTCCGAATCGGGAGAGCCGGTCCGGGGCCGGCACCGATTGCGGCTCACCCTGGCGTGCGTCCTGCTCGCCCTGGCCTGCGTACTCACCCCGGTCGCGGTGACGGCCGCCTGGGCGGACGACGAGGTCGGCGACACCGATCGTTTCGTCGCCACGATGGCGCCACTGTCCTCGAACCCGGCCGTCCAGGCCGAGGTCGCCGATCGGGTGGCCGAGGGCGCCGTGCAGGCGGTGGACGTGGCCGGGCTGAGCGACGCGCTGCGCCAGGCGCTCGGGCTGGATCCGAACAACGGGTCCGGTCCGGTCTCCGGATCGATCCAGAGCCTGTTGAGCGGCGTGGCCGAGCAGGCCGCGCACGCGTTCGTCACGACCGACGCGTTCGGCGTCGTGTGGCGCGACGCGCTCCGCCTCGCTCACGCGTCCGCGCTGAGCGCACTCGAGGGCAAGGACGACGGCGCGGTGTCCTCCTCCGGCGGCGAGGTGGTGCTGGACCTGGGTCCGATGGTCGACCGCGTCCGGCAGAGCCTGGCGGGCCAGGGCTTGTCGATCGCGACGAACATCCCGAGCACCGACCGTCGGTTCGTGCTGCTGCACCGTGACGGGCTGCGCAAGGGGCAGGACGCGTTCCGTCTCCTGAACACCGCGGGCACGTGGTTGCCGATCGTGGTGGTGCTGCTCTTCGTCGTGGGCGTATGCGTGGCACCGCGTCGCCGCCGGGTGATCATGTGGGCGGCCCTGGGCACCCTGCTCGCCCTGCTCCTGCTCGCGATCGCACTCGCCGTCGCCCGCCGGTACTACCTGGACGAGTTGCCGCCGCAGATCTCCCGGGACGCGGGGGCGGCGATCTTCGACGCGCTGGTGCGGTTCCTGCGCCAGACCACCCGCACGCTGGCGGTCGTCGCCGCCGCGATCGCCGTCGCCGCCTTCCTGGTCGGCCCGGCGCGGCCCGCCCCGACGATCCGGCGGGTTTTGGCGGTCGGCCCCGACGCGGCGGGCGGCACGCTGGCCCGGACCGGCCTGGGCACCGGGTCGGTGGGCCGGTTCGTGGCCGAGCGGCGGGGTCCGATCTACGCCGCGGTGGGCCTCCTCGGCGGGATCTGGCTGGCCTGGTGGAACCACCCGACGGTGTCCTCGGTGCTGCTGGTCGTGCTGGTGGTCCTGGCCGTCCTGGCGGTCCTGGAGGTGGTCGCGGCGGCCGGGACCGGCAGGCCGGTCGAGGCCGGTCGGTGAGTGTCCGGGCGCCGTCACAGGGGTCCTTGGCGCGGCTCAACAAACCGGAGCGGCCGGTGCGGTGTTCACCCTCTTGATGGCGGTCCAGGTGGCCCGGTCGCTGCACCGGTTGTGCCGTCGCGCGTGGTTCGTGCGCACGGTCGGCTTCAGTCCGCTGCTGCCCAGCGCGCTGTTGACCGCGCCGGGCACGGTCGGCGTGCAGTACGGCTCACATCCGGTGATGCCCGGGGCGGTGGCCCGCGGTGTGGCCGAGTTCGGACCGTTCGGGCTGATGCCGACCCTGATGTCGTGGCTGGTCGCGGCCTCCGCGGTGGTGGTCTTCGCGATCACCATCGGTGCGTTCGTGGCCGAGGAGGAGCCGCCGCGCAGCCTGCTGGGTGCGCCCGAACCCCCGCGGCACATCGACCCGCCTCAGCTCTGACCGGAGGTCTGCCCGGTGCGCCGGAACTCCGACGGCGACTGCTGGACCCGGCGGGAGAACAGCCGGGCGAAGTAGGCCGGGTCGTCGTAGCCGACGTTGCGGGCCACCTCGTGGATGGACTGGTCGGTGGCCAGGAGCAGGCGCTTGGCCCGGGACAACCGGGTGCGCACGATGTACTCCTTGGGCGTGGTACCGGTCGCGCGTTGCATCTCGCTGCGCAGGCCCGCCTCGTCCAGGCCCAGCCGCCGGGCGTGCTCGCCGACGGTGAGCGGCTCGGTGGCGTGCTCGTCGAAGTAGCGGACCACGCGCGAGCCGTCCTCGTCGACCCGGATCGTCTTCAGGTCGATGATCAACTGGTGCACGATCGCGGAGGTGATCACCTCGCGGTTGGGCGCGCCCGGCTCCACCGCGGTCAGCAGCCGGTCGAAGCCCTGGCGCAGCGGCCGCACCCCGCCCAGCGACATCACCGGCTCGGCCCGGTCCAGGAAGCCCAGGTCCTCGTAGGCCGCGGCGGTCGGTCCCTCGAACAGCACCCAGTGCTCACGCCACCCGGTGGGGTCGGGGCTGTACGCGTGATACTCGCCGGGGAAGAGCAGAAAGGCCGCGGGCGCCTGGACCGGGATCCGCGGCGCGTGCCGGTTGCCCGAGCGGAACCAGCCCGATCCCCCGGTGATCAGGGTGAGTTGGTAGCAGCCCAGCACCCGGCCCTCGAACTGCATCGCGGTGACCTGCTGCCAGCCGACGCCCAGGCACACCAGACCGAGCCGCTGGTGTTCCCTGGCGGGCGTGAGGTAGCGCGCGAAGATCATGGTGCGCCGATCGTACGGCCGTGCGCGGCGGCGGCGAAGGGGTCGTTCACGCCTTCACCCCGCCCGCCACCAGATCGGTGCGCCAGAACCGCTGGAGCGACCAGAACGCGGCGACCAGCGGGATCACCGACACCAGCGCACCGACCACGACCAGGTTGGCGTGCGGCTGGGTGAGGTCGCTGTTCCAGGCGTTCAGGCCCAGCGTGACCGGCCACAGGTGCTGGTCGTTGAGCGTGATCAGCGGCAGGAAGAAGTTGTTCCAGACCGCGACCAGTTGGAACAGGAAGATGGTCACCAGCGCGGGCGACATGATCCGCAGCCCGATGGTGCAGAAGATCCGGAACTCGCCCGCGCCGTCCAGGCGGGCGGCCTCGATGAGTTCGTCCGGCACCGACGCCTCGGCGTAGGTCTTGGCCAGGAAGACGCCGAACGGGCTGACCGCCGCGGGCAGCAGCACCGCCCAGATCGTGTCGACCAGGTGCACCTTGGAGAGCATCAGGTAGATCGGCAGCGCGAGCATCGGGGTCGGGATCAGCACCGCGCCCAGGATCACCGAGAAGATCGCACCCCGGCCGCGGAACTTGTACTTGGCCAGCGCGTAGCCGGCCATCGCGGCCAGGAAGGTGGCCACCACGCCGCCGCCGACCGCGTACAGCACCGAGTTGAACACCCAGCGCAGGAAGATGCCGCCGTCCTCGCTGAACAGTTGCCGCAGGTTGGCGCCCAGGTTCCAGTCGGCGAACCAGAAGCCGTTGCTGTTGAACAGGTCGCCGGAGGACTTGGTCGAGGAGACCAGCAGCCACCACACCGGCATCAGGAAGTAGGTCGCCACCAGGAACAGGAACGAGGTGGTCAGCACCTGCGAACGCATCGGCGTGGCACGGCCCTTGCCCGCCTTCGCGACGGGCAGTGGCGCCCGATCGCGGGCCGGGCTCGCGGGCGGGGTGGTCAGCGTCGTCACAGCGAGGACCTGCCGTTCGTGAGCCGGGCGGAGAGCTTGAGGACCGCGAAGGACAACAGGCACGTGCCCAGCGCGAGCAACACCGAGACCGCGGCGCCCTGCCCGTAGTCGTTGTTCTCGACCGCCTTGTGGTACGCGGACATGATCGGGGTGTAGTCCGCGTCCAGGGACGAGGTCAGCGGTCGCAACACGCGCGGTTCGGTGTAGAGCTGGAGCGTGCCGATCACCGAGAACACGGTGGTCAGCGCGATCGCCGGGGCCACCAGCGGCACCTTGATCCGCCACGCGGTGCGCCACGGGCCGCATCCGTCCAACTCGGCCGCCTCGTACAGCTCTTGCGGGATGGCCTGGAGCGCGGAGTAGATGACCAGCATGTTGTAGCCGGTCCAGGTCCAGGTGACCACGTTCGCGATCGACCACAACACCGCGTCCTCGCCGAGGAAGTCGGACGGCAGGCCGACCGCGTCGAGCATGCTCACCACCGGACTGGAGCGCGGCATGTACAGGAAGGCCCACAGGATGGTGGCGATCACACCGGGAATCGCGTAGGGCAGGAAGTAGGCGGTGCGGAAGAAGCCCTTGAGCCGGGCCGACTTCGCGTCCAGGAGCAGGGCGAGCACCAGCGCGAGGCCGAGCATCACCGGCACCTGGACCGCGCCGAACAGCAGTACCCGGCCCACGCCGTGCCACAGCGCGTCGTCGTGCAGTGCCTTGGTGTAGTTCTCGAATCCCGCGTACACCCGCTTCGGTGGGGTCAGACCCAGGCCGGAGCGCTGCACCTTGTGCAGGCTCTCGACGATCGCGTAGCCGACGGGGACCGCGTACATCGCGGCGAACAGCACGCCGAACGGCGCGAGGAACATCAGGGGTGCGGACCGCCGGCGCTTGCGCCGCGGGATCGGTGCGCTCAAGGGCGGGCTCCCGGTGGATGGAACGGGTGGAATGGGTGGAACGGGGTGGAGTGGGATGGGCCCGACGGCGGCGTGCCCGCCGTCGCGCGCGAGGTGACGCGCGGACGGCGGGACACGTGCGGACTGCC
This sequence comes from Embleya scabrispora DSM 41855, assembly GCF_000372745.1. GTDB lineage: Bacteria > Actinomycetota > Actinomycetes > Streptomycetales > Streptomycetaceae > Embleya > Embleya scabrispora. Next base: position 23,372 of record NZ_KB889689.1, on the reverse strand, counting down.
TGTGGCGTCGGGGTGGTGACGGCGGGTCAGCCCGCGGCGGCCTTCAGGCCCTTGTCCTGGATGGCCTTGATCGTGGTGCCCTGGACGCCGGTCAGCGCGTCGGCGAGCTTGCCGTTGCCGGCGCCGGCCTTGCCGACCCGGTCGGTCAGGTCGGCGGAGACCTGGGTCATCGTGGGACCCCACTGCCAGCCGGCCGGGGCCTGGGCGGCGGACTCCTTGAAGATGTCGTAGATCTTCGCGTTGCCGAAGTACGCCGACGGCTGCTGCATCGCGTCCAGGCTCGCGCCGGACGTGGCTGCCGGGTAGATGCCCGCGTCCTTGACCAGCGTGGTCAGGCTCGCGGTGTCGCTGCTCATCCAGTCCGCGAAGGTGACCGCGGCCTTGGTGTTCTTGCAGCCCTTGAGCACGGCCGTGCCGGAGCCGCCGATGTTGCCGGTGGTCTTGCCGGTCGCGTCCCACTGCGGCATCGGCGCGACCGCCCACTTGCCCGCCGCGTCCTTGGCGTTCTCCTCCAGCAGCGCGGTGAACCACACCGGGCCGACATAGCTGGCCACGCTGCCGTCGCCGAAGCGCTTGTACCAGTCGGGGGTGAAGGTCGGATCGGACGAGACGACCTTCTTGTCCAGCAACTGCTGCCAGTACTGGGTGACCTTCTGCGTGCCGGGCTCGGTCAGCGAGACCTTCCAGGTGTCGCCCTCGGGCTTGAACCAGCTCCCGCCGTTCTGCCAGGCCATACCCGCGTACCACCACGGGTCGTTGCCGCCGAAGGCCGAGTAGGCCACCGCCGGGTCGGCGGTGTGCACCTTGTCGGCCTGCTGCGCGAACTCGTCCCAGGTCTTGGGCGGGGTCAGGCCGTTCTTGGCGAACACGTCGGTGCGGTAGAACATCGCCACCGGGCCGGTGTCCACCGGGATCCCGTAGGTCTTGCCCGCGACGCTCATCTGCGACCAGGCGCCGGCCGAGTACTTGGACTTGACCGCCGCGGCCTCCTTGTCCACGTCCTGGAGCGCGCCTTCGACCAGGAAGCTGGGCAGCGTCTCGTAGCCCATCTGCGCCAGGCACGGCGCGTTGTTCGCCTTCACCGCGGCGAGCATCTTGGCGTAGCCGCCCTTGGAGCCCGGCTCGACCTTGTTGTAGTTGACGTGGATGTCGGGGTGCGCGGCGTTGAACGCGGTCACGGCCTTCTCGTAGGCCGGGTTCCAGCCCCAGAAGTCGAGCTGGGCGGTGCCGCCGCCCTGGCCCCCGGGTGCCTTGTCGCCCTGTGCCGCCTTGTCGGTCTTGTCGGAGTCCGAATCGGAGCCGCAGGCGGTGAGCGCGGTCAGGGCCGCGATCGTGACCGCGACGGCGGCGTGGCGGGCCGTCTGGCGGCCTCGGCGCGAGGAGCGCGAAGCGGCGCGCAGCGACGAGCGCGAAGCGCGGTTGCTACCCCACATGAGGTGGCCGTCCCTTCGGGAAATGGGCAGGGCTCGACGGAGCCCGGCACGTGGTCGGAGGCAGTGGAGGCTGTCTTGGCCGCCGATCATGTGCCCTCCCCGACAAGGCGTCAACGGGTTGCCGCCGGGCTTGTGCTTTTGTCGAGATGATCCGCAAGAAAAGTCCAAGCGCGTGGTCACCGGATGGCAAGGTGGGTGAACCAGAGAGTATCCAGCCAGGTGAGAGCCTCGTACCGGCAGGTCGGTGGGTGTACAAAAGTCCACGACGCCGCGCAGAAGAGTGCATGTTCGGGTCGCGCGCCTCGTGCACGATGAACCGGACCCACCGCACGGATCTGCCCGAGGAGCGTCTTGACCACCCCCAGCCTCGTCCCGAGTCGAGACGGCTTCACCCTCGACGGCAGGCCGTTTCGAATGCTCTCCGGTGCCCTGCACTACTTCCGCGTCCACCCCGAGCAGTGGAACGACCGGCTCGCCCGGCTGCGCGGAATGGGCCTGAACACGGTCGAGACCTACGTCGCCTGGAACCTGCACGAGCCCACCCCCGGGCACTTCGACTTCACCGGCGGCAACGACCTGGTCGCGTTCCTGCGCGCGGCCGAGCGGCACGGCCTCAAGGCGATCGTTCGGCCGGGTCCCTACATCTGCGCCGAGTGGGAATTCGGCGGCCTGCCCGCGTGGCTGCTCAAGGACCCGGGGATGCGGTTGCGCTGCGCCCACCCGCCCTTCCTGGCCGCCGTGGACCGCTACCTGGACGCGGTGATGCCGCTGCTGGAGCCGCTGCTCGCGGAGCACGGCGGGCCGGTGATCGCGCTCCAGGTGGAGAACGAGTACGGCAGCTACGGCAACGACGTCGCCTACCTGCGGCACCTGGTCGAGGCATTGCGCCGGCGGGGCGCGAACGGGTTGTTGTTCACCTCCGACGGGCCCACCGAGCCGATGCTCCAAGGCGGGACCGTGGCCGGGGTGTTGCCGACGGTCAACTTCGGCTCGCGCGCGGACGAGGCGTTCGCGATGTTGCGCCGCTGGTCGCCGGACGGGCCACCGGTGTGCATGGAGTTCTGGAACGGCTGGTTCGACCACTGGCGCGATCCGCACCACGTACGGGACGCGGCGGATGCGGCGGGCGTCCTGGACGACATGCTCGCGGCCGGCGGGTCGGTCAACCTGTACATGGCGCACGGCGGCACCAACTTCGGGCTGATGAACGGCGCCAACGAGGTCGAGGGCGTCTATCAGCCGACGGTGACCAGCTACGACTACGACGCGGCGATCGGCGAGGCGGGCGAGCTCACCGAGAAGTACTGGGCCTTCCGCGAGGTGATCGGGCGCTACGCGCCGCTGCCGGCCGAACCGCCGCCGGCGCTGCCGCCGCGGATCAAGCTCGGCGAGGTCGCGCTGCCCTCGGCGGCGGCACTGCTCGCGCACGTCGAGGACCTGTCCGCGCCGGTGTACTCGCCCGGCACGCTCACCATGGAGGAGCTCGACCAGGCATACGGCTTCGTGCTGTATCGCACCTGGGTCAGCGGCCCGCGCGAGGCGGCGCCGCTGCACGTGGACGGGCTGGCCGACCGGGCCCAGGTGTTCCTGGACGGGGTGCCGGTCGCGGTGCTCGACCGGAGCGAGGGCGGCTCGGCCTCGTGCGAGTTGGCCATTCCCGCGGGCGGTGCGCGGCTGGATCTGCTGGTGGAGAACTGCGGCCGGGTCAACTACGGGTCCGGGTTGCACGACCGCAAGGGCATCACCCGGGGTGTCCGGCTGGAACGGCAGAGTCTGTTCGGCTGGCAGATGTACCCGCTGCCGCTGGACATGCCGGGCGGCCCGATGTTGCCGGACGCCGCCGGGCCGATTCCGGCGGGCGTACCGGTGCTGCGCTCGGGCACGTTCGAGGTGGAGACGGTCGGGGACACGTTCGTCCGGCTGGACGGGTGGACCAAGGGTCTGGTCTGGATCAACGGCTTCCTGCTCGGCCGCTACTGGTCGGCGGGGCCGCAGCGCACGCTGTACGTCCCGGCTCCGGTGTTGCGGGCGGGGGCGAACACGGTGACCGTGCTGGAACTGCACGGCCCCGGCGCGGCGCAGGTCTCGTTCGTGGACACGCCCGATCTCGGCGAGCCCGCGGCGGCGCCGATCGCGTAGGACGGGCCTCGGGCGCGGGGCCGGCTCGTTCAGTCCGCGTCCGGTTCGCTGACGCCGCCTCGGCGGGCCAGGTGGATGAACAGGCGGGCCGAGCGCTCCCGGGCGTCCTCTCGGCAGACCAGCATGATGCCGCGGCGCAGTGGTGGGTCGAGTGAGCGGATCGAGGCCGAGTCGCCGAAGACGTCCTCGGCGACGTCGCGGTACCACAGCAGCGAGCCCTCGCCGTTGAGCACGCCGGCGACCCAGTTGACCCGGTCGTTGTGCTCGCAGCGGGCGATCGGCCGCACGCCCATCTCGGCGAACATCGCCTCGAACTGGGAGCGCCGTTCGCTGCCGCGTCCGGGCAGCACCATCGGCAGGCCGTCGAACGCGCTCCAGGGCACCGGGTCGGGCAGCCGGGTGTGCAGCGGCGAGACGAGCACCACCTCCGCCACGGCGAGCCGGTAGGTACGCAGGTCGCCGGGGCCCGGCGCGTCGGCCACCCCGATCGCGGCGCTGCCCGCTCGTACCGCGCCGAGCACCCCCTCGCGCCCGTCGTACCGGGTCACCTCGATCGGCGCCTCGGGGTGCTCGGCGGTGAACGCCGACACCAGTCGGGCGACATGCCCGATCGCGAGGGTGGAGGTGGTGGCCACGGTCAGGGTCGGCTCGGACTCCGGGCCGGCCGCCCGGCCGATGTCCTCGATCGCGGTGACGGTGTCGAGCACGGTACGGGCGAGCCGGACCACTCGCGAGCCCTCGGCGGTCAGTCCCACCGTCCGGCCCTCGCGCACGAACAGTTCGGCGCCCAGCTCGTGTTCGAGTGCCTTGAGCGCCCGGGACAGCGCGGACTGGGCGACGTAGAGGGCTTCCGCTGCCGCGGTCATGGTGCCGAAGTTCGCGACGGCGACGAGGTAGCGCAGCTGCTGGAGGGTCACGCGCCGCACCATAACGGTCACGCCGGCCATAACGGCAGGGTGCGAAAACGGGCAATTCGCTTGTCGGGTTCGGCCGTTACCCCGATTCGGCCGGATCATCACGGCATCGGTGTATGCCGAGTGGGCAAGGTTCGGGGCCGCCCACCCCCTTGACCGAAGCCGGTCCGACGGCCCGATCGGGCGGTGTCGACTGGGCGGACCGGGCCCGAGAGGCGTTTGCCCGAGTTTTCCCGAGCCGGGTCCGGCGGCCGGTTCGTCGTTGACACCTGGATGTCCGAAAACAACGATACGGCCCAGCGTTTCGACTACGGCCGATATTTCGATTCCGTACCACTTTCGACTGCCGGATACGTCCCGACATCGGCATCGATGCGGCGATTCACCGTGCCCGGAAACGAATTCGCGCGCCCATTCCCCCACCGTCCTTTCGCCGCACGGTTCCCCGGATGGAGGCACTCCCCATGACGTCGAAGTCCCCGCGTCGCGATCAGGTCCTCGCAGTGAACCCCTTGGGCCGGCCCAACGCCCGGCTCGTGATCGCCGCGCATCGGGCCGGCGCGCTCGGGGTGCTCGATCTCGGCCGAGAGCACGACCGGGCGCTCGACGCGCTGACCGAGGCGTGTGCGGTCTCCTCCTTCGGGGTTCGGGTGCCGGTGGGTTGTCGGTTGGCCCCGCACGAGTTGCCCGACCGGGTGGATGTGGTGCTCCTGGCACCGGACGCGCCGTGGTCGCCCACGGCCGCCGGCCCCGGGCGGCGGGTCCTGGTCGAGGTCACGTGTGCGGAGGAGGCCCGGGCGGCGGTGACCGCCGGGGCTGCGGGAGTGATCGCGCGCGGCGCCGAAAGCGGCGGTAGATGCGGCGAGTTGACCACGTTCGTACTGCTCCAACAGTTGCTCGCGGACGATCGGGTCTCCGTCCCGGTCTGGGCGGCCGGAGGGATCGGTCCGCACACCGCCGCCGCGGCGGTGGCGGGTGGTGCCGCCGGGGTGCTGCTGGACACCCAGCTGGCCCTGGTGGCGGAGAGCACGCTGCCCGCCGACGTCGCGGCGGCCGTGCGCGCGATGGACGGCAGCGAAACGGTCGTGATCCGCGGCCATCGGGTCTACCGGCGGCCGGACCTGCCGATCGCGCGACTGGCCGAGCAGGCCGCCGACCTCGGCGCCGCATTGGGTGCGGGCGGGCTGCACCGCGAGTTGTTGCCGGTCGGCCAGGACGGCGCGGCGGCCGCCCGGCTGGCGGATCGGTACGGCACGGCCGGTCGGGTGCTGCGCGCGGTGCGCGAGGCGATCGTGGACCACGTGGCCTCGGCCGCCCGGCACGGCGTGGGGCCGCGGCCGGTACAGGGGCCGATGACGCGGGTGAGCGACCGGGCCGCGTTCGCGCACGCGGTGGCCCGGGCGGGCGGGCTGCCCTTCCTGGCGTTGTCCCTGCTGCGCGGACCACAGGCGGGCGCGCTGCTCACCGAGACCGCCGCGCTGCTCGGCGACCTGCCCTGGGGCGCGGGCCTGCTCGGCTTCGCGCCGCCCGAGCTGCGCGAGGAGCAACTCGCCGCGGTGCTCGCCGCCCGCCCACCGTATGCGCTGATCGCGGGCGGTCGGCCGGATCGGGCCGCGCCGTTGGAGGCGGCCGGGATCCGCACCTATCTGCATGTGCCCTCACCCGGACTGTTGACGCAGTTCCTGCGCGAGGGCGCCCGGCGATTCGTCTTCGAGGGCACCGAATGCGGTGGGCACGTCGGGCCGCGCGCCAGTTTTCCGCTGTGGGAGGCGCAGTTGGACGAGTTGCTCTCGTTCGCCGAACGGCACGGCGATGCGGCCGGGTTGGACCTGCTGTTCGCGGGCGGGATCCACGACGCGCGCTCGGCCGCGATGGTGGCCGCCGCGGCGGCGCCGCTGGTCGAGCGCGGGGCCTCGGTCGGCGTGCTGATGGGCACCGCGTACCTGTTCACCCGCGAAGCGGTGGACAGCGGCGCGATCGTGCCCGGGTTCCAGGCCGCGGCGATCGAGTGTGCGTCCACCGCGCTGGTGCAGACCGCGCCCGGGCATGCGACCCGATGTGCGGGCACGCCGTTCGTGGCCGCGTTCGAGGCCACCCGGCGCGACCTGGAGGCGCGCGGCGTGCCGTCCCGGCAGGTCTGGGCCGAGTTGGAGCAGCTCAATCTGGGTCGGTTGCGGATCGCCGGCAAGGGACTGCGGCGCGAGGCGGGCGCGTTGGTCGCGGTGGACGCGGACACCCAGCGCCGGGACGGGATGTTCATGCTGGGCCAGGCCGCGGTGTTGCGGTCCGGGCCGACCGACGTGGCCACGCTGCACCGCGAGGTCACCACCGGCTCGGCCGCGTGGCTGGCCCGACGGGTGCGCGAGTTGGGCGGGCCGGCCCGACCGGCCGCACCTCGACCGCAGGACGTCGCGATCGTGGGCATGGCCTGCGTGCTCCCGGGCGCGCCGGACCTGGCGAGTTACTGGCGCAACATCCTGGCCGGCGTCGACGCGGTGACCGAGGTGCCGCGCGAGCGCTGGGACGTGGAACGCTACTTCGCGGCCGATGCCGAATCGGGCGCGACCGCACGCGGGTCGGTGCGCGGCGCCGCCCCCGGAGCGGTCCCGCCCGGGCGGACCCCGTCCAAGTGGGGCGGGTTCGTGCCGGCGATCGCCTTCGACGCGACCGGATACGGGATCCCACCCGCCTCGCTGGCCGCCATCGAACCGGCCCAACTGCTGGCCCTGCACGTCGCGTCCGGGGCCATGGCGGACGCCGGATACGGACCGGGACGGGCCTTCGCCCGCGAGCGCACCTCGGTGATCTTCGGCGCCGAGGCGGGCACCGACCTGGCCGGCGCGTACGGCTTCCGCGCGCTGTTCCCCGGGTACTACGGCGCGCTGCCCGCCGACCTGGACGACCAGCTTCCCTCCCCCACCGAGGACTCCTTTCCCGGCGTACTGGCCAACGTGATCGCCGGCCGGATCGCCAATCGGCTCGACCTGGGCGGCGTCAACTACACCGTGGACGCCGCGTGCGCGGCCTCGTTGGCCGCGCTGGACCTGGCCTGCAAGGAGCTGAACACCGGCTCCAGTGATCTGGTGTTGTGCGGTGGGGTGGACACCCACAACGGGATCAACGACTTCCTGATGTTCTCCTCGGTACGCGCCCTGTCACCGACCGGGCGCTGTGCGACATTCGACGCGGACGCGGACGGAATCGCCCTGGGCGAGGGCGCGGTGTGCGTGTTGCTCAAGCGGCTCGCGGACGCCGAGCGCGACGGCGATCGGGTGTACGCGGTGGTCAAGGGCGTCGGCGGGTCCAGCGACGGACGCTCGCTCGGGTTGACCGCGCCGCGTCCCGAGGGCCAGCGGCGGGCGCTGGAGCGCGCGTATCGGGCGGCGGGCGTCTCCCCGGCACAGGTCGGCCTGATCGAGGCGCACGGCACCGGCACCGTGGTCGGCGACCGGGCCGAACTGGACACCCTCACCCAGGTGTTCACCGAGCACGGCGCGACCCCCGGCGACTGCACGGTGGGCTCGGTGAAGTCCCAGATCGGGCACACCAAGTGTGCGGCGGGCCTGGCCGGTCTGGCCAAGGCCGCGCTCGCGGTGCACTTCGGGGTCCGCCCGCCGACCCTGCATCTGCGCCGGCCGCCGGATTCGGGCCCGTTCGTATTCGACGACCGGGCGCGCCCATGGCCCGCGCCGATCACCGAACGCATCGCGGGGGTGAGCGCATTCGGCTTCGGCGGGACCAACTTCCATGCGGTGCTGACCGGTTCGGAGCTGTCCGGTGCGGTCGGGCCGGGTGGCGCGGACGCCGCGTGGCCGGCCGAGCTGTTCTGCTTCCGCGGCGCGGATCGCGAGGCGGCGCGGGCGGCGCTGGATCGGCTCGCCGCGCGGCTGGACACGGGCGAGGACCTGCCACTGCGCGGGCTGGCGGCGCTCGCGGACGGCGATTGCGGTGCGGGGGGCCGTGCGAGGGGCGAAGCCGGGGCGGGTGCCGGGGTGGATGGCGGTGGCGGGGCGGGTGCAGGGGCCGGGGCCGGGGCCGGGGCCGATGGCGGTGCCGGCGGCGACGTCCCGGTACAGATCGCCTTTGTCGCGGCCGATCACGCCGACCTGCGGGTCAAGCTGACGCTGGCCCGCGCGGGTGCGATCGATCCCGCCGGCGAGATCTTCCACCGGAAGGAGGCGGATTCCGGGGCGATGGCCGAGTCGAGTGGCGACCCGGGTGCCCAGGCCGTCGGGCAGGTGGCCTTTCTGTATCCCGGACAGGGGAGTCAGCGGCCCGGGATGCTCGCCGACCTGTTCGCCCGCTTTCCCGAACTGTGCGACGGACTGCGCGACATCGACCCGGAGTGCGTACGGGCCATGTTCCCGCCCGCCGCGTTCGGCCCCGAGGCCCGGGCCGAGCAGTCGGCCCGGATCACCGACACCCGCCGCGCGCAGCCCGCACTCGGGGTGGCGGCGGTCGCGCTGACCCGGCTGCTGGACCGGTTCGGGGTGTGGCCGGACCAGGTGGCCGGGCACAGCTACGGCGAGTTGGCCGCGCTGTGGTCGGCGGGCGTGTTGTCCACCCGGGATCTGGGCTGGCTCGGCGAGGTGCGCGCGGCGGCCGTGTTGGCCGCCGCCGGTCCCGAGCCCGGCGCGATGGCGGCCGTCCAGGCCGGCGCGGACCGGGTGGCCGAGGTGCTGGCCGGGATCGACGGCGTCGCGCTCGCCAATCGCAACACACCGACCCAGACCGTCGTGTCCGGCCCCGAGGCGGCCCTGACGACGGCGATCGCCACGCTGGAGGGGGCCGGGCTGTCCGCACGTCGGCTGCCCGTGGCGTGCGCGTTCCACAGCCCCGTGGTCGCGGCGGCGGCCGACACCCTCACGGCCGCCGTCGCGGACCTGGATGTGCGCGCGCCCAGGATCCCGGTGTGGTCCAACGGCACCGCCGCGCGCTATCCGGACACACCCGCCGAAGTACGCGCGCTGATCGCTCGCCAGGTGGCCGAGCCGGTGCGATTCGCCGAGCAGATCGAGGCGATGTACGCGGCGGGCGTGCGGATCTTCGTCGAGGCCGGACCGGGTCGGGCGCTGACCGGCATGGTCCGGGCGATCCTGGGCGACCGACCGCACACTGCGGTGGCCTGCGACGTGCCCGGCGAGGACGGCCTGCGCCGACTGCTCACCGCGCTCGCCGAAATCGCCGTCGCCGGCGTGCCGGTGCGGGTCGCGGGCGGTCTGGCCGGCCGGGTGCGGCCGATGGATGTCGCACCCGGCGCCCGCCCGGCCTGGACCGTGGACGGCCACCTGGTGCGCACCGCCGACGGCCGACCGGTGCCGGGCGGGTTGCGCCCGGCGACCCCGGTGGCCCCGTTGCCCGCCGGAGCGGCAGTCGACCCGGGTGCGCAGGCCGGCTCCGGGCGGGACGCGGTGCTGCTCGAATACCTGGCCGGCGCGCGGGCCGCGGTCGCCGCCCAGCGCGAGGTGCTGCTCGGCTACCTGGGCGTCCCGGGCGGGGTGCCCGAGGCGCCGCCCGCCGCACCCGGACCGATGCCGGCCTCCCTGCCTGTTCCCGTGCCCGTCGCGGCGACCGTCCCGGTCGAGGAGCCGGGCGGACCACTCACCCGCGAGCACGTGCTGGCCGTGGTCCTCGACATCGTGGGCACCCGGACCGGCTACCCCGAGGACATGCTCGATCCGGCGCTGGACCTGGAGGCGGATCTGTCCGTCGACTCGATCAAACGCACCGAGATCATCGGCGAACTGGCCCTGCGGCTGCGGCTGTCCGGCGCGGCCGATCCGGCGGCCGCGGTCGGTGCGACGGGCGCCCCCGACGAGGCGCTGATCGAGCGGCTGGCCAAGGTCAAGACGATCGACGCGATCGTGGCCGGTGTACTGGCGGTCGGGAGCGGGCCCGGGGCAGGAGCGGGATCGGGGTCGGGGTCGGACGAACAGGCCGTGCCGGAGCCGCCGATCGGGCCCGCCGAGCCGGCCCGTGCCGAACCGGCCCTGCCCGTCGCCGACCGGCCCACACGGCATGTGGTCGAGTGTGTGCCGATCGAGGACCCACTGCTCGCGGGCGAGGCGGACCCACCCGTCGGCGAGGCGCTGCGCGGTCGCCGGGTGGTCCTGGTCGAGGACGGTGGTGGGATCGCCTGGGCGCTGGCCGACCTGCTCACGGCGCACGGCGTCGTGGTCGAGGCGCGCGCCCGGGATCGGGCCGAATCGGCGGAAGATCGGCCGGACCCGGCGTGGTCAAAGGTCGACACGTTGGTGCACCTGGCCGCACTCGCCGACGGCCCGGACCCGATCCTCCCGGACGCCTTCGCGCTGTTGCGGGCCGCGCTGGTGGGCGGCGTGCGGCAGGTGTTCCTCGGTACGGCCGGCGGCGGCCATTTCGGCCGGGAACAGGTCGCCGCCGGTCCCGATCCGGTGCCGGGCGCGGGCCTGGCCGGGTTCGCCCGGTCCGCCGCGCTGGAGTACCCGGACCGGGTGCTGCGGGTGCTGGACCTGGATCCCAAGGAGGAACCGGCCCTGATCGCCCGTCGACTCCTGGCCGAGTTGGGCCGCACTCCGGGCCGGGCCGACCCCGATGCCCCGGTGTTGCTCGGCCTGTCCGGCGAGCGTCGGCTGACCCTGCGCACCCGGCCGGCGCCGCTTCCCGACCTGTCGCCCGCCGACCGGAACGCCCTGCTGCGCGAGCGGCTCGGGCCGGACGCGGTGGTGCTGCTGACCGGCGGCGCGCGCGGAATCACCGCTCGGGCGGCCGTCGGCCTGGCCCGGGCCACCGGGTGCCACATCGAGGTACTCGGTCGCACCGGCGACGACGGCACCCCGGAGCCCGCCGCGTTCGCCGACGCGGCGGACACCCCCGCGCTTCGGGCCGCGTTGATCGCGACCGGGGTGCGCGAGCCCGCCCGGATCGAGGCCGAGCTGACCCGGGTGCTGAATCGCCGCCTGGTCCGCGCGACGCTCGCCGAGGTGGCCGAACACGCGGCCTCGGTACGGCTGCACGTCGCCGACGTCACCGACGCCGACGCGGTCCGCCGAATCCTGACCGGGATCGCCGAGCGGCACGGCCGGCTGGACGGGATCGTGCACGGCGCCGGCGTGCTGGCCGATCGGCTGCTCGTGGACAAGACCGCGGAGTCCTGCCGGCGGGTGTTCGCCACGAAGGTGGCCGGGGCGCGGGCCCTGGTGACGGCGTTGCGCACGCTGCGGCCCACATTGGCGCCGCCGGCGTTCCTGGCCATGTTCGGCAGCGTCGCGGGGGTGTACGGCAACCGGGGTCAGACCGACTACGCGGCCGCCAACGACGCGTTGGCCACGCTCGCTCGGCACTGGGCGGCCGGATCCCAGGACACCCTCGCGCCGATCGCGGAGCGTGTGCTGACCATCGACTGGGGACCGTGGGCGGCGACCGGCGGCGGCATGGTGACGCCCGAGTTGGCCCGCGAATACGCCCGGCGCGGCGTGCCGTTGATCGATCCCGAGCACGGCGTGCGGGCGCTGCTCGCCGAACTGGCCTCGGGCCGGGGCCCGCAGGCCGTGTACGTATGCCTTCCGACACACGGATCGGTGTCCGGATGAGCGCCCGGATCGGCGCGCGGGGCCCGCGTCCCGACGACGCGGCGATCGTCGGGATCGGCGCGATCTTCCCGGGTGCGGCCGATCCGGCCGGTTTCTGGCGGCTGATCGAGTCCGGCGGCGACGCGATCACCGAGGTGCCGCCGAATCGCTGGGACCCGGCGCTCTACTACGCGCCGGGCACGGCCGGCGAGCCCGCCCGCAGCGACCGGTTCTATTGCCGGCGCGGCGGCTTCGTGGACGACCTGGCCACGTTCGACCCGGTGCGCTTCGGCATCATGCCCGCGGTGGTCGCCGGTGCCGAACCGGACCAACTGCTCGCGCTGCGGGCCGGCGCCGAGGCGATCGCCGACGCGGGCGGCGAGGCCAGGCTGCCGGACCGTTCCCGGATCGGGGTGGTCTTCGGTCGCGGCGGCTACATGGGCGTGGCCACCGCCCGGCTCGACCAGCGGGTCCGCACCGCCCACCAACTGACCGGCCTGCTCGCCGAGTTGGCTCCGGAACTGGGTCGCGACCGGTTGGCCGCGATCCGTGCGGCGTTCCATGACTCGCTGGGTCCCGAGCAGCCCGAGGCGTCGATCGGCCTGGTGCCCAGCTTCACCGCGTCCCGGATCGCCAACCGGCTCGACCTGGGCGGGCCCGCCTACACCCTGGATGCGGCCTGCGCGACCTCGCTGCTCGCGCTGGACCAGGCCGCGGCCGAGTTGCGCTCCGGACGTTGCGACGCGGTGCTCGCGGGCGCCGTGCACCACTGCCACATCGCGACCTTGTGGAGCGTGTTCACCCAGCTGCGTGCGCTCAGCGCGAGCGAGCGGATCCGGCCGTTCGACCGGGCGGCGGACGGCACGCTGATCTCCGAGGGCACCGGAGTGGTGCTGCTCAAGCGGTTCGCCGACGCCGAACGCGACGGCGACCGGGTGTACGCGGTGGTCCGCGGCGTCGGGGTGTCCAGCGACGGCCGGGCGGCGAGTCTGCTGAGTCCGCTGGTCGACGGGCAGGTCCGAGCGCTGGAGCAGGCGTGGCGGGCGGCCGGGCTGGATCCGACCGAACCGGGCCTGCTCGGCCTGGTCGAGGCCCACGGGACCGGCACCCCGGTGGGTGACGAGGCGGAACTGACCACGCTGGGCAAGGTCTTCGGGCCACGTTCGGGCGACCGCCCGGCCGATGTCGCGCTGGGCACGGTCAAGTCCAACATCGGCCACGCGATGCAGGCATCCGGGATGGCCGGCCTGATCAAAACCGCACTCGCGCTGCATCACCGCACGCTCCCGCCGACCCTGCACGTCCGGGACCCGCATCCGGCCTTCGGCGGCACCCGGATGCACCCGCAGAGCCGCGCCGAGGCGTGGCCGGTCAACCCGACGGGCAGCCGGCTCGCGGCGGTCGACGCGTTCGGTTTCGGCGGGGTCAACGCACACGCCGTGCTCGAACAGCCGCCGGCGGAGCGGCCGGTCGCGCTGCCCACCGGGACCGGCCGGCCGGCCGCGCGGAACACGCCACCCGCGGAGCAGGAGCCGACCACGCCGCACAGGCCGCCCACCAGGTCCGAGCCGATCGCGCCGCACACACAGCCCGCTCGGGCCGACCAGGCGATCGCGCCCGATGTACTGACCCTGGCCGCCGATTCGGCGGCCGAGCTGGGCCGGTTGCTTGCCGAGGTCGCCGCCGGGCGGCCCGCCTCGACCGGGCTCACCGGGCCGTGCCGGCTCGCGGTCGCGAATCCGACCCCGAAGCGGCTCGCGCTGGCCGCGCGCGCGGTCGATCGCGGCGTGCCGTGGCGCGGACGGGCCGAGATCTGGTTCACCCCGCGCCCGATGCTGGGCCCGTACGCGCCCGATCCGGGCCGGGTCGCGTTCCTGTTTCCCGGTCTGGAGCCCGAGGTGTCGCCGCGCCTGGACGACCTGGCCGACGCGTACGGCCGGCCCCGGCCGGAGCTGACCGGCGCCGAGGATCTGGTCGGCCGGGCCGTGGACGCGCTGACCGCGGGCCGCTTCCTGGCGGCCGAGTTGGAGCTGGCGGGCCTGGTCCCGGATCTGCTGGCCGGGCACAGCATGGGCGAGTGGACCGCGATGGTGGTGGCCGGGATGTACCCGCGCGCGGCGGTGGACGGCTTCCTCGCCTCGTTGCGGCCGGACTCGCTGGCCGTTCCGGACCTGGTCTATGCGGCGGTGGGTTGCGGTGCGGCGGTCGCCGAGCGGCTCGTGGGCACCACCGGTCCGGTGGTCGTCTCACACGACAACTGCCCGAATCAGAGCGTGCTGTGCGGGCCGGGCGAGGCGGTCGCCGAGGTGCTGGGGCGGCTGCGCCGGAAAGGCGTCGTGGCCGGCGAACTGCCGTTCCGCTCCGGCTTCCACACCCCGATGTGGGCGCCCTACCTCGGACAGGTCGCCGCCGCGTTCGAGCAACTCCCGCTGCGGGCCCCGCGGATCCCGGTGTGGTCGGCGACCGGTATCGCGCCGTATCCGACGGATGCGGCCGCCGTCCGCGAACTGACCGTACGTCACCTCCTGGAGCCGGTCCGGTTCCGGGAGTTGATCGAGGAGCTGTACGCGGGAGGCGTGCGGGTGTTCGTCCAGCCGGGCGCGGGCAGCCTGGTCGGCTTCGTGCACGACACGCTGCGCGGACGGGATGCGCTGGCCGTCGCGGCGCACTCGACGCTGCGGCCGGGCCTGGCGGGCTTCCGTCGCGCCACGGCGGCGCTGTGGGTGGAGGGCGCGGCAATCGAACCGGCGGAGCCGGCGCCCGCACCCGCTCCGCCCCGCCACCACGACCCCGCGCCCGTACCCGGCACCGCGCTCACCCCGGCGCCCGCGAACGTGCCCACTCCCGTGCCCGACCTCGCACCCGCCCCGATGCCCACGCCCACCCGCACACCCGTCCTCGCACCCACCCTCGACCCCGTACCCGACCTCACGCCCACCCCCGCCCCATCCCCCACGCCCGCCGGTCCGATCGTCCGGCTCGATCTCGGTTCGCCCTTGGTCACCTTGGGGCCGGCCGCCGGTCCACTGCGGCTCACGGACGCTTCGCGCTCGACCGCCGCCGATCCACTGCCGCTCTCCGGCGCTCCGCGCCCGACCGCCGTCGGCCATCCGGTGCTCGCCGCCTTCCACGCGGCGCTGGCCGAAGCCGATCGCTCGGTGACCGAGGTCGCGTTCGAGGCCGCCGAGCCGAGCCGCACCCCCTCGGCGGCCTCCTCGCCGCCGGCCCGTGCCGACCAGCGCCGCGCGTACCGGTTCTCCCTGACGGAGCACCCCTACGTACGCGACCACTGCGTCTACGAGCAGCCCGAGTGGTGGCCGGACCCGGCGGACCGGTTCCCGGTGTTGCCGATGACCACGCTGATCCGGTTGGCCGGCGAGCAGGCTCGCGCGGTGGCCGGGCCGGGGCGGGTGGTCGCCGGGTACCGGGACGTACGCTCCCTGCGCTGGTTGCCGGTGGCCCCGCCGACCGACATCGAGCTGGTCCGCACGCCGGTGGCTCCGGACCGGATCCGGATCGAATTCGGCCGGCACATGTCCACCGAGGTACTGCTCGCGAACGAGCACGCCGCCCGGCCGGCGCCGGCACCCGACCGCACGCCGCTGACCGGCGAGGGTCCCGCGCCGGTGTGCGCGCGGGACCTGTACCGCGATCGCTGGATGTTCCACGGCCCCGGGTTCGCCGGCATCGACCAGGTGCTGACCGTCGCCGACGACGGCATCCGCGGCATCGTGCGCGCACTGCCCGCGCCCGGTGCGCTGCTGGACGCGGCCGGGCAACTCCTGGGCCACTGGATGCAGCTGCGCCTGGTCACGGATCGCCTGGTGTTCCCGATGTCGGTGGCGGCGATCGACGAGTACGGGCCGCCGCCCGAGCCGGGCGCGCGGCTGCTGGTCACCGCGCGGATTCGGGAGGTCCTGCCGACCACCGTGCGCGGCGACGTCGAGCTGGTGGACCTGGACACCGGCGCGGTGCGGATCCGGGTGCGGGACTGGGTCTACCGCCGTTTCGCCGCCGACGAGCGGGTGTGGCCGATGAAGTTCACCCCGCACACCACCGGGATCGCCGAACCGCAGCCCGAGGGTTGGTGTCTGCTGCGCACCCGCTGGCCCGACCCCGCGGCGCAGGACCTGGTCACGCGTCGCTATCTGGACACCGCCGAGCGGGCCGAGTTCGACGCCGCGGCACCCCGGGAGCGCCGGGGTCGGCTGCTCGCACGGGTTGCGGCCAAGGACGCCGTCCGGCAGTACCTGTGGGCGCGCGGGCACGGTCCGCTGTATCCCGCGCAGGTCCGGATCGGCTCCGACGACACCGGCCGCCCGCTCGCGCGCGTGGTCGTCGAGCCCGGCACCCGCACGCCGGCGCCGCCGCACGTGTCCGTGGCGTACAGCCATCGATTGGGTGTCGCCACCGCGAGCGCGGCACCGATCGGCATCGACATCGCGCTCGTCGACCCCGCCGCCGATGTCCCGGCGCTCGAACACGACTCACTGACCGCCGCGGAACGCCGGTTGCTGGACCCGCTCGTGGGCGCCGAACCGCAGTCGCGGCACCGGTGGGTGTTGCGCTTTCGGTGTGCCAAGGAGGCGGCCGGCCGGGCGGCCGGCGCCGACCCGATGGGCCGGCCGGCGCATCCGGTGGTCACCTCGGCCCGGCCCACCGGCCCGCACGACGCCGAGTTGTCCGTGGGCGCGGGTGTGCCCGACGGCCCCGGACACCTCGTCCGCACCCGGGACGTGGCGGATTCGGACGGCTCGCGGATCGACCACTACGTGGTCGCGTGGACGAGCACGCGGCCCGACGAGCACCGGAACGGTTTCCCCACCACCTCACATGGGAGCACCCGATGAGCGCGGACCCGCACGCCGACCGGATCCTGGCCGAGGTCGCCGGGATGCTGGCCGAGATCGTCGGCGAGGAACTGCTGATCGCCGCCGAGATCACCGCCGACAGCGGCTTCGACGACGATCTGGCGCTGGAGAGCATCGAGTTCGTCGCCCTGGCCGGACGGCTCCAGGAGCGCTACGGCGACCGGGTCGACTTCATCGCCTTCCTCGCCGACCTGGAGATCGAGGAGATCATGGCGATGACCGTCGGCCGGCTGGTGAACCACATCGCGGCCTGCACTCGCTCCGAGGCCGTCGGCGGTACCCGATGAGCGAGGTGTACGCGAACGGCCTGCGCTTTCACGTCCAGCGGTTGCCGGCACCCGCCGACCGACCCGCACTTCGCACGCCGGTGGTCTTCCTGCACGGCCTGGTCCTGGACAACCTCTCCAGCTTCTACTACACGCTGGCCGCGCCGATCGCCCGCGCGGGCTCCGAGGTCGTGCTCTACGACCAGCGCGGACACGGCCGCACCGAGCGGCCCCGGACCGGATACGACCCGGACACCGCGGTCGCCGACCTGGCCGCGCTGCTGAAGGCGTGCGACGTGGCGACTCCGGTACACCTGGTCGGCAACAGCTTCGGCGGCCTGATCGCGCTGCACGCCGCCCGGACCCGGCCCGACCTGGTCGCAAGCCTGGTGCTGATCGAGGGCCAGTGCCTGGACCTGCCGGCCGACTCCGAACCGTACGCGGGCGGCTGGGTCGAGGAGATGGCGAACACGCTCAACCTGGCCGCGCTGGGCCTGGAGTCCCATCCCGGACCGGACCGACTCCCCACCGGGCCCGCGCGCAAGGCGGCCCGCCTGCGGGCCGGCGCCGACGCGCTCCTGAACGGCACCACCCTGATCGAGGACGTCACCCTGCTGCGCGCACCGGACCCGGACGAACTGGCCGACCTGGCCTGCCCGGTCCTGGCGCTCTACGGCGAGCTGTCCGAACTCGCGGCACCCGCCCGGCGATTGGCCGCGCTTTTGGCCGACTGCACGCTCACCGTGCTGCCCGGCGTCGCGCACACCGTGCTGCGCGAGGCCACCGCTCCCGTGCTGGACGCAGTGCTCGACTGGCTGCCGCGGCACGAGTCGGCCGACACCCGGGCCGGGGTCGGCCGATGAGATTCATGTTCGTGGTCCCGCCGTTCACCGGGCACGTCAACCCCACCGTCGCGGTCGCCGCCGCGCTCGTCGAGCGCGGGCACGAAGTGGTGTGGTGCGGGCCGCCCGAGATCCTGGAGCTGCTCCCGCTCGGCGCCCGGCTGTTCGCCACCGGCGATGCGCCGGATCCCGCCGGTGGCTATGCCGCGCTGCACGCGAACTGGCAACGGCTGCGCGGGGTGTCCGCGCTGCGCTTCCTGGTCGAGCAGACGCTGGTCCCACTCGCGCACGCGATGTTGCCCGGCGTCACGGCGGCCGTGGCCGGCTACCGCCCGGACGTGCTCGTGGCCGACCAGCAGACCTTCGCCGGCGCGTTCGCCGCGGTTCGGGCCGGCGTGCCGTGGGCGACCTCGGCGACCACCTCGGCCGAGTTCACCCGGCCGCTGCTGGGGTTCCCGAAGGTCGCCGACTGGGTGCGGGCCCGGATCGCCGAGGCCGCGGTCGCCGCCGGTGTGCCCGCCGACTGCGATCCGCGCTTCTCCGCACGGCTCGTGCTGGTCTTCTCCACCCCCGAACTGGTCGGCCTGACCGAGCCGGTCCCGGCCCACCACTGCTACGTGGGCCCCGCGTTCGGTCCCAGACCGGCGGCGGTGGACTTTCCGTGGGATCGGCTCGACCCGCGCCGACGCCGGGTCCTGGTCACCCTCGGCACGCTCAACCGCGAGGCCGGCGACCGGTTCTATCCGGCCGTGGTGGCCGCCACCCGACCGCTCGCCGATCGGCTCCAGCTGATTCTGGCCGCGCCCGAGCGGCTGGCCGGCGAACCCGCCGAGCACGTGCTGGTCCGCGAGTACATCCCGCAACTCGCGCTGCTCCCGCACCTGGACGCGGTGGTCACGCACGGCGGCCACAACACCGTGTGCGAGGCGCTCGCGTTCGGCCTGCCGCTGGTGCTCGCGCCGATCCGCGACGACCAGCCGATCGTGGCCCGCCAGGTGGTGGCCGCGGGCGCCGGGGTCCGGGTGCGCTTCGGCCGCGCGCACGTACCCGAACTGCGCGCGGCCGTCACCGACGCGCTGGATCGTCCCGAACTGCGCGCGGGCGCCCACCGGGTGCGCGCCTCGTTCGCCGCGGCCGGCGGCGCCGGCGCGGCCGCCGACCGTTTGGAGAAGCTGTGCTGAACCCCGTCGCCGGCCCGTTCCCGTGGCTCGCCCTGCTGATCGGCCTCGGCCTGCTGGGCGGCACCCGTACGCTGCGCCGCCGGCTGCGCGCACTGCCCTCGCCGGCCGATCCGCCCACCGACGACCGGCCGCTCGACGCCTGGACCTGCGTGAGCGCGATCGGGGTCCGCCCGGACGAGTCCACCATCCGTGCCGCCGTCGCCCACGCCGAACAGCACCGACTGCTGCTGCTCGACCTGGTCCCCGGCGATCTGCCCACCGACGAACTACTCACTCTGCTCGCCCGATTGGACCCGGACCGGATTCGCCGCGACCCACTCGCGCGCGGCCGGGGCGCGGGCCACGCCCTGCTCGTGCACGAGGACGTGTTGCGCCGCGCCGCCGTACCGGCCGCCGAGCTGATCGACCTCGACTCGCCCGATCTGATCCGACTCATCGCCCGGCTGCGGCCGTTCGCCGCGCGGGCCACCGGCCACGCGGTCGCGCCGGGCCTGCCCGCGACGCGTCCCGATCCCACGCTGCGCAAGCGCCGGCTGCGGGCGACCGGCGTTCCGGTGTGGCCCACGCTGATCGGCAACCTGGGTGAGGCCGCCGCCTACGCCGGGGCGGGTGTGACCACGCCGTTCTGGGGCGCGCTGGTCTTCCTGGCCATGTGGGTGCAGCCGTTCGCGGTGGTCGTCGGCCGCTCGCCGGTGCACCCGCGGGACCTGGGTCGGGCCACCGGGCTGCGGCCGGTGCTGGCCGGATGGCGCTGGGTGCGCGCGGTGTCCGGGCCCCGCCCGGGCCGGGCCGGACCGGTCATGGATCCGGCGGCACTGCGCCCGGAGTACGCGCGCAGCGTCGCGAACGGCCTGGGCGCGTTCTTCGAGGACCGCCGGGAGACCTGCCCGTGGTGCGGCTCGACCCGGCTCGCGGTACGCAGCCGCATCGGCGACCACCTCCAGGGCAAACCGGGCCGGTTCACCCTGGAGCGCTGCCGGGACTGTGCGCACGTGTTCCAGAACCCCCGCCTGTCCCTCGCCGGGCTGGAGTACTACTACCGCGACTTCTACGACGGCCTCGGCGGTCCGGGCGCCGAGGCGCTGTTCGGCACCATGTCGCGCACCTACCGGGGCCGCGCCGAACTGCTGCGCCGACACCTGCCCGCCGACGCCACCCCGCGCGCCTGGCTGGATGTGGGCACCGGCCACGCACACATGTGCGTGGTGGCCCGAACCGTGCTGCCGGACACCGTCTTCGACGGCCTCGACCTGGGCGACGGCGTCGAGGAGGCCGAGCGGCGCGGCTGGATCCGGACCGCGTATCGCGGCCAGTTCCCGGATCTGGCCGACGACCTGGCGGGCGGCTACGACGTGGTCGGGATGAACCACTACCTGGAGCACACCCGTGACCCCTTCGCCGAACTGGACGCCGCAGCGAAGGTTCTGGTGCCCGGCGGCCGGCTGCTGATCGAACTGCCCGACCCGCAGTGTTGGTACGGCCGGCTGCTGCGCGGCCTGTGGCTCCCACTGTTCCAGCCCCAGCACCAGCACCTGATGCCCTGGCGCAACCTGGAAGCCGCGCTCAACGCCCGCGGGTTCACCGTCGTCGCGCGCGAGCACGGTCGGGCGCACCAGGGCAACGACTTCACCGGCGCGGTGTCCCAGGCCCTCACCGCGCTCGCGCCGAACCCGGCCATGCCGTGGGTCGCCGGCGGCCCGACCCCGCTGCGCCGGGCCCGCCGCGTCGCACTGGTCACCCTGTCCGTGCCGTGCCTCGTGGTGACCGTACTGCTCGACGCGGTCGGCACGCTGCTCGCGCGCGTCGCCGGCGAGCGCGGCGCCAGCAACGCCTACCGTCTCCTCGCCCGAAAGGACCCGGGATGACCCGCCCGCGGAGCGCACCGGCGCCTACCTCGCCCGCGGCGGCGTTGCCCACCGCGCGCGGCGCGGCGCCCGTGCTGCGCCTGGTGCCGTTCGCGTTCGCCCAGGCTTTCGGCCGACCACCGGCCGGGGTCTGGTCCGCGCCCTACGTGCTGCGCCTGTCCGGCTCGCGGGCCGGACCGGGCACCGCCGTGGCGCTGTCCTGGCGGGTGGTGGTCGCCGCCGCGCCGCGCGCCGACGGCGTGCTCCGGGTGGGGTCGATCGATCGGCCCGAGGAGGGCGTGGAGTTCGGTCCGGCGGGCGACATCGGTCCGGTCCCGGACTGGGCCCGCCCGGTGCTTGCGGGCACCACCGGCGCGGGCGGGCTGGATCTGCTGGTGCACACCGACCTGCCGGACAGCACCGGTCTGTCCGCGTCGGTCCCGCTGTCCCGCACCGCCGCGCTGATCGAGGCGGCCTTCCACGACCCGGCGGCGGGCGGCGGGCGGCGGGCCCGGGCCCGGCTCACCGACCCGCCGCTGGGCACGGTCGCGCTGTCCGCCCGGCCCGGCCACCTCATGCTGATCGAGGACGCCGGCGGCGAGCCGACCCCCGTACCGTTCGACCCGGATCGGCTCGGCCTGCGGTTCGTGTTGGCGGTGCCCCGACGGGTCGCCGGCGACGTCGCATCCGCCGAGCCGGCCGACCGCACGGCCGCCGACCGATCCGACCGGCCGACGCCGCCGGCGCGCGCCGCACTGGCCGCGGGCGCGATCGAGGCCCGGCCGCTGGGTGCGGGCGGGTCCACGATCGCGGTGGTGCCGGGTGCCGCGCTGGCAAGCGTGCGCCGAGCGCTGGTGACCACCTACACCCGTGCCGGCGAACCGGCCCCGCGCGTACTCAGTGCCTCGGTCGGATCCCCCTGCACCCGGGTGGCGTAGGACGGACCCGGCGATTCCTCATCGGGGGTCGAACCCGCGGGTGCTCACACGTACTCCATCTCCTGCACGCCCTGACGTCGGGTGTAGTCGAGCAGCGCGCGCACCTCGCGGCTGATCGGACCGCGCCCACGTACCAGACCGACCGTCCTGATCAACCGTGGGCTCATCGACCGCACGGCCACACTCGACGCGAACGGCTGGGCCAGATCGGCATACCACAACACCGAACCGTGCCCGGCCACCACGCACGGGATCCAGGCCCCGCGGTCGTCGGTCTCCATCGCGACCGTGGGCCGCACCCCGGCCGTGGCGAACAACATCTCGAAGTCGGCCCGCCGCGCGCTGCTGCGGGGCGGAAGGATCATCGGCAGCCCCTCCAACTCCGTCCAGGAGACCGGATCCGACAGGCGGGTGTGTTTCGGCGAGACCAGCACCACCTCGTACGAGCGCAGCGGCAGCACCTCGAAGCCGCCGGGTGCGGGCAGGTCCACCAGCGCGATGTCCGTCTCGCCGGAGCGCAGCGACGCGAACAGCGCCTCGCGGCTGTCCTGTCGGTCCACCACGATGTGCAGCTCCGGGTGCAGCTTGGCCAGACCGGGCAGCAGGCCGCTGGTGCACTCGATCGCGAGGGTGGCGGTCGCGGCGAGATGCACGGTGTCGCTGTGCGTGGGGTCCTCCACCCGCACGAGGTCCTTGATCGCCTGCACGCCGCGCAGCACCTTGCGCGCGAGGTTGATCACCTGCACGCCGGCCGCCGTCGGCACGAGGCCGCGGCCGACCCGGGTGAACAGGACCACGTTCAACTCGCGTTCGAGGCTCTGCAACGATCGGGACAGGGCCGGCTGGACCACGAAGAGTTCCTGTGCGGCACCGGTCATGCTGCCGTGTTCGGCGACGGCGATGAGGTAGCGCAGCTGTTGGAGGGTCACGGGGTATCGATGCCTCCAGCCGGGGCCGGGACCGCGACGACCCGATCATGCGATCGGGTCCGGGCTTGCGCTCGACGTACCGCACGGTGGCTGTCGACCATGGTGTTCCTCCAAGGTGTGCCGTGGTGCCGGGGGCGAGTGAAAACGTGACGCGGATCGGCCGCACGGGCCGGCGCGGCGCCCGAGGCGATCGCCTCGGGCGCCGCGCCGACTTGCCCGGCGGTGGTGCGTTTCGACCGATTGGCTTCGACCGGTTTGCTTCGGGCCGGTTGGTTGCGACCGGTGGGGGCGACCGGTTCGCTCGGGTCGTGCGCTCGGATCGGTTCCTTTCGACTGTGGGTCAGAACCAGCTCACGGTCCAGCGGAACGCGGCGGTGGCTTTCGCCCCCGTCGAGTCGCTCGCACTCACCTCGACGGCGAAAACACCCACCCCCCACGCCCGACCCGAGACCACACACGTGAGCG
>NZ_KB889688.1 GCF_000372745.1 Embleya scabrispora DSM 41855 | reverse complement strand
TCACCAAGCAGCAGGGCACCGCGAACCAGACGCAGGCCCGGATCACCGAGGAACAGACCGCGCTGAACGCCCTGCGCGATCAGATCGGTGTCCTGGCGGCCAACCAGTACCGCANCGGNGGCCTGCCGCCGTCGCTCTCGCTCGCGCTCAGCGGNGACCCCGAGGGTTACCTGCAGAAGTCGCAGATGATGNCNCAGCTCGACGGCCAACAGGCCGCCAAGCTGAAGCAGATCGCCGCGCAGGCCCGGGTTCTCCAGCAGGACCGCACCGAGGCCTCCTCGCAGCTCGCCGAGCTGGAGAAGCTGCGCACCGAGCTGAACAAGAACAAGACCGAGATCCAGACCAAGCTCGCCGAGGCCCAGCGACTGCTGAACACGCTCAGCGAGAAGCAGAAGAAGGAAGTCCTCGACTCCGACGAGCACGTGGGCAACACCGATACGCGTGGCACCGACCGCAGCTCGCGGGACAAGCCCGACACGCCGCCGCCGGCCACCAATGTCCCCGTTTCCGGCCGGGCGGCAGCCGCGGTCGCGTTCGCGCGGGCGCAGATCGGCAAGCCGTACGTGCCCCGGGGTGTGGGCCCGGACTCCTACGACTGCTCGGGATTGACCCAGGCATCGTGGAGGGCCGCCAACGTCAAGCTGTCCCGCACCACCTGGACCCAGGTCAACGACGGCCAGCGGGTCTCCAAGGACGCGCTCCAGCCCGGCGACCTGGTGTTCTTCTTCGCGGACAACTCGCACGTGGGCATCTACATCGGTGGCGGGCAGATCATTCACGCCCCGCGGCCGGGCAAGAACGTGACCATCGCGCCGGTGAACTCGATGCAGTTCTACGCGGCCGTTCGACCCGGTTAGGCCCGCCGGTCCCGCATACGGACCTGGACAGCGCCCTTTCCCGGATTCGTTCCGGGAGAGGGCGCTGTCGTTGTTCCCGGCTCCGCGTGCGGTCGGGGGCAGGGGTCAGACCAGTCGCCGGTCGGTCGCCCAGCGGGTCAGCTCGTGCCGGTTGGACAACTGCAACTTGCGCAGCACGGCGGACACATGGGTCTCCACGGTCTTGACCGAGATGACCAGCCGGCGGGCGATCTCCTTGTACGCGTAGCCGCGCGCGATCAGCCGCAGCACCTCGCGCTCGCGCTGGGTGAGTCGGTCCAGATCCTCGTCGATCGGCGGCACGTCGGTGGCCGCGAACGCGTCCAGTACGAAGCCCGCCAGACGCGGCGAGAACACCGCGTCGCCCTCGCCGACCCGGCCGATCGCCCGGATCAGCTCGTCGCCGGTGATCGACTTGGTCACGTAGCCCCGGGCCCCGCCGCGGATCACTCCGATCACGTCGTCGGCGGCGTCCGACACCGACAGCGCCAGGAAGCGCACGGCCGGGATCAGCGACGCGCACTGGCGCAGCACCTCGACCCCGCCGCCGCCGGGCAGGTGCACGTCCAGGAGCACCACCTCCGGGCGCGTCTCGGTGACCACGGCCACCGCGCTCGCGACGTCGTCGGCCTCGCCGACCACCTCGACCGCCTCGCCGATCTCGGCGCGCACACCGGTGCGGAACATCCGGTGGTCGTCGACCAGGACCACCCGGGTGCGGGTCGTCCCCTCGGGGTGCTCGGTGCCGATCTCGGTGGCGTTCACGCGTTCGTCCTTCCCACAGCGGCCCGGCCGGCGTCGGCGCGGCGCATCTCCAACTCGACCTCGGTGCCCTCGCCGAGGTCGCTGCGGATGTGCGCGGCGCCCCCGTTGCGGCGCATGCGCCCGATCACGGACTCTCGCACACCCAGCCGGTCGGCGGGCACGCCGTCCGGGTCGAAACCGGGACCGCGGTCGCGGACGAAGACCGTCACCGTGTCCTCGTCGGCCTCGCCGAACACCGAGATCGCCGCTCCGCCCGCGTACTTCGCCGCATTGACCATCGCCTCGCGGGCGGCGGCCACCAGCGCCGCCAGCTTGTCGTCCACCGGGCAGTCTCCCACGCACACCACCTCGATCGACACGCCGTGCGCGTCCTCGACCTCGGCGGCGGTCGAGCGCAGCGCGGCGGCGAAGGTGCGGTCCGGCTCCTCGCCGTCGGGGCGGTACAACCACGCGCGCAGCTCGCGTTCCTGGGCGCGGGCCAGCCGGGCCACCTCGCGCGGGTCGTCGACCTGGCGCTGGATCAGGGTCAGCGTGTGCAGCACCGAGTCGTGTACGTGCGCGGCCACTTCGGCCCGCTCCTGAGCCCGGATCCGAGCCCGGCGCTCGGCGCCCAGCTCGCGGGTCTGCCGGAGCAGATACGGGCCGAAGATGACCAGCAGCCCGACCAGGAGCAGGCCCGCCCCGCGCATCGCGGCCAGCGCGTCGCCGATGCCGCCCCGGCCGAACGAGAAGAACACCAGGCCGGCCAGTACCAGCACGGCGCCGACGACGGTGCGCAGCGCGCCGGCCACCCGGCTGCGGCCGTCGAGCGAGAACCACCGATCGCGCTGCGACTCGTCGGCCTGGCGCCACAGCAGGATCACGCCGGGCCCGGCCACCAGCAGCGGCCAGATCCAGTCGCCGACCTTGGTCCCGCTCGTGGTCGCGCCCACGCCGGTGAGCATGGTCGCCGCGATCAGCACGATGATCAGCGCGAGCGCCTGATGCCGCTCCCGCCCACGTTCGCGCATGGGCGGGGCGGGAGTTGCCCGGCCCTGCGGTACGAAGATCCAAAACGCCGCGTAGAAGGCGATCCCCAACCCCGCGAAGAAGGTCAGCGCGACGAAGGCGATCCGCAGCAGCAGCACCTCGACACCGAGGTGGTCGGACAGGCCGCGTGCGACGCCGCCGGCGAGCCGGTGCGACGAGGCGCGCCGGAGTCCGGGGATCGGCTGCGCGGGCCTGACGGGTGCGGCGGGCGGTGGATATACGGCGGTCACACGACCGATCGTCACACGCCGGCAAGTCCGTACGCATCAGGGCCCGACCCTGATTCGCCCTCGGGGTCGAACCAGGGGTACGCCAGGGCCGAGCCCGATGGGAAGCGGGCCCCGGGGGCGCCACGATGGACCCATGAACGACGACACGAAACCCGGTATCTCGGCCGGCGACCGGGCCGGCGACGTCCCGGGCGGCCCTGCGGGGTCGTCCGCGGCGCCCACGACGACCATTCGCCCCCAACTCCTGCGCAGCACCGAGGACCGGATGGTCTCGGGCGTGTGTGGGGGCCTCGGCGAGCATTTCGGCCTCGACCCGGTGATCTTCCGCATCGTGTTCGCGGTGCTGTCGCTCTTCGGCGGGGTGGGCGTACTGGTGTACAGCCTGGGCTGGCTGTCGATCCCGGCCCGCGGTGAGGAGCAGCCGATGCTGCGCCGAATCCTCGCCGGGAAGTTCGACTACGGGGCGTCGGCAGCCACCGTGGTCGCCGTCATGGGGGTCGCCTTGTTCTTCACCTACCTGGACTCGGGCTTCGGCCCGTCCGTTCCGCTGTTGATGATCACCGCCGTGGTGCTGTTCATGGTGTGGTCCGACACGAAGAAGAAGCAACAGGCCGCCGTCGACGCGGCCGGGGTCGCGGCGATGGCGTCGGCACCCGCCCAGGTCGACACCCGGCCGGACGACGCGACGGTGCCCGGGCCGCCGATGTGGTGGCAGGTGCCGGGCGCGGGTTCGGCGTCCGGGGACGAGGAACCGCCCGCGCAGGCGCCGGCGCCGCAGCGGCCCAGGTGTCCGCGCTCGTACGTGTCCCTGGCCACGCTGTCGGTGGCCACCATGGTCGGCGGTCTGCTGTGGGTGCTCGACCACACCGGGGCCGTGGAGGTGACGTTCACCGTCGCGATCGCGATCCTGCTCGGCATCGTGGGCCTGGGCCTGCTCGCGGGGACCTGGTTCGGCCGGGCGCGGCTGTTGATCCTGCCCGCCCTCGCGCTCACCGCGCTGCTGACCGCGGTCACCGCGATCAGCGTGCCGCTCACCGGCCCGTCGGGCGAGCGCACCTACACGCCCACCACGGTCGCCGCGCTGCCGGCCTCCTACCGCCTGGGCGTGGGCACGATGGACATCGACCTGCGGCGGCTCGACCTCGGGCCGGGCGGCAGCGCGACGGTCAAGGCCCGGATCGGCGCCGGGCAAATCCAGGTCTGGGTGCCCGATGACGTCACGGTGGTGTTCAAGGGCGGCGTCGACCTCGGACAGGTGCGCACGCCGACCGGCCGGGACGACGGCTACCGTCCGGAGCGCACCGAGACCACGGCTCCGGCGGTCGGGCCCGGGCGCGGCACGATCACACTCGACCTGAAGGTCGGCGTCGGCGACGTCGAGCTGCTGGACGGGGACGACGGGCGGGAGCCGCGATGAGCGCGTCGATCGACACCCGAACGACCCGGCGCAGGAGCGTGACCCGGATGGAGGGCGATTCCCGATGAGGCTGAACCGGTACCGCTTCGACCCGATGGCGCTGATTGCGGGCACCGTCTTCGCGGGCATCGCGATCGCCTACCTGCTGCGTGCGTCCGGCACGCTGACGGTGCGCCCCGAGTGGGTCCTGGCCACCGCGGCGATCGGGGTGGGCCTGGCCGGGCTCGCGGGAGCGCTGTGGGCGATGCTGCCCGCGCGCGAGTCCGCGCGGACGGCGTCGATGAGCCGGGTGGCGCCCGCGACCACGTTCGCGCCGACCGCGTCCCACCCGACGGGGGAGGCCGTGGTCGGGCCGCACGCGGGCGCGGCGGTCGGGGGCGAGCCCCATCCGGGTGCGCCGCACGCGGTCGGGGACGAGCCGGACGCGGCCGCGGCGGTCGAGACCGAGGACGATGTCGCGGCCGACCCGGTGGTCGAGGACGAGCGCCCGGACCGGGACCCGCCGACCGTGGACCCGACCGGGTAGCCGCCGGGCGCCACGAGGAGCGGGGGTGGGCCGTCGGCCCACCCCCGCTCCTCGTCGTGCCGTGCCCGCCTCAGCCGCGCCCGTGCGGTGTGTGCCACAGCGCCGGGTCCGGCCCCTTGGGCACGACGCCGGTCGGATTGATCCGGTCGTGGGTGACGTAGTAGTGCCGCTTGATGTGGTCGAAGTCGACCGTGTCGCCGAAACCTTCGGTCTGGAACAGGTCGCGGGCGTAGGCCCACAGGGCCGGATACTCGGTCAGCTTGCGCAGGTTGGTCTTGAAGTGACCGTGGTAGACCGCGTCGAACCGGACCAGTGTGGTGAACAGCCGGATGTCCGCCTCGGTGATCGTGTCGCCGACCAGGTAGCGCTGCCCGGCCAGTCGCTCCTCCAGCGCGTCCAGACGGGCGAACAGCGCGTCGAACGCGGCCTCGTACGCCTCCTGCGTGGTGGCGAACCCGCAGCGGTACACGCCGTTGTTCACGTCCCGGAACACGTCCGCGTTGATCGCGTCGATCTCGGCGCGCAGCCGCTCCGGGTACAGGTCCGGCGCGCCCGCGCGATGCAGCGCGGTCCAGCGGGTGGAGAGGTCGAGGGTGATCTGCGGGTAGTCGTTGGTGACGACGTGGCCGGTGCGCAGGTCGATGATCGCGGGCACCGTCACCCGGCCGCCGTAGGTCGGATCACTGGCCCGATAGGCGTCGGCCAGGAACGCCAGGCCGGTGACCGGATCGCGCCCGTCGGGGTGATTGGTGAACCGCCAGCCGGTCTCGTCCCGGATCGGGTCCACGATCGACAGCCCGAGCGCGTCCTCCAGCCCGAGCAGGCGCCGCACGATCACCGCCCGATGCGCCCAGGGACACGCCAACGACACGACGAGCTGATACCGGCCGGCCTCCGGGTCGGGTCGCCCGGTGAACCGATTGCCCTGCCGGACGAACTCCCCGCTTTTGCCCGACTCGGCCGTGAACTGCGCCTCGGAAGTGGTCATGCGTCCACGGTAGATCGCCGAGCCCGAAACCGGCCGCTCCCGGGCCGTGACCGGCCCGGCGCGCGCGTCCTCAGGTCGGGTCCAGGCCGTTCGCCCGGAGCCAGGGGAGCGGGTTGATCGGGGCGCCGCCGCCCGGGCGGACCTCGAAGTGCAGGTGCGGGCCGGTGCTGTTGCCGGTGTCGCCGCTGTAGGCGATCACGTCGCCCGCCTTGACCGGGCCGGAGCGGACCTTGGCCCGGGTCAGGTGGCAGTACCAGGTCTCGGTGCCGTCCTTGGCGGTCAGGATCACCATGTTGCCGTAGGCCGAGTTCACCTCGGTGCGGACCACGCCGTCCATCACCGCGTACACCGGCGTGTTCAGGTCGACGGGAAAGTCGATTCCGGTGTGCGTGTGCGCCCAGCGGGAGCCGGACGAGCCGAAATAGGCGCTGAGGCCGCGCTGAGCGACCGGGAGCACGTACTTGGGCCTGAGGGACTCCTTGCGCTTGCGCTCGGCTTCCTGGGCCCGTTGTGCCTCTTCCTGACGCTCCTGGAGCGAGATCCGGGCTTGCGTGCGGCTGGCCCGCTCGGCGAAGTCCTCGGCGCCGACCTGGAGGTCCATCAACTGCTTGTCCATCGGCGACATCAGCGGCAGGTCCTCGCCGCCCGCCACCGGGTCCGCGTCCTTGGTCTCGGCGCCCGCCGTGTGCAGGCCGCCGACCGCGGCGACGGCCATCGCGGCCGCGCCCATCACCGCGAGCGGTGCGCCGGCGGTGAGCGGGAACGCGCGTTTGCGCTTGACTCGGGCCTTGTCGGCGGCTTCCTTGGACTTCGCGTCCTTGGACTTCGCCTCCTTGACCGGCCGGCCCCGCCGCTCGACGGCCGGCTCGACCCGTACGTCGGCCGGCTCGGCCTCGTTGTCGGTCGGAGCCGGCACGCTGTCGTCGTGGTCACCGGGATCGAACGCGGGCTCGACCGGCGCGCGGGTCGTGCCGTCGTCGAACAGGTTCGTCGTCGAGCGGTTGCCACCGGACCACATGTCGGCGTCGTCGCGCGCCGGGACGGGGGAGAACCAGGTGTCGGATTCCCAGGCGGCGGTGTCCGAAGCGGCGTACCACATACCGGTGTTCGAACCGCCGTCCCAGGACGGGTCGACGTACGGCGTCGCCGGCGCGGTCTGGACCGCGGTGTCGGTGCCCGCCCAGGTCCGGGTCTGCCCCTGGGGGTCGTAGGCGTCGTACGCGCCGCTTTCGGGTACCGCCGCGTAGCCGTACGCGCCGGTCGCGTCGTAGCCGGTGCCGGTGTCGTAGCCGCCCGTGACCGCGGTGTGCGCGCCGCTGCCGTATCCGTCCGGCGACCCGGACCCGTCGGCTCGGCCGTACGCGTCGTAGGCCGGGACGGCGGTGTATCCCGAGGAGTCGTAGGCGGGTTGGTACCCGGAGGCGTCGTAACCCGAGGAGCAGGAGGCCGCGGAGCCGTAACCCGGCGCGTCGTAGCCGGCGGAGGCGTGGTTCGACGAGGCGTAGTCGACGGCGGCGTAGGTCCCGCTCGCGTCGTATCCGTCGTACGACGCGGCCGGCACGCTCCACCCGCCCGAGGAGTCGACCGCCTGGTACCCGGAACCGGTCGCGTACGCGTTCGCGTCGTACCCGTTGGCCTGGCTGTACCCCTGGTCGTAGCCGCCCTGTAGCGAACCGGGCGGGCCGTAAGGGGAGTACGCGCCCTCGGCGTCCGGGGCGTAGCGACCCTGCTGATCCTCGCTCGGATAGCGAACGTCCGTCACCTACGTCGCCTTCGTCTCGGGGGCTGGTCGGAATCGGACTGTAGTGCTCTTGACGTTCACAGGACAATCCTCGCGATAAGAACCGCAGGTCAGGCCGCCGAGCGGGTGAAGCGGTTCGGCGCGGCCGAACCCGCTCGGGCGAACCGCGGGCCGGCGCCCGCGATCGACCGGTCGCACCGTCCGGCCCGCACGTGCGATCGAGGTGTCGCCCCGGCGGTGCGGCTCGACCGCGGCGGCCGCGACGACGCGTCGATCGGGTGTGCGCTCGCGCGGGACTTTCGTGGCGCGCGGGCCGGCCCGGGACCACCTTGGGCAGGTCGTCGCGGTGGCGGGCTACGCTCCGGGCGAGGGCTTCGCTACGTATATGGAGGCAGTGATGGGTGTTCCCGGACCGATCAGGATCGTGGTGGCCAAGCCCGGACTCGACGGGCACGATCGGGGCGTCAAGGTGGTCGCGCGCGCGCTGCGCGACGCGGGCTTCGAGGTGGTGTACACCGGCCTGCACCAGACCCCGGTCCAGATCGTCGAGACGGCCATCCAGGAGGACGCCGACGCGATCGGCCTGTCCGTGCTCTCCGGCGCGCACATGACGCTGTTCGCGAAGGTCATCGAACTGCTCAAGGAGCGCGAGGCCGAGGACATCCTGGTGTTCGGCGGCGGGATCATCCCGGAGGAGGACGTTCCGGAGCTGAAGCGGATCGGCGTCGCGGCGGTCTTCACACCGGGCGCGCCGACCACGGACATCGTCGACTGGGTCCACGCGCACGTGGCGACCACCCCTGCCTGAGCGGGCACTTCACCCGGTTCCGGACAACCGGCGGGCTCGTTGGATCGGCTCGTGCACACGTGTCGGTGCGGGCCCGTACCGTGACCGTCATGCTGGAACGGTGGACCGCGGAACAGGTGCTGGCACTCGCGCCTGACGTCGCGTCAGGCAAGGCCGGGAGCAGGTTGGCGGTGCCGCGACCATGGTCGGCCGCCGGCGCCGCGGAGTTCGCCGGCGGGGCCGGCGCGGTGTGGGGCGTGTGCGCGGGAAGCGGTGCCACGCCGTACCGCACCGTGGTCGATCTCACCGGCCCCGCGTCGCAATGCTCGTGTCCCAGCCGCAAGTTCCCGTGCAAGCACGCACTGGGCCTGCTGCTCCTGTGGGCTGCCGACCCGGTGGCCGTGCCGGCCGACGCGACCGCCCCCGACTGGGCCGACACGTGGTTGGACGGGCGCCGGGCACGGGCCGAGAAGGCCGCGTCGGCCGGGTCCGCGCCGGCCGACCCCGTCGCGGCCCGGCGGCGGGCCGACCAGCGCACGGCCCAGGTCGCCGAGGGCGCCGAGCGGTTGCGCCGCTGGCTGGCCGACCGGGTCCGGCAGGGCCTGGCGGGCACCGAGCGTGAGGGGTACGCCATGTGGGACGGCATCGCCGAGCGCATGGTCGATGCCAAGGCGCCGGGGCTGGCGGCCCGGCTGCGCGCCGCCGGGGCGATACCGGCGTCCGGGGCGGAGGGTTGGCCGGGCCGCCTTCTCGAGGACTACGCCGAGTTGTGGCTGCTCCTGCGCGCCCACGAACACGCCGACGACCTGGACCCGTCCCTGGTGGCCGGGCTGCGGGCGCGGATCGGCTGGACCGTGGACGCGGAGGATGTGCTGCGCAACGCGCGCGAGGCGGGCACCGTGGTGCGCGACCGGTGGCTGGTGCTGGGCAGCCGGGACAGTACGGACGGCAATCTGACCGAGCGTCGGATCTGGCTGCGCGGCGAGCGCTCCGGCCGACCGGCGCTCGTCCTGGCCTTCGGGCCGCAGGGGCGTGCGCCGCAACTGGCGTTGCCGGTGGGCCGATCGATCGAGGCCGACGCGGCCTTCCACGACGACGCGGTGCCGCTGCGGGCCGCGCTCGGTGAGCGCGCCGGCGCGCCGGTGGAGGGCGGGGAACCGACGGGGGTCGGCCCGGAGGAGGCCACCTTGGGCTATGCCGAGGCGCTACGCAGCGAACCGTGGCTGGAGGCTTGGCCGGTGGTGCTGGCCGACGTGGTCGCGGTGCCGGAGCCGATGGGGTGGCGGATCGCGGGCGCGGACGGGTTCTGGCTGCCGGTGGATCGGGCGCGGACCGGCGAGCAGGCGTTGTGGCGGCTTTCCGCGATGTCCGGGGGCGTGGGGCTGACCGTGTTCGGCGAGTACGGCGCGCGCGGATTCGTCCCGGTGACCGCGTGGCACGAGGGCCGGGCCGTGCAGTTGTAGCCGACCGCGCGCCCTACCCGCCGGCCTCGACTGCGGTCTCGGGTCTCGGCAGGGGGCGTCGCGGGATCGGCCCGGGAGGGCCCGAAAACCATCACCGGTGTCGGTCGGCACTGCCGATCGGCCTGTGCGGAAGGGGAGTTCGGATGCGGGTGGCGGATCCGGTATGGGACGACCTGGTGTCGGCGGCGTTGGTGGGCACCGGACGGCGACCGGCCGCGGAGTTGCCCGCGCAGGACGCGCTCGGGACGCTGGCCGCGCGGGTGGACCGGGCGGACGAGGCGGTGCGGTTGCTCGATCTGGCCGCGATCGTGATGGTGCACCGGCGTGCGGGGCGGCGGGCGCCGGCGGGTGCGCCGCCGGCGCCGTGCGCCGAGGTGGACACGCGGCCGTCGGTGCCGGGGCGGGCCAGGGCGCGGCTGCGGATCCTGCTCGAGG
Organism: Embleya scabrispora DSM 41855; assembly: GCF_000372745.1. GTDB lineage: Bacteria > Actinomycetota > Actinomycetes > Streptomycetales > Streptomycetaceae > Embleya > Embleya scabrispora. The sequence continues at coordinate 81,377 of NZ_KB889688.1, read as the reverse complement.
GCGACGGGATGGACTTCCTGCCCGAATGGCTCGCGCTGGCCCGCGCGGCCGGACTGCGCGCGCCCGAGTCCGAGTTGCCCGCGCTGTTGACGGCCGCGCGCTCGCGGACGGATCTGCGCGAGATCGTGGCCGACCTGGCCGGCCCGCGCGGACGCTGGCTGGCCGGGCTCAACCCGGAGTGGGCCTGGCTGACCCGGATCGCGGTGCCGGAACCCGACGATCCGGTCGAGCTGTGGCGGCACGGGCGCTTCGGCGAGCGGCTCGCCGCGTTCGAGGCGCTGCGCACCGATGACCCGGACGCGGCCCGGGGGCTGCTGACCCGGGTCTGGAGCGCCGAGCCCGCCGAGGATCGTGCGGTGTGGGTGGCGGCGCTGGGTACCGGGTTGTCGGCGAGCGACGAGCCGTTCCTTGAGGAGGCGCTGGACGATCGGGCGAAGGTGGTTCGGGTGGCCGCCGCGCGGTTGCTCACCGAACTGCCCGGCTCGGCCTTCGCGGCTCGGATGCGCGAGCGGGCCCTGGCCTGCCTGCGGCCCGGCGGCGCCGGTCGGATGCTGGTGGTGCCGCCGAGCGGATGCGATGCGGCGATGCGGCGGGACGGCATTGCCGAGACGTCGCCGACCGGGCGCGAGGACCACTCGTGGTGGCTGGGCGAGATCGTCGCGGCCACGCCACTCGCGGTGTGGCGGGAGGTGTTCGGGGCCGGCCCGGAGGAGATCGTGGCGCGGGTGTTGCCGCGCCGGTTCGCGGAGGACGTCCGGGACGGGTGGGCCCGCGCGGCGGTGCTCCAGCGCGACGTCGGCTGGGCCCGGGCGCTGGCCGGGCGCGGCGCGCCCACCCGGCTGCTGACCGTGCTGCCGGCGGCCGAGTGCGCCGAACACGTGGCCCGGCACATCGCCGCGCACGGGCTGTCCGAGGCGCTGCAACTGCTGACCAACTGCCCGGCGCCGTGGCCGGCGACGCTGGGCGACGCGGTCCTGGACGCACTCGCGAGCGCGGCCGAGGGCGGCGGCTACCCGTGGAGCTTCAGCGGTGCCCGGGACGTGGCCGGCCGCGGTCTGGACCCGGCCGTGGTCGATCGCGTGGAGCACCTGGCCGCCGGGGACGGCGAATGGCCCAAGGCGTTCCGGGCCCTCGCCGACACCCTCCACTACCGGGCGACGATGCGCGCGGAACTCCTGGACAACTGACCTGCGGGCCCGCTCGCGCCGGGCGGGGGCCGAATCATTCGTCCGAGTGGATGGGCGTATGTCCCACGCCCGGCGGACCTCGCCGCGAGAGGATGGGCGGGTGACCGACGATGCGGATCAGATCGACCCACTGGCGAACCTGCGCCTGACCGCCCTGAGAATGTTGCGCGATTCCGGCGAGTTTCCCGAGAGCGTGCGCTGGGAGGCATCTCCGGCCGGCCTGGTCATGCAGGCATCGCCGGACTGGGAGTACGCCCGGATCCTCACGGGCTTGCGCCATCTGCTCGAACCGGCGCTTCCGGCCGAGATCCTGGTGCTGGAGGGCGTTGCCTTCGTGGTGGGCGTCGGCACCGAACGCACGCCCGACCTCGTCGTCCTCGATCCCCGCAAGAAGGCCGAATTTCGGGACGGGCACGCGACGTCCGCATCAGGGGCCTGGATGTTCGTCGAGGTGACTTCGGACAGTACGCGCCGCGTCGACCTGCGGGAGAAGCCCGACGAGTACGCGCGGGCCGAGGTGCCCGTGACGCTGATCGTGGATCGGCAAAAGCACGAGGTGATCGTGCACTTCGAGCCGGTCGACGGGCGGTACACGTTCACCGAGCGTGTGAGGGCCGGGGCTCCGGTGCGCCTGCCCGAGCCGTTCGACGTGACCATCGAGACCGGGTTCCTGCTCGATCACCTGTGACCTCGGCGGCCCGGAAGGTGTCGGACCCGGGCGGCAGGATGGGTTCTGTTCGGGTTTGTTCGAGCCTTGGGGGAGCGCCGTGACTGTGTCCGCTGAACCGGTTGAGCAGAGTGTGCTTCGGGCCCACGCCGAGGACGCGTTCGCCGACGAACTGGCCGCGCTCGCCGCCGCCGACGAGCGCCCCCGGCCGCCGCGTTGGAAGCTCTCGCCCTGGGCGGTGGCCACCTACCTGCTGGGCGGCACGCTGGCGGACGGGACGGTCATCTCGCCCAAGTACATCGGACCCCGGCGGATCATCGAGGTCGCCGTCACCACCTTGGCCACCGACCGCGCGCTGCTGCTCCTGGGCGTGCCGGGCACGGCCAAGACGTGGGTGTCCGAGCACCTGGCCGCCGCCGTGTGCGGCGATTCCACGCTGCTGGTCCAGGGCACCGCCGGCACTCCCGAGGAGGCCATCCGCTACGGCTGGAACTACGCGCAACTGCTCGCGCACGGGCCCAGCCGCGCGGCCATGGTGGCCGGCCCGGTGATGCGCGCGATGAGCCACGGACTGGTCGCCCGGGTAGAGGAGTTGACCCGCATCCCGGCCGACGTGCAGGACTCGCTGATCACCATCCTGTCCGAAAAGACGCTGCCCGTACCGGAGTTGAACGACGAGGTGCAGGCCGTGCGCGGGTTCAACCTGATCGCCACCGCCAACGACCGCGACCGCGGCGTCAACGACCTCTCGTCCGCGCTGCGCCGCCGGTTCAACACGGTGGTGCTTCCGCTGCCGGCGACCGCCGACGCCGAGGTGGACATCGTCAGTCGCCGGGTGGCCCAGCTCGGCTCCTCCCTCGACCTGCCGCCGGTGGCCGCCGCCGAGGCCGAACTGCGGCGTGTGGTCACGGTGTTCCGCGAACTGCGGGCCGGCCTGACCGAGGACGGGCGGACCAAGCTGAAGACCCCGTCCGGGACGTTGTCCACCGCCGAGGCGATCTCCGTGGTCACCGGCGGCCTCGCGCTGGCCGCACACTTCGGCGACGGCGTGCTGCGCTCGGCGGACGTGGCCGCGGGCATCCTGGGCGCGGTGGTCAAGGATCCGGCGGCGGACACCCTGGTCTGGCGCGAATACCTGGAGACCGCGGTGCGTCCGCGCGCCGACTGGCAGGACTTCTACCGGGCCTGCCGCGCCGCGGACCGTGCCTGATGGCGAACCCCCCGGTCGACCCGCCGATCCTGCTGGGCGTGCGGCACCACGGGCCGGGTTCGGCCCGGGCGGTGGCCGCCGCCCTCGCGCAGGTCGAGCCCGACATCGTGCTGATCGAGGGCCCACCCGAGGCGGACGTGCTGCTGTCCTTCGCCGCCGACCCCGACATGCGACCGCCCGTCGCGCTGCTCGCGCACGCGGCCGACGATCCCGGGCAGGCGGGCTTTTGGCCGTACGCCGACTTCAGCCCCGAGTGGGTGGCGATCCGGTACGCCGGTGCGCACGGCGTGCCGATCCGCTTCGTCGACCTGCCGGTCGCGGTGTCCTTCACGCTCGACCGGGCCCGCAAGGAGCGCGCCGAGACCGCCCCGCCCGAGGACGAGGAGGCCGCGCCCGCCCCGCCGCGGGTCGACCCGATCGCCGAACTCGCCCGACTGGCCGGCCAGGACGACCCGGAGCGCTGGTGGGAGGACGTGATCGAGCACCGGCTGCCCACTGGCGGCGACGCGCTGACCCCGTTCGCCGCGCTCGCCGAGGCGATGGCCGCGCTGCGCGAGGACGAGCCCGAGCCCGACGCGACGGCCGAGCCCGACGTCGAGCGGCTGCGCGAGGCACACATGCGTCAGTGCATCCGGTCCGCGCGCCGCGCCGGCCACCGGCGGATCGCCGTGGTGTGCGGCGCCTGGCACCTGCCCGCGCTGGCCCGACTTCCCTCGGCCGCCGCCGACCGCGCGCTGCTGGCGCCGCACCGGGCCAGGGTCAAGATCGAGACCACCTGGGTGCCCTGGACACACCGGCGGCTGGCGCAGAGCTCCGGCTACGGCGCGGGCGTCGCCTCACCCGGGTGGTACCGACACCTGTACACGAACACCGACGAACGCGAACTGTTGCCCCGCTGGTTCGTCCGGATCGCATCACTGCTGCGCGAGGCGGGCCATCCGGTGTCCTCCGCGCACGTGATCGAGGCCACCCGGCACGCGAGCGCGCTGGCCGCGCTGCGCGGTCGCCCGCTGGCCGGCCTGGACGAGACGATCGAGGCGGTGCGCGCGGTGATGTGCGACGGCGTGACCGGGCCGCTCGCGCTGGTGCACGACGCCCTCGTGGTGGGCGATGCGATCGGTGAGGTACCCGACGCGGTGCCCGCCGTACCGCTCCAGCGCGATCTGTCCCGCGAGCAGCGCCGACTGCGACTGAAGCCCGAGCCCTCCGCCCGCGAACTCGAACTCGACCTGCGCAAGGAGTCGCACGCCGACCGCAGCCGGCTGCTCAACCGGCTCGCCCTGCTGGACATTCCGTGGGGTGTGCCGGCCCGGGCCCGGGAGAGCAAGGGCACCTTCCGCGAGACCTGGCGCCTGGACTGGCAGCCGGAGTTGGCCATCCGGGTCGCCGAGGCCGGCGTGTGGGGGACCACCGTGCTCGCCGCCGCCGCGGCCCGCACGGCCGACCTGGCGATCCGGGCCGAATCGCTCGCCGACGTCACCGAGGTGGCCGAGCGCTGCCTGCGCGCCGACCTGCCCGACGCGCTGCCGCTGATCATGCGCGTGTTGGACCAGCGGGCCGCGCTGGACACCGACGTGGTCAAGCTCGCCGAGGCGCTGCCCGGGCTGGTGCGCGCGCTGCGCTACGGCGACGTGCGCGGCACGGACACCTCCGCGCTGGGCACCGTGGTGGCCGGCCTGGTGGTCCGGATCTGTGTCGGACTGCTGCCGGCCTGCGCGGGTCTGGACGACGACGGCGCCAAGGCGATGCGCCGACACCTGGACGCCGTGCACGCCGCCGTACAACTGCTGAGCGACGAACAACAGCAGGAGTGGTACGCGACCCTGGACCGCCTGGCCGACCGGGAAAACCTGCCGGGCCTGCTCACCGGCCGGGCCACCCGACTGTTGCTCGACCTGGGCCGGCTCGACCCGCGGGCGGCCGCTCCGCGGTTGGCCCGGGCGCTGACCCGAGGCGTTCCGCATCGCGAATCGGCCGCCTGGATCGAGGGCTTCCTGGCGGGCGGCGGCATGCTGCTCGTACACGACGAGCGGCTGATGGCCCTGGTCGACGAGTGGATCACCGACACCCCCGCCGACCTGTTCATCGAGATCCTGCCGCTGCTGCGGCGCACCTTCGCCACCTTCGCGGCGGCCGAACGCCGCATGCTCGGCGAGCGGGTGCGCACCCCCGCACACCCCGCCGCCCAAGCCGCGACCGCCGACCTGTTCGACCCCGGGCGAGCGGACGCCACGCTGCCGTTGCTGGCCGAGATCCTCGGCCTCGAACGCCGAAAGGTGAGCACCCGATGAGCGAGAGCACGGCCGACGAACGTCTGCGCCGCTGGCGGCTGCTGCTCGGCGGCGATGCGGACGGCACCGGCTACGGGCCCACCGGCGAGGACATCCGAATCGACCGGGCCCTGGCCGCGCTGTACCGCCCACAGACCCCGGCGCCGCGCGGCAGCAGACGCGGCAACGGCCCGCGCGCGGCCGGCCTGGGCGCCTCCGCGCCCTCGGTGGCCCGCTGGCTCGGCGACATCCGCGAGCACTTCCCGGCGGGCGTCGTACAGATCCTCCAGCAGGACGCGATCGAGCGACTCGACCTGACCCGGCTGCTCCTGGAGCCGGAGATGTTGGCCGCCGTCGAACCCGACGTACACCTGGTGGGCACCCTGCTCTCGCTCAACAAGCTGATGCCCGAGGCCACCAAGGAGGCCGCCCGCGCGGTGGTTCGCCGGGTCGTCGACGACCTGGAGCGCCGGGTCGCGCAGCGCACCACGAGCCTGGTCCAGGGCGCGCTGGACCGAGCGGCCCGGATCAACCGCCCGCGCCACCACGACATCGACTGGAACGCCACGATCAAGGCCAACCTCAAGCACTATCAGGCCGAGCACCGCACGATCGTCCCGGAGCGCCTGGTCGGCTACGGGCGGCAGCGGCACGGGGTGCACAAGGACGTGATCCTGTGCATCGACCAGTCCGGCTCGATGGCGGCCTCGGTGGTCTACGCGTCGGTCTTCGGCGCGGTGCTGGGCTCGATGCGCTCGCTCAAGACCTCACTGGTCGTCTTCGACACGAGCGTGGTCGACCTCACCGAACAACTGAGCGATCCGGTGGACGTGCTGTTCGGTACCCAACTCGGCGGCGGCACCGACATCAACCGCGCGCTCGCCTACTGCCAATCGTTGATCGGCCGCCCGGCGGAGACGGTCGTGGTGCTGATCAGCGACCTGTACGAGGGCGGTGTGCGGGACGAGATGTTGCGCCGCGCCGCGACCATGCAGGCCGCCGGCACCTCGTTCGTCACCCTGCTGGCCCTCTCCGACGAGGGCGCCCCCGCGTACGACCACACCAACGCGGCAGCGCTGGCCGCCCTCGGCAGCCCGGCCTTCGCGTGCACCCCCGACCTGTTCCCGGAGGTGATGGCAGCGGCGATCCAGGGACTGCCGCTTCCGGTGCCGGAGGCGTAGAAGCGCCCGGAATTCGACCTTCCTCGTGTGGGTCGATCCCGGAGAGGGCGGTCCGATGGTCCGGAACGGTGCCGACCGGTGGTTGCTTGCGACCCGAGACGTCAGGTGAACGCGGCGGTGTCGAGGGTGGGGAGGCCATCCGGGAGTTCGAGCTTGGTACCCAACGCCACATGATGTGCGACGTTGTATCCGGAGTCGACGCCACGATCGACCGGCTCGGAGTAGGCGATCGCCTCACGTTTCCGACGGTCGATCAGCACGTAGATCGGGATCCCCGCCCGGGCGTACGCTCGGTACTTGTCTTCCCGGTCGATCGAGGCATTGCCCGGAGAAGTGATCTCGCCGACAAGGTGAAGCATGGTTGAGGGATACCAACCATCATGGTTCTTGCGGAACGCGAGGTCGGCTGCGTTGGCACGACGGTACTGCACCGCGAAATCCGGGATGAAAGCCGCGGTTACGCGGCCGTCACCATCGGGTTCCGGACAGTAGCCGACTCCCGCCACCGCGTGGGCGACGCCTGCGGTCCGAAGCATGACCAGGATGTCGATCGCCCAGAAGTTGTGCTCCTCGTCGGCGGGCGGCGCCATGCGGTAAATCCCCTCGATGAATTCCACGCGGATCCCCGGGGGAACCGGGAGCGTGGCGATGAACTTCGTCGGGTCACCGACCACGTCCACAAGTGACGTGGTCGGCGGCGCCTCCTCCGCGAGCGCTGTCACGTCTGCTCCTTCGTCGGGACCGACTTGCGCGTCCATGCTGTCCGCTCCGTTCGTTCATTGGCTGGGATTCCGGGTAAGTGTGATTGTCGGCTGGGAGGCTTCGGCGTGGGATCGGCCACACCCCTATCGTTACGTTCCGTTTCGGCGTGTTCCCTGTGTCACGGTGGAACAGGCGTAAACGGGCGGATCTCGACACTCGGCGGGGGCGAGGGTGTGAGGTGCCCGGGGAGTGCGACCAAGACCCTGATTCGGGTCGGGCCATCCCGCCCGATAACCTGCAAGGCGGATCAGCTACGCGTGCGGACGCCGTCCACCAGACCTGGGGGCGAGCCTGCCGGACCTGTGCGACGACGGACGCGGCTGCGCATGTTCCGCATATCCGATCGCGATCACAAGGACGGACCCGCGTGGACCTGTTCGAGTACCAGGCGAGGGATCTCTTCGCTAAGCACGGTGTGCCGGTTCTGCCCGGTGAAGTCGTCTTCACGCCGGAGGAGGCACGGGCCGCCGCCGAGCGCATGGGCGGCAAGGCCGTCGTCAAGGCGCAGGTGAAGGTCGGTGGCCGCGGCAAGGCCGGTGGCGTCAAGCTGGCGTTCAGCACCGACGAGGTCGTCGAGAAGACCGAGCAGATCCTCGGTCTCGACATCAAGGGCCACATCGTCAAGAAGGTCATGCTGGCCGGGCTGGCCAAGCCGGTGGACGAGTACTACGTATCGTTCCTGCTCGACCGCACCAACCGCACCTTCCTCGCGATGGCGTCGGTCGAGGGTGGCGTCGAGATCGAGGTCGTCGCCGAGGAGAACCCGGACGCGCTCGCGAAGATCCCGGTCGACGCGATCGAGGGCGTGACCGAGGCCAAGGCCCGCGAGATCGTCGAGGCGGCGAAGTTCCCGGCCGAGCTGCACGACCAGATCGTCGCGACCCTGAAGACGTTGTGGACCGTCTTCGTCGAGGAGGACGCCACGCTCGTCGAGGTCAACCCGCTGATCAAGTCCGAAGAGGGCAAGATCATCGCGCTGGACGGCAAGGTCTCGCTGGACGAGAACGCCGACTTCCGGCACCCCGACCACGAGGCGCTCGAGGACAAGGACGCGGCCGACCCGCTGGAGGCGGCGGCCAAGGCCAAGGGCCTCAACTACGTCAAGCTCGACGGCTCGGTCGGCATCATCGGCAACGGCGCGGGTCTGGTCATGTCCACGCTCGACGTGGTCGCGTACGCCGGGGAGAACCACGGCGGCGTGAAGCCGGCCAACTTCCTCGACATCGGCGGCGGCGCGTCCGCCGAGGTGATGGCGAACGGCCTGGAGATCATCCTGGGCGACGCCGACGTCAAGTCGGTGTTCGTCAACGTCTTCGGCGGCATCACCGCGTGCGACGCGGTCGCGAACGGCATCGTGCAGGCGCTCGAACTGCTGAAGCAGAAGGGCGAGGCGGTCACCAAGCCGCTCGTCGTGCGTCTGGACGGGAACAACGCGGAGCTGGGTCGCAAGATCCTCACCGACGCGAACCACCCGCTGGTCCAGCAGGTGGACACCATGGATGGCGCGGCCGAGCGGGCCGCCGAGCTCGCTGCCGCGAAGTAAGGGAGACCGACCCAACATGGCTATCTTCCTGACCAAGGACAGCAAGGTCATCGTCCAGGGCATGACCGGCTCCGAGGGGATGAAGCACACCCACCGGATGCTCGCCTCCGGGACGAACATCGTCGGTGGCGTGAACCCGCGCAAGGCCGGCACCACGGTCGACGTGGACGGCACCGAGGTACCCGTATTCGGCACCGTGGCCGAGGCGATGAAGGCCACCGGCGCGGACGTCACGGTGGTCTTCGTGCCGCCGAAGTTCACCAAGGACGCCGTGGTCGAGGCCATCGAGGCCGAGATCGGCCTCGCGGTGGTCATCACCGAGGGCGTGCCGGTGCACGACACCGCGCAGTTCTGGGCGCTCGCCGGCGCCAAGGGCAACAAGACCCGGATCATCGGCCCGAACTGTCCTGGCCTGATCACCCCGGGTCAGTCCAACGCGGGCATCATCCCGGCCAGCATCACCAAGCCGGGCCGGATCGGTCTGGTGTCCAAGTCGGGCACCCTGACCTACCAGATGATGTACGAGCTGGCCGACATCGGCTTCTCGACCGCCGTCGGCATCGGTGGCGACCCGATCATCGGCACCACGCACATCGACTGCCTCCAGGCGTTCCAGGACGACCCGGAGACCGACGCGATCGTGATGATCGGCGAGATCGGCGGCGACGCCGAGGAGCGTGCCGCGGCCTACATCGCCGAGCACATCACCAAGCCGGTCGTCGGCTACGTCGCGGGCTTCACCGCCCCCGAGGGCAAGACCATGGGCCACGCCGGCGCCATCGTCTCGGGCTCGTCGGGCACCGCGCAGGCCAAGCAGGACGCGCTCGAGGCCGTCGGCGTCAAGGTCGGCAAGACGCCGTCCGAGACCGCGCGCCTGATGCGCGAGATCATGGCGGGCTGACCCACCGGTCACCCGTGACCCACGACGCCCCGCGCGCCGCCCTCCAGGCGGCGTGCGGGGCGTCGTGGTTTTCGGACGGACCCGGTGGTCAGCGCGGCGGCACGCGCCGCAGGCCGTTGTCCAGGCAACTCGTGTCCAGCGTGTACCCGGTCTCCGGGGCCAGCAGCGCGGCCGGGCCGATCAGGGCCAGCCGACCGGGCGCGGACAGTGCCGTCGAGGCCGGGCCCGACTGTCCGCGCACGGTGGGGGCCGCCGGGCGGATCAGCGGCGTGATGGACGGCGGCGCGCCGGCGGTCTCCGGGACGGGCGGCCGCGGCCGGCCGGCCGAAGTCGATTCCGGCGCGGCGGCCGCGGGCCCCGGCGGGGCCGCGGCCGGCTCGGGCGGGGCCTCCCGCTCGGCGGGCACCGGCGGCAGCCTGCGCGCGGCCTCCGAGCCGGTGATCGGCTGGACCCGGTAGCCGCCCCGCGCGTCGCGCGAGGTGCCCGGAGTGAGCAGCCGGGGCAGCGAGGCGATCAGCAGGGCGATGATCGCCGCCGTGACCACCGCGGCCAGCACCGAGGTCCGGGCCCTGCTGCCCATCCGGGACACGCGCGGACCGGGCACGCGCGGTTCGTGGCGAGCCGCGAGGTCGCGGGTGATCGTGCTCAGGAAGTCGTGTGCCTCGGGGCAGTTCGGCGACGGGCCGGTCAGTGCGGGCACCAACTCGGCGAGGTCCTCGTGTGCGCGCAGGAGCCGGATCCGGGTGCCCTCGGTGGTCGCCTCGGTCTCGAACGCGACCTGCTCCGGCGGCATCCCGAACAGGTGGCGCAGCACGAACACCCGCCGACGATGGCCGGGCACCCGCTGGAGCGCGCGCAGGAGCGCGATGTCCTGGTCGCGACGCGTGTCGTCCTCGGCGTGCGGGACGACCCGGCCGGTGCGGTCCGGATGCGGTACCAGTCGCCAGACGGCGCGCCGCAGCAGGAACCGATGACCGAGCGCGAGGTCGCCCGCGAGGGTGCGTACGTAGGCGGCGTCGGCGGGGGTGTCGCCGACGTCCGGCAGGTCCCGCCAGACCAGCGCGAACGCGCGCCGGGTCACGTGCGCGGCCCGGGCGGGGCTCGCGGTCAACAGATACGCGTAGCGCGCGATGTCGGGTGCGATCGCCGCGTACAGGGCGTCGAAGCCCGTGGCGCGCCCGCGCGGGTCGGTCCGCTCGTCGTCGATGCCCATGGGGGCCTGAGGTACCCGAGGGTCGATTGATAATGCGTATTCAATGACTTCAATCGATCAAATGGGGTGTTCTGTCACGCCTGATGGCTATATGCGGCTCGGATCGTGGCCGCGTGGGCAGCATGGGGAGCGTGACCGAAACGCCGGAAACCGAGTACGGCCCGTCGTCGCCCCGGACGGCGGCCGGACCCGTCGCGTGGGCGGACGTCGAGCGCCTTCCGGCCTTGCCGCCCGGGGCTCTCGGGGAGGCCCTCGGCCGAACATCCGAGCCGTTGCCGGACGCGGTACCGGACGCGGAGTCCGGCCCGCCCGACGAGCCCGCGCGGGTATCCGGGCCGCCCAAGCCGCCGGAAGCCGCCGCGGCGCCGAAAGCAGCGGATCCGCCGGACCTGCCCGAGTCCGCCGAGTCCCGCGAGTCCCGCGAGTCCCGCGAGTCCCACAGGCCATCCGACGCCGACGCACCCGAGCTCCCCGCGCCGCCGCCCGGCCTGGAATCGCCTTCGATCGTCCTCCTCCGGCCCAGGCCCGGTCGGCCGCCCGGCGCGCTGCCGGTGTCGACCCCCGTCGAGGCTCCCGGCGGGCCCGCGCGGCCCCGAGCGCGGCCGTCGGGCCCACCGCGGCCGAGTCGTCCGCCGGTCGCCGTCCCGGCCGGCCTCCGGGGCGTCGCCGCACCGGCCCGCCTCGCCCGCCGCCGCCCCGACACCGCCCGGATCGTGCAGGCCCTCGCCCGAGGAGTGGCGTCCGCGCTGCTCGTGGTCGGGGCGGGGCTCGGCACCGTGGCGCTGCTCGTGCTGATCGTGGCCATGTGCGGAGCCACCTCGGGCGGCTTCGACCACCCGTCGGCGCTGCTGCGCGTGATCGGCGGGATCTGGCTCGCGGCGCACCACGTCGGCTTCGAGTTCGTCGAGATCAGCCACACCGCGACCGGCTCGGTCGAACCGAACGTGACCGTCGTACCACTGCGGCTGGCCCCGCTCGGCCTGACCGTGCCGCTGATCTGGCTGCTGTGCCGGCTCGGCCGACGGCTCGCGGACGGCCTCGCCGGGACCGCGATCGTGCTCGGGTCGCAGGCGCTGGTGTACACCGGGCTGATGTACGCGGTGGCGGCCGGCGTGGACACGGCGAGTGTGCGGCCGGTGTCCGGCACGGTCGCGATGGCGGCACTCGGTGTCCTGGCGGCGGGAGTGCTGGGTGCGTTCGGGCCCGCGCTGGTTCGGGTGCCGGCCGTGCGCGCGAGCCTGGCCTCGGCCGCGGTGCTCGCGGCGGGAGGGGCGCTCCTGGTGCTCGCGTGCCTGTTCGCGCACGCCGGTCAGGTCCGCATCGCGCTGGCGCTGACCACACACGACGCGATCGGTTTCGCGGCGCTGGCCGTGCTGTGCGCCGTGCTGGTGCCCAACGCGATCGTGTGGGCGGTGTCCTACGCGGCCGGCACCGGGTTCGCGCTCGGCGCGGCCACCACGCTCGCGCCCACCGGCAGTACGTTCGGCCCGCTGCCCACGCTGCCCCTGCTCGCCGCGCTGCCCGGTCCCGCCACGGTGCCTTCCGCCGCGTGGGCGCCCGCCGTGCTCCCGCTGTTCGCGGGCATCGTGGCGGGCTTCTTCGCGGCCCGTGCCGAGCCGCCCCGAGCCTGGCGCGCGGTCACCTCGCACGCCGCCGGGGCGGGCCTGGGGGTCGGCCTGCTCACCCTCGCCTCGACCCGACTGGCCTCCGGCAGCGCGGGCCTGGCCGACCTCGCCGAACTGGGCCCGAACGTGTGGCGCACCGCCGCCGCGCTGAGCGTCGAGATCACGCTGATCGCCGCCCCGACCGCCCTGGCCGCGACCTGGTGGCGCGGTCGGGAGAACCCGAAGGCCGCCTCCACCGAAGCGGAGACGGCCCTCGGAACCACCGGCCCGTCCTAGATCGTGCCGTCCACGAGGAAGTGGTAGCGCTCCGGCAGCTTGTCCAGGCAGCGTTGCTCACCGGTCTTGGTGAGCGCGCTGTCCATGCAGTCGTAGTAGTCCTTGTTGACCGCCTCGAACGTCCACACGCCCAGCACGTAGACCACCGCGATCGCGCCGGTGACCAGGCCGGCGAGTGCGGCGCCGGAGCGGGAGCCCGCCGGTCGGCGCACCCGGGGTCGGTGGGTCGGCCCGCCCGGGGCGTGCCCCGGGTGCCGAGCGGTGCCGCCCGGGCCCTCCTCGATCCGCGGCCCGGCCGAGGCTGGCGTCGTCCCGCGCACCGTCCGGATGCCGAGCACCAGGGCGACCACGCCCAGCACCACGCCGAGCACCAGGCCCAGGTCGGACGGCAGGAACAGTGCGAAGAACACCGCCCACACCCCCGACCACAGCGCCAGTCGGCCATTGCGGACCCGGATGTCCTTCGGGTCGGGCTGCTCGCGCGGTTCGCGCGGCGCCCGCTGTGGCCGGTCCTCGCGGCCGTGCCGATCGCCACCGTTGCCGCCGTCCCCTCGCCCGTTGCCGGGCACGTTCCACGGGGCGGCCGGCGGGCGATCGGGCGTACCCTCCGGCGGCGGGGCGTAGGGATCCCGCTCGTCGGTCTCGTTGCCGGTACTCATCCTCTGCCTGCCCTCGTCGTGCCGGATCGCGGGATTCCCTTCCCAGGATCGTACGTGTGCGGGGTGCACCGTAGCCGGGCGGCGGCGCCGAGAGGCCCCCAGGCCCCGTCACCGGCCCCGTCGCCGGTATCCCACCCCGCCGGTTCGGTACTGCCTACCCCCTGACGCTATCGTTGCCGACGTACGGGCGCCGCTCCGTGTTCCCGCCTCCTGTCGGGGAACGCCCGCCGAACCCGTGCGAGATCCCGGCGAGAGCCCGAATCCCTTTGGTGCCCCTCCCGCCCTTCCCTTCCGGAAAGAGCCGAAAAGCAGTGGCCGTTCACGCCCCGCGTACCCCCGGGCCGGCCCGGCTCGTCGTCCTGGTCTCCGGCTCCGGTACCAACCTCCAGGCCCTGCTCGACGCGTGCGCGGATCCCGCGTACGGCGCGAGCGTGGTGGCCGTGGGCGCCGACCGCGAGCACATCGCGGGGCTGACCCGGGCCGAGCGGGCCGGAGTCCCCACCTTCGTGGAGCGGGTGGGCGACCATGCGGATCGGGCCGGTTGGGATGCCGCGCTCGCCGACGCGGTCGCCGCGTACGAACCTGATCTGGTGGTCTCGGCCGGCTTCATGAAGATCCTGGGCCCGCGTTTCCTGGCCCGCTTCGAGGGACGCACCGTCAACACCCACCCCGCACTGCTGCCCTCGTTCCCCGGCGCGCACGGCGTCCGGGACGCGCTCGCGTACGGCGCCAAGGTGACCGGTTGCACGGTCCACCTCGTGGACGCCGGCGTGGACACCGGGCCGATCATCGCTCAGGGCGTCGTCACGGTCGAGGACGGCGATCACGCCGACGGCGGTGAGGCGCTGCACGAGCGCATCAAGACTGTCGAGCGCACCCTGCTCGTCGAGGTCGTGGGCCGGCTGGCCCGCGAGGGCTACCGCATCGAAGGAAGAAAGGTCCGGATCCCCGCATGACTTCCGCCGCCCCCACCCCCAGCACCGAGAACGAGGCACGTCGCCCCATCCGTCGCGCGTTGATCAGCGTGTACGACAAGACCGGCCTGGAGGAACTGGCCCAGGGCCTGCACGCGGCCGGTGTCGAACTGGTCTCCACCGGCTCCACCGCGGCACGGATCGCCGCCGCGGGCGTGCCCGTGACCAAGGTCGAGGAACTGACCGGCTTCCCGGAGTGCCTGGACGGCCGGGTCAAGACCCTGCACCCGCGCGTGCACGCCGGCATCCTGGCCGACCTGCGCCTGGAGTCGCACCGCGCGCAGCTCGAAGAGCTGGACGTACGACCGTTCGACCTGGTCGTGGTCAACCTGTACCCGTTCACGCAGACCGTCGAGTCGGGCGCGACCGCGGACGAGTGCGTCGAGCAGATCGACATCGGCGGCCCGTCGATGGTCCGCGCCGCGGCCAAGAACCACCCCTCCGTCGCGGTGGTGACCAGCCCGGACCGCTACGCCGACGTGCTCGCCGCGATCGAGGCCGGCGGCTTCGACCTCGCGCAGCGCAAGCGGCTCGCGGGCGAGGCGTTCGGGCACACCGCCGCGTACGACGTCGCGGTCGCCTCCTGGTTCTCGAACAGCTACGCGCCGGCCGACGAGGAGAGCTTCCCGGCCTTCCTCGGCTCGGTCCGTCGCCGGGAGAACGTGCTTCGCTACGGCGAGAACCCGCACCAGGCCGCGGCCCTGTACGTGGACGGCACCGGCGGCCTCGCGGGCGCCGAGCAGTTCCACGGCAAGGAGATGTCCTACAACAACTACATGGACACCGACGCGGCCCGACGCGCCGCGTACGACCACGAGCAGCCCTGCGTGGCGATCATCAAGCACGCCAACCCGTGCGGGATCGCGATCGGCGAGAACGTCGCCGAGGCGCACCTGAAGGCACACGCGAGCGACCCGGTGTCCGCCTACGGCGGCGTGATCGCGGTCAACCGGCCGGTGAGCGTGGCGATGGCCGAGCAGGTCGCGGAGATCTTCACCGAGGTGATCGTCGCGCCGGACTACGAGGACGGCGCGGTCGAGGTGCTCGCCCGCAAGAAGAACATCCGGGTGCTGCGCGCTCCCCAGGCGCCGCGCACGCCGGCCGAGTTCCGCCAGATCGACGGCGGGCTGCTGCTGCAGAACGCGGACCGCTACCAGGCGCCCGGCGACGACGCGGCGGCCTGGACGCTGGCCACCGGTGAGCCCGCCGACATCGAGACGCTGCGCGACCTGGTGTTCGCCTGGCGCTCGGTGCGTGCGGTCAAGTCCAACGCGATCCTGCTCGCGTCCGGCGGCGCCACCGTGGGCGTGGGCATGGGCCAGGTCAACCGGGTCGACTCGGCCAAGCTGGCCGTACAGCGGGCCGGGGAGCGGGCGGCCGGCTCGGTTGCCGCGTCCGACGCGTTCTTCCCGTTCGCCGACGGCCTGGAAGTGCTGATCGCGGGCGGGGTGCGGGCGGTGGTCCAGCCCGGCGGCTCGGTCCGCGACGAGCAGGTGGTCGAGGCGGCGCGCGCGGCCGGGATCACCATGTACTTCACCGGGACCCGGCACTTCTTCCACTGAGCCGCCGACGGCACCGGCCGACCGAAACACACGCGAGGCGCGACCCCGGGCGGGGTCGCGCCTCGCGCGCCGAGTGCGGTGGTGCTCAGACCTTGACCACGACCGTCGAGCAGACCTTGTCCGCGAACGTCTGCTTCTTCGAGTCCCACAGCGGCCACAACCAGCCGACGTAGCACGCGATCGAGTCCAGGAAGTGGGCGATCTGGCGGACGAAGGCCATCCCGAAGCCGGTGGGCATCCCGTCGCTCTCGCGCAGCACCTTGATCCCGACGGCGCCCTTGCCGATGGTCTGGCCGGTCTTGCCCTGGCGGTAGAGCTGCCAGAGCCCGAAGGCGAACAGCAGCAGGCCGCCGACGACCATCACCACGACCGGGCCTGGTCCGCCGTCGTAGCTGGTCGTCTCGCTGCCGTCGAGGTGCTCGGTCACGGTGCTCTCGCTCCCGAACCACAAGAACCCGCCGAGCAGGGGTATCGCGGCCAGCATCATGACGAGCGCGTCGAGGAGGGTCCCGCCCACGCGGCGGCCCCAACTCGCGCAGTAGTCGCCGAGGTTCTGCGGTGGGCCGTAGCCGTAGGGCTGGCCGTAGCCGGCCTGCGGGCCATAGCCGGGCTGACCGTACGCGGGCTGACCGTAGGCGGGCTGACCGTAACCCTGGCTCTCGGCGCCGTAACCGGGCGGCGGGCCGTACGGACCCGGAGGTTGGGACATGCGGAAACTCTCCCCTGGGAACGCGCACACGTGGTGTGCGACGCCGATGGCCCCGGGTTTCGTCGACGCGCGAGCGCCGTGACGGGCCCGGCGTCGCCCCCACCACCCGGGAGCCTGTTGGAGGCGGCACCCTACACCGAGGCGGTTGGCACTCGGTAGGTCTTCGGCGGGTCCGGTGATCGGGATCATGAGGCGGGACTTGGCATTCCCGGCCAAAGGTGCGTTGCATGGGAGCATGCAGGATCAGGCGACCCCGGAACCCCAGCCGCAACGCGCACCACTCGCATTGCCGCCGGGGCCCTCGGCGGCCTCCTCCGACCCGCCCACGCTGCCTCCGTTCCCGGCGGTGCACCCGCCCGAAATGGGCCCGCAGAACCAGATCAAGCCGCTGGTCACGCTCACCGGCAAGCGCTTCACCTGGGCGGCCGGGGTGCGCGCCGCGCTCGGCGTGGGCATCCCGTTCGCGATCGTCACCGCGACCCTGGGCGTCGGCTACGGCACGTTCGCCGCGCTGGGCGGCTACACCGTCCTGTACGCGGCCAAGGAGCCCTACGCGCGCCGGGCGATCACCCTCGCGCTGGTCGGCCTGGGCCTGGCCCTGGCGCTGACCCTGGGCTCGCTCGCGGCCGGCACCGCGTTCCTGTACGTGCCGGTGATCACCCTGGTCGCCACCGTCGCCACCTTCCTGTGCGGCGCGCTGCAGGTGGACCGCCCCGGCGGGTACATGTTCACCCTGGTCTGCGCGATGGGCGCCTTCCTGCCGCACCAACCCGACATGGTCCCCGAGCGGGCCGCGCTGGTGCTCGCGGGCGCCGCCGGCGCGTGGCTGGTGTCGATGTCCGGCTGGCTGCTTCGCCCACGCCACCCCGAGCACATGGCGCTGGCGGCCTGCTTCGAGGCGCTCGCCGACTTCTTCGCCTCGATCGGCGACCAGCCCAGCGACGCCGCCCGACACCGCGCGTCCGAGACGGTGCACAGCGCGTGGGTGAGCGTGTTGCGCGCGGACACCAAGCGCAATCGGCGCACCGGCGAGGCCCGTCGACTGCGGGTGTTGTGCCGGCGCGCGCTCGACCTGTTCCAGGCCGCACAACTGCTGGCCGTGGAACGAACCCGGCCGCTGCCACCGGAGATCGCGGACACCGTGCGCGCACTGGCCGGCGCGGTCGGGCAGCCCACGTTGGTCCCGGTCATGCCCGCGGTACTCGCCGACACCGAGACCGCCGCCGAACGCTACCTGCGCACGGTACTCAGGGCCGCCGCCGCGGAGGCCGGCCAACCGGCGGTGAAGGAGGGCGAGATCATCCCGGGCCGACGGCCCACCGCCGGCGAGCGCATGCGCGCCGCGTTCGACCGCTCCTCCCTGGTTCCGCCGACCGCGCTGCGCACCGGGCTGGGCGTCGGCTCGGCGACGCTGGCCGCCGCGCTGCTGCCGGTGGTGCACCCGGTGTGGGTGGCCATCGCGGCTGGCGCCGCGCTCCAGGGCGGCAACGTCGTGCTCGACTTCGGCCGGGTGCTGCAACGGGCGATCGGCACGCTCGTCGGCGTCGCGGTGATCGCGCTGTTCTTCCACGACCTGATGCCCAACGCGTGGCTCGTGGTGATCGCCGTCGCGCTGCTGTTCGGCGCGACGCAGACCGTGATCGCCCGCAACCTGGCCGTGGGCGCCGCGTGCGTGACCCCCGTCGGCCTCTTCCTGGCCGCCACCGGCCAACCCGGTGCACACGTGGGCGACCTGGCCGCCACCCGGGTGATCGACACCGTCCTGGGCCTGGCCGTCGGCCTGACCGCGAGCCTGGTGTTGTGGCCGCGCGCGTCCGCGACCCGATTGCCGCGCCAACTCGGCCGGACCATCCGGGCCGAGGCGCTGCTGCTGCGGGCCACCGTCACCGGTCGGATCGTGGACGACCGCGCCTGGGGCAGCACCCGCCGGGCGGCCCGGCGCGAGCTGCTCGACCTGTGGAGCGTGTACGAGGCGGCGCTGGGCGAATTCACCGGCCGCCGACTGGACGCCGAGCGGTTGTGGCCCGCGATCGTGACCGCCCAGCGGCTCGGCTACCGGTTGATGACCGCGCCGGAGACCTACCGCACCGAGCCGCCCGAACCGATCCCCGCGGACGACCTCGACCGGCTGGACGCCCATCTGGCCGAACTGGCCTCGGCCGCCGAGGAGCGCCGCTCTCCGGTGCTGCCCGAACAGCCGGATCTGTGGGGGTATCCGGTACTGCGCCAACACCTGAAGCGACTGGGTCGCACGATCGCCCGGGCGAACGAGGCACTGCCCGCCCGGCAGTTGCCCGAGTTCGTCCAGCGGCGCATCCTGGCCCCGCCGGCCCGGCTCCTGTACGGGGCCCGCCGCGCGGCCGGCACGGATACGGGACAATCGCAGCGACCGGCCCCAAACCGTGGACCAGGAGACAGAACTTGAAGGCGCAGATCCTCGACGGCAAGGCCACCGCCACCGCCATCAAAGCCGAACTCGCCGTTCGGGCCGAGGCACTGAAGGCCCGAGGCATCACGCCGGGTCTGGGCACCGTGCTCGTGGGCGACGACCCCGGCAGCCACTCGTATGTGCGCGGCAAGCACCGCGACTGCGCCCAGGTGGGCATCGCCAGCATCCAGCGCAACCTGCCCGCGGACGCGACGCAGGAGCAGGTCGAGGACGTGGTCCGCGAACTCAACGCGGACCCGGCCTGTACCGGCTACATCGTCCAGCTCCCGCTGCCCAGGCACCTGGACGCCAACCGGGTCCTGGAGCTGATGGACCCGGACAAGGACGCCGACGGCCTGCACCCGACGAACCTGGGCCGGCTGGTGCTGGGCCAGGAGGCGCCGCTGCCGTGCACCCCGCGCGGCATCGTCGAACTGCTGCGCCGGCACGACATCGAGATCAACGGCGCCGAGGTGTGCGTGATCGGCCGAGGCGTCACCGTCGGCCGCCCGATCGGCCTGCTGCTCACCCGACGCACCGAGAACGCCACGGTGAC
This sequence comes from Embleya scabrispora DSM 41855, assembly GCF_000372745.1. Taxonomy (GTDB): domain Bacteria; phylum Actinomycetota; class Actinomycetes; order Streptomycetales; family Streptomycetaceae; genus Embleya; species Embleya scabrispora. The sequence continues at coordinate 61,654 of NZ_KB889688.1, read as the reverse complement.
CCTGTGCCACACCGGCACCAAGGAACTGCCGTTCCACGTGCTCCAGGCGGACGTGGTCGTCGCCGCGGCCGGCGTGCCCGGCCTGATCAGCGCGGACATGGTCAAGCCCGGTGCGGTGCTGCTGGACGTGGGCATCACCCGCACCGAGCACGGTCTGGTCGGCGACGTGCACCCGGAGGCGTACGAGAAGGCCGCCTGGGTGGCCCCGATGCCCGGCGGGGTGGGTCCGATGACCCGCGCGATGTTGCTCACCAACGTCATCGAGGCCGCCGAGCGGCAGGTCACCAGTCTGTGATCGAACCGCGTCGGGCCCCGGGCCCGGGCCGCGCGATCGGGGGCGTCCGCCCGCGACCCGCGACTCGCGCCCGCCGGGTCCGGGGCCGACGCGGTCCCGGTCATGCCTGGCGCCGCCGGATGAGGAGAGGTGGGACCCTGTGGCAACGGCTCGGGGGCGACGCAAGGACGGCAGGAAGAAGGAGCCGGGCACCTACCTGCCCGAGGGCGGTGCCTCGCCGGCCGGGCCGGGGCCGCTGCGGGAATGGCCCGCGATGGCGGTCTTCGCCTGCCTGATCGCGGCCCTGCTGACCGCCGCGCTCGACGGCTTCCGGATCGCCGCGGTCCTGATCGCGGGCACCTTCCTGGTCGCCGCGACACTGCGGCTGTTCGTATCCGACGTGGGAGTCCTGGCGGTGCGCAGCCGGTTCACCGACGTGGGCGTACTGCTGTTCTTCGGCGCCGCGGTACTGCTCCTGGGGCTGAGCATCCCCGATCCGCTCGTCGATCTGCCGTGGGTGCCCAAGCGCACCGGTTCGTAGGCTCGCGGACGTCGGGCCGAGGGGAGAGCCCTTCCTCGGCCCGACGGCACGTCAGTACAGCCGGCGCGCCTCGCCGGCGATCTCGCTCGGGGTCATCCCGGCGGCCCGGACGATCTCGGCCCGGCGGACCGCGGTGATCGCGTCGAACAGCGTCTCGCCCAGCGCCTCGCGCAGCACCGCGCTCGCCTCCAGAGCCGCCAACGCGGCGGCCGGTGACTCCGGCAGCCTGGGTACGCCGCCCGCCGCGGACGGATCGCCCGGCACCTCCACCGGCAGCCGCAGTCCGTCCTCGATGCCGGCCAGCCCGGCCGCGATCACCGTGCCGACCACCAGGTACGGATTGGCCGTCGCGTCGAAGCACTTGAGCTCCGCGTTCGCCGTGTGCTGCCGCTCGCCCGCCATCCCGGTGACCAGCCGCAGCGCCGCCTCCCGGTTCTCCAGGCCCCAGCAGCGGTACACGCCCGCCCACTGCGCCGGCACCAGTCGCAGGTGGCTGGCCGCCCCCGGGGCACCGATGGCCAGCAGTGCGGGCAATTCGCGCAGGACGCCCGCCAGGAACGCCTCGCCCTCGCGGGTCAGACCCCGCGGCCCCTCGCCGCCGTGGCACAGGTTCATCCCGTCGCGCCACGGCGAGAAGTGCAGGTGGGCGCCATTGCCCACCTCGCCGGGCAGCACGCAGGGCGCGAAGGTGACCGCGTGCCCGTGCCGGGCGGCGACCGCGCGGATCGTCTCGCGCACCAGCACCGTGGTGTCCGCCGCGCCGACCGGGTCCTCCGGCGCCACGGAGACCTCCAACTGGCCCGCCGCGTACTCCGGGTGCACCTGCAACACGCTCACGTCCTGGGCGGCGAGCGCGCGGGTCAACTCGCGCAGTTGGCCGGACACCCGGACCACTCGGGACATCCCGTACGCGGCCTTGTGGAAGGCGGGTACGAAGCGGCCGGCCGAGTCCTCGGTGCCGGTGACCCACTCGACCTCGAAGCCCATCCGCAGCGACAATCCGCGCAGCCCGGCACGCGCGGCCATCCGCCGGGCGAAGGTGCGCTGGCAGCCCGCGTACGGCACGCCGTCCTGGGTGTAGCGGTCGCCGGGCGCCCAGGCCCAGCCCGGCTGCGCGGCCAGCGGGCGCAGCGCCGCCAGGTCGGGGATCAGCCGCAGATCGCCGGCCGGCCCGCCGACCAGCGTGCCGGCGGTGATCGAGTCGTCGGCGAGGAACACGTCGAAGACGGGGGAGAAGCCCACGCCGTGCGTGGCGACCGCGTCCAGGCGTGCGTAGGGGATCGTCTTGACCCGGGTGATGCCGGCGTTGTCCACCCAGCCGAGGGCGACCACGTCGATCGGGTCGGGCGCATCGGCGTCGACCGTCGCCGATGCGCCGAGCGGGCCCGAGGCGGGCCCGCGGGTCGGCTCGGCCGGGTCCGACGCGTGCATGAGTCACCCTCCGGGATCGATCGGGTTCGGTGGGTGACGAACCTACCGGTCGGTTCCGTCGAAACGAAAACCCGGCGGTCGGAAACCGGTTCGGGGCGAACCTCACACCCGTGGTTGGCAAAGCGGCCCCGGGGGCCGGAGTAATGTGGCCGCGAAAAGTATCTCGATGCCGAGCTACCGGCGGACTGCCATCGGCGTCGGATCCCGCCGCAGCAGAGGAGACCCGCGCGCAATGTCCCGTACCCCCGTCAACGTCACCGTCACGGGCGCGGCCGGTCAGATCGGCTATGCGCTGCTGTTCCGCATCGCCTCCGGTCACCTGCTCGGCCCCGACACCCCCGTGCGCCTGCGTCTTCTGGAGATTCCGCAGGCGGTCAAGGCCGCCGAGGGCACCGCGATGGAGCTCGACGACTGCGCGTTCCCGCTGCTCGACGGGATCGACATCTTCGACAACCCGACCGACGGCTTCGCGGGTGCGAACGTGGCCCTGCTGGTCGGTGCCCGTCCGCGGACCAAGGGCATGGAGCGTGGCGACCTGCTGGCCGCCAACGGTGGCATCTTCAAGCCGCAGGGCGAGGCGATCAACGCCGGCGCCGCGGACGACATCAAGGTGCTCGTGGTCGGCAACCCGGCCAACACCAACGCGCTGATCGCGCAGCGGCACGCGCCGGACGTACCGGCCGAGCGCTTCACCGCGATGACCCGGCTGGACCACAACCGCGCGCTGACCCAGCTCGCCAAGAAGACCGGCGTCGCGGTCACCGACATCGCGAAGCTGACCATCTGGGGCAACCACTCGGCCACCCAGTACCCGGACGTCTTCCACGCGCAGATCGCCGGCAAGAACGCCGCCGAGGTGGTCGACGACCAGACCTGGCTCGCGGACACCTTCATCCCGACGGTCGCCAAGCGCGGCGCGGCGATCATCGAGGCGCGCGGCGCGTCCTCGGCGGCGTCGGCGGCCAACGCGGCGATCGACCACGTGCACACCTGGGTCAACGGCACCGCCGACGGCGACTGGACCTCGATGGGCGTCGTCTCGGACGGCTCCTACGGTGTGCCCGAGGGCCTCATCTCCTCCTTCCCGGTCGTCTGCAAGGACGGCAAGTGGGAGATCGTCCAGGGCCTGGACATCAACGAGTTCTCCCGTGGCCGGATCGACGCGTCGGTGCAGGAGCTGGCCGAGGAGCGCGACGCGGTGCGCGAGCTGGGCCTGATCTGACGCCGGATCCGGCCGCTTGAGCCGACTGCGGGATCCGACCGCCTGATCCCGTCCCGGGCCGGGACCGGGGACCGTTCGCCGGTTCCCGGTCGCGGTGGCGATCGATCGACGGTGACGGCTGGTTGCCGAACAAGGGCGGGCCGAACGGCCCGCCCTTGGTGTGTTCCGGGACCCTGCTCGGCACGATCGTGATGCGGGTGCCGAGCACCGGGTGTTCGTCCCGGCGCCGGTCCGGCACCTCTTCCGGGTGCCGTACGTCGGTCGCGGATTTCAGGTCCGGTCCGCCGGCCGCACGCCGCCCGTGTCGACCCAGCCCGGGATCGGCTCGCGGGCGGTGAGCCAGGAATCGTGGATGTCGGCCAGACCCGTGCGCGATGCCACCACGCCTGCCGTGATCGCGCAGGTCGTGTCGACGTCGCCCATGCCCCGGGCCGTTTCCCACAGCGCGTCGGCCAAAGTGTCCAGGTGGTGGGCCGCCGTCCACAGGGCGAACGGGACGGTGTCCGGGGCGCTGATCCGGGTGCCGTTGCCCAGCACGCTCACCGCGTTGCGGACCGAGGAGTCGGCCCGCAGCCGGGATGCGGTGCGGATGCCGGCGGCCACGTCGCTCTCCGGTGTGTGCTCGGCCACCTCGGTCAGGAACTCGACCGGATCCGGGGCCGGTTCGTCCCGCCCGCGGGTCGCCAGCGCCGCCGCGATCGCCACCGCGACCGCGCCCGCCGTCGCCTCCGGGTGGGCGTGCGTGGTCTCGGCGGAGCGCTCGGCCTCGGCCGCGACGTAGGAGAGGTCCTCGTCGGCGTGCCACGCACCCAGCGGCGCGACCCGCATCGCGGCGCCGTTGCCCCACGAGCCCTGGCCCTCGAATTGACGGCGCGTCACCTCGCGCCACGACTCGCCCTCGTGGATCGCGCGCAGCACCCCGTGCATCGACGGACCGTAGCCGCGATGCGGGTCGGCCGTGTAGGACGCGGCGAAGTGCGCGGCCAGTGCGTCCTGATCGACGTCGTCGCACAGGTGCAGGACGCGCAGCACGGACAGCGCCATCGCGGTGTCGTCGGTCCAGTACCAGAGCTCGGCCTCGGGTGCGATCCGGCGGGCCTGACGCTGGGTCGCTTCGGCGCCCTTGTAGGAGAACCACTGTTCGCCGAAGGCGTCGCCGAGGGCGAGTCCGTGCAGGGCACGAGCGGCGTTCGCGACGCGTCGGGTACGGTGCGGGCGGCTATGGTTCATGCGCCTCACCCTGCCGGCCGGGCCCGGCTCGAGCCAGGGATTTCCCGGGTGCTCGAAGCCGCTCGGATCCGCCGGAAAGTGTCGGATATTGCTCAGTCTTATCTCGATATCAAGAGGCTCGGCATCGAACGACTCGCTAGAATGATCCCATGAAAGACGAGGTCGACCGGCTTGTCGCGGCATGGAAGCGGGAGCGCCCGGACCTCGATGTCGAACCCCTCGAAGTACTGAGTCGGGTCACCCGACTGGCGAGGCACCTGGACCGCGCCCGACGTACCGCGTTCTCCGCGCGCGACCTCGAACCGTGGGAGTTCGACGTGCTCTCCGCGCTGCGCCGGGACGGCGCGCCGTATCAGCTCTCGCCCGGCCAGTTGCTCACCCAGACCCTGGTGACCTCCGGGACGATGACCAATCGGATCGACCGCCTCGCCGCCAAGGGCCTGGTGCTGCGACTGCCCGACCCGGACGACCGACGCGGTGTGCTGGTCCGGCTGACCGAGGACGGTCGCGATCGGGTCGACGCGGCGATGGCCGAGCTGCTCGGCCAGGAACGGGCCATTCTGGCCGGCCTGACGGTCGATCAGCAGGCGGCCCTCGCCGGGCTTTTGCGTTCCCTTGTCGCGCCGTTCGACAACCACGCCTGAAACAAACCTCTTTGACCATCTCATGGCCATGATTCACTCTTAGTGATCAAATGTATCAAGCACCCGTTGTGTGCCGGGAACGGCTGCCTGTAGACAAGTCCCTGTTGGGAGCGGAACCGCAAGGGTTCGCCTCGGGGAACAGGAGCAGGGCATGAGGTGCATCATTCGTCCGATCGGCGGCCGGCGCGCGGCGCGCGATCGTGCCGACCGACCCACTCCCGCCGAACTCGCCGCACTGACCGGGCACGACTAGCCCCGGTCCCTCGGGGTGGGGGGAACGGCCTCGCTCATGACCGTGAAGGCGTCTTGGGGAAGTAACGCCGGAACGGTCGGACGGCGGCGGCCGAGGGGTGACACGCCGGGGAAGCGTGGGGGCAGCGAACGCAGGGGGACGGGTGGGGGAAAGCGTGGGGGGAAACGCGGGACGGGCACAGAGGAAGCGGGGCGGGGAAGCGGGGCGGGGAAGCGCGCGCGGGGGCGATGAAACGAGGGGGTCGGGGGCGACTCGGGGAGAAGGGTAGTCGGGGGTAGGTACGGCGGCGGCCCGGTGGATGACGATCCACCGGCCCGCCGCCGTGTTCGCGCGAAGGCGCCGGAACACGAACCTGTCGCCCGAAATCCGGACCCGCGTTCGATTTCCACCCGCCTTCGATCCCGACTCGCCTTCGACCCCGGCGGGATCGGCTCAGTTCGCCGACGATCCCGCTTCCGGTGATTCCGCTGTCGCGGATCCCGCGTCCGGCGTGCGCGTCTCCGGTGTGAAAGTCACCGGCAGCCGCTGCAACCCCCGCATGATCAGCCCGCCGCGCCAGCGCAGTTCGTCCTCGGGCAGCGCAAGCCGTACGTCCGGCAGCCGGCTCAGCAGCGTGCCGATCGCGATCTGGCCTTCGAGCCGGGCCAGCGGTGCACCGATGCAGTAGTGGATACCGTGCCCGAACGCGAGGTGCTGGTTGTCCGCGCGGGCCGGATCCAGCAGGTCGGGCTCGGCGAATCGGCGCGGGTCCCGGTCGGCCGCCGCGAGGACGACCAACACCGGCTCGCCTGCCGGGATTCGCGTGCAGCCGATCTCCAGCTCGGTGGTGCTGAATCGCCACGTGGCCACCTCGACCGGCCCGTCGTAGCGCAGCAGTTCCTCGACCGTGGGCGCGAGCAGCGTCGGGTCGGCCTGGACCGCGAGCCGCTCGGTGTCGTGCGTGAGCAGCGTGAGCAGGCCGTTGCCGATCAGGTTGACGGTCGTCTCGAAGCCGGCGAAGAGCAGGATGAAGGCCATTGCCGCGGCTTCGTCCTCGGTCAGGTGTTCGCCGTGGTCGCTCGCCCGGATCAGCCCCGAGATCAGGTCGTCGTCCGCATCGGTGAGGGTCGCGCGCTTGCGATGGATCAACTCCGCCAGGTACGTGCGCATGTGCCGCACCGCCCGGGCCACCCCGCCACGCGGGCCCGAGCCGTGCCGGATCATCATCCCGGCCCAGGTCCGGAAGTCCGCCTGGTCCTCCTCGGGCACCCCGAGCAGGTCGCAGATCGCGTAGATGGGCAGCGGGAACGCGAAGTCGTGGATCAGATCGGCCTCGCCGGTGCGCGCGAAGTCGTCGAGCAGGCGGTCGGTCAGGGCCTGGATCCGAGGCCGGAACTCCTCCGCCCGGCGCGGCGTGAACGCCTTCGACACCAGCCGGCGCAGCCGGGTGTGGTCCGGCGGGTCGAGGTTGAGCAGGTGCGCGCCGACGCCGGAGCGCTGTTCGCCGGGCACCCCGACCTTGCCCTGCTTCCAGGCCGCCTCCGAGTGCCGCGGGTCCTTGCTCAGCCGCTGATCGGCGAGCGCCTGCTTGGCGTCCGCGTACCGGGTGACCAACCATGCCTCGACGCCGCTGGGCAGCGTGGTGCGGTGCACGGGCGCGTACTCGCGCAGGTGCGCGTAGGCCGGGTACGGGTCGGCGATGAACTCGCGCGAGAACAACTCGGGTCCGGCCGGCACCGCGTGCGCCGGGCATCGGGTGGGGTCGTCGGTCACGGCTGCGGGGTCCGCGCCGCCCGCAGGCCCTTGACGCCGAGCCAGCCGATCGCGTTGCCCGCCGCGAACGAGACGATCGTCAGCGCCAGATGGATCAGGAAGAACGTGGTCGCGCCGTCGTTCCAGGACCGGTCGTCGGCCCAGATGTTCTTGAGGAAGTTCGGCCACAAGATCCAGCTCCAGATGCCGAACAACACCAGACAGGCGGAAATACCTCGGCCGATCCTCAACGTGAAGCACCCGTTCCCGGTCGAAAACTCAGCGAATTTGTCCGGATTCAGTATGCGGCGGCGCGGCCTACGCACCGCAGCCGGGGGCCGACAGTACGCTCATCACATGTTTGATTGGTTCCGGGCTTCTCGGAAGCCGGCCGTGTTCTGTGCTGCCGCGTTCGTTTTCGCGGTCGGTCTTGCTCCTGCCGCCCGGGCCGCCGGTCCCGTCTCGGATCCGCAGCCGCCCTCGCCGATGTCGGATCTGGGCGGGCCACGTCTGGCCCAGTCCGGCGTCCAGAGCGACCTGCCGCCCGGCGCACCGCCGTTGCCCGACGTCGAGGGCTGGGCCTGGGTGGTCGCGGACGCGGACACCGGCAAGATCCTGGCGGCGAAGAACCCGCACTGGAAGTTGCCGCCGGCCAGCACGCTCAAGATGTTGTTCGCCGACACGGTGCTGCCCAAAATCGACCGGAACACCACCCATCAGGTGGTGCCCACCGATCTGCAGAACCTGGGCGAGGGCAGCAGCCTGGTCGGGATAAAGGAGAACGAGACCTACAAGGTCGAGGATCTGTGGCGGGGCGTGTTCCTGCGCTCGGGCAACGACGCGGTGCACGTGCTGTGCGCGATGAACGGCGGCGTGTCCGCGACGGTGCGGCAGATGAACGAGCGGGCCAAGCAGCTCCAGGCGGGCGACACGAACGTGGTCTCGCCGGACGGCTACGACGCGCCCGGGCAGGTCTCCAGCGCGTACGACCTCGCGCTGTTCGCCCGCGAGGGGCTCAAGAACAACGACTTCAGGTCCTACGCGAGTACGAAGGTCGCCGACTTCCCGGGCGTGGCCGGGTCCAAGTTCCAGATCCAGAACACCAATACGATGCTCGGCCAGTATCCCGGCATGATCGGCGTCAAGAACGGCTACACCACCAACGCCGGCAACACCTTCGTCGGCGGGGCGCAACGCGGCAACCACACGCTGCTGGTGAGCCTCATGCACGTCGAGGGCAAGGGCAAGACCTACGAGGAGACCGGGAAGCTGCTCGACTGGGGCTTCGCCGCGCTGGCCCAGGCGAGGCCGATCGGCGCGCTGGTCGAGCCGCTCTCGGTGCCGGGCGAGAAGAAGGACAAGGGCCCGAAGCCGACGGACGCCAAGGGCGGCGAGGCCAAGACCGCGCAGGCGGCGTCCTCTTCGAAGGACAAGGGCTTCAACTGGGGCCTGTGGGCGGGTCTGGGTGTGCCGGCGGCACTCGTGATGGGCGGCGGCGTGCTGTTCGCCCTTCGGCGGCGCGAGGGGCATTCGGGGGTTCGGTTCGAGGATGACTACCTGCGGTAGCCGTTGGTGGGCTTGAGGTGGCCTCAAACGCCGGCCGGGCTGGTGGGCGCTTGGCTCGGGCTGGAAGGTGGGCTCGAGTCGGCCCGGCCGAAGGGTGCTTGGTTCGGGGTGGAAGTGGGCTCGAACTCCCGGCGAACCGAGGGTGTTTGGTTTGGGTCGGCGGGGCCGGGGTGGGTTATCGGCGGTTTCGGGTGAGGCGCTCCAGCAGGATGCCGAGTGTGGCGGTGCCGGCGATCGCCAGGCCGTAGGCGCGGGCCGGGTGGGAGTGCTTCGCGGGGTATCCGGTCAGGTCCAGCGGTGGTTCGGCCGCCGCCTTCTCGGCCGCGGCGTCGGCGTTCTCCTCGGCCTCCGCGGCCTCCTGCGCGTTGGCCGTCCACGCCGCGCAGAACAGCAGCAGTCGGACCACGAAGTAGATCCACAGGAGCAGTGCGACCGGCACGGCGAACGCGCCGTACGCGCTCTTGCCCGCGACACCCGAGATGTATCCGGACACCAACAGCTTGAGCACCTCGAAGCCGATCGCGCCGATCACCGCGCCCTTGACCGCGACCGCGCGGCTCATGGTCAGCCGGGGCATCCCGACCAGCAGGTAGACGAACAGCACCACACTCGCGCCGACCGCGACCGCGAACGCGGCGATCTGCAGCAGGATTCGGCCGACCGGCTGGTGTTCGAGCCCGATCGAGTCGGACAACTGCCGGATCACGATGGTCGCGAACGCGGACGCGCCCACCGACAGGGCGAGCGCCAGCCCCAGGCCGATCAGCACACCCACGTCGGCGACCTTGCGCACGATCACATTGCCGGGTTCCTCCTCCACGTCCCAGATCGCCCGGATGGACGAACGGGTCGCGTCCACCCACCCGGTGCCGGACATCAGGAGCAGCACGCCGCCGATCGCGCCGACCGCGCCCGCGTTGCGCACCAGCGCGTCCAGGTCGAGCTTGTCCGCGATGCCGGGGATCTGCTCGGAGATCTTGTTCTGCATGCGTTGGACCTGGGACTCGTCCAGCGTCGCGGCCACCACCGCCGCCGCGAGCGTGATCAGCGGGAACAGCGACAGGAAGCCGTAGTAGGTCACCGCCGCGGCCAGCCGATTGCCCTGCCGATCGCCGTACCGCGAGTACGCCCGCCACGTCGGACCGATGACCGGGATCCTCGCCAGTCGTTCCTTGATCGCCACGGCTGACTGCTGCCCCTCCGATGCCCGAACCACACGCGACTCCACTTCGTGACCTCCCGCGTGGCCACGAAGGCGTCACACGGGCAGGGGACCTGGCAACGATTGGCCGAACGCGAAGTCGCGTTGCGGACGCCACACCCCGTCGGCGCCGTGCTCGTACAGACTGAAGCCCCAGATCGGGAAGACCGCGTCGTAGTCCACGAGTTCGGCGAACGCGAGGTCGAGCATATGGTCCGGCAGGTGGTGGGCGACGGTCACATGCGGGTGGTACGGGAAGTGCGACTCGCGCTCCAGCGGCCCGGATCGCACCGCGGCCTCGATCCGTTCACACTCCGGGATGCCGCGCGCGACCTGGACGAACACCACCGGCGAGGTCGGCCGGAAGGTGCCGGTGCTGCGCAGGTGTATGTCGAACGGGGCCTCGCCGGCGGCGACCGCGCGTAGATGTTCCTCGACCTCGGACATCGCCTCGTCGGCCACCTCGGTGGGCGGCAGGAGGGTCACGTGGGTCGGGATGGCGTTCGCGAGCGGATCTCCGAACCCGGCGCGGCGAGCCTGGAGCTCACTGCCGTAGGGCTCGGGGATCGCGATCGACACCCCGATGGTGCGCTTCGCCATGTGCTGCGCCTCAGACTCCCGTCCGGCCGGTCACCGGGGGCAGGAAGCCGACACGGTCGTACGTCTTGGCCAGTGTCTCGGACGCCACCGCGCGAGCCTTCTCCGCACCTTGGGCGAGCACCCTGTCCAGCTCGTCCGGGTCGTCCAGGTACGTGCGCACGCGATCCTGGAAGGGCTCCACGAATTCGACGAGCACCTCGGCCACCTCCTTCTTCAGGTCGCCGTAGCCCCTGCCCGCGAATCGCTCCTCCAACGCGGCGATCGAGGTGCCGGACAGCGCCGAGTGGATGGTGAGCAGATTGGACACGCCCGGCTTGTCGGCCTCGTCGAAGCGCACCTCGGTGCCGGTGTCGGTGACCGCGCTGCGGATCTTCTTCGCGCTGACCTTGGGGTCGTCGAGCAGATTGACGATGCCCTTGGGCGCCGAGGCCGACTTGCTCATCTTGATCGCCGGGTCCTGGAGGTCGACGATCTTGGCCGTCTCCTTGACGATGAACGGCTTGGGGACGACGTAGGTCTCACCGAAGGTCGAGTTGAAGCGCTGCGCGATGTCGCGAGTCAGCTCCAGGTGCTGGCGCTGGTCCTCGCCGACCGGGACCGCGTCCGCCTGGTAGAGCAGGATGTCCGCGACCTGGAGCACCGGGTAGGTGAACAGGCCGACCGTGGTGCGGTCGCTGCCCTGCTTCGCGGACTTGTCCTTGAACTGGGTCATCCGCGCGGCCTCGCCGAAGCCGGTCACGCAGTTCATGATCCAGGCGAGCTGCGCGTGCTCGGGCACGTGGCTCTGCACGAACAGGGTGCAGCGCTCGGGATCGAGACCGGCCGCGAGCAGCTGCGCGGCGGACGTCCGGGTGCGGGTGCGCAATTCCTTCGGATCCTGCGGAACCGTGATCGCGTGCAGGTCGACCACACAGTAGAAGGCATCGTGGCTGTCCTGGAGCGGCACCCACTGGCGGATCGCACCCAGGTAGTTGCCCAGGTGGAACGAATCCGCGGTGGGCTGGATTCCGGACAGAACACGGGGACGCGTCGATGCCATGCCGCCATTCTCTCAGGCGCGTGAGGCGGATCCGGTCAGGGGAGCCGCGCGACTCCCGCGCCGGGCGCACAACAAAGCGCGTGGGCGCCCCGGGAAACACGCAACGATCGTGCGGTGGTGGACAACGCAGGCGCCTTTACTCCCCTTTCGAACGCGGCCTAGGCTGTGCAAGGCCGATACAGAGGGTCGTCGACCGCACATCCACGGTGACGCCCGGGTGCGGCTCCCGGCCTGCCGTCTTGCACCGGCCTGCCGCCATGCACGGCTACACCAACGGCACGGCACATCGACGTAGGTCGCGGAAACCCCGCGCACGCGTGCCGCGGCCGTTCGCGAGAAGGGGGTATCGCGTGCGCCTCACCTCGTGCTGCGGTCGATCGGGCCGCTCCGTATCGCGGTCGGAGCGCATATCGCCCGGAGCCGAGCGGGCCCGGGTGCCTCGACAGCGGCGCCGAGGGTTCGTCGCGCCGCGGGCGGCCGAGTCGCGGCACTACGTGATGTGCCCGCCGGTGTTCCTGGACGCGTCCGCGGCCGACGATTCGCGGGGCCTGCCGCACGCGCGCGGGCTCTCGGACTCGTGCGGGCTTGCGGACTCGCGCGGGCTCGCGGAGGAGACCGGGTTCGCGGCGCGGACCACCGCCGCGATGAGTCAGTGGGAGCGGTTGCGCGGGACGCTGATCGCGCTGGGGCATCGGGTGAGCCTGGTGCCGGGCCGGCCGGGGCTGCCCGGCATGGTGTTCGCCGCGCGGGCCGCGACCGTGGTGGGTGGCCGGGTGCTGGGTGCGCGGCCTCGTTCGGCGGATCGCTTCGCCGAGACGCCGGTCTACCTGGAGTGGTTCGAGCGGCACGGCTTCCGGGGCGGCCTGGAACCGGTGTTCGCGCACGAGGGCGAGAGCGACCTGATTCCGGCCGGACCACACCTGCTGGCCGCGGTGGGACCGTTGACGGAGTCGGCCGCGCATGCCGAGGCTGAGGCGTTCTTCGGCCTGCCGGTGCTTCCGCTCGAACTCGCCGACCCGCGGTTTTGCCGGCTCGGCTCGGCGCTGACCGTGCTCGGCGAGCACACCGTGGCCTACTACCCCGGTGCGTTCACGGCACGGGCGCAGCGCCGACTGGCCCGAGTCTTCCCGGAGCGGATCGAGGTCGACGAGGCGGACGCGCTCGCGCTCGGTCTGGACGCGGTCTCCGACGGGCGCAGCGTGCTGCTGGGCGATGCGACACCGACGCTGGCGGCTCGGCTCGCGGGCCGGGGGTTTCGTACGATCGAACTGGACATGTCCGCATTCGCGGCCCACGGTGCGAGCGTGCGCAGTTGCGTACTGGAACTGCGCGCCGATCGTTGATCGCACGTCTTCACGGGGTATCCCGTCTGTGCGCACTCGGGTGAGTTCCACCCTTCTCGCCGCCGATGTGCGCTTTCCTCATTTTCGTACTGCTGTTCGCCCTCGCATCGACCCCACCGTCGGACCGATTCCCAACTCTGTATCGATCTTCACCATTTGTATCGATCTCCACCGTTGCGAAAGGACGTCATGAGCACGCAGCACTCGCCCGTCCCCTCCTCCGAGTACGAGTACGAGTCCGGCGTCGGCCGCCCCGCCGGCCCGGGAGCCGAGAGCGCCCGACTGATCGAGCTGGCCGAGGACTTCGGCGCGCACAACTACCACCCGCTGCCGATCGTGGTGGCCGAGGCGCACGGCGCCTGGATGACCGATGTCGAGGGCCGGCGGTATCTGGACATGCTGGCCGGGTATTCCGCGCTCAACTTCGGGCACGGCAACGCGCGCCTGATCGACGCGGCCAAGCGGCAGTTGGACCGGGTCACGCTGACCAGCCGCGCGTTCCACAACGACCGCTTCGCGCCGTTCTGCGAGCAGCTCGCGCACCTGGCCGGCATGGAGATGGTGCTGGCGATGAACACCGGCGCGGAGGCGGTGGAGACCGCGGTCAAGACCGCGCGCAAGTGGGGCTACGAGGTCAAGGGCGTACCGGACGGGCGGGCCAGGATCGTGGTCGCCGCCGGCAACTTCCACGGCCGCACCACCACGATCGTGAGCTTCTCCACGGACGAGGAGGCGCGCCGGCACTTCGGCCCGTACACCCCGGGCTTCGACGTGGTGCCCTACGGCGACTCGGCGGCGCTGCGCGCGGCGATCACCGACGACACGGTGGCGGTGCTGATCGAGCCGATCCAGGGCGAGGCCGGCGTACTGGTCCCGCCGCCCGGCTATCTGGCCGAGGTGCGCCGGGTGACCGAGGAGCGCGACGTCCTGTTCATCGCGGACGAGATCCAGTCCGGGCTCGGCCGCACCGGCCGCACCTTCGCGTGCGAGCACGAGGGCGTGGTGCCCGACATGTACATCCTGGGCAAGGCACTCGGCGGCGGCATCCTGCCGATCTCGGCCGTGGTGTCCTCGCGCGCGGTGCTCGGCGTCTTCGCGCCCGGCGAGCACGGCTCGACCTTCGGCGGGAACCCGCTGGCCTGCGCGGTGGGCCTGGAGGTGCTGGAGATCCTGCGCTCCGGCGAGTTCCAGCAGCGCTCCGCCGACCTCGGCGACCACCTGCACCGCGAACTCGCCACACTGGTCGGCCACTCGGTGACCGCCGTACGCGGTCGGGGCCTGTGGGCCGGCGTCGACATCGACCCCGGCCACGGCACCGCCCGCGAGGTCTCCAAGGCCCTGATGGACCGGGGAGTCCTGGTCAAGGACACCCACGGCCAGACGATCCGCATCGCCCCGCCGTTGGTGATCTCCAAGGACGACCTGGAGTGGTCCTTGGACCAGTTGCGCGCGGTGCTGGGGTAGCACCGGGACTACGTGGGGACGGCCGCGAAGTCGGGGACTTCGCGGCCGTTGCACGACGAAGGGGGCCGCCCCGGCGGGGCGGCCCCCTTCGTCCGTGTCCGAGGACACCCGTGCTCACGAGCTTCGGCGCCCCACCAGCCTCGGCTTGGGTTCGATGCCGGAGAGGCCGTTCCAGGCCAGGTTGACCAGGTGGGCCGCGACGTCGGCCTTCTTGGGGCGGCGTACGTCCAGCCACCACTGGCCGGTCAGGGCGACCATGCCGACCAGCATCTGGGCGTACATCGGGGCAAGCTTCGGGTCGTAGCCGCGCGACTTGAACTCCAGGCCGAGTACGTCCTCGACCTGGGAGGCGATGTCGCTGATCAGCGACGCGAAGGTGCCGGTGGATTGGGCCACCGGCGAGTCCCGGACCAGAATCCGGAAGCCGTCGGTGTTCTGGTCGATGTAGTCCAGGAGGGCGAAGGCGGCCTGTTCGAGGAGCTCCCTGGGGTGCCCGCCGGTCAGCGCACTGGTCACCATGTCCAACAACGCGCTGGTCTCGCGGTCCACGACAACGGCGTACAGCCCTTCCTTGCCCCCGAAGTGTTCGTAGACCACCGGCTTCGAGACACCCGCCTTGTGAGCGATCTCCTCGACACTCGTAGCGTCGTAGCCACGCTCCGCGAACAGTGTTCGACCGATGTCGATCAACTGCTCGCGACGCTCTTTCCCGGTCATGCGCACACGACCGCCGCCGCGCGGTGCACTCCGCCTGCTGCTTTCGGTCACTCGCCCATCATGCCGCGCGGCGAGCCGCGACCCGTTCCCGGTCCGGCCAACGTACGTCCCAGACCCAGCCGAGCTTCTCCATCCAGCGGATCGCCCGAGCGCTGCTGTCGAGCTGACCGCGCAGCACGCCGTGCCGTGCGCTGGTCTGGTCCGCGTGGTGCAGGTTGTGCCAGGACTCGCCCATCGAGGGGATCGCGAGCCACCACACGTTGCCCGAGCGGTCGCGGGACTTGAACGGATGATCGCCGACCGCGTGGCAGATCGAGTTGATCGACCAGGTCACGTGGTGCAGCAAACCGACCCGGACCAGGCCCGCCCAGAAGAACGCGGTCAGCGCGCCCTGCCACGACCACGACCACAGGCCGCCGACCAGCGCGGGAGCGGCCAGCGAGACCGCGACCCACAGCGGGAACTGGCGGGAGACGCGAATCATGTCGCGGTCCTTGAGCAGGTCGGGCGCGTACTTCTCCTGCGAGGTCTGCTCGACGTCGAACAACCACCCCATGTGGGCCCACCACAGGCCCTTGGCCAGCGCGCCCACGCCGGTGCCGTAGCGCCACGGCGAGTGCGGGTCGCCCTCCTTGTCGGAGAACCTGTGGTGCTTGCGGTGGTCGGCGACCCACCGCACCAGCGGCCCCTGCACGGCCATGTTGCCCGCGATCGCCAGCGCGATCCGGACCGGACGCTTGGCCTTGAACGACCCGTGGGTGAAGTAACGATGGAACCCGATCGTGATCCCGTGGCCGGTGATGGCGTACATCACAACGCCGATCACCACGTCGCGCCAGGACAGTCCCCACCCCCATGCCACCGGCACCGCTGCGACCAGCGCGAGGAACGGGATGCCGATGAAGAGCGCCAACGCGATCTGTTCGGCGAAATGCTTGCGTTCGCCGCCGAGCGTGCCGCGCGGGGCCGCGTCGGTGGCGGACTTCCGTTCGGCTTCGAGCACGCTGGTGCCAGGGGAAGGGGTCATAGGGATTCCCTCAGGTCGGGGGCGGCGAGGCTACGGCGACGTAACCTACGGGGCCGTAAGTTCCGCCAGTATGGCAGGTCATGAGCGGAAAGTGAGGTGTCTGCACCCCCTCCGATTTTTCCCGCGCGCTCGTGGCAAAACCCTTGTGTCGGACGGCTTCCCGGCCCCGCCGCAGGCATGCGCGAGGGATCGGAGCGGCTCTTCGGGCCCGTCGCGTAGCCGTCTCCGGCGACGTTTCACCGGGTCCGCGGAGGGTTATTCGCGCACGAAGAGCCGAGGGGCCGGCATAGTGGGTGCCGTGAAAACGGGATGAACCCGCCTGCCAAGCGGAATGCCCGATTCATTCCGCTATGGTGTAACTCGGCAGCACACGGGGTTTTGGTCCCCATGGTCCAGGTTCAAATCCTGGTAGCGGAGCCTTTCGGCAGTGCCGGCCGCAGCGGCGCGTGGAGCCTTCTCCCGACGGCGCTATCCTCATAGGGCCCGGTTTGTTCGGCTCGGCTTCGTCGTGCCGTCATCTCGTTTCTCCGAAGTCGGCCTTCGGAGTCGTCGGGCATCCCCCGCCAGCGATGCCGAGGAGCCTTGCTCTGTGAGCCCCATCCGCCCGGCTGCCGTCGTCGTACTTGCTGCGGGTGAGGGCACCCGCATGCGTTCCAAGACCACCCCGAAGGTGTTGCACGCCCTGGCCGGTCGGGCCATGGTCGGGCATGTGGTCGAGGCCGCCAGACGGCTGGATCCCGAAGACCTGATCGTTGTCGTCGGCCACGGCCGGGACAAGGTCGCGAGCTACCTGTCCGAGCTGGACCCCGCCGCCCGGGTGGTCGTCCAGGAGCAGCAGAACGGCACCGGTCACGCCGTGCGCGTCGCCCTGGACGGGCTCGCCGAGAGCAACCGGGAGCCGGACGGCGTGGTCCTGGTCACATGCGGGGACACCCCGCTGTTGACCACGGACAGCCTGGCCGCGCTGGTCGCGACCCACGAGAGCGAGGGCAACGCCGTCACCGTGCTCTCCGCGGTCGTGCCCGACCCGACCGGCTACGGCCGGATCGTCCGGGAGAACACCCCCGACGGGCGCGGCGCCGTCACCGCGATCGTCGAGCACAAGGACGCCTCCGCCGCCCAGCGTGCGATCGCCGAGATCAACTCCGGCGTGTACGCCTTCGACGGCAAGCTGTTGCGCGAGGCGCTCGGTCAGATCACGCCGCACAACAGCCAGGGCGAGGAATACCTCACCGACACGCTGCACGTGCTGCGCGAGGGCGGGCACCGGGTGGGCGCGGCCGCGGCCGTGGACCACCGGGAGATCCTGGGCGTCAACGACCGGGTGCAGCTCGCCGAGGCGCGTCGGGTGTTCAACGACCGCCTGGTGGAGGCCGCGATGCGCGCCGGGGTCACCGTGGTCGACCCCGCGACCACCTGGATCGACGTGGACGCCACGTTCGAACCGGATGCCGTGCTCCACCCCAACACCCAGCTGCACGGTGCGACCAGCGTCGCCGCCGAGGCCGTGGTGGGCCCCAACTGCACGCTGCGCGACACCGCCGTCGGCGAGCGGGCCCACGTGTACAACACCACGAGCGAGGGCGCCGAGATCGGCCCCGAGGCCACCGTGGGTCCGTACACCTACCTGCGACCGGGCACCCGGCTCGCCCGGGGGGCCAAGGTCGGCGGCTTCGTGGAGATGAAGAACGCCGTGGTGGGCGAGGGATCGAAGGTGCCGCATCTGTCCTACGTCGGGGATGCGACCATCGGGGTGGGTACCAATATCGGTGCGGCCACGATCTTCGTGAACTACGACGGCGTGAACAAGCACCACACGGTGGTCGGGGACCACGTGCGGGTGGGGAGCGACACCATGCTGATCGCCCCGATCGAGATCGGCGACGGTGCCTACACGGCCGCCGGATCGGCGATCACCGAAGATGTCCCACCCGGCGCGATGGCGGTGGCGCGGGGGCGCCAGCGCAACATCGACGGGTGGGTCGCACGCAAACGCGCGGGAACGGCCTCGGCGCAGGCCGCCGAACGCGCGCTCGCGGTCACGCAGGGCGACTCGGGTGACGTGCACACAACGGCCGGGCCGAACGACGGTTCTGCCGAGGCGAATGGCAAGGAGACGGTGCAGTGAGCGGGATCAAGGTGACGCCTGAGCGCAAGCTCATGCTCTTCACGGGCAGGGCCCACCCCGAACTTGCGAAGGAGGTGGCCTCGGAGCTCGGTGCGGATCTCGTTCCCACCAAGGCCTTCGAGTTCGCCAACGGGGAGATCTACGTACGGTTCGAGGACTCCGTGCGAGGTGCCGACGCGTTCGTGATCCAGAGCCACACGGCTCCGATCAACACGTGGATCATGGAACAGCTGATCATGATCGACGCGCTCAAGCGGGCCTCCGCCAAGCGCATCACGGTCATCGTGCCTTTCTACGGCTATGCCCGGCAGGACAAGAAGCACCGCGGTCGCGAGCCGATCTCGGCCCGTCTGATGGCGGACCTGTTCAAGACCGCGGGGGCCGACCGGCTGATGGCCGTGGACCTGCACACGTCGCAGATCCAGGGCTTCTTCGACGGCCCGGTGGACCACCTGTTCGCGCTGCCGCTGCTGGCCGACCACGTCGGCAAGCGGGTGGACCGCGAGCGGCTCACCGTGGTCTCCCCGGACGCCGGCCGGGTGCGGGTGGCCGACCAGTGGACGGACCGCCTCGGCGCGCCGCTGGCGATCATCCACAAGCGTCGCGACCCCAACATCGCCAACGAGGTCACCGTGCACGAGGTGGTCGGTGACGTCACCGGCCGTACGTGCGTCCTGGTCGACGACATGATCGACACCGGTGGCACGATCTGCGCCGCCGCCGACGCGCTGTACGAGAACGGCGCCGCCGACGTGATCGTGGCCGCCACCCACGCGGTGCTGTCCGGCCCCGCCGTGGACCGGCTGAAGAACTCGCGGATCAGCGAGGTCATCGTGACCAACTCGCTGCCGATCGAGGAGGGGCGTCAGTTCGACAAGCTGACCATCCTGTCGATCGCCCCGATGGTGGGCCGTGCGATCCGTGAGGTCTTCGAGGACGGTTCGGTCACGAGCCTGTTCGACGGCCACAGCTGACCCACGGCACCGCCCGGCTCGGCCCGAATGGGTCGTTTGAGCTGTAACTCGCGTACGCCGCCCGGCCGTTGGGCCGGGCGGCGTATGTGTGCCCACCTGCTTTTCGAGGTATCTTGCCCCGAATGGGGGGTGCTCTGTCACTCGTTCGAGTGGCGCTCGGCGCGACCCGATTTCGGGGTGACCGAGAAGAGCGGGTAGGCTAACGGGGTTGCCCGGCGAGGGATGCGCGCTACTTGCTCCGTGATCGACGCGGTAGTTGTGTGTCGTGTACTCCTCCAAGGCTTTTGCAGGGGACCCGGTGCCACTCGGGCACCTACGAACCGACTCCGGCCATCACCGTCCGCAGTCGATCCGCACCATGGGGACCCCGCCCCGCCATCCGCCATCGCGTCGTTCGAGGAGTACCCGTCGTGTCCGAGGTCCGTATCGTCGCCGAGCCGCGTTCCGAGTTCGGCAAGGGTGCCGCCCGTCGCGCCCGTCGCGCGGGTAAGGTGCCGGCCGTCCTCTACGGTCACGGCTCCGCTCCGCTCCACCTTGCGCTTCCGGGCCACGAGCTCATGCTCGCGCTCAAGACCCCCAACGTCCTGTTCTCGCTGGACATCGACGGCAAGGCGCAGCTCGCCCTGCCCAAGGACGTACAGCGCCACCCGATCAAGCGTCACCTGGAGCACGTCGACCTCCTGATCGTCCAGAAGGGCGAGACGGTCACGGTCGAGGTTCCGGTCAGCACGGTCGGCGAGATCGCCCCGGGCGGCCTGCTCGAGACCGTCGTCCCGGCGCTCCCCGTCGAGGCCGAGGCGACCGCGCTTCCCGAGACCATCGAGATCGACGTGACCGGCCTGGAGCCGGGCGCCTCGGTGCACGCCAAGGACATCAAGCTGCCGAAGGGCACCGCGCTCGCGGGCGACCCCGAAGCGGTCATCCTGCACATCCTCACCCCGTCGGCTCCGGAGCCGACCGCCGAGGAGACCACGGCCGACGAGGCCTGATCGGGTCCGTTGTCGTAGGACGAACGCGGGGACAACAACATCATGAGTGAGTCGCAGGCCCACGCCGGCACGGAGAACAGTCCGTGGTTGGTCGTGGGCCTCGGCAATCCCGGGCCCGAGTACGCCGGGAATCGCCACAACGTCGGGTTCATGGTCGTCGATCTGCTCGCCGAGCGGGATCGTTCGAAGTTCAAGGCGCACAAGTCGCGCGCTCAGGTGGTGGAGACCCGGATCGGCCCGCACCGGGTGGTGCTGGCCAAGCCGATGTCGTTCATGAACCTGTCCGGCGGTCCGGTGACCGCGCTGCGCGACTTCTACAAGATCCCGGTCGCGAACATCATCGCGGTCCACGACGAGTTGGACGTCGACTTCGGCGTGCTGCGGCTCAAGCGCGGTGGCGGCGACAACGGGCACAACGGCCTGAAGTCGATCACCAGGTCGCTCGGACCCGACTACCTGCGGGTGCGGTTCGGCATCGGTCGCCCGCCCGGGCGGATGGACGTCGCCGCGTTCGTGCTCAAGGACTTCTCCGCGACCGAGCGCAAGGAACTCGCGTTCGAGGTGGATCGTGCGGCCGACGCGTGCGAGGCGCTGGTTCGCGAGGGTCTGGAGCGCGCGCAGAACACCTTCAACACCTGACCGACGGCGGTCGGAACACCCGAAACCCGACCGTCTTGTACGGGATGCACGAGTGAGGGCGGGCTCCCCGGGGAGACCCGCCCTCGGCCGTATCCGGGCGGCTACCAGCGCCCGTTGTCGCGGATGCGCACCGGCGCCAGCCCCAGGACCAGCGTGCTGATCGCGGTGTCCATCGACGAGCCGATGAACCACTCGCCGGTGTGGTCCAGGCCGAACACCCGGCCGCTCGGGTCGATCGCCAGATAGCTGCTGCCGTCGTCCTCGTCGCCCAGCGGGGCCAGCGGGGTGCCCAGCGCGCGGCCCACGTCGGTGAGCGTGCGCGGCAGGTGCAGCCCTCGGGTGGGGTCGATGGTGAAGGGTCGGCGGAGCACGTCCTTGCCCGCGCCGCCGATGGCGAAGTGCAGCGTGCCGAACTCGGCCCAGGCCACCAGCGCCGCCGGGAACACGCTGTGCCGGTGCCCGTCGGGCGACTCGTGGTCGCTGATCTGCCGGGCCCACGCCTCGGCCTGGGCCAGCCGGCGTCGACCCACGGTCCAGCCGGCCCGCTTGAGTTCGTGCACCACGTCGGTGGAGAAGCGGGACACGTCAGCCGCTTTCCGTCGGCGCGACGCCGAAGTGTTCGAGCATCGGTGCGCAGGATCGACACGGCGGTTGATACGTGTCGTGTCGTGGGTCGCCGTCCTCGCGGATCCGGCGCAGGGTCAGCTTGGCCCCCTTGAGCGAGCGTCGTGCCTCCTGCACGGTGAACGGCCGCCGGGCCGCCCGCTTGGTGCGCGCCGCCTCGGCCTCGAAAAGGTGCTCGGACACCAGCTCGACCTCGGGGCAGCGGCCCCGCCAGCGCTCGCGTGCCTCGACCGGGAGGGCCATCAGGAAGTCCCGGACCAGCGGATGCGCCGTCGGCACGGTGTCGCCCTTGGCACCGGCCCGGGTGCGGATGCGCTTGCCGATGAACAGCGCGGCCGCCACGGCCGGGAGGATGCTCTCGCGGGTGCCCCCGGGCGCACCCCTCTCGCGCGGGTCGGGACCCGCCGGTTCGAGTTCCGGATCCACTTCCGCCGTACGTTCCTTCGCCAGTGTCGTCGTCGGAGTACCCGCGGCCACGTGGCGTTCCCTTCTCGTTCATGTGCTGCTTCGGTCGACGCGGCTTGTGTCGACGGATCGATCATGCCGGCGCCCGGATCGTGACTGTGCGTGCAACAGCGTGCCAAACGTCTCGGCGACCCGTGTAACCGGGACTCCCGGAAAGATCTTTGCAGTTCGGTCCGACCCGCGGATTTCCCGGTTGGCCCGCGGCGGAGCGGATCGGACGCTAGCTTCGTTCGAGTGGGGGTGCCGTGCGGCGGCTGGGCCCGCGCGGCCGGGGGGTTGCAAGGGGAGTTGACGATCCGTCATGTCGAATTCCGGGTCTGGGCGAGCCATCGGGCTCGCCGTCATAGGGGCCGGCTACTGGGGCCCCAATCTGGTGCGCAACGCGCAGGCCACACCGGCTCTGCGGCTGGAATGGCTGTGTGATCTCGACGAGGCGCGGGCCCGTGCGGTGCTGGGGGATTACAGCACCGTCCGGGTGAGCACGTCCTATCAGGAGGTGCTCGCCGACCCCGCGGTGCACGCCGTGGCGATCGCGACGCCGGCCGCGACGCACTTCGAGCTGGTCGCGGCGGCGCTGGAGGCGGGCAAGCACGTCCTGGTCGAGAAGCCGATCACGGCCGAGCACGCGGACGCGGTCAAGCTGGTCGAACTGGCCGAGCGCAACGGGCTGACGCTGATGTGCGATCACACGTTCTGCTACATGCCGGTGGTCCGGTACATCCGCGAGCTGATCCACGGCGGCGAGCTGGGCGACATCCGCTTCTTCGACTCGGTACGGATCAACCTGGGCCTGGTCCAGCCGGACGTGGACGTGTTGTGGGACCTCGCGCCGCACGATCTGTCCATCCTGGACTTCATCCTGCCGCCCGGGGTGCGCCCGGTGTCGGTGGCGGCCCACGGCGCGGACCCGCTCGGCACCGGCCGGGCCTGCCTGGCCTACCTGGTGTTGCGGCTGAGCAACGAGGCCATCGCACACGTGCATGTGAACTGGCTCTCGCCGACCAAGGTGCGCACCACCATCATCGGCGGCTCCCGGCGCACCCTGGTGTGGGACGACACCAATCCCGCGGCCCGACTCCAGGTGCACGACAAGGGCATCGACCTCGCCGAGGACGCCGCGCTCAGCCGGGAGGCGCGGCGGGAGAAGCTGATCTCCTACCGGGTGGGCGACGTGGTCTCGCCCGCGCTGCCCGAGCGGGAGGCGCTGCGCGCGGTGATGGCCGAGTTCGCCGACGCGATCGGCACGTCCCGGCCGGCGCTGACCGACGGTCGCGCGGGTCTGCGGGTACTGGAACTGTTGGAGGCCGCCTCGCGCAGCCTGGACCTGGGCGGCGCCACCGTCGCGGTGGGAGAACTCTGATGGGTGTCGAGATCGCCGGTTCGCGCTGTGTGGTCAC
Source organism: Embleya scabrispora DSM 41855 (assembly GCF_000372745.1). GTDB lineage: Bacteria > Actinomycetota > Actinomycetes > Streptomycetales > Streptomycetaceae > Embleya > Embleya scabrispora. The sequence continues at coordinate 38,155 of NZ_KB889688.1, read as the reverse complement.
CGGCGGCGCGGGGACCATCGGGTCCACGATCGTCGACCGGCTGCTCGCCGCCGGGGCCGCGCGGGTGGTCGTCCTGGACAACCTGACCCGCGGGCACCGGGGCAACCTGGCCGCGGCGCTGACCGACGAGCGGGTCGAGCTGGTCGACGGCGACATCCGCGACCGGCCGCTGCTGGCCCGGCTGATGCCGGGCGCCGATGTGCTCTTCCACCTCGCCGCGATCCGGATCACGCAGTGCGTGGAGGAACCCCGGCTCGCGCTGGAGGTGCTCGTGGACGGCACCTACGACGTCATGGAGGCGGCGGTCGCCGCCGACGTGCGCAAGGTGGTCACCTCCTCCTCGGCGTCGGTCTACGGGCTCGCCGAACAGTTCCCGACCACCGAGCTGCACCACCCGTACGACAACGACACGCTCTACGGCGCGGCCAAGCTGTTCAACGAGGGCCTGCTGCGCAGCTTCCGGGCGATGTACGGCCTGGACTACGTGGCGCTGCGCTACTTCAACGTCTACGGCCCGCGGATGGACGTGCACGGCCTGTACACCGAGGTGCTGATCCGCTGGATGGAGCGGATCGGCAAGGGGGAACCCCCGTTGATCTTCGGCGACGGCCTGCAGACCATGGACTTCGTGTACACCGAGGACATCGCACGTGCCAACCTCCTTGCCGCGCAAGCCGATGCCGCCGGAGAAGTGTTCAACATCGCGTCCGGGAGCGAGACTTCGCTGCGCGGACTGGCCGAGCGGCTGCTGGCGGTGATGGGCGCGGACGGGCTGGGCATCGAGTACGGCCCGGCGCGCGCGAGCGGTGGGGTGACCCGGCGACTGGCCGATACCACCAAGGCCGCGAGGGAGTTGGGCTTCACCGCGGAGGTGGACATCGACGAGGGGCTGCGCCGACTGGTGGCGTGGTGGCGGGACGCGGTCTGAGCCGATCGGGGCACCGAGGGGGTTCGGTGGGTACCGGGTGCGGGGCGGACGCGGGCGGGACGGGTATGGGCGGGCGACCGGACTGGGGGAAGGCACGATGAGCATGGAACGAATTCCGGTGATGCGGCCCTGGATGGGCGAGGAGGAGGCCGTTGCCGCGGCGGACGCGGTGCGCTCCGGGTGGGTGGCCCAGGGACCTCGGGTGGCCGCCTTCGAGCGGGCGTTCGCGGAGTATGTCGAGGTGCCCGCGGCGATCGCCGTGTCCTCGTGCACCACGGCGCTGCATCTGGCACTGATCAACGCCGGTGTGGGGCCGGGTGACGAGGTCGTGGTGCCGTCGCTGTCCTTCGTGGCCACCGCCAACGCGGTGCGCTACGTGGGCGCGCGCCCGGTGTTCGCCGATGTCGAGCTCGCCACCGGGAACCTGAGTCCGCAGACGATCGAGCCGGTGCTCACCGCCGCGACGCGCGCGGTGATCCTGGTCGACCAGGGCGGCATTCCGGCCGACCTGGACGGTGTGCGGGCGCTGGTGGACGCCCGCGGCATCGTGGTGGTGGAGGACGCGGCGTGCGCGGCGGGCTCGACGTACCGGGGTCGTCCGGTGGGCGCCGGGGCGATGTCCGCGACGTTCTCCTTCCACCCGCGCAAACTGCTGACCACCGGCGAGGGCGGCATGCTCACGCTCGCGCGCGAGAGCGCGGCACCGCGGCTGCGCCGGTTGCGCGAGCACGGGATGAGCGTGAGCGCGGCCGATCGGGACGCGGCGGATCGCGCGGGCGGTGCGCCGGTGGTGGAGAGCTACGACGAACTCGGCTTCAACTACCGGATGACCGACATCCAGGCGGCGGTCGGCCTGGTGCAGTTGGGCCGGCTGCCCGCGATGGTCGCCAGGCGTCGAGAACTGGCGGCTCGATACCGTGAGTTGCTCGCCGGGGTGGCCGGGTTGGAGACGGCGGCCGATCCGGCCCACGGGCTGACCAACTATCAGGCGTTCTGGGTGCTGCTGCCCGAGGACTTCCCGATGTCGCGCGACGACCTGCTCGGGGAACTGGCCCGGGCGGGCATCTCGGCGCGGCGCGGGATCATGGCCGCGCATCTGGAACCGGCCTATGCCGACGTCGAACACGTGCCGCTGCCCGCCACCGAGCGGCTGACCCGGGACTCGCTGATCCTGCCGCTGTTCCACGATTTGACCGAGGCACAGCAGGACCGGGTGGTCGCCGCGGTGCGGGCCGCGGCCGGCGTCCGGGCGGCGGTCTAGTGTCCTTTCGCGATCTGCTGTTGGTCGGCGCCGGCGGGTTCGCCCGGGAGGTTGCCGCGGCCATACCGGATTTTCGTGCGCCGCGCGGGAGTTCGGGATGGCGGCTGCTCGGTTTCCTGGACGAGGATCCGGCCCGATGGCACACCGAGGTGGACGGCTTCCCGGTGCTCGGCGGTGCGGACGCGGTGCACAAGTGGCCGGACGCGCTGGTGGTGGTGTGCGTCGGGAGTCCGACGAACTGGTGGAGTCGCTCGCGGGTGGTGGCCCGGTTGGGCCTGCCGGACACCCGCTGGGCCACGCTCGTGCACGTGAGCGCGGTGGTTCCGCGTACGTGCGAGGTCGGTCCGGGCGCGGTGCTGATGGCGCAGACGGTGTTGACCACCTCGGTCCGGGTGGGAGCGCACGCGCACACCATGCCGCAGGTGGTGCTGACCCACGACGACGACGTGGGCGACTTCGCCACGCTGGCCGCGGGAGTGCGGCTGGCGGGCGCGGTGACGGTGGGCCGGGAGGCGTACCTGGGAGCCGGTGCGCTGGTGCGCGAGCGACGCACCATCGGTGCCCGGTCGCTGGTGGGGATGGGCTCGGTCGTGACGCGGGATGTGCCGCCGGCCGAGGTGTGGGCGGGGGTGCCGGCCCGCCGGCTGCGGTCGGCGCCGACCCCCGCCACTGTCGGGATACCACGAGGGGGAGATGCGGATGAGTGCTGACCTGGACCGGATTCCGTTGGTGGACCTGGCCGCCGCGCATGCCGAGGTGGCCGGCGAGGTCGAGGCCGGCATCGCCCGGGTGCTGGCCACGTGCGCGTTCGTCGGCGGCCCCGACGTCGCGGGCTTCGAGGCCGAGTACGCCCAATTCACCGGCGTCGCGCACTGCGTCGGGGTGGCCAACGGTACGGACGCCGTGGAACTGGCGCTGCGGGTGCTGGGGGTGGGCGCGGGCGCGGGTGTGGTGATGCCCGCGAACACGTTCGTGGCGACCGCCGAGGCGGCCGTCCGAGCGGGCGCGCGGCCGGTGTTCGCGGACGTGGACGACGAGTTCCTCCTGCTGGACCCGCAGCGGGCCGCCGAGGCGCTGAACGGCCCGGTCGAGGCCCGCGCCGTGGTGCCGGTACACCTGAACGGGCAGCTGGCCCCGATGGGCGCGCTGCGGGCGCTGGCGCAGGCGCGCGGGGTGTCCCTGGTCGAGGACGCCGCGCAGTGCCAGGGCGCGACCCAGGACGGCATCGGCCCCGGCGCGTGGGGGCCGGAGGCCATCGCGGCGACCAGCTTCTACCCGGGCAAGAACCTGGGCGCGTACGGCGACGGCGGCGCGGTGGTGACCGGCGACGAGGACTACGCCTCGGCGGTGCGCGAGATGCGCGACCACGGGTCGTCGCGCAAGTACGTGCACACGCGCCTGGGCTTCAACTCACGCCTGGACACCATCCAGGCCGTGGTGCTGCGCGCCAAGCTGCGCCGACTCGCCGACTGGAACGTCCGGCGGCGGGCGGCGGCGGCCCGCTACGACGCGCTGCTCGCCGGCGTTCAGGAGGTGCGGGTGCCGGGCACCGCGCCGGGCAACGAGCACGTGTGGCACCTGTACGCGGTCCGGGTGCCCGAGCGGGACAAGGTGCTCGCGTTGCTGAACGAGGCCGGCGTCGGTGCCGGCGTGCACTATCCCGTGCCGGTGCACCTGCAACCGGCCTTCGCCGAACTGGGCTACGCGCGAGGCGACTTCCCGGTGGCCGAGCGGGCCGCCGAACAGATCCTGACGTTGCCGCTGTACCCGCAGCTGACCGCGTCGCAGCAGGAGCGCGTCGTGGAGGTGCTCGCGGGAGCGCTGAGCCGGCTGTGAGCCCCGGGCCCGACGACGGACCGGCGTGCCTGCCGGCGCCCGGCACGATCCGCCATCTCGGCCACGCGGGCTTCGTGGTCGCCCACGCGGGCGTCTCGCTGCTGATCGACCCGTGGTTCCATCCCGCCTTCCTCGGCGCGTGGTTCCCGTTCCCGGACAATCGCGAGTTGTTGCCCGAGGTGCTGGCCGGCCGATACGACCTGCTCTATCTCTCACACCTGCACGAGGACCACTTCGACGAACGCGTACTGGAGCAACTCGACCGGGACATCACCGTGGTGTTGCCCCGGTATCGGTCCAGGTCGCTGGTCAAGCGGATGAGCGCGCTGGGCTTTCACGAGCAGGTGGTGCTCGGCCATCGCGAGTCGTTCACGCCCGCGCCGGGGCTGACCCTGACCATGCTGCTGGACACCAGCCACAAGGAGGACAGCGGCCTGCTCGTCGACCTGGACGGCTACCGCTTCCTGGACCTCAACGACTGCAACACCCCGCTCGGCGAACTCCCGGGTGACATCGACCTGTTGTCCGCGCAGTTCTCCGGTGCGATGTGGTACCCGAACGCATATGCGTATCCGGAGGAGACCCAGCGCAAGAAGACCGCCGAGGTGCGCTCGGACCTGTTCGACACGCTGGTGCGCAAGGTCCGACTGACCGGTGCGCGCGCCTACCTGCCGTCGGCGGGTCCGCCGGTGTTCCTGGATCCGGAACTCGCCCGGTACAACGATCGGGACGAGACGATCTTCCCGCTGTGGGACGCGTTCGCCGACGACTTCGCCGCGGCCTGTCCGCGGGTGCGGGTGATCGAGGCCGCACCGGGCGACGACCTCGGCGCACCCTCGGGCCCGGTGGCGCACTGGCGCACCGACGCGTACCTGAGCGCCTATCGGGACCGCCGTGAGGCCGAGTGGCGGGCCTATGCGGAACGGGAGTTCGAGCCGGTCGCCCCGGCCGAACTGGACGCCTACCTGGCCCGGTTGCAGAGCTGGAACAAGCGCTTTCTGGGCGACTGGCGCAAGGACGTACGGCTGACCTCGGACGGCGGTTCCTGGTCGGTGCGGCTGGGCCGGATCGCGGGTGACATCGTGTTCGAGGAGGAACCGGTCGACCCCGCCTACACGATCGAGGTCCCGCAGCGGGTGTTGCGCGCGATCGTGGACGGTGCGGTGGGGTGGGAGGAGGCGTTGCTGTCCATGCGCCTGGGCCTGGCCCGCGATCCGGACGTGTTCGACCTGACCCTGATGAGTCTGCTGCGCTACGGCGAACACCCGGCGCAGACCATGCAGATGGTCCGCGAACGCGAATCGGCCGCGCACGGCGAGTCGATTCGGCGGTGCGGGGTGCGGATGCAGCGATTTTGTCCGCACGCCGGCGAGGACCTGTCGCACGCGGACATCGCGGCCGGTGTGCTGGAGTGTCCGCGCCACCACTGGAAGTGGCGCCTGGACACGGGCGAGTGCGTAGCGGGCGGCACCGTGCCGCTGCGGGTCGAGCCGGCCGGCCCCGATGTCCCGGATCGGTGACAGTCGCCGCCGATCGCTCAAGACACGCGTGCGAACTCGCGGCGTTGACATCGCGTCCCGCGCCACGTCGGCAGCCGCCCTGCTCGTCTGATGGGCCGTCACTCCTGCGAGGGAGCCTGCGTCACTCGTTCGCCCTATTTGTTAGATAAGATAATTGATCGCGATATTGCATCCTTTGTATGTCGGTTGCGACGCGTTAGGCATTCAAAAGGAAAACGTTTTTCTCCGAAACGTCCGGGTTCCGTCACGAGCGTGTCATGGCGTGCCGAGTGTCGGCCACGCGGCGGCTGCAGGTGCTGCGGTGTGGCCGTCCGAGTCATTCGTGTTCCCGACCGGGACGGGAGTGGCGCCTGCGATGGCTGGAGGTTGTCCATGAGCACCTGGGGATGGATCTGCCAGGAGAACGGTTGTCCGTCGAAGACCGACGGCGCCCGCCAGCGGTACCGGTCGAAGGACGCGGCGCAGGTGGCGGCCAAGGCGCACACCAAGGCCACCGGGCACAAGACGAAGATCATCGAGTACAGGTAGTCGACGGGTCACGGCCGCCCGAAGACGAGTGGGTCCGAGCAGGTCCGAGCAACGTTCGACCAGGCACGAGCGGGCGCGGGGCGAAGCCGCGCCCGGTGATCGACATCCACGACCACCGGGCGCCCGACGGGCCGGAACGGCCCTACAGCACCTCGATGTTGGGGCCCGCGCCGAGTACCCGTCGGCAGTCGAGCACATAGTCGGCGGCACGCAGCAGATCCAGATCGACGTCGTCGTGATCCACGAGCAGCACCACCGCGTCCGCGGCGGCCACCGTCGCCGCGGTCAACTCCACCCGCCGCAACCGGGCGTCCACGACCTGCGCGAGGTCCACGTGCGGGTCGACGGCGGTGACCTCCGCGCCCAGGTTCAGCAACAACCGGGCCACGTGCGTGGACGGCGACTCCCGAGCGTCGCCGGTGTTCTTCTTGTAGGCGAGTCCCACCAGCAACACCCGGGAGCCGTTGACCGATCGACGCCGGGTGTTGAACGCGGCGGTGAGTCGGCGAATCACGTAGTCCGGCATGTGGTTGTTGACGTCGTTGGCCAACTCCACGAAACGAAAGCTCTGGCCGAGCGCCCGCTGCACCCGCCAGGACAGGTACGACGGGTCGATCGGCAGGCAGTGCCCGCCGACCCCCGGCCCCGGGGTGAAGCGCAGGAAGCCGAACGGCTTGGTCGAGCACGCGTCGATCGCCTCCCACACGTCGATGCCCAGGTCGTGGGCGAACATCGCGACCTCGTTGACGAGCGCGATGTTCACGTGCCGGAAGGTGTTCTCGATCAACTTGACCAACTCGGCCTCCTTCGGCGAGGAGACCGGCACGACGCGGTCGATCAACGAACCGTAGAAGTCCTCCACGACCGCCAGCGAGGCGGCGTCCACCCCGGAGACCACTTTCGGCGTGTTGACCAGGTTCCAGGTGGGGTTGCCCGGGTCGATCCGCTCCGGGCTGTAGCCCAGGTGGAAGTCGCGACCCACGGTCAGGCCCGAGCCCTCCGCCAGGATCGGACCGACCAACTCCTCGGTGGTGCCCGGATAGGTGGTCGATTCGAGCACCACGCACGCGCCGGGCCGCAGATATCGGGCCAGCGTGCTCGCGCACTCCTCGATGTAGCTCAGGTCCGGGACGCCCTCGCGCAGCGGCGTGGGCACGGTGATCACCGCGATGTCGAAGCCGCCCAGATCGCGCGGCTCGGCGGTGGCGCGGTAACTGCCCGCGTCCAGGATCGCCCGCACGTGCGCGGACGGGATGTCCTCGACGTAGGACTCACCCGCCGCCAACCGCTTGACCCGCCCCTCGTCGACGTCGTAGCCGACCACCTCGTGACCCACCTGGGCGGCCCGAACCGCCAGCGGCAGCCCCACATAACCCTGACCGGCGATGACAACACGCATCCGAGACTCCCCCTCCTCGCGCAACCGCCCACCCCCGAGCGGCTGGTGATGCAACGTCAGGGGCGGCCGGGCACGTGATCGGCACGTGGCTTGGCCACCACCCACGACGACACGAGCCCGGCCACCCGCTCGCCGCGCACCACCGCCCCGGGAAAGCGCGAGACCAACTCGCCACGCCGGGCCGGAAACACCCGGGGCGTCGATCCGCCGATCCGCGACCGCAGGTGACCGGGCATCAGGTGCAGCGCGGGCAACGAGGTCTGCGGATCGAGCGGGTGCTCCCGGGCGGCGGTACGCAGCCAGTAGCGCTCCGCCGAGGCGTGCACGACATCGGCCAACCGGGCCCGGGCGGTCGGCGCGGCCAACCGATCGAGCAGCCCGTCGCACACCACCAGGTCGCAACTCCCGGACCACTCCAGCGGATCGGCCGGCTCATGGACCAGCCACGAGGCCGACTCGGCGGATTTGCCCGCGCTCTCGACCACGCGCACGTGCGCGGGCCGCACCGGGGCGTGCCACCAGAACTCGGCCGAACCGCCCAGGTCCACCACCCGCAGCCGCTCGATGTCCGGGAAAGCCTCGCGAAACCACAACCATCGTCGCGCCCGCGCCCCGGCTTCCACCTGCGTGCGCGCGGCCCCCGCGCGCACCGACCAGGCCCGGACCAGACGTTGCGGCTGTGACATCCTGCGGGATCCCCCCTGACGAGCCCGCGACCGAGCGCCCCGGGCCGCCCATCAGGTTATGGCCACAACCCCACCCCCACGCGGGAAACCGGCGAACCCGAGGCGTCCCGGACACGAACGTGCGAACGGCCCCGGGGAAGGATCCCGGGGCCGTCCGCGGTCATCGCGAGCCGGTCAGGCGCTGGGCCAGACGATGCTCTGGATCTCGCTGTAGGCGGCCAGCCCGTACGAGCCGCCGTCGCGGCCGACACCGGACTGCTTGAAGCCGCCGAACGGCGCCTCCATGTTGCGACCCACGGTGTTCACCCCGACACCGCCCGAGCGCAGCCGGCGCGCGATGCCGTAGGCGCGCGTGGTGTCGCCCGCGAACACGTAGGAGATCAACCCGTAGTCCGAGTCGTTGGCGAGCCGGATCGCCTCCTCCTCGTCCCCGTCGAACGGGATCACGGTGACCACCGGGCCGAAGAATTCCTCGCGCGCGATGGTCATCTCGTTGGTCGCGTCCGCGAACAGCGTGGGTGCGACGTAGAAGCCCTTCTCGAAGTCGGGACGCTCGCCGCCGACCACCAGCCGGGCGCCCTCCTCGCGGCCCTTGGCGATCAGCGCCTCCACCCGGCCCCGCTGCACGGCCGAGATGACCGGGGTGACCTGGGTCGCCGGGTCCAGCGGGCTGCCGACCCTGAGCCCGCGCGCGTGCTCCGCGAGCCGTTCCACCAACCGGTCGTAGATGCCGCGCTGGGCGATCACCCGGGTCGGCGCGGTGCAGATCTGGCCGGCGTAGAAACTCCACACCGTGCCGATGCCGTGCACGGCCGCGTCCAGGTCCGCGTCGTCGAGCACGATGCACGCGCCCTTGCCGCCGAGCTCCATCAGCTGGCGCTTGAACGTGCGGCCCGCGACCTCGGCGATCCGCGAACCGATCAGCGTCGAGCCGGTGAAGCTGATCATGTCCACGTGCGGCGAGGCCACCGTCGCCTCGGAGACGTCCACTCCCGAGCCGGTGATGATGTTCAGCACGCCGGCGGGCAGCCCGGCCTCCGCCAGCGCCTCGGCCATCCGGTACACCGCCAGCGGGTCCTGCGGCGCGGGCTTGACCACGACGGTGTTGCCCATCGCCAGGGCCGGCGCGACCTTGCCCGCGGTGTTCGCCAGCGGGTTGTTGTACGACGTGATGCAGGTGACCACACCGACCGGCTGGCGCACCTCCAGCGCGCCGAAGATGCCCGCCCTGCTCAGCGCCGTCTCCGGGGTCGCCTGCGGGTTGAGCGCGAACTCGGTCGGCTCCAGCGCGCCCTTGGCGTAGCGCTTGAAGCGCGAGTACGTGGTGCCCAACTGCATCATGCCCGCGACCGCGAGGGTCGCACCGGTCTCGGCGGAGGCGAGCGGAACCACCTCGCCGCCCATCTTCAGGAACAGATCCGCGGCCCGGTCCAGGATGCCGGCGCGCTCCTCGGGCGTGGTCCGCGACCAGGTGCCGAACGCCTCGGCCGCCGCCGCCGCGGCCGCGTTCGCCTGCTCCACCGACGCCTCGGGCGCCAGGCCCACGACCTCCTCGGTCGCCGGGTTGATCACTTCGTAGTGACCGCGCTCCGGCTCGACCCATTCGCCGCCGATGTAGAGCTTCTGCTGCGCGCTGCTCATCGTGTCCGTCGTCTCCCCTGGTCCAGCCGCTGCCCCGGACTCCCGACGGCCCGTCGAAAATCCGACGGCCCGTCAGATTCCTGTTCGCAGGCCATTGGACCCCCTAACAGTCGCATTGCCAAGAGGGAGAGGTGGGCGGTACTGGTCACAGTCACACGATGTCATCGCGGGCCACACCGACCCCTTCGGGCGTAGGGTTGTCGGGGAACCCCGGTCCTTTTCCAAGGTCGGGGCCGTTCGCGTTGCGGAGGATCCAACCGGCCCATGAGTCTGACCGGTCTGCTAGACATCGTCGTCCAGGACCCCGCCGTCGCCGAGGCGGTGCGGGCCGCGTCCGAGGGCCGCGGTACCGCCCTCGACCTCGTCGGACCACCGGCACTGCGCCCGTTCGTGGTGGCCGCCATCGCGGCCCGCGCGGATCGGCCGGTGCTCGCGGTCACCGCCACCACCCGCGAGTGCGAGGACCTGGTGGCCGCGCTCGGGTCGCTGCTGCCCGAGGACTCCGTCGTGGAATACCCCTCGTGGGAGACGCTGCCGCACGAGCGGCTCTCCCCGCGCTCGGACACCGTCGGGCGCCGACTCGCGGTGCTGCGCAGACTCGCGCACCCGACCACGGGCGGCCTCGCCGACTCCGGCACCGGCACCCTCAAGGTCGTCGTCGCCCCGATTCGCAGCGTGCTCCAGCCCCAGGTCAAGGGGCTCGGCGACCTGGAGCCGGTGGCCCTGACCGCCGGTCGGGAGATCGCCCTCGACACCGTCGTCGAGCAGCTCGCGGCCGCCGCCTACTCCCGGGTCGACCTGGTGGAGAAGCGCGGCGAGTTCGCGGTGCGCGGCGGCATCCTGGACGTCTTCCCGCCGACCGAGGAGCACCCGCTCCGGGTCGAGTTCTGGGGCGACCAGGTCGAGGAGATCCGCTGGTTCAAGGTCGCCGACCAGCGCTCCCTGGAAACCGCCGAGCACGGCCTGTGGGCACCGCCCTGTCGTGAACTGCTGCTCACCGACCAGGTGCGCGAGCGGGCCCGCGAGCTGCTCGTGGAGCACCCCGGGCTGGTCGAGATGCTCGGCCGGATCGCCGAGGGCATCGCGGTCGAGGGCATGGAGTCGCTCGCACCAGCCCTGGTGGACGACATGGAACTGCTCCTGGACGTGCTGCCGGCCGGGAGCCACGTGCTGGTCTGCGACCCGGAGCGGGTGCGCACCCGCTCGGCGGACCTGGTGGCCACCAGCCGCGAGTTCCTGGACGCCTCCTGGGCCGCCGCGGCGGGCGGTGGGGAGAGCCCGATCGACCTGGGCGCCGCGTCGCTGTGGAGCCTGGCGGACGTGCGCGAGCACGCCGCCGAGATCGGCGTGCCGTGGTGGTCGCTCAGCCCGTTCAGCGCCGATGCCGACGACGCGGGCACCGAGATCGGTGCGGTCGAGGTCGAGGCGTATCGCGGCGACGCGCAGCGGGTGCTGGCCGAGATCAAGGGCCGGCTCGCCGAGGACTGGCGCGTGGTGCTGGTCACCGAGGGCCACGGTCCGGCCGCGCGCTTCGTCGAGACGTTGTCCGGCGAGGGCGTGGCCGCCCGCTTGGACGCCGACCTGGACCGGGTGCCGGACACCGGCATCGTGCACGTGACCACGGGCTGTATCGGCCACGGCTTCGGTTCCGAGTCGCTGCGCACCCTCGTGCTCACCGAGGAGGACGTCTCCGGCCAGCGCACCTCCACCAAGGACATGCGCCGGCTGCCCAGCCGGCGACGCAACATGGTCGACCCGCTCCAGCTCAAGCCCGGCGACTTCGTCGTGCACGAGTCGCACGGTGTCGGTCGCTACGTCGAGATGCTCCAGCGCACCGTGCAGGGCGCGCAGCGCGAGTACCTGGTCCTGGAGTACGCGCCGGCCAAGCGCGGCCAACCCGGCGACCGCCTGTTCGTGCCCACGGACCAGCTGGAACAGGTGACCAAGTACGTCGGCGGCGAGAGCCCGTCCCTGCACCGGCTCGGCGGCGCCGACTGGGCCAAGACCAAGGCCAAGGCGAAGAAGGCGATCAAGGAGATCGCCGGCGACCTGATCAAGCTCTACTCGGCCCGGATGGCCGCGCCCGGACACGCGTTCGGCTCGGACACCCCGTGGCAGCGCGAGCTGGAGGACGCCTTCCCCTACGTCGAGACGCCCGACCAGCTCTCCTCGATCGAGGAGGTCAAGGGCGACATGGAGAAGCCGATCCCGATGGACCGGCTGATCTGCGGCGACGTCGGCTACGGCAAGACCGAGATCGCCGTGCGCGCGGCGTTCAAGGCGGTCCAGGACGGCAAGCAGGTGGCCGTCCTGGTGCCCACCACGCTGCTGGTCCAGCAACACTTCTCCACGTTCTCCGAGCGCTACGCGCAGTTCCCGGTCGTGGTGAGGTCGCTGTCCCGGTTCCAGACCGAGACCGAGGCCAAGGCGGTCCTGGAGGGCCTGCGCGAAGGCTCGATCGACATCGTGATCGGCACCCACCGGCTGTTCTCGTCCGATACGAAGTTCAAGGACCTGGGCCTGGTCATCGTCGACGAGGAGCAGCGCTTCGGCGTCGAGCACAAGGAGCAGTTGAAGAAGCTGCGCGCGAACGTGGACGTGCTGACCATGTCCGCGACGCCGATCCCGCGCACCCTGGAGATGGCGGTCACCGGCATCCGTGAGATGTCCACGATCACCACGCCGCCCGAGGAGCGGCACCCGGTGCTGACCTTCGTCGGGCCGTACGAGGAGAAGCAGATGGGCGCCGCGATCCGGCGCGAGCTGCTGCGCGAGGGCCAGGTCTTCTACATCCACAACCGGGTCGAGTCGATCGACCGCGCGGCCGCGCGGATCCGCGAACTGGTGCCCGAGGCCCGGGTGGCGATCGCGCACGGCCAGATGCACGAGAACGCGCTCGAACAGGTGGTCGTGGACTTCTGGGAGAAGGAGTTCGACGTACTGGTCTGCACCACGATCGTCGAATCCGGCATCGACATCTCCAACGCGAACACGCTGATCGTCGAGCGGGCGGACAACTTCGGCCTGTCCCAACTGCACCAGTTGCGCGGCCGGGTCGGCCGAGGCCGCGAACGCGCGTACGCGTACTTCCTGTACCCGCCGGAGAAGCCGCTGACCGAGACCGCGCACGAGCGGCTCGCCACCATCGCCCAGCACACCGAGATGGGCGCGGGCATGTTCGTGGCGATGAAGGACCTGGAGATCCGCGGCGCGGGCAACCTGCTGGGCGGCGAGCAGTCCGGGCACATCGCGGGTGTCGGCTTCGACCTGTACGTGCGCATGGTGGGCGAGGCGGTCAACCAGTACAAGGAACTCGCGGCCGGCGGCGAGGGCGCCGAGGAGCTCTCGGAGATCCGCGTCGAGCTGCCCATCGACGCGCACGTCCCGCACGACTACGTGCCCGGCGAACGGCTGCGGCTGGAGGCGTATCGGCGGATCGCGGCGATCACCTGCGAATCGGACATCGACGCGGTACGGGCCGAACTGGTGGACCGCTACGGGCCGTTGCCGCAGCCGGTGGAGAACCTCCTGGAGGTGGCCCGATTCCGTGCGCACGTGCGCGGCGCGGGTCTGGCCGACGTCACCCTCCAGGGCAACTTCGTCCGGTTCGGACCGGTCGACCTGCGCGAGTCGCAGCAGTTGCGGCTCCAGCGGCTCTACCCGAAGACCCTGGTCAAGACGGCCACCCGGCAGATCCTGGTGCCCAAGCCGATGACCGCCCGGATCGGCGGCCAACCACTGCGCGACGTCGCGCTGCTGGCCTGGGCGCGCGACCTGGTGGACGCGATCCTGCTGGAGCCGATCGGCGCGGCGAGGAAGTAGCGGCGGTTTCCGGGCCGGCGCGGTGCCCCGGCCCGGAAACCGAGCCGGGCGGTCCGCCGACCGGCGCGGATGATCTTGGCGAATGTGCGGACTTCGAGCGTGCCCACCCGTATCTTTGATCGTTGGTCATGGGTCGCACGCCTGCCGTGGCCGACAGTCGTACCGCCGTACAGCGCCATCGAGCCACCGGGAGTTCGTGTGAGTCGCACGTCGCGTTCCGTCCCTGTCGATCCCGCGCGCCACCGGCGGCGATCCGCGGCCCGGGCCCGGGTGGCCGCGCTGGGTCTGGTGCTCGTCACCGGTTTCGCGCTCGCCGGCTGCTCGGAGTCCAAGGCCGGCGCCGCCGCCACGGTCGGCGGGGACCGGATCGAGATCTCCACCCTGAACGCCAAGGTCGACCGGCTTGAGCAGGCGTTCTCCCGCAACAACCTGGCGCTGACCGGCACGAGTGCCCAACTGGAGGCCAACCAGGCCGAGTTGGTACAGCTCATTTCGCGGCGGGTGGTCGACGAGGCGGCCCGGCGCAATCACGTCACGCTGAGCGCGACCCAGGTGCTCCAGGCCCGGCGCACCCTGGAGAAGAGGTTCGGCAGCCCGGAGGCGCTCCAGGTCCGGCTGCTGCAGACGGGGGTGCTGCCCGGCGAGGTGGACGAGTTCGTGCGCACCGAGGCGCTCAAGCCGGAGATCGCCAGGGCGCGCGGGATCCAGCTCGACTCGGCCGAGGCCCAGACCCAGCTGAACGGCTACCTGAGCGACGTGGCGAGCTCGATGAAGATCACCGTGAACCCGCGGTACGGCACCTGGGACTCGGCGAAGCTGGGCACGACGCCCGCCGCGTACTCGTGGCTCGCCGCGGGTACCCAGCCCGCCGCGCCCGGCCTCGTGGAGGTCCCGTCCGGCGCGGAGAGCGGCACCTGACCCGGACCGTAGGCTGGCCGGGTGAGTGACTCGCCTGCTTCCGCGCCGCCCGCCCGTCTCGTCCTGCTCGCCGGTACCCATCGGGTCGCACCCGGTCTGTTGAGCTGGCCCGCGTGGCACACGCTGCGCGAAGCGGCCGGCACGCCGACCGGGTGCGTGCTGACCGCGGACGCCGACCACCCGCAGCTGCCGTACCTGCGCGAGGCGGGCGTCGAAGTCGAGATCGTCGACCTCGACGCGGGCCCGCGCGCGCTTGCCCGCCGGTTGTTGGAGCGGGCCCGGACCGGCTTGGTGGTGTGGCTCGCGGCCACCGACGACGACCCGGGCCTGGGTTCGGCGCTCGCGCAGGTCGCGGCGGGCGGCGAGGACGCCGAGCCGATCCCGGAGATCGAACTGCTGCCCGGCGCGTGGGACCTGCCGGGTGCGCGACTGCTCGACCTGGTCGCGGTGATGGACCGGCTGCGCTCGCCCGGCGGTTGCCCGTGGGACGCGAAGCAGACCCACGAGTCGCTCGCGCGGTACCTGGTCGAGGAGACCTACGAGCTGGTCGACGCGATCGACTCGGGGGACCGGGAGCACCTGCGCGAGGAACTCGGCGACGTGCTGATGCAGGTGTTCTTCCACGCCCGGGTGGCCGAGGAGGACGAGGCCGACCCGTTCTCGATCGACGACGTGGCCGGCGGCATCGTGGACAAGCTGATCAGCCGTCACCCACACGTGTTCGCCGACGTGGAGGCGGACACCCCGGAGGCGGTCGAGGCCAACTGGGACACGCTCAAGGCGGCGGAGAAGAGCGACCGGGACTCGGCGCTGGACGGAGTGGCACTGAGCCAACCGGCGCTGGCGTTGGCGGCGAAGTACTTGTCCCGTACCGCCAAAGCGGGCTTGACCGTGCCCACACCCGCGCTGCCGACGGCCTTCGAGGACGACGACTACGCCGGCCCCGAGGCGATCGGCGACCTGCTGCTCGCCGTCACCGAACTGGCCGCCCGCCAAGGCGTCGACGCCGAGACCGCGCTGCGCGCCGCGACCCTGCGCCACGGCGACCGGGTGCGCGAGGCCGAAGGACGATAGCCGAAACGCACGAGGGCCCGGAACCGATCGGTTCCGGGCCCTCCTCGCGTCAATCGATCACACGCGGCGGAAGATCAGCGCGCGCTTCACTTCCTGGATCGCCTTGGTGACCTCGATGCCACGCGGGCACGCCTCGGTGCAGTTGAAGGTCGTGCGGCAGCGCCACACGCCCTCCTTCTCGTTGAGGATCTCCAGGCGCTCCTCGGCGCCCTCGTCCCGCGAGTCGAAGATGAACCGGTGCGCGTTGACGATCGCGGCCGGGCCGAAGTACTGCCCGTCGCTCCAGAACACCGGGCACGACGTGGTGCACGCCGCGCACAGGATGCACTTGGTGGTGTCGTCGAAACGCTCGCGATCCTCCGGCGACTGCAGTCGCTCGCGCGTCGGCTCGTTGCCGGACGTGATCAGGAACGGCATCACGTCCTTGTACGCCTGCATGAACGGATCCATGTCGACGACGAGGTCCTTCTCCAGCTTCAGACCCTTGATCGCCTCGACCGTGATCGGCTTGGCCATGTCCAAGTCCTTGACCAGGGTCTTGCAGGCCAGCCGGTTGCGGCCGTTGATCCGCATCGCGTCCGAGCCGCAGATCCCGTGCGCGCACGAGCGCCGGAAGGTCAGCGAACCGTCCTGCTCCGCCTTGATCTTCATCATCGCGGTCAGGATGCGCTCGGTCGGGTCGGCCTCGACCTTGAAGTCCTGCCAGTACGGCTCCGCGTCGGTCTCCGGGTTGAACCGGCGGATCCGCAGGGTGATCGTGATCAGGGTGTGGTCACGCTCGGCGGCCGTGGCTCCGTGCCCCTTGCCGGGCGCGGTCTCTTCCACTACGGCAGTCATCAGTACTTACGCTCCATCGGCTGGTAGCGGGTGACCACGACCGGCTTGTAGCCCAGGCGGATCGAGTGCTCGCCCTTCGCGTCGACCTCGCGGTAGGCCATCGTGTGCTTCATGTAGTTCTCGTCGTCGCGCGCCTGGAAGTCCTCGCGGGCGTGCCCGCCGCGGGACTCCTTGCGGTTCTGCGCGCCGACCACCAGGACCTCGGCGAGGTCGAGCAGGAAGCCCAGCTCGATCGCCTCCAGCAGGTCGGTGTTGTACCGCTTGCCCTTGTCCTGGATGGAGACGTCCAGGTAGCGCTTCTGCAGGCCCTTGATGTCGGAGAGCGCCTGCTTCAGCGTCTCCTCGGTGCGGTAGACGCCCGCGTTGGCGTCCATCGTCTCCTGCATCTCGGCGCGGATCGCGCCGACCCGCTCGGTGCCCGCGCTGTCGCGCAGCCGCTCGATCATCTCGACCACGGTGGCCTCGGGGGCCTCCGGCAACTCGACGAAGTCGTGCGACGTGGCGTACTCGGCGGCGGCGATGCCGGCGCGCCGACCGAACACGTTGATGTCGAGCAGCGAGTTGGTGCCCAGGCGGTTGGAGCCGTGCACGGAGACGCAGGCGACCTCGCCGGCCGCGTACAGACCGGGCACCACCGTGGTGTTGTCCGAGAGCACCTCGGCCTCGACGTTGGTCGGGATGCCGCCCATCGCGTAGTGCGCGGTGGGGTACACCGGGACCAGCTCGGTGGTCGGCTCGACGCCCAGGTAGGTGCGCGCGAACTCGGTGATGTCGGGCAGCTTCTCCTCGATCTGCTCCGCCGGCAGGTGGGTCAGGTCGAGGTAGACGTAGTCCTTGTTCGGGCCCGCGCCGCGGCCTTCGAGCACCTCCAGGACCATCGAGCGCGCGACGATGTCACGCGGCGCGAGGTCCTTGATGGTCGGCGCGTAGCGCTCCATGAAGCGCTCGCCGTCGGCGTTGCGCAGGATGCCGCCCTCGCCGCGGGCGCCCTCGGTGAGCAGGATGCCCAGGCCCGCGAGACCGGTCGGGTGGAACTGGTAGAACTCCATGTCCTCCAGCGGCAGCCCCCGGCGCCAGGCGATGCCCATGCCGTCGCCGGTGAGGGTGTGCGCGTTCGAGGTGGTCTTGAAGACCTTGCCGAAGCCGCCGGTCGCGAAGATCACCGACTTGGCCTGGAAGACGTGGATCTCGCCGGTGGCCAGCTCGTACGCGACGACGCCCGAGGTGGTCTTGTTGCCCGCCTCGTCCTCGGCCAGGAGCAGGTCGAGCACGTAGAACTCGTTGTAGAACTCGACGTTCTGCTTGACGCAGTTCTGGAACAGCGTCTGCAGGATCATGTGGCCGGTGCGGTCCGCCGCGTAGCAGGAGCGGCGCACGGCCGCCTTGCCGTGGTCGCGGGTGTGTCCGCCGAAGCGGCGCTGGTCGATCCGGCCCTCGGGGGTCCGGGAGAAGGGGAGGCCCATCTTCTCCAGGTCCAGGACGGCGTCGATCGCCTCCTTGCACATGATCTCCGCGGCGTCCTGGTCGGTGAGGTAGTCACCACCCTTGACCGTGTCGAACGTGTGCCACTCCCAGTTGTCCTCCTCGACGTTCGCGAGGGCGGCGCACATGCCACCCTGCGCGGCGCCGGTGTGCGAACGCGTGGGGTACAGCTTGGTCAGTACGGCGGTACGGCTGCGCTTGCTCGACTCCAGGGCCGCGCGCATGCCGGCGCCGCCCGCGCCGACGATGACGGTGTCGTACTTGTGGGTCTGCATGATGCTCGTTCAGTCCTCGGGTACTGGTCAGCTGCCGATGTTCGGGTCGAAGGTGAAGATCACCAGGGTCCCCAGGAAAAGCACGATCAGCGCGGACGTGTAGAGCAGCGCCTTGAGCCAGAACCGGGTCTGGTCCCGCTCCGCGTAGTCGTTGATGATCGTGCGCAGACCGTTGACACCGTGCAGTTCGGCGAGCCACAGCATGATGAGGTCCCACGACTGCCAGAACGGCGAGGACCAGCGGCCCGCGACGAACGCGAAGCCGATCCGGCTGACCCCGCCGTCGAGTACGAGCTGAATGAGCAGGTGGCCCAGGACCAGAACGACCAGCAGGATGCCCGACAGCCGCATGAACAGCCAGCCGTAGAGCTCGAAGTTGGTCTTGGTCGAACGGGGCGAACGCTTGCTGCGGGGGCTTTCGATCGACGGACCGCCGCCGTGGATCTTGGGCGCGTTCTCAATCGTTGCAGACACGTCAGCTCCCGAAGATGGTCTTGATCGTGTGCTCCAGGATCCGCGGCAGGCTGGCGGCCATCAGGATCAGCCAGACGGCCAGGACGGTCCACAGCATGTGCTTCTGGTAGCGCGGGCCCTTCTCCCAGAAGTCCACCGCGATGATCCGCAGACCATTGAGTGCGTGGAACAGGATGGCCGCGACGAGCCCGTACTCGAGCAGGTTGACGAACGGGTTCTTGTAGATGTCGATCGTCTGGTCGTACGCCTCGGGAGATACGCGAACGAGTGCGGTGTCGAGGACGTGCGCGAACAGGAAGAAGAAGATGAGGACGCCGGTGACTCGATGAGCCACCCAGGACCACATGCCTTCCCGGCCGCGGTAGAGCGTTCCAGCCGGCACGGAAACTACCCTCCGGGTGCGGTACAGGTGGGGACGCGGCCGGCTGGGAGGGTGTCCGCATTCCGTGTCGGACCCTCTGGTTGTCGGTCGGCCCGGCCGGGTATCGGTCGCCCGGCCCCGGCCATGGTAGCCATCGATGAGGGGGCCCCTTGTGGCAGGGCGCGCGATGTGATCCATTCCGCACGACGCGGTGGAACCATCCGGGTGAGCCGGACGTCACGGGTCACGAATTGCTGACGCCCCGTCAGCACTCGTACGGGTGAAAGCGCCACGCTTGCGGACGAAAGTTCGAGGCAAGCGCGGAGGCCCGGATCACAGAGGTGACCGGCCGGTAGGGCCGGCATCACATCGGGAGTGCGTATTCATCCGCCCCGTCGGTCCCTACGATGCGACCCATGACGGAGGCTACTGTCGATGGCGGCACGTCTACCGGATCCACCTTCGCGAGCCAGTTCCCGCAGCCCACGCGGGAACAATGGCAGCGCCTCGTGGCCGGCGTGCTCCGCAAATCGAAGGTGCTGGGCGAGAACGACGCGCCCGAGCGCCCCGAAGACCTGCTGGCGACCACTACCTACGACGGCATCGAGCTGTCCCCGCTGTACACGGAGGCGGCCGCCCGGCCGGGCGTTCCCGGGCTGAGCCCGTTCGTCCGGGGCTCACGCGCGGCCGGACACGCGGCGGACGGTTGGGACGTGCGCCAGTTGCACGCCGACTCCGACCCGGCCCGGGCCAACGAGAGCGTGCTCGCCGATCTGGAGAACGGGGTCACCTCCGTCTTCCTGCAGGTGGGTGACGGCGCGCTGGCGCCGGTCGACCTGGCCCGCGCGCTCGCCGGTGTGCTGCTTGACCTGGCGCCGGTGGCCCTGACCACGGGTGCCGACTTCGTTTCGGCCGCCGACGCGCTGCTCGCCGTCTTCCGCGCGAGCGGCGTCGCCCCGGGCGAACTGCGCGGCAACGTGGGCGCCGACCCGATCTCGCACCACGCGCGCACCGGGGCGGGCGCCGACGTGGCCGCCGCCGCCGAGCTCGCGGCCCGGGTGCACGCGGAGTTCCCGGGCCTGCAGGCCATCGCCGTGGACGGGCAGCCGTACCACGAGGCGGGTGGCTCGGAGGGCCAGGAACTGGGCGCGACCACCGCCGCCGGCGTCGCGTACCTGCGCGCGCTGACCGACGCCGGACTCGACGTGGACACCGCGCTGGGGCTGCTCGAGTTCCGCTTCGCGGCCACCGCCGAGCAGTTCCCGACCATCGCCAAGCTGCGCGCGGCCCGCCGGTTGTGGGCCCGCGTCGCCCAGGCGTCCGGTGCCTCCGCCACGGCCGGTGCCCAGCGCCAGCACGCGCTGACCTCGTGGGCGATGACCACCCGGCGTGATCCGTGGGTCAACATGCTGCGCACCACGGTCGCCTCCTTCGCGGCCGGTGTCGGCGGTGCCGACGCGGTCACCGTGCGCGCCTTCGACGCCGCGATCGGCCTGTCCGACCCGTTCTCCCGGCGGATCGCCCGCAACACGCAGGCGCTGCTCCTGGAGGAGTCGCACCTGGCGCAGGTGATCGACCCGGCCGGCGGCTCGTGGTTCGTCGAACAGCTCACCGACGACCTCGCGCGCACCGGTTGGGCGTTCTTCCAGGAGATCGAGCGGCGCGGCGGAATCGTCGCCGCGCTCGACTCCGGATGGCTCGCCGGGCAGCTGGCCGAGGTGCGGGCCGAGCGGGACAAGGACATCGCCGACCGCACCGACCCGATCACCGGCGTCAGCGAGTTCCCCAACCTGACCGAGGTGCCCGTCGTGCGCGAACCCGCGCCCGACGTCCCGGTCTCCGCCGCCGGGTTGCCCCGGGTGCGCTACGCCGAGGCGTACGAGTCGCTGCGCGACCGCTCGGACGCGCTGCTCGCCGCCTCCGGTGCGCGCCCGAGCGTGTTCCTGGCCACACTGGGCCCGCTCGCGCAGTACACCGCGCGGGCCGGCTTCGCCGCCAACCTGTTCGCCGCCGGCGGCATCGCCACCGTCGAAGCGGGCATCACCGCGACGGACGAGGGCGCGGTCGAGCAGATCCTGGACCGGTGGACGGCGGCCGGCCGGCCGGCGACCGTCGTGCTGACCTCCTCGGAGAAGTTGTACGCGACCCTGGCGGCACCGGTCGCCGCCGCGCTGCGCGAAGCCGGCGCCCGCCGGATCCTGCTCGCGGGCCAAAAGGGGCACGGAGCCGACCTGGACGGGTACGTGTACACCGGGTGCGACGCGCTCGCCGTCCTGCACGCCACCTACGAGACCGCGGCGGATTCCCCGGAGGGGGCGAAATGAGCATTCCCGACTTCACCCAGGTCGAGCTCGACGCGCCCGCGTCCGGTGACCTCGACGCGTGGCGGGACGCCGTGCGCGAGGAGACCGGCAAGGACGCGGACGCGCTGACGCACGACACCCCCGAGGGCATCCCGCTCAAGGCTCTGTACACCGAGGAGGACCTGGAGGGGCTCGACTTCCTGGGCACCTACCCGGGCATCACGCCGTTCCTGCGCGGGCCGTACCCGACGATGTACGTCAACCAGCCGTGGACGATCCGCCAGTACGCGGGCTTTTCCACCGCGGAGGAGTCGAACGCGTTCTACCGGCGCAATCTGGCGGCCGGCCAGAAGGGCCTGTCGATCGCGTTCGACCTGGCCACGCACCGCGGCTACGACTCGGATCACCCGCGGGTGACCGGCGACGTGGGCATGGCGGGTGTCGCGATCGACTCGATCTACGACATGCGTCAGCTCTTCGACGGCATCCCGCTGGACCGGATGTCCGTCTCGATGACGATGAACGGCGCGGTGCTGCCCGTGCTCGCGCTCTACATCGTCGCGGCGGAGGAGCAGGGGGTGGCACCGGAACACCTGACGGGGACGATCCAAAACGACGTCCTCAAGGAGTTCATGGTCCGCAACACCTACATCTATCCGCCCAAGCCCTCGATGTCGATCATCTCCGACATCTTCGCGTACACCTCGCAGAAGATGCCGAAGTTCAACTCGATCTCGATCTCCGGCTACCACATCCAGGAGGCCGGGGCCACGGCCGACCTGGAGCTGGCGTACACGCTCGCGGACGGCATCGAGTACCTGCGCGCCGGGGTCGAGGCGGGCCTGGACATCGACGCGTTCGCACCGCGCCTGTCGTTCTTCTGGGCGATCGGGATGAACTTCTTCATGGAGGTCGCCAAGCTGCGCGCCGCGCGCCTGCTGTGGGCCGACATCGTGAAGTCGTTCGGTGCCAAGAACCCCAAGTCCTTCTCGCTGCGCACGCACTCGCAGACCTCGGGCTGGTCGCTGACCGCGCAGGACGTGTTCAACAACGTGGTGCGCACCTGCCTGGAGGCGATGGCCTCGACCCAGGGGCACACCCAGTCGCTGCACACCAACGCGCTGGATGAGGCGCTCGCGCTGCCGACCGACTTCTCCGCCCGGATCGCGCGCAACACCCAGCTGCTGCTCCAGCAGGAGTCGGGTACCTGCGACGTGATCGACCCGTGGGGTGGCTCGGCCTACATCGAGCGGCTCACCCACGACCTCGCGGTGCGCGCCCGCGAGCACATCGCCGAGGCCGAGCGGGCCGGCGGCATGGCGTCGGCGATCGCCGAGGGCCTGCCCAAGCTGCGGATCGAGGAGGCGGCGGCGCGGACCCAGGCCCGGATCGACTCGGGCCGGCAGTCGGTGATCGGCGTGAACAAGTACCTGGTCGCCAGCGACGAGGCGATAGACGTGCTCAAGATCGACAACAAGGCGGTCCGCGAGGGCCAGTTGGACAAGCTGCGCAGGCTGCGCGAGGAGCGCGACGACGACGCGGTGCGTCGGGCGCTGGCCGCGCTGTCCGGTGCGGCGCAGGCCGACGTCGAGGGCACCCGGCCGCGCGACCTGGAGCACAACCTGCTGGCACTCGCCGTGGACGCCGCCCGGGCCAAGGCCACCGTCGGCGAGATCTCCGACGCGCTGGAGTCGGCGTACGGGCGTCACCAGGCGCAGATCCGGACGCTGACCGGGGTCTACCGGGAAGAGGTGGGCATGTCGCCGAACGTGGAGACGGCCCGCTCGCTGGTCGCCCGGTTCGAGGAGCTGGAGGGTCGCCGGCCGCGGATACTGGTGGCCAAGATGGGCCAGGACGGCCACGACCGGGGCCAGAAGGTGATCGCCACCGCCTTTGCCGACCTCGGCTTCGACGTGGACGTGGGCGCGCTGTTCCAGACGCCGGGCGAGGTGGCCCGGCAGGCGGTCGAGGCGGACGTGCACGTGGTCGGCGTGTCCTCGCTCGCGGCCGGTCACCTCACGCTGGTCCCGGCGCTGCGCCAGGAACTCGCGGCGCTGGACGCGCAGGAGATCATGGTCGTGGTCGGTGGGGTGATCCCGCCCGCCGACGTGCAGCCGCTGCTCGACATGGGCGCCACGGCGGTCTTCCCGCCCGGCACGGTGATCGCGGATGCCGCAGTGGACCTGCTCAAGGGCCTGTACAAGCAGTTGGACCACGAGCTGCCGGTCGACTGATGGCACGCGTGATCGATGTCGGCGCGTACGCCGAAGGCGTGCTCGCGGGCAACCGGACGATCCTGGCCCGGGCGGTCACGCTGGTGGAGTCCACCCGGGCCGACCACCGCGACCTCGCGCAGGAATTGCTGGTCAAGCTGCTGCCGCACGCCGGCGGTGCCCACCGGGTGGGCATCACCGGCGTGCCCGGTGTGGGCAAGTCCACCTTCATCGAGACGCTGGGCACCCGGCTGACCGGCGAGGGGCATCGGGTGGCGGTGCTCGCGGTGGACCCGTCCTCCTCCCGGCACGGCGGCAGCATCCTGGGCGACAAGACCCGGATGGGTCGGCTCGCCGTGGACGACAACGCCTTCGTGCGCCCCTCGCCGACCGCCGGCACCCTGGGCGGCGTGGCGCGGGCCACCCGCGAGTCGATCGTGTTGATGGAGGCGGCCGGCCACGACGTGGTGCTGGTGGAGACGGTCGGCGTGGGCCAGTCCGAGACCACCGTGGCGAACATGGTCGACTGCTTCCTGTTCCTGACCCTGGCGCGCACCGGCGACCAGCTCCAGGGCATCAAGAAGGGTGTCCTGGAGCTGGCCGACGTGGTCGCGGTGAACAAGGCGGACGGCGAGTACGCCCTCGCGGCCCGCCGGGCGGCCCGCGAACTGGCGGGCGCGCTGCGGCTGATGCGCCGGGCGGGCGAGTCGTGGACGACGCCGGTGCTGACCTGCTCCGGCCTGTCCGGCGAGGGCCTGGACGAGGTCTGGGACACCATCCTCAAGCACCGGCAGACCCTGGAGGCGACCGGCGAGTTGGCCGAGCTCCGGCGCCGACAGCAGGTCGACTGGACGTGGGCGACGGTGCACGACTCGCTCCTGGCGGAGCTGCGCGGGCACCCCGCGGTGCGGGCTATCGTGCCCGACCTCGAACGCGACGTCCGGGACGGCAATCTCACCGCGACGCTTGCCGCGTCTCGCATCCTGGACGCGTTCCATGGGCGGCAAGGGCAGTCCTGATCAATCGGGCGCTTGGTTGATACGGGGTCGAGCGCACGGAAGTCGGCCATTGCGGGAACGGGCATACAGGCATACCCCTACCGGCCGTAGCGCATGCGCCGGCGGGAGGCTTTTTTCTCACCCGAACGGGGGTAATTCGCTCCCTACCACGTCGCGAAGACCGATGCAACGTAGTCTTGCGTGGGTGAGCGAATCCCTCCCCGCCCAGGCCGCCGCCAAAGCCGCGGCTTTCGCCGACGAGCTGGTCGCCTTCCGGCGCGACCTGCACATGCACCCAGAGCTGGGTCGGGAGGAGTTCCGTACCACCGGGCTCATCCGGGAACGGCTGGTGCGCGCGGGCCTGCGCCCGCGGCTACTGCCCGGGACGGGCCTGGTGTGCGACATCAGACCCGAGCGGGCGTCACCCGCCGGCCGGGCCGTCGCGGACGACCTGATCGCCTTCCGCGGCGACATCGACGCGCTGCCGGTGGACGACGTCAAGGATGTGCCCTACCGCTCGACGGTGCCCGGCCGGGCGCACGCGTGCGGCCACGACGTGCACACCTCGATCGTGCTGGGCACGGCGCTGGTGCTGGCCGAATTCGCCCGTGAAGGGCTGCTGACGCGGCCGGTCCGGCTGATCTTCCAGCCCGCCGAGGAGAAGCTGCCCGGCGGCGCGCTGGATGTGATCAAGGCCGGGGGCCTGGCGGGCGTCGCGGAGATCCACGCGATCCACTGCGACCCCAAGGTCGAGGTCGGCCGGGTCGGGCTGACCGCCGGCGCGATCACCTCGGCCTGCGACCGGGTGGTGATCACGCTCAACGGGGCCGGCGGCCACACCGCCCGTCCGCATCGCACCACCGACCTGGTCACCGCGCTGGCCAAGCTCGCCTCGGAGCTGCCCTCGGCGTTCTCCCGGCGGATCGACCCGCGCTCGGGCGCCAGCCTGGTGTGGGGACGGATCCAGTCCGGCTCCGCGCCGAACGTGATCCCGCAGTCCGGTGAGTTGGAGGGCACGCTGCGCTGCCTGGACCTGGAGGCGTGGCGGCTGGCTCCGGATCTGATGCACGAGCTGGTGGACTCGATCGCCTCGACCTACGGCGCCAAGTGGGAGCTCGAACACCACCGGGGTGTGCCGCCGGTGGTCAACGACCCGGACGCGGTCGCCGCGATGCGCACGGTCGCGACCGGCGTGCTGGGCGCGAGTGCGGTCGAGGGTACCGAGCAGAGCCTGGGCGGCGAGGACTTCTCGTGGTTCCTGGACCAGGTCCCCGGCGAGCTCACCCGGCTCGGTGTGCGACCCGTCGGGGACCCCGTATACGACTTGCACCAGGGGACGTTCGACGTCGACGAGCGGGCGATCGGGATCGGCGTCGAATTGTTCGTCGGGCTGGCGCTGCGGCCCGTTCGCTGACCCCGGTCGGGCCCGGCGCGCGCCGTGCGGGCGGGAGCACCGAGATGGGACGTATGCGGAACTGTTAACCACCACGACCCCGGTCCCCGTTCCTCCCACGTTCGTAAGTCTGTAATGTTCCGACCCGGTGCCGTTCGATCTCGTGCGGCACCGGGTCTTTTCCGTCTTGTCATGTCGCGGACTGCCCGGTTCCGCGCCGACCCGTCTCGGCTCCGGCCACACAGCCGGGCTAACGGGGCGTGTTGCGGTGGCGATTCACGGATTTTGTCGCTCATATTCTTTTACTAGGTATGCTCTCCGACGGCTAGCAGGTCTACGCGCGTTTACCAGGGAACCAAGCGCGTCAGAGTCTGCATCTGGGAGCAGCGCCCGAAGGGGCGCTCATCGGAAGGAGACACCCGTGCGCCGGGTATCCAAGGTGACCGCAGCTGCGGTCGGCGTCACTCTCGCCCTTACTGCCACCGCCGCGTGCGGTAGCAAGCCCAAGGACGACGACAAGAAGTCGAATTCGGGCACCAGTGCCACCCCGGGTGGGTCGCAGGCCGCCAAGATCGACTTCAAGGCCTGCATGGTGACGGACACCGGTGGCATCGACGACCGCTCCTTCAACGCCTCCTCGTGGGCGGGCCTGCAGCAGGCCAAGTCGGAGCTCGGCGTGGACGTGAAGTACATCACCTCGAAGACCGAGAACGACTACGTTCCGAACCTCAACAGCCTCGTGAACGACAAGTGCGGCCTGATCATCGCGGTCGGCGGCCTGATGGCCGACGCGACCAAGGCCGCCGCGTCCACGCACAAGGACCAGAAGTTCGCGATCGTCGACTCGTCCAGCATCGAGCCGAACGTGCAGGGTCTGCAGTTCAACACGGCCGAGGCCGGCTTCCTCGGTGGTTACCTCGCCGCGGGCTACTCCAAGAGCGGCAAGGTCGCCACCTTCGGCGCGCTGCCGATCCCGCCGGTCACCGTGTTCATGGACGGCTACGTCCAGGGTGTCAGGTACTACAACCAGACCAAGGGCAAGAACGTCCAGGTCATCGGTTGGGACGACGTCAAGGGTGACGGCTCGCTCGCGGGCAAGTTCGACTCGCCGGCCGACGGCGAGCGGATCACCAACGACTTCATCGCCCAGGGCGCCGACGTGATCATGCCGGTCGCCGGCCAGACCGGTCTGGGCGCGGCGTCCGCCGCGCAGAAGAGCGGCGGCAAGGCCAGCATCATCTGGGTCGACCAGGACGGTTACGAGAGCGCCTCGCAGTACAAGTCGGTGTTCCTGTCGACGGTGACCAAGGACATCAAGGGCCAGGTGTTCAACGCGGTCAAGGCCGCGGCGAACAACCAGTTCACCACCAAGGCCACCATCGGCACGCTGGCCAACAACGGGGTCGGCCTGGCGCCGTTCCACGACTTCGACTCGAAGGTCCCCGCCGACCTGAAGGCCGAGCTGAACACGGTCAAGGCCGACATCGTCAGCGGCAAGATCAAGATCACCTCGAAGAACCAGCCGAAGAGCTGACCCAAACGATCGGGCGCCGTGGAAGCAGATTCCACGGCGCCCGTGTCCGTACCGCCCGGGCCCCGCGGGGACCCGGGTCGAACCCGTAGCGGCCCCTTGCGGGGGGCGTAGCCGAGGAGGTCTCCGCGTTGAAGCTCGAACTGCGCGGAATCACGAAACGGTTCGGGTCGCTGGTCGCCAACGACCACATCGACCTGACCGTCGAGCCGGGGGAGATCCACTGCCTTCTCGGTGAGAACGGTGCCGGCAAGTCGACTCTGATGAACGTGCTCTACGGGCTCTACGAGCCCAGCGAGGGCGAGATCGTCGTCGACGGCACCCCCCGCAAGTTCCGGACCGCCGGTGACGCGATCGACGCGGGCATTGGCATGGTCCACCAACACTTCATGCTGGTCCCGGTCTTCACCGTCGCCGAGAACGTGATGCTCGGCCACGAGGAGACCAGGTCGCTGGGCTGGCTGGACCGCCGTCGGGCCCGCAAGAAGGTGCTCGACCTCGTCGACGAGTACGGCCTCAAGGTCGACCCGGACATGCTGGTCGAGGACCTCCCCGTCGGTCTGCAACAGCGGGTGGAGATCCTCAAGGCACTGGTGCGCGACGCCAAGGTGCTGATCCTCGACGAGCCCACCGCGGTGCTCACTCCGCAGGAGACCGAGGAACTGTTCCGGGTGATGCGCGCGCTGCGCGCGTCCGGCCACTCCATCGTGTTCATCACGCACAAGCTCAAAGAGGTCAAGGCCGTCGCCGACCGGATCACCGTGATCCGGCGCGGCAAGGTGGTCGGCACCGCGGATCCGGCCTCCTCGGAGAAGGAACTCGCGTCGCTGATGGTCGGCCGGCCGGTCAAGCTGGTGGTCGACAAGGACCGGGCACAGCCGGGCGAGGTCCGGCTGGCGATCGAGGACCTGACCGTGCTCGACGGCAACGGCCAGGCCGTGGTGGACCGGGTCGACCTGCGCCTGCGCGAGGGCGAGATCCTGGGCATCGCGGGCGTGGACGGCAACGGGCAGAGCGAGCTGACCCAGGCCATCCTGGGCCTGCGCGCGCCCGCCGCCGGGAAGATCAGCCTGGACGGACAGGACCTCGCGGGCAGGAGCCCGCGGCAGATCCTCAACTCCGGCGTGGGCTTCGTGCCCGAGGACCGTCAGCACGACGGCATCGTCGGCGACTTCACCGTGGCCGAGAACCTGGTCCTGGACATGGTCACGCAGGCGCCGTTCGGGCGGCGCGGATCGATCAACCCGGGTGCGGTGCGCGACAACGCGCGGCAGCGGGTCGAGGAATTCGACATCCGCACGCAGACCATCGAGTCGCCGGCCGGCACCCTATCCGGCGGCAATCAGCAAAAGGTCGTCGTGGCGCGCGAACTCTCGCGCCCGCTGCGGCTGTTCATTGCCTCGCAGCCCACCCGAGGGGTGGACGTGGGCGCGATGGAGTTCATCCACAAGCGGATCGTGGCCGAGCGCGACGTCGGCACCCCGGTGATCATCGTGTCCACCGAGTTGGACGAAGTGGTCGCGCTGGCCGACCGGATCGCGGTGATGTACCGGGGTCGGATCGTCGACATCGTGCCGCCCACCACCTCTCGGGGCGACCTGGGTCTGCTGATGGCCGGCGTGATCCCGAGCAGGGATCCGGCCGAGCCGGCACCCGCCGCCGAACCGGACGCGACCGGGACCGAGCCGGCCGCACCGACCGCGACCAACGAGAGCGACGCAACCCCGGGGGAGGAGGACCCAGCGTGACCGAGGACAACAAGAGCACGCCAGGTGAGCCGAGCAAGGCGAAGCCGGCCCCGACCAAGACGACCGAGCCGGCCGGGGCGAGCGCCTCGACGCCCGCCAAGCCCTCGCTCGGTCGAGCCATGCTCGACGCGATCATCACCGGCAACTCGGCCGTGGTGACCTTCCTGGCGATCGTGCTCGCGCTGGTCGTCGGCGGCGTCCTGATGATCCTCGCGGACCAGGACGTGCTCGACGAGTACAAGTACTTCTTCGCCGCCCCGGGCGAGGCGCTGTCCAGCTCCTGGACGCTGGTCTCGGACGCCTACACGGCGATGTTCAAGGGTTCGATCGTGAACCCGGACAGCTTCTCCGAGGGGTCGATCGAGGACATCTTCCGGCCGATCTCGGAGACCATCACCCAGGCCACGCCGCTGATCTTCGGCGGTCTCGCGGTCTCGATCGCGTTCCGCACCGGGCTGTTCAACATCGGTGCCCAGGGCCAGATCATCGCCGGCGCGGTGTTCGCGTCGTGGATAGGGTTCGTCGTCGATCTGCCGCCGGTGATCCACCTCGTCTTCGTGATCCTGGCCGGCGTGATCGGCGGCGGTCTGTACGCGGGCATCGCCGGTTTCCTCAAGGCTCGCTACGGCGCGCACGAGGTGATCGTGACGATCATGCTCAACCACATCGCGGTGCTCATGCTCGGCTGGTTGTTGACCACCGACACCTTCCGCCGCGGCGGCCAGGCGCAGCCGATCGGCAAGGACGCGCACGAGAACGCGGTGCTGCCGAACCTGTTCGGCGACAACCTGCGGATCCACTTCGGCATAATCCTGGCGCTGCTCGCGGCCGGGATCTACTGGTGGTTGCTCAACCGCTCCACGCTCGGCTTCGAACTGCGCGCGGTGGGCTCCAACCCGGACGCGGCGCGTACGGCGGGCATGAGCGTGGCCCGGGCGCAGATCCTGGCCATGGTGATCGCCGGTGCGATGGCCGGCCTCGCCGGTGTCTCGCAGGTGATGAGTTCGACCAACCCGGCGCACACGCTGACCCCGAGCATCGACGCCGGCATCGGCTTCGACGCGATCACCGTGGCCCTGCTCGGCCGCACCAAGCCGCTGGGCACCGTGCTGGCCGCACTGCTGTTCGGCGCGCTGCGAGCGGGCGGTTCGGTGATGCAGGCGTCCGCGAACGTGTCGGTCGACATCGTCATCGTCATCCAGGCCGTGATCGTGCTGTTCGTCGCGGCGCCGCCGCTGGTGCGTTCGATCTTCCGGCTGCGCGGTGCCCGCAAGGGTGCCGAGGGCGGGCCGTTGGCCGCCAAGGAGACCGTGGGGGTCCAGTCATGACCGAGCGGAACCCTGAAGGAGGCACGCAGGTGGCGGACACCGTGATCGCCCCCGACGTGGAGGCCCCGGTGAACCCCACCGGCGAGGCCGCCGACGTGGTGCGGGCCGCGGCCCGCAAGAAGGCCCTGATCACGGGCATCGGCTTCATCCTGGTCGGGCTGTACGCGTTGTGGGCGTTCGGTTTCGGCACCAAGAGCGGCGTCGACGCGGTCTTCGGGATGACCGTGCCCAACCGGGACACCACCGAGGTCGGCGACCTGTCGCTGCCCGCGCGGGCCGTCGCGATCGCGATGTCGGTGCTGTGCATGGTCGCGGGCGTGCTGCGGATCGTGCTGGACCGGTCGCGCCTGGCGATCCGGCTGAGCATCGCGCTGTTCCTGATCGCGTTCGTGATCGCGTTCCTGGTGTGGGCGGTCGCGGGCAAGCAGATGTCCTTCGCGGGCGCCCTGCAGAACACCCTGCTGGCCGCCGTACCGCTGGTGCTCGGCGCGCTCGCGGGTGTGATCGGTGAGCGCTCGGGCGTGGTCAACATCGCCATCGACGGTCAGTTCCTGTTCGGCGCGTTCGCCGCCGCGCTCACCGGCTCGATCACCGGGTCGTTGTGGGCGGGGCTGGCCGCGGGCATGGTCGCGGGCGCGCTGATCGGCGGGCTGCTCGCGGTCTTCGCGGTGCGCTACCTGGTCGAGCAGGTCGTCCTGGGTGTGGTGATCAACCTGCTGGTCACCGGCATCACCGGCTTCCTGTACACGCAGCTGTTGCAAAAGGACCCCGAGGGCTACAACAACCCGGGCGTGTTCGAGAACATCCGGATTCCGGGGCTCGCGGACATCCCGGTGATCGGCCCGGTCCTGTTCGACGTGAACATCATCGTGTACCTGATGTACGCGCTGATCGTGATCGTGCACCTCGGCCTGTTCCACACCCGCTGGGGCCTGCGGGCCCGCGCGGTGGGCGAGCACCCGACGGCGGCGGACACGGTCGGCATCAAGGTCAACGCGACCCGGTACCGCAACGTGATCATGGCGGGCGCGATCGCCGGCATCGGCGGCGCGTTCCTGACCATCGGCACGGTGGGCACCTTCTCGAAGGACATGACCTCGGGCGCGGGCTACATCGCGCTCGCGGCGGTCATCTTCGGGCGCTGGCGTCCGCTGGGCGCGGTGGCCGCGGCGCTGCTGTTCGGCTTCACCAGTGCGCTGGCCACGTCGCTGCAGCCGCTGAACACCTCGATCCCGAGCCAGTTCCTGCAGATGATGCCGTACGTCGTGACGATCTTCGCGGTGGCCGGTCTGGTCGGCAAGGTGCGCGCGCCGGCGGCGGCCAACAAGCCTTACACGAAGGGCTGACGGGCGTGTCGGAGATCGATTGGCCGGCGCTGCGGGACGCGGCGACGGCGGCGATGCGGGGGGCGTACGCGCCGTACTCGAAGTATCCGGTCGGCGCCTCGGCGCTGGTGGACGACGGCCGGATCGTGTCCGGGTGCAACGTGGAGAACGCGTCGTACGGCCTCACGCTGTGCGCGGAGTGCGGCCTGGTGTCCGCGCTGCACGCGAGCGGAGGCGGCCGGCTCGTGGCCTTTTGCTGCGTGGACGGCGAGGGCGCGGTACTGATGCCGTGCGGGCGCTGCCGACAACTGCTGTGGGAGCACGGCGGCGCCGAGATGTTGCTGGAAACCAAGCACGGGGTACGGCCGTTGCGGGAGATCCTGCCGGAGGCCTTCGGGCCCGGCGACCTTCGCTAGCAATTGCTCGTGACCCGAACCGGTCGCCGCGGCGGCCAAGAGAGAACGGACAGCATGGACGCGATTTCGGTCATCCGTACGAAGCGGGACCGCGGTGAACTGACGGCGGCTCAGATCGACTGGGTGGTCGATGCGTACACGCGCGGCGCGGTCGCGGACGAGCAGATGTCCGCGCTCGCGATGGCCATCCTGCTCAACGGCATGACCGCGGCCGAGATCAACCGCTGGACCGACGCGATGATAGCGTCGGGTGAGCGGATGGACTTCTCGACGCTGTCCCGGCCGACCGCGGACAAGCACTCGACCGGTGGCGTGGGCGACAAGATCACCCTGCCGCTCGCGCCGCTGGTCGCCGCGTGCGGCGTGGCCGTCCCGCAACTCTCGGGCCGCGGCCTGGGCCACACCGGCGGCACGCTGGACAAGCTGGAGGCCATCCCCGGGTGGCAGGCGGCGCTGTCCAACGACGCGATGATGCGCGTACTCGAGGACGTCGGTGCGGTGATCTGCGCGGCGGGCGACGGCCTCGCGCCGGCGGACAAGAAGTTGTACGCACTGCGCGATGTGACCGGCACGGTCGAGGCGATACCCCTGATCGCCAGCTCGATCATGAGCAAGAAGATCGCCGAGGGCACCGGCGCGCTGGTGCTCGACGTCAAGGTCGGCTCCGGCGCGTTCATGAAGGACCTGGCCAACGCGCGCGAACTGGCCCGCACCATGGTCCGGTTGGGCGTGGACCACGGGGTCAAGACGGTCGCGCTGCTGACCGACATGTCCACGCCGCTGGGGCTGACGGCGGGCAACGCGCTGGAGGTCCGCGAGTCGGTCGAGGTGCTCGCGGGCGGCGGCCCGGCGGACGTGGTCGAGCTGACCATCGCGCTCGCGCGCGAGATGCTCGCGGCGGCCGGTCAGACCCGGATCGACCCGGCGGACGCGCTGCGCGACGGCTCGGCGATGGACGTGTGGCGCCGGATGATCCAGGCCCAGGGCGGCGACCCGGACGCGAAGTTGCCGGTGGCGCGCGAGACCCAGGTGGTCACGGCGTCGTTGTCCGGTGTGCTGACCCGGGTGGACGCGTACGCGGTCGGCGTCTCGGCCTGGCGCCTGGGCGCGGGCCGGGCCCGCAAGGAGGAGCAGGTCCAGGCCGGCGCGGGCGTCGAACTGCACGCCAAGCCGGGCGACATCGTCACCGCCGGGCAGCCGCTGATGACCCTGCACACCGACACCCCGGAGCGCTTCGGCTACGCGAGCGAGATCCTGGCCGACGCGGTCACCATCGCCCCGGCCGGCACCGCCTTCGAGCCCACCCCGATCCTGATCGACCGGATCGGCCCGACGGCCTGACGGCCCGACCCACGCACCGAGGCCCTCGACTCCCGACCGGGAGGCGAGGGCCTCGTCGTGTGCACGGGTGGATCGGCGGTCGGCCTATTCCACGGGGTACGGGCCGAACATGGTGCCCTCGTGGGCGTCCGGGTCGCGTTCGAGCCAGTCCATCCGGTGTTCGAGGAAGGTGGACACGAACTCGCGC
Source organism: Embleya scabrispora DSM 41855 (assembly GCF_000372745.1). GTDB lineage: Bacteria > Actinomycetota > Actinomycetes > Streptomycetales > Streptomycetaceae > Embleya > Embleya scabrispora. The sequence goes on along the minus strand of NZ_KB889688.1, from coordinate 4,330 downwards.
ATGTGCGGTTCGAGGTCCTCCGCGGAGCGCCGGACCTCGTACGGGAACAGCGTGCCGTCGGCCTCCTCGTGCAGGTGGTACCGGAGCGAGCCGGGCTCCGCGCGGGTCGGCTCGACCAGGGCCGAAAGCAGCGCCTTGAGTTCGGCGGCGCGGTGCGGCCTGGGGCGGAGCGAGCCGTAGATGGTGTGTGCCGGTCTGCTGCCCTGCGTCGAGGGCCCCGGAGCGGATTTCGACCCGTGCGTGATCGGCTACCCGCGCGACGCACCGGACGGAATCGACGCACGGATCACCGGACTCCAGGACGCCCGATCGTCTCTGGCCGGCATCCTCGCGGCCACCGAACGCGGCACACCGGTCGCCGCGGGATATCGGGTCGAACTCACGGCCGCGGCACGCCGTAGCGGCCGTGGAACACGTTGCGCTCCAGCGCCCGGCGCCCGGGGTGACGCCGGTCCTCGGCCGGTCGGCCGACCGCGACGATCAGCGCTATCGCCAGGTCGTCGCGATCCCCGATGCCGATCGCCTGCTTGACCAGGGCCTCGTCCCAGCCGTTCATCGGCGACGTGGCCAGGCCCAGTTCGCCGGCCGCGAGCATGACGTACGTGGCGGCGATCATCGCGTCCTTGACCGCGTACTCGCGCAACATCCCACGCGCGGCCAGGTCCTGCTGGAACTCCTGCGACGCCGCCGCGAACATGGTGACGAACGCGTCGTTCCAGGCCCCGTTGCGGAGCGCCTGCTCGTACACGTCGGCATGCTCGTCGCGCCACGCCTGCGGCTCGGCGACGAAGACCAGCAATACGGGCGCCTCCCGGGTCTGCGGCTGACCACCGGTGGCCTCGATCAGGCCCGCGCGGCCCACGTCGTCGGTGACCACCACGATCGAGCGGTCCTGAAGGTTCCAGCTCGTGGGGGCCTCGATGGCGAGTTCGAGCAGAGTCCGGAGGGTGTCGGCCGGGATCGCCTCGGGGCGGTAGTGGCGGACGGTGCGGCGGGTGCGGATGGCCTCGGCGACCGAGGCGGTGCGGATCGACGTGTCGTTGCTCATGGCCACAATTTTGGGAGAGTCACTCTCCAGTGGGAAGTAGGCACTAATTGGTGCGCTACTCTCCTCGAATGGTGACCATTGTCGAATCGATCGGCCTTCCCGCCGATGTCTACAGCGCCAAGTGCGCGACGCGTCAGGTCCTGGACCACATCGCCGGCAAGTGGACGGTGCTGATCGTGGACGCGCTGCGGGACGGCACGATGCGGTACACGGACCTGAGCCGCCGGATCGAGGGCGTGTCGCAGAAGATGCTCACCCAGACCCTGCGCGGCCTGGAGGCGGACGGCTTCGTGCTGCGCACGGTGACCCCGACCATCCCGCCTCGGGTGGACTACGAACTCACCGAACTCGGGCGCAGCCTGGGTGAGCCGATCCGCGCGCTGCGCGAATGGACGGAGACGCACATCAACGAGATCGAGCGGGCCAGGGTCACTGCGGCCGAGCGCAAGGCGGCCCTGGGCTACTGAACGGGCACGAGCCGGCCGCCCACCCGCGCGGACGTGCGATCGCGTCGACCCGAGGGCGCACCGTCGCACTCGTCACAGGGTCCGCCACATCAGTGCGGTGATCAGCACGGCCGAGGCCAGGACCACCAGCAGGCAGCCGAGCAGCGCGCAACCCGCGCGCACGGTGTGCGGGCGGTACACCCGGCCGAAGTCGTCGCGGTCGCCCGGGTGGGGGCCCGGGACCGGGTTGTGCCGCTCGTCCATGGGCTCAGCATGCCAAGGCCGGCCGGGGCCCGATCGAGGCCCCCGGCCGACCGGGGCACGCTGCTCAGGCGGTCGAGCGCACGTGTGCGCGGGGGTGCCGCCGGATCGGTGCGGGCGCCGGTGCGCCGGCCACCCGGCCGTGGAGGCCGTGGGCCACCACGCCGGCCGCGGCCATCAGCACCAGCACGAGCACCACCGCACCCGCCCAGCCCCGGCCGTGGAAGGCGACGCCGCCGATCGGGCCGCCGGCGCTCGCCCCGAGGTAGTAGGCCGCCAGGTACAGCGCGGACGCCTGCGCGCGGCCCTCGGTGACCCGCAGGCCGACCGCCGAACTGGCCGCCGAATGGCCCGCGAAGAAGCCCGCGGTGAGCACGATCAGGCCGACCACGACCAGCGCCAGGTTGTCCGGGAGGGTCAGCAGCGCGCCCGCGGCCGTGATCGCCGCCGCGGCCCACAACGTCGCACGGTGCCCGATCCGCCCGACCAGCCGGCCCGAGGCGGCCGAACTGAACGTACCCGCCAGGTAGATCACGAAGATCGCGCCGACCACCGTCTGCGGCAGCCCGAACGGCTCGGCGAGCAACCGGTAGCCGAGGTAGTTGTAGACGGTGCCGAACGCCGCCATGAACACCATGCCGAGCAGGTACAACCGACGCAGCACCGGGTCCGCGAGGTGCGCGCGCAGCACGCCGGTGAGTTGCCGCGCGCTCATCGCCGACGGGGTGAAGTTGCGCGACGGCGGCAGCAACACCCGGAAGGCGACCGCCGACCCCAGCGCCAGCACGCCGACCGCCACCAGGGCGACCCGCCATCCGCCCAGGTCCGAGGCCAGTCCGGTGACCAACCGGCCGCCCATGCCGCCGATGCTGTTGCCCGCCACGTACAGCCCCATCGCCGAGCCCAGCGAGGGCCCGTCGACCTCCTCGGCGAGGTAGGCCATCGCGGTCGCGGGCAACCCGGCCAGGGCGACGCCCTGCGCCGCGCGGAGCACCACGAGCGTGCCGAAGTCCGGGGCGAACGCGGCCAGTACGCCCAGCAGCGCGGCGCCGAACACGGAGATCGTCATCACCCGCGAGCGGCCCCACCGCTCGGACAGCATGCTCACCGGGATCACCGCCAGAGCCAGCGCACCGGTGGTCACCGAGACCGAGAGGCTGGCCGTGGCCGGGTCCAGGTCGAACCCGTCGGACAACTCCGGCAGCAGTGTCTGGGTCGCGTAGAGCATCGCGAAGGTCGAACAACCCGCGGCGAACAGCGCCAGGTTCACCCGGCGATACGCGCGCGAACCGCGCGTGTGCCGGATTGCCGCGGTAGCGGTCGGGACGGTGCTTGGGGCGGGGTCCGATGAGCTGTTCGAGGCGGGCATGAATACGAAACTAGGCCGCGTCTTTTCATGCGTCCAATGCATGTTTGGGCAAGAATCCATGCTGTGTCGTATGACAGCAGATCAGCGGAGGTTTCCGCGGCCATCGTCCCGCTCCTGACGCAATTCGCGGCGGTCGCCCGCGAGGAGCACATCACCCGAGCCGCAGCCGGCCTGGGCATCCCGCAGCCCACGCTCAGCCGCACGATGGCCCGACTGGAGGCGGACGTCGGCGTGCCGCTGCTGGCCCGCACCGGGCGGGGGGTGGCGCTCACCCGACAGGGCCACACCCTGCTCGGCTATGTGGAACAGGCGCTCGCGCTGCTGGAGCGCGGCCTGGACGAGGTGATCGAGGACGTGGGCGGGGCGCGCGGCAAGGTCGCGTTCGGGTTCCTGCACACGATGGGGCCCGAGGCGGTGCCCGGCCTGCTGCGCGCCTTTCGGGTGCACCACCCGGGCATCCGCTTCCAACTCGTCCAGGTGTCGGCGTCGGCGATGCTGGAGCGCATGCGCGCCGGCGAACTCGACCTGTGCCTGACCGCGCCGTTGCCGGACGCACCGGACCTGGCCGTGCGGGCGCTGGATGATCAGCGGCTTTACCTGGTGGTGCCGGCCGACCACCGGCTCGCGCACCGCCGCCGGGTGCGGTTGGCCGAGGCGGCCGAGGACGTCTTCGTGTGCATGGAGCCGGGCTACGGGCTGCGCCGGATCACCGACGCGCTGTTCGCCGAGGCCGGGTTCGTACCCAGGATCGCCTTCGAGGGCGAGGAGGCCGAGACGCTGCGCGGCCTGGTCGCGGCGGGCCTGGGCGTCGCGCTGCTGCCCGCACCCGAGGTGCCGCGCCCGGGCACCGTACACCTGGCCGTCACCGCGCCCCGGGCCTTTCGCACCATCGGGCTGGCCTGGGTACCGGGCCGACCGGAGACCACACCGGTACGCCTGTTCCGCGAGTTCGTCCTCAGCCGCCGCGGCAACCTCCTACACCCGAACCACCCCGAATCCTGAACCCCCACCACCCCCACCGGACCACTCCCCGACGCACCCCCACCCCCACCCCGCCCGCCCTTCGCCACCCCCCGGCGCGTCAGCGCCCCCGACCGCGGCCGCCCCCAGCGATCGACGCGCGAAGCGCGGAGAGCGGCGGAGCCGCAGAACTTGGACTTCGTGGCCCGGAGCGAAGCGGAGGGACACGAAGTCCCGAGCGAGGGG
>NZ_KB889687.1 GCF_000372745.1 Embleya scabrispora DSM 41855 | reverse complement strand
CCCACCCCACCCCCACACCTGAACACGTGTCAGATCACACCCCGCCCCACTTGAATGACTCGGTCAAGCAGTTCTAAGGTCCGCCCCATGGCCACCACCAGCTCCGCCGCACCCGACCCCGCCCTCCTCGCCCTGACCGCCCCCGGCGGCCCGTTCGCGCTCGTCGAAGAGGACGTACTCGGCGTGCCGTTGCGCGTCCTGGCCGACCGTCCCCGGTCGATCACCGCGTTCGTCGAGCGGGCCCGCAGGTTCGGCGACCGGGAGTACCTCGTGTACGAGGACCGCCGGGTCGGCTTCGCCCAACACGTGCGCGACATCGCCTCGACCGCACTCGCCCTGCGCGAGCGCTACGGGATCGGCCCGGGCGATCGGGTCGCGATCCTGGCCGCCAACCGGCCCGAGTGGCTGACGATGTTTCAGGCCGCCGCCGCGCTGGGTGCGATCACCGTCGGGATGAACGGATGGTGGGCCGCCGACGAGATCCGCTACGGCGTACGGGATTGCGCCCCCGCGCTGCTGGTCGCCGACCGACGCCGGCTGGAGCGGCTCGGCGGGGCGTCGGCGGCCGAGCGGAGCCTGGGAGTGCCCGTACTGGAGATCGAGGCCCACTGCGCCGCTCTGGCGGCCTACGCGCCCGACGCCGAACTGCCGTCGGGCGCCGCCGACGAGGACGACCCCGCACTGATCCTGTACACCTCCGGCACCACCGGCCGGCCCAAGGGCGCCGTGCTCACCCACCGCAACGTGGTCGCGATGCAGAACCTGCAGGCGCTGCTCGCCGCCCGGGCGACCGCACACGTGCCCGCCGAGGTGCTTGCCCAGGCGCCGCCCGGGCGGTGGCTGGTGAACAGCCCGTTCTTCCACGTCTCGGGCCTGCTCGCGGGCGCGGTGGCCGCGCTGGCCGGCGGACAGACCATGGTGCTCTACAGCGGCCGGTTCGAGGTGCCCCGACTGCTCGACCTGATCGAGCGCGAGCGCTGCACCACATGGTCGCTGGTTCCCACGCTCGGTTGGCGGGTGGCCAACCACCCGGACACCCCGACGTACGACTTGTCCTCGATCACCCGGCTGGGCGGCGGCAGCGCGGCCTTCTCGCCCGAACTGGTGCGCCGGCTCCAAGAGGTGTTCCCGAACGCGAAGGGCGCCCTCGGCGTCGGATACGGGCTGACCGAGTCCGGCGGGGTGGCCACCACGGCGGGCGCCGCGCAACTCGAGGACGAGCCGGGCGCGATCGGGACGGCCGTGCCGACCGTGGAGGTGACCGTGCACGACCAGGACGGCACACGGCAGCCGGAGGGCGTGGAGGGCGAACTGTGGATCCGCAGCCCTCTGGTGATGCTCGGTTACTGGGGCAACGACGAGGCCACCGCGAAGGCACTCACGCCGGACCGGCGGCTGCGCACCGGCGACCTCGGCTACACCCGGGGTGGCCGGCTCTACCTGGCCACCCGGCGCAGCGACCTGATCCTGCGCGGCGGAGAGAACGTCTACCCGGCGGAGATCGAACACTGCCTGGACGCACACCCCGACGTGGCCGAGTCGGTGGTGGTCGGCGTGCCGCATCCGGAGTGGGGCGAGGAGGTCAAGGCGATCGTGGTGCCCGCACCCGGCGCGGCGCTCACCGCCGAACTGCTCGGCGCCTACGTCGCGGAGCGCCTGGCCCACTTCAAGGTGCCCGCGCACTGGGAACTGCGTACCGAACCGCTGCCGCGCACGCCGACCGGCAAGGTGATCCGCGCCGTGGCCACCGGAGCCAAACCGGCTGACCTGGTCGAGGAGTGAGCAGGACCCAGCCGTGGAATCGAGCAACATCGACCCGCGCGGTCGAAGAGTAAGCAACCCAAGCAACCCCGGGCGCGGCCGGCGAACCACCGCCGGCCCCGCCCGGGAGCGAATCAGTCGTTCTTGTGCAGTTCCTCGTTCAGCGCGCCCCACGACTTGGTCCGGGCGATCGCCTCGATCGTGCCGGTGACCGAGTTGCGGCGGAAGAGCAGGCCGTCGCGGCCGGAGAGCTCGGCGGCCTTGACCACCTTGCCGTCGGGGGTGGTCACCCGGGTGCCGGCGGTGATGTAGCAGCCCGCCTCGACCACACAGTCGTCGCCGAGCGAGATGCCGATACCCGCGTTGGCGCCGAGCAGGCAGCGCTCGCCGACCGAGATGGTCTCCTTGCCGCCGCCGGACAGCGTGCCCATGATCGACGAGCCGCCGCCGATGTCGCTGTGGTCGCCCACCACGACGCCCGCGCTGATCCGGCCCTCGACCATCGACGCACCCAGGGTGCCCGCGTTGAAGTTGCAGAACCCCTCGTGCATCACGGTGGTACCGGGGGCCAGGTGCGCGCCCAGGCGGACCCGGGTGGTGTCGGCGATCCGCACGCCGCCGGGCACCACGAACTCGGTCATCCGGGGGAACTTGTCCACGCCGGTCACCTCGAACGGCACCCGCGCGGCCCGGGCGCGCAGCCGGGCGGCGTCCACGCCGTCGACCGGGACCGCGCCCAGGTTGGTCCACGCGACGTTCGGGAGCACCCCGAACAGGCCGTCCAGGCTCTGCCCGTGCGGGCGGACCAGGCGGTGGCTGAGCAGGTGCAGCCGCAGGTACGCGTCGTGGGTGTCCACCGGGCCGGTGGCCAGCGACGCGATCACCGTGCGTACGGCGACGACCTCGACCCCGCGCACCGCGTCGGTGCCCAGGCCGGCCGCGGCATCGGCGCCGAGCGCCTCGATGGCCTCGTCGGCGGACAGGCGAACGGTCTCGGCCTTGCCGTCGACGTCGCCCGAAGTCAGCTCGGGGGTGGGGTACCAGGTGTCCAGGACGGTGCCGTCTGCGGCGATCGTCGCGAGACCAGCGGCGACGGCACCAACGGGGGAGGAATCAGCAGTGTCGATCACCCCGCTACCGTACCGGGACCGCGCGCCTGCGCCGGTCGCCGGTGCGTCCGCGTCCCGATCCGGTTTTCTCCGCCACCGGCCCGCCACCGGCCCCGACGCGGCTACTCCAACTCCGGTCGACGGGTCGGCCCCTCGCGGAACGGCCAGGTCTCCGAACGATCGCCGTCCGTGTCGGGCCGGGCCTCCTCGCGATGCGGGATGCCGAACGGGCTGTACCCGCCGGTGTACTCGTCCGCCCAGTCGTCCGCGTCCGCGCGACCGTGATCGACCGGCGGCAGCGCGGTGGTGCCCACCAGCGCCTCCACCATCGCGGCCGCCCGTGTCTGCAACGGGATCGCGCCACAGGCCATCGCGGTGTCCCGGGCCCGCTCCAACTCGCCGATGGCGTCCGGCTTGTGGCCGTCCTTGCGCAGTCGGTCACCGTAGGCGAGCAGCGCCTTGGCGTACTCGTACTTGGCGCCGACGCCCTCCAGGGCGACCGCCGCGTCCCACAGCGCCTGCTGCGCGTTGACGTTGTCCTCGATCATCCCGGCCACCCGCTTGGCCTGGCCGGCGGCCACCGGGGCGTAGAACGTGTCCGCCCGGGCGACGGCCTGCCTGGCCACCTGGTGAGCCAGCTCCTTGTTCTGCTGCGGCCCCTCGGCGTTCAACGCCTCGGCGAGCAGCAGGCCCCACGGGCACCACGCGGGGTTGTCCATGCCGCGGGCACGCAGCCGCTCGCCGAGCTCGGTCAACGGCTGGACCACCTCGCCGTGCCTGCCCTGGGCGATCCGCAGTTCGGCCAGCACGATTTCGGGGACCGGCAGTACGCGGGCGGCCTGCTTGACGCGATCGGGGTTGTCGAAGCCGATCTGTCGTACCCGCCGCTCGGCCTCCTCCAGCTCACCCTGCGCGATCAGGGTCTGGATCAGCACGCCCGCCGCATACCACTGCGACGGCGTGGCCTCGCCGAGTTTGAGGGCCATCTCCAGGCCGATCTCGGCCTGCTCGCGGGCCTCCTTGAGCCGGCCCATCCGGTAGTACAACATGGCCCGGAAGGCGTGGCCGTAGGACATGTGCGCGCGTTGGCGACCGTTGTCCCGGAGTTCGGCCATGCCGCTCTCCAGGAGATCGTGCGCCTCCTTGAACAGGTCGCAGTGGATGAACGTCAGGGTGAGCACCATCGGGATCTCGAAGCCCCAGCCGTCCTCGACCCAACTGAACCCGGGGCGTTCCTTGTTCGCCGCCTCCGGGCCCAGCGCCGCGCGGGCGAACTTGGTGGTCGTCTGCAACCGCCGTCCGGTGAGCACTCCGTACCAGGCGACCAGGGCGAACAGCGAGTAGTTCGTCCGGGTGGTGGCGCCGTCGGTGTTCAGCCGTACGGTCAGCCGTTGCAGATTGTGGGCGCGTGAGGCGAAGGCGGTGTCGTCCTCCCAGAACGCGGCCCACATGAACAGGTCGGCGTACAACCTCGGTCGTTTCCCGACCGGGGTGATGTCGATCTCCCGCTCCAAGAGGGCGATGCTCTTTTGCAGTTGACCACTGAACGCGTACGAGCGGGCGAGTTCGACGACGATGTCGGTGCGCAGATCCGAGCCCGGTTCGTCGGCCTCCTGCAACGCCTTGGTCAGCGGTTCGAGGCTGCCGGTGGGGTCGTTGACGAAGAGCGCGCGGCCGATGTTGTAGTAGACCCTGGCGCGCATGTGGTTCGGCGCGAGCTCTGCCAACGCGTGTTCGAGGTAGGTCACGCCCGCCGTCGGCACGCCGGATGCGAGGCACTCGCGGGCGGCTTCCACCATCACGTTCGTCGCCCACTCGTCCGGGCTGCCGAACACCTTCAGCGCGTGCGTCGCGGCGGTCTGCGCGGAGAAGCGGTCCGCGCGCAACAGCCGGGCCGCCTCGTGGTGCATCGCGCTGCGCTCGCTCGGCCCGAAGCAGTGGCGATAGACCGCGAGTCGGACCAGCGGGTGGGTGAAACCCCAGCTCGTGCGAGTGTCGTCGACCGACGTGAGGATCTCCTGTCGGTACAGGTCCTCGGCGGCGGCGACGATCACTTCCCGGGTCGACCCGGTGAGCCGGACCGCGCGTGCGATCGTCAGGTGCGGCGTCAGGATCGCCGCGGCCCGCGCCAGCATGCGGGAGCCCGGTGTGAGCCGGGAGAATCGCTTCTTGAAGTCCTTCTCGGCGTAGGCGAGGGTCGCGTGCTGCTCCATCGCGACGCCGTGCCGGGACAACGAGGTCGCGAGCGGTTCGATCCGGGACGACTCGATGAACCGCAGCAGTTCCCGCAGGGTTTGCGGCTCTCCACCGCAACAGTGATGGCAGTGCTCGGCGAACGCGTCGTCGACCGACCGATCGGGGAAACGGTGCCGGATCACCGTCGCGGTGCTCTCGACGCTCAACGCCTTCAACCTGGTCGCCGTTCGACCGGCGACGTCGTCGAGTGCGCGCAGCGATCGCGACACGGTCGGGTCGTACTCGTCCGGGCGGTAGGACACCACGATCAGGATCGGGAAATCACGCACCTGGATGGCGAATTGCGCCAGCCACCGCATCGACGAGGCGTCGGCCCAGTGCGCGTCGTCGATGACCATGATCAGCGGCGCGCGCTCCTTCACGTAGCCGCGGACGACAGCGTCGAGGGCGGACAGTACGTCCTCGGTGTCCGGCGCCTCCCCGGGTTGGCGCGGACCGCCGAAGATCGGCCCGAGGATGCCGTACCACTCGCCGAGCCGCTCCTTGCGAGCCTCGGGGCCGAGCTCGGACAGGTCCTTGAACAGCCGCTTCACCAGGCCGTAGACCCGGACCTTCTCCAGCTCGTAGCCGATCACGTGGAGCGAGGCGAAGCCTTCGGACTCGGCGGTGTGCCTGGCCCATTCGAGCACCGCCGACTTGCCCATGCCGGCCTGGCCGGTGACCACCATGATCCGGCCCTCGCCGGTGGCGCGGACCGCGGCCAGATGCTCGTGGAGTTCGCCCTGGATGTAGTCGCGCTCGACGAGGGGCATGGGCTCCGTCCTGGAAGCGGGGTCCGGTGTATTCTCGCGCCCCAGGTCGCCCGGGCCCGGTGCCGTGCGTGGTGCCCTCATCGCGCAACCTCTCTGCCGTGCGTCCCCACCCCGAGCCCGCGCGGAACGATTACGCGCCGTGGCGGATCACTTGCGCTACCTATCCTGCGCCAATCACGCAAGCCCTGTCCCCGACTTGGCCGAGAAGTCCTGTCGACGTCCTCCCCTCGGGGGGTGCGATGCGCGAACGGGAACTGATGTGCGATCGATTCGGCAACCACGCGCTTGGTGCGCGAGCATGCAGCCAACGCTCGTCTCGAACATCGACGGGCCGGACGAAGTACGACCGAACGGAAAGGCCGTGAACCCGTGTTGGGACCACAGATCGGTGTACCCGTGACCCCCGCCGCGTCGGTGCGGGTGTCCCCGGAGCAGGGGGAGTTGCGCTATCAGCGCTGCGGTGCGTGCGAGACGGCGAACTTCGCCCCCACCGAGATGTGCCGAGGCTGCTCGTCGCGCGCGTTGCAGTGGGCCACCAGCGCCGGGCGCGGCAGCGTGTACAGCTGGACCGTGGTGCGTCGGCCCGCCACGCGTGAGCCCGGCGACACGTACGCGGTGGCCATCGTGGACCTGGACGAGGGCTACCGCATGCTCACCAATCTGGTCGAGGTGGAACCGACCGAGATCCACTCGGGCATGCGGGTACGGGTGGACCTGCGGCCGACGGGGGAGGAGCGGGTACTGCCGTTCTTCACGCCCGATCGGAACTGAAGCCGCGATCGGAACCCGACCGCGAATCGGAACCCGACCGCGAATCGGAACCCGACCGCGAATCGGACCCGAATCGTGGACCGGGACCGGATCCCCGACCGAAATCGAACTCCCGCCCGGAGCCGAACACTTCACCGGAGTCGACCCCGGCGCCGGGCGGCTGCGCGGACCGGGGCCGACGCGGTCGCGGTGACCGGGCACGCGCGGGGAACCGGTCGGGGCGAAAGTCGGTGCCCGGGATGTCCGGCCGGGCGCTGGCGCCGTCGCACAGCAGGTCGGCCACCAGCGTGCCCACCGCGGGCACGATGGCCAATCCGTGCTCGCCGCACCCGGCCGCGACGAACAACCCGTCGGGGCCCACCGATCCGATCAGCGGCAGGTGATCGGGCCCGGCATCGCGCCGGGTGCCGAACGCGGCCACCGGCGTGCTCCGGCGAAAGCCCGGCAAGCGTGCGGCGAGGTGGGCCGAGGCGCGCGCGGTGAGTTCGTCGTCGAACGCGTCGGGAGCCGGGTCGAGCGCGCCGAGCAGCAGGTGCCCGGGACCGTCCGCGCGCAGCCGGCGCCGATGCGGCAGATCGTCCAGGATCGGCCGTTCCCCGACCGCGTGGTCGACTCGCACCCGGAGGGTGAACTCGCGGGCGGCGCGCACCGGCAGGTGCACCCCCAACGGTGCGACCAGCGCCGGCGAGTCGGCGCCCGCGGCCACCACGACCGTGCCCGCGGCCACCTCGCGGCCGTCGCTCAGCCGCACTCCGCCGACCCGGTCCCGGGTCGCCGAGACGCTCACGGCCGGTGCGCGGGTAAGGACCGCCGCTCCGCCGCGCCGCGCCGCCCGGGCGAACGCGCGCGCGGTGCGCCGGGTGTCGGCGTACCCGCCGCGCGGCTCGTAGGCGAAGCCGGCGAAGCCGCGGATGTCGATCTCGGGCCAGCGCGCCGTGACCTCGTCCGCGTCCACCCGCCGCACCTCGATCCCGAGTGCGCGGCGCATCGCCACGCCCGCGTCGAGCCCGCCGAGATCGGATGCGGCCACGCCGACGATTCGGCCGCACGGGCGATACCCGACGTCCTCGCCGAGCACCTCGACCGCGTTCTCGAACACGTGGGTGCCCGCCCACGCCATCGCGGCCGTCGCCGGCCGGCTCGACGAGCAGTGCACGGCGCCGTCGCCGGGTCCGGGGTCGCCGGTCGACCCGGGCGGGCCCGAGCCGGCGATGCCCGACGCACACACGATCACATCGCGCACCCCGCGCCGGGTGAACGCGTGGGCGATCGCCATGCCCTCGGGGCCGGCCCCGACGATCACCACGTCGGCCACCGGGGTGTCCGGCGTCATCGGGTCGCCTCCCAGAGCGCGGGTGGGCCGGTGTGTCGGAGTGCGGTCGTACGGTCTTGTGTGCTCATCTCGCGCCGTCACCTGGGTCGATGGTCTCCGGTCCCGCTGCGGAACCGCTGTCGCCCGGAGTGAACCGCTCGGCCGTTTCCGGCTTTCGACGCGAGCGTAACAACGGTGTTACGCAGAGTGTCGGGGGCAGGCGCGGCGGCAGCGCTCGACGGCGAGCGTCACCCGAACGGTCGCGGCGCCCAGGCGTTTGATCAGATCGAGCCGGGCGATGCCGCCACATGGCGGTGCGGGAAGTGTCACGCGCCCGACCATATACCCCAGGGGGGTAGCGGGCGGTTAGGATTCGATTCCGGTGGGGTCGCGGCATCAACACGATCACCTCGGGTAATCGATCGGACAGGGCCCGTGGGGGGCCGCAGGCAACACCACGAGGAGGCGCGATGACCACCACCGCAATCGCCGCATTGGCCACGGTGTGCGTCGGCCTGGTCGGGTGCCTGTGGCTGCTCACCCGGGGGCGCCGCGCGGAGCGGATGACCGCCGCGGTGCTGATGTGCATGTTCGCGTCGCTGTCGCTGGTGTTCTACTCGATCGGCCAGGGCGGCATGGGCGCTTTGGACGCGGCCCTTCTGCTCGGCGTCGCGGCCCCGGCGGGCACGCTGATGGTCGCGGCCCGCGGCCGTGGGCTCAGCCGCGCGACCGGCAGCCGCAACCATCGGGCCCGCTGACGGTGCCGCGGACAGTGTCGTGGCAGGTGCCCGCGTCGGTCGGTGCGATCAGGTCTTGCCGCCGCGCCGCAACAGGAAGGTCACGCACAGCCAGACCAGCGTGGTGGTGCAGCCCATGATGATCAGCGCGAACGCGATCACCACCAGGTAGACGCCGGACGTGGTGGCCAGCGCCGCGAACACCGCCGCGAACAGCACCATCAGCAGCAGCACGTGCCATGTGCCGGAGAGCGTCGGCCGGCGCATCCTGCGGCGCTTCGAGGCCGGCATGGAGCCCGCGCCCGGAACGACACGGCCGCGGACGCCGGTCCGCCGGCGGTTGCGGGAAGGACGCATCGTACGCAGCGCGAGGTCCAGCTCCTGGTCCTTGCGCAGCTCGTACTCGATCTCCTCCAGCATCCGCCGCTCGCTCGGCGTCAGACGCACTTCCTCCATCATGTCGTTCGCCCCCTACTGCAGCCCCGGCCGCATCCCCTTGAGCACCGCCGAACGGTCGTCGCGCCGGGACAGGGACAGCCGACGGCGCGGACCGTACTCAGAGGGTCCCCCGCAGGTGGCGATGTGACACCTGGCAGAACGAGAGATGACAGGTGGTGATATTTCCCCGGATCACTCGACGGGGCAACGACGGTGGGCCCGTCGCGGGTCCCGCCCGGGACTCTCGAACGTCGTCCGCCCGCTCGCGCGACGTCGCCGGGTAGGGTCACCCGTTATGGCGAACGGAACCACTGACGAAACGTCGGGCGAGGCGCCCGGCAGGCCCGCAGAACTGCTCGACCTGCGGGACAGCATCGACAACATCGACGCGGCCCTGATCCATTTGCTGGCCGAGCGGTTCAAGTGCACCAAGCGGGTGGGCGTACTCAAGGCCGAGCACAAGCTGCCGCCGGCCGACCCGGCCCGCGAGGCGGTGCAGATCCGCCGCCTGCGCGCGCTGGCCGAGAGCGCCAAGCTGGATCCGGACTTCGCGGAGAAGTTCCTCAACTTCCTGGTCGCCGAGGTGATTCACCATCACGAGGCGATCGCCCGAGCGTGATCAACCGGCGCGTGGCTCGTTGAGCCGCTCGCGTGCGGTGCCCGGCACCCTCGTCGGCCGCGCCGTCCGACGTCCTGCGATGCCGGGCTGAACGCCCCCGCCGTATGTGCCGCGGCTCCGGAACACCTCCCACGTGTTCCGGAGCCGCGACCCGACCCGGACTCGAACCGGGATCCGCTGCCGGGTGCCGGCTGGGTGCGGCGCGTCAGGCGTGCGCGCGGTCGCGCAGCCGGCGCGGCGCGGGCTTGGACTTGGGCGGCTTGCCGAAGGCTTCGAACGCGCCCACCACCGAGATCACCAGGGAGATCGCGGTCACCGCGCCGAGCGCGCCGAAGAAGCCGGTCAGCGCCTTGGTCCGGTCCGCGTCGCCGGTGACCAGGATCAACAGGCCCAGCAGTGCGCCGGCGATCGCCATCGCGCCCACCGTGCGGGCGAACTCGATCGCCTCGTACCGAACCCGGTCCATGCCGCGCGCCGGCGGTCGCCACGGCAGCGGCCCGCCGAGGAAGTGATAGCCCACCCGCTGGTCCACCCACCGGATCATCCGGTGGCCGAACATCACGGTGATCCCGATGTACAACGCGGCGATCCCGTGCCGCGCGCCGGCGGTGGCACCGCCGCGCAGGTCCACCACGGCGACCACGAGCAGGATCACCTCCAGCAGCGGTGTGCCGTACAGGAACACATTGCTCAGCCGGCGGCGGCGCAGTGCGTAGCGGCTCAGCAGGCCCAGGGCGATCAGCACCCAAAAGCCCACCTCGCAGGCCACGATCATGGCGACGACCACGGCGATCTCCTCCTCGGCGCGAGGCCGGGCTGCCCGCCCCCGGGAGAGGAAGGGCGCCGGCGAACGGACCCCACCAGCGTCTCCCGCGCGGGCGGCCGAGGGATCGTCGGCAGGTGGGATCCCGGCGTACAGACAACGATGTAGGGGGCCGCCGGCGCGGTATCGCGGGCCCGTGACCCGCCCCGCCGGATACTGTGCAGGCAAGGCCGAACAGCAGGGAGAGCACATGGCGCAGGAGCAGCCGGACGGTCGGGTCATGGTCGAGTTGGTGGACCCCCAAGGGAACACGATCGGCCTCGCGGAGAAACTGGAGGCTCACCAGCCGCCGGGCCAACTGCACCGCGCGTTCTCGGTCTTCCTCCTCGACGACGAGGGTCGGGTGTTGATGCAGCGTCGGGCCCTGACGAAGTATCACTCGCCGGGCCGGTGGTCCAACACGTGTTGCAGCCACCCCTTTCCGGGCGAGGAGCCCAGGGAAGCGGTGCTGCGCAGACTGACCGAGGAACTGGGCGTCGAGCCCACCGTGCTCGAACCGGCCGGCCTGGTGACCTACGACGTCACCGACGAGGTCTCGGGCCTGGTCGAGAAGGAGTTCAACCACCTCTTCGTCGGCCGGGCCGGCGGCGCCCTCAGGCTCAACCCCGAAGAGGTCGACGACGTCGCGTACGTGCCGCCGGCCGAACTGGACGCGTGGCTGGCCGTGCACGAGCACACCGCATGGCTGAGCGCGGTGCTCGACCCGGTCCGGGAAGCGCTCGTGGCGCTCGCCGCGCGCTGAGCACGCCCCGAAGGGCGGGTTCCGGTCCCGGACCCGCCCTTCGCACGTCGTACCCGGTGCTCAGGGCTGCGGCGGCTTCGTCCCCTGCTCCGGCCAGCTCGGCGCGGGCGCCGGCACCAGCGTGCTGCGATCCGGCTTGGGCGCGGGCCCGCCGAAGACGTACTCCGTGCGCAGATGCCGGATCGCGCCGGTGGCCGCGCCCTTGTCCACCACGGTCGTGCTCACCTCCGAGTACGCGGGCAGGTGCGTGGCCGGGTCGAGCCAGAACACCGCGCGCACCGGCGAACCGCTCTGCTGCCCGAAGTTCTCGATCTGGTACGGCCCCTTGGTGAAGTCGGCGACGGTGGCGCGGAACGCCTTGAGCAGCAGGTCGGTGTTGACATTCGCGTTGGCGCCGCCCGGCTGCGGCTTGAGGTCCACGGTCAGCCGCAGGTAGGACTTGCCGTTCTGCTGTGCCGGTTCCACCGCGGAGGGGGTCAACCAGCCCGGTGTGGCGTCGAGTTGGGCGGCGAACGTCTTGGCCTGCTCGGCGGTCAGGCCGGTCGGCAGGATGCCGTCGCCGACGTACTTGCCCTCCCGGGCCATGTCCACCACGCACGGCCGCTTGGTGTCCGTCCACTGCTTGAGCGCGTTGTTGTAGCTCCACTCCCTGCCCGCCTCGCACGAGGAGCGCTTGATCGGCGCGTCGGCGGCGACCTGGTACGCGCGGTCGGTGAACGCGGTCCTGCCGCCCGCGTCGTACCAGGTCCACAGGTCCTCGCGGACCGTCTGCTCCTTGGCGGTGTCACCGGTCGAGGTCCGTGTCCCGTGGTACTCGACAACCTGCTGCGTGGTGGTCGCGGCCAGCAGCGCGGCCCAGACCGACTTCGGGTCCCGGTCGCCCTTCCCGCCGGGCGCCGCGGCGCCGCCGGTCGGCGCCCCCGTGCCGCCCGCCTTCTTGTCCTTGTCGTCCTTGTCACCGGAGTCGGACGAGCACCCGGTCAGGACGACGGCGGCGGCCAGCCCCGCCGCCGCCCACGTGCTCCACCGTCGTCCCATGCCCCCGTGTCGCATGCACAGCTCCTCGAATCGTCGGACGCTCCGTCAGCAGGCATACCGTACGCGTGAGCGAAAAGGGCGGCCCGGCCGGCCGCCGGCCCCGAGTCGGCGGCCGGCCGGGCCGGTGCGGCGGGTCCGCTCAGGCGAGCGAGAGCGCGGCCAGCGCCGCGTTGACGATCGAACCGGGCAGCAGGTCGTGCAGTTCGTACAGATCCTCGATCCGGCCGGTCTGACCGAACTGGTCCACGCCCAGCGGCACGCTGGGCACGCCGAGCGCCGAGCCGAGCCACGCGAGCGTGTGCGAGGACGAGTCGTGCACGGTGACCACCGGCGCCCGATGCGGGAACGCGGTGCGCAACGCGCCGGGCGCGGACGGCGTGGTCGCCGTGCGCACCCCTTGGCGCAAGGTGCGCTGCCAGGCGCTGTAGAGCCGGTCGGCCGAGGTGATGTCCACGACATGCGCGGCGATGCCCTCGTCGCGCAGCTCGTGCGCGGCGGTCAGCACCTCGGGCAGTACCGCGCCGGAGGCGGCCAGGTACACGCTCGGCGCGCCCGGCAGATCGGGCGCCTCCAGGAGCCGGTACGCACCCGCGAGCACCTGGCGGCGCAGCAGCGCGTCGCCGAGCCGGGTCCGGGCGGCCTCGAACGGCGCCTGGTCGATCGGCCGGGTGGTCAACCGGAAGTAGTAGGCGCCGTTGTCCGGCTCGACGCCGTGGTCCGGGCCGCCCACGATCCGGCCCACCGCGTCGCACAGCAGCCAGTCCAGCGCGGTGCCGTAGGCGGGCTCGATCAGCGTGGTGCCGGGCAGTTCGAGCCCGATCGACGCGGTGATGGTGGACTGGTGCGCGCCGCCCTCGGGAGCGAGCGTGACGCCGGAGGGGGTGCCGGCCACGATGAACCGCGATCCGGAGTAGACGGCGTGGATGAACGCGTCCAGGCCGCGGCACACGAACGGGTCGTAGACCGTGCCGATCGGGATCAGCGGCTGCCCGGACAAGTCGCCCGCCAGGCCGAGTTGTCCGAGCAGCAGGAACAGGTTCATCTCGGAGATGCCCAGCTCGATGTGCTGCCCGCTCGGGCCCTCGATCCACTTCAGCGCACCCTCGCCGGACCACGCGCGGCGATCGGTGGGCGCGAAGACGCCGGTGCGGTTGATGAAGCCGGCCAGATTGGTGGAGGTGGCCACGTCGGGTGCGGTGGTCACCAGGTACGGCGCCAGCGCCGGGTCGCGGGAGAGGTCGACCAGGACCCGGCCGAAGGTCTCCTGGGTGGAGACCGGCTTGGTCATCCGCTGATCGGTGGCGGCGGCGACCGGGACGCCGAGCGGGCCCGGCTTGGGCGCGCGGGCCAGGTGTTCGCGGCGCTGCCCGGCCAGGATGCCCTCGGGGGTGGCGGCGTCGAAGCGGTCCCACTCGGTGCGCTCGGTCAGCCCGAACCCGGCGCGCAGCGTGGCCACCTGCTCGGTGCTCAGCAGCGCGGAGTGGTTGCGCGGGTTGCCCGCGATCGGCAGACCCCAGCCCTTGACGGTGTAGGCGAAGACCACGCTGGGTCGATCGGTGACCGCGTCGCAGCGCCGGTAGGCGTCGAGCAGGGCGGCGATGTCGTGCCCGCCGAGGTCGGTGACCAGCGCGTGCAATTCGGCGTCGGGCACGTCCGCGACGGTGTCCGCGACGTCGGCCGGCGCGCCGTCCAGGAAGTGTGCGCGCACGTCCTGGTCGGCGAGGCCGAACAGGGCCTGGTACTGCTCGTTGGGCATCGCGTCGATCCACGCCTTGAGCACGGCGCCGCCGGGCCGCTCGAACGCGGCCTGGAGCCGGCGGCCGTACTTGACCTCGACCACGTGCCAGCCGGCCGCCTCGAACTGGCCGCGCCACTGGTCGATCCGCACCCCGGGCACCACCCGATCCAGCGACTGGCGGTTGAAGTCGACCAGCCACATCACGTTGCCCAGGCCCTGGGTGGCCGGGTCCGCGATGGCCTCCCAGATGTTGCCCTCGTCCAACTCGGCGTCGCCCAGGAGGGCGACGAAGCGGGACGCGGGACGCGGTCCGAAGTGGGCGTCCACGTACCGCCGGGTGGCGGCGCCGAACAGCGGTGCCGCCGCGCCCAGGCCGACCGAGCCGGTGGAGAAGTCGATCCACTCGCGGTCCGGGTCCTTGGTCCGGGAGGGGTACGACTGGAGCCCGCCCTTGGCGCGCAGCGTGGTCAGGTAGGCCCGGTCCAGGTTGCCGAGCAGGTACTGGATCGCGTGGAAGACGGGCGACGCGTGCGGCTTGACGCTGATCCGGTCCGGGCCGTCGAGGTGCGCGAACCACAACGCGGTCATCGCGGACACCAGCGACGCGGAGGACGCCTGGTGGCCGCCGACCTTGATGCCGTCCGGGTTCGGCCGGTCGTGGTTGGCGGAGTCGACGATGCGGGTGGCGAGCCACAGGATGCGGCGCTGGACCGCCTCCAGGACGGGCAGGTCGATGCCGAGCGCGGCCGCGGCGTGGTCCGTGTCGCTGCGATGCATGGTTACCTCAAGATCGGTTCGGGGTGGCCGAAGCATACGGCGATCGTCTCACCATGCGATACGCGCGCCCGATCGAGGTCGCTGTGCGTGGGCGTTCGTCGACGGAGTGTTCGCGTACGCCCGAGGTGGCTTTCCCGACCGGATGCCGTCCGGCGGCCCGGCGGGATCCCCCGGGACGGGACTCGTGCCCCGTCCCGGGGGTCCCGGTTCGTCCTGCCGGGATTCGTTGACGCGGCCTACGCGAAGCGCTCCCGAAGGGCGGTCAGCCCCGCGCCGTAGGTGCCGTCGGCGAATACCGCGTCGACGGTCTCCACCAGGTCCTCGTCACTCTCGTAGGTGGCCGACCAGACCACCTCGCTGCCGTCGGGGTGCGGGTGCACCGCGAGCGAGCCGACGTAGTCGCTCACCGCCAGCGGCACCTGGATCAGGCGATATGTCATCCGGTGCGCGTCCGCGTCGTGGCTGAGCAGTTCCTCGCGCGAGAGCACCTCGCCGTCGATCGCGAACGCCCTTACCGCGCCCGGGGTGTTGGCGTCGCCGCCGCCTTCGATGGTGCTCGGCGGCACCACCGGGTGCCAGTCGCCCAGGCCGCCGAAGTCGCCGATGACCGCCCAGACCTTGTCCGGTGTGGCGGCGATCACAGCCGAACGTGAGATTTCGTGCATGAAGGCACTCCCATGGGTTCGAAATTACGCGCGTGGAGATGGGACGATGCAATTCGATTCGGTTTCCACGCCGATTCGATCCGGGTCCGCATCGGGTCCGCAATACCACCGGGTGGTTGGTGTTCGCCGAATAAATCACCCGCCCGATGTGGCCTGTCTCCTGGACGCGGAAACCACTTGGCGCCTAGAACCGTTGCAGGGCCGAACGGGCACGGCGGTGACGAAGCCAGAAAGGGGCGGCGAGGACGTGTTGTACGGACTTGTGCTGACGGCTTTCGCGGCGGCCATCCTGGTGACCGCCCCCCGCGTTCTGCGCCGGGCCGAACGCAGCGGCTTCAGCCCGCGTCACGTGCAACGCGCCTGGCGGGCCGCCGCCGGCGGCGTACTCGCCTCGTTCGTGCTGGCCGTGCCGGTCTACACGCCCGACCTGTGGCTCGCCCCGATGCGGGCGGCCGGCTTCGACCCGCGCATCGGCATGCCGCACGTGCCACTGGTCGTGCAGATCGTCGTCGCCGTGCTGGCGCTGGTGCTCCTCGTGGTCGGCTGGCGCCGGGGCGCGGGCGCCACCCGCGACTACCGGCGGGCGCTGCACGTGCAGTTGCACCGGTTGGAGAACTGCGCGCCGCTGCTGGACGAGGAGGCCGGCGGCCGACCGCGCCTGGTGATCGTCGAGGACGAGGCGCCGCGCCTGGTGCTGCTGCCGTCCCGACCGCCGCGCGTGGAGGCCACCACGCGGGCGTTGGACCTGCTCCGCCCGGAGGAGTTGAACGCGGTGCTCACCCACATGGCGGGGCACCTGCGCCGGCGCGACGCGCAGTGGATGGTCTGCGCCGACACGCTGGCCGACGCCTACCCGATGGTGCGGTTCTTCGGCGAATGGGCCGACCACGCCGCGGAACTGTCGGAGAAGGCGGCGGACGCGGACGTGCACGGCTCGATCGCGCGGGTCAACCTGCGCCGGGCGATCGTCAAGCTGTCCGGTCCCGGGCAGGCGGGCGGGCCGTTCTGTCCGTGCTTCGCCTGGCCGCAGCAGCGCCAGGAGGAGCTCACGGTGCATCAGGTGCGGGCGAGCGCACACCCCGAAGTGGCCGTCGCGGGCGTCAAGGTGGGCGCGCCGGTCGCCTCCGCCGGGCTGCGGCTGCTGACCGCGGCGGCGCTGCTGGTGCCTTCGGTGATCGTGGTGTCACCGCACTTCTTGTATCTGTGAACCTGCCTGTATCCGTCTGTCGCGCGACCGGCTCGGGTCGGGGCGACGGAGGCCGGTGCGATGTCGTCGCCCTGTCGGGTCGCGACCGTTCCTGATAGGTATTCGGGACGGGCGGGGCGAGGAGGGCACGACGGTGACACATACGAGCCTCTGGGCGGCCATCGAGGCGCGGGCGGCCCGGTCGCCCGACGGCGAGCTGCTGGTCGACGAAGGCGGCCGACGGCTGACCCACCGCGCGTTCCGCGACGCGGCCGAGGCCACCGCCGCGTTTCTGCACACCCAGGGCCTCGGCGCGGGCGACACGGTCACCTGGCAATTGCCCACCCGGCTCGAATCCGTCGTCCTGGTCGGTGCCCTGTCCCGGCTCGGCGTGATCCAGAACCCGGTGATGCCCGTCCAGCGCGAACGCGAACTCGTCTTCGTCACCCGGCAGACCGGCGCCTCGATGCTGATCGTGCCGCCGGTGTGGCGCGGCTACGACTACCCCGAACTGGCCCGCCGGGTGCGCGACCGGGTCCCGGGCCTGGAGCTGCTGGTCCTGGACGGCCCGCTGCCCACCGGCGACCCGGCCGTGCTGCCGCCCCCGCCGGCCGTGCCCGGCACGCCCGAGGACGCCCCGGTGCGCTGGTACTTCTACACGTCCGGGACCACCGCCGACCCCAAGGGCGCCCGGCACACCGACGCGACGATCATGGCCGCGGGCGTCGGCATGGCGGACCGGATCGGCGCGAACGAGCGGGACCGGGTCGCCCTGGTCTTCCCGTTCGCGCACATCGGCGGCTGTACGACGTGGTTGACCGCGGCGCTCACCCACGGCGTCACGATGATCCTGACCGAGGCGTTCCACCCCGAGGAGACGCCCGAACTGCTGCGCCGCGAGCGGGTCACGCTGGCCGGCGCGGGCACCGTCTTCCACCAGGCATGGCTGGCCGCCCAGCGTCGCCGGCCGGCCGGCGACCCGCTGTTTCCGCAGCTGCGCAGCTGCCCGGGCGGCGGCGCGCCCAAGCCGCCCGGGCTGCACCACGAGATCAGGAACGAACTGGGCGGCGTGGGCATCCTGGCCGGATGGGGGATGACCGAGGCGCCGATCCTGACCATGGCGGGCCCGAACGACCCGGACGAGGCGCTGGCCCGGGCCGAGGGCCGGCCCACCCGCGGGGTGGAGGTCGCCGTGGTCGGACCGGACGGCGCGGCGGTGCCGGTCGGCGCGGAGGGCGAGCTGCGGGTGCGCGGGCCGCAGGTGATGCGCGGCTACGTGGACGCGAGGCTGGACGCCGAGGCGTTCGACGACGCGGGGCGGCTGCGCACGGGCGATCTGGGCCGGGTGGACGAGCACGGCAACGTGTACGTGACCGGGCGGATCAAGGACGTCATCCTGCGCAAGGGCGAGACGATCAGCGCCAAGGAGGTCGAGGACCTGCTCGACGCCCACCCTGCCGTCGCGGAGGTCACCGTGATCGGCCTGCCCGATGCCGAACGCGGTGAACTGGTGTGCGCGGTGATCGTGCCGACGGATCCGGCGATATTGCCGGATCTGCGTACGGTGCGGGATTTCCTGGACACTCGGGAAGTGATGCGGCAGAAGTTCCCGGAGCGTATCGAGATCGTCTCCGCACTGCCGCGGAATCCGTCCGGAAAGGTGCTCAAGAAGCAGCTTCGGGAGCGTTACGCGTAATCTGCCGACCATGATCGACGGCGAAGTGTGGTTGCGTTCCGAAGGCGCCGAGGCGCGGATTCTGCCGGACGCCGGGTGCCGGCTCGGCTCGTTGCGGGTGCACGGGCTCGAACTGTTGCGGACCGAGGGCGAGCGCCCCGCCGAGTGGGGCAGCTACCCGATGGTGCCGTGGGTCGGCCGGATGGGCGGGGCCAGGTTCGAATTCGATGGCGCCGGCCACGAGTTCCCGGCCGACGCGGCGCCGCACGCGCTGCACGGGCTCGGGTATCGGGGGGCCTGGAAGCAGGTGGCGGAGGATGCGGCGTCGGCGGTCTTCGAGTTCGCGTTGACCGACCCGTGGCCGTTCGCGGGGCGGGTCGAGCAGACCTTCACGCTGGCGCCCGACGGGCTGGTCACGGTGTTGCGGATCGAGTCCGAGGATGCGGTGTTTCCCGCGCAGGCCGGGTGGCACCCGTGGTTCCGGCGGCAGTTGGCGGTCGGCGGGGAGTTGGAGCTGTCCTTCACGCCCGCGTGGCAGGAGGAGCGCGGCGCCGACTACCTGCCCACCGGGCGCCGGATATCCCCGCTGCCGGGCCCTCGGGACGACTGCTACGGAACGCCCGGAGGGGTGGACGCGGCGCTGGTGTGGCCCGGGGCGCTGCGGCTGCGGATGACCTCGGACTGCGACTACACGGTGGTGTACGACCTGCCGCCGGAGCATGTGTGCGTGGAGCCGCAGACCGGCCCGCCGAACGGCCTGGTGGGCCCGGCGCAGCGGTTGGTGCGGCCGGGGGGTCCGTTGGTGGCCACGACGACGTGGACCTGGCTCGGGATGGAGTAAGGGAGGGCCTGGGGGTGTTCGTGCCCACCCGCGCGCCGGTCGCCTTGGGTGGGGAAGCCGCGGACTACGGCTTCGCGGCGGTGCGGTCGGGTTGTGGAGGCCGGGTTTCGGCGCGGGATCCGCGGAGCTCGCGGCGGATGACGACGAAGGGGTACACGATCATCGCGGTGGTCCACAGGAACGCGGTCAGCGGGGACCACAGGCGGTATTGCCATTCGTCGGAAAGCAGGTTCGGCAGGCTCCAGAGGAGACACAGGGCGAGCAGGCCGCGAAGGATGAAGTAGCCGGCTCGGATCGCGGCTCGTCCCTGGTACATCCGCGCCGTCCCTTCGCCGTCGGGTGTCTGCCTTGGCGACCCGAGGTTGGCACAGGGGGCGCAGTGGGTTTCGAGGGGGTTGATGTGCGGTGATTTCCCGGGTTTTGTTCAGGCGCGCGTCGGCGGACGTCAGGGGAGCGTCAACAACCGGGCAGGAATGATCAAGGGCGCGGTAGGGGCGGGGTTGTCCGGTATGGGGCGTCGTAGCGTCTGAAGTGGGGCTCGCGGTTGGGTGCGGAGCCGGACTTCGGAGGCTGTCGTGTCGGATGTGTTGATCACCGATGAGGAACCCGCTTCCACGACCACCGCCCGGCGCCTGTTGATCGTGCCGGTGCGGTCGGTGGCCGGGGCTCGGGTGGTCCGGCTGTGCCGGGACCCGCTGGGCGCCCGGGTCGTGGTCGCGTTCACGTCGGTGGCGCGGTTGCGGGCGGTGCTGGGCGTCGAGCAGGAGTGGATCCGACTCGGGGCGGGCGCGGTGCGCTCGCTTGTGGACGAGGTCGGCGGCGAGCGCATGCTGGTCGACCCTGGGCTCTCGGCGCCGCCGGTGCGATCGGCGCCGCCGGTGCGGCGCGGGGAGCCGGTGGGTGTGGCGGGCGGCGCGGCCGGGGCCGGTCGCGGGGCTGCCGCTGTGCCCGGCGCGACGGTCGTGTCGGTCGTGGTCGCGGGCGCGGGTGGGACGGCCAAGGCCGCACGCTCGGCGGTCGGTGTCGGGCCGGTGCGATCGCGGGCGGATGTGCCGGCGGGTGCGCGTCTCCACGTTGCCGGCGGCACCGGCGGCCTGGCGGTGGGTGCCGGATCCTCGGGCGCGTCCGGGACGGCGGGAGTATCCGAGCCCGGGTTGCCTGGCGCCTCTGCGGCCTTTGCGACCTCTGCGGCACTCCGGCCGTCCGGGACCTTTCGGGACCTGCGGTTGCTCGGCGTGTTGCGGATCACCGTCGTCGCTGCGGTGCTTTTCGTCGTGCTGTCCTTCCTCGGCTGATCTGCCGTCACTCATGTTCACGCACAAGGGAGTTGCCATGTCCGTCACGCTTGCGGAGCCGGTTGTGGACGCGACGTCTGGCCGCGCTCGACCCGGGCGCGCGGTGCCGACGTCGCGGTCGGGGGCTGCCCTTGGCCGAACTCGCGGAGCGGTACGGGACGCCGCTCCACGTACTGGACGAAGAGCATGTTCGGGACACCTGCCGGACCTATCGCCGCGCGCTGCCGGGCGCCGAGATCGCCTACGCCGCCAAGGCGTTCCTGTGTCGTGGCCTGGTCGGCCGGCTGCGCGAGGAGGGCTTCGGGCTCGACGTGTGCTCGGCCGGCGAGTTGGCGCCCGCCGCGCTCGCCGGGATGCCCGGCGAGCGGATCATCCTGCACGGAACGCGAAGTCGGCGGACGAACTGCGCACGGCGCTGCGCCTGGGCGTGGGCCGGATCGTGCCGGACAACCCGGCCGAAGTCGCCCGGTTGGCCGCGCTGATGGCGCCGAGGCAGCGGCAGCGGGTGATGGCGCGGGTGGTACCCGGGGTCGAGGCCGGTACGCACCACGCGATTCGTACCGGCGGCGAGGACCAGAAGTTCGGCCTGTCCATCGCCCGAGGCGACGCGGAGGACGCGGTGCTGCGCGTCGTTCCCAATCGCACCTGGAACTGACCGGTCTGCACCGTCACTTGGGCTCACAGATCGGTTCGGTGCGGCCCTGGCCGGCGGCGATCGGCACGCCGGCGAGGTTCCTGGCCGGGCTGCGCGACCGGCACGGGATCGTGCTGCCCGAACTGAACCTGGGCGGTCGCCACGGGATCGCCTACCGGACCGGCGGACACGCGTTGGACATCGCGCCGTTCGCGGTCGACGTACGCCGGCAACCGGCCCGCCGGTGTGCGCTGTACGAGTTGCCCGTGCCGCGCCTGATCGTCGAGCCGGGCCGGGCCGTCACCGGGCCCGCAGGCGTGGCGCTGTACCGGGTGCTCGTGGTCAAGCGCACCGCGCACCGGGTGTTCGTGGCGGTGGAGGCGGCATGGCGGACAACCCGAGGCCGGCCCTGTACGGCGCGCGCACCACCGTGCGCCTGGTCGGTCGACCGGGCGCGGCCCGCACTCGACGGGTCACCGTCGTGGGCCGCTACTGCGAGTCGGGCGACGTGCCGGCCGCCGACGTCGACCTGCCCGAGGACATCCACCCCGGCGACCTCCTCGCGATGCCCGCCGCCGGGGCGACGGCGGCACGCGTGTCCTGCTTCGCCGCGAGGCCATCGCGGACCTGCTCGCGAGGGACGCGGGCAACGAGGTCTGAGCGACCCGGCACCGACCGGCCGGCGGATCCGCACCCGGGTGTGCGGGAGCGGCCCGGCGGTCGGGGAGAGTCGGGCGGCCTGCTCCGGGGGTACACACGCGACGGGATCTGCTCGACGACGCAAACCTGCTCGGCCTGCTCGGCCTGCTCGGCAAGCCGAACGGCACGGGCCTGCCCTCGTCGCATGCAGTCCCCGGTGCGGCCTCCTGGGTCGCTGTCCGGAAGAAATAGAGCACCTCAGGTGGCGTGCTCAGGGGTTGCGGATCGTTTCGATTGTGGCGGTGAAGCCGTCGGATCCGTGGCCTCGGGCGATGGTGCGGTCGGTGAGGTGTTTGACCGCCTCCAGGACGCCGACGTCGAGACCGCGAGCCTTGGCGGCGGTGAGGATGTGGTCGATGCCCGTGGCCTCCATGATCAGGTTGCCCTGGTCGCCGGGGTGGGCGCCGGCGTCGATGGAGGCGGCCATGCCGGTCATGATGTTCGGCAGGATGCCGAAGATGATGTTCGCGAACGGCAGGAACTCGCCCGCCGACACCCCGTCCGCACCGACCACGCCGAATGCGTGTGTCAGGCCGGCCAGCGAGGTGTAGAAGAAGTCCAGCATGCCGAGGTCGTAGACCGCGGCCAGGCCGTGATCCTCGCCCAGGAAGGGCGTGTTGGGGCCGAACACCCGCAGCGTCGCTCCGTGCGCCTCGAACGCGGCACGCGAACCGCTGTAGAGCACAAGGCCGTTGGCTGTGCCCACGACCGAAGCGGGCACCATGATCGCGCCGTCGAGGTAGGCGATGTCCCGCTTCGCGGCCCACGCGGCGGCCTCCCGGGCGCGCTCGGGGGTGTCCGAGGTCAGGTTGACCAGGGTGCGGTCCGCCCACAGGTCGGCGCCACCCGCGGTGCTCGCGTCGGCCAGGATCGTGTTCGCGATGTCGTAGTCGGTGACGCACACGATCACCAGGGCACTCGCGGCGACCGCCTCGGCGGCCGAGTCGGCGCGCTTGGCGCCGCGCGCGACCAGGCCGTCCGCGCGGGCCGGGGACCGGTTCCAGACCGTGACGGGATGTCCGGCGGCAAGGAGCGCGTCGGCCGGCGCGGTGCCCATCGCACCCAGGCCGAGCACGGTCACGGAGGTGGCGGGCCGAACAGGGGAAGCAGGCATGTCGAACTCGTTCCATCGCAGTGGTGGGAGCGCGAGCCGGGCCCTCCGGGACCGTGTCGAGACGGTCCGAAAAGGAGCCGGCGCGGGGCGCCGGAAGCCGGGAGGCCGCGGTGGCGCGGAGGCCCGTCGGGGTGATCGGCTCGCGGTATCGATGCTGCTCCAACGCTGCATTCCGCTCAAGTACCTACCTGAAATTCAGGTACCAGAACATTGGTAAGTATCCAGGTCACAGCCTGATCGTCGGCATGGCGCTCTCGCGAACGCCGTCCACACCGGACTCGACCCGGAACGCGTGCGCCTCCGCACGCTCGGCGACGAATCCGTGTACCGCGCCGTCGACGAGGTGGATCGCGGCCCCGTCGTCCAGCGCGTAACCGGGCGTCAATACGCCTGCCTCGAGGGCCGCGTGAAACGCCGGGCGACGACCCGCCTCGCCGTCGTAGTGCGGACAGACGCTGCCCGCGGCCCAGCCCAGACCGTCGGCGAGCGGGCGCAGGCGCGGCCCGAACGAGTCGGTGATACCGCCCTCGAACCAGCACAGTGCGCCGGCGCTCAGGCCGCACACCACCAGGTCGCCCGCGGCGGCCCGGTCCGCGAGCGCGACATCGAGACCGTGCAGGCGCCACAGCGCTAGCAGGTTCGCGGTGGAGCCGCCGCCCACGTAGATCACGTCCTGATCGGCCAACGCGTCCGCGAGATCGACGCCGGTACGCTGGAACAGGCTCAACTCGCCCGGCGTACAGTCGAGATCACTGAACGAGCGGAGGAAGCGGTCCACGTAGGCGGCCGAGTCGCCGGAGGCGGTCGGTACGAAGCACACGCGGGGCTGGGCCCGACCGGCGAGGTCGAGTACGTATCGGTCGAGCGCGGAGGGGCCGTCGTTCATCGAGAAACCGCCGCCGCCCATGGCCACCAGATGAGTCGTCATCGACACATCCTGCCGTGCGGCCCACCGCGGCCGGCACGGATCAACCGGTCGCCCGCAACCGCTCCGCGTCGGCGGTGGGCAGTCGGCGGACCGCCTCGCGGAAGGTCACCCCGGACATCCGGGCCCGGTGCGCGGTGGTCCAGGCGATCACGTAGGCCGGGTCCCGCTTGGAGATCTCCCGGAGCAGCCAGCCGATCGCCTTGCGAATGAAGAACTCCCGCTCGTCCAGCATCGCGTCCGCGTAGCGGTCGAACCGGACCAGGTCGGGATTACCCGCCCGGGCGCCCGGGAGCAGGCTGAGCAGCGCCGCCCGGCGGACCCAGAAATCGTTGTCGCCGGCCCATGTGTCGGCAGTGCGGAAATCCGCGGGAGCCCGTCCCATCAGCACTCCGGCGACCTTCTCCGCGAGGGTGTCCACGTACACCCAGCCCGCCGCGTCCCGGATCAGCCGCTCGACGAGCGGCAGGTCCGCGCGGGTGAGCACACGCACGTGGA
This sequence comes from Embleya scabrispora DSM 41855, assembly GCF_000372745.1. Taxonomy (GTDB): domain Bacteria; phylum Actinomycetota; class Actinomycetes; order Streptomycetales; family Streptomycetaceae; genus Embleya; species Embleya scabrispora. The sequence goes on along the minus strand of NZ_KB889687.1, from coordinate 72,088 downwards.
CGCGCATCAACTCGATCGCGGCGAATCGGCTCTCGTGCACCGGTCGGGCCCACAACGCGGCGACCCAGGCGAGGAGTTCGTCCCGGGACGGCTCAGGGCGGGCGCGGGCCGCCGAGGTCACCGCCTTGCGCAGCACCGGGACGGTGACGCCGAGGAAGGTCAGATCGCTCTTCAGGTACGCCTTTTCCGCCTCGGCGCGCTCCGGCGTGCCCAGTGCGGCGAGTGTGGCGACGAGAGTGGCGGCGGCTTCCTCGGCATCGAACATGGGGTCACGGTACGAGGTGGGAGGCGGTCGGGCGGGCGGCGGTCGGTCGAAGTGGGTCGGCGTGTTGCGGGGCGTGAAACTTGACATCAAGTGGACTTGAAGTTTCAGACTGTTCGCGTGTGCGTGGTGGCGGCGGCTCCACGGGTTGACGTCCGGGGCGCGATGGTTCTCCGCCCGCTCGCCTGGCGGCCCGTTCGCCTGTTTGCCGTTCTCCCGTCCTGCCCTCTCCCGTCCCGCCGTTCGTCCCATCAAGTCCCGGAGTGTTCCATGCGCGCGATTCGTCTGAACGAGTTCGGCCCGGCCGAGAACCTGCGATACGAGGAGGTGGCGACCCCGGAGCCCGGGCCCGGAGAGGTGCGGATCGCGGTGGCTGCGGCGGGAGTTCACCTGGTCGACGTGATGTTGCGCTCGGGCGAGGTGCAGGGCCCCTTCCCGCAGCCGGAGTTGCCCGCAACGCTCGGCCGCGAGGTGGCCGGGACGGTGGACGCGGTCGGCGCCGGGGTGGACCCGACCCTGGTCGGCCTGCGGGTGGTGGCGCACCTGGGCAACGGGAACGGCGGCTACGCGGAGTTCACGATCATCGACGACCAGGCGCTGCTGGTACTGCCGGACGGCCTGCCCGCCGAGGTCGCGGTGGCGATGGTGGGCACCGGGCGGACCGCGCTGGGCATCCTGGAGGTGGCCGCGATCACCGCCGACGACGTCGTGCTGATCACCGCCGCGGCGGGTGGCCTGGGCACACTGCTGGTCCAGGCGGCCCGACGGGTCGGCGCGGTGGTGGTGGGGGCGGCCGGCGGCACGGCCAAGGTCGAGGCGGTGCGCGGGTCGGGCGCCGACCTCGCGGTGGACTACACCGCCGCCGACTGGGCCGAGCGGGTTCGCGAGGAACTCGCCGGGCGGCCGGTGACGGTGGTCCTGGAGAGCGTCGGCGGCGACATCGGCCGGGACGCGCTGGATCTGCTGCCCCGGGGCGGGCGGTTGGTGACGTTCGGCTGGTCCTCCGGCGCCCCCATCGCCGACCTGGCCGAGCTCGCGGCCGCCGCCGACGTGGCCGTGGAGAACCCGCTCGGCCCGCGGATGACGAACCGCCCAGGCGGCATCAAGTCCCTCGCCGAAGCCGCACTCGCCGCCGCCGCGGCCGGCGAACTCCGCCCAGCGGTCACGACGTTCGCCTTGTCCGACGCAGCCGAAGCACACACGGCCCTGACCGCCCGCAAGACGGTGGGAAAGGTGGTGCTGGTGCCGTAACGGCCACCCGGGGCGCCGCGCGGCGTCGACGCGTGCCGGGCGGCGAGCGGGGCGGGGCGTCTGGTGCGTGGCATGCGGCGCGGCGTGCGGCGTGCGTGGGCCGGACCGGTGGGCTCGGGTCGCGGCGCCCATGTCGTGGGGCACCCGGGTGGGTCGGCTGGGACTGGTCGGCCGACTCGACCTGGGCCAATCCACACGTCGTGGGGACGAGCGAGCCGCGGCGGCCGGTCACCCCGCGCAGCGCCCACCCACCACACGCCCCGCCCTACGCACCCGGCCGCTCGTGCGACCTGCGCCCACCCACCCGGCCGCGGAGCGGACGTGCATCCGGCTGCCTCGTTCGGCGCCCACCCACGCCCGCAGCCTCGCCCACGCTCCCCGGCCGCCCGCGCGCGACCTACGCCCAGCCCACCGGCCGCGTAGCGGACGAGCACCCCGACGCGCAGCGACCGGCCGGACCCCGACCGCGGAGCGGGCGTGCATCCGGCCACCCCCGCGCAGCGCCCACCCGCCACGCGCCTCGCCCCCACGCACCCGGCAGCCCAAGCGACCTATGCCCAAATACCCGGCTCCGGAGCGGTTGGGCGACCGGCGACCCCTTGCGGTGCCTGCCGACTCGCGCCCGTTGGCCCGCCGGCCCGTTCTCGCCGCCCGCGCGTTCGCTCGCCGCCCGCGCGTGCCGACTCGCGCCCGCTTGCTCGCCGATCTTCCACCTGCGTCCGCGCGCCGACCCATGTTCGTTCTCGCCGCCCGCGCGTTCGCTCGCCGCCCGCGCGTGCCGACTCGCGCTCGCTTGCCCGCCGATCTTCCACCTGCGCCCGCGCGAGCCGACCCGTGTCCGTTCTCGCCGCTCGCCCGTCGACCCGCGCCGACCCGCCCGCGCTCGCCGACCCCCGCCCGCCCTTCGGCGGTCTCGAAGCCGCCCGCCTGCCGACCCGGGCCCGCTCCCTGTGCTCGCTCGACGGCGTGCCCCTGGCGAGGGGTGTGTGATCCGCGTGCCGGGTTGGTTGGCCGGTGTGGTCCGGAGGGGGTCAGCCTTCGGTGGGTGTTTCGTTGTCGGTCACCGAGTAGGACGCTCGGTTGTTCAGGGTCTCGGCGTCGTGGCCCGTGCCGGGGGCGGGCGCGGGGTGTGTGCCTGGGCCGCAGGTTCGGTTGGTGTGCTGCGGGGTCGTCATGGCCGGGCGGCGAAGCTCCTCGTAGCGGGTGAGGGCCTCGATCGGGTCGGTGTGGGTGGCCAGTTCGTGGGCCAGGACGCGGGCGTCGAGGATGGCCTGGGAGGCGCCGTCGATGCCGATCGGGAACGTGGCGTGGGCCGCGTCGCCCAAAAGGGTCACCCGTCCGTCGGACCAACTCGGCAGGGGATCGCGGTCCACCACCGGGTACTCGTACGCGACGTCCGCGTTGGCGATCAGCGCCGGTACGTCCAGCCAGTCGAACTCCCAGTCCGCGAAGTGGGCCAGGATCGTGTCGAGTTCGGCCGGTCGTTGCCAGTCGCCGGGTTGGACCGGCGGGCCCGGATGGGGGCGTTCGGCCAGCCAGGTCAAGAGTGCGGGGCGCTCGCCCTCGGCTGCTCGCAGGGGGCGGGCGACGAACGTCTGGTCGTCGTCTCCGGCCACGATCGTGGTGTGGCCGGTGAGCAGCGCCGGTGCGGGTGACACGCCGCGCCACAGGATTCGGCCGTGCCAGGTGGGTGGGCCCTCGCTCGGGTACATCAGCGCGCGACCCGCCGAGTCGATGCCGTCGGCGGCGATCAGCACGTCGGCCTCGTCGGTGACGGTGTTGCCCGCGGGGTCGGTGAATTCGACGGTGACTCCGTCGGCGGTCTGGGCGTATCCGCTCAGCCGCAGGCCCGTGCGCAGCGACTCGGCGCCCAGCCAGGCCAGTTGGGCGCGCAGCAGGAGCATTTGCAACTCGCCGCGGTGCACCGAGAATTGTGGCCACGCGTAGCCCGCGGCCAGACCACGCGGCTCGGATCGGATGCGGTTGCCGAAGCGGTCGTGGAGGACGGACTCGGCGGTGGCCACCGAGATCTCGGCGACGTCGTCGTACAGGCCCAGTTCGGTCAGTTCGCGTACCGCGTGCGGCAGCAGGTCGATGCCGACGCCGAACGGTCGGATTTCCTCGACCGCCTCGTACACGGTCACGTCGGTGATACCCGCCGCGTGCAGACTCAGGGCTGTGGCCAGCCCGCCGATGCCGGCTCCGGCGACGACAACGCGCACGAGTGCCCCTGTACAGGTGGTTGGGATGTTGTCGCACGCAGGGTACGCGTCGGCTGCGCTCACCCGTTCGGGGGGTGGCGCGAAATCGCCCGGGCCGGCTCGGACGGCGGAGCAAAACGGGGCGGATGGGGTGTCGGGAGGCGAGAATCGGTGCATGGGCATCCCTTCGAGCAACCGCGCACGGGCCGCCGAGCCCGCCGAGCCGCCTCGGCTTCCGGAACTCCCTTACGACGCGTGGGTGGACACTCTCGACACGCTGCACCTGTTCGCGCAGATCGTCGGCAAGGTCAAGCTCGCCGCGAGCCACCCGCAGAACCACTGGTGGAACATCACCTTCACGGTGGATGCCCGAGGCTTCACCACACGCCGGATGGCCGTGGCCGGCATCGCGTTCGACATCGCGTTCGACTTCGTCGACCATCGTGTGGTCTTTCGCACCGATCGCGGCGACGTGCGCGAGATCGCACTCGTCGATGGGCTGAGCGTGACCGAGTTCGATGTCGCGGTACACGGGGTGCTGGCCGACCTGGGCATCGACGTGCCTTTGTTGGAGCGGCCGTTCGGTATCCCGCACCTGAGCACGCCGTTTCGCGAGGACACCGCGCATGCGAGCTATCAGGCCGAGTACGCGCAGCGTTTCTGGCGGATCCTGACCTGGTCGGCGGACGTGTTCGAGGAGTTCATGGGCTGGTTCGACGGCAAGACCTCGCCCGTACAGCTGTTCTGGCACTCGTTCGACCTCGCGCTGACCCGGTTCTCCGGCAAGCGGGTCGAGCCGCCGACGAGCGGCGTGGACCCGGTGACGGCCGAGGCGTACTCGCACGAGGTGATCTCGTTCGGCTTCTGGGCCGGCGACCCGAGCGTCACCCATCCGGCCTACTACTCCTACGCCGCGCCCAAGCCGGACGGTGTGCAGAAGCAGCCGCTGTCGCCGCGCGAGGCGGTGTGGCTGCCGGACGGTTCGCGGTCGACGCTCGCCTACGACGTGGTCCGCCTGGCCGAGGACCCGCGCCGCACGCTGCTGGGCTACCTCCAGTCCAACTTCGCCGCGAGTGCCTCCCTGGCGGGCTGGCCGGTCGAGGAGATGCGGTCCAACTGGTGCCCGACCGGCGAGCAGCTCCAGGCCCTGGCGCGCGCCGGGCTGTGAGGGCCGGAGCGCGCCGGGCGCCGGGTCAGAACCGGCCGCCCGCCCGCCTGCGCAGGTCGCGCCGGCGAGCCTCGCGGACCAGGGCGAAGGCCAGCACGACGGCCACCACGACGACCGAGGAGAGCAGCTGGGGGCGGGCGGTGGCGTCGAACAACATCAGGATCGACACCGCCGCGAGGGCGAGCATCACGAACCAGGTCAGATACGGGAAGCCCCACATCCGTACCAGCAGGCGCTCCGGGTCCTCGCGCTCGAGCCGGCGGCGCAGCACCAACTGTGACGCGGCGATCGCGAACCAGACGAAGAGCAACATCGCGCCGACCGAGTTCAACAGGTGCTTGAACACCTGCTCGGGCCACCACACGTTGAGCAACGCGGCCAGGAAGCCGAACGCCGAGGAGGCCAGCACGGCGGTCCGCGGGACGCCGTTGTCCGCCACCCGGGACAGTTGCCGGGGCCCCTCGCCGCGCCGGGACAGCGAGAACGCCATCCGCGACGCGCCGTACAACATCGAGTTCAGCGCGGAGAGCAGCGCGGTGAACACGACCACGTCCATCACGTGTGCGGCGCCCGGGATGCCGATGTCCTCCAGGACGGAGACGTACGGGCTGCCGAGCCGGTCGGAATCCCACGGCAGCAGGGTCGCGATGATCGCCACCGAACCGATGTAGAAGAGCAGGATCCGCCACACCGCGGTACGCACCGCGCGGGCCACGTTGCGGGTCGGGTCGTTCGACTCGGCGGCGGCGATGGTGACGATCTCCAGGCCGCCGAAGGAGAAGGCGACCGCGAGCAGGCCGGTGATCACCCCGTCCCACCCGTTGGGCAGGAAGCCGCCGTTGCCGGTGAGGTTGCTCAGCCCGGGCGCGTCCGCGTCCGGCAGCCATCCGGCGATCGCCAGCACGCCGAGCACCAGGAACCCGACGATGGCCAGGATCTTGATGGTGGCGAACCAGAACTCGGATTCGCCGAACGAGCGCACGGTGAGCAGATTCGCGCCGGTGAACACGAGCATGATCACCAGCGAGAACACCCAGATCGGGATGCTGGGCACCCACCCGTGCGCGATCGCCGCGGCGCCGGATGCCTCGACGGCCAGCACGATGGTGACCATCCACCAGTACAGCCAGCCCACGGTGAAGCCGGCCCACCGCCCGAAGGCGGCCCCCGCGTACTCGGAGAACGAGCCGCTGCGCGGCACGGCCGCCGCCATCTCACCGAGCATTCGCATCACCAGCAGCACCAGCACCGAGGCGAGCGCGTAGGAGATCAGGATGCCCGGCCCGGCGGTGTGGATGCCCGCGCCGGTGCTGACGAACAGCCCCGCCCCGATCGCGCCGCCGAGCGCGAGCATGGTCATGTGCCGGGGCTTGAGGGTGTGACCGAGGTGGTGGGTGCCCTCGGGGCCGGGGCCGGTGTGGGCGGCGCTGCCTGGGGTGTGGGGGTTGCTCATGGGTGGCGCTGATCCTGGGGACTGGAACGGTCGTGCGGAGCAGACAGTATTCCGCAGCCCCGGAGGCATCCGGCAAACCCGGACAACCCGGGGACGTTCGAGCCCGGGCGGACGAGGGGTGGGCCCGCCCGCGCCGGGCCCGCGCCGCGGCGCCTCAGCCCTCGCGGGCGTCGATCGCCGCGAAGTCGGGTTCGCGCCGTTCGGCGAAGGCGGTCAGGGCCTCGATGTTGGCGGGCCTGCCGAGCAGTCGGCCGAACGCCGCGTCCTCGCGTCGACGGGCCCGGGCGACCTGGTCGCCGAGTCCGTCCAGCACCGCCCGCTTGGACTCGATCAGCGACGGGATCGACTTGGCGGCCAGGATCCGGGCGTGCCGCATCGTCACGTCGAGCAGTTCGTCGGCCGGGCACACCTTGAACACCAGGCCCATTTCCAGGCACTCGGCAGCGCTGAGCCACTCGCTGCTCAACAGCGCCCACATCGCGTTCTGCCGGCCGAGCAACCGCGGAAAGGTCACGCTGCTGGCCGCCTCCGGAGCCACCGCGAGCGAGGTGAACGGGCACTTCAGTCGTGCGGTGTCGGCCATGAAGGCGAGGTCGGCGAAGCCCAGGATGGTCGCGCCGATGCCCAGGCCGAGCCCGTTGACGGCGATCAGCAGCGGCTTGGGGAACTCCTGGACCCGGTCGACCATGCCGCCGAAGCCGTGTTCGCCGCGGATCTTGGTCCCGCTGTTGTGCTGGGCCATCTCGATCAGGTCGGTGCCCGCCGAGAACGCCCGCCCGGCGCCGGTGAGCACCACCACGGCCACCGTCGGGTCGGCCGCCGCGTCGATCAGCGCCTCGGTGGTCGCGTCGTACAGCGCCTCGTTGAACGCGTTGAGCGCTTCGGGGCGGTCGAGGGTGATGGTCCTGACGCGGTCGGCGTCCTCGATCCGGATCACGGCTGCTCCTGGGGTGTGCGGGTGTGGTGCGTGAGCGTGGTGGGTCGATGGACAGGAAACCTTACTTAGTTGACCGAGTCAAGGGTCGGTCCGATCGGGTGGTCGCGGGGTGTCGATGGCCCGGTTGTCCCGTGCTTCACGTGCGTAACGGCCCGGTGACGTGGGAAAGTCCTCGACGGTACGTCAGGAATACGGAATGCCGCGCATATCGGGTCTTGATCCATAGGCCGTTAAGGAGCCGTCGTGGAGTTCGACGTCGTCGTGGAAATTCCCGCGGGCAGTCGGAACAAGTACGAGATGGACCGCCGCACGGGACGCATCAGGCTCGACCGCATGTTGTTCACATCCACCGCCTATCCCGCCGACTACGGATTCGTGCATCGCACCCTGGGCGGCGACGGTGGCCCGCTCGATGTGCTCGTTCTGCTGGACGAGCCGACTTTTCCCGGCTGTCTGATTCGGTGTCGCACCGTCGGGATGTTCGTGATGAGCGACGAGAAGGGCCCGGACGAGAAAGTCCTGTGCGTGCCCGCACGCGATCCGCGCAGGCACCCGATACAGGACATCGGCGATGTCCCGGCGTTCCAGCTCAACGAGATCGCGCACTTCTTCGAGGTCTACAAGGACCTGGAACGCGGCAAGTCGGTGGATGGCTCGCACTGGGAGGGCCGGGACGCCGCCGAGAAGGAGATCGTGGCCGCCTACGAACGGCGCGAACTCGACGGCGGTGATTGGCCGTTCGAGGGCCGGTGAGCGCCCGGGCGAGGCGCTGAACGCTCCGGGGCCGGGCGCGTTCGGGGCGTGGGGTCGCCCGCCGCGCGGGTGACCCGGCCGCCCAGTGCACGCAGGTGCTCGCGCAACTCGGGTGGTTCGTGCACCTCGAACTCGCAGCCGAGCATGGACAGGCGAAGGGCGAGCCAGTCGAGCGTGTCGGCGTAGCCGGTGAGCCGGCAACTGCCCGCGTCGAGCGCACGCAACCGGGGGCCGCCCGGCCCGGCATCGCCGGCCAGTGCGTCGCCGAGTCGGGCGGCGACGTGCTCGGCCGGCGCGTACAGGGTGACGTCGGCCCGATGCACCGGCGCCGAGGTGTGCAGCGTGCGCTCCACGTAGGCGGCGGCGTCCGGATCCGGCAGGGACCGCTCCGGGCACCGGGCGCCGGTCGGACGCGGCTCGTGCATCCGGTCCACCCGGAAGGTCCGCCAGTCGGCGCGGTCGACATCCCAGGCGACGAAGTACCAGCGACGCCCGGCGGACACCAGCCGGTTCGGCTCGACCAGGCGCCGACTCTCCGCGCCGCCGGCCGCGCGGTGTACGAAGCGCACCTTCTCGTGGTTGGCGATCGCGCCCGCGAGCACGGCGAGCGCCTCCGGATCCACCGTCGGGCCGGACGGCACCAGCGGCACGGTGGCGCCGGAGACCGCCCGCACCCGCCCGCGCAGCCGGGAGGGCAGCACCTGTTCGAGCTTGGCCAGCGCCCGTACGGACGCCTCCTCGATCCCGGCCACGGCACCGCCGGCCGCCGTCCGCAGGCCGACCGCGATCGCCACCGCCTCCTCGTCGTCGAGCAGCAGCGGCGGCATCGCGGTGCCGGCGACCAGCCGATAGCCGCCGTCGGCGCCCCGGGTGGCCTCGACCGGATAGCCGAGCTCACGCAGCCGCTCGATGTCGCGTCGGATGGTGCGCGCGCTCACGCCCAAGCGGGCGGACAACTCGCTTCCCGGCCACTCGCGCGGAGTCTGGAGCAGGGAAAGCAGGCCGAGCAGGCGGGCGGGGGTGGCGGCGGTCATGGTTCGAGGATGCCGGCCCTTCAGGACAGGATCCGACCTATATGGCCTCTACCGTCGAAGACATCGGGACGCCGCAACCGTGGCAACCCGACTTCCGTATCGGCGGGGTTCCCCTCGACGGGCCCCGCCTTGTACCCGCTCGTCCTTCGGAGGCATCGAGATGACCGTCAAGACCGTTCCCGACGGCTACACCACCGTGACCCCGTGGATCCTGTCGCACGACACGGCGGCCCTGATCGACTACCTCACGGTCGCGTTCGGCGCCCTGGAGCTGCCGGGCTCCCGGTTCGTCGGCGCGGACGGCCGGGTCGGACACGCCGAGGTCCGCATCGGTGACGCGATGGTGATGATGTTCGACATCGACCCCTCGACCCCCGCGCCGCCCGCGTTCCTGCGGCTCTACGTCGAGGACGCCGACGAGGTGCACCGCCGCGCGGTGGCGGCCGGCGGCACGTCGGTCACCGAGGTCACCCACCTGTTCTTCGGCGACCGGGTCGGGCGGGTTCGCGACCCGTTCGGCAACCTGTGGTGGATCCAGTCGCGGGTCGAGGAGGTCACCCCCGAGGAGGTGGAACGGCGGCTGGCGGATCCCGAGTTCGTCGCGGCGATGGCCTACGTCCAGAGCGCGCGGTTCTTTCCGGAGCAGCCGTCGGCCGGGTAGTCGAAACCGCGCACGCCAACCGGCCGCCCGCGGTCGGGCCTCGGCCTCGTAGGCTGCCGGGTATGACGCTGACCGGGTTCGATCTGGTGATCTTCGATTGTGACGGCGTGCTCGTGGACAGCGAGCGGATCGCGGTTCGGGTGGACGCGCAGGTGATGAGCGCGTTGGGTTGCGCGTTCACCGAGGCCGAGATCATCGAGCGGTTCGTCGGCTGTTCGCGCGAGCAGCACACGGCGCTGGTCGAGGCGCGCCTGGGCCGCCCGTTGGACCCGGACTGGCACGCGGAGTTCCGGCATCTGTACCTGGCCGCCTTCGACGCCGAACTGACCGCCGTGGACGGCGTCGTCGCCGCGTTGGCGGAGATACCCGAGCCCTGGTGCGTGGCCTCGAACAGCTCGCGCGAGGGTGTCGAGCGCAACCTGAAGCTGGTCGGGCTGCACGACCGCTTCGCAGGCCGGGTGTTCAGCGCGAACGACGTCGCCGAGGGCAAGCCCGCACCGGATCTGTTCCTGCACGCGGCCCGGGAGATGGGGGCCGACCCGGCCCGATGCGTGGTGGTCGAGGACAGTCCCTACGGCGTGCGTGCGGCGCGGGCGGCCGGGATGCGGGCGTTCGGTTACATCGGTGGGCTGACCACGGCGGAGCGGTTGGCGGATTCGGGTGCGGTGCTCTTCGACGACATGCGCGCCCTGCCGGAACTGCTGCGCACGGCCGGGGAGTGAGCCGGCGCGGGGCCGCAACGAAACCGCGTCGGGGCCCATCGAAATGCGCCGGGACCCACCGGGACGGCACCGGACCGCGCCGGAACAGCGCCGGGACCGCGCCGAGTCGACGCGGTCCCGGTTGTGCGGTCAGGCCCGATGTACGACCCGTCCGGCCACGACCGTCGCGGTGACCGGCAGTTCCGGCAGGTCGTCCGGCGGGCAGGTGAGCGGGTCGCCGCCGAACACGGTCAGGTCGGCGCGGCAGCCCACCGCGATCCGGCCGGCCACCGCCTCCTCGCCGACCGAGTAGGCCGCCTCCGTGGTGTACCCGGCCAGGGCCCGCCGGGCCGAGATGCCGGCCGAGGCGCCATACGCCGCACGGCCGATCTCGCCCGCCGGGCGCCGTAGTTGCGCGCCGGCCAAGGTGCGCCGCGGGTCGAACGCGGCGACCGGCCAGTCCGAACCGAGCGCGACGTGCCCGCCGGCGGCCAGGATGTCGGCGTAGCGCCAGGCCCGTTCGGCACGCTTCGGGCCGACCCGCCGGGACCAGTTGTCCGAGCCGTCGGGCAGCGACCAGTCCATGTGGGTCGGCTGCATCGAGGCGACCACGTCGAGCGCGGCGAAGCGCGGCACGTCGGCGTCGCTCAGCACCTCGGCGTGCTCGATCCGGTGCCGGGTGCCGAACGGCGCGCCGTGCTCGGTGTACACGTCCAGTGCCCGGGCCACCGCCCGGTCACCGATCGCGTGGGTCCAGGCGGGCAGCCCGGCGCGGCCGGCGATGGCGACCGCCTCGGCGTACCGGTCGAAGTCCTTCCACTGCGAGCTGTGCGACTGGCCGCAGCAGTCCGGCTCGTGCAACCACGCGCCGCCGCCGTCGATCGCGCCGTCCGCGAAGAACTTGACCGCGGCGAGTCGGACCAGGCCGTCCAGGGAGCGCAGTTCGCTGATCCGCTGCGCGAGGTCGTCCACGTCGCCGGGTGGGCACCACGGAGCGAGGTGGACCCGCATGCTCAGCCGCCGCTCGTCGGCCAACCCGGTCAGGGTGTCGACGGTGCGCGGCCCGTCGTCCGGGATGTGCACGCCGGTGACCCCGTGCCGGTTCTGCTCGGCGAACAACGCCTCCACCCGGGAGAGGAGTTCGGCGCGCGGCATCGGCGGCACCGCCCGATACCCCAGGAAGCACGCGGTCATCTCGTGCAACTCGCCGGTGGGGCCGCGCTCGTCGCAGACGATCTCGCTGCGGTCGGCGAATTCGCGCGGCCCGGTCAGCCCGGCGAGCCGCAGGGCCGCTGTGCTGAGCAGCGCGGTGTGGCTGTCCGACATCCACACGAACGCCGGCCGCCCGCCCACGGCGGCGTCGATCAGGTCGCGGTGCATGGCGCGGCCGGCGAACGCCGCGTACTCACCGCCGTATCCGATCACCCAGTCGTCCGGCCGGCACGGCGCGGCCTGTTCGGCGAGCCGGCGCAACACCTCGTCCAGGGTGACCGCGCCGACCAGGTTCGCGCCGCGCGTGGTGTCCGCGCCCATCACCGGGTGCTGGTGACAGTCGGTCAGCCCGGGCGTGACGGTGTCCCCGTCGGCCTCGATCACTTCGGTGCGCGGCCCGATCAGCGCCCGCGCCTCGGCGCCGAGGGCGATGATCCGCCCGTCCCGCGCGGCGATCGCGTCGGTGTCGGGTCGGTCCCGATCCATCGTCGGTACGTGTGCGTCCAGCACGACGAGGTCGGCGGTGCTCATACATTGCTCCTTACCGGAACGGAGGTCTGCGCTTCGGTGCCTCGGTCGCCGAAGCTCTCGCTCACCCGCACCTTGTCCTGCGGGCGCGCGAGCAGCAGGTACAGCACGCCACTGGTGACCACGACGGTGATGCCCAGCACGGCGGCCCAGACCTGGTAGGCGGGTGCGCCGGGCGGGGCGAGGATCTTGCGCGGCCAGGCGATGTTGACGAACTCGAACGCCAGCCAGGCCACCGCGAGCACGTTCAGCGGGGTGCCCCAGCGGCCGAGGCGCACCAGGCCACCGGGCGTCCAGGTGCCGCGCAGCCGGGCGATCAGCGCGGCGAGCGCGATCAGCAGGAACTGCAGGTACATCGCGGCGCTGCCGAAGGTGATCAGGCTGCCGATCGCCGCGCTGTTCAGGGCGAGCAGCAGGGCCAGGCAGCTGATCGCGGCGGTGATCACCAGGGCGCCGATGGGTGCCTGGCGCCGGCTCACCTTGCGCAGCGCGCGGGACGCGGGCAGCACGCCGTCCCGGGAGACCGAGTAGACCGAGCGGGCGGCGGCGGCCTGGGAGGCGAGCGCGCAGGCGACGAAAGCGATGATCACCACGACCACGAAGGGCTTGGCCGACCACGAGCCGAACGAGTTCACCACGGCGGTGGTGACCGGGTCGAGGTCCTCGCCGGCGACCACCTTCGCCGGGTCGGGATGAGCCAACTCGGCCGCGACCGCGTTGAGCACGACCAGTCCGCCGACGCTGATCAGGGTCCACCAGATCGCCTTGGGCACGTGCCGGGCGGCGTCCTTGGTCTCCTCGGAGGAGGACACGCACGCGTCGAAGCCGAAGAACGCCCAGCCGCCGACGGCGAGCGCGGCCGCCATGGCGGACAGGGTCGAACCGCCGGAGAGCGCCTCGGCGCCCATCGTGTCGGTGAGGATGCCGAAGCCGTTCTCCCGGAAGACCAGCAGCAGCGCCAGGCCCACTCCGAGCGAGGCGAGCGCCTCGGCCGCGATGCCGGCCGCGAGCACCCAGCGCAGCACGTCGATGCCGAACGCGTTGATCGCGGTGCAACACGCCAGGAAGATCGCCGCCACCACGACGATCCGGCCCGGGGTGGGTTCGGCCTCGAACAGTGCGAAGAACCACGGTGCGCCCAGGTAGACGATCGTGGTGTTGGCGAACACGACCGCGCACATGCCCACCCAGCCGGCGAGCCACGCGTAGGTGGGGCCGACCAGGCGGCGGGCCCACTGGTAGGCGCCGCCGGCGATCGGGTACTGCGAGGCCAGCTCGGAATAGACGCACATCAGCAGTGCCTGGCCGAGCAGGCAGATCGGCAGCACCCACACCCATGCGGGGCCGGCGATGGTGGTGCCCACCTGCGCGACGGCGTACAGGCCCACGACGGGGGAGACGGTCGCGAAGCCGATGGCGAGGTTGCCCAGTACGCCGAGACTGCGCTTGAGCTCCTGCTCGTACCCCAACTCGCCGAGTTGTTCGGCGTCGTGATCGACGCCCTCGGTCGGTGCGGGCGGCACCGACGCGACCGGCGTCGGGGGGCGAGAAGTGCCGTGGTTCATCGGGACCTCGCAACGGGGATGGTAAAACTTACTTAGTTAGTTTGAGGACCCTAACCGTCGACCGGATGTAGGGGAAGAGGTGACTTCCGGCTAGGTTGGCAACGCAGAGTGACCGACGGCGGTGCTCGCGAACGGCACAGAGGTGAACGCACGATGGGTCGACCCAGCCGCCCCAAGCTCGACCGCGAACTGATCGCCAGGGCCGCGGTCGAGCTGGTGGACGAGAAGGGGATGGGTGCGCTGACCATGCGGGCGCTGGCCACCCGGCTGGACGTGCGGGGGCCCTCGCTCTACAACCACGTGGCGTCCAAGGAGGAGCTGCTCGACGCGATCACCGTGGTGATAACCCGGGAGATCGATCGTGCGCCGCTGGAGGACCCGGATTGGCGGGTCGGCATCGCCGCGTTCGCCCGAGGCTACCGGGCGGCCTACCTGCGCCACCCCGAGGCGCTCCCGGTGATCGCCCGCCGACCGGTGTCCACCGAGCAGGCGCTGGCCGCGTACGACGCCACCGCGCGCACCCTGGTTCGCATCGGGCTGAGCCCGGCCGAGGCGGCCGAGGTGTCCGCGGCGCTGGACTACCTCGTGGTCGGGTCGGTGGTCGAGACCTACGTCGAGGGCTTCGCCCGGCCGGTCGGGGACTACCGGGCCGACTATCCCTCGCTCGCCGACTCGCTGGCCGCGAGCGACCCGAAGACGCTGAACGAGCGCGGTTTCGAAGCCGGTCTGCGGCTGCTCCTGGACGGCCTGGCGGCGCGCCTGGCCCGCTGAGTACGTGTCCTCACCCGCTCGCTCCGGCGGGTGTCGTCGCGGCCGGAGAACGGGTCGGCCGACACCTCGCGAGGGCGTTGACAGGTCGTATTGAATGGCGTTCAATGCGGTTTGAACGCCATTCAATACGGAGGTACGCATGCGGCTGACGCCCACCGAGCGGGACCGGTTGCTGATCTTCACAGCCGCCGAGTTGGCCCGCGCGCGGCGTGCCCGGGGGCTGCTCCTGAACGTGCCCGAGGCCGCCGCGCTGATCGCGGACACCGTGTGCGAGGCGGCCCGGGACGGGGCCCGACTGGCCGACGCGATCGACGCCGGGCGCTCGGTGCTCGGCGTGACCGACGTGCTGCCGGGGGTCGTGGACGTGCTGGCCGACGTCAAGGTCGAGGCGGTGTTCGACGACGCGACCCGGTTGGCGGTGGTGACCGATCCGTTCCGCTCGGGCGAGGGCCTGCCGGTGGGCGAGAGCGAGGTGCACTGTCACGGGCACGGATCGCGCTCCGGCGCGGTCGCGTCACCGGTGTCCGGCCCCGGTTCGCTGGGCGACGACGCGCCGGGCGCGGTGATCCCGGGCGGACCGGCGGTGGACCCGTACGCGGACGCCGACCTGGCGTCGGTCTCGGTGACCAACACCTCCGAGGTGCCGATCAGCGTCACGTCGCACTTCCACTTCTTCGAGACCAACCCGAGGCTGCGCTTCGACCGGGCGATCGGGTACGGGCGTCGCCTGGCCATCCCGGCCGGCTCCACGGTGCGCTTCGACCCGGGTGCGACGGTCGAGGTGCGGTTGGTGCCGATCGGCGGGGCGCGGGTGGCGATCGGCTTCGCGGGGCTCGTGGACGGGCCGCTGGACGCGCCCGGCGCGCTCGAGGAGGCGCTGCGCAAGGCACACGCGTGCGGATACCTGGGCGCGGAGCCGGGTGGGTCGGCGGCTGCCGCCGACGGGGCGTCGGATTCGGGGAACGGCAAGGAAGGTGGCGTCCGGTGAGCGGCGGCAGTGGTGATGTGATGGACCCGCGCGACTACGCGTCCACGTACGGCCCCAGGGCCGGCGACCGGATGCGGCTCGGCGACTCGGGGCTGGTCATCGAGATCGAGCACGACTCGGCGCTGCCCGGCGACGAGTTCCTGGCAGGCTTCGGCAAGACCGCCCGGGACGGGCTGCACCTGAAGGCGATCACGGTCCGCGACACGTGCGACGTGGTGATCTCCAACGTCGTGGTGATCGACGCGATCCAGGGCATTCGCAAGGTTTCGATCGGTATTCGCGAGGGTCGGATCGCCTCGATCGGCCGCGCGGGCAATCCCGATACGCAGGACGGCGTCGAGGTGGTGGTCGGCACCGGGACCACGATCGTCAGCGGCGAGGGGCTGATCGCCACCGCCGGAGCCATCGATACGCACGTGCACCTGCTGTCGCCGCGGATCATGGAGGCGTCGCTGGCCTCCGGGGTGACCACGATCGTCGGCCAGGAGTTCGGTCCGGTGTGGGGCGTCGGGGTGAACTCGCCCTGGGCACTGCGGCACGCGTTCTCCGCGTTCGACGCGTGGCCGGTCAACATCGCCTTCCTGGCCCGGGGTTCGTCCTCGGGCCGGGGGCCGCTGGACGAGGCGCTGATCGAGGGCGGCGCGTCCGGCTTCAAGGTGCACGAGGACATGGGCGCGCACGCCCGGGCCCTGGACACCGCGCTGCGGGTGGCCGAAGACCACGACGTACAGGTCGCGTTGCACACCGACGGCCTCAACGAGTGTCTGTCCGTGGACGACACGCTGTCCGTGCTGGACGGGCGGACGATCCACGCGTACCACATCGAGGGGTGCGGCGGCGGGCACGTGCCGAACGTGATGCGGATGGCCGGAGTGGCCAACGTGATCGGCTCCTCGACCAACCCCACGCTGCCGTTCGGCCGTGATGCGCTGGGCGAGCACTTCGGCATGATCGTGTCCGCACACGGCCTCAAGACCGATCTGCCGGGCGACGCCGCGATGGCCCGCGACCGGATCCGGGCGGGCACGATGGGCGCCGAGGATGTGCTGCACGACCTCGGGGTCATCCCGATCACGTCCTCCGACGCGCAGGGCATGGGCCGCGCGGGCGAAACCGTGCGGCGCACCTTCGCGATGGCCGGGAAGATGAAGCTCGAACGCGGCGCCGAGCACGAACGGCACGACAACGAGCGGGTCAAGCGCTACATCGCCAAGCTGACCATCAACCCGGCGATCGCGCACGGTCTGGCGCACGAGGTCGGCTCGATCGAAGTCGGCAAGATGGCCGACCTGGTGTTGTGGCACCCGCAGTGGTTCGGCGCCAAGCCGCAACTCGTGCTCAAGAGCGGGTTCCCGGCCTACGGCGCGGTGGGCGACCCGAACGCGTCCACCGACAACTGCGAACCGCTGGTCCTGGGACCGCAGTTCGGCGCACACGGCGCGGCGCCGGCGGAACTGTCGGTGGCCTTCACCTCGCAGGCGGCGGCGGCCACGGGCGGCGACCTGATGCCGACCCGGCGCCGACGGGTGGGCGTGCGCGGCACCCGGGGCATCGGTCCGGCGGCGATGATCCACAACAACCGACTGGCGGAGGTCCGGGTCGCCGCGGACACCGGGGCGGTGACGATGGACGGCGAACCCGTCATGTCGCAGGCCGCCGAATCGGTGTCGTTGAACCGCCTGTACTTCCTGTAGCGCCCGCGTGCTTCCGCCGCGCACTCACGCGCCTCTCGGTGCCGGAGCGCCGGTGTACCTCTCGGTGCCGGTGCGCCCGGCTGCCGACCGATTGGCGATGTGCCCCGGCGCCGCCCGGTGCCGGTGCGCCCGTGGTACCTCCCGTAGTCCCCGCGGTGGGTCTTCCGTCTTCCTCGGTCGACCCTGCGGTCGTCCGCCGGCAGATCCGCCGCAAGTTCGAGTCCGAAGGAATACCCAGATGACGAACACCCCGGCCGCAGACGGCTTTTCGATGCCCGCGGAGTGGGTTCCGCACGAGCGCACCTGGATGGCCTGGCCCAGCCGCAACGAGACCTTCGCCGAGGAGGACCTGCACACCGCGCGGACCGCGTGGGGTCGAGTGGCCGAGACGATCGCCCGCTACGAGCCGGTGACGCTGATCACCGACATCGGCGAGTCGGACACCGTGGCGCGCTACGTCGACCGGCCGCTCACCGTGCTGGAGCGCCCGCTCGACGACGCGTGGATGCGAGACATCGGCCCGACGTTCCTCACCGGCGGGCAGGGCGAACCGGCCGCCGTCGACTGGATCTTCAACGGCTGGGGCGCCCAGGAGTGGGCGTCCTGGGAGAACGACCGAAACATCGCCGAGCACGTGATCGAGACCGCGGGCGCCCGGCGCTACGCGTCGCGGATGGTCAACGAGGGCGGCGGCATCCATGTCGACGGCGAGGGCACGGTGTTGATCACCGAGACCGTGCAACTCGACGAGGGCCGCAACCCCGGGTGGACCAGGGAGCAGGTCGAGGACGAACTGAAGGCGTTCCTCGGCGTGCAGAAGGTGATCTGGCTGCCGCGCGGACTGACCCGCGACTACGGCCTGTACGGCACCCGAGGTCACATCGACATCGTCGCGTCGTTCGCCCGCCCGGGCCTGGTCCTGGCTCACGTGCAGCCCGACCCGGCACACCCGGACCACGAGGTCGGCAAGGAGAACGTGGCGCTGCTGCGCGCCTCCACCGACGCCCGGGGCCGTGCGCTCGAAGTGGTCGAGATCCCGGCGCCGACCGTGCTCGAAGCGCACGACGACTGGGTCGACTTCAGCTACATCAACCACTACGTCGCCAACGGCGCGGTGATCCTGTGCGCGTTCGACGACCCGCGCGACGAGGAGAACGCCGCGACCTTCGGCAAGCTCTTCCCCGGCCGCACGATCGAACTCGTCGACGCCCGCGACATCTTCGCCAACGGCGGCGGCATCCACTGCATCACCCAGCAGCAGCCGAAGGGGTGAGGGCGAGCGGGCGGTGAATGGTCAGCGGTGACCGGTGGCGGGTGTGCCGCCGTCGGGTCCGGGGCGTCCGGCGGGCAGTGGTTCGGCCGGCTTCGCGGTGTCGGTGGCGTCGGGTGCCGGGCCGCGTTCGCTCGTGCCGAACGCGGCGAGGGTGAGGAGCAGGACGACCAGCGCGACGGCGGTCGCGGTCGGGACGTACCAACCGGCGTCGGAGGCCGGTTCGGTGAACGCGGCCAGTACGGCGACGGTACCCGCGAACAGCAGGGCGCCGGTGAACGCGGGTATGCCGCGCCGGGCCGCCGTGGCCGCGACCGCGCCGGCGACCAGGGCGAGCAGGAGCACCAGGCCGGCCAGGCCGATCAGGGATGGGGCGAAGTCGTCTCCCGTGCAGCCGCGTTGCCCGAAGTCGTCGCACGATCCCTGGGCGGCGGCGCGGATCGCGTACGTCCCGATCAGCCAACCGGCCGAGCCGGCGCCGGCGATCGGGAGGAGCCAGCCGCGAACGGTGGCCGAGACGGGGTGGGACGCCGGTGCGTCGGTGCTCATGCTCGGAGGCTAGGCGGCGCGCGGGTCGCCCGGATGAACGGCCAGGAAGCGCCGAGTGAAGGGTGTGTGGCCCGGCGGGCGGGTCGGGGCGGGCGGGGTCGGCCCGATGTGCGCCGGGCATGGGCGGGCCGACCGCGGGCGGGGGTGCCGTGGGGCGGACACGCTCGGGGCAGGGGCGCGCCGGCCGCGGTGCCCGAAGGAGGGGCTGTGGCCTTTCGGGCGGGTGCTTCGACGCAAGGCGGCCGTACGCGGCGCTTTCCGCCGGGCGCGTGAGCACCGTCGGCGCGCTGCGGGGGTGGGATCGGCTCGGTCCCGCGCGTGGCGACGCCGTGTGTGCCGGTTGCCGCCGCCCGGCCGCGCGCCGGCCGGGTCGCCGCCGATTCCGGGGCCTGGTTCGACGGCGGCTGGGCGCCGGTGGGATCGGTTCGGTGTCGTGCGTGTGGTGCGCCGCGGCTGTGTTGCCGTTGTTGTCAGGGGGCTTGGCGGCGGCGAGGTGGCGTTGGGGGCGGTCAGTCCCGGGCGGTGACGCTTTGGGCGCTGTGGGCGGCGGCGAAGGAGGATACGCGGGTGGCGAACTCGACGTCGGTGGCGGTGATTCGGTTGCCCGCGTCGTGGGTGGTCAGCGCGAACGACAGGGTGCCGTACAGGATGGTGATCCGGGCGTGGTGGTTCGCCTGGTCCTCGGCGGCGGCCACGGTCGCGTAGAACGCCGGCACGTCGGCTCGGGCGCACTTGTAGGTCGCGGTCAGTTCACCGTCGGTGACCTGCCAGCCCGGGAGGTCGGCGAGGGCCTCGGTCAGTTCGGCGTCGGTGAGCGGCTGGGGTGCCACGGGGGATCCTCTCGTCGGAGTGGGACTGCCTCTGGCAAGTATGGCGGCGCCGGTTCGCCGGGCGCGGTATTGAACGACGTTCTAACATGGCGGCAGGCGAGGTCCGCCGTCGAACGAACCAGGGGTGCTGAGCATGGCGGGGACACGGCGCAAGCGGCTGGAACAGCCCAGGGAGGTGGTGCTCCAGGCGGCGATGGACGCGATCGCCGAGCACGGACTGGCCCAACTGACCATGGCCGGCCTGGGCAAGCGGATCGGGATCAGTGGCGGTCACGTCGCGTACTACTTCGGGTCCAAGGAGCAGCTTCTCGTGGAGACGCTGCGGTGGAGCGAGTCGGGTTTCGCGGAGCGCCGCCGGGCGCTGCTCACCGCCGTCGACGTGCCGCTCGCCGAGCGGCTCGCCGGCTACATCGACCTCTACCTGCCCGACGAGCGGGCCGACTCGCGGTGGACGTTGTGGCTGGAGGTGTGGACGCGTTCGCTGGCCGACCCGGAGGTACTGGCCGCGAGCGCGGAGATCGAGGGCCCGTGGATGGCGGACCTGCGCGCGATGATCGGGCCGCATCCGGACCCGGACGGATACGTGCTGCGGCTGCATGCGTTGCTGGACGGGCTGGCCACGCGGATCGTGATCGGCGCGCCGGGGCCGTCCCGGGCCGAGATGTTGCGGCAGGCGACCGAGTTCGCGGTGCGGGAGGCGTTCGCGGCGGGAGGCCGACCGGGGTTCGCCGATGCGGCCGCGGACCGCGCGGACGGCGCGGACGAGCCCGCCGATGCGGCCCCGGGTTCGGGCGCAGTTACAGAATCGGGCGAAAACCACACGAACAGGTGATCAGGGGGTGAATCGCTCCCGTTTGGTGGCCGTCGGCCGCATCGTGGGGACATGACGTGGTGGCGGAACCCGGGACAGCGACTCGGGGTGATCTGTGCGGTTGTCGCGGTGCTGGTGATCGTGGGGCTGGTGCACCGGGAACGCAAGGACGACACGCGTGCGCCGTCGGCCGACGGCGCACGGGTCGCGGCCACGGCGGCGGCGCCCACGGGGCCGGCGCCCTCCGGTCCGGCGCCGGCGACCCGGCGCGCCAAGCCGTCACCGGTGCCGAAGAACGTGCTGCCGGACGTGGTCGGTGTCGACCTGCAAGAGGCGTGGGACGGTGCCCGCCGGGCCGGCTACCGATTCGTCACGTCGCACGACGCGGGCGGTCGCGGCCGCCGGCAGTTCGTGTACAGCAACTGGAAGGTGTGCGACCAGAACCCCGAGCCGGGGCCGCTGGCCAAGGAACTTCCGGTCGACCTGGGCGTGGTCCGGCACGACGAGAAGTGTCCGGCCGGCACCGTGCCGACCGACGCCCCCGAGGTGGTCGACGGTCGGATGCCCAACCTGGTCGGTCGCAGCGTTACCGTCGTCCGCCGGGCGCTGCGCGGCGACGCGCACGTCAAGACGGAAGACCTGGGCGGGAGTCGGCTCGTGCTGATCGAGACGCACTGGGTCGTCTGCACCCAGCGCCCGCCCGAAGGGCAACCCGTCGCGGACACCGTGCACGTGGGCGTGGTCAAGTACGGCGAGCGCTGTTCGTGATCCCACCGGCTCGGTGCGGCGCCGTGCGGTCAGTGGCCGAGCGCCTCGCGGGCCGGGTCCACCAGCTTGCGCACGGTGCGGCCGTCGGCGAAGCGGCCGAGTGCCGTCATCGACCAGGCCGCACCCTCGCGGACCAGCTTGCACATCAGCACGCCCGTGCGCGGCTCGGTGGCGGACAGGTCGAAGCGCACCAACTCGGCGTCGGTGGTGTCGTCGACCAGGCGGCAGAAGGCTCGGGAGACTTCGGTGAACTTCTGCCCCAGGAACGAGTTCACGGTGAACACGAGTCCGGTGACGTGCGGCGGCAGCGCGTCCAGCCGGACCACGATCGACTCGTCGTCACCCTCGCCCTCACCGGTCAGGTTGTCGCCGGAATGCACGATCGCGCCGTCCAGACCGGACAGCTTCATGAACCAGACGGTGACGACCTTTTTGCCCTGCGCGTCGAACGCGATACAGGACGCGTCGAGGTCGATGCTGCTGCCGGCCTTGGCCGGGGCCCAGCCCAGGCCCATCCGGATCCGGGTCAACGGCGGTGCGCCGGTCTTGACCAGCGAGACCGACTGGTCCTTGCGCAGGCTGACCCGGCCCTTGTCGAGGTTGATCGGTCCGGCGGTGCGGGTGTCGCCGACCGGAAGCGGCGCGGTTGCCGCCGACGTCGGAGCAGGAGCAGGAGCCGGGGTCGCAGGTGTCGGCGGCGGTGGAGCCGGCGTCGGGGGTGGGGTGGGCTGCGCGGTCGCCGCGCGACGCGGCACCGGCGGCGGGATCGGCGTGGGCCTGGGCGGTTCGTGCGGCAGCAGCGGAGCGACAGGTGTCGGCGCTGGGCCGTCCGACGTCGGAGCCTGGGGACGCGCCGTGGCCTGGGTCTGCGGCGCGTCCCCGGGCACGGGCGGTGCCTCGGCCCGCCCCGGGGGTCGGGCCGACGGCTGCGTGCCGGCGCGGCCGGGGGGCGGGGTCGGCTCGTCGTCGACGGTGACGCCGAAGTCGGTGGCGATGCCCGCGAGTCCGTTGGCGTAGCCCTGGCCGACCGCGCGCACCTTCCACGCGCCGCCGCGCCGGTACAACTCCAGCATCACCAGCGCGGTCTCCCGGCCCAGCCCGTGCGGGGTGAAGGTGACCAGCGCCTCGCCGGAGGTGTCGCGCACGGTCGCGGTGGGCGGCACCGTCCCGCCGAAGGTGACCGGTGCGCCGGGGCCGTCGTCCAGGCTCAGCGTCACCACGATCGTTTGTACGTCCGCCGGCACCGCCGCGGTGTCCACCTGCACCGCGGCCGGTCGGCCCGGCGCGCCCGCCCGGAGCCGCACGCCGGGCCCGGTCGGCTGGTTGTAGAAGACGAAGTCGGCGTCCGAGCGCACCTTTCCGGATCCGCCGAGCAGCAGCGCCGAGACGTCCACGGGCGCCTCGGAGGCGACCTCCACCAGCACGGCGGCCACCGCCAACGGGCAGTTGCCACCCTTCGCGAGCGTCACCGACATGCGCACCCCTCCGGTTCACGAATCCCCGACCGGAGCCGGACGCCTCCGAGATTACCGAGCACGCGGCCCCACCGCACCGAGTCCATCCGGGCCTTCACCGCACCGAGCCGGCCCGGCCGCTCGGGTCAGCGGCGGATCAAGCCCGCGTCGTAGGCCAGCAGTCCCGCCTGGGTGCGGTTCGCGCAGTCCAGCTTGGTGAGCATGCGGGACACGTAGCTCTTGACGGTGGTCTCGCTCAGGAACAGTCGGTCGGCGGTCTGCGCGTTGGACAACCCCTCGCCGATGCAGGTGAGCACCTCGATCTCGCGCTCGGTCAGCGCCGCGACGGCCAGCGCCGCGCGCTCGCGGGCCGCGTTGCGCCCCGAGGAGGCGGTGACCAGGTCGCGCGTCACCGCCGGGGAGAGCACGGTGTGCCCGTCCATGGCGACCCGGACCAGGCCGATCAGGTCCTCCGGCGGGGTGTCCTTGAGTAGGAACCCGGCCGCACCGGCGTGCAATACGCGCAGGATGTACTGCTCCAGGCCGAACGTGGTCAACACGATCACCCGGGGCGCGTTCGGCAGGTCGACGATCTGCTCGATCGCGGTCAGCCCGTCCACCCCCGGCATGTGCAGGTCCATCAGCACCAGGTCGGGCCGATGGCGCAGGACCGACTCGACCGCCTCCGCGCCGTCGTACGCCTCGCCGACCACCTCGATGTCGTCGGCCACGCCGAGAATCGTGCGCAGGTGCGCGCACACCATACGTTCGTCGTCGACGAGCAGGACGCGGATCATGCGGGATCTCCGGTGGTCGTGGTCGATGCGCCGGCCGGCAGTACGGCGAGCAGTTCGTAGCCGCCGTCGGGCAGCGGGCCGGTACGCAGCGTGCCGGCCACCAACTCGACCCGCTTGCGCAGGCCGAGCAGACCGCTGCCACCGGCACCCAGGGCGATGTCGGCGGCCCGGGTGGGAGCCGAGTTTCGCACGGTGATCTGCACCTCGTCACCCACGTAGTGCAGTCGTACGTCCACCAACGCGCCCGGCGCGTGTTTGTGCACGTTGGTCAGCGCTTCCTGGACGACCCGATAGGCGGCCCGACCCACCACCGGCGAGGTGGCGTGCGGCTCGCCGAGGGTGATCACCTCGACGGACACGCCCGCCGAGCGCGAATCGGCCACCAGATCGGACACGTCGAGCACCGCGCGCGGCGCGGCCACCACCGAACCCACCTGCTGCTCCGATCGGGTCACCGCGACCAGTCCGCGCAATTCCTCCAGTGCCTTGCAGCCCACCAGGCGCAGTTCCTCCGCCCTCGCGCGCACGTCCTCGTCCCGGGCCCGGGTGCGCAGGGCGCCCGCCTGGAGCACCATCAGGCTGACCCGGTGGGTGATCACGTCGTGCATCTCGCCCGCGATCCGGGCCCGTTCCCGCATCCGCACCTGCTCGAAGAGCAACTCGCGTTCGCGCTCCGCCCGATCGGCCCGATCCAGGCGCAACCGGCGGCGGGCGGCGACATAGAGGCCGAGCAGCGCCGGCACCAGTGCGAGGCCGGCGCTGCCGATGATGTCCGGCGGGGCCGAATGGTGCCACGGCTGGGCAGCCGTCAGCACCAGAGCGGTGATCAGGGCACCCGCGCGCCGCCGGTCCTCGACGTAGGCGCCGGCGGCATAGGCCGCGAAGAAGAGTGCCTGCGTGGGGTGGACGAGGGACACGGCACAGATGGCCACCCCCGAGCCGAACGGCGCGCGCCTGCGGTTCAGCAGGAGCGTGCCGGCCACCACCGCGCTCGCCTGGTGCAGATACGGCCAGTCGACCAGGCCCCAATGGCTACCCATCCGCAGGTCCGCCCCGAGCGCGATGGCGATCGCCGAGACCAGTACGTCGAACCCGAACGAACGGCGGGTCGCCGCCCAGGCGCGCAAGCTCACCCGGCCACGGTAGTCGGGCCCGGACCCGGCCCGCGGCACCGCCGCCGACGGTGCGCCGGCGAGGGACGCCGGCGCACCATCGGAGGTCGTGGTGGTGTCGATCATCGAAGGGTGATTATTCCGTGGAAATCGCGGCCAGGACGTTCATCCGCGAGGCCCGCAGGGCCGGCAGCAGGGCGGCGAGCAGGCCCACGACGCCCGCGCCGATGACGACCTCGGCGATGGTCAGCCACGGGATGGTCAGCACGTCCAGGCCCTGCGACGCCAGCATGCGCTGCGCCGAGACACCCCAGCCCACCCCCAGAGCGAGGCCGAGCACCGCGCCGAACACCGCGATCACCGCCGATTCCAGTCGGATCATCCGCCGCAGCTGCACTCGCGACATGCCGATCGCCCGGAGCAGTCCGATCTCGCGCGTGCGCTCGATCACGGACAGGGCCAGCGTGTTCACCACACCCAGGATCGCGATGATGATCGCGAGCCCGAGCAGGCCGTAGACCATTTGCAAGATCAGGTTGGTCTGGTCCTGCACGGTCTGCTTGTAATCCGCCTGATCACGCAGTTGCACCTGCGGGAAGGGCTTGAGCGCGGTGTCCAGGGCCGCTCGCACCTGCGAACTCTTCGACCCGTCCGCGGTGTTGGCCATGACCACCGAGTCGAGCAACTCCGGGACCAGCTTGCTCAGCGTGTCCAGGCCGACCATGCCGGCGCCCGAGTTGCCCAGTCCGATGCCTTCGTCGTCGATCACCGCGCCGACCCGCAGCTCCGCGCTCTTGCCGTTGGGCGTGCGCAGCGTCACCGTGCCGCCGACGCCGAGCCGGCGATTCTTCACGTACGACTCGGGCAGTGCGATCCTGCCCGCCGCCAGCCCGTCGGCGGCGTTGCCCGCGGTGTACTTCTGCTTCATCATCGCGTCGATGCCCGGGTCGGCGCCGGTTACCGAGATGGTCTCGGTCGACCCGTCGAAGAGCACCTTCGCCTCGGTCTCGCGCTGGCGCACCACGTTGGCGACGCCCGGCACCTTGCGCACCGTTTCCGCCACCTCCGGGGCGAAGTTGAGCCCGCCGCTGCTCTGGAGGGTGAAGTCGGCGCCGAGGCGCTGGTCGATCTGCTTGCCCACCGAGTCCTTCATCGACGTGGCCACCACCGACAGCGAGGCCACCAGCGCGACGCCGATCATCAACGCGGCGGCCGTCGCGCCGGTGCGGCGCGGATTGCGCAGCGCGTTCTCCCGGCTGAGCCGGCCGACCGTGCCGAACAGGCGTGGGAACGTGCCGGCCAGCCACGGGATCACCAGCCGGGCCAGCACCGGCCCGAGCACGATGAAGCCGACCAGGGTGCCGATCAGGCCGCCTGCCAGGGCCAGCCCGTGGGCCGGGTCCAACTTGGTCGCGGACGCGCCGACCGCCAGCGCGATCGCGCCCAGCACGGTGACCACGGTGCCGCCGATCGCCCGTTTGCGCAGCGACTTAGCCGGCGGGGCGCCGGCCTCGCGCAGCGCGGCCATCGGGCTCACCAGGGCCGCCCGGCGCGCGGGCAGGTAGGCGGCGACCACGGTGACCAGGACACCCACGGTGTACGCGATGATCGGCGTCGCGGGTTTGATCTCCAGCGGGGTGCCCTTGAGGTCGACGCCGACCGTGCGCATCAGTGTCAACAGTCCCTGCCCGAGCGCAAGGCCGCCGAGCAGGCCCAGCGTGGATCCGACCACCGCGAGCAGCAGCGCCTCCAGGAGTACCGAGCGGTTCACGTCGGCCCGACTGGCTCCGATCGCGCGCAACAGACCCAGTTCGCGGGTGCGTTGGGCGACGAGCATGGAGAAGGTGTTGAAGATCAGGAACGTGCCGACCAGGAGCGAGACGCCCGCGAAGCCGAGCAGCGCGTACTTGATCACGTTGAGCGCCTGGCCCAGGTCGGCGGAGGCGGCGTCGGCCTCCTCCTCCCGGGTCTTGATGTCGAAGCCCGTGCCGAGCTTGGCGGCTACCCGAGCCTTGAGCTCTTTCTGGTCGACGCCGGACTGCGCGGTGAGCGACACCGAGGTGACCACGCCGGGCTTGCCCAGGAGCCGGTCACGGGCGGCGGTGCCGTCCAGGAACAGCAGGGTCACCCCCGGGTTGATGGTCTTGTAGTCGGCCAGCCCGACCACGGTCGGGTCGAACGCGCCCGGTGCGGCGACCACGTGCACCCGGTCGCCGATCTTGACCTTGTTGTGGTCGGCCGCGTCGCTGTCCAGCACGACCTCGTTCGGCCCCTGTGGTGCGCGGCCCTTCCCGAGTTCGACCGGGGATTGCTTGTTCGGGAACCAGTCGGCGGCCTGCACCTGGGGGTCGGAGGTCAGGCCGACCTTCTTGCCCTTGCCGTCGACGACGATCACGTTGGTGACCGTGACGTCGGGATGCGCGTCGGCGACGCCGGGCACCGTGCGCATGGCGGCCACTGTGCTCTCGGGCACGGTCGGTTGCTGGCCGGTGCGGCCGAGCCGGTCCTCGCGAAACTCCGACTTGGGCTTGACCGTGACGTCGGCCGCGGCGGTGCGGGAAAGCTCGTGGAAGGTCTTGCTGATCGTGTCGGTGAACATCAGGGTGCCCGCCACGAACGCGACCGACAGCAGGATCGCGAGCGCGGACAGGACCATCCTGGCCTTGTGGGCGAGGAAGCTGCGGAACGTCGCCTTCAACATGGCGGCGCCTCAGCTCGTGGCACGGGCGAAGCGCTGCATGCGCGCGAGCACCGTGTCCGCGGTCGGCGACAACATCTCGTCCACGACCCTGCCGTCGGCCAGGAACAGCACCCGGTCGGCGTAGGACGCCGCGTTGGGGTCGTGGGTGACCATCACGATGGTCTGACCCAGGTCGTACACACTGCTGCGGAGGAAGCCGAGCACCTCGGCGCCGGAGCGCGAGTCGAGGTTGCCGGTCGGTTCG
Organism: Embleya scabrispora DSM 41855; assembly: GCF_000372745.1. Lineage (GTDB taxonomy): Bacteria > Actinomycetota > Actinomycetes > Streptomycetales > Streptomycetaceae > Embleya > Embleya scabrispora. The sequence goes on along the minus strand of NZ_KB889687.1, from coordinate 44,373 downwards.
TCGCCGAAGATGATCTGCGGCTTGCTCGCCAGCGCGCGGGCGCACGCCACGCGCTGCTGTTGACCGCCGGAGAGCTCGCTGGGCCGGTGCTTGAGACGGTCACGCAGACCGACCGTGTCGATCACGGTGTCCAGCCAGGCCGGGTCCGGCTTGACGCCCGCGATGTCCATCGGGAGTGTGATGTTCTCCAGCGCGGTCAGCGTCGGGAGCAGGTTGAACGCCTGGAAGATGAAGCCGATCTTGTCCCGGCGCAGCCGGGTCAGGTCCTTGTCCTTGAGCCCGGTGATCTCGGTGTCGCCGATCCAGCTGTGCCCGGAGGTGACCGAGTCCAGGCCCGCGAGGCAGTGCATGAGGGTGGACTTGCCGGACCCCGAGGGGCCCATGATCGCGGTGAATCGACCGCGGCCGATCTCCACGTCGACCTCGTCCAGCGCGACCACTCGGGTCTCACCCTCGCCGTAGCACTTGGTCAGGGCCCGGGAACTGGCCGCGCTGCCCTTGGCCCGATCGTCGTGATCGATGCGCTCGTACGCGTCCGGCTCGGCGAGCCGGTTCGCCGGGGGAGTCGTGGTCGGGGGGCGCCGGCGGTTTCCGGGAGACATGCGGGTGTGCTCCTTGACTGGGGGTCCTTACTCCTCCTCAGCCTCCGGCTCGGGCGAGTGCGCTCGATAGCCGCGAACGTGCGCAGAGCTGTCACTAAAGTTGCATCCTGTCCGTCCTTTGTTGTCCGTCCTTTGTTGTCGGGCCGTTGTTGCCGGTCGTCGGGGGCGACGATGCCGTGCCGGCCCCGCCCGACGGGTCGGGGCTCACGCCGTCGAGGTCAGCCGGGCCAGCACCAGCCCGCCCACGATCAGTGCGAGCGCCGCGATCCGGCCCGCGCCGAGCGCGTCGTGTTGGAGCGTGACGCCCAGCGTGATCGCGCCGACGGTGCCGATTCCGGTGAACGCCGCGTACGCCGTACCCACCGGCAGATCACGCATCGCGACCGAAAGCAGGTAGACGGCCGTCGCACCGAGCAGGAAGCAGATCACCGTCGGCAGCGGCTTGGTGAATCCCTCGGTGGGCTTGATGCTCTGCGACCACACGACCTCGACGAGGCCCGCGCCGAGCAGGATCAACCAGGCCATCAGTACGCCTCCACGAGTGAGCGCCCCAGTTCCGCGGCGCGGCCGAGCGCCTCCGCGTGCGAGGACAGGTGCTGGTCCCGCCGCTCGGCGAGGCCGGGGTCCACGAGCGAGTTGGTCAGTTCGGTACCGAGCACGATCGCGTCCGAGATCGCGTAGTGCCCGGTGAAGAAGTCGACGAGGTAGCGCGTCTGGTGGTCGAACGGCGCCCGCGGGGTGCCCGGCAGGTACGAGCCGCCGCGCGCCGAGGCGACCACGAAGCGGCGCGGCGCCAGCGACATCTTGGGGAAGGTGACCTGGTCGATCCAGCTCTTGAGCTGGGCGGGCACGCCGAAGTTGTACATCGGCGCGCCGATCAACACGACGTCCGCGGCGACCAGTTCCGCCAACAGCGGCTCGACCGTGTCCCATGCCTTGCGCTGCTCGGGCGTGCGGACCGCCTGCGGGTAGTCCGCGATCGCGGTGATGCCTTCGCGCAGCATCGTGTCGCAGATCTCGGTCCACGCCTGGTCGATCGGCGGCACGGGGCGGGCGGTGAGGTCGCGGTGGGTGTACTCGGCGTCCGGTCGCGCGGCGCGCCACGCGTCGGCGAAGGCCGCGCCCAGGGTCCGGGAGAAGGAGTCGGCGCGGGCGCTGGAGTCGAGGTGCAGGAGGTGCGGCATGGGTGCTCCCGGGAGAATAAGTGGACAGAGTGTCCGGTTGAGGATTCGACTGTAACGGCTAAGTGGACGTTGTGTCCACTTGATGGTTAGAGTGGGGACATGACGAAACGCACCGACTTGCTCACCGGCCTTCCGGTCACCGCGGACGGGACCGGGCCGCCGCGCGAGCGCGCGGACGCCGCGCGCAATCGGGCTCGCGTACTGGCCGCGGCCGAGGAGCTGTTCGCGGCCGGCGATCCGGCCGAGGTCACCATGGAGGACATCGCCAAGGCCGCGGGCATCGGCCGCGGCACGCTGTATCGCCGCTATCCCGACCGCGCCTCCATCGCGCGCGCCCTGCTGGACGAGCACGAGCGCGCGCTGCAACACGAAATCCTGCGCGGCGCACCGCCGTTGGGCCCGGACGAGAGCGATCCGGCGGAGCGCCTGGCGGCCTTCTACGCGGCGATGGTCGACCTGCTGGAGCGGCACGTACACCTGCTCCTGGGCGCGGAGACCGGCAGCGCGCGCTACCGCACCGGCGCGTACGGGTTCTGGTTCACGCACGTGCGCGTCCTGGCCGCGGACCGCCCGGACCCCGAGGCACTCGCGGACACGCTGCTCGCGCCGCTGGCGCCGGAGGTCTACCGGCGACAGCGGGAACAGGGCATCTCCCCCGACCGCATCAAGAACGGCCTGACGGCACTCGCCAGGGGCGTACTGGCCGGCGATCGCCCGAAGTCGCCCGAATAATGGGGTGAGCCCGACGGCGACCCCTCGCTACGCTCCCGCCAAACGACCGAACCCGCCACGTCGGACGACCTGTTCCACTTCCGACTTCGCGACGAAGGCGCCCTCGACCTGCACAGGACGACGCCTTCGACCGACGCCACCGCGCCGGCCTGCGGGTCAAGCTCGATCAGGCCCGGCTGTTCGGCGTCACCGAACTCGGCCCACAGGACAGCACCTACGAACTCACCACGGCCTACGTGAGCCTGGTCGTGCAGACCCGCCGCGAGTCGCGGCCCCGGCGACGCTGGTTTGCAGACCTGTCGGGTCTGACGAAGTATCCGAGGCCGGCGGCACTCGGCATCGCCCGCACTCGGGTTGCCGAACTGGGCCCGCTACGCGGCCTGCCCGCCCTCAACCGTCTGTATGTGGATGGATCGCAGGTGACGGACGTGTCTCCGTTGGCAGATTTGCCCCGCCTTCGCGTGCTCGGTCTGTGCGACGCGCCCGTGACCGATCTGAGCCCTCTTGCGGACCTTCCGGACCTGACCTGGCTACGGATCGACCAAGCCCAGTCGGAGCACCTCGGCCCGCTCGCCGAACGCGTCGCCGACGGTCGGCTCGAGCTGCAAATCGGCATGACCGGCGACTGAAGCCCCGCTCACTCCTCCCGCGCTGTCCCCACCCGCAGCCGATTCCCATCCGGGTCCGTCAGATGCACCTCCCGAGCCCACGGCGCCTCCTCCACCGGCAGCCCGAATTCCCGGGCCACCGCGTCCACGTCCGCGACCCGCAGGTAGACCAGCGTGTCCGGGGTCGCGTCGCCGGTGTGTTCGCTGAGGAAGAGGTGTACGTCGCCGCGCGCGATGTCCACGAAGGCGGGGAAGCCCGGTTCGAAGCGGTGTTCCCACTCCTGGGCGAAGCCCAGGCGGGTGTACCAGCGGACCGAGACGGCGGCGTCGGCCACGCGCAGGATGGGGATGGCTTGTTCCTTCATGGCGCGGATGATCCCAGCCGGGTACGACAGCCGCCCGGCGTTGTGTCAGCCGGCGTGGCGTGGGTAACGGGTCGGCGGGGTGCCGCGATCGACGTCAGTGTCCGTCGCACTCACCGTCCGTATCCGTATCTGGAGGGCCCATGGCCATCGCGTCCGTCAACCCGGCGACCGGGGAGACGATCGAGGAGTTCGCCGAGATCGGTGAACCGGAGATCGAGGCCCGCATCGCGCGGTCCGACGAGGTGTTCCGGGCCCATCGGCGGGACGCGTACGACGTCCGCGCGAAGGCGATGCGACGGGCCGCGGATCTGCTCGACGCGGAGAAGGGCGAGGTCGCGGCGATGATGACGGCGGAGATGGGCAAGACGCTCGCCGCCGCCGAGGCCGAGGTGGCCAAGTGCGCGCGGCTGTGTCGGTTCTACGCCGATCGGGCGGCGGACTTCCTGGCCGACGAGCGGGCCGACGCGGACGCGGTCGGCGCCCGCAAGGCGTACGTACGGTATGAGCCGCTGGGTCCGGTGCTGGCCGTGATGCCGTGGAACTTCCCGCTGTGGCAGGCGATGCGGTTCGCCGCGCCCGCGCTGATGGCGGGCAACACCGGTTTGCTCAAGCACGCGTCGAACGTGCCGCGGACCGCGCTGTACCTCGGCGAGCTGTTCACCAGGGCCGGCTTTCCGGAAGGGGCCTTCCAAACGCTGCTGATCGGGTCGAAGCTGGTCGAGCGGGTGCTCTCCGACCCGCGTGTGGTGGCCGCCACGCTGACCGGCAGCGAGGGTGCCGGGCGCTCGATCGCGGCGATCGCCGGCCGCGAGCTGAAGAAGACGGTGCTCGAACTCGGCGGCTCCGACCCCTTCCTGGTGCTGCCCTCCGCCGACATCGAGGCCGCTGCCAGAACAGCCACCACGGCCCGCACCCAGAACAACGGACAGAGCTGTATCGCGGCCAAGCGCTTCATCGTGCACACCGACGTCTACGACGACTTCGCCGCGGCGTTCACCGCGAACATGGCCGCGCTCCGGGTCGGCGACCCGACCGCAGCGGGCACCGACGTGGGTCCGCTCGCCCAGGAGCAGGGCGTGCGCGACGTCACCGAGCAGGTCGAGGACGCCCGGGCCAAGGGCGCCCGGATCCTGTGCGGCGGCGAGCGCCCGCCCGGCCCCGGTTGGTACTACCCGCCGACCGTGGTCGCCGAGCTCACCCCGGACATGCGGATGTACCGCGAGGAGGTGTTCGGCCCGGTCGCCGGGCTGTACCGAGTCTCCGACCTGGACGAGGCGATCGCGCTGGCCAACGCGACGCCGTTCGGCCTGGGCGCCAACGCCTGGACCGACGACGACGCCGAACAGCGGCGCTGTGCGGCCGAGTTGGCGGCCGGCGCGGTCTTCGTGAACGGCATGGTCACCTCCCACCCCGAGCTGCCCTTCGGCGGCATCAAGACCAGCGGCTACGGACGCGAACTCGCCCATCTGGGCATCCGGGAATTCTGCAACGCCAAGACGGTCTGGGTGGGCGGCGGCTGACGGGGCAGATGTCCCGACGTGGACACCTGGCTCTGGATTGTGATCGGCGTCGCGGCGCTCGTGTTCGTCGTGACGCTGGTGATCGTGGTCGTCCTGGTCCGCCGATTGTTGCGGACCTGGCGGCTGGTGCGCGGCCCGGAAGCAAGTACGCGCGATCGGATGGTGTTCCTGGGCGCGCTGATCTACGCGATCAGCCCGGTGGACCTGCTGCCCGACCCGATCCTGATCGACGACATCGCGGTACTGCTGTACGCGCTGCGCCAACTCGGCTCGGCCGGCGGTGTGCGGGCGGGCGTGCGGCACGGCGTGGACGCGCTCGCGCGACCGGGTGCGGGCCGAAAGGCCGCCCCGCCACCGTGACCGGCGCGTCCGAGCAAAGCGCCTGCGGCGGTGGTCAGTGCCGCGGGGCGGTCGAACCGTCGCCCAGGTCGATTCGCACCTGCGCGCCCGCGACCGTCCACGCGAAGAACGGCAGCGCCGCCGAGATCGCCTCGCGGCGGGCCCGTCGTTCCGTGGCGGACAAGCCGAAGCGCTCCCGATAGACCAGCGTGCCGCTCCGACGGCCGGTCCGAGGAGACAGGTACCACCCGTCCGTCGTGGCATCGGGCCGGAAGTACGCGTTCAGCTCGGCTCCCCGGAACTCCACGTCGACCAGCTGCGCCCAGGTCAGCCGGGAGATCTTCCCGCGTGCGGAGGTGCGGGTGATGCCGGTGCCGTCGATCCGCAGCAGCGGCACGGTCAACGGAATGAACAGGAAAAGGATCGGCGGCGTTGCGGCGATCAGCGGCGGGGCCAGGTAGCTCCAGACCGGCGACCGGTCGTCGCCGGCGAACCCGGTCAGACCGCCGACGATGGAGAGCACGCCCAGGCCGACCCCGTTGTACGCGATCAGCCGGAGCAGGCGTACCCCGCGCCGCGGCGCCAGGACCAGCCCGCCGGGATCGATGCCGGCGGGTACGCCCGCCCGCGCGTCGTGCCCGGCGGCGGTCGCGCTCAGCGCCGGGCTCGGCTCGGCGTCCGGGGTGTACACGAAGGCGTGCAGGCCGCCGGGCAGCGCGATCACCGCACCGGTGGTCGGATCGCCCGCGCACCACAGCCGGGTCACGTTCGACGCGCGCACCTGCCGCCGCAGCTCGGCGGACCAGGGGATGTCCAGGTCGAGCAGCGTGCCGCCGTCCGCCTTGAGCAACCGCACGCCCTCGATCGGGTACCCGTCCGGATGTTCCACTTCCGCGAAGGTGAACCGGACCGGTACCCACGGATGCTCCCGCAGCAGTCGATGCGCCGCCCGGCCCGCACTCACGTGGTTGGCGATCCTGGCCGGCACCCAGAGGACGAAAAAGATCGTGAAGACCACCCCGACGACCGCTGCGGCCCCCGCGCCCGGCGCCCCCTGCCGGCCCCACCCGTATCCGAGCAGCGCGCCGGAGATCACCAGCCCGTACAGCAGCCCCCGCAGCCGCTTGCCGAGGGCGCCCCGGCGTGATCGGCCGATGTGCGCCGCGACCCCGGGCGAGGCGATCGCCATCCCCGGCGCGGGCATCTGTTCGAATATCTCGGACACGGTAGCCCCCCGACCTTCGATCCGAATTCCGGGAGCCTAGCCGCAATCGACCGTGCGGGGACCACGAAATCGGGCAAGTCCCCTGCCCCGAGCGGAGATTCGACGCGGTCCGGGCCGGCGGTGGAGCACGCGCCGGGCGCTACCGCTGGCGGATCACCGCCTCCTGCACCACCGATGCCACCAGCACCCCGTCGTGGTTGTAGAACTCGCCCATCGCCAGCCCGCGCGCGTCCTGGGCGGACGGCGACGCCTGGGCGAACAGCAACCACTCGTCGGCGCGGAACGGACGCAGGAACCACACCGCGTGGTCGAGCGAGGCCATCTGCAGCTTCGACGGATCGGTGATGTACGGCTTGGCCGCGGTGCCCGCGAGGGTCAGATCGGACATGTAGGTCAGCCCGCACACGTGCAACAGCGGGTCGTCCGGAAGCTGCTTGGCGGCCCGCATCCACACCCGCTGGTGCGGGATGCCGTCGACGATGTGGGTGCCCGGCGACCGGTCCTCCGGAACGAAGCGCAGGTCCATCAGTAGCCGGGTCTGCGACTCCTCGTAGTGCGCGCGCTCCTCGGCGGACAACTTCTCGTACGGGTCCGGGAGATCCTCCGGGAGCGGGACGTCCGGCATCGCGCGGCGGTGTCCCGGGGTCTCCTCGGCCACCTTGAAGGACGCCGACAGCGTGAAGATCACCGCGCCGTGTTGTACGCCGGTCACGCGCCGGGTCGCGAACGAGCGCCCGTCCCGGACCCGGTCGACCTGGTACACGATGGGTGCCGTGGTGCTGCCGGGGCGCAGGAAGTAGCTGTGCAACGAGTGCACGTGCCGGTCCGGGACCACCGTGCGGCCCGCCGCCACCAGGGCCTGGGCGGCGACTTGGCCGCCGAAGGCCCGCAGCGGCGCCCCGGCGTGGCACCAGCCCCGGAAGATGTTCTCCTCGATCTGCTCCAAGCGCAGCAGGTCGAGGAAGGTCTCGGCCCGGCCAGGGCCCTCGTCGGCAAGATCGTGTTCGCTCACGCTGCCCATGATGGACTACGGCCGGTCAGCCCGCCGCACCCAGGAACGACTTGACGATCGGCCCGGCCGACCGGCCGCCGGTGATGCCGCCCTCGACCCAGACCGCGACCGCGATGTCGCCGCGGTAGGCGACCATCCAGCCGTTGTTCGGTTTGCCGCCGCCGACCTCGGCGGTGCCGGTCTTGGCGCCCACGTCGCCGCCGAGCCCGCCGAGCGAGTCGCGCGCGGTGCCCTCGGTGACCACCGACCGCATCAGCGTGCGCAACCGGCTGCTCACCCCGGGGGAGAGCTGACGCGGGGCCCGCCACAGGCCCTCCTGGTCGACGAGCAGATGCGGCTGGCGGAACGTGCCGGACTTCGCGGTGGCGACAACCGAGGCCATGGTGAGCGGGTTCATCTGCACCTGGCCCTGACCGATCATGTTCGCGGCCTTCATGGTGTCGTCGGTCGCGACGGGCACTCGGCCGTCGAACGAGACGATCCCGGTCTTCCAGTCGCCGCCGATGCCGAAGCAGTCGTGCGCGATGCCGGCCAGGTCGGCGCCGGTGAGCTTGCCGGACAGGTTCGCCATCGTGGTGTTGCAGGACTGGGCGAAGGCGAGCTTGAAGGTGCCCTCGGGGAACGCGCGCCCCTCGGAGTTGGTGAACCGCATGCCGCCCGCGTTCGCCGATTCGGGACAGCCGACCTTGTCGTCCAGGTCGACCGCGCCCTTGGTCAGCAGCGTCGCCGCCGTGACGATCTTCAGCGTCGAGCCGGGCGGAGTGGTGCCCAGGAAAGCGTTGTTCGGGCCGCTCGCCGGGTTGTTCGCCAGCGCGACGATCTCGCCGGTACCGATCCGCACCGCCGCGAGCGAGGTGGTCCTCGACTCGCCTCCGACCGCCCGCTCGGCCGCCGCCTGGAGCTTGGCGTCGAGTGTGGTCCGCACGCCACCGTCCGCAGGCGGCGCGGTCTGCACTTCGCCGACCGTGGCGACCTGCCTGACCGTGGCGCTCGTGCCCGCGTCGACCAGCAGCACCGTGCCGCCGGACGCGGCCTGCTCGGCGGGTCGGGCCTTGCTCGCCAGGCCGGTTCGGAGCGCGGCCAGCGAGGGATATTCGGTCGGCGACAGCGCCGAGCCGTCCTTCGCGTGCAAGTCCCCGCCGCCGGCGCCGCCCTGATTGGGCATCAGCTTGAGTCGGGTGGTCGAGGTCAGTTCCGGGTGCAGCGCGGTCGGCGCCCAGCCGACCAGGTAGCCCCGGCCCGGTGCCCTGGCGACGGTCAGGGTGCCGGTGTACGTCCATTCGCCGGCGTCCTTGAGCGTCAGCCGTGCCTCGAACGGCACCAGAACGCTGCCGTCCGGCCGTTCGGGTTGCGCCTCGCCCGCGGTGAGGCGGCGACTGCTCACCCGAAGCCCGTCGTCGAGCCCCACCAGCGCCGCGCCCGCCGCGTTCGGATCGGTGGTGAGCGCGCCCGCGCCCGTCCAGTTGCCCGTCTGCCACTCGCCCAGGAAGCGCCGCGCGGCGTTGCGCGGACTCTGCTCCGCGGCGCCCGCCGCCCCGGACGCGGTCGGGTTCGCCTTCGTGGTCGAGGAGGGGTCGTCCTGCAGCAGGAACGAGTAGGCCCCGTAACCCGTGCCGACGATCAGTAACAGGGCCAGCACGAGGAACACCCAGCCGTTCCGGCGCCGGTCCTCGTGCTCGTGGTGGCCGTCGTCGCCGTAGTCGTCGTACTCGCGGTCGTCCTGGTAGTTCCGGTCGTGCTCTGCGTCGCGCATGCCCACCCCACCCGGTACCGCCGATCCCCACGACGGGACAGCGAGTGTATGAGGCAGCCAAAAGGTCGGTGTGCCCAGGGGGTCTTGCCACACCGCGAGGAAAGATCATTTGTTCGAATGAGCCGGCTCGCCGCCCCGAACGGTGTCACCCGGTGAGCAGCCCCACCAACCGCGCGGTGAGTTCGTCCGCGCGGGCGCCCATCACCCGGAAGGATTCGAGCGGTTCGCCCATCGGATCGTCGAGTTCGTCGGCGGGGCGGGCCAGTCGGTTCGCCGGTCGCAGGGCGTCGACCAGGGTCACCCAGTCGGCGAGCGGCAGATCGCCGCGCGGGCCGAACCGCTCGCCCAGTCGCACGAGTTCGCCGAGCAGGAAGGTGCGGGGCAGCGCGTCGGCGGCGAGCGTGTCGATCGCCCAGTGGTGTTCGCGCGACATGCCGATCACCAGGTCGGCCGTGCGCAGCAGGTCGGCGGTGAGCTTGCGGCTGCGGTGCGAGCCCGGGTCGATCCCGTATTCGTGCAGCACCACCGCGCTGTTGTCGGCCATCGGCCGGTGGTTCCAGTCGATGGTGCCCGCGGAGCCGACCTCGGCGGGCAGCGCCGAACCGGCCAGCCGGTGCCGCAACATCGCCTCGACCAGCGGGGAGCGGCAGATGTTCCCGCTACAGACGACCAGTATCGATGCGCTCACGCTGCGGATCCTATGGGTGGGCCGGTCGTCGACCCCGGCCGGCCCGGGTGCGGATCCCGAACGGGGGTGACGGGTGATCAGTAGGCTGAGCCGTCCGTGGGGGACCGGAACGGCGCAGTGAAATGGGGCGAGGGATTGTTCGGGATCATCCGGCCGTGCCGGCACCGACTGTCGGAGAAGCTGCAGAGCGAGTGGATGGCGCACCTGTGCGGCATGTGTCTCGCGCTGCGCGACGACCACGGACAGGCGGCCCGAGTCGCCACCAACTACGACGGGCTGATCATCTCGGTCCTGGTCGAGGCGCAGTCCGCGCGGCCCACGTCGGACGGCCGGCGCAAGGCGGGCCCGTGTCCGCTGCGCGCGATGCGTCGGGCCGACGTCGCGATGGGCGAGGGCGCCCGGTTGGCCGGAGCGGTGTCCCTGGTGCTCGCGTCGGCGAAGATGCGCGACCACATCGACGACGGTGACGGCGTGTACAAGCGGCGTGCGGTGGCCGGTGGTGCGCGCCGGGTCGCCGAGCGCTGGGCCCGCCAGGGTGCGGACGCCGCGCTGGAGGTCGGCTTCGACACGGCCGTGATGGTCGAGGCGGTGGATCGGCAGGTCGAGGTCGAGGCGCTGGCCGGACCGGGTGTGTCCGTGCTGACCGTGACCGAACCCACCGAGACCGCCACCGGCGCCGCGTTCGCGCACACCGCGGTGCTGGCCGAACGCCCGGACAACGCGGAGTCGTTGGCCGAGGCGGGTCGGTTGTTCGGGCGGCTTGCGCACCTGCTCGACGCGGTCGAGGACATCCATGCCGACCGTGCCGCCGGCGCCTGGAACCCGCTGCTCGCCACCGGGACCGGGCCGGACGAGGCGCACCGGTTGTGCCGCGACGCCGCGACCGGGATCAGACTCGCGTTGGCCGAGGTCGAGTTCGTCGACGGTGTGCTCGTCCACCGGCTGCTCGTGCACGAGATAGACGAGGCGATCGACCGGTCCTTCCGGCACGCGGGCTTCCCGGTCGAGTCGCCCTCGTGCTCGGTGGGCGCCAAGCACGGCAACGGCTGCGCCAAGCACGCCGAGCGGCCGGAACGGCGCCTGGCCGCGCGGCCCGAGGGCTCCTGGCCCAACCAGCAGCCGCCCTATCCGCAACCGCCGAACCAGCAGCCGCCCGGCAGCCCGTACGACCCGAACAGCCCGTGGGGTCCGCCCGGTGGTCCGACCCCGCCGCCTCCGCCGCCCGGCGGGCACAACGTGTTCGTGGCCTGCGCGATCTGGGCCGGGCTGTGCTGCACGTGCCAGTGGTGCTGCCGGGAGTCGTTCGAGGACCCGTGCACCGGTCAACAGCGGCAGGGCTGCTGCCACAAGTGCGACTGTGGGGACTGCTGCGACGGTTGCGACTGCTGTGGCAACTGCTGTGAATGCGGCGAATGTTGCTCGTGCGACTGCTCCTGCTGAAAGCCTCGTAACACCCCGGGAAGCACGAAATATCACCGAACTGGCATTCGACGGTAAAAACGCCCAACCGTAACGTCTTGGTAAAGCATCCTCGGTCCGATTGACCCTGCTTTCGCCGTCCAACCACGATCAGCGATGACCGGGTGTCGCGCCATCGGCACCCGGCGTCACCGATCTCGGGCCGGTTCGCCGGCCCGATGCCGTGTGCCTCCCTGGGCGCGGCAGACGGGAGGGGGCCTGGTCATGCACGACACGACGCACACGGCACACGCGACACGTCCATTGCCCCGGATCGCCGAACTGCCCGGCGGTACACCGCTGCGCGCCGGGCACTCGGCACCGGGCCCGGCGCCGCGCGATCGGGTCACCCTGGTCGTGCCCGCCCGCAACGAGGCCCGCAATCTGCCCTGGGTGCTCCAACAGATCCCCGAAGGCGTCGACGAGGTCCTGCTGATCGACGGCGACTCCACCGACGCCACCTCGCTGATCACCCGCCGCTACCTGCCCGCGGCCCGGGTCATCCCGCAGTCCGGGCCCGGCAAGGGCAGCGCGCTGCGGACCGGATTCCGGCACGCGACCGGCGACATCATCGTCACCATCGACGCCGACGGGAGCATGTCGCCCCAGGAGATCCCGCACTACGTGCACTTCCTGACCAACGGCTACGACTTCGTCAAGGGCTCCCGGTTCGTCGGCGGCGGCGGATCACTGGACCTGACCACGCTGCGCAGCATCGGCAACCACGCGCTGATGGCGCTGGTGCGCCGGCTCTACCGCTATCGGCTCACCGATCTGTGCTACGGCTTCTGTGCGTTTCGCCGGTGTTTCCTCGACCACCTCGACCTGCGCTCGACCGGCTTCGAGATCGAGGCCGAGATGATCGTCCGCGCGCTTCGCGCCGGGCTGCGCATCGCCGAGGTGCCCAGCCTCGAACTGCCGCGCCGCAGCGGCCGATCCAATCTCAACGCGTTGCGCGACGGACACCGGGTGCTGCGCACCGTGTTGCGCGAGCACGGCGGCGTGCGGACGATCCGGGCAGGGGAGGAGGGGTGACCTCGCGACCCGACCCGAACCCCGAACCCGCCGCCCCGCCCGATCTGGTGCATGTGCGCGTGCTCGATGTCACCGCCGCCGGCGCCGCCCGGCTGAGCACTCCCGACGGCCGGCCGGCCGGGTGCCCCACCGGCGCCGTACTCGTCCTGATCCGACACGACGGCATCCCCGTGGGCCTGCTCGACCTGGAATCCCACGACGCCGACCCGGATCGGCTGATCGCCGCCGCCGGCGCCCGATTCGGTGCCCCCGTCCCGCCCGACCACAGCCCCGGACCGCCCGGACGCCGGAAATCGCCCCGGGTCAGCGTGATCGTGGCGACCCGGGAGCGACCCGAACTGCTCGCCGCGTGCCTGCGCACCCTGCTGTGGCAGACCTATCCCGACATCGAGCTGATCGTGGTGGACAACGCGCCCACCACCAACCGCACCGCGAGCGTGGTTCGCGGCGGCTGCGCGGGCCTGGTGCGCTATCTCCGTGAACCCCGCGCCGGCCTGGCGCTCGCGCACAACCGAGGCATCGCCGCCGCCACCGGCGAACTGCTCGCCTTCACCGACGACGACGTCCTGGCCGACCCCGGCTGGGTCGCCGGCCTGGTCGCGGGCTTCGCCCGGGCGGGCCGACCCGCGTGTGTCACCGGGCTGATCCTGCCCGCCGAACTGCGCACCCCCGCGCAGCTGATGCTGCATCACCACGCGGGTCTGACCAAGGGATTCGAGCCGATGCTGTACGACGCCCAGGCGCCGCCGGCGGATCCGCTGTTCCCGTTCACCGCGGGGCGCTTCGGTTCGGGCGCGAACATGGCCTTTCGTGCCGACGTGCTGCGCGCGATGGGCGGCTTCGACCCGGCGACCGGGGTCGGCACGCCCGCGCGCGGCGGCGACGATCTGCTCGCGTTCTTTCGCACCATCGTGCGCGGCCACCGAATCGGCTACGAACCCGGCGCGCTGATCTGGCATCGGCATCGCGCCGATCACGCCGCGGTGGCGCACCAGGTCCGCGGCTACGGCACCGGCCTGGGCGCCTATCTGACCGCCGCCGTGCTGCGCGAGCCACGCACGCTCGGCGCGCTCGCCCGCCGCGTGCCCGGCGGCATCCGGCACGCCCTGACCCGCACCCGCGCGCCCGGCCGCCCCGAAGTCCCCTGGCCCGCCCGCCTGGCCGGGCTCGAACGCCGTGCGCTGGCCGCCGGCCCGCTCGCCTACCTGCACGCCCGGGTGCGCATGCACGGAGCGCACACGCCCTGGGAGCAACCGGGGCGGGCCCGGTGACGCAGGCTCAGCTGCGCCGGCCGAGCCGCCCGGGGGCCGACCCGCTGCTGCGCAACGGCCATGTGCTGACCGTCGGCTCGCTGGTCACCTCGGCATTCGGCGCCGGCTACTGGGCACTTGCCACCCGCCGGTACGGCGACGCGACGGTGGGCCGCGGCTATGCCGCCGTGTCCGCGCTGATGCTGCTCTCCGGGCTGGGGCAACTCGGCCTGGGCAACGTGCTCGTGCGGTTCCTGCCGCGGGCGGGGCACGACCGGCGTGCGCTGATCCGGGTCGCGTACGCCGCCGCGTGCGGCGCCACGCTGATCGCGGTGGTGGGCTTCCTGGCGCTGATCCCGGTGTGCGCGCCGAGCCTGGGGTTCCTTCGCCACCCGGCGGCCGGCTGCTGCTTCGTGGCCACCACCGTGGCGTACGCGCTCTTCGCGCTCCAGGACGGCGCGCTCACCGGGCTGCGCCGACCGGGACTGGTGGTCGGCAAGAACAGCGGCTTCGCGGTCGCCAAGATCGTTCTCGTCGCCGCGCTCGCCGGGCTCATGCCCACGCTCGGGATCCTGATGTCCTGGACCCTCGCCCTGATCTGCACCCTGGTCGTGGTGGACGCGTGGCTGTTCGCCCGACTGCTCCCGACCCGCCGTCCCGCGCGCGCCCGGGACGAGTCCGGCTTCCTGCCCGCCCGTTCCATCCTGCGCTACGCCGGCGCCGACTATCTGGGCACGCTGTGCTGGCTGGCCGCGACCACGCTGCCGCCGATCATCGTGCTGGAACACGCCGGTGCCCGGGAGAGCGCCTACTTTTCGCTCGCCTGGGTGGTGGCCAACACGCTCTACCTGATCAGCCTCAACATGGGCGCGTCGCTGCTGGTCGAAGCGGCCGGCGAGGGTGCCGGACTCGCCGCGGGCTGTCACCGGGTGCTGTGGCATACCGGAGCATTGCTCACACTCGCGATCACCGCTCTCGTCGCCGGCGCGCCCCTGGTCCTGCGCGTGTTCGGCCCCGGCTACGCCCGCGACGGATCCACGCTGCTGCAACTGCTGGCCCTGTCCGCGCTGCCACACCTGGTGGTCGCCACCGCGATCAGCGCATGCCGCGTGCTCGGCCGGATGCGCGTGGTGGTCGCCGTCCAGGCCGGGCTCGCGACCGCCGTACTGGCCCTGACCGTCGTCCTGCTGCCCGTGCTCGGCGTGCTCGGCGCCGGCGTCGCGTGGCTCGGCGCGCAGACCGCGACCGCGCTCGCGCTGCTGACGGCCCGCCGGGTCTGGCTGCCCGCCACCCCCGGGAGGCCCGCATGACGGAGACCCCACCACGCACCAGACGCCTGGCCTGGGTCGCCATCCGGGCCGAGGAGGCGGCCGTCCGACGAGCGCGGGCGGCGGCGGCCCGGCACGCGGTGCCACCGGCGGAGTACACGCCGCCCCGACCCACCCTGACGGTGATCGTCTGCGCCTACACGATGGATCGCTGGGACGACCTGAGCGCGGCCCTCGCCTCGATCCGGGCCCAGGACGAGCCACCGGCCGAGACGATCCTGGTCGCCGACCACTGCCACGAACTCGCCTCCCGCGCGGCCCGCGAGTTCACCGACGTCACCGTGCTGCGCAACCGCGGTCGACGCGGCCTCTCCGGGGCGCGCAACACCGGCGTCGAGGGCGCGCACGGCGAGATCGTGGCCTTCCTCGACGACGACGCGGTGGCCGAACCCGACTGGACCATGCGCCTGCTCGACGGTTACACCGACCCGAAGGTGCTCGGCGTCGGCGGCCGGATCCGGCCGAACTGGGACACCGGCCGCCCGGCCTGGTTCCCGGCCGAATTCGACTGGGTGGTCGGCTGCACCTACCGGGGCATGCCCGAACACGCCGCGCCGGTACGCAATCTGATCGGCGCCAACATGTCCTTCCGGCGCGGCGTGCTGCTCGACATCGGCGGCTTCCGCACCGACCTGGGCCGGGTCGGTGTTCGCCCGCTGGGCTGCGAGGAGACCGAACTGTGCATCCGCGCGGCGGCCCGACACCGCGGCGGCACGCTCGCCTACGAACCCGCCGCCGTGGTCCGCCACCGTGTCCCCGCCGCGCGCACCACATGGCGCTACTTTCGGGCCCGCTGCTGGGCCGAGGGCCTGTCCAAGGCCGCGGTCAGCCGGCACACCGGCACCGACACCGCGCTCGCCTCCGAGCGTTCCTACCTGGCCTCGACGATCCCACGGGCCCTGGTCCGGCCGTTCGCGCCGGACGCCGCGCCACCCAAGGCCACCATCCCCGCCCTGGCCCTGGGCGTGCTCACCACCGCGCTCGGCTACGCGACCGGTCGACTGCGCGGCCTGGGCCACGACCCGCGGCCCACCGCCGCGGCGCTCGCCTTCCGCGCGTTCGGGCTGCTCGCGCTGCCGGTCGCCGCACTGCTGTGGGTGCTCGCGATGCGCATGCCGGTCGCGGTGGACCGGATGGGCGGTCTGGGCCTGCTGGACGTGCTGCCGGTGCTGTACTGGTGCGCACTGGGCCTGCTCACCGCGGGCTTCGCCGCGACGCTGCTCGACCGCGCCGCCCGGGCGCCCCGATACGCGCTGTACACCGGCGCGTTGGTGACCATGCTGCACGCGACCCCCGCGGTGCTGTACGAACATCTGCGCTACGCGTGGGCGTGGAAGCACGTAGAGGTGGTCGACCAGTTCCTGCGCACCGGCGAAACCCTGCCGCACGCGGGTGAGTTGGCGCCGTATCACCAGTGGCCGGGCTTCTTCGCCGCAGCCGCCGCGGTGGTCCGCGGCGTCGGCGTGCACGACGCGCTGACCATGGCGACCTGGTCGCCGCTCGCCTTCGACCTGCTGCTGATCGGCCCGCTGGTTCTGCTTTATCGCACCCTCACCCGCAACCGGCGGGTCGTCTGGGCGGCGGTGTGGATCCACTTCGGCACCGCGTGGGTCGGCCAGGACTACTTCGCGCCGCAGACCTTCGCGTTCGTACTGTATGTGAGCATCCTGGCGCTGGTCCTGGACCGCGACCGGCGCCCGCTCGCCACTGTCGCCCTGTGCACGCCGCTCGTGCTCGCGGTGGTGACGGCGCATCAGCTCACCCCGCTGATGCTTGTGGTCGCGGTCGGTGCCCTGGCCTGCTCGCGTGACCACCGCCGGGTCGCCCTGCCCCTGCTCGCGCTCGTCGCCGTTGCCGTCCCGGCCTGGGACCTGACCGTGGCCCGCCCCTTCCTCCTCGACCAATTCGGCTCCTCCTGGGCACAGTTCGGCCGATTCGAGGCCAACGCGCACGCCGGGATGGTCGATCTGGGCACCGCCGAACCCGGGCAGGTGCTGGTCGCCCGGGTCGATCGTGCACTGACCGTCGGCGTGGTGCTGCTCGCCGCCGCCGCGCTGGTCCGCTGCCCCCGGTTGCGCCGCTCGCCCGCCACGCTGCTGGCGATCGCGCCGCTGCCGCTGCTCGCGGCCGGCGCCTACGGCGGCGAAATCATCTTCCGCGTCTACCTGTTCGCGCTCCCGGCGCTGGCGTTCCTGATCGCCTCGTGGCTGGCACCGCTGTTCGGCGACCGAGGCCGCCCGCGCCCGCGCGCGGTGCTGCTCCCGGTGGTGTTCGCGCTGCTGCTCACCGGGTTCGTGTTCGGCTATTACGGCAAGGAGCGGCAGAACCACTTCGCCGACGGCGAGATCGCCGCCCGGCAGTGGCTGGCCACCGTGTCCGCCCCCGGCGATCTGATCGTCGCGGCCACCAACAACTTCCCCGGCGCCTACGCCGACTACGAGCGACAACAACACCGCTGGTTCGCGATGGAGACGCCGACCCTGCGTGAGGGCGTCGTGCACGATCCGGTCGCCGGCCTGACCGCGCTGGCCGACGAATACGCCGGTCACACCGCGTACCTGTTCCTGACCGCCGCTCAGCGGGCCGAATGCGAGCAGACCGGCCTGCTGCCGGCCGGCGCGCTCCAACGAATGGACCACACGCTTTCCACGGCACCGCGCTTCACCCTGCTCCTGCGCGATCGGGACGCGGTGATCTACCGAATCGACCCGAGCACCGAGCCGAGCGGAACCGCGCCGCCGCAGGCCGCGCGGACGCGGGACGCCCCGGCCCGAAGCGGCCCCCGACGGTGACCGGCCCGATCCGCGCGGCGTTGCCCGCCGCGGCCGGCTGGCTCGCGTTCGGCGCGCCGGCACTGCCCGCCGGACAACCGCTGCGGGTGCTCGTGGTGGTCGCGTTCCTGGCGGTGGGGCCCGGCTACGCCCTCGCCGGGGACAGCGCCACGGTCCTTGCCACGGCGGTGACCTCGGTCGCCGGCAGCGCCGCGCTGTGCGCGCTGACCGCCGAGGCGTTCCTGCTCGCCGGCGCCTTCTCCGGCCCCCGCGTGCTCGGCACGCTCGCGGCGCTGACCACCGCCGCCGCGCTGATCCGCACCATCGCGCACACCCGCGCCGTACGAAGGGACAACCGATGAGATCCGAGGCCGCGGTTCCGGTACTGCTGTACCACTCCGTGCGCGACGACCCGCCGCCGTGGATCGCGCCGTTCACGGTCGGCCCGGCCGAGTTCGGCCGCCACCTCGACCGGATCCTGGCCGGCGGCCGGGTCCCGGTGGATCTGGACCGTTTCACCGAGGCCCTGCACGGCGGGCGCGACCTGCCCCGACACAGCGTGCTGATCACCTTCGACGACGGCTACGCCGACTTCGCCCGCCACGCGCTGCCGCAACTGGTCGAGCGGAATCTGCCGGTGACCCTCTACGTCACCACCGACGCGCTGTGGCCCACCCCGCGGCCGGCGCTGCCACCCGCCGCGATGCTCAGCTGGGACGACCTGCGCGGGATCGCCGACGCGCCGGGCCTGACCATCGGCGCGCACGGCTGTACGCACCGCGAGTTGGACACCCTGCCGATCGAGCCGATGCACCGCGAGATCACCGACTCGCGCGAGCGGCTGGAAGCCGAACTGGAGCGCCCGATCACCTCGTTCGCCTATCCGTTCGGCTACAACAACGCGGCCGTGCGCGAGGCGGTGCGACTCGCCGGCTTTCGCACCGCGATGGCCGTGCGCGACGCGCACAGCTCGCGCGAGGACGACCCGTGGCGGATCTCCCGCCTGCTGGTGCGCGCGAACACGGACGCGACCCGCCTGGACGCCTGGCTGGCCGGCGCCGGTACCCGGGTGGCACCGTTTCGGGACGGGCCGCTCACGCTGGGCTGGCGGGCCTGGCGGCGGACCCGGGCGCGCCGGCGCGGACATCCCGATCCCTGGCAGGGACACCGCGATCCGGTGGCGGACCGGACCGGGTGACCCGGTGAGCGACCCGTCGGCGGCGGACCCGCACTCGAGGTGCCCACACCCGCACCGATCGGATCCGCAGCTCGGCGTCGTGTACGTGATCCGGCACCGGCTCCGGATAGCCCATCGCGAGCGTGAACAGCACCTCCATCGGTTCGTTCGGGACGCGCGCCGGATCGGTCACCGTGAACACCTGCTCGCCGTCGATCCACCAGGTCAGGCGATCCGGCGCCCAGTCGAGGGTGAAGTGGTGGAACCGGTCCGACCAGTCGCGCGCGGGCGACTCGTGCACCCACGCCTGCGGACGACCATCCGGATCGCGCCAGTGCACCGTGGACCTGGCCCGATCGTCCGCGCCGATCAGCTCGACCACATCCACCTCCGGCGGTGTGTACCGGGAGGCGGGCATCAGCCAGAACGCCGGGAACGAGTTCGGCGCGCGCGGCATCAGCAACTCGGCCTCGACCCGGCCGTAGGTGAAGGTGAAGCGCGGGCGGCCGGACCAACTCGGCCGCCCGGTCGAGACCATGCCCGACGCCCACGGGTACACGACGTGGTTCGCGCCGCGCGTGGGCCGGCGCACCGCGCTCAGGATCGCCTGGCCCCCGCTCACCCGGACCTGCTCGGGCCGGTACCACTGCTGCTCCCCGTTGCCCGCGTTGGTGCAGCCGTCCACGTTCCAGTCGTAGCAGGTCACCCAGCGCTCGGCGGCCAACCTCGAACCGGTGAAGTCCTCGGCGAACAACAGCCGGGGCCCGGTGGGCGATCCGGACCCGCAGGCCGCGAGCAGCACGACCGGCAGCAGCAGCGCCACCGCGCGTCGCACCCGCCGGATCACCGTCACCGCGTGCCCTCAGCGCCCGTACCGACGCACCGCCACGGCGAGCGCCCGCACCGCGGCCGCCGCGGCGGGCAGCGGATCGTCCCAGGCCGGCCACGCCGGTTCCAGGCCGCCGCGGACCGGCGGGTAGCCGGGCGGCCGGGCCGCTCCCGCCCGGCCCCGGTAGGCGAGCAGCGCCGCGACGTCCAGGTGCTCGGCGACGTAGCGCCGGCCCTCGCGCTGGGCGCCCGCCGGGATCGCCCGACCGGTCAGATCCAGGTGCAGCGCGCGCACCACGTCCAGCCCGCACTCGGTCTCGAACATGCGGAACTGGGCGCCCAGCCGCGGATTGAAGTCGACAAGCTTGTACCGCCCGTCGCGCAGGTCCAGCCGCCAGTCCAGATCGGCCGGCCCGCGATAGCCGATCGCCCGACACAGCCGGGCCGACCGGCGGGCCAGCCCCGGATTGGCCAACGCCCGTGCGTACGTGGTCACTCCCGCGTGCGGTGGCCAGGAGCGGAGCTTGAGGCCGGTGAACACCGGCGCGCATCGGCCGTCCGGCGCGGCGTACAGGTGCACGATCCAGTCCTGCGCCACCTCGCGCGGCACGTACGCCTGCAACGCCACCGCGCGCGGGGCGCCGACCAGGGCGAGCAGGGCACGCTCGTCGGGTACGAGCGTGGTGCCGGCCACCACCGGGGCGCGCAGCCGATCCCACGGTGCGAGGTTCTTGACCACGACCGGGTAGCCCAACTCGCCTGCGCAGGCCACGAGCCGGTCCCGGTCGGCCGGGAATCGGGTGTCCGGCGTGGGTACCCCATGGGCCAGGCAACGCCGGTAGAGCCCGCGCTTGTCGGCCAGTTCCGCGAGCAGGTCCGGTTCGACCCCGGGCAACAGGAAACACTCGGCCAACCTGTCCCGCGCACCGGCGGCGAGCAGCGCCGCCTCGTCGTCGGTGGGCACCAGCACCGCGCGGGCGGGCAACCCGCGACCGATCCGCAGCAGCCGATCCAGCAGCTCCGCCGGGTCCTCCAGGCCGGTGGTGGGCCAGACGTGTCGCCGACTCAGGTGCCGGGACAGCGCGGTCGGGGTGTACGCGTCCTCGACCACCGCATGCACCGCGACGCCGGCCCGACCGAGCGAGCGCACCGCGCCGACCGAACCCTGATGCAGCGGATAGCGGCCGACCTTGAACAGCAGCGCCGGCACCGAACGATCCAGCTCGACCCCTTGCCCACCCATGTCGTTGCCTCCCCGTCCGGACCTTTCTAGCAGCAGAACCGACTTTTCACCGGATAAGCCGATATTCCACGTCGAATACTCGAAGGGCGCACACCATGACCGTCGCCATCGTCGGAGCGGGCCCCTACGGCCTCTCGCTCGCCGCCCACCTGCGCCAACTCGGGGTGACCACCCGCGTGTTCGGCGAGCCCATGGAGAGCTGGCGACGCCATATGCCGGTCGGCATGCTGCTCAAGTCCCGGCCCGACGCGTCCTCAATCGCCGCGCCGAGGCCGGGATTCGACCTGGCCGACTACCAACGTGCCCGGGGCGAACGGCCGCTGACGGGTGATCAGCCGGTGCCCCGGGAGACGTTCGCGACCTACGGCCGCTGGTACGCCGACCGGCTCGTGCCGGACGTGGAACAGGTACGGATCACCGGTGTCGAACCGGCCGGACACGGCTTCGCGCTCGGCCGCGCGGACGGCACCGAGGTCGAGGTGGACGCGGTCGTGCTGGCCACCGGACTGGCCGCACACCGCTACGTGCCGCCCGTGCTGAAACGCCTGGGCGCCGACCTGGTCTCGCACCCCGCCGAGCACGCGGACCTGGCCGAGCTCGGTGCGGACCGGGACATCGTGGTGATCGGCTCGGGCCAATCCGCGCTGGAGAGCGCGGCGTTGCTGCACGAGGGCGGCGCCGCGCGGGTGCGTGTTTTCGGCCGGGCCGAGCGGGTGCGGTTCGCCGCGCCACCCGCGCCACATCGGGCCCGACGGCTCACCCCGGACTCGCCGCTGGGCGCCGGGTGGTCGGTCGCCGCCGCCGCGCGCGGTCCGGCCGCGTTCCGGCTGCTGCCCGCGTGTGTGCGGGTCGACCTGGCCCGGCGCGTCCTCGGCCCCTCGGCCGCGTGGTGGTTGCGGGATCGGTTGGACGGGCGCGTCCCGGTGCGGGACGCGCAGACGGTCACCGGGGCCCGCCGCGAGCCGGACGGGCGGGTCCGGATGTTGCTCCGGGACCGGACCGGATACCAGCGCGAGGTGCGCACGGACCATGTGCTCGCGGCGACCGGCTACCGGGTCGACCTGGCCGCACTGGGCTTCCTCGCGCCGCACGTGCGGCGGCGGATCGGCACGGTCGGCGGACTGCCCGCGCTGGACGCGGCGTTCGAGACGACCGTGCCGGGCCTGTACGTCACCGGCCCGCCGGCCGCGGTGACCTTCGGCCCGGTGGTCCGCTTCGTCCACGGCACCGGCTTCGCCTCCCGCCGCCTGGCGGCCGTACTGGCCGCCCGCTTCCGGGGCTAGCCGGGCACCGAGCACGGGTCCTCAGCGCCGGACGGGCCGATCGGCCCGTCCGGCGCTCGACGACGAACCCGGCCGCCGGGTCAGCTCGATCGCGGCTCCAGCCGGATCACGATCGACTTCGAGGTCGGGGTGTTGCTTTCGTCCGCCGTGCTGTCCAGCGGCACCAGCACGTTGGTCTCGGGGAAGTAGGCCGCGCAGCAGCCTGCGGCGGTGTCGTAGGACACCACCTTGAACGACGGCGCCCGCCGCTCGGTCCCATCGCTCCATTCGCCGACCAGGTCGACCAGCGCACCGTCCGCGATGCCGAGCTCGGCCAGGTCGGTCGGGTTCACGAAGACCACCCGACGGCCCTGCTTGATCCCGCGATAACGGTCGTCCAAGCCGTAGATCGTGGTGTTGTACTGGTCGTGCGAGCGAACCGTCTGCAGGATCAGCCGGCCCGCGGGCACCCGCAGCACCGCGAGGTCGTTGCGGGAGAAGTTCGCCTTGCCGGTCGTGGTCGGGAACGTCCGCGCGTCGCGCGGCCCGTGCGGCAGGACGAAGCCGCCGGGCTCGCGCACCCGCCGATTGAAGTCGGTGAAGCCCGGGATCACCCGCTCGATGCGATCCCGGATCAGGTCGTAGTCGCGCGCGAAGTCGCGCCAGGGCACCGACACCCGATCGCCCCGCCCCTGATCGCCCCGCTCCGGAGCACCCAGCACCCGCTCGGCGAGCCCGCACACGATCGCCACCTCGGAGCGCAGGTGCGGCGAGGCCGGCGGCAACTTCCCGCGCGACATGTGCACCGCGCTCATCGAGTCCTCGACCGTGACGAACCGGTCCTGCTCGGTACGACCCAGCGTGGGCAGGATCAGCGCCCGCCGGCCGGTGACCGCATGCGAGCGATTGAGCTTGGTGGAGACCTGGACGGTCAGCCGGGTGGCCCGCAACGCGGCCTCGGTCGCCGTGGTGTCCGGTGTCGCCGAGACGAAGTTGCCGCCCACCGCGACGAACACCTCGACCTCGCCGTCGCGCATCGCTCGGATCGTGTCCACCACGTCGTGCCCGTGCTCGCGCGGCGGGGCGAAGCCGAACTCCTTCTCCAACGCGTCCAGGAACGCCGCCGAGGGCTTCTCGTAGATGCCCATCGTGCGGTCGCCCTGCACGTTGCTGTGCCCGCGCACCGGGCACACCCCGGCGCCCGGCCGGCCGACATTGCCGCGCAGGAGCAGGAAGTTGACCACCTCGCGGATGGTCGGCACCGAGTTCTTGTGCTGGGTCAGGCCCATCGCCCAACACACCACGATCCGCGGCGAGTCGAGCACCCGGCGATGGATGCGCTCGATCTGCTCGCGCGCGAGCCCGGTTGCCTCCAGCACGTCGGCCCACGGCGTGGTTCGCACGTCCGCAGCGAACTCCTCGAAGCCGTGCGTGTATTCGTTGATGAACGCACGATCGAGCACGGTGCCCGGCGCGGCGTCCTCGGCTTCGAGCAGCAACCGGTTCAGCGCTCGGAACAGCGCGAGGTCGCCGTTCAGACGGATCTGCGCGAACTCGTCGGTCAACCGGGTGCCCGAGCCGAGTATGCCGGACACCTTCTGCGGATTCTTGAACCGCAGCAGTCCCGCCTCGGGCAACGGGTTGACCGCCACGATCGAGGCGCCCGCCTGCTTGGCCTTCTCCAACGCGGACAACATCCGCGGGTGGTTGGTGCCCGGATTCTGGCCCACCACGAAGATCAGGTCGGCCTGATACAGGTCCTCCAGCGACACGCTGCCCTTGCCGACCCCGAGCGTCTGGGTCAGCGCCGAACCGCTCGACTCGTGGCACATGTTGGAGCAGTCCGGCAGGTTGTTCGTGCCGAACGCGCGCACGAACAACTGGTACACGAACGCGGCCTCGTTGCTGGTGCGGCCCGACGTGTAGAACGCCGCCCGGTGTGGCGAGTCCAGCGCCGTCAACTCCTCGGCGACCACCCCGAACGCGTCCTCCCACGAGATCGGCGCGTAGTGCGAGGCGCCCTCGGCGAGGTACATCGGCTCGGTCAGCCGGCCCTGCTGGCCCAGCCAGTAGTCCGACTTGTCGGCCAACTCGGCGACCGGGTGCGCGGCGAAGAAGTCCGCGCCGACCCGGCGCACGGTGGCCTCCTCGGCGACCGCCTTCGCGCCGTTCTCGCAGAACTCGGCGACGCTGCGGTGGTTCGGCTCGGGCCACGCGCACCCGGGGCAGTCGAAACCCTGCTTCTGGTTGACCTGAACCAGCGTCAGCAGGCTGCGCTTGACCCCCATCTGACGGCCGGCATGGCGCAGTGACCAGGCGACGGCGGGCAGCCCGGCCGCGTACTCCTTGGGCGGGCCGATCACGAGGCCCTCGTCGCCGACGTCGTTCACGGGCGGCTTGCTGACCATGCGGGTGCTCCTGCTGCTGTTCGAACCGGTCGCTTCGACACGACCCTGGTGCCCCGTACGTTACGCCCCCGTGGTCGAGTGTCCGCAGCTCAGCAGCCCTGGAGCAGCCGCGGACCCTGGGCGATCTCGTCCAGACTCTCGGTGTGCAGCCGCTGCGGGGCGACACCCAGCTCGCCGGTCAGCCGGTGTGCGGTGGCCCGAACCATCGCCGCCGACCCGCTGACGAACACGTCGTGGTCGTGCCAGCGCCCGTACCGAGCCAGCACGTCGGGCAGCGCGCCCTGATCACCGGCGAACGAGCGGTCGTGGGTGACCGCCGGGATCACGTTCAGCCACGGATACACCTCCGCCATCGCGGACAGCGCGTTCAGGTCGTACAGGTCCACCCCGTACTTCGCGCCGATGAACACGTGCGCCCGGTTGGCCAACTGCCGCTGGGCCATGTGCTGGACCAGCGCCTTGATCGGCGCCAGGCCGGTCCCCGAGGCGACGCACAGCGCGCTGCGCAGCGTCTCGCCGCGCAGCACCAGCCCACCGCGCGCGGGCCCGAGCCGGACGTGGTCGCCGACCCGGGCCCGGTGCACCAGCGCGTTGCTCACCCACCCCGCGGGCACCGCGCGCACGTGCAGTTCCAGCCGGCCGTCCACGCGCGGTGCGTTGGCGATCGAGTAGTGCCGCCATACCCTGGGCCACCAAGGCGTCTCCACGCTCACGTGCTGGCCCGGGTGATAGGACAGCGGCCGATCCGGCCGCACGGTGATCACCGCGATGTCCCGCCCGCGCGACTCGTGACCGGTGATCACCGCGTCCCACCAGGGCGGGGCCTCCTCGGCGTCGTCGGCGGCGGCCTCGATCATCACCGACGCGGCCCACGTGTACACCTCCAGCCAGGCCGCCTGGAGTTCGGGCGTCCAGCGGGTGCCCAGGTAGCGGGCCAGCGCGCCGGTCAGCGCGGAGCCGACCGCCTCGTAGTGCTCGTCGAGTACGCCGTACTTGCGGTGGTCGCGACCCAACTGCCGCAGGAAGCGACGCAGCTCGTGCGGTTCGTCACTGCCCGCACCGAGCCGCAGCAGCGCGGTGAGCAGTCGGTCCCGCTGGAGAGCCATGGCCGGTGGGAACAGCTCGCGCAGGTCGGGCCGGCGCAGGAACAGCAGGGCGTAGAAGTGCGAGACCAGATCGTGCGCGGCGGGGGCGACGGCCGTGAGGCTGCCGCGGAGCAGATCGGCCCGGGAGGGATCGGGGCTTCCGGACATGACGGACCGCATCCTCGTGTGCTCGGAGAGCGACCCGACGGCGGGACATGTACTGCCGAATCCGGAAACCGCCGGCCACCCGAAGGGGAAGTGGGACGACGGTAAGCGGTCGCGCGAACGCGGAGGGTGGGTAATGCGGGAAGCCCGCCGCGGTGAACCGCGGCGGGCTTACGCTTGAGGATTTCTTACGCCGTGTGGGTGACCCGGACGGTGGGTCACCCACACGACGATCAGAGCTGGGTGTCCTTGTCGAAGGTGGCAGCGATCATGGCGTCCGCGCTGCGCCCGGCCGCGCTCGGGTCGAGCCCCTTCGCCAACACGTTCTCGGCGAAGTCCTTGAGCGGTACCGCCGACCAACCGGGCGCCTGCGGGTAGGGCCGGCCCTGCCCGAGCGCGACCAACGTGGCCGGCCGCATCACGTTCGTGCTGCCCGAGGTGGTGGTCAGGCCGGCCAGGGCCGGCACCGTCTCGTTCTCGTTCGCCCACCGCTCCTGCCAGGTCGCCGAGGCCAGCACCCGCAGCATGTTCACCGCGCCCGCCGGGTGCGGGGTCTTCGCCGACACCGCCAGCACCCCGCCCCACACGCCGACCGCTCCGGGCTTGTCCGCACTGAGGCCGGGCATCGGGAAGGCACCCAGGTTGCGCGCCGTCTCGGGGGAGGAGCGCATCAGTTCCGGGAAGATCCAGTCGGGCTGGATCATCATCGCCGCCTTGCCCCCCGCGAGCACGGCGGTGACCCGGCCTGCCGGGTCCTTGAGCTCCTCGACGTCCTTCGGCGCGGTCGAATACGCCTGGAGCTTCCGGTAGAAGGTGATGCCCGCGCGGCCCGCCGGGCTGCCGAGCCGTCCGGCCCAGCGCTCGCCCTCGCGCACGGCTATCTCGCAGTCGTCCTGGTACAGGCACGCGGTGATCGTCGGCCACGCCTTGCCGACCATGTGCAGTGCCTCGAACTTCGGGTCGCTCGCGTAGTGCTGCTTGAGCTTGTCCAACTGCGCGATCCACTCGTCCCGAGTGCGCGGCACGGTGAATCCGGCCGGGTCGCACAGCCGCTTGTCGTAGACCACCACCGGTGCGTACACGTCCATCGGCAGCGCGTACAGCCTGCCCTCGAACGTGCATGCGGCCCGGGCCGCCGGATGCCAGGCATCCACGTTCAACCGGCTCGCGTACGGTGTCAGGTCGAGCAGGTCCCCGCGCCGCACCCGACGGGCCAGGGTGAAGGTCTGCTCCAAGAAGATGTCCGGGCCGTTGCCCGCGGTCAGCGCGGTGTCCAGCTTGCGACTGTCGATCATCTCCTGGACCTCGGTGCGGGCGGTCCCGAGCGGATCCGCCTTGACCAGCGCGGCGGCCAGGTCGGCGTTCGTCCTGGCCTGGTCGACGCCCGGGGTCAGCGGCTTCTCCAGCCACAGCGTGAGCGTGTACGGGCCGCTCTCGCCGGTGGGCGCCTCCGGAGTGGGCGGGACCGGGGGTGCCGGCGCCGGCGTGGTGGGCCGCGGCGTCGGTGTGGGTGCGGCGCCCTTGTCGTCGCCGCGGGTGAGCAACCACGCGGCGACGCCGCCACCGGCCGCGACGACCGCCGCGACCGAACCGGCCACGACCACCTTGCGCCGGGACGAACCGCCACCACCGCCGGGTGGCGGCGGAGTTGGCCCCCAGCCGGGCGGAGGCGGCACGTTCGGATACTGCGGCGACGGGCCGGCCGGATACTGCGGTATCGCGCCGCCCGGGTACTGCTGCGGCGGCGGCCCGGCCGGATGTTGCGGAGGCGATCCGGCCGGGGGCTGCGGGGGCTGCGGGGGCGGCGGCACGGCCATCGGCGCATGGGTGGGCCGAGGGGGCGGGTAGGCCGATGCGCCATCCTCCGATGACACCTGCGGGTCGTCGTTCCACGACGGCACTGTGCGGCTCCTCCGGTTGGCGGGATACGGATGTTCCGCAAACCCTAGGGCGCGCGCCCCGCGCTGCTGATCGGGAGATCCGTCAAGCCGGCGGTGACACCCCGAACTCGCGCGCCACGATCGTGTTCGCGGCGGCTGCCGCGGCCAGCGGATCGGTGCCGGCAAGGGTCTGCTTGGACAGCTCGACCAGCGGGCGCTCGGACCAGCCGGGGGCGACCGGATACGCCCGCCCGCCCACCGGCAGCGCGGTGATCGAGGCCGAAATCATCGGATTGTCCGGCGGCAAGGCCCGGTCCAGGCCGGTGCGCACCGGGACCAGTCGGCCGTCGGTCGCGATCCGCGAGCGCCAGCGCTCGGTGGCGATCAGCGCCAGCAGTTCCATCGCGGCCTCCTTGAACAGGCTGGAGGCCGACACCGCGAGCACCGTGCCGCGCACCCCGACGGCGGCCGGCTTGCCCGCCGTCCGACCCGGGATCGCGAACGCGCCCAGCACCGCGCGCAGCGCCGGATTCGCCGCCACCACCGCGTCGTACAGCGCCGAATCGGCGATCGCAGACGCGACGTTGCCCTTGGCCACACGGGTGACGATCGCCGGGTCGTCGTTGCCCACGCCGACCGCGTCCGGCGCGTAGGACTGCAGGTGACGGAAGAACCTGGCCCCCTCCACCGAGCCGGGCAGGTCGAGCGTGCCGCGCCACGCGTCGCCCTCCTGGACCGCGATCGTGCCGTCGTCCTCCCACACGCACGAGCCCAGGATCGGCCACGCACCGCCGGGTACGTACAGCGCGCGGTAGTCGGGGTTGCTCGCGTTGGCCAGGCGCAACTTCTCCAGGTCCGCGACCCAGGTCACCCGGTCGGCGGGTATGCCCACCTGTGCGGCCTGGAACAGCCCCTTGTCGTACAGCACCACCGGCACGTTCGCGGCCAATGGCAACGCCATGATCCGGCCGGCGGAGGTGACCGAGGCGCGCACGGCGGGGAACCAGGTGTTGGCGTCGAATCGGCTCTGATGCGGCGTCAGGTCCATGATCAGGTCGGCCGCGTTGAACCGGGCCAGGGCGAGCAGGTCCAACTCGAACACATCCGGCCCGCGGCCCGCGCGCAGTGCCTGCTCCAGAGCCTGGGTATAGCCGGCCCTGGACTGGAGCCGGCTGCCCAGCCGGAC
Organism: Embleya scabrispora DSM 41855; assembly: GCF_000372745.1. Classification (GTDB taxonomy): domain Bacteria; phylum Actinomycetota; class Actinomycetes; order Streptomycetales; family Streptomycetaceae; genus Embleya; species Embleya scabrispora. The sequence continues at coordinate 15,269 of NZ_KB889687.1, read as the reverse complement.
TCCGGAACCGCTCTTCCCGAACTCCAGGCCCAAGTCGCCGAGCAGCGCGGCGGGCACCAGGTTCTCGGTGGTCCAGACGGTGAGTTCCTGCACCGAGGCGTGCGTGCTCGGGCCGGCCGAGGCGACCGGACTCGGCGGCGGCACGGGCTTCTTGGGCGTGGCCTTGGGCGAGTCGCCGCCTCGGCTCAGCGCCCAGGCCGCCACCGCGCCGCCGAGCACCGCGGCGCCGGCCGCGACGCCCAGGAAACCGCGGCGGGACTTGGCCCGGGTACCGGACCGACGGGTGCGGGAGGAGGCCGCCGCGCGTGTGGGCGGCGCGGCGGGCTCGGGTGCGGCGGCCGGCTCCGCCGGGGTCGCCGCCTCGGCCGATGCCGGTGCCGCCGCGGGTGCGGCGTCCGCCGCGGCGGAGGCTGACGCCGAGGCGGCGGGCGCGGACGCGGTCGCGCTGCCGGGCGGCGGGGCCGGTACGGTGCCCGGCGCGTACGGCTCGCTGCCGGGCATCGGCTCGGGCGGCTCCCACGGATTGGCCACCCGTTCGGCTACCCACGCGGCGCCGGCCGCCGGCAGCCAGGTCGGCCCCGGGGTGCCGGCCGCGACCCGGACCACCTCCTCCGGAGCGGGCCGGTGCGCGGGGTCCTTGACCAGGCACGCGGCGATCAGGGTGCGCAACGACGCGGGCACGTCGCCGAGTCCGGGATCACCCTCGGCGACCCGATCGGCCACCGAGCCCGCCGCGCCACCCCGATCGAAGGGGCCCACGCCGGTCGCGGCGAACGCGAGCACGGACCCGAGCGAGAACACGTCGCTCGGCGGACCCACCGTCAGATCCCGGACCTGCTCCGGCGAACGGAAACCGGGGGAGTCGAGCACGGTGCCGATCACCACGCCGTCGGCGGTCACCGACGAGCCGGCCGACCCGTGCGCGATCCCGAGCCCGGGCAACCACGGCCCGTCCGGGCCGAGCAGCACCGAACCCGGGTCGAGTCGGCCGTGGTGGAGCCCGACCGCGTGCAATCGGCCCAGCGCGGCCGCGAGTTCGCCGGCGAGCACGCGCAGCGAATGGCCGGGCAACGGGCCGTGCCGGCGCACCGTCTGCTCCAGGGTCGGGCCCGGGAGGTGGGTGGTGGCGTACCAGAGCTGACGTCCGGTGGTGTCGGCGTCCAGGATCACCGCCGTGCCCAGGCCGGGCAACCGCCGGGCAGCGTCCACCTCGTCGCCGAAACGGGCCCGGAAGGCGGGATCACGCCCGAGGTCGGCCCGGATCACCCGCACGACGACGGGTGTGTCGTCGGGGGCGGCCCCCAGATAGGTCCGAGCCGTGGTCCCTTCGCCGAGCCGGCCCACCAATCGGTAGGCGCCAACGCTCGAAGGGTCCTCGTCGTGCAGCGGCCGCATGGCAGAAACTCCGTTTCGCTCACCGGTGTGAACGGTGCCGAAGTCTGCCATGAAGCGGCCCACGCTCCGGCCACCCGTTCGGCCGCCCGCCATCCGAGCCCGTCATATCGGTGGACGCCGGGCACCACACCACCGGCGCCCGCCCTAGCGAGCCCGCGGCAGTCCCAACCGGTGCTCGGCGATGTTGTTGCGCTGGATCTCACTGGTTCCGCCGTAGATCGTGGTCACCGGAGCGTCCCGAGCGGCATGGTCGACGAACCACGCGTCCCCGGGCTCGCCGAGCAACCCCTCGGGCCCGGCCATGTCCAGGCACGCCTCGGCGGCGCGGTTGTACGCCTCGCTCGCGAACAATTTCGCGATCGAGCCCTCGGTCGTCGGCAACCCGCCCGCGCTCGCGATCAGCGCCGGTCGCAGCGCCAGCAGCGCGGTGATCTCGTTGTCGATCGCGATCCTGGCCAGCCGCTTGCGTACCGAGGTGTCGTCCATCGCCCCGCTCTCGGCCGCCCACCGGGTGAATCGCCGCAGCAGCGACACACCCTGGTTCATGTTGCCGAACACACCGCGCTCGTACGCCAGCGCCACCTTCATCACGCCCCACCCGCCGTCGACCTCGCCCAGCCGCCAACGGTCGGGCACCCGGACGTCGGTGAAGTAGGTGATGTTGGTACGGTCTCCGCCCATCGTTTGCACCGGCTGGAAGGAGATGCCCGGCAGGTCCATCGGCACCAGGAACATGGTCAGTCCGCGATGCTTGGCCACGTCCGGGTCGGTGCGGGTCAGCAGGATCACGTAGCCGGCCTCGTGCACGAGCGTGGTGAACATCTTCTGCCCGTTCACCAGCCACACCGGCTCGTCCTCCGGGTGGCCCAGGACGCGCTCCGCCCGAGTGGCCGCCGCGGCCACGTCCGAGCCCGACCCCGGCTCGCTGTAGCCGAGCGCCGCGATCGCCTCGCCGCGGTGGAACCGGGGCAGTACCTCGGCCAGATGGAACGCGCTGCCGATCTGCTCGACGATGCCCGCCACCAGCATCGTGTTGGCCAGCCCGAAGAACGGTGCGTCGGCCAGCCCGAGTTCGTCGAACAGGACGTACAACTCCAACGGATCACGGCCGGTGCCGCGCCCGGGCCCGGCCATGCCCTCGGCGATCACCCCGGTCGCGGCGAGCGCGCGATGGAACTCCCAGTCGTGGAAGGTGCCGGTGCGCCGGGCCCGCTCGATCATGTCCTCGGTCAGGTGCTCCGCGACGAACGCCCGGATCCAACGTCGGAACTCCTCCACCGACTCCTTCGGTCGAAAGTCCATCAGCTGCTCCCCACAGGTCCGAAGAGGTCGTCGGCCAACCGCTGGTACTCCTCGTCCGGGTCACCCAGGACCAGCGGCCAACCCCGTGCACGGCGGAAGTAGAGCTGGATGTCGTATTCGAGGGTGACCCCGTATCCGCCGTGGAAGTGCACCGCGCGATACGTCGTGGCGCGGGCCACCTCGGTCGCGGCCAAAAACGCCATCGTCGCCAGCCGGCCGGCCTGTGCCGGATCGCCCTCGTCGGCACACCACGCGGCCCGCGCGGCCAGCAGTCGGATCCCGTCCACCGGCCCGACCAGATCGGCCAGCCCCTGTTGGACCGCCTGGAACGCGCCGATCGGCTTGCCGAACTGCTCGCGCTCCAGCGTGTACGCCACCGCCAGCTCCAACGCCCGCTCGGCCAGTCCGGCCAGCGTGGCCGCCGTATACAACTGCCACTCGCGGCGCAACATCGCGAAGCGCCGCGCCGCCTCGTCACCTCGGGCCAGCACCACCCGACCACCGCGGTCGTCACGCACGTACCGGTCGGCGAGCGGCGCACACGCGTGGTTGACCGGCGCGGTCATCGGCGGTTCGCCGCGCACGGCGACCAGTTCGTCCTCGTCCAGGGCCACCACGACGTGCGCGACCGCGCCGCCGGGCACCAGGCGGGCCAGCCCGTCCACGGTCGGTCGCAGCGCGGGTGCCACGATCAACGTGCCCTCGGCCGCCTCGGCGCACCACGGTGTGTCGACCAGCAGCGGGGACGCGGCCAGATGCCCGCTCAGCGGCACCGGCGCCAGGACCCGGCCGGCCTCGTGCAGGAGCAGGGTCAGGTCCGAGCGGCCGGCTCCGCCGCCGCCGACCCCTTCGGGCAGCGCCATGCCGGGTGCGCCCATCGCCGCCAGTCGCCGCCACAGGTCCGCCGCGAAGCCGAGCGGCTCGGCCGCGCGGACCACGGAAATGGGGCATCGATCCGTGAAGAACTCCGAAAAGGCGGTTCGTACCGCCTTTTGATCTTCCGTCGGTTCAAGATCCACCGGCGACCTCCGTTCACACCTCGCCGCTCGCACGAGCCGGCGGGCGCAAACGTAGCCCTTGACGGTGGACCGATCCATGGCATCGCCCGCCCGGGAGAGCGATGTGCCGGAGATCTCGATCCCATGACATTACTTGCCAGTAGCTGACTGGCGGGTTGCGCTTTGCGAAGATCGGCTGCCCGAGTGACAAACAACGAGAACAGGTGCTTTCCGCCGTGCGGGTCCCGGGTGATCGAGGTGATCACCCATACGATCCGAGGAATAACGGAAAGCGAAGGGAGAACCCGCTGTGCGTGCATACCGCCACGTGGCGCTGGTGCTGATCGCCCTGCTGGGTGCGGCCCTGATCATCTTCCCGCTGGCCGCCGGCCTGCCGAAGAAGACGCAGGCTGTCGACGATCTGACCAATGACTTCCGCCCGGCCTTCACCCCGGCCGCGATCGCCCAGAGCCGGACCGACCTGGTCACGATGAACGAGATGCTCGCGCAGCTCCAGGCGGAGACGCTGCCGGGCCTGGCGAAGCAGGCCGGGATCGAGACGCCGGCGCTGATCAATCTGATGGGCGTGACCGCACCCGAGGTGGGCAAGGGCCTCAAGGAACTGCCCACGATCATGCCCCGGTTCAACAAGCTCGCGGGCACGATGGAGGCGCAGGCCGGGAACTTCCGCCAGGCCGACGACATTCCGACGGCGGACGCGCCCAACACCGCGGTCACCTACCTCTATCTGATCCCGGGCATCGTGTTGCTCGTGGTCGGCGCGGGCGGCCTGCTGTTCTCCCTGGTCGGCAACAGGGTCGTGCTGAGCACGGTGTGTCTGTCGCTGGCGGCCGTGGTCGGTCTGGGCATGGTGGTCGGCGTCTTCGCCACCGGGGTGATCGGCAAGACCAAGGCGTCCGAGAAGATGTTCACCGCTTTCCGGCCCACCTTCACCGACGCCGGATACCAGCAGGCGCACAACGACCTGGACACGCTGGGCAAGATGGCGGTCGGGATGAAGACCAAGTCGCTCCCGTCGATGGCCGCACTGCTGAAGAAGCCCACCCCGCAGTTCACCGCCGAACTGGCCACGCAGTACCCGAAGGTCGGCAAGGGCCTGGTCGAGACCGACCGCATCCTGGCCAAGTTCAACGCCCTGGTGGAGAACATCGGCGCGAACATCGACACCTTCGAGAACGCGGACAGCATCCCGGACGAGGACACCGAGGTCTCGGTCATGCCGTGGCTGCTGTTCGGTCCGGGTCTGGCGGTCTTCCTGGTTGCCGGCGCGGCACTGGTGATCCAGTTCACAGGCCGCGGGAACGGCTCGGACGACCAGGCCCGGGAGGCCCCCCGGCAGCCGTCGGGCGCCTCGGCCTGAGTGCTCGAACGGGCACGATCGGGAGTCGGCCGGCCAAGGCATGCGTAGCTTGTCCGGATTATTCCCGAGGTATGGCCAAAAGAAGGAAAAGACCGGTTCTCTGATATGTCCGAGAACCGGGCGTAAAGCGACCCTTGGTCGATCGAAATGCACGTGCATCGGCGTGGTGCAGACGCAGAAATCGTCGATGCACGTGCATCCGGTCTTGCAGTTGGGGTCGGCATCCTCATAATGAAGTGTGTGCATGTGCACGCGCATGTGCATGGACGCTCTGTGAGGCGAGTCCTCTGGCGGCGTTCCCAACAGGCCGGGGACCAGTACCCGCTCGGAGGCACGGATGACCGTCGCGAGTCCCGCAGGGTTCCGGACGTCGACGTTTCAGTGGATGGAGCCTCTGGCCGGGGATATGGGCCCTACATCCGATATCGCGATACAAGCTCTCGCCGCCCGTCGCGAGTCGGTCAAGGCCGCTCGGGACTTCACGCAGTCGGTGCTCGCCGGCTGGGGCGCCGCGTGCCTGGAGGACGACCTCGCGCTGGTCGTGTCCGAGCTCGTCACCAACGCGCTGTGTCACGGACTCGGCGCCGGCCGTGACGATGCGGCCGACGTCGCGCACAATATCCAACTCGCGCTCCTGCGCAAGGGTGAGCGAGTGATGTGTGCGGTTCAGGATCCCGGTGAGAGCCTCCCCGAGGCCCAAGCCGGTGGCGAGGACGAGGAATCCGGCCGAGGGCTGTATCTGGTCGGCTGCTTCAGTGATTCGTGGGGCTGGTTCCCGCTGGACGGTATGGGCCGGCGCACCGGAAAGGTCGTCTGGGCGATGTTCGAGATACCGGCCTGACAAACACGGTCCGCAGTGAATGGACCGCATTGCGTTGCAGGCTTAGCGTTGCAGCTTTGCGGAGAGTTCTAATTCACATTCGCCGGCGGCAACCGAATGCAGCGGTATCCAAGTTAAGGTTGCGAAGCGTTTACCCGTCGATCCTTCGACGGGTTTTCTGCATTCTTACGCCCGTTTCGTCCCCCGTCGCTTAAGCAGCTTTTACGCTTCCTTTGAAACCTTGAGGAATGCATGAGCCCTCCCGTGTGAGTGAAGTCGGGCTGCGCTATCATCACCGTTGTACGCTGCATATGCATGGTCAGATGCACGTGCATGCGTAAGTCGGACCGGTTTTGGAAGAAATTGCGACGGACCGGGACGAAGGAACGACACGTGCCGCAACCGGGGGGCGGGCGACCGCCGTCGGGTCGCTCGGCGAGAGGTCCAGGAGAAGCGTCATGCAGGCAACGCACAACGGGGTATCGGCGACCGCGCTCGACGGGGTCACCTGGCAGAAGAGTCGCCGGAGCAACTCGCAAGGCAATTGCGTGGAAATGGCTGCGCTGCCGGACGGCGACGTCGCGGTCCGCAATTCGCGCCACCCCGACGGGCCGGCGCTGATCTATACGCGCGCCGAGATCGAGGCGCTCATCCTCGGGGTCAAGGACGGGGACTTCGACAACCTGCTCGCGTGAAAGCCCGCCCGGGTCGCTCCGCCCGGGTGGGTCCACACGTCGACCCGGGTCAGTTCTCCTTCAGGATCCGCTGAAGCAGATCCACACTCTTGTCCGGCGGCATGCCGTCCACGCTCAACCGGTCCATGACCTCGGTATACGCGTCGACCTCGTCGCGTTTGTCCAGATAAAGCGCGCTCGTGAGCTGTTCCAGGTAGACCACGTCCGGCAGGTCGCTCTCCGGGAACCGCAACAACAGGAACGGGCCGCCCTCGGCCGCGTGCGCGCCGAACCGGAACGGCATGATCTGGATGGTGACGTTCGGCAGGGCGGCCATCTCGATCAGGTGCCGGACCTGATCGCGCATCACGTCCCGACCGCCGATCGGGCGCCGCAGAGCGGCCTCGTCCAGCACGACCCACAACCTGGGCGGCTTGTCGCGGTACAGGATCGACTGTCGCTGCATCCGCAGACCCACCCGACGGTCGACCTCCGCCGCCGACGCGGAGGGCTGACCGGCGATCACCACGGCCCGCGCGTACTCCGGGGTCTGGAGCAGGCCGGGCACGAACTGCACCTCGTAGGTGCGGATCACCGAGGCGGCCTCCTCCAGGCCCACGTAGACCTGGAACCAACTCGGCAGGATGTCGTTGTAGTTGTGCCACCAGCCCTGGGCGTTGGCCTCCGCCGCGAGGCCCAGGAGCGCCGCGCGCTCGGTCTCGTCGCCCACGCCGTACATGGTGAGGAGATCAGCCACGTCGCGCTCCTTGAAGCTGACGCGCCCCAGTTCCATTCGACTGATCTTGGATTCGGAGGCGCGGATCTCGTATCCGGCCTCCTCCCGCGAAATCCCCTTCGCTTCGCGCAGACGGCGAAGCTGGGAACCGAGGAGAATACGGCGAACCGTCGAGCCGCTCCCCGGCTGCGTTGCGGGCATCTGCTACCTCCGGCTGAATGGACCAGCGCATAGTATGCCGGCGCGTTGCCACGCGTCCTCGGATCATGGTTACAACAGCACTCTCTTGACGATGTGCCACCACCCACCCGAGTCGTACACGTGCCGCGGTTCCGCCGCTCATGTTCGGGCCCCGGGCCCCAGCCGCCCATGCTCGCACAGGTGATACCACCTAATCGATGCCGCGGCACCGCGAATCCCCCTCTACTATCGGGTAATCCGGATGTTTGCGACGAACGAGCGGGCCAATACGCACGCTACGCGCGCAACCAGTGACTCGTGTCGTATCCACCCCCGTGCGGGTGACCCGTGGCGCGCGGACGCAGGCCGCCCGGACGGGCGCCCGGAGCACCCGAGTCGGCGGCGAAGTCGACGCGCAAGCTCACCCGTTCGTGTCAGCGCGCCGGCCGAACAAGCCCCCCTCGGGCCGACTCCCGCTGTCGGACGGGATGTCTACCGTTTTTCGCATGTCCTCCCCGGTGCACTCCTTCACCTATCTGCGGTCGTCCACCCTTGCCGCCGTCGACGGCGAACGCTCACTCGGCCTACAGACCTGCGGCGGCCTGAGTTCGCACGGCCTGAGCCCCTTCCCGCGCTTCTTCGACGGCTTCCTGACCGCGCCGGAGGCGGCCGCGGGCGGGCTGCTCGCGGTGGCCGACGTCGCGTCGGCGCGCTACCACCAGCCGATGCGGCCGGGCCTGCTCGACCCGGTGGTGACCGGCAACGGCGACCGCCTGCGCTTCGAGTCGTTCTCCGCGTGCTGCGGCGTGCACGCCCGCCTGGACGTACTGCCCGCCGGCATCGACGGCGAGATGTTCGGCACCGGCACCACCAACGTGGACGTCAACGCGCCGCTGCGCGAGGCGCTCGCGAAGGTCGGCGGCGCCGATCCGCTGCACCTGGCGGTCGGACCCGACGACGTGACCGTCACCACCTTCGACGGCCCGGTCGTGGAGAAGAAGGTTCCGCTGCCCGAGCGCTGGCTGCGCGGCTTCGCCGAAGTCCAGGTGATCTCGGCCGGGTTCGACCTGCGCGCCGAGCTGGCGGCGGGCGAGGCGGTGCGGTTCCTGCGCGCGCTGCCACGCGGCGCCAGGCAGCCGCTGTGGGCGGTCCCGGCCGGGCGGTCGCTGCGGCTGACCGCCCGCCCGCTGCCCGGCGCGGTGTGTTTGCCCGGGCCGGACCGGCTCGGGGCGCTGACCCGGCTGCTGCGCCACGCACTCGCGCTGCGGGTGTACGGACCCGCCGTGCACGCGCGCGGCGCCGCGGTGTCCTCCGCGTGGGAGATCGAACTGCCGGGCATGCGGCTGACCTTGACCCTGTCCCCGGACCCGGCTCGGGGGTTCTCCGGCGAGGGCGCCGTGCTCACCGGCCTGGCCGCCGACTCCGGCGCCGCGGACGCCGACCTGATCTCGGCCCTGCTGGCCTGGGAACCCCGGGTCGAGGTGGGCGAGTTGGCCGCGCGCTCCGGGCTCGGCGCCGACCGGGTGCGGGCCGCGCTGGTCCGGCTGGGCACCGGGGGCCGGATCGGCTACGACGTCGCCGAGGCGGCCTACTACCACCGCGAGCTCCCCTACGACACCGGCAGCGTGGAGCGAATGAACCCGCGCCTGCGGGACGCCCACGCCCTGGTGGCCGCGGGCGCGGTGACGCTGACCGGGACCGGCGAGAGCGCGACCGTGCGCAGCGGCGAGCAGACCTACGGCCTGCGACTGGCCGGGGCGGGCAGTTGCACGTGCCAGTGGTGGGCCGAGTATCGCGGTGGACGCGGGCCCTGCAAGCATCTGCTCGCCACGCAGATCGTGCGCGGTCGGGCCGCCGGCGACCCGACCGCGACGGCCCCCGCAGCGCAGGAGGCGAACCGATGACCGGGACCGAACCGAGGACGACCGGGAGCGAGAGTCCCGCCGGGACCGAGCCGCCGACCCGGGCACCGCTCACCTGGGCACAGGTACAGGTGGCCCTGCACGAGCAGGACCGGGCGGCCGGCGACCCGGCGCCGATCCTCGCCCTGTTCGCCGGACGCACCGAGGCCGAACGCCGCAAGCTGCTGCCGCAGTACAAGGAGGCGGTCCGCTCGCTCCGGGACACCTCGCGCGGCCTGCGCTCGCTGCGCTACGTCGGCATCGCCTGCCTGGGCGGCCCGGCCGGGATCGCCCAGTGGCTCTCCCGCGAGGACATGACCCGGCCCACCACGACCGACGTCGACGAACGGGCCGTGCACACGCTGCTCGCCGAGCGCAACCCGGCCTGGACGGCGGAGATCGTGCGGCGGCTCGCCGCGAAGATGCCCGTGGACCCGTGGGACAACCAGTGGGCCGTGGCGGACGCCCTGGTGCGCGGCAGCGGTCTGCCCACGCCGACCACGACCGGCTTCGTGGTCCGCTGGGTGGCGAAGGTGGGGCAGGAGAGCACCGGAGCCGCCGGGCGCACGCTCACCGAACGACTGCGCGAGGACCCCTACTTCACCGACCTGCTGCCCGCGCTGTTCGAGGTCGCCGGAGTCGGCGCACACCTGGAGAATCACGAGTCCCTGAAGCAGGCCGGGTCGCCCGGCTGGGGCGCCGCGCTGGCCGAACTCGCCGACGCGAAGGTGATCGAGCGGGACATCGTCCTGGACGGCTGTCTCTCCCGCCTGCTGCGCGGCGAACGCCCGAACGCACTGCGCGCGTTCGTGCGCATGCACGACGCGATGGCGCCCACCGACGACGAACTCGCCGCCCGTGTCGACTCCTACCTGCGGTTGCTCCCGGACGCACCGTCACCGGTGGCCGGGACCGCCCAGGAGGTGCTGCGCCGGCTGGACGCGGCAGGTCGGTTGGACGCGGAACGGCTCGCCGAGGCGAGCCGGTCGGTGCTGTTTCGGAGCGAGAAGAAGTTGGTCCGCAGCCAACTCGTCTGGCTCGCCCAGTCGATCGAACGCCACCCGGACCACGCGGGCACCCTGTTGGCCTGTGCCTGCACCGTGTTCGGGTCGACCGCGGTCGACCTCCAGGAGCGGGCACTCACCCTGATCGCCAAGCGGGTCGGCCCGTTGGCCCCGGACCAGGCCGCCCTCGTGCACGACGAGGTGCGTGCGCGACTGCCGCTGCTGGGCGAGGCGCTGCGCCCGGAGGCGGCGGCCCTGATCGGCGAGAGCGTGGCCGCCGAGCCCGATCCGGCGCCGCCGCTCGCGCCGCCACCTCCGCGCGAGCTGCCGCCGCCGATCGCCTCGCCGGCCGAACTGGTCGAGGAACTGGCGGTGTTGTTCGCCCGCACCGCGAACCCGTGGGTGGATCCGCGTGGCCGGGCCACCGACCCGCTCGCGGTGGAGCGGATCGTCTCCGCGATGCTGCGCGAACACGCCCGCGACCGCGAGGCGTTGCACACCGCGCTGCTGCCGCTCACCGAACGGCACGGACACATCATCCACCAGCACTGGTTCATTCATCAGGTGCAGGGTGCGGTCGGCGCGATGGTGGCCGCCGCCACCGGCTACGGCGGTTCCCGCTCCGGCTGGTTCCGCAGCCTGTTCGGCAAGGGCACCGAGGCATCCGATCACGAGCTGATCCCCGGCGCCAAGGTCGATGTCGAGCGACTCGAACCCGCGCAACGCTTCCTGCTCGCGCGCCTGTACGAGGTGGGCACCCGGCTGCGTCTGCCACGCAGCGGCCCGTACCTGGCCGAGATCGCCGACGCGACCGGCTTCGTGGACCCCCACGCCCTCGTGGCGGGCCTGGAACAGTGGGAAGCCTCCGGACACACCCCGTGGCGTCGGGACGTCGACCAGGCGCTGCTGCGGCTGCCCGCCGACGTCGATCCCGTCGTGGCCGCCCGGGCCGGCCGGCTCACCTCGCCCGCCGGGCTGCGGGTGGCCGCGGTCCTGGCCGCCGGCGGGCCGCCGGCCGCGGTCGTCGGGCGGCGGCGCTTCGACCGGATCCACCGCGAGTTCTCCAACCGGGACCGGGGCTGGGTGCACTTCGACGGCCCCCTGGCCTCGGTCGCCCCCGGCGATCGTGAGCTGCTGCCCAAGAGCGCGCTGATCCTGTACGACCTGGCCGACCCGGGGGCCGCCGCGCGCGGCGGTGGCCGGTCCGAGAACACCGAGCCGGACCTGCACTGCTGGCCGCTGGTGTTGCCCCGGGACCGGGACGCGCTCGCCGCGCACGTGGCGATCCGTACCCAGCGCGCGATCGACGGGAGCTGTCGAGGCGCGGAGATCCTGCCCGCCCTGGCCGAGTCGCACGGCCCACTCGGACCGGGCATGTCGCTCGCGCTGGCCTACGCGCTCGGCGCCCGAACGGCCGAGGACCGCGCCGCCGCGGTGGACGCGGTGGTGACCCTGGCGGCCCGGGGCGACGCGTGGGACACCGCGGCGCTGGGCCGCGACATCGGCGAGGCGGTGCGTACCCGAGGGCTGAAGACCACCCGGGTGGTCACCTCGTTGCAGGACGCGGCCCGGGCGGGCGCGGGGCGGGCGGTGTGGGGCGTCATGAGCGGCTTGCTGCCCGATCTGCTCGCCGGTACGAAGCACACCGGCCTCGCGGACGCCCTGGCGGTGGCCGCGGAGACCGCCGCGAGCGGCGGTGGGCGGGCCGGGTCGATCCCGGGGCTGGACGCGCTGGCCGACCGGAAGGGGAGTTCGCGGGCGGTCGGCGAGGCGAAGCGGTTGCGCCGGCTTCTGGCCGACCGCGGCTGAGTACACGCCGCATGTCCACCGGACGGGCCGAGCGGGCCGGGCGGGCCGGTGAAGCCACAGCGGCCGGACGGGTCGAGAACGGCCCGTCCGGCCCTTGGATCACAGTTCGTTGAGCTCCTTCACCCGGGCCAGGGTGATGCCGTCCGCGACCGGAAGCATCACCGGTTCGACCCTCGGGTCGGCCTTGACGTGGGCGTTGAACGCGGCCACCGCCTCCGGCGTCGGGTCGCCGCTCGGCTTGAGGACCAGGCCGCTGAAGAGCACGTTGTCGACGATCAACAGACCGTTCGGCCGCATCCGCGGGACCAGCGCCTCCCAATAGGAGATGTAGCCGTCCTTGTTCGCGTCCAGGAACGCCAGGTCGATGTGCGGGTGCGAGGGCAGCGCGTCCAGCGTCTCCAGGGCCGGGGCGATCCGCAGGTCGATCCGGTCGTCCACGCCCGCCTCGCGCCACGCCTCGCGGGCGATCGCGGTCCACTCCTCGGACACGTCGCAACACAGCAGCCGGCCGCCCTCGGCCAGGCCCTTGGCGATGCACAGCGCCGAATAGCCGGTGAACGTGCCGACCTCGACCGCGACCCTGGGCCGGATCACGCCCGCCAGCAGCGTCAACAGCGCGCCCTGTTCGGCCGGCACCTGCAATCCGGCGAACCGGCCCATCTCCCGGGTCCGTTCGATCACGCCGCGCTGAACCTCGTCCGGCGCGAGCGAGTGGTCCAGGAGGTAGTCGTACAGCTCGGCGGTGACCTGCACCTGCTTGTCGAAGGACATGGCTCAGCTCTCCTCGGGTCGCGCGGCGGATTCGGGGCGCCGGGGCGCTTCGCCGGGCGCGGGTGGTTCGGACGGCGCGGGGAAGGCCGTGTCCCAGGGCAGCAGCAACCCGAAGTCGCGGACCAGGAGCCGCAGCACCTCGTGATCGTTTGTCAACTCGCGTTCCTCCCGGGACCCGTCGCTGTGCACCACGGTCAGCAGTCGGCCGTCGATGTACGCACGCCGATGCGGGCCGCTGCACTGCACCCGCAGCGTATTGCGGAACGGCGAGCGCGGGTGCGTCGCGATGTACCAGTTGGCCATCTCGAAGTCGACCGACTCCCGGCGCTCCAGGGTGAACGAGTACACCGTGAACCAGCCGTCCTCGCCGTACACGGTCTGCAGCAGCCACAGGTCCCGCTCGCGCACCAGCCGGTAGCGCCAGGCCCCCTGCGGACTGGCCACGCCCGGCAGCAGCGGCAGCGGCTCCAACAGGCCGCCGCTGCCGAAGCCGACGTCGGCGATATAGGGGTGCGCCTCGCCGGGCACCTCGACCGAGAGCAACATGTGGGTCATCGGGCGGATCGTGTCCGTACCCATCCGCACCCGCGCGGCCAGCCGGGTGACCCGAAAGCCCAGCGTCTCCAGCACGGCGGCGAAGAGCAGGTTGTGTTCGAAGCAGTAGCCGCCCCGCCCCTGGCGGACCAGCTTGTCCTCCAGATCGGCGAGCTCAAGCGAGGGCACCCCGCCCAGGAGGACCTCGACGTTCTCGAACGGGATGCCGACCACGTGCGCCAGGTGCAGCGAGCGCAGCGTGGCCCAGGTGGGTGCCCGCTCGCCGGACCAGCCGGTGCGGGCGAAGTAGGCGTCGAGGTCGAGGTGGTGCGGATGGCGCACGAGCCGTCTCCTTGGGATCCGGGGGCCACGATGGCACCGATTCTCACACGCGCGCCTCGGCCGGCGACGCCGTTGCCCCGGCGCGCCACCCGATAGGTTCGGATCCGGTCGGGCCGGTGTCGGCTCGACCGTCACACCGGCACGTCGTCGTGTTCTCGGAGATCGATCGTGAGCGAGCAGCAGCAGCAGCCGGGGCAGCAGGACGAGCGGGACGAGCGGGACGAGCGGGACGAGCGGGACGAACAGGCCGAACAGGCTGAGCAGGACGAGCAGGACGAACAGGCTGAACAGGACGAGCGGGCGATCGAGGAGTTGGCCGGGCGACTGTTCGAGGCCGCGCGCACCGGTGACGCCGAGACGCTCGGCCGTTACGTGGACGCGGGCCTGCCGGCGAACCTGGCCAACGACCGAGGCGACACCCTGCTGATGCTCGCCGCCTACCACGGACACGCCGACGCGGTTCGCGCGTTGCTCGCCCGCGGCGCGGACCCGGACCGGGCCAACGACCGCGGACAGACCCCGCTCGCGGGCGCCGTGTTCAAGAGCGAGCGCGAGGTGGTCGCGGCGCTCGTGACCGCGGGCGCCGATCCGGACGCGGGCACGCCGAGCGCGCGCGAGGCCGCTCGGATGTTCGGCAAAGAGGACATGCTTTCCGCGACCGGTGGGTAACAAAATTATGACTTTCCGTCAGTTCCCGCCTGCGCCAGGGACACCCGGGCGGGAGGGCCCGGGGGGAGGCGCGAACGATGTCCGACCAACCCGCGATACCGCGACTGGACCCGGACGAATTCCCCATCGGCGCGGGCCTGCTGCACCTGCGCTCGGATCTGCCCGAGGCGCTCGACGGCACGTTTTCCCCCTGGTGCGATCGGCATCACGACGATCTGCTGCGGATGCCCGGCTTCCGGCGGGCGCGCCGCTTCGTGCTGTGCGGGGCGTTCGGCAACGGTGAGGCCGAGGCCGGGCCGCCGGCGGCGCGCTACCTGACCGTGTACGACCTCAAGCACGTCGGGGTGCTCGCCGCCGACGGCGGCGACCTGCACGACACCACCGGTACACCGCTGCCGCCCGAACTCAGCGGCGCGGTCACCTCCTCACGCCTGGACTGCCGGGAGATCCGCCGCTGGCCCAACGTGTCGGCGAGCCGGCTCTTCCCGGCCGGCGACAAACTGCTGCACCTGACCGCGCACGGCTCGGGCGCGGCGATGGGGCGTTGGCTGCACGAGGAGGCGGTCGCCGAACTGCTGCGCTCACCCGGCGCGGTGGGCCTGCGCTGGTTCGACGCGGGCGAGGGTCTGCACGTGGTCCTGTGCGAGGTGAGCGGGCCGATGTGGCCGCTTCCACCACACGTGCCGGCGGACCTGGGGCCGGCGGTGTGGAGTGGGTATCGGCAGGTTTATTTGGGGGGTGGGTGAGGGGGGG
>NZ_KB889686.1 GCF_000372745.1 Embleya scabrispora DSM 41855 | reverse complement strand
CTCCCGGCGCCCACGCTCCGCCGGGGACATCCCCGAGCTCCCCATACAACGGTTATGCCCCTATATGACACACCGTCAATCGGACCCGGAAACCTCAGTAGCCTGTGGGCGCGACGACAACGGCGTGTAGCTCAGCAGTAGAGCACCGGACTTCGGATCCGGAGGGCGCGGGGGCAGCACCCGCCATGCCGGCTATGAACGACAACGATAAGCAGCGCGCGGGGACTTCACCCGCGACCGTCGACCACGGACATCTCGATCGGCAATTGGCCCGAGCACTGCGGACCGCCGCGAGCCACGAGGACGCGGACACTCGCGAACGCGCCGAGCGCCGGGTCGAGCGTTGGCGTCGGGTATTGCGCGGAGTCACGAGCGGATCCCTACAGGTGGGTTCGCGTACACCGATGGCCGAGTTTCCCGCCTGGGTGACGCCCGAGGTGGTCCGCGGCGGCTTCGCCACCGGCGAGGCGAGCGCCGGCGGACCGCTGCTGCCACACGAGATCGACAGCGCGAGCCGGGTGGGCGTCCCCGCCGACCGGCGCGCCCTGTTCGAGTATCACCTCACCGACGCGGGCCTGGCCGAGCTGACCGAGGCGCTGGAGCACGGACGCTACGAGGTGGTCGTGCCCGAGGAGGCCGCGCTGCTGGTGGTGGCCTGGCTGGTGTGGGCGGGCGACCGTGCCGCCGCGCTGCGACTCCTGGACACGATGGACCCGTTCGCGGATCGGCTGCGCTTCGCGCCGCGGCCCACCTCGGCTCCGCCCCCGGATGCGTCCACGGCCTACCGGAGTACGGTCGGCCAGGCGCGCGACGAGGTCGCCAAGCGGCGGCCGAGGCGGGAGATCGAGACGATGCGCGAGGCGCTCACCGTCTGGAACCCGTTCGCGGACGAACTCCTCGCGCTGTGGCTGGACACCACCGACGTCGACTCGGGTCGGGTGTTGTCCCGCGTCCCGGACCGGGACTGGCAGCGGCGCGCGCACGACTTGCTGGCCCGGTACAAGGTGCTCGCCGCCGAACATCGGCTGTGCGGCAAGCACCGTAAGCCGAAGGAGAACCAGGCCATCCTGCGCGTCGCGCTCGCCGACACGGCGGCCGGTCGCCCGCTCGACGCGCGCCGACGCGGAATGTTGCAGCACACGGTCGACTCGATGGTGCGCCGGCGCGGCCTGCCGGGCTCGATCGGGCACGCCGAACTGCGCGAGCGCCAGGCCGCTGTCGCGACGCTGCCCGCGCACCACGAACTGGCCCGGGTGGTGGTGCGACGGCTGGCCGACCTCCCGCAGGACTCCGGTACGCCGCACACCGACGCGCTGGTGGCACCGGTCACCGAGGCGGAGCAGCATCGGAGCAAGGTGCCTTCGGGCAGCGAAATCCCGGCATCCATCCGACGGTTGGTCGAGCGTGCGCTGAGTGCGCCGATCGGCACGCTGATCGAGCGTGGCATCGTGCCCTCGGCCGAGGTACTGGCCCAACTGGTGCCGCAGTTGGTTGCCTCGACCACGGCTCAGGTGTATCCCGAGGCCATGTTGCGGACACTGATGGCCGCGAACCATCGAGCGTTTCGCAATCGGCGCTCGTTGTTGCTGCTGAATCTGGAGCATCAGGTCCGGATCGAGGAACTGCCCTGGGTGGAGGCGGTGTCGGGATATCACGAGGCGGGAACCGAGCCCCGGGAGAACGCCCGAACCGTGCTCGCCCACTTGGGCGAACTCGCCCTCGACGGCTTCCCGGCGACCATCCTGCCCAATCCGCTGATCAGCCAGTTGTCCGCGCTCTCCGGCAATGCCCGGTTGCGGGTGCCGTGGGTCGAGGAGTTGGCGGCGGACATCTTCATGGGCCGGTTCTCGCGGAAGTACCTGGCCGCCGCGGTGTTGGCCGGCCGACTGCTGGAGGGGTCCTTGTACGAGCGGTACTTCGACATCGACTACGCCGCGATCGGCGCCTCGGTCGGGGGCGAGGTGGATTGGCGCACGTACGACGAGGCGCCGGTCGCCCGGTTCGGCGAGCTGTGCCGGGCGCGTGGCGGCGCCGGGAGCGGTTGGTCGCCCGCGGCCAACGGCACGGTGATCGAGCAGTCGCAGATCCTGACCACACACAACCTGGCGGCACTGGCCGGCCCGGTCGAGGCGGCACCGAACTGGCCGGACCTGGCCCGGCGTTCGTTCACGATCGGGTGCTGGCTGACGGCTCGCGTGCAGGGCAACCCGAGACCGCTGAGCACGATCAAGGACGTGGCCTACGGGTGGCGGCAGACGGTGTTCCACCTGTCGATGTGCACCGAGACCGAGCGGGCCGAGACGTTGTCCTGGCTGGACACGGAGGCGATCCGACACCCGAGCCACGTGCGGAAGCGGCTGGCTCCGGTGCTGTACGGGCTGCACGCGGTCGCCGCCGGCGGCCGATTCAACGCCCGCGGCGAGTTGCAGAACGGGGCGGGCCGACGCCTGGTGGGGTGGGCCCCCGGCGGGCATTGGATGGCGGCGAGGCAGTAGCCGGTCCCCGCGGTGCGTCCGGTGGCCGCGGTGCGTCCGGTGGTCGCCGGCGTTGTCGAGCCGGGTCAGCGGACCCGGATTCCGTCGCGCCACACGCCTCGGATGCGCCGGTCCAGCGCGGTCGGGTCGAGGGTGGTGTCGGCGAGCAGGACCAGGTCGGCGCGTTTGCCGACGGCGATCTCGCCCCGGTCGTCGGCGAGGCCGAGCAGCCGCGCCGCGTCGTGGGTGGCCGCGCGGAAGGCGCCGGCGACGCCGAGTCCGACTCGGGACAGGTGCTCGATCTCGCGGAGCACCTCGGTATGTGGCCGCACCGGGTTGTCGCTGCCCATCGCGATCGGGACACCCGCCTCGATCGCCAGGCCGACAGCGTGCCGGTGGGCCTCGGCCGCGCCCTCGGGCGCCCCCGCGGGGTCGGTCTGCGTACACGACAGCGTCGGCACCAGCCAGGTCCCGTGCTCGGCCATCGCGTCCACCGCCGCATCGTCGAGCCAGGTGCCGTGTTCGACGCTGCGTGCGCCCGCGCGGGCCGCGAGTTCCGCCGCCCGTGCCCCGTGCGCGTGCGCCATGACGCCGCGTCCGCCGAGCCGGGCGGCCTCGTCGACGAGCGCGGCCATCTCGCCGGCGGTGAACTGTACGTCGTGCACGCCTCGCCCGAAGGTCATCGACCCCGACGGCGTCGCCTTGATCCGGTCCGCCCCGGCCCGCACCATGCGCCGCACCACGGCACGCGCGGCATCCGGGCCGTCGAAGACGGGGTCGGGCATGGCCGGGTCGGCGAAGAAGTCCACCGCGCCCACCCGGGGCGTCCAGTGGTCGCCGATCCCGCCGGTGGTACACACCTGCCGCACGCTGATCAACACCTGCGGTCCCTCGACCCACCCCCGCTCGACCGCCATCCGCACGCCCGCATCGGCACCCCAGGCATCGCGCACCGTGGTCACCCCGAGCCGCAACAGCGTTCGCAGTACCGGAACCGCCGACAACGGCCGCACCGAGCGCGGCAGTCCGAACGGATCCCGCAACGTCTGAGTCAAACACACGTGCGTATGACAGTCGATGAAGCCGGGGAGCACCAACCGCCCCGCGCAGTCGACTGCTTCGTCCCCGTCGAGGCCGGTCCCGACCGCGACGATCCGACTGCCCTCGACCGCGACATCGGCCGCGCCGACCTCGCCGGAGCGTACGTCCAACACCGATCCGCCCCGCAACACCACACGTCCCATGTGCCCATCCTCCCGCGCCCGGGACACCCAGCAGCCGCTCACGGCCGTCGCGAGGCAGGAGCGAGGTCGGGCAGGTCGCGACCGAGGTGACCGAAGACGGCGTCACACGCCCGGCCGGGGTCGAACTCCGGGCCCACCGGCGAAACGTGCGACTTCGGGTCGTCGAGCGAGCGGCGGATCCGGCGGCGGGGCGGACTTCCGAGGCGGCCGATCGATGTAAAGAAAACTAGACCTTGTGTCAGTGTTGCTTTACATTGCTCTTGTCCGCATGGCTTTGCATCCATGTCCACCGTGATCGAGTCGGGAGCCGCGGCGTGGCGTTCGAAGAGAAACGTGCCTGGATCATGGCGGTGGTCACGGTCTGCGCGTACGCGACCTACCTCGCCGTCGTGCTCGGGCGAGCGGGCGACAGTCCACTCGCCGAGGTGTCGTACGCGTCGACCCTGCTGTGGAGCATCGGCGCCGCCATCGCGGCGGCGATCGTGTTGCACATCGTGGTGTCGATCGTCTCCCCCGAGGGAGCGAACCATAAGGACCAACGCGACCGGGAGATCGGCCGGTTCGCCGAGTTCGTCGGTCAATCGTTCGTCGTCGTGGGCGGCGTGGCGGCGCTGGCCATGTCGCTCGCCGAGTTCGACCACTTCTGGGTCGCCAACACGATCTACCTGGCATTCGTGCTCTCCGCGATCCTCGGCTCCGGAACCCGGATCGTCGCCTACCGCCGGGGCTTCCAACCATGGTGAAGAAGCCACCGACCCGGGTCACCAACACCATCCGTGCCCTGCGCTTCGCGCACGGCGAGATGACCCAGGCCGAACTGGCCGAGCGCGTGGGCGTCACCCGTCAAACCGTGATCGCCATCGAACAGGGCCGCTACTCGCCGTCGCTGGAGATGGCTTTCCTGATCGCCCGGATCTTCGGCGTACCACTCGACGAGGTCTTCCAATACCCGGACACAGCAAGGGAGACACCGTGAAGGCATTCGTTCAGGACGCGTACGGACCACTCGGCGTGCTGCGGCTCACCGACATCGAGCAACCCGCGGTGGGCGACGACGACGTCCTGGTCCGGGTGCACGCGGCCGGCGTCGACCCGGGCGTGTGGCATCTCGTGACCGGCCGGCCGTACCTGCTTCGGCTCACCGGCTACGGCCTGCGCGCGCCCAAAGACCGCGTCCGGGGCATGGATGTCGCGGGCACCGTGCAGGCGGTGGGCCGCAATGTGACCCGATTCGGGCCGGGTGACCAGGTGTTCGGCACCTGTCGGGGCGCATTCGCCGAGTACGCGTGCACGCCGCAGAGCAGGCTTGCCATGAAGCCGGCGAACCTCGACTCGGTCCGGGCGGCGGCGGTACCGACCTCCGCGTTCACCGCGCTCCAGGCGCTTCGGGACAGCGGGCGGGTACGGCCGGGGCAGCGCGTCCTGATCATCGGCGCGGCGGGCGGCGTCGGCACATTCGCGGTGCAACTGGCCGCCGGGGTGTTCGAGGCGCACGTGAGCGGGGTGTGCAGCACGGGCAAAGTCGACTTGGTTCGCTCGCTGGGCGCGGACGAGGTGATCGACTACACGCGCGAGGACTTCGCGGACGGGACACGGCGGTGGGACCTCATCCTGGACACCGCGGGCAATCGTCCGGTCGGGCTGCTTCGGCGAGCGCTCACCCTGACGGGGACCCTCGTCATCGTCGGCAGCGAAACGAAGGGGCGCTGGTTCGGCGGCGTCGACCGCATGCTCCGGGCGCTGGCACTGGGCCCGTTCGTACGGCATCGGCTGCGCGGTGTGGTGTCCACCGAACGGGCCGAGGACCTGGACCTGTTGCGGGAGTATGTCGAGGACGGCAGGCTCACGCCGGTCATCGATCGCACGTATACGTTTGCCGAGATCCCCGAGGCGATCCGGTACATCCATGAGGGTCATGCCCGTGGGAAGGTTGTGGCGACCGTGGCTTGAGCGGTGCGTGGGGGATGCCGGGGGATGCCGGGGGGCGTGATACGACGGTTGCTGCTCTTCGATCCGGACGACCGGGCGGTGGATCCACCGGATCATCGGGTCACCGATGTGACGGGTGCGTTCGAGATCCTGGCATCGCATCGGTCGGCGGGCCGACTGCTCCGAGTGTCCTCGACCGGCCCGGCCCCTCGTACGCTCCGTTCGCTCAAAGGCCGGTGGGTTCCTCGGCGGACGTGGCGTCCCGGTCCTGCGGCTGTGGGCCGGGGCGGCCCGGCAGGAGGAGACAGAGCGGGACAGCGGCGGCGGTGAACGCGGTGGCCCACCAAAAGGCGTTGCCGAATCCCGAGGCCAGGGTGGCGGGTGTGTGGGCGCCGGTGGAGGTGCGCTGCAGGATCATGGCGAGGAGCGCGGTGCCCGCGGAGCCGCCGATCTGCTGGGCGACGCGGCTGATGCCGGAGCCCTGGGGGATCTCCTCGGGTTCGAGTCCGACGAAGGCTGCGCCCATGATCGTGATCATGGCCGCGCCCAGTCCGATGCCGCGCACGAACAGCACGGCCATCAGCGCGGTGTTGCTGGTGGAGGCGGTGACGAAGCCGAACGGCAGGGTGGCCGCGCAGGTGAGAACGAAGGCGGCGATGGCGACCGGGCGCGGACCGAAGCGGTCCATGTAGTGGCCGGCGAACGAGCGGGAGATGAGGGTGCCCACGCCCTGCGGGATGAGGAGCAGTGCGGCGCCGAGGGCATCCTGGCCGCGTACCTGCTGCCAGTACAACGGCAGCAGCAGCATGGTGCCGTAGAGGGCCGCGCCGGACAGGAAGACCAGCACCGATGACGAGGCGAGTGCGCGATGGCGGAACAGCCTCACGTCGATCAGGGCGTCCGGTCCGCGCCGCCGCGCCCAGCCGACGTAGCCGAGCAGGAGGGCGAGCCCGACGATGAGGGGCGGGCCCGCGGTGAGGCCGGCCGGCCCCTCGGATCCGCCGATCCGGGTCAGGCCGTAGATGACCGCGGCGACGCCGGGCGAGAGCAACAGCATGCCGACGACGTCGAGGCGAGGGCGGGGACCGGGCCGGTCCTGGGGCAGGTTGCGCACGGCAAGGTAGCCGCCGACGACGCAGAAGGGCACGTTGAACAGGAAGATCCAGCGCCAGTCGCCCAGGTGCAGGATGGTGCCGCCGATCACCGGGCCGACAACCGGGCCGAGGGCTGTGGGCACGGTGATCAGGGACATGACCTTGCCGATGTTGCGACCCTTGGCCGCCTGCATGATCAGTGTGGTCATCAGCACCATCATGATGCCGCCGCCGAAGCCCTGGACCATCCGGAAGGCGATCAGACTCGGGGCGTTCCACGCCGAGGCGCACAGCAGCGACCCGGCGAGGAACACGCCCAGCGCCGCGATCCACAGGCGCTTGCCGCCCAGGGCCGCCTGGAGCCAACCGACCGCCGGCATCACGGTGGCCAGGGCCAGCAGGTAGGCGGTGCTCACCCACTGGATGGTGGCCACCGGGGTGTGCATCCGACCGGCGAGGTCGTCGATGGCGACGCTCATGATCGTGGTGTCGAAGATGACCGCGAGCGCCCCGATGATCAGGGTGAAGGTCATGCGCCGCAGGACCGGGTCGACGCGGTCCGGGTCTGCGGCAACGGATGGCGACTGAGCAGCGCCGGCGTTCATGAACGCTCCTTAAGATAATCGGTCTATCTTACGGCCGCCAGAGTAGGGCGCTAGAGTAAGATAGGCAAATCTATCTAAGGGGCGAGTTGCGGATGACCGAGCGGCGTCGTGGGGCGGCACTGGAGAAGGCTCTCCTCGATGCGGCCTGGGAAGAACTCACCGTCCACGGCTACGCCAAATTCACCATCGACGCCGTCGTCAAGCGCGCGGGCACCAGCCCGCCCGTCCTGTACCGCCGCTGGTCCGACCGCGACGAACTCGTCCGGGCCGCCATCGCCCACACCCTGAAGGAGTCCCGCCTGGACATTCCCGACACGGGAAGCCTGCGCGAGGACGTCCTCACCCTCATGCGGGAGATCAACGCCACTCGTGTCCAGCTGGCCACGGTCATGATCGCGCATCTGGCCGCCTACTATCAGGCCACCGGAACTCGCCCCAGTGACCTGACCGATCCCCTCACGACCGGGCGCAAGGAAGCTGTCGATACGCTCTTCGACCGGGCCGTCGAGCGCGGCGAGGTCAACCCGGAACACCTCACCGAGCGCATCAAGTCCCTCCCTTTCGACCTGCTGCGCCACGAATTCCTCACGACCTTCGCCCCCGCGGCCGACCACGCCCTCGAAGAGATCGTCGACACGATCTTCCTCCCCCTGGTCCGCTGACACGAAAGCGCCGAACCTCGCGCCCCGACCACGCGCTGCGCGCGGTGCCGGCGAGGTGGCCGAGGCCGGCCACCTCACCGACGGGTTCACGAAAACCGGTCCTGCCCAGGTCTCATGTTTCGTGACTCTCCGTCAGCTCGATGAGGACACGTGGCGCGGTCAGCAGTGGTCTTCGACGAAGAGCATGCGGCGACCCGGCTCGGCTCGGAACTCGTGCGCCACGTAGCGGCCCATCGGCGCCTTTCCGCCCGGGCCTTGGTACTCGCCTTTGATCCGCCCCCAGAGCGCGGGGCGTTCGGCCTCCGGCACGACCCGGGGGCTGATTCCACCCATGTCTCCCCATATGACCGGCGTGGCATGGTCCTTGACGAGCCGCCGGACGACGCGCACGTCCAGGCGCATGCGGTGGAGCACCCAGCGGATCCCTTGCTCGTCGACGAGCGTGACCGGCCCGTCCAGACCGCCGGGGCTCGCGGAAAATCGCTGCATGTGCCGAGTCTTCCAGCAATTCATGGGGTAGGGGACCCAAGTTGTGCGCCCGACGTTGCCCGCCGAAACTCCGTTTGCGTCGGTGCGAGGGGAAGCCCGGCCGGGCGCATGGCGTGTATGGCGGCACAGCGCGCCCGACCGGGCGGTCGAGAGTGCGGTCAGATCCGGCAGCAGCAGGGTGGGCCCAGGTTGGTCTTCGGGTCGCGGTCGAGGTCGGCGAGGGTCAGGACGTGCAGGTCGGCCGGGCCGCGCAAACCCGCCAGGCATCGCATGAAGCGCGGCCCGCCGTACTCCGGGGCCGCGTCGGCGAGGAACACCCAGGAAGAGGGGCCGTGTTGGGTGATCAACCACCCGCACTGCCCGTGCGCCCACTGCGTGGCGAGCAGGACGGCGACCGAGAGCCCGTGCCCCCGTTCCGCGCGGCGTGGAAGTGGCATCCCGTCGACCTCACGCACCTCCACACACGCGAGCGGACCGGCCGGGGACAGGGTGGCCAGTACCTGCAACTCGTAGGTTCGGGCCACGGAGCGGCAATAGGCGTCGGACACGAGCGAGGACGCCGCGAGCACGAGGTCGTCCCGGTGCGCATCGACGATGCCGACCTCGTCGCACACTCGCCGAACGGATGTCCGGGCCTGCGCCGCCGCTTCCGGTTCGGCGGGCAGCGCACGGAATACCACGGCGGTGTTCAGGTGCGTACCGATCACCCGGGCCTCCGCATGGGAGCCGGGCCTTCGAGGGCGCGGGTCAGGCTCGCGTGCAGCAACTCGGCACGCACGCCGTCGAGTAGCAGGTTGATCCGACCCACCGGCGCTGCGGCGGCATCGCACAACAAAAGGGGGACCGTGATGATTTCGTTGATCCTGTCGCGGACGACGGGACGGTCGGGATCGATGGCGGTGAAGCGGATGTCGGTCATGAACCACCTGAAAAAGCGTCGGTATTGCCTGACGTCTCGCCTCAAAGGCAAGCCTGCTCCGAGCCGACAGCGCCATCGGTCATCCGCAGGGTGCATACGGACATGCACGCAGCGCATACATTTGATGGGCCGGGCTCGAGTTTCTGCTTACCCTGCCCGTGCCGAGGAGGTAGTCGATGACCGGAGAACCCTGGACGACCTCGGCCGTGCGCGGTGCTTCCGCATCCGGGGACTTCGGACGTGTCATCAGGCTCGTACGTGAACACCGGCGTGTCGGGCAGGCCCAACTCGGTGAAGCGTGCGGGCTGGCCCAATCGTCGATCTCCCGCATGGAGAAGCGAGGCGCGGGCACCTACGACATGCAGATTCTGGCGAAAGCCGCAGCCCGCTTGCAGATTCCTCCAGGGCTGGTCGGCCTCGCCGACAGCGCGATCCCCACGACCGCGCGAAGGGAAGACGAACACGTGTTGCGCCGTAATTTCCTGGCCGGAGCAGTCGCGACAGTTGCGCCCCTGAACAGCGGTCCCGGCTCCGTCACGAATACCGAGGAGCAGGCGGGCAGTCTGCGGTCGGTCACAGCCGGGTTCCGCCGTCTGGACGCGACCGTCCCGGCAAGGCAGTTGATCGACCCAGTGCGTGCCCACCTACGCCTCGTGCAGGAGTTGGCTCAAGGAACCGGCGACCGTGAGCAGCGAGGGCGCCTGGCGGCAGCGGGCAGTGAACTCGCCTCCTTTGCGGCCTGGTTGTCGTGGGACATGGCGGATCTCGGATCGGCCCGGGTTTGGTACGGAACAGCGATCGGCAGCGCACGCAGAGCCGGGGACCCTGTGCTGTCCGCCTATCAGGCCGGGAGTCTGGCCCAACTCGAAGTGTCTTCGGGGAACCCGGCCGAGGCCACGGCCCTCCTTCGCGGGGCCCGCCGATCGCTCGGCCAAGGGTTGTCCGCCATCGCGGATGCCTGGCTCTCATCGCTGGAGGCCCAGGCGTTGGCGGCGTCGGGAAACGAAGTCGAGGCAGGTCGTGCGCTTGTGGCCTCCGCTTCCGCAGCGGAAAGGATCCCCGGTGAGGATCCGGCCCCGTGGCCCTGGGTGTTCGCCTTCGACGAGGCAAAGGTTGCCGCCGCCCGCATCGCCTGCGGTGTGCACCTGGGACGCCCCGACTGGGTGTTCGACGCGCTCCGGGCAGCCGAGCCGGCAATCCGCTCCGGACATGCGAAGCAACGCGCGCTGCTCATGCTCGACATCGCGGACGCACACCTGGAGAGCGGACACGTGGACACGGCTTTTGCGTGCGCTGACCAGGCGGTCGAGACCGGCATCGAGTACCGTTCCGGCCGCGTCATCGATCGTGCCCGCAGATTGCGACGGCGCGTCTCGATGACAATGCCGCCCCGTGCTGTCCGCCGGTTCGACGATCGCCTGCACGGCGTCCACATGTGACACAGGGGAGACACATGCGTATCGGGATCACCGGCCATCGTGGATTGACCGGCGACCTGGCCGAACAGGTCCGAGGCCGTTTGCGTGAACTCGTGGAACTCCGGCAGTCGGCCGAACTCGTCGGGATTTCGTGCATCGCCGACGGCCCGGACGCGTGGTTCGCGCGAGCCGTCCTGGATGTCGGGGGACGGATCGAGGTCGTCGTCCCCGCCTCCGCCTACAGGGCCGGCCTACCGGAGTGGCATCACGACGAATACGACGCGTTGTTGGGCTCGGCCTCGCAGGTCTACGAAACGGGCTTCCGGGAGTCCGGCGAGAAGGCACACATGGCGGGAAGCGAGATTCTCGTCGGCTTGGCCGAGCACTTGGTCGCGGTGTGGGACGGACAACCGGCTCGCGGATACGGAGGCACAGCCGACGTCGTCGAGTACGCACGGCGTATGGGCGTCGCGGTTCAGATCGTGTGGCCGGAAGGCGCTACTCGCGACTGAGACGCGACGAAGGACAGACGCCGCCTCGTCGATCGCTCCGGACGTTCCAGGATCCTGGCTCGACGGCGCGAGCGGACGGTGGAGGAACGGGCGACGACGGAGGCCGCCGATCGCGCCGTCAAAGCGGCGCGATCGACGGCCGAGGTGCATCCCGGAGCGCTCCGGGAGTGCCCTCTGGGTGGCCTCGGAGCGCCGCGATGCGGGATGCAGGGCCGAGGGCCGCCGCGTCACATGTTGATCATGTGGCCCGCGAGGCCGTGGATGGCTTCCTTGACGGCTTCGCCGAGGGTGGGGTGGGCGTGGATGTTGCGGCCCACCTCGTGGACGGTGAGGTCCCACTGTTGGGCCAGCGTGAGTTCGGGCAGGAGTTCGGTGACCTCGGGGCCGATCAGGTGCGCGCCGAGGAGTTCGCCGTGGGTGCGGTCGCTGATCACCTTGACGAAGCCGACCGGGTCGCCGAGGCCGTGTGCCTTGCCGTTGGCGGTGAAGGGGAACTTGGCGACCTGGACGTCGAAGCCCTGCTCGCGGGCCTGGGCCTCGGTCCAGCCGAAGCTGGCGATCTGCGGCTGGCAGTAGGTGGCGCGCGGGATCATCACGAAGTCGAGTTCCATCGTCTCGGCGCCCGCGATCGTCTCGGCGGCGATCATCGCCATCGACTCGGCCGCGTGTGCGAGCATCAGCTTCGCGGTGACGTCGCCGATCGCGTAGATGTGCGGGATGTTGGTACGACCCCGGCCGTCCACGTCGATTGCGCCGCGCTCGGTGAGTCGCACGCCGATGGTCTCCAGGCCGTAGCCGGTCACGCGCGGGGCGAAGCCGATCGCCTGGAGGACCTTGTCGGCCTCCAGGACCTGCTGCTGTCCGTCGCGGGTGACGGTGACCCGCACCTTGGCGTTCGGGTCGCTGTCGTCGATCGACTCGACCCGGGTGCCGGTCAGGATTTCGATGCCCAACCGGCGGTAGCGCTTGGCGAGCTCGGTGGAGACATCGACGTCCTCCAGCGGGACGACCCGGTCGAGGAACTCGACGATGGTCACCTTCACGCCGTAGTTGTGCAGCACGTAGGCGAACTCGACACCGATCGCGCCGGCGCCCGCGATGATGATGCTTTCCGGCAGCCGGTCGGTGAGGATCTGCTCCTCGTAGGTGACCACACGCTCGCTCAGCGAGGTGCCCGGCAGCAGGCGCGTGGTCGCCCCTGCCGCGATGACGCAGTGGTCGAACGTGACGGTCTCGACGCCGCCGGCCGTGAGCGAGACGTCCAGCGTGTGCGCGTCGGCGAACGAGCCGTGGCCGTCGTACTCGGTGATGTTGTTCTTCTTCATCAGGTAGTGCACGCCGTTGACCCGGCCGTCGGCGACCTTGCGGCTGCGCTTGAACGCGGCGTCGTAGTCGAACGTCACCGAACCCTCGACGCGGATCCCGAAGGTCCTGGCCTCCTGCGTGAAGATGTGCGCGAGTTCCGCGTTGCGCAGCAGTGCCTTCGACGGGATGCAGCCGACGTTCAGGCAGACGCCGCCCCAGTACTTCTGCTCGACGACTGCGACCCGCAGCCCGAGCTGTGCGCTGCGAACCGCTGCGGTGTATCCGCCCGGACCGGCGCCCAGGACAACGACGTCAAAGTGTGTACTCATGATCCACACGATATGCGGCCGGCGCCGATGCCGGCGCGGCGGTCGGTACATGGAACGGGCATCCGACGGGTGTGCGACGGGGTCGGTGGCGGGGTGGGCACCGACCCCGTCCGCAGGCGACCACGCGCCCGCGGCTCGTCTCGCTAGCGCACTCCCTCCCCCACCGTCGGCCGCAGCCGCCGGCCCGTCACCCGCTCCGCCCGGATCCGGATGCAGACGTCCCGGTGGTCGGCCGGCCACGGGCCCTCGGCCGCGGACGGAGCGTCCGTCGGGTCCCGATCCCGCTCCGCCGTGCCGCGGATCAGTACGCTCCAGCCGATCCGGGCCGCGTCGAGGATCTCGTCCACCTCGAACAGGACCGGGCCCTCGACCCCGGCCAGGACCGAGTCGGCGGCCGTACAGAACATCACGTCGCGGCCGAGCATCACGTAGTTGACCGGCAACACGAACGGGTCGGGTCCGTTCGGCACGGCGACCCGGCCGACCAGTTGCAAGAGCAGGTGGGCCTGACACTCCTCGTCGTTCATCTCGACCAACTCCCGTCCCGGGCCCGGACCCTGGCCCGGGGGTCGAGGCGGGACCCGGTGCGTGAAGCCGGCCGGCGAAGCGGAGAGCAGGTCGTCGACGGTGGTTTCGAGCGCGTCGGCGAGCCTGGACAGCGCGGGCGCCGACGGTGGGGTGGATCCGCTCTCGACGGAGTCGACCCATGCTCGGGGCAATCCGGTACGACGGGCCATGTCCTCCACGGAGAGCCCGAGTTCGTGGCGCCGGCTGGTCACGCGGCCGGGCAACGCATCGATGGATGGATGGACGGTACCCGCAGTCTCCTCGGTCATCCCACCAGCCCACTCTCCGCGAGCCGGTTTCGGCGGGCATTGCGCCGATCGGCGGCGCGCCCCACCGCCGACGGCATCGGACGGCGCCTCGACCGCGCGCCGGCCGCACCACAGCCGCACCACGGCCGCGCCCCCACAACGCCACTTCGCTCGCCTCGCGACGCCCGGGCCGGTCGGTTCCCGGCCGCTACACACCCACCAAACGCCGTCTCGTCCCCGACGCGCCGACTACAGACATCACCCGTCCCGCCGCGCTACGGTGCCCGAACCCGTGACCGGGCGGCCCGAGGCCCGGTCGGGGCCGGGGGTCGGGCCGGGACCCGGAGGAGCTCGTGGCTCGGGAGCTCGTGGCTCGGGAGCTCGGGAGCTCGAAACCGCAGTCGCAGTCGAAATCGCAGTCGGGGAGGCACGCGTGGGCATGTTCGCGGACGGCCGGCCGGTGGTCGAGGTGCTGGCGGAGTTGACGGCCATGCACGCCGGCGACGAACCCGGTCGGGGGCGGCCCGGAGTAGCCAATACGTTCGACTCCGGCGCAGCCTCCGTCGAAGCGGTCGCCGTCCGAGCGTTCGAGATGTACCTGCACGTGAACGGCCTGTACCCGACGTCCTTCCCGAGCGTCGCGACGCTGGAGCACCAAGTGGTCTCGGCCGTCGGCGAGATGCTGCACGCACCCGCGGGCGCGGCGGGCAGCTGGACCAGCGGCGGTACCGAGAGCTGCCTGCTGGCGGCCAAGGCGGCCCGGGACGCGCGGCCCGAAGTGGCCCGCCCGCGAATCGTGTTCGCCCGTTCGGCGCACGCGGCGTGGGCCAAGGCGGCGAAGTACTTCGGCCTCGATCCGGTGATCGTGGACATCGACCCGGTCCACATGACCGTCGATGTCGCCGCGATCGAGCGCGCGATCACCGACGACACCGTCCTGGTGGTCGCCTCGGCGCCCTCCTACGGACACGGTGTCGTGGACGCGATCCCCGAGATCGCCGCGATCTGCGCGCGGCGCGGCGTGCGCTGCCACGTGGACGCGTGCATCGGCGGCTGGGTACTGCCGTTCGCCGAACAGCTCGGACACCCCGTGCCGTCCTGGGACTTCCGGGTGCCGGGAGTGGACTCGATCTCGGTGGATTTGCACAAGTACGGATACGCCCCCAAGGGATGCTCGATCGTGCTGTACCGCACCGCGGCGCTGCGCCGGACGCAGTACTTCGTCGCGTCCGACTGGACCGGGTATCCGGTCGTCAATTCGACGATGCAGAGCTCGAAGTCCGGCGGTCTGATCGCCGCCGCGTGGGCGGTGCTTCGTCATCTCGGCGCCGACGGCTACCGCGACCTGGTCACTCGTACGCTGGCCGCCACCGCCGATCTGGTCGACGGCATCGCGAAGATCGAGGGTCTGCGCGTGCTCGGCGCACCGGCGGCGAGTCTGGTCGCGGTGACCACGGACGGCGTGCACTTCTTCGCGTTCCTGGACGAGTTGGAGCGCCTGGGATGGGCCGTTCAACCCCAGCTGTCCCAGCCCGGCATTCCGCCGACGATCCACCTCACGATGACCGCGACGCACGGCCCGCACGTACCCGAACTGCTCACCGCGCTGCGGTCGGCGGTACGGGCGGCCGGCGCGCGCGATCCGCTGCCCACTCCCGAGCAACTGCTCGCGGTCGACGAGCTCACCGCCCTCGCCGACTCCGAGGCGGGCGTGACCGCCGATGCGCTGACCGAACTCATGCTCGACGCGGGTCTGTTGACCGACGGCCGGCTGGCGCCGGTGCACGCGCTCCTGGACCACCTCCCGTCGCACCTGCGGGAGGCGGCGCTCCTCGCCTTCTTCGAGGGCCTCAACCCACCGCTGTGATTCGATTCGCCACGCTTCGCCACCCGCGACGACTCGGGCACGTTCTACCGCCGCGACCTCGGCTCCTACTAGCGTTCCCGTGACACGACAGGAGCCGGCGTCGGGTCGGTGAGCGACCTCGGCGCAGGCCGGCGAACCGGTTCGGGCGAACTCCCCACACACTCCTCCGGACGGCTCGTGTCGACGTCCCGATCACCTCGGACATCCCGCGCCCGGGACGCGCATCCACGACTCGTCAAGGAGCCTCGCCATGCCCGTGAACGCCGCCCTACTCGACGAGATCGTCGATCAGACCGCCCGACTCGTCTCGCTCGACATCTCCCGGGTCGACCCCGACGACACGTTCACGGAACTCGGAGTGGACGCGACCCTCGCGGCCGAGTTCGCGGACGTCCTGTGCGAGAGGTACGGCATCGCCGTCGAACCGACGGTGATCCTGGAACGCGCCACCCCCGGCGGCCTGGCCGAGTTCGTCGCCCAGGTCCGCGCGGGCCGCAGCGGGTGAGCGGCTCGGCGAGGACGGGTCAGCGGTCGATCCTTCCACCTGCCGCTCGGCTCGCTCGGCTCAGTGCGCCGTCGACCTCGATCAGCCAATCCAGGTTGCCGTCCGGGTCGGGGCAGACCTGGAGGCGGGTCAGGATGCGGTGCCAGGTGCCGTCCTTCCCCCACACCGTGTACCGGTGGTAGACGGTTTGCCAGGGCCCGAACCAGTCCGGCAACTCCCGCCACGAGCAGCCGTTCTCGTGTTTCCAGGCGACCGCGTCGATCATCGCGCGGTGGTCGATCCACCGGCCGCCCCGCTGCGGCGTGCGATCCGGCAACAGCGATTCCACCATCATCCACTGACTGTTCGTCAACCCACCCCAACGGCCCACACACCTCAAACGACGCATCGTCCGATCCGACACGGCTCCCGGCACTCGACCGCACGGCGCGCGTCGCCCACCCGGATCCGCCGGAGCGCGGCGCGCAGCGCGCGCCCCGGCCGTCGTCATCCGATGCCCACCCGAACTCCGCCTCGAACGTGGCTGGTTCGCCCCGTCGGTCGGGTGCGTGTTCGAGCTTGGCATGGGACGGATGCGCCCGGCTCGTACACCCGTACGCCCTGTCCGATCCGCCGGGCCGAAGGGCAGCATGTGCGGTCGTCAGGCAACAACCCGGGACCGAAAGGGAACGTGGTCACATTGGAACCGACACCATCGCGGGTCACGATCTTCCGCACCCCGTCGCACCCGCCCGGATCGGCCCATCGGCCTCCGCGCAATCCTCCCCGGGAGCTCCGATGAAGTTCCGTCGCCGGGCGGCCGCCCGTCGGACGATCCCGGTGTCCGGGTCCGAACAGTTGTTGTTCGGTGGCGCGTTGCGCTACGACATGTCCTTCACCGAGCATGAACAGCCGCTGCTGCGCGTGTCGTTTTGGGCGATGGCCCGGCAACTACCGAGCATGGTCGCGGTGGTCACACGCGCCGCCTGGACGGTGGATCGGACCGCGGTGCTCGCGCTGCTCGTGGCCGAGATCGGCCAGGGGCTCGCGGCCGGGTTGGGGCTGCTTGCCACCAATCGCGCGCTGGTGGCGCTGTTCGCCGACGTGCCGACCACCGACCGGCTGCGCGACGCCGCGCCCGCCCTGCTGTTCATCATGCTCGTCACCGCCGTGTCGGCACTGCTCGCGGCGGTCTCGGTGGGTGCGACCAGCCGGCTGGAACCGCAGGTCGAACGGGTCTGTACGGCGCGCTACTACCGGCTCGCCGCCCGGGTGGAACTCCAGGCGTTCGAGGAGGCACCCTTCCATCGCAAGCTGGACGCGGGCCGGTTCGGCACCGACTCGGTGCGGCGGATGATCGGCGCCTCGGTCGCGGTGATCAACGCCTTGGTCGGACTGGTCGCCACCGGCAGCGTGTTGACCCTGTTGAATCCGATCCTGTTGCCTTTGTTGTTCCTGGTCGCGGCGCCCAAGGGCTGGGGCGCGGTACGGTCCGCGCGTCGCCAACACGAATCGGCGCACGCCTGGCTCGAACACCGACGTGCGATCGAGATCCTCGGGCGCAGCCTGATCGAGCCGGCGCCCGCGGCCGAGGTGCGGGCACACCGTGCCGGCCGGCTGGTGCTGGACGCGTTCGAGGACATGTCCTCGACGATGGAGACCGAGCACCGCCGACTCGCGCATGCCAAGGGCGTGACCCAGGCGACCGCGTCCGCGATGTCCGGGGTCGGTGCGCTGCTGGTGTACGCGGCGTTGTGGCTACTGCTCACCGAGGGCGGCATGCCGCTGGCCGCGGGCGGTACCGCGGTGATCGCGATCCGTACCTGTACCAGCGGCCTCACCGCACTGGTCATGCAGGTCAACCGGCTGTACGAGGAATCCCTGTATCTGCGCGATCTGGAGGATGCCTGCGCCGAGTCGCAGCGGCGTGCCATCCCGACCGGCGGTCTGCCGCTGCCGCATGTCGTGGACGAGGTGCGACTGGACCGCGTCTCGTACCGTTATCCCGGCAACGACGCGCCGGCGCTGGACCGGGTAAGCCTGCGTATCCCGGCGGGCAAGGTGGTCGCGTTGGTCGGTGAGAACGGCTCGGGCAAGACCACACTGTCCAAGCTGGTCGCCGGTCTGCTGCTGCCCAGCGAGGGCACCCTGAGCTGGGGCGGCGTGGACGTCCGCGAGGCCGATCGGGACCGGATCTTCGACCGGGTGGCGGTGCTCGGCCAGGACTTTCCGCGCTGGGCGATGACCGCGCGGGCGAACGTCTTCATCGGCCGCCCCGATCGGCCGCTCGACCAGGCCCGGGTGGAGGGGTCGGTCGCCCGAGCCGATGCGAGCGACCTGGTCGGCGGGTTGCCACACGGCTGGGACACCCTGATCGTCAAGGGCTACCAACGCGGTTCGCAGATCTCCGGCGGGCAGTGGCAGAAGATCGGCAATGCCCGGACCCGTTACCGCGGCGCGCCGTTCGTGATCGTCGACGAGCCGACCTCCGCGCTGGATCCGGAGGCGGAGATCGCCGCGTTCGCCGCGCTGCGGTCGATGACCGAGGACGGGACGACGGTACTGCTGATCACCCACCGGCTGGCCGCGACCGCCACCGCCGACCTCATCTACGTGCTGGAGGACGGGCGGCTGATCGAACAGGGCGACCACGACCGCCTGATGGCGCTCGACGCGGGTCGGTATCGGGCCATGTACACGGCCCAGGCGGCGCAGTACGGCATCCGGTCGGAACCGGCCGCACCGCCCATTCCGCACGCGCGCACGGCAAAGGCGGAGAGTTGACTCCGGCCGACTCGGCTTCGCTCGGCGCCCGCGCCGGCCAGCCTCGGCGCGAGCACTCGCGCCGAGACCGGACCGTCGGCCGTCGGCCCTCAGCCGTGCAGGGTGGTTGCCTCTTCCAGGGCGGGGATGCCGTCGCGGGCGCGGCCCACGCCGGCCAGGACGAGGGCGTAGTCGGTGAGGGCGCGGGCCAGCAGGGGGGTTGCCACGGTGGGGTCGGCGATCGCGAGCGAGCGGGCGTGTTCGAGGGCCTTGGCGTAGGCGGGCACGAGTAGGCGGGTCGCGGCCGTACGGGACATCGGCGCGAAGGTCGCGCGGACGTTGACTCGGCGTTCGAGCACGACGCGTTGTGCGGGTGTGGTGGTCGGTGCGTCGAGCGCGGCGCGGAGCGCGGGTTCGGCCTCGATGTGCCGGATCAGGCGGGTGGGCGACCAGTGGTCGAAGGTGGTGGCGTGGGCGATGTCGGCCGGTTCGTCCGCGGCGCCGAGCACCGCGAGGTGGTGGGCGAGCAGGTCGTGACGCAGACCTCGGCCGGGGCTGTGCGCGGCGCGCGTGCGATACGCCTCGACGGCACGCGTCAGCACCGTCCGACTTTCGGCGGGTCGGTTCGCGGCGGCGAGCAATTGCGCGCCGTACAGCAGGATCGGAACTTGGCGGTCCTCGTGGGTCGTCTCCAGGAGCGGTCGGTACGCGTCGGCCGCGTCGACGAACCGGCCGCGGGTGGCGAGCCTGCCCGCGTGTGCGGTGATGTACCAGTGGCGGTCGGCGGTCGGGACATGGCCTCGGGTGAGGCCGGCGGTCACCGTCACCGCCTCGGCGAACAGCGGTTCGGCCTCGTCGTCGCGGCCGTCCTCGACCAGTGCGACGGCGACTTCCAGGAGCGCCTCGGCCAGGAACCACCGGTCACCCGTGCGGGCACCGGCGCGGGCCAGGGTGAGGATCTCGCGCCGTACGGCGAGCGCCTCGGCTCGTCGGTCGTAGCGGTACAGCGCCCACTGGTAAGTGCTCAGCATGCCTCGCAACACGGCGTCCCGGTCCCGGTGTTCGGCCGGGTCCAGGCTTCGGCACAGGTGGATCGCCTCGGTCAGCCTGCCGAGCGTGAGGCCCATGTCGGCCCCGTTGTGCCCGAAGATATGCCCGGTCGTGTGCAGCGCCACGGCCAACCGTCGAGCGTAGTGCGCGGGTCCGTCGACCTCCCCCAGGACGCGATAGATCCCGACCAGTCGTTCCGCCGACACCCGGTCGACGTCGAACAGCACGACTCGCGCGCGAGCCACCACATCGGCGTTCGCCACATGTACTCCCGTCTTTGATTCCACCCCGCCGCGCCGAACTGCGCGACGCCACCACGAGCCCCGGAATCGGGCGCACGCATGCTCGGAACCACCGGACTCCCCCGGCGGCTCGAATCGGCATGGCATGGACGACATCCGACGCCGCATTCCGTCCCGGCGGCTCGTTGTCGCGGAACCGTACAGCGCACGATGCGCCTTCAGGGTGTGCGCGAATTGCCATAGGGTGAACGCGTATTGACCTCCGGCCAGGCAGGTGGGACAGCCTCGGCAGGACGCGCCGGCGAGGTCGGCCCATCGTTTCCCCTGGCGACCTCGAACGCGCCTGTGACCTGGTACTTGCATGGCGAGATGCATGGCGAGATGTACGGCGATGTGAAGCGGGAGTCGCAACGCGCCCTGTGGCGCGCGGGATTCCGCCGATGGGCCGGGTCGCAGGCAGTGCGGCCCCGGGCGATGTGCGCTCGCGAACAGGCGTGCGACGGCCCGTGGTTCCGGCGCCGCGGGTCCGGGCGGGTGCCCGATATACCACCAACAGGTCGGACCGGGACGGGAATCGTGGTATCCGGCGTGATCCGTTTCCAATCCTGGTGGGGTACGGGCCATCAGGTCGCGTGCGCCGACGCGACGGGAGGACATCCGGCCCTCCCGGGCCATCCGGCGACCTGCGGAGGCTGGTTTGATGAGCAAGACTTCCTGGTGTCTCGGCGCCGCCGCCACGTTGCTCGTCGCGACGAGTGCGGTGACCCGGTTCGTCGTGCTGCCCGCCGTGCACCAGGTGCCCGACGACGCCGACTTCACGATGCACTTCGCCGGCGGCATGACCCTGTTGGACCCACAGGCGTTGCAGGCGGGCAATCTGTCCGGGGCCATCGTGCGCGACCTGCCGGTCACCGTGGACCGGCACGTGCACGCGGTGCACACGTCCGGGTCGACCGTCGTCCTGAGCGACCGCACGGTGGTGTCCGGCCCGCAGAAGCAGGCGCTCACCACGATCGAGAAGCGGTGGTCGGTGGACCGCAAGTCCCTGCTCGACCGGCCGATCCCCAAAGGCGTCGCGGCCGAACCGCATCGGGGCCTGACTGCGGGTTTCCCGTTGGAGCCCAAGAAGAAGAACTATCCCTACTGGGATTCACCGACCCAAACCACCATCCCGGCCACATACGTGCGGACCGAGCGACGTGCGGGCCGGGAGACGTACGTCTTCACGATCCGTACCAGCGGCCCGCTCGCCGACCCGGAGTCGCTGCGCACGCTGCCGCCGGCCATGCCGAGGGCGGCGGTTCAGGGCCTGGCCGCCGTCGCGTTCCCGGATCGGCCCGTGGAACCGGCCGGGCAGGCCGACCCGGTCCCACTGGCCTACACCGCGACCACCGACCTCACCGGCTGGGTCGACACCGAGACCGGGGTCACCGTGGACCTGGAGTCCACCCAGGCCGTCACCGCGACCGCCGCGTCGGCCTCCGGCGCGCAGGCCGAGGTCTTCCCGGTGTTGTCGCTGAAGATGACCACGACACCGGCCTCCCGCGCGGAGTTGGCCGACACCGCCGCCGACGGCGCCCAGGCGCTGTGGCTGCTCGGCGTCGTGGCGCCGTTGGCCGCGCTCCTGCTCGGTCTTGCCCTGCTCGGCCTGGCCGCCTACCTCGAACGCCGCTCCCGTCGAGGCCGATCCGACACGACGCTGCCCGGCCCGCGGACCGAAACCGCCCCCGGCCCGACCCCCGACGCAGGTCCGCCCCCGGCGTCCACCGCCGCATCGAACCCCGAACCAGGCGCGGGCCCCGCCTCCGGATCGGGCTCGGGAT
Organism: Embleya scabrispora DSM 41855; assembly: GCF_000372745.1. Taxonomy (GTDB): domain Bacteria; phylum Actinomycetota; class Actinomycetes; order Streptomycetales; family Streptomycetaceae; genus Embleya; species Embleya scabrispora. Next base: position 329,993 of record NZ_KB889686.1, on the reverse strand, counting down.
CCGACTCCGGATCGGGCTCGAAATCCGGCTCCACATCCCATGCCGGCTCCGCCGCCGTTTCCGACACGGAGAGCAACGCCCCGACCACCAACTAGGCGCCGGCCCGCCGCGGCAACCGAATCCCACTCCCGCGAGGGTGGGCCGCGGCGGGTCGTCCGTCCGCCCGGGCAGGACCGGAGCGCGATCCCTTTCGGCCGCGGGCCACCGCGATTGCCGCCAACCGTCGAGGTATCGTGCCCCGATCACGCACCGCTCGGCGCGCCGGTCGGCATCTACCCTTGCGTCCATGAGTGATCAACAGCTTGAGGTCGTCGTCCGCCGTGCCCGGCCCGCCGACCTGGACGGACTAATCGCCTGTAGCTCCGCGCTGTTCGCGGAGGATGCCGGTACGAGGGACCCGAGCGTCGACGTGAGTTGGCCTCGCGAGTACGGACCCGCACACTTCGCGGCCGGGATGGACGACCCGAGCATGCTTCTTCTCGTCGCGGACTACGCGGGACGGGTCGTCGCGTTCCTTGCCGGGTCCGTGGCCGAGGGATCCGCGAAGAGACCGGCGCGGACCGCGACGCTCGTGAGTCTGTATGTGGACCCGGCCCACCGCCATGGTGGGCTCGGAGTCCGCCTGGTCAACGAGTTCTCGGCCTGGGCGAAGGAAGTGGGGGCCGAACTGGCCGAGGTGACCGCGTATTGCTCCAACGCCGATGCGATCCGCTTCTACGAACGCAACGGTTTCGCACGCCAGACGGTGACGCTGCGGCTCCTTCCGTGAAATCGAGCGGCGGCGCGGCGCGGGCTGTCCCGGCTGCCGCCGACATCGCCGCGCGCGGGCCCGGTCCCGCCGGCGTCGACTCGGGGCGGCCCCGGTAGCACACCTCGTGGTGGTTTCATCGGCGCGAACGCTCTGCCATGATCGCCGGCACCCGATCGAGGGGATGTGGTGGCGTGTCGGCGGAGCACACGAAACCGGCAGAACATGTGGAATGGGGAAATCCGGCCGGACGAGGCGAACCGGTCTCGGCGGCGGCGCCGTTCGGGACCGGTTCGATCTCACTGCGGATCTATCCGCACGACCGGCTCGACGCCGCGGGCGTGGTCGCGGAGGCGACCGGGCAGGCCGTGCTCGCCGCGGGGCACGGTTTCGACGGCGTGATGACCAGTGAGCACCACGGCGGCTTCGCCGGTTACCTGCCCAATCCGCTCCAGATGGCCGGCTGGATGCTCGACCGCATGCCGGCCGGCTGGGCCGCCGCGGCACCCGTGCTGTTGCCGTTGCGGCCGGTCGCGCTGCTCGCCGAGGAGGTGGCCTGGCTGGCCGCCCTGCATCCCGGACGAGTGGGCATCGGAGTCGCGGTCGGCGGGCTGGAGCTCGATTTCCGAGTCATGGGGCTCGACTTCGCGGCTCGCGCCGCCGCGTTCGCGCCGGCGCTGCCCCGGTTGGCGGCACTGTTGCGTGGCGCGGAGCTGGGCGAACTGAGCGGTGATCGGGCGCTGTTCGGGTGCGCCGCGCGGCCGGTACCGGTGGTGAGCGCGGCGATGAGTCCGGGCGCGGTGCGTCGGGCGGCGCACGCCGGTGTCGGGATCCTCTTCGACGGCGGCTCCGAGGCCGCTCGGCTCCGCGAACTGACGGATCGATATCTCGACGCCGGAGGTGCCGGGCCACGTGTGCTGATCCGTCGGGTGTGGCTCGGCGACCCTCCGCGCGAGGCGTTCGAGCGGCAGTCGAAGGTATATCGCGGCTACTCCCCGGCGACGGCCCTGCGCCATTGGCGCGGCACCGGATTCGTCTGCCACACCGACGCCGCGGCGTTGGCCGACGAACTCGCCTCGCTGCGCGCGAAGGTCGGCGCCACGTGCCTCAACCTGCGGATCCACGTACCCGGTGTGTCCGCCGAGGCGGCCCGCGAGCAGATCGCCGCGCTGGGCCACGAGGTGCTGCCGCGGTTGCGGGCCACCACCACCGACACCGACACCACCGCCACCGCCACCGCCACCGATCCGACACGTGATACCGAAACCGACGCGGACGCGGGAGCGGCACGCGGCGCCGGAGTCGATCCGGCAGGCGCCGCCGACGCACCTCCGATGCGCGAGGTGGCGCCCGGCAACGAATCGACCACACAGGGAGCACAACAGTGATAGCCGAACGCATCAGGTTGGCCGGCCGGACGGTGATCGTCTCCGGCGCGGGCGGCGGTGGGATCGGTACGACCTGCGCACGCGCGCTGCTCGAAGCCGGGGCCACCGTGCTGGGCGTGGATCGCGACGCCGAGCGATTGGCCGCGATCGAGGCGGAGTTGGCCGACCCGACGGGCCTGGGCGGGCCGCCCGGCACGCTGCTGACGGTGTGTGCGGACGTGTCGACCGCCGACGGCGTCGCGACCGTGGTGGAGCGGGCCGCCGCCGCGCCGGGCGAGTTGTACGGGCTGGTCAACGTCGTCGGCGGCAGCCTGTTGCCGCATTGGGCACCCGCGCTCGACTTCGATCGCGAACAGTGGGACCAGGCGCTGGACCTGAACCTGCATCATGTGATGTGGCTGTCCCAGGCCGTGGCCCGGCATCTGGTCGCCCACGAATCGCCCGGTTCGATCGTGACCATCAACTCCACCGGCGGCGTGGTCGCGGCGCCCTACCACGTGGGCTACGGGACGGCCAAGGCCGCGGTGCTCGGGCTGACCCGGACGCTGGCCCTGGAGTGGGGCCGATACGGGATCCGGGTCAACGGCGTCGCGGCCGGCTCGATCACCACGCCCCGCGCGACCGCCACCGCCCAGGATCCGGCGCTCGCGGGCCGCGGGGTGCCGCTGCGCCGGCGGGGGACGCCGGCCGACGTGGCGGCGGCCGTACTGTTCCTGATCTGCGACCTGTCCGCGTACACGACCGGCGCGGTGATCCCGGTCGAAGGCGGCGCGCTGCACCGACTCGGCCTGTTCGACGAGGACCACGTCCCGGTGCACGTGAGCAATCCGCAGATCCTGGCCCGGATCCATGGGGATTGAGCCCTCTCGCTCTCGCCCTCCCGCTCGTCGGGGATCGCCGGGCGACATCCGGACGGTGTCCGCGGGCATCGCGGAGCCCATGGCCGTCCCGGAGCATACGGACGTCCCGCGGGGCCGGCATTGGACCGATGGGGTGCCCGCGCCCCACGATGGCGACATGCAAGCCGACCACACCCTCAACGCAGCCGATCCCACCTTCGCCGACGTCGTGGCCGCCCGCGACTTCCTCGCCGAGCACCTTCCGCCGACCCCGATGTGGTCGTATCCCGCGCTCGACGCGGCCACCGGCGCGCACGTGTTCGTCAAGCACGAGAACGTGCAGCCGGTCGGCGCCTTCAAGGTCCGAGGCGGGCTGAACCTGCTGGCCGGACTGAGCTCGGCGGAGCGTGCCCGGGGTCTGGTCACCTACTCGACGGGCAACCACGCGCAGTCGATCGCGTACGCGTGTGCCGCCTTCGACGCGGCGTGCACGGTGGTGATGCCCGCCGAGGCGAACCCGGCGAAGGTGCGGGCGGTGCGCGCGCTCGGCGCCGAGGTCCTGCTGCACGGCGCGAACATGGCCGACGCACAGGCGCGGGCCGAGGCGTACGCGGCTGCCGAGGGCAGGCTCCTGGTCAGCCCCGGCGACACCGCCGCGCTGGTGGCCGGGGTCGGTACGGTGTACCTGGAGACGCTCAGCGCCGAACCCGATCTGGACGCCGTGGTGGTCCCGGTGGGCAGTGGCACCGGAGCCGCCGGCGCGGTGCTGGTGGCCGCCGAACTCGCCCCGGCCTGCCGGGTGATCGCCGTGCAGTCGGCCGCCGCGCCGGCCGCGCACGACTCGTGGCGGGCCGGGACCTGCGTCACCCGCGCCAACACCACCGTCGTGGACGGCCTGGCCACCGGCCGGGGATTCGAACTGCCGCAGCGGGTGCTGCGATCCGGGCTCGCCGACTTCCTCCTGGTCTCGGACGCCGACATCGCGCACGCGCAACGACTGCTCGCGACGCACGCGCACACGCTCGCCGAGGGCGCGGGTGCCGCCGCGTTGGCGGCCGTACTGGCCCACCCGACCGAGTTCGCGGGCCGGCGGATCGCCGTCGTGTGCTCGGGGGGCAACGCCTCCTCGGCCGAGATCGCGGCGCTGGGCCGGGACGGCGGCTGACCCGGTCCGGTGTGCGGGCGGCAGGCCGATGTCCCGAACGGTGCGAGCCCTCGTCGGGACACGTTGTTTGCCCATCCCGATCGGCCAGGCAAGGATCAGGAGCGATATCGGTCGACTCTGGAGGTTGTTGTGAAGGTCCTCGTGGTCGGTGCCACCGGCACTTTGGGTACGGCGGTCACCACGCTGTTGTCCGCACGGCACGACGTGGTCACCGCCTCCCGGAGCGGGAAGACGGATGTCGCGGTGGACATCACCGACCCCGAGTCGGTGGCGGCGATGTACGCGCAGGTCGGCCGGGTGGACGCGGTCGCGTGCGCGGCGGGCGGTGTGCCGTTCAAGGCGATCGGTGAGCTGACGCACGCCGAGGTCAAGCGCGCGGCGCTGGACAAGCTGCTCGGTCAGGTCGAACTCGTCCGGGGTGGGCTCGACTTCGTCGCGGACAACGGCTCGTTCACGCTGATCACCGGCATCCTGTCGGGCGAGGCCATCCCGACCGGGTCGATGGCCTCGATGGCCAACGGCGGCATCGACGCGTTCGTGCGCGGCGTCGCGATCGAGCTGCCGCGCGGGTTGCGGATCAACTCGGTCAGCCCGACGATGTTCACCGAGTCGTTGGAGGCGTACGACACGTTCTTCCCGGGCTTCCCACCGGTGGACGCCGCAGCGGCCGCGATGGCGTACCGCCGCTCGGTAGAGGGTGGCCAGACCGGACAGAACTTCCGCGTGGGCTGGTAGCCGACAACCCTGGTAGCCGACAACCCCCGGGGCACCCGGGACGCGGACCGGATCGCCGCCGCGATCCGGTCCGCGTCCGGGCGGCGGGCGCGGGTTCGTGGCGGGGCCGTTCAGGCCCGGGTGGAGCCCTGCTTGGGGCCCCACAGGTCCAGCGCGGCGTAGGCCGGCTGCCACTCGTCCCGGTATGCCTGGCGCAGCGGTTCGGGCAGGCGGCCGAGTACGGTCGCGACGACGTCCTCGCCGGCGCCGTCCAGGTACCACGGCACGTACAGGGGACTGTCGTTGCCGACCCGGATCCCGTGTTCGGCGCCGAAGCGCTGGAGCAGTTCCGGCGTGGCGTGCCGGTCGACGATCGCGAGTGCCTCGTCCTCCTCGTGCTTGAGGTGTCCGCCCAGGCCGGCGACCAGGCGCTCGACGATCATCGCCAGTCGTTCCGGACCGGATTCGCGGTCGGCCAGTGCGGCGTCGACGGCGTTCAGGCCCGGGTCGACGATGGCGTGCTCGGCCTCCATCGCCTCGATCACGGCCAGTTCGTCCGGCAGGTCCTGGACGGCCGACCGGATCGCGGGCCACAGCACGTCGTCCTCGGCGCCGTGGTGGACGTGCAGGTAGCGCTTGAACAGTTCCCAGCCCAGCGCCGCCTGGAGGACCTGACGCGGGTCGTCGGTCGCCTCGGCGGTGACCCTGGCGATCTGCCCCAGCTCCCGACGAAGCGCGTCATGGAACGCGTACATCATCGACATGTCGTTCTTGAAGGTCTTGCCGGTCATGGTGTGCTCCGATTTCGCGTTCTGCCGACCTCGGCCGCGGCGGGGTGCCCCCGGGCACGGCGGCACTGCCACCGCAGTGCCGCTGCCGGTCCGTTCGGCTCGTTGTTCGTCGGCTCGTCCTCGGCGGCTCGCTGCCGCCCGACACACTCATGACGGATCACAACCCACGAATGTGACCGATCCGCGCCCACGACTCTTCCCGCGCCGCCCGCCCTCGGGCGCCGACCCGCCGTGGAACCGCCGTTGTCCACCGCACACAGGCGCCGGCTGCCCCGGGCGGCGCGAACCGGCCGTTGTCCGCCCGATCGGACATCATGGGGACATGAACACGCATCGGCCACGAGGCACCTGCGGCGTGTGCGGTCGCCGCGTCGCGGTGACCGAGACGCACGCGGTCTGGCGCCACGACGATCCCGGCCACGCTCGCGCCGACGACGCACCGATCTCCTGCCGGGGGTCGTGGACACCGGCAGCGGAGGCGACCGGCCGTGCCACCGGCCCCACCCAACTGGACCTGCTCGGCTTCGACGCCATGCCGGGCGAGGATCGCGACGCGGTCGAGCACGAGGAGCCGGACGACGACCCGGACGAGGCGTCCACCGGCGCGGCCGACTCGCTGTTCGCCGGTTCGGCCCCGGCGCCGGCGCCGGCGGGTGGCTCACTCGGTCGCTGACCCGCTCCGGCCGGCGGCCACCGCGCGGGCGGTGGCCAGCAGTTCCACGATCGTGCCGGCGAACTCCGGGAACAGGCGCAGCGCCACGATCCACGCCTCGGCGTTGCCGCCCAGGTACTCGTCGACCAGCGCGTCCGCCTCGGCACGGGGTGCGCCCGAGGCCCACCACTCGGGTGAGGTCCGGTCGTCGGTGCCGGCGAGTATCGACAGCACCACCGGGGCGGGGCGGGCGTACCGCAGCAGGTCGGCGCCGGACAGTCGGCCGTGGGCCAGCGCCTCGTGCAGCCACGGCCGCTCGTTTCGGGCCTGCTCGGGCAATCCCCGGGCCAGCAGCGCGACCGACAACTCGTGTGGACAGTCCGGGAGTTCGGCGAGACGGGTGTGCAGCGGGTCGGGTAGCGCGGCGGCCCGGTGCGAGCGCAGCAGTTCCGCCCACGGGATGTCGCCGCCATCGGCCAGGATGGCATCGACCCGCTCGCGCTGTTCCTGGTCCTCGCCGTCGCGCAGGTACGCCACGACCCGTTCGGGGTCCTCCTCGGCGCTCAGCCGCGCGCCGAGCACGGCCAGGCCGTCACGCCGGGCGAAGGCGTCCTCGATCCGTTCGCGCGAGTCGGCGGGAAAGTCGGCCTCGGCCGGCAACCGCCGGGCCGGGGTACGGCCGTATCGTGTCCACACCCCGACCACCACCCGCAACCGACCGGCCTCGGTGCGCAACGGCAGCCGGTTGACCACGACCCGGGCCACCTCGGGATCGCCCGAGGTCATCCCGACCACCAGCCACGCGGCGCAGCGGCCCAGTTCGGCTTCCCACAACAGGGTCGTGAGCGGGCCGGGTACCGGACCTCGCGTGCCGTCGCGGCGAACGCCCGCCAGCAGCCGGGCACGTTCCGCGTCGGACAGCAGCGAGCCGGCGAACAGCCGGGCGTCCACATGCGGATCGTCCAGGTCGAGGAGGGCGTCCACCTCGGCGGCGGTCAGGTCGCCGCGGGCGGCCCGTTCGACCGGGTCCTCGGCGGCGGCCCGATCGGGTCGCGCTCCGGCGAAGGCCGGCAGCGAGAGTGGTGGCGCGGCGGTCGGCATCGGCCGGCCGACGCGTGTTCCGCGCGCGTCGCGCGCCTCGCACCCCTCGATCGCGGCGATCAGTTCGGCCTGGCCCGAGGCGCGCACCGCGTCGGTCAGAGCCGTCGGCACGATGGCCATCACCCGCAGCGCCGGGACGAGTTCGGTGCCGAGCCGCTGTACCAGGGCCGGCGCCAGGGCGGGGTCGGCCAGGGTGAAGACGGCCCGGACCACGGACGGGTCGATGCTGTTCACGGGATCCTCCGGTGCGGTGGGTGGACGGGCGCGCGTCGACCGGCACGCGGGTGGCCGACGCCGACGTACCGACTCGCGCGAGCGTCCGTCGGGCTCGCGCGGGCATCCGCCCACCCACGCGGGCATCCGCCGAGCCCACACGGGCATCCCTCGGGCGCGGGTGCACGACCGGTGCGGTCAGACCTGGTCCCGCAGCGCCGCGAGTGCGTCCCCGATCACGCCGGGGTTGCGCGTGTAGTAGCCGAGTTCGCCGGATGTGTACGGGAGTTGGGCGACGTACGCGTCGGCCGCCTGTTCGGGTGTGCACTGCTCCGGGCCGACCACCTCGCGGATGATCACGATGCTCTCGGCCAGGCCCAGTGCGCGGCCCTTGAGCCACGCCACCAGTGCGGGCATGCCCGCGCGGGCCGCCTCTCGGCGTGCCTCGGGGAGCAGTTGCGCCAACCAGCGCAGGCGCCACGCGTAGCCGTCGACGGCGGGTCCGGCGCTCTCCTCGGCGAAGACCGGTTCCAGCGCGGAGAGCAGGCGACCCATGAACTCCTCTGCGGCGCCGTGCACGTCCGGGTATTCCTTGACGAACTCGTCCCAGTCGGCGTCCTGGTCGACGAACGTGCCGGCCGAGATGCGTCGCCCGGCCCAGTGCGGCTCGCCGGCGACCAGCGTCCGGTGCAGGAGTTCGGCCCGCAGCGGCGTCGACTCGGCCAACAACACCGCGTCGTAGAGGTCCTTGCCCTGCGGGTAGGAGTCGGAGAGCAGCCACAGCAGTTTCCAGGCCAGCGACTGCTCGGCGGTCGCCGCCAGGATGCGGTGCGCCCCGGAGCCGTCCCCGCGCGGCACGTCCGTGTACTCGGCCGCCGAGGGAAGCGACTCGTTGAAGACGAAGTCGAGTTGCACGATGCCCGACGGCAACCCGTCCGCCCGCCACGGCAGCACCAGACGTCGCCCGGGCACCCGGTCATAGGTCCAGATCTCGTCGTCGACCGCGCCGGCCGCGTCGATCCGCACGCCTCCGGCCGCACGCGAGCGGGCGTCCGCGTCGCGGGCGATGTCGGCGAACATCCGGTCGGTGCGCGGTTCGACCAGTTCCCAGGTGGCCGGCACCACGACGAAGTCGAGGTCGCCGGGCTCGCGGGCGGCCGGCCCGTACCAGGCCCGGAGCAGCATGCTCCCGCGCAGCACCAGGTGTGCGGCCCAGGGCGACTCGGCCACCGTCGCCAACACGTGGTCGACGGCGCGCCGGCGGGCGGTGTGCCAGCGCTCGGCGACTCCGGGCGAGGCGAACTGCGGTTCACCGGCCCGCATCGCGCTGCCGTACTGCTTCAACGCGGGGTCGAAGACCGGCCGTTGGCGCACCCCGGGGTCACCCACGGACACCAGTGTCCGAGGCAACTCGCGTTGCTCGCGGGTCTGATCGTCCAACGGCTCGGACGGCAGGCCCTCGTCGTCCCACGGCCCCCATCCCATGGTCCGCCAGGTCTTGCGCTCGCCGCTGTCGGTCATCGGCCGCTTCCGTTCGTCGTAGCCGTCCTCGGGTCGCGGCATCGCGCCGCCGGATGTCGCCACGTCCCGCCGACTCAGGTCGCATCGGGCCGATCGGCTGCTGCCAGGTCCTTGGCGTACCAGATCTCGGCGTACTTGCCGTCGTTGTACGCCGGCACCTCGACGTAACCCGTCCTGGTGTACAGGGTGCGGGCCTCGATCAGGTCGAGGCGGGTGTCCAGCACGATCCGGGTCACACCCACGGCGCGGGCGGCGTCGTCGACGGCGGCCATCAGGAGTCGCCCGCCGCCGGTGCCGCGCAGGTCCGGTCGCACGAACACGCGGGTCAGTTCCGCCGTGTGCCCGTCCCGCAGCAGCAGCCCCGCGCACGCGGCCGGCTCGGTGCCGTACCTGCCGATCAGGAAGAGTCCTTGCGGCGGCGCGAGATGGTCGCTCGGCGCGTCGGCGAGGCCCTCCTCGATCTCGGTCGGGGTCGAGTCCCGGCCCTCGTGCAGCCGGTAGTAGCGGTCGCTGACCTCGACGAAGTACGCGCGCAGCAGCGCGAGCGCCTCGGGCGAGTCGACCGCGCGCGGGGCGATCGTCCAGGTCTGCGTGCTGCGTGCGGCGGTGGGCATGGCAAAAGTGTTCCGCACTCGTCAAACCGTTTGCCGGCCGGGTGAGGCGGGTGTCACGAGGGCGCGCGCCGGACCGGACGAGGCGGCGCGACCCGTCGAGGTCGCGCCGTCGCACCGTCACCAGCTCTCGGGCAGCGGTTTGCCCTCCGCGTAGCCGGCCGGGCTCTGGATGCCCAACACCGCGCGTTCGTGGAACTCGGCGAGCGTGCGGGCGCCCGTGTAGGTGCAGGCGCTGCGCACGCCGGCGCCGATCGAGTCGAGCAGGTCCTCGACGCCGGGCCGATTCGGGTCCAGGTACATCCGCGAGGACGAAATGCCCTCCTCGAACAGCGATTTGCGGGCCCGGTCGAAGGCGGATTCGGTGGCGGTGCGCAGCCGGACCGCGCGTGCCGACGCCATCCCGAAGCTCTCCTTGTACAGTCGGCCGTCGCTGTCGCGGTACGCGTCGCCGGGCGACTCGTAGGTGGCCGCGAACCACGAACCGACCATCACGTTCGAGGCGCCGGCCGCCAGGGCGAGCGCGACGTCGCGCGGGTGTCGGACACCGCCGTCGGCCCACACGTGCCGGCCCAGCCGGGTCGCCTCCGCCGCGCACTCGGCGACCGCGGAGAACTGCGGGCGCCCGACGCCGGTCATCATCCGGGTGGTGCACATCGCGCCCGGGCCGACGCCGACCTTGACGATGTCCGCGCCCGCCTCGATCAGATCGCGCACGCCCTGCACGGTGACCACGTTGCCGGCCACGACCGGTACGGGCGGGTCGAGCGCCCGGACCGCGCGCAGCGCCTTGACCATCTGCTCCTGGTGACCGTGGGCGGTGTCCAGGACCAACGTGTCCACGCCCGCCTCGATCAGGCTTTTCGCCTTGTGCGCGACGTCGTTGGTGATGCCGATCGCGGCGGCCACGCGCAGGCGCCCGGCCGCGTCCAGGGCGGGCGTGTACAGGGTCGAACGCAGCGCGCCGGTGCGGGTGAGCACGGCGACCAGGCGGCCGTCGGAGTCCACGATCGGCGCGAGCTTGTGCCGGCCCTCGTAGAGCCGGTCGAACGCCTCGCGCGGGTCGACTCCGGCCGGCAGGGTGAGCAGTTCGGTGGACATCACCCGCGCGAGTTGGGCGAAGCGGTCCACGCCCAGGCAGTCGGCCTCGGCCACGATGCCGACCGGGCACCCGCCCTCGGTCACCACCACCGCGCCGTGCGCCCGCTTGGGCAGCAGGTTCAGCGCCTCGCCGACGGTGTCCGTGGGGGCCATCGTGATCGGGGTGTCGTAGACGAGGTGGCGGCCCTTGACCCACGAGGTCACCTCGGCGACCACGTCGACCGGGATGTCCTGCGGGATCACCGCGAGGCCGCCGCGGCGGGCGATGGTCTCCGCCATCCGGCGCCCGGCCACGGCGGTCATGTTGGCCACCACCACCGGGATGGTGGTACCGGTGCCGTCGGAGGTGGTCAGGTCCACGTCGAGGCGCGAACCCACGCCGGAGCGCGACGGTACGAGGAAGACGTCACTGAAGGTGAGGTCGTGTGGCGGTACCTGATCGTGGAGGAATCTCATGTCGCGGTACGTACCCAGCCGGCCCGGTAATCGATCTTCCCGACCGGCGGGGCGAGTTGGGCCGGCGCGGCCGGGTCCGGGGCGGCGGACCCGACCGGGCACGAACGGTCACGGACGGTCAGCTCGCGAGCACCGTCAGGTCGAGCCGGTTCAGGCGTTGCGGGTCGGCCAGGATGTCGATGGTGACGATCCGGCGCCGCACGATCGTGAAGGCCAGCACCGACATCGGCTGCCCGGCGGCCACCGACACGATGCCGGCCGTACCGTTGACGAGTGCGGGCCGGGCCACCGCGGCGAACCGCGCGAAGGTGAGCGCCTGTCCGGCCACCTGCTCCGCGCCTCGGATCACACCGCTCGGGCGCAGCGCGCCGCCGTCGGCACGGGCCACCACGTCCGGGTCGAGCACCGCGACGAGCGCGTCGAAGTCGCCACCGCGGGCGGCGGTCAGGAACGCGTCGACCACCTCGCGCTGCACGGCGAGGTCGCCGTCCGGCGAGGGCGCGGCTCCCTGGACGCGTCGGCGCGCGCGGCTGGCGAGTTGCCGGGCCGCGGCGGGCGTACGGTCCACGATCGGCGCGATCTCGTCGAAGGGCACCGCGAACAGGTCGTGCAGAACGAAGGCCAGCCGCTCGGCGGGCGCGAGCGTCTCCAGCACCACCAGGAGCGCCAGACCGACCGAGTCGGCCAGGAGTACCGCGTGCTCGGGGTCGGCGTCGGGCATGCCGGCGATGATCGGGTCGGGGATGTGCACCTGCGCGTCCAGCGGCTCCTCGCCGCGGGAGCGGCGTGAGCGCAGCATGTCCAGGCAGACCCGACCGACCACCGTGGTCAACCAGCCGGCCAGATTGTCCACCTCGTCCGGGTCGGAGCGGCTGAGTTTGAGCCAGGTCTCCTGCAGGGCGTCGTCCGCCTCGGTCAGCGAGCCGAGCATCCGATAGGCGACGGCCGACAGGTGGCCGCGGTGCGCCTCGAAGCGTTCCGCCAGAAAGTCGTGCTCGTTCATCGGCCTCATCCCGTCGTCCGGTCGCGTCTCGGTCGTTGGCGCGACTCTCGGTTCCCTGACGTAAGCGGCGCGATCGATGTGACACCGCGGGGCGGCGTGGGGTGGTGGGCGTGGGCCGGCGGGACGGGGTGGGGCGGCGGCGCGAGTGCCGGGACGGCGGGCATGCCGGGGGTGCTTCCGCGCCGAGGTCGGGGGTGGGGGACCACGTCGAAGAAATCGGTGCCGGTGGGTGGTCACATTCGGCCGGCGAGATCCGTCAATGCGGTGACGAACGAGCGCCGGCCGCTGTGGCCGGGGGCGGAACCGGTGCGGAGGGTACGACCCGCCGGTTTCGCAGCCGCCCGGCACGACTCCGCGCCCGGTGGTGTTCAGCGGCCGTTCCGGCGACGCCGGGGCCGCTCTCGAACGCCGAAGACCCGACACCGAAGACCGAGCACCGAAGACCGAAGACCGAAGACGAACGAACTCGGGGCACCGACAGCGTGATCGGCCGGGCGCCCGGTCCCTCGCTCGCCCGATTCCGCATGGCTTAGGAGATTTGTGATGTCTGCCACCGACTCGGCCCCGAGCCGATCAGGACCCGGCGTCGGCACCGGGGCGATTCTGGCCTTCCTGTGCCTGGGCCAGTTCATGGTGTTCCTCGACGTGTCGATCGTGAACCTGGCACTGCCGTCGATCAAGGACGGCCTGGACATGTCCGAGGTCAGCCAGAACTACATCGTCACCGCGTACGGCACCGTGCTCGGCGGCTTCCTGCTGCTCGGCGGGCGCCTCGCCGACACCTTCGGCCGCCGCCGCCTGCTCCAAGCGGGCTTCGTGGTGTTCGCGCTGGCCTCGCTGGCCTCCGGTCTCGCCCAGAACGGCACCATGCTGATCACCGCGCGCGGCTTCCAGGGCCTCGGCTCCTCGATGATCGCGCCCGCCGCGCTGTCCATCCTCACCAACACCTTCGCCGAGGGCGCCGAACGCAACAAGGCACTGGGCATCTGGGGCTCACTGGCCGGCATCGCGTCGATCCTGGGCGTGATCCTGGGCGGCGTACTGGCCGACGGGCCCGGGTGGGAGTGGATCTTCTGGATCAACGTGCCGATCGGCCTGGGCGTGGCCGTACTCGCGCCGCGCGTGCTGCCGGAGAGCGTGGCCGAGGAGCGCGGTCGGCCGTTCGACCTGGCCGGCGCGATCACCTTGACCAGCGGCCTGCTGCTGCTGATCTTCACCCTGGGCGAGGCCACCACGGTCGGCTGGGCCACCGCCCGCACCATCGTGAGCCTGAGCTGTGTGTTCGTGCTGCTCACCACGTTCGTGGTGATCGAGGCGCGAGCGGCATCGCCGATCCTGCCGCTGCGGGTCTTCCGGTTGGCCACGATGCGTACCGCGAACCTCTCCGCGATCCTGGTGTTCGGCATGTTCGGCGCCATGTTCTTCTTCGCGAGCCTGTTCATGCAGCAGGTGTACGACTACACGCCGCTGCGGGCGGGCTTCGCGTACGTGCCGCTCGCGGTGTGTGTGGCCATCGGCGCGGGCGTCGCCTCGGGGCTGATCACCAAGGTGGCCGCCCGGCCGGTGCTCATCGCGGGCCTGGCGATCACCACGGTGGGACTGTTGCTGCTGTGGCGTGCACCGGTCGACGGCAGCTATCCGGTGGACGTGCTGCCCGCGTTCATCGCGCTCGGCCTCGGCTGCGGCATGTGCTTCGTGACCCTGCAGATCGCCGCGTTCGTCGGGATCGGCGAGGAGGAGGCGGGCATGGGCGCGGGCCTGATCAACACCAGCCAGGAGGCGGGCGGCGCGCTGGGCCTGGCGGTGGTCGCGACCATCGCGTACAGCGGCTTCGCCGACGACATGGCCGCGGCCGGAGACAACGGGCATCGCATCCGCGAGGCGCAACTGGCGGTCAATCACGACGCGTTCCTGTCCGCCGCGTGCCTGGGCGCGGTCGCGCTGCTGTTCGCGATACTGCTGATGCCGAAGGGCAAGGGCTCGATGAGCTCCGCCGAGGCGGTGGCGAACGCGGGGACGGGGCAGGGCGGTACGGGGCGGGTCGGTACGCCGGAGACCCGGCCCGACCTCGGGACGCCGGCGGGGGTCGACGCGCAGGCGTCGCAGACCTTGTAGGCGGCACAGACTTGCCGGCGTCGTAGATCTCGCGGACGTCGCAGGTCGGCGCCGCAGGTAGGGCCGGCGGTCGATCCTGCCAGGCGCCGCGCCGCCCCGGATCCGTTCCGGGGCGGCGTCGCGCGTCCCGGAGTCGCGCCCGACGTCCGACGCGGGGCTCGCGAACGGGTGCCTGACCGGCCGGCGCGCGTCACGGTACTAGCATCGCCCCATGACTATTCGTAGCGCGACGGCTCAGTGGCAGGGCACCATCCTCGAGGGCGCCGGCACCATCCGCACCGGCAAGGGCGGCCTGGAGGGTGCCTATTCGTTCAAGTCCCGGTTCGAGGAGGGCGAGGGCACCAACCCCGAGGAACTGATCGGCGCGGCGCTCGCGGGCTGCTTCTCGATGGCCCTGGCCAAGGGCCTGGGCGACGCGGGCTTCCCGGCGACCTCGGTGGACAGCACGGCCAAGGTGCACCTGGTCCAGGTCGAGGGTGCCCCGACGGTGACCCGAATCGACCTGGAGAGCACCGTCGTGGCCGCCGGGATCGACAAGTCGGAGTTCCTCGAGATCGCAGATGTCACCAAGCAGAACTGCCCGATCTCCAGGCTGCTTTCGCCGGGTACCGAGATCACCCTGACGGCTTCGCTGGCCTGAACCGGCCGACCCGGCCGCGGTACGGACGGCGTCGAGGGCATCGGCGATCGCGCGGTCTACACCATGACCGCACGCGTGCACGCCGACTCCCTCGACGCCGCCGTCCGAGCGGCGATCCACACTCGCTCCCGCAAGGGGTCGACCGGTTACGGTCCGGGCCGGCCCGCGGTGCGCGGATCGGTTCAGTCGTCTTGCGCGGGCAAGGGCTTCCGGGCCGACAGGTATGCGTGCTGTGTGGGTCGTACGCCCTCGCCGGGATCGGGCTCGCGGATCATCTGCGCGTGCATGGTCAAACCCGCATCGGTCACCAGGCCGGCGATCCGCTCCGGTCGGCGGCGGTGGAAGTCGAGGGATACCGCTCGGCCGAACGCCTCGGTCAGCCGCAGCGGTTCGTCGCCGACCTGGAAGGCCAGCAGGAGCCGGCCGCCGGGTGCCAGGACACGGTGGAACTCGGCGAACACGCCCGGCAGCTGCTCCACCGGAACGTGGATGATCGAGTACCACGCCACCAAGCCGGCGAGGGAGCCGTCCGGCAGGTCCAGGTCCGTCATCGAGCCGACCTCGAAGCGCAGGTCCGGGTGCTCGCGGCGGGCCACCGCGATCATCCCCGGCGACAGGTCGATCCCGAACACGTCCAGCCCGAGCTCGCGCAGGTGCGCGGTGATCCGACCGGTCCCGCACCCGACGTCGGCCACGGATCCGGTTCCGGCGTGGGCCGAGCCGACGAATTCGGCGAAGGCGGCGAGTTGGGCCCGGTCCAGTGGCTTGTTCGCGAGATCCGTCCGGGCGTATTCGGTGTACTCGGTGGCGACAGCGTCGTAGGACGTCCGGGTGGCCTGCAGGAAGTCGGGTTCAATCACGATCGGGCACCCTATCGCCGGCCACCGACAACGCACGGGCACGCGTGCGTCCGAGCGGCGGCGTGCTCCTGCCGATGGCGACCCCATCCGGCCACGGGAAGGTGGGCGCGGGGCGGCGGTCACATCGCGGGGCCGGCGTCCGTCAACGGGATGGAGTTCCGTCCACGGCCGACCGCTTCGGCACCGAGACGGAGGTTTCCCGGGCCCGGGGCCCGAGTTCGGGGCCCGGACGAAGGAAGCCGGGCCCCTCACCGGCTCCGCCCGTTCCCGACGACCACAACGCTCGACAAGCGAGGATCCCGTGCGCGGCAAGGTCTTCCGACACGACATGACGATGATGTTCGCGATCCACGACGCGCTGCGCCGCGATCTGGAACGACTTGCCCGGGTCGCCGCGCGTACGGATGACGACCCGTGGCACATCCTGCGGGTCGGCACCGGATGGGACCTGTTCCGCCGGTACCTGCGGGTGCACCTGGGAGCCGAGGACGACCTGCTGTGGCCGGTGCTGCGCAAGGCGCTGGCCGACCGGCCGGACGAGTTGGGCGTGATCGCGGTGATGGAGGCCGAACACGCCACGTTCGAACCGCTGTTGGATGCCATCGACGCGGCGCTCGCCGACCGCGATACGGGAAGTCTGCGGCTCGGTGACCTGCTCGACGGACTGGTCAGCGGGCTGCGCGGGCATCTCGGGCACGAGGAGGACGAGGCGCTGCCGTTGATCGACGCGGTGGTCTCCGCCGAGCAGATGCGCCGCTTCGGCGCCGAACACGGCCGACGGGTCGGCTCCGGTACGTGCCGCTACCTGCCGTGGCTGCTCGATCACGCGAGCGCCGAGAGTACCGCGATCATCCTCGGCCAACTGCCGGACTCTGTGCGTCCGACGTATCTGAACCTGTGGCAACCGGCGTACGACGCGCAGGATCCGTGGGGCACCCGAGGCAGCCGGCCCACCGTCCGCCGCACGCGTGGGACGTGACGAGGTCGGGATCGCCGGCCCGGGCCCCCGGTGTCGGCGGCCGTGGATAACCTGCCGCGATGGGTAAGACCGTGATGTACCTGGAGATGACCTCGCTCGACGACCTCCGGCCCTCCCGCCCCGGTCCGGCGCTCGCGCTGCGCCGTGTCGACCTCGCCACGCCCCTGGTGCACGACCTGCTGGCCCGAGTCGGCGCACCGTACGGCTGGCGCAGCGCATCCCGAACCGAGCACGAGTGGGCGGAACTTCACGCCACGCGCCCGTTGTTGCAAGCCTGGCTGATCACGCACGCCGGCCGGACCGCGGGCATCGGCAATCTGGAGCCCCAGCCCGGCGGAAACGTGGAGGTGGTCACGTTCGGCCTGCTTCCCGAATACGTCGGCACCGGCCTGGGCGGCTGCGCACTGACCCTGCTGCTCCGCCAGGCCTGGCACACCGCCCCCTACGCGAACACCGAGCCGGTCCGCCGAGTCTGGCTGCACACCTCCTCCGAGGACCACCCCAATGCCCTGGTCAACTATCGCGCCCGGGGCCTGCGGCCCTACGGGATGGAAGCCCGCGGATAGGACCTGTCCGGCGCATCCCGGCGGGTCGCGCCGGCTGCCGTTCGCCCTTCGGGCTCCTCGCTGCGCTCGTCTCGGCGCACCGGAGAAACCGCCGAACAGAACCACTACGCGGCCGCTTCGCCGGCACCACCGGCCACGGCACGGGACGGCGCGGCCCCATCCACCAGGATCCGCCGGACGGGCCCTGGCTCTCGCGTCAGCCGAGAAGAGGCGAGCCGACCCGGTCGCACCGGGTGATCAGCAGGCGAAAGGGTCGGTGGGGTCGGTGGCGTCGCTGGGGTGGGCGGCGTTGCCGGGGCCGGCGATGCGCGAGGCGGGAGCGGCTGTCGCGTTCGGCGCGCTACCCGCGACCGCCGTCGGCTCGACCGGCGGGGCGATCTCCGCGGCCTGCTCGCGCTGGGCGCGCAGCTTGGCCGAGACCGCGTCGGTCCGGGCCCGCAGGACGCGGATTCGCTCGGCCGCCGCCGCGTCGCCGGCGCCGCCTTCGGGTACGGCCGCGACCACCTCGACGCCGTGGGCGCGCGCGGTGGCCACCAGACTGTCCTCGACGGCGGCCTGCCGGGCCAACAGGGCGGTGGCGAACAGGCCGGCGCGCAGCGTCTTCTCCCGGCCGAGCAAGCCGCGGTAGGTGATTTCGCAGGCCACCTCCGCGCTGTCCAGGCGGCGGTCGTCGGCCTGTTCCAGCGACGCGAGGACCACCGTGAGCAGGCCCTCCACCACCTTGCCGACCGCCCACTTGCGGCCGGGCAACGGCGGCAGCACGTCGCGAATCCGGTCCACTTCGGTATCGAGTGCGGCCGTGGTCATCGAGGCGAACGCGTCGTGCAGGGTGAGCCGGACCACCTTCTCCCACGGGATGTCCTCCCCGTCGAAGCCGACCGTCTCCGGGCCGAAGCGCACCGCGCCCAGGCCGTCGAGCAGCCGCAGCGGTCGCGCGGTCATCGCAGGCATCTTCGGATGCCGACACACCAGCGCGCCCAACGAGAACTCCCAGGCCACGGTGGCGGGCGCGGCCGGCGCGGGCAGGGCGTCCAACGTCCCGTGCACCCAGTCCCCCGACGCGACCCGGGCCCGACCGGCGCCGATCCGACCTCCCACGGCCGCGCGCCCCGACGCCGCCGCGGCCCCCACCGCCCCACTGATGCCCCGCAGTTGATCCCGTATCGCCACGTCCCCAAACCCCCTCGCCGCACACCGCGTCGTGTCACTCGTCGTGCCACCCCGTCATGATCACTCTAGAGCCGGTGTCGACGCCCCATGCGGCGCAGGCGCCACCGATCGACCGAGACGGCCGGACCGAACGCCGGCACCACCGGACACCGGCACCACGGGCCGCCGCGCCCCCGCCCGCGCCCCGGCGCTCCCGGCGGGCCGTCGCCCGGAGCCCGCGCCGGCGTGGCGCAATGGGCACCGTGGCGCAACCGGAAGCCGTCATGGCGCAGCGTGTGCCCGTCGCCGCGAGTATCCGGACCGGCCCGACGCCCGTCGGCATTCAGCCGCTCGCCTGCCTCCTCCGCAACACCCGTACCTCCTGGCCCAGATGCGGATGGCGCATCTATGACGTCGAGACATCTCGCAACGGCGCCATCAATGTGCCACCATGGCGTCATGGATCTCACACCGTACGTCGACAATCTTCGGAACGAGCTCGCGGTCGCCGCGAATGCGGGCGGTGGCGAGGCGCGCGAGCTGGCCGAGCGCCTCACCGCCCCGCTGGAATCGGCCACCCGGCTCGTTCTGCTCAGTGCGCTGTCCGCCGCCATGGCCGAGGTCACCGGCGACCTCGCCCCCGGATCGGTCGAGCTTCGACTGCGCGGGCTCGACCCCGAGTTCGTGGTGACGGCGCCGCCGGCCCCGGAGGTCTACGCGAGACCCGACCGGCCGGAAGGCGCGCCGAGTGTGCCCACACCGACGTCGTTCGCGGCGCCGGCGGACGGCGACGAGGGCGGCATGGCACGGATCAACTTCCGGCTGCCCGCCCACCTCAAGTCCCGAGTCGAGGCCGCCGCAGCGCGCGAGAGCCTGTCGGTCAACGCCTGGCTGGTACGCGCCGCCACCGGCGCGCTGGCACCCGATCCCGCCCGCAACGGCGCATCCGACCCCACCAGCCGACATCGGGGCCGCCAGGGCTACACCGGCTGGGTCCGCTGACCGGCACAACGCACGGCGCCACACCACCGCCCCGCGCCACCGCATACGCGGACACGGACACGGACACAACACACGCGCCTCCGCCACGCACCTCCACCACGCAAGCATCGCCCCCGCAGACGTCGCGCAAGCACCGCTGTCCACGCATCGCACACGGCACCGACCCCCGACACCGCACCGGACTTCCGGCCGGCCCCGCCCACCCGGCCGGCGTGCCAACGGGAGCCCACAGCCGAGAGGAACGCACCACGATGCCCAGGTTCGACACCCCGAAGCCGATTTCCGCCACCCTCGAATTCGACATCGGTTCGGTCCGGATCAGCGCGAGCGACCGCACCGACACGGTGGTCGAGGTAGTGCCCGGCAACAGCGCGGACGAGATCGACGTGCGTGCCGCACAACAGACCACGGTCACCTGCTCCGGTGGCAGATTGCTGATCAACGGGCCCAAGAAGCGCTCGCTGTTCGGCAAGAACGGCTCCGTCGAGATCTCCGTCGAACTGCCCGCGGGCTCCGACGTGCGGGCCGCCACGCCCATGGCGGACTTCACCTGTTCGGGCCCGCTGGGCGACTGCCGGCTCAAGACCTCGGTCGGCACCATCCGCATGGACGAGGCCCGGGCCCTGTACGCCAGGACCGACCACGGCGACATCCGGGTGGCCCGCACCACCGGGGACGCCGAGATCATCGCGGCGGGCCGGATCGAGATCGGCACCGTCACCGGCGCGGCGACGATCAGGAACACCAACGGCGAAACCACCGTCGGCGAGGTCGGGGGCGACCTGCGGGCCAACTCCTCCAACGGCCGGATCACCGTCGGCGTCGCGCACGCCGACGTCGACGCCAAGTGCGCCCACGGCGCGATCCGGATCGACGAGGTGGCCCGCGGCCAGGTCCATCTCCACACCGGCGTCGGCGACCTGGAGGTCGGCATCCGCAAGGCCACCGCAGCCTGGCTGGACGTGCAGACCCGGATGGGCAGCGTACGCAACTCGCTCGGCGCGACCGAGAGTCCCGAGGAGTCCGAGGAGTCCGTCGAGGTCCGCGCCCGGACCTCCTTCGGCCACATTCTGATCCGGCGTGCCTGAGTTCGGCGCGCGGCCCGGCCGAGACCGCAGAGCCACGATCGAAGGGGTCCCCCTGCCATGACCACGACTTCCGCGGCCGGCAGCCGCTCGGCCGCGATCAGCGCCGTCGGCTTGGCCAAGTCGTACGGCGACAAGGTGGTGCTGGACGGCATCGACCTGCACATCCCCGAGGGCACCGTTTTCGCCCTCCTCGGTCCCAGCGGCGCGGGCAAGACCACCACCCTGCAGATCCTGTCCACGCTCGTCGGCGCCGACGCCGGCCGCGTACACGTGGCCGGCCACGACCTCGCCCGTGAGGCCGACGCGGTACGCCGGGCGATCGGTGTCACCGGCCAGTTCGCCGCCGTGGACAACCTGCTCACCACCCGGGAGAACCTGATCCTGATGGCGGACCTGCGTCATCTGGGCCGGGTGGAGGGCCGCCGCCGGGCCGACGAACTGCTGGCCCGATTCGACCTCACCGAGGCCGCCTCCAAAGCCGTCGTCACCCTCTCCGGCGACATGCGCCGCAGGCTCGACCTGGCGATGACCCTGATCGGCGACCCCCGAGTGATCTTCCTCGACGAGCCCACCACGGGCCTGGACCCGCGCAGCCGCCGAGTCATCTGGAACATCATCCGCGAACTGGTCGCCGAGCAGGGCGTGACCGTCCTGCTCACCACCCGATATCTGGAGGAGGCGGACCGACTCGCCGACCGGATCGCGGTCCTGGACTACGGCCGGCTCGTCGCCGAGGGTACCGCCGCCGAGCTCAAGCGCCGCGTTCCCGGCGCGCACATCCGGGTCAGGTTCAACAACCCCCACCACCTCGACGTGGCCGCCGACCTCTTCCGCGCCACCACCTGCGACGACGAGACACTCACCCTCGACATCCCCGGCGACGACAGCATCCCGACGCTGCGCACCCTCCTCGACACACTCGACGACGCGGCCATCCGCGCCGAGTCGCTCACCGTGCACACTCCCGACCTCGACGATGTCTTCCTCGCCCTCACCGGCAGAGCCCACGCCGACCGCGCTCCCGGCGCCGGCCGGCCGTGGCCGAACCGGCGGAACCCGCGATGAGCACGATGGGCTCGTCAGAAGTATCGGCTTCGCATCGACCAACCACGATGAAGCCGAGCGGTACTCGAAATGAGCCTCTGACCTGGTACTTGCATGGCGAGCTGCATGGCAGACTGCATGGTGTGCTGCATGGCAATGTGCATGGCATGTCGTTACGGGATCTGCAACGAATCATGTTCCGTCCCCACGCTCACACATCCCGACGCTCGACCGACCACGCGGCAACCGCCAGCGCGACCGCGAGCCAGACCACGCACACCACACACGCCGCCGCCGTCGAAGGACGGGACGGATCCACCGGCCCGGTGGTGCTGCTCAGTGCCTGGAAGGCCGGTTGCAGGGTGCCGCGCTCGACCGCGTCGCCGGCCGCCTCGGTGAGCATCGGGGCGACGAAGAACAGCCCGAACAGCGCGGCGATCGCCCCCGCCGAATGCCGCACGATGGTGCCCAGCGCGAGCCCGATCACCGCGAGCACGCTCACGAACGCGCCGGTGGCCGTCACCGCACGCAGCACGTGCGGGTCGCCCAGGCTCACATTCAGGTGCTTGTCGGCCAGGATCCCCTGACCCATGAAGAAGGTCGCGAACGCGATCACCTCGCCCGCCACGAAGGTCGCGGCGCCGGTGACCGCGACCTTGGCCGCGAACACCCGGCGCCGCCGAGGCACCGCGGTGTACGTGGTCGCGATCAGCCCCGATCCGTACTCCGAGCCGCCGACCAGTGCCCCGAGCGTGCCCAGCGCGAGCACGACCACGTAGTAGCCGCCGCTGAAGCCGAAACGGACCGGGTCGAACGCGGCCTGCCGCTCGGCCGACAACCCGTCCCAGTCGGCGACCAGATTGCCCAGGTCGAACGCGCCGAGCCCGAGTGCCGCGACCGCGGAGATCACGGCGGTGTAATACATGGAGCGAAGGGTCCGCAGCTTGATCCACTCGGCCGCGAGCACCCCGCGTGGCAGCGAGAACCACCTCACGCGCCCGCCCCCTTGCCGACGGCGCCCGCCCCACCCACCGGGTGCACCGCCCGGTGGACCGCCTCGTCCTCGGTGATCCGCAGGTACGCCTCCTCCAACGAGCCCTGTCGGGCCGCGAGTTCGTGGATCACCAGGCCGTGCGCGGCGGCCAGCTCGCCGATCCGGACGAACGCCAGGTCGGTAACCGCGAGGGCGCCGTCCGCCTCCGCGGTCACCGACGCCCCGTGCTCGGTCAACAGCCGGGCCAACCGCGCACCGTGCGGCGAGCGCACCAGCACGTCACCGCGCGAGCCGGTCCGGACGAACTCGGCCATGTCGGTGTCCACGATCACCCGGCCCCGACCGAGCACGATCACGTGGTCGGCGGTCAGCGCCATCTCGCTCATCAGATGGCTGGAGACGAACACCGTGCGTCCCTCGGCCGCCAGTTCGCGCATGAGCGTGCGGATCCAGCGCACCCCGTCCGGATCGAGCCCGTTGACCGGCTCGTCGAGCAGCAACACCCGCGGCTCGCCGAGCAGTGCGGCCGCGATCCCGAGCCGCTGCTTCATGCCCAGCGAGAAGCCGCCCACCCGCCGCCGGGCCACCTCGCACAAACCCGTCCGTTCCAGCACCTCCTCGACCCGGGTGCGCGGGATGTCGTTGCTCGCGGCGATGCTCGCCAAGTGGTGGTACGCGCCACGCCCACCCGACATCGCACCCGCGTCCAGGAGCGCGCCCACCCGGCGCAGCGGCCGGTCGAACGAGCGGTACGGCCGTCCCTCGATCCAGGCGTGGCCGGCGCTGGGCGCGGCCAGTCCCAGAATCATCCGCATGGTGGTCGACTTGCCCGCGCCGTTCGGGCCGAGGAAGCCGGTCACCCGCCCCGGTTCGACGGTGAACGTCAGATCGTCCACGACGACCCGCGCGCCGTATCTCTTGGTGAGTCCGTGCACTTCGATCATCTTTGCCCCTTCCGCCCTTCTCCCGGATTCGCTGCGGCGAACGCGACCACGTCGATGCCGCGTCGCCGGCGATACGTCCTCCACCGTGTCGGGTCGCCGGCGCGCCGTCGTCGGACCGTGGCCGGAGTGCGCGGTCCGGATCGGCGTTCGGGTACGACCGTGGTCGTAGGTCTCCCGGGCGATGAGCGAAACCGGCGTCCTGCCTACTCTCGGTGGCATGAATTCGGAGCCGTTGCGCCCGTTGACCAAGAGGTTGCGCACCCGGCACTGGGTCGCGTTGGACGTGTTCGCGGCCTTGGTGGGAATGTGGGTCGCCGCGCTGCGTGTGCTGGACGCCTCCCACGACTACGACCCGCATCGGCGCGGCTACCCTGATCCGACCTCGACCCAGCTGACCGTCGCACTGCTCGCGATCGGCGCGCTCGGCGTGGCGCTGATGCTGCGTCGCACGCGGCCGGCGCTCGCGATCGGCGTCCTGGTCGCGACGTGGGCGGTGGTGGTGTGCGTGGCCGGGGAGACGGCGATCGCCCTCGCGCTGGGCGGGCCGTTCGTGGTGCTGGTGTCGATGGCCGCGGTGTACAGCGCGGCGGTGACGTACTCGCCGCGGGGCGGTCTCGCGGTGCTCGCGGTCGGGATCTTCGGCGGCGGGCAGTGGTGGTTGGCGGGTTCGGCCGATGTGCGCCGCAACGCGTGGCTCGCGCTGCTGTTCACGGGCACCGCGTGGGCGGTGGGCTACGCGGTCGGGCGACACCGCGCATACGCCGCGGCACTGCGCGAGCACCACGCCGAGTTGGTCCGATCCGAATTCGCCGAGGAACGGCTTCGGCTGGCCCGCGAGGTGCACGACGTGATCGCGCACAGCCTGGGTGTGGTGAACGTCCAGGCCGGATACGGCGGCTTCGTCCTCGATCAGCGGCCCGAGCAGGCGCGGGAGGCGCTCGCGGCGATCCACCGGATCAGCGGCGAGACGATCCGCGAGATGCGCGGCCTGCTCGGGGTGTTGCGCGCGGACGGCCCGGCCGACCGGCTGCCCGCGCCTGGCCTGGCCGATCTGCCCGCCCTGCTGGAGCGCACCGCCGAGGCGGGCCTGCACGTGGACCTGAGCGTCTCGGGCGGCGTTCGCGAACTGCCCGCCGGGATCGAGTTGTCCGCGTACCGGATCGTCCAGGAGGCGCTGACCAATATCGGCCGGCACGCGCACACCGGGTCCGGTCGGGTCCGGGTCGACTATCGCGCGGACGCGTTGGCGATCGAGATCACCGATGAGGGGGTGGGCCTGGGTCCCGCGTTCGCGGGCGCCGAGTCGGCCGAGTCGTATGATCCGCCGTACGGGCACGGGTTGGCCGGGATGCGCGAACGAGTCGGGCTGTACGACGGGGAGTTCAGTGCGGGGCCGCTGCCCGGGCGGGGATTTCGGGTGGCCGCCGTGCTGCCGTTGAGTGAGCGGGTCGGATGAGCGTGCGGGTGCTGGTCGCGGACGACCAGACGCTGGTCCGTGCGGGCTTTCGCGGCATCATCGACATGGCGCCGGGCTTCACCGTGGTCGGCGAGGCGGCCACCGGTCTGGCCGCGGTGGAGTCGGCCCGTCGGGAGCGGCCCGACGTGGTGCTGATGGACATTCGCATGCCGGGCATGGACGGCCTGGAGGCGACCCGGCTGATCACCGGTGCGAGCGGTCCGCCGGGGGTGCCGGGGGTGCGGGTGTTGATCCTGACCATGTTCGATCTGGACGAGCACATCTACGCGGCGCTGCGCAACGGGGCCAGCGGCTTCCTGCTCAAGGACACCGCGCCCGAGGACCTGCTCGATGCGATCCGGGTGGTCGCGGCCGGCGAGGCACTGCTGGCGCCGAGCGTGACCCGGCGGCTGATCGCCGAGTTCGCCCGCCGCCCGGAGGTGCCCGGCGCGCGGGCCGCCGCAGCGCCCGTACCGGAACCGCCGCAGCCCGCCGCGTTGCGGGCGATCACCGCGCGCGAACGCGAGGTGTTGGTACTGATCGCGGCCGGTCGCACCAATGCCGAGATCGCCCGGACCCTGCACATCACCGAGGGCACCACCAAGACGCACGTGGGCCACCTGCTCGCCAAGCTCGGCGCGCGCGATCGCGTGCACCTGGTGATCATCGCGTACCGCGCGGGGCTGGGCCCCGGGTAGACAAGTGCGGGCAAGTTGCCTGCCCATCGATGGTGGACGGTGGGTCGGCCCGATCCCGACGGTGCGCCGGCCCCCAAGGTGAGCGCGCACGCCGCTCGGCATCGCCGCTCCACCGCACCTCCGCACCTCCGCACCTCCGCGTGACGAACTGGTGGCAACCGGGCAAGGTGAGCGGGCGCGCGGCGGCTCGGAGCGGGCACGGGCGGTGGGGGCACGGGCGGTGGGACGGTAGGGTCCCGGCGTGTGAGTGATCTATACGAGTTGACCGTTGACGTGGCGTTGCGCGCCGGGCGGCTCTCGGGTCCGGAAGTGGCCGAGTTGCGGTGGCATGTGGGGCTCGCGGACGGGGCGGTTCCGGAGGCGGGCGGTCGACGCATCGTGGCCGCCTTCCCGGTGGTCGTGGTGGACGACCTCGGGGTGCCGACGGTGCTGGACGATCCGCATCCCGTGTTGGGCGGCCCGGACGGGATCGCGCTGCGGATCGGTGGCGAGTCGGCCACCGGTTTGGCACCGATCGCCGGCGGCGGTTGGGCGCTGACCGTGCGTCGGGAGCTGCATCCCGACCAATTCGACGAGGTCGGCGAGCTGTTGGTCTGGTTGGCCGCGCGGGTCGAGGACGCACACACGGGTCCGGACGGCTCGGTCGTACTCGGCCGATTGCGCTTCATCGAGGACACCGAGGCCCGCCCGCTGGCCTTTCGGGACGGTCGGGTGCAGTGGCCCGACCGGGAGGCGGGGTAGGCCGCTCACCAGGTCTGCGAGACGGCCGTCGTCCGTCGGGTTCGCGGCCCGGTCAGGCCCAGCGGGCCGGGGCGGTCCCGCGGTGCCAGGCGGTGACCGCGCCGGCGTCGGTCGGTTCCACGTCGGCCGGCAGGTCCGCCGGGTCGAGCCAGGCCAGCCGGGCGCACTGGTCGGGTTCGGCGTTGACCGGGTCCCCCGACCAGGCGGTGGTGTGGAAGTACCAGCCGATCACCGGCGCGCCGGTGTCGCCGAGCACCTGGGCCACATACGCCGTGCGCAGGTCCGCCGTGGCGACATCGGTGGCGATCTCCTCCTTGGTCTCCCGGGCGCACGCCTCGATGAGAAGTTCGCCCGGGTCGGCCAGGCCGCCCGGCAGGGCGAGCAGGCCGTCGGCGAAGCCGGTGTCCTTGCGTTCCATGAACAGCACCGCGCCGTCCGCGCGTTCGAGGATGATGGCGGCATAGGCGATGGCGTTGTGGCGATGGTCGCTCAAGTGTCGCTCTCCCCATGGTCGATCCGGGTGCTTCGGGCGTCGCTCCCGGCTGCGCGGCGATGTCGGCGCCCGGCACGCGTCGAACCTCGAAACCGGCCCGCGCGCCGGGACCCACACCTCCGCCCGGACCAACGACGGGCCATGGAGGGACGTCACGCCCGAACCGTCGGAAGCACGTTCGCCACGGCCCCGGCACCGACGCGCAACCACCATCGCCACCGGATCCTCACGCACACCGTGGCGAGCACGCGCCGCCCGAGCTTGTCCGCCTCGCGGATCGCGCCTGTCTCGTGGCACAGCCGCACCCCGTTGTTCGGCATCTACGAAGCGGTACCGGTGAGGATCGTCCCGTCGTCCGGCCGCAACGAGGCGGCGGCTTGCACGAGTTCTCGACCGACGCCGACGCCGGCCACTCTCCCCTCGCCCATCCGCCGCCAACGGCCCGATGCCGGCGCCGCGTCCTCGTCCGGGCTTGCCTCGTCGTGTGTGTCATCGTCCGCGGATGCCGCGCCTGCGGCGCCCTCGTCCGCGGTTTCCTCGCCTGCCGATTCCTCGCCTGCCGATTCCTCGTTCGCCGTGTCTCGTCGGTCACGCGATCACACGGTCACGATGCGTTCGACCGCGGCGCTGACGAGTTGTTCGCGCTCGGCTTCCGAGAACACCCCGGGAAGGGTGAGTTGTTCGACGATGAGCCAGTTGAAGGCCAGGTACAGCAGGCGGACGGCGGTCGCGTCGCCGGGCAACCCGGACTCGTCGAGGTAGGCGACGTTGGCCTCCACGTCGGCGCGGACGCGCTCGGTCAGCACCGCCCGCAACTCCGGTCGCCGGGTGGCTTCCAGACGCAGTTCGAGCAGTGCGAGATAGCCGGTCCGGAAGGCGCTGACCCGGCCGACCACCTCGCGCATCAGCGCCGTGTACGTCTCCTTGTCCGGCGTGCCCGCCCGCTGCCGCGCGATCATCGCGTCGTCGGGCCGAAGCCGTTCGTAGACCCGGGCGCCCGCCTGGGTGAGCAGGTCGTCGCGGCTCGCGAAGTAGTTGGAGGCGGTACCGGGCGGCACCGCGGCCTCGACGTCCACCGCCCGAAAGGTCAGCCCGCGAGCGCCCTCCTTGGCCAGCACCTCGATGGCGGCATCCACGAGCGCCGCCCTGCGCTCGGCGTTCCTGCGAACCATTGACACCACTCCGGCTGTAGTACGACATCAGACCACTACAGTGTGGCCGCTTTGGCGTTGCCCTGCCCGACAGCACGACGCGGATACGTGGAGAGGGTTTTCGACCCCGCTCGGTTCACCGTCCCGTCCCGGATCGCGCGTCGTTCCCGACGACGTCACTCACGTGGTTCACGGCACGACGCCAGGACACCGGCCCGCCTCGGCGGGTTCGGGCATGGTGACGATACGGTCCTGCCATGCTCGAATCACCCGAAGACGACGCGTCCACAACCTCGGCGGGCGCCGCGTCCGCGCCGCCGGAGCACGGACCGGGGCCGGTGACCGCCGACGATCTGGATCGGGCCGTGCAACTCGCGGTGGCAGCGCTGCGGGGCGTGCCGGCCACGGCGTGGGAGGCGAAGGCCGGCCCGCTGGAATGGGACCGCTGGGAGACGGTCGAGCACCTGAGCGACGACCTCTTCGCATACGCCGCCCAATTGGGCCCCAGGGTCCCGCCGATGTCGGGCGAGGTGCCGTTCGTCTGGGCGAGTCGGCGGCCGGGCGGCCCGGCCAACGCGATCCACGCGAACCACGCGGCGGGCCCGGACGGGCTGTTGCAGGTGTTGGAGGCGAGCGGCGCGCTGCTGGTCGCCATGGTGCGGATGAGGCCGTCGAGCGTACGCGCCCACCACGGCTTCGGCGCCGCCGATCCCGAGGGCTTCGCCGCGATGGGCATCGTGGAGACGCTCGTCCACACCCACGACCTGGCCGAGGGCCTGGGGGTGACCTGGACCCCGCCCGCCGACCTGTGCGCACGAGTACTCGCCCGGCTCTTCCCGGACGTCCCGCAGGACACCGACCCCTGGCCCACGATGTTGTGGGCCACCGGTCGCGCGGACCTGCCGGGCCACGAGCGACGCACGACCTGGCGCTGGTATGGGGAACCTCGCGCATAGCGTGCTCGGGGCGGCGGGCGAGTCGGGTCCCGGCCGGGTCGGGTGCGGCCGGGCGGGGTGGGACCTGGCCGGGTGGACTCGGCTGAGGCTGAGGCTGAGGCTGAGCCGGACCGGACCGGGCCGGGGTGAGGTCTGGTCGGGAGGGATGAGACCGGGCCGGCATCGCCTCGGGGCGGTCGTTGCCGTCCCCCGTTCGGGGGACAGGCGCACACCCGCGGGCGGACGCCGGCGGGCGGCTCCGCCGCGGAGGCTGGAATTCCTCGAGCTGAAAGGGGAGTTCCGGTGCGACGGTGGGATCGGGTGGGTCGGGGCGCGGCATACGGAGCGGCACTCTCGTTGACGCCCTATCCGGTGATCAAGGTGTCGTGGGTGATCGGTTCCCTGCTCGGCGTGCTGCCGGTCGGCTCGGGGTTCGGGTTGACCGAGTGGGTGGTGCTCAACACCGCGACGGTGGGCATGGCCGCGATCGGGATCGCCGTGGCACTTGCGCTGGTCCGCCCGTGGGGGATGCGGATTCCGGGCGCTCCGTTGGCATTCTGCGCGTGGGTCGGGACCGGATTTCTGGTGCCCGTTTTGCCGTATACGGTATCGAGTTCGTTGGCGGCGTCCTCGGGCGACGACCCGGAATCGGCCGCTGGCACGGGTGGAGGTGCGGGGGCGGACGACGCGTCCATGCCGGGTTGGGAGGCGGCCCTGATCCAGATCGGCTTCGTAGGGATGGGGTCGGGGTTGGCCCTCGCACTGCCCGCATATCTGTGTCGACGTTGGCCGGACGTATTCGCGGGGCGGGTCGGCGACGCGGTCCGCGATCGGATCACGCCCTTCGGATCGGGACTTCGGCGCATCCCCTGGTCGGCGGTCGGCGGCGCCGGGCTCGGAGCGGTGTGGCTGTACTGGGCGATCGGCGGCACGCTGGGCGTCGCACACCCGCAGGCACGCGACGCCGATTGGCGGATCCTGACCGGCATCTGGGGCGGCTGGGCACTCGTGGCGGCCGTCGCCACCGCGATGATCGGTTGTGGCCGACCCGGCCGGTTGTTGCGGCGAGTTCCGGTCGCTCTGGGTTGGATCGGGTCCGGTTCGTTGTTCGCCTGGAGCGGGTGGAAACTGCCGCTCACGCTGTACGTGGCGCAGGCAAGCCCGGCGGGCACCACGTTGCCGGAGAACCTCACCTGCGCGGCGATTCTGCACGTGATCGCGGTGGCGGTGGGAATCGCGATGGTGCGCGTCCTGGTCCGGGGTCGGGGCCCCGGACCGGGATCGGAATCCGAGCGATCGAGATCGAGATCGGGGCCGGAGCCTGGTCCGGGGCCGGAATCGGAACCCCGGCCGGGGTCGAGAGCACCTCTGCGCCGGTTGGCGCGATGGCGGCGACGGCGGCCGATGGCCGAGGTCGGTGGTGTCACCCGCTGAAGCGGACGTGGTCGGGCTCGGTCGGCGGAAGGAGGGTGGCACCGGGCCGGGCCGGGGTCACCGGGCCGTCTCGGGTGTGAGGATGAACTCGCGGATGACCTGAGCGAGTTCGGCAGGCTGATCGAGTGGAATGAGGGTGTAGCTGTCCCCGATCTCGACCAGCCGCCCCCATGGGAGGAGTTCGGCCAGGCGGCGACCGTGGTCGGGCGGCATGACCCGGTCCTCGCTCGCCCAGACCACCAGGCCCGGACGGTCGAAGCCGGGCAACATTTCGGCTGTGGCGAGCAGGATGTCGGTGTCCGCTGCCGCCGCGCGCAACATCCGTACGGTGTCGCGACGGATCTCGGCCCGGGTCAGGATCGGAGCGAGCCAGCGGGCGGTTGCGGCGTCGCCGCGTTTGGTCAGCCACCCGAACGCGATCCGGAGGCGACGGACCGGCCGAAGCCGCATCTGCTGCATGAACAGCCCGAACAGCCGGGGCGAGAGCTTCCCGGTGAGCAGGAGCGTCTTGCCGGTCAGGCCCGGCGGAAAGTTGTCGAACGCGTCGCACGAGGCCAGTACGACCCGGCCGACCCGTGCGGCCTCGGTGTCGCACATCAGCAATTGCACGAGCGCGCCGCCGGTGTCGTTGCCGACGAGTGTGACGTCGTCCAGGTCGAGGCGGTCGAGGAACTCCGCGACCAGCCGGGCGATTCCGGGCAACGACAGGTCGGCCTCGGCGCGCATCGCGCGCCGATGTGCGCCGAACGGCAACGTCGGTGCCACGCAGCGGTGTTCGGCGGACAGGACGGCGATCGACTCATCCCACAACGAGGCGTCCATCAGCAGCCCGTGCAACAGCACGACCGTGGGGCCGGTGCCTCCGGTGTCCCGGTACTCGATCGTCCCGGCGGACAACTCGATCTCGCGCATGGTCATCGTCCTCAACCCCGCGGGTCGGTGGAGGCCGAGGCGGAGCCGGCGGCAGCAGCGGCGGGGGCGGCGAGAGCCGGGGTGGTAGGGACGCCAGCGGCCGGGTGCTCCGAGTTGGGCGCAGGTTCGTTCGGCACAGGTTCGTTCGCCGCGCGTTCCGCCGGCACGCCCTGCACCGGCGCACACGCCTTCGGCGTAGCCTCCAGCAAGTGCCGCCTCAGAAAAGACAGTTCGACCTCGACCACCTGCTCGTGTGCGGTCGTGAAGGGTGCGTAGTGCCCGCCGGGCACCCGAAGCAGTTCGGCACGCGGTGCCCGATTCGCCACGGCCACGGCCGGTTCGGCGAGCGCGGTCCGATCCTGATCACACACCACGACCAGGAGCGGGCAGTGTACCCGCGAGGCATCCCGGCCGGGCCGGTACCAGCCGAGGGCAAGCGTCGATCGGGCGGCGACGCTCTGCTGCCACTCCGGATGGATGTTCTCCGGATTCAGGACGCGGTCCGTCTCCTGGGCATCCGGCGTGGCGAGCAGCGCGACCGTGCCGCGCTCTCCGGCGAGCGGTACGAGCAGCGGCGGGCGTCCGACCGCGCCGCCGAGCGCGTCCAGGACTCCGCGACCGGTGAGGCGCAGCAGCGCGAGGGGCGTCTGGTAGCGCGCGGCGTTGCGCAGGACGGCCGGGCCGTCCACGTTCGGCGTCTGCGCGACCACCGCCGCAAGGCGCGCCGTGCGCGCCGCGACACGCAGGACATGGCCGCCGGAAACGGAGAACGCCCAACCGGCGAGCCGGGCCGGGTCGACACCGGGCAACGTCCGGGCGAACTCGATCGCGGCCTGCCAGTCGGCGAGTTGCCCACCGATCGGAGCCACCTGGCGCGGTTGCCCGTCGCTTTCGCCGAGTCCGCGGTAGTCGAAGGCCAGTACGGCGAACCCGGCTTCGTGGAACCGCTTCGCGAACAAATCGGTGCCCGGTTCCTTGGTCACCGCGAAGCCGCCGGCCATGATCACGCAGCCGCCGTTGCCTCCCGGGTAGTGCCAGGCGGCACACCGTGTCCCACCGCTGACGAAGTGCACTTTCTCGCGTTCCCTGGACATTGGCACACCGACCTCCGAGTGGACGACGCTTCATCCCACACAAAAAGTGAACCACGCGGTTCGCAAACTGTCCACGGCACCCCGCCGGACGGGTGGCTCACGGACGCGCGCTCAGCCGGTTGCGACAAGGTCCAACCGCATGGCGCAAGGTCCCACTCATCGCCGCGAGTCGGCCGCCTGCGCCACCATCCGGCCGGGGGCGGGCCTGTGGAGACGGCAGGAAGACTTCGCCTCTATGGTGGACCGATGGCATCGACCAAGCAGTTCCAAGTCACCTTCGACTGCGCGGAACCCGAGCGCGTCGCTCGTTTCTGGTGCGAGGTGTTGGGGTACGTCCTACCGCCGCCACCCAAGGGGTTTGCCACCTGGGGCGATTTCGATCGCGCGCTGCCGCCCGAGCGCCAGGGTTCGGCGTTCGCGTGCATGGATCCCTCGGGTGTGGGCCCGCGACTGTTCTTCCAGCGGGTTCCCGAAGGCAAGGTGGTCAAGAACCGGGTGCATCTCGACGTGCGGGTCGGCACCGGGCTCGTGGGGGAAGAGCGCTTGGCCGCGCTCGAGGCCGAATGCGCACGACTGGTCGCGCTCGGCGCGATACGCGTGCAACTGCTGACTGCCGACGCCGACAACGAGTCGTGCCTCGTCATGCGGGACGTCGAGGGCAACGAGTTCTGTCTCGACTGAGTGGCCGCCGGACTGTGCGGTTCGCCATGTGCGCACGCCGCACTGCCAGTCGAACCGAAAGGTGATATCTGATGCTGAACTACGGCCTTGACATGTCCGGTTCGGAGCGCGATGTCGCTCTGCCCGACCTGGTGGCCGAAGGAGACGAACTCGACGCCCTGGTCTCGGCGCAGGCCGACTGGACCAGGCCCACACCGGCAGCGGGCTGGACGATCGCCCACCAGATCGCTCATCTTGCTTCGGCCGATGCGAACGTTCTCATCGCCACACGAACCCCGAATGCGTTCGACGCCGTACTGAAGCAGGTGGAGGCCGCGGGCAGCCGATATGCCGATCTCGACGCCGCAGCGGGAGCCGCCAAACCGCGATCGGTTCTGCTGGAACAATGGCGCGCCGGTCGAACCGAGGTGGCGGCGGCGCTGCGTGACGCACCGCAGGATCGTGGGTTTCCCTGGTACGGCTCTCAGGTGACCGCTGCGCTCATGGCACCGCTTCGACTGATGGAAGTGTGGGCCCACGGGCAGGACATCTTCGATGCACTGGGTGTCCCACGCCGCCCGACGAGCCGGCTCCGGCATGTGGCCTTCCTGGGAGTGATAGGACGAGAGCTGTCGTTCCATGCCGCCCGACTACCCGCTCCGGCAGAGCCGTTCCGTGTCGAATTGACCGGTCCCGACGGCCGAACCTGGACATGGGGCCCGGAGGATGCGATGCAACGGGTACAGGGCAGTGCCCTCGACTTCTGCCTCCGCGTCACCCAACGCCGGTCCCCAGCCGAAACCGACCTCACGGCGGTCGGCGAGGACGCGCAGAAGTGGCTGGACAACGCACGCGTTTTCCTCTGACCCCCGGACCGTGCCCGCCGGCGGGCCGAACCGGCACGGGCAGCCCGACGAAACCCGGCCCCGACCGCCGGCACGGTGTGTACAGGCACTACGCGTCGGCGGCCTCCTCGCGCTCCAGGGCTCGGGTCAGGGCGTCGAACCCGGCGGCCACCCCCTCCATGTCGCCGCTGGTCCGTGCGTCCACCAGGAAGCCCCGCAGCACCGCGAGGATCATCTCGGCGACTTCGAGCCTGCGTCGGTCCGACCAGTGCTCGGGGCAGATGGCCAGCAGCGTGGGCAGGTACTGCTGGGACGCGCCGCGACCGAGTTCCGCGTAGCGGTCGGGGTCGTACATCGCCAGGCCGATGGCCTGGTCCAGGACCCGGGCCTCCTCGCCGACCAGGACGGGCCAGACCGCGCGCACCCATTCGCCCAGTGACAACCGGGTCGACCCGCCGCCGGCAGCGGCCGACGACTTGCCTATCCGCCGGTCGCGCAGTTGCAGGATCGCCTGCTTGAGCAGGTCGTCGGCGCCGTCGAAGTGGTAGAGGAGCACCTTGTGCGTGGTCCCCGCCGCCCGCGCGGCCCGACGCAACGAGAAGTCGACGAGGCCGTTGACCGCAAGGTCCTCGGTGACCCGATCGAGCAGCTCACGCCGTCGCGCCTCACCACGCGGCGACCCCGCCGAGCGCCGGTACCCGGCCTGCGCCGAGCCCCCGTCACCGGAGGCGCTCACTTCACCAACACCCATGAACGAACGTCCTTACCTGATCGGGATGCCGAGGATGCCGAAGACGACGAGGATGCCGGACGAATACGATTCGACCGAGCCGGGCACCCCGAGCGCGTCGACCCCGCCGCACCTGCGCGACCGCGTCGAGCGCATCGACCGTGTGGCATGCATCGACTCCCGTACCCACGTCGCATACACGGTCCGACCCTAGCTTCCGCCCCGACCGCCGGTCGGCACCGGCAGCACGCCCGAGCGCTCCCGCCCCCACCACTCATCCCGTCGGCCGTTCATCGCCATCAGGACCGGCCGAGCCACCGGCACCCAGATCGCCACACGGCCCATCTCCGGGAGTCGCCAGAGGAGTTGCCTCCGTGTAGGCCAGGAGCGCGCGCAACGCCGCGGCGTCGGACTGGATGCCGTCCTCCTCCTGGTGGTCGTGTTCGAGGTGGGCGAACGCCGGTGCGCGTTCCGGTGTCGGCTCGTCGCGGTGACGTGGGATCAGGTGTGCGTGCAGATGCGGGATGTCGTTCTCCAGCAGCGACACGTTGAGTGTGGGTACCGGCCGATAATGCGCCTCGATCGCGCGTCCGGCCGAGGTCACCTCGGCCATGAAGCCCGCGAGTTGGCGGGCGGACAGCGCGGTCAATCGAGCAACGTGTCCACCCGTCCAGACAACCACGACGTAGCCGCGCACCCGACCGGCGCGCCACAGATACGCGTTGCCGTACACACCGCGCTTGAGCAACACCCCCCAGCCGATGTCGGGCGCGGTGAAATCCTTGTCGCACATCGAGCAGGCCACGCCGGCTGCGGGTTCCGCGTACCGCTGCGGCCAGGTGGACGCGATCGGTGGGCGGGATCCGGGCACCTGGGAACCACACACGACGGCCTCCGACTCGAACGGGGACAAGAGCCTGCTTGCGGCTGCAAACGTTCGGTTGAAGAAACGATCGCCGCCGGATGCACGTCACGCCCCGATCCGGCCTGTGACCCGCCCGCAGCACGTCTGGGACACAGTCGCGACGGACCCCGCCCGGCGTACTCGCGCCGGCGTGGCGGCACTTCCGGCGGCACCCGGCGCGCACCCGAACGCGGACCACCAGGGGATGGGGCGGGCGCCCGGCCGGCCGGGATTAGGCTCACCAACCCGAGGAGTGCACCCACCACCACCCACCCCGACCGAAAGCGAGCCGTCATGACCACCGAACGCCCCGAGCCGCCCCTGATCGCCGACGAGCGCGAGATGATCCGCGGCTACCTCGACTACCACCGGGCGACGCTCGCCATGAAGTGTGACGACCTCTCCGACGAAGACCTGCGTCGGCAGTCGATGCCGCCCTCGACGCTCTGCCTGCTCGGCCTGGTCCGACACATGGCCGAGGTGGAGCGGAACTGGTTCCGGCGGGTGATCAACGGTGAGGACATCCCGCTCGTATGGTCGGACCAAGGCGACTTCCAGGTGGCCTACGACGCGAGCACGTCCACCCGAGCCGAGGCGTTCGCCGCCTGGGAGGCCGAGATCGAGCACTCGCGCCGGATCGAGGCCGCCGCCGAATCCCTCGACGTGACCGGCCACAACGCCAAATGGGACGAGGACGTGTCGCTGCGCCTGGTCATGTTGCACCTGATCCACGAGTACGCCCGGCACAACGGCCACGCCGACTTCCTCCGCGAGGGCATCGACGGGACGGTCGGCGCCTGACCCACCCGCCGGCCGCGACATCGACCGTCGCGGCCGGCCCGCTCGTCATGTCCGCGCCGACCACGGCGGCGGCGGATCCGAGCCGACGGGCCCGGATTCCGACCGCCGCCGAGTCGTACCCGGCCGCCGCAATCGGGGGGACCATCCACGCCGAGCAGGGGACCATCCACGCCATCTCCCGGATCTGTATTGCGCTTGACCGTCCGGATATGCTCCGCCCGTGATCGACTACACGGTTTCCTCGCACATGGCACGCGTTGTGCGAGATGCCGCGCTCCGGGCCGGGGTGGCCCACACCGAACTCGCGCATCTGCCGGGACTGGAACCGGAGACACTGGCGGATCCGCTGCTGCGTGTACCCACCGCCAGCCTGATCCGCATCTGGGAACTGATCGCGCGCAGCGGCCCGGCCGGTGCGGGCGTCCGGGCCGCCGAAACGGCCGCGCGGGGGCGGCTGCACGTGTGGGACTACCTGTTCACCACGGCCGGTACGTTCGCCGAAGGCTGCCGCGACGCCGCCCGCTACCTGCCGATCATGACGGACCCGGGCGTCGAGATGACGGTGCTCGAGGAGGACCGGCGACTGACCATCAACTACGGCATCGCGCTCTACTCGCCGGCAGCGGTGACCGCGATCGACGAGTTCGCGATGGCGCTCATGCTCAGGCGGGCCCGAGACGCACGCGGACCGGCGGTGGTCCCCGTCCACGTCGCCCTCGCGCACGAGGCCCCGAAGAGCCATCGGCACCTGATCGAGGCGTTCGGCACCCGATCCATCGACTTCGGCACCCGGACGAACTCGATGACCTTCCTCGACCTGGACACCGAGCCGCCGCGTCCGCCCGGCCCGGACGACGAACTCGGCGTGATCCTGCGCCGATACGCGGACAACATGTTGGAGAACTCCCGCCCCGCATCGGGCTGGCACGGCAGATTCCGCTCGGTGGTCGCCCACGCCCTGGGCGAGGAGCTCAGCCTCGAACTGGTCGCCCAACGCATGGCGATGAGCCCGCGCACCCTCCAACGGCGGCTCAACGACCTGGAGACCACCTGGCGCGACGAAATCGAATCCGTTCGCCACGAACGCGCCGGCACCCTCCTGCGCGAAACCGACCTGCCGGTCCAATCCATAGCCGGCCGCCTCGGCTACACCGACGCCCGCGCCCTACGCCGCGCCTTCCACCGCTGGACCGGCCAAACCCCCGACGCCTACCGCCGCGCCACAACCCTTCCTTCCTAGACCCGCCACGAGAGTCAACGTCGCCGCGGGGCGATCACCGAAGCCACCCGAAGCCCCTACAGGCGACCGAACCGCGAGAATCGCCCCAAGCGCCGTCGCCACCCACCGCGGCACCCGGCCAACGGCCGCCATGTCACCCGCGGCTCGTAGGGTCGACCGCCATGGCGTCACTCGGCACCGACCACCCCGTGGCAGCTCGCCCCGCACCGCTCCCCCGCACCTACCTGGTCTGGCTCGCCGCCACCCAGGCCTCGCTCCTGGGCGACGCCGCCCTGTACTTCGCCCTCGGCTGGGCCGCCACCGCCCACGGCGGCAGCACCGCGGCCCTGGTGCTCACCGCCGTGATGCTGCCGCGCGCCTTGTTCCTGCTGCTCGGCGGCGCGGTAGGCGACCGGTTCGGCGCGCGCCGCGTACTGATCTTCGGCGACGCCGCGATGCTCGTGACCACGCTCGGACTGGCCGTCGCCACCTACCGATTCGGCACACCCGTCTGGCTGCTCGTCACGATCGCCGCGCTGATCGGCGTGGTCGACGCATTCCATCTACCGGCCACCGGCTCGATGCCGCGCCGATTGGTCGGCTCGGCGCAACTCCCCCGGGCCTTGGCCCTGCGCCAGGCCGGTGGTCAGGTCGCCGCGCTGCTCGGTGCGCCGTTGGGGGCGGTGCTGATCGCCTCCGCCGGAGCGCCCGGCGCGGCCCTGCTCGATGCCGGAACGTTCGCGATCGTCCTGGTCGTACTGGTCTGCGTCCGGCCCGCCTTCGAGGTCGAACGAGCCCCTCGGGACGAGCGCCTGGTGACCGGTGCCGTCGCCGGCGTCAAGCTCGCGTTCGCCGATCCGATCCTGCGGCCCGCGCTGCTGCTGACCGCCGTCGCGGCCGGGTTCCTGCTGCCGGTGGTGTCGCTGTTGAACCCGCTGCTGACACGTCGGAACGGGTGGGACGCGGGGGCCGCCGGGCTGGTGGCCGGCGGCCAGAGCCTCGGGATGATCGCGGTGGCGTTGCTCATCACCCGCCGAGGCCAGGTACGCCGCACCGGCGTGGGCGCGGCCCTGGGCCTGTGCGTCGCCGCCGTCGGGATCGCCGGAATGGCCCTCGCCCCGACCGTCGCCGTCGCGGTGATCGCGGGCGTCGTCCTCGGCGGCGGTTCCGGGGTGTTCGCCTGCCACATCGGCCCGTTGGTCCTGACCGGCGTACCGGACACCCACCTGTCCCGGATGCAGACACTGCTCACCCTCGTCCAGAGCGTGGCGCTGCTTCCGGCCAA
This sequence comes from Embleya scabrispora DSM 41855, assembly GCF_000372745.1. Classification (GTDB taxonomy): domain Bacteria; phylum Actinomycetota; class Actinomycetes; order Streptomycetales; family Streptomycetaceae; genus Embleya; species Embleya scabrispora. The sequence continues at coordinate 290,951 of NZ_KB889686.1, read as the reverse complement.
CAACGTCCTGGGCGCACTCGCCGACGGCACCGGCCCGACGACCGCGACCGCACTGTGCGCCGCCGCGATCGGCGCCGCGGGCGTCGCGGGCCTGCTCAACAGCCCGATGCGCCGGGTACTACGGCCGGAGTAGGGGACACGCGGCCGGGGTTGGAACGAAGCGCGGCGGAAATATGGGGACGCACGAACGGAACGATTGCGGCCCATCGCACCCGGGCACTCCTCCGCGCAGCGGGCGAACGCCGGCGGATCACGCCTCGGCCGCCGCGTCTGCGGCCATGTCGGAATGGGCCTCCGGGTCGGATTCCGCTTCCGGGACCGTTTGCACGTCCGTTTCCGTCTCCGTCTCCGCCCAGTTGATCGCGTAGTGCTTGAGGCCGGCGTCCTCCTTGGTCAGCCGCATGCCGACCGCCGTCATCACGTGTTGGGAGGCGACGTTGTCGTGCGCGGTGTCGCCCTGTACGCGGATGGCGCCCGCCTCCCGGGCGAAGCGCAGGAGTTCGCGCAGGGCCTCGGTCGCGTAGCCGTGGCCCCGCGCCGCCGGGATCAGCCCGTAACCGATGGTGACCGTGCCGCTCGCGTCGGGCGCTCCGTGAAAGCCGAGCCCACCGATGGCCCGACCGTCGGCGCGACGGCGAATCTCATAATTGCCGAACGGGCCCGGATCGCCGCTGCTCGCGCACGTCTCCAGGAACCGCCGACCTCCGACCACGTCGCCCGGCGTGGGGTAACCGGGCGCCCAGTGCGCGTCGTCGGCCGGCGTACCGATCACCACCCGCTCCGTCTCCGCGACGGTCAGTGGATGCAGTACGAGCCGTGTGGTTTCAAGGTCTCCCATGAGAGCCTGGAGTATCACGACCGACGGCCGAACCGCCTACGAATTTCGGGCCCCGGGTTCGCCCACCGCGCGCTCGGTCGACCACACCCGGGACCCAGTACCCCGGTACTCGGTCACCGACCACTCGGCCACCCGAGCAGCTCGCGCACCCATCACCCGGCCACCCGCGCATCCGCACGACCCGCGGCCCCGCGACGACCCGAGCCGGGCCGTCACTCCTTCCGCGCCGCCGGCACCCGCAGACTGTCAGATCCGCATTCGTTGCGTTCGAGGGAGAGGCCGACTTCGCGGCAACGGTCGGCGAGCCAGGTCGGGGCGATCCGGAGCTTGGAGTAGCTGTCGACGTGCTGGGTCCAGGCGGTGCCGTCGTGGATGTGCAGGAGGTCGTATACGAGGACCGTGTCGGCGTCCGGATACTCCAGGAAGCACGTGAGCACACGGTCGGCCGTGCTCCGGACCGGGATGAATCGATCTATTCCATGCAGGGTTTCGGTCAGGTCCCGGTAGGTGACGACGAGCCGACCACCGGGCACGAGGGCCTTCGCGATGTCGCCGAGCAGCGCGATCACGTCGGCCTTCGACGGCAGGTGGGTGAGCGTGTCGCCCATGCACACGACGGCCGCGACCTCGCCCGGCGCGGTGAGCCCGGGCAGTACGGTGCGGATGTCCTGGTGGACGGGCTCGATCGCCGGCAAGCCGGCCGCGTGTTCGGCGAGTTCGGCAAGCAGGACGCGACTGGTGTCGACCGCGAGGACTCGGGTGAAGCCCAGGCCCGCCAGCGCCAGACTCTGGTTGCCGGGCCCACACCCCAGATCCACCGAGATCCCGGACGTCGCCGTCGGAGCGACACCCAACTCGGTGAGCAACTCGGCCTGCCCGGCGACGATCGGCATCAGTTCGCCGCCCAACATCCAGGTGTAGTTCTCGGCGAGTAGCCGCTCGTAGTGGTCGGTAGCGGCGCTGGTCATACCGGGACTCCCGTTCGAACGTTCCAGGGCGAACTTCCTGACCTACGCGGTCGCGACGAGCGACGCGCGGGTCGGCACGGTCCGCTCTCCCATCGCGGGTAGCACAACTGTGGCGACGGACGCCCAGGTCGAAACGGCGACCCGCACGGGCACGGGGGCCGGGGTCGGAATCGGCATCACCTTCGGGGCCGGGGCCGCGCTCGGGGTCGACGTCGGCGCCCCGGCAGCGGCAGCCGTACCGACCACGACCGTCGGCTCCACCGTCCGCATGTCGACACCCGTGGTCGCGCTCGCCGGCACGACCGTCGCCACGAGCGCCTTCGGTGTCACCACGAACCGCAGGAACAGGAACCGGGCGATGCCCGCGGCGCCGGAGGCCGTCAGGTATACCGCCTGCTCCTTGAGCACCCCCGGCGCGGGCTGCATCGCGTGCAGCGCCAGCATCGCGCCGGTGGTGAACAGGTAGGAGACCCCCGCCGAGAGCGCCGACTGGACATGGACCCGACCGCGGGCCCGACCCGCGCGGAAGGTGAACCGGCTGTGCAACTCGGTGGCCAGCAGCGTGAAGACCACGGTCACCACGGCGTTGGCGACAACAATGGACAGGTGCCCGGACAGGGCCACGAGCACGGCGCCGGACGCGAGTCCGGTGCCACCACCGAAGAAGACGAAACGCATGAACGCGGCTACCGTCCCCGACTTCGTTGCGGCGCTCATGGGTCCCCCGGTCCTCTTCTTCGGCTGTTCCTCGTCTTCTGCTCCTTAAATCTAGGGGCGATCAAGCAGCACGGAATCAGTCGTGTGTAGGTACTACGGTTACTGCTTGGGGAGGAGCCGCCCCTAGGGGTACTACTCCCGGCGACGCACTGATGGGGTGACGAAAGTACGCCCTCGCGCCTATCCCGATGGCTACATACCTCTGCGGGATCATCACCCACGAGGGGGCGCCGTGCGTCCGCTCGGAACACCCCCGACCCGCTCGACGGTTCGCTTCAACCCGGCGAAAGCCAGGTCCGGGGGCGTCTCCCAGTACGTCGCCCACGATCTCCCGGGCAGTCGGCGACGTTGGCGGGCGGCGAGTACGGGCAGCGCCGCGCGGAGACCGACCTTGCCCCTGGGGCGGGGATCGGCGGCCCTGTCGACGAGTTGTACATCAGGGTTCGGGTCAGGGATGCCGTCGTCGGTGGTCGATCCGAGCGCGGCGAACTCCTACAACCGCTACCCGGCGGCCAAACGCATCGAGGTCCACCCCTTCAACGGCCATGAGGGCGGCGGCGCATTCCAGGACGGCGTACGCCTGACCCACCCGCACGCCGCCTTCAACACCTGACCACGAGTCGGGCGCGGCGTCGAAACCTTGGCCACGCCGCGCCCCGTCACCACCGAATCACCGGAAGCCCATCGACGCCCCGACCGCTCGGCGCACCGGCGCACGGGATTCCTCAAAGCGCCAAATGCATGATGTGCATTCCGACATAACCATGCTTCGGATGCCTGAAGCCCTCCGGCAACGTGCCGATCACCTCGAACCCGAGGTCGCGATACAGCCGCACCGCATATACGTTCGTCTCGATCACCGCGTTGAACTGCATCGCCCGATACCCCTGCGCACGAGCCCACTCGATCGAGTACTCACACAGCGCCCGCCCGACTCCCCGCCCCGAGCGCGCCGGATCGACCATGTAACTCGCACTCGCGATATGCGAGCCGTTCCCCATGTGATTGCGGTTCATCTTCGCCGTGCCGAGAACCGTTCCGGCCTCGTCCACCGCAACCACGGTTCGAGACGGCGCGGCCGGAAACCACCACCCGCGAGCTTCGTCCGCACCCAAATCGAGCGGATACGTAAACGTCTCGCCGGCGGCGACGATCTCGTGAAAGAACGGCCAGATACCCGCCCAGTCACCCTCGGTGGCTTCCCTGATCAACATCGCCCCAGCATGCCGGGCCGCCAACCACCCTGCCAACCCGATTGCGCCCCCACCTACGGATCCACGGTGAAGATCACCGCCCGTCCCGCGTCGGCAGCACACCGATAGAAGTCTCTCAGGTCAGGCAAGAACGCCTGCGTATAGGCAATGTCGTCCTCGCCGGCCGTCCCGTCGTACTCCACGAACTCCAGAACCTCGAACCGCCCCCGTACCCACTCCGCATCCAACCGCGCCAACGCCGCGGCAACCGCCCGTACTTCATCAGGGGTCGCATAGGAAACGACATACTCGTCCCCTTCATGCAACAGATATCCACCGAGAATCGCGTGCGACAACGGATACTCGCCACCGTCATAGGTCAACGTGCCATCCGTCAAACACCGATGCAACGCATCCCAAGCCTTGTCCAACTCCACCAACCACCCCCGCTCCCACCGCTCCTCGACTTCCTCGACAACCGCCATCACCCCGGTGTCGTCCACCGCCCCCAACAGCCGCGCCCCATCCCCCTCCTCCACCGCAAACAAAACACCCCGGCCGCCCACAGCCCCTCCATCCCCAACCACCGATATCTCTCCCCGATGACACCACCCCCATCCGACAACCCGATCCACTCGTCTCCCGAAGCCCTCTCGCCCGCGCCGTCGGGCCATCGCGCCGGTGCCGAACCGGGGGGCCGGCCCAACGAGGGCGGGCAGCCTATGCTGCGGGCATGATGCGAGAGGGACGCACGTCTCCGCGTGGGCCGTCGACTCCGGACAACCCGGGGCGGCCGCCCGGGCCGAGGTCGCCGGACAAGAACCCGCCGGCGCCGCCCGAGCATCCGCCGCCCCCGGCACCGTGACGATCGCCCGCGTGGCGTGGGATCGGCTTCCCGTCGAGGCACTCGACGCGGTCAGCGGGAGACTCGGCGCGGAGCCGACGGCGGTGGATACGGTCGGCGGCGCGAACTGCGGTGCCTCGGCGCTGCTTACCCTCCCCGACGGGCGCACCGTGTTCGTCAAGGCCCAGCGTGAACGCGACGCCACACCCGCCGGCGGTGTCCCCGGCGGGGAGTTCGGCTGGTGGGGGCCGGCCTGGGGACCGGTCGACGAACTCGGCCAGGAGGAACGGGTGAACGCCTTCCTGCCCACGAGCGCTCCACGCGTACTGTGGCACCTGGAGGTCGCGGGGTGGCACCTCCTGGCGTTCGAGGGGATCGAAGGTCGGCACGCCGACTACACACCCGGATCGCCCGACCTGCCCCTGGTGGTGTGCGCGCTGGCCGAGTTGAGCAGTTGTCCGGCGCCGGGGCTGCGATTGCCGAGTGCGTGGGATCGCTGGGGCTACTGGTGCGATCCGGCGCAGGAACCGCTGCTCTCCGGTACGTGCCTGCTGCACACCGACCCGGCCGCCTGCAACGTCCTGGTCGACGGCGTCCGAGCCCGCCTGGTCGACTGGGCTTGGCCCGCTCTCGGGCCGGCCTGGGTCGATCCGGCCTTATGGGGCCTACGCCTCATCTCCGCCGGCGGCCACACCCCCGAACAGGCGCGTTCCTGGGTGTCCCGAACTCCCGGATGGCGTACGGCAACCGTGGAGGGCGTACGCACGTTCACCCGGGCCGAGGCCAGGCGCTGGGAGGAGTACGCGGCAGACGGCGTCTGGGGAGCGGCCGAGATCGCCCACGCCGCCCGCTCATGGGCGGACTCGTGGACATAGCGTCGCCTCGGCGCGGCGCGACCCTCGACACGGCCACCTCGGCGCCACGATGCGCCCCGCGAATTTCGTATCAGCAGGTGGCGAAGCGGGTGAGGGCGGAGTGGATTTGGGACCGCATGGTGGGGCTGCCGAGGTGGCCGGCGTCGGAGATCACCGTGAGGGTGGCTTTGGGCCAGGCTTTGGACAGATGCCAGGCCGTGTCGAGTGGGCTGCCGAGGTCCAGGCGGCCGTGGATGAGGGCGCCCGGGATGTCGGCGAGGCGGTCGGCGTTGTCGAGAAGGATGCCTTCGGGGAGCCAGGCGCCGTGGGCGAAGTAGTGGGTGACGATGCGGACCAGGGCGGAGCGGGCTGCCGAGGGGCGGCCGGAGTAGGCGTCGGGGCTGCCGTTCGGTTCGGTGGCGACCACCGCGTCCTCCCAGGCGCACCAGGCGTTGATGGCTCGCTCGCGGGTTGCCGGGTCCGGGTGTTCCACCAGGCGGGCGTAGGCCGCGACGAGATCGTCGCGGTCGGACGGTGGGACGCCGTCGCGGAAGCGCTCCCATTCGGCGGGCAGGAAGCGGCCGACGCCGCGGTACAGCCAGTCGATTTCGGAGCGGCGGGTCGTGGTGACGGCGGGGATGACGATCTCCGCCACCCGTTCGGGGTGGCGCTGTGCGTACGCCAGGATCAGCGTCGAGCCCCAGGAACCGCCGTACAGCAACCACCTGTCCAGTCCGAGGTGTTCGCGTAGTCGCTCCATGTCCGCGAGCAGGTGTTCGGTGGTGTTGAACCGCATGTCCGTAGTGGGGTCGCTCGCGTGCGGGGTGCTGCGACCGCATCCCCGCTGGTCGAAGAGCACGACTCGATAGCACTGCGGATCGAACAGTCGCCGCACTCCCGTCGAACAGCCGGACCCCGGTCCGCCGTGTACGACCAGGGCGGGCTTGCCCTCCGGATTGCCGCAGGTCTCCCAGTACACGTGGTTGCCGTCGCCGACGTCGAGCATCCCGTGGTCGTACGGCTCGATGGCGGGATATGGAAGCTGTGGGAACTTCGGGGGATTCGAGGACTCCGAGGAAGTTGGCGACGGGGAAGGGGATCGGGAGGTCATGGGTGGGTCCTTCGGTCCTTCGGGGAGGGGGACTTCGGCGGGCCGACGGCCATCCGGATGGCCTTCGTGCGTGGAACGCCCGCACCAGGTCGCCGAACTCGCCCCGAGACTCTCGTCAGCCTGTCACAGTCGGTCCCGGTCGCGGCGACCCACCTTCGTTCCCGGCTCCCGGTTGCCCCTCCACGTACGAGGCGATCCTGAACCCGGTGGGCAGCGCTCCACCGTCGATGGTCCCGGCGAGTTGCCGAGCGTCGGCCTCGTCGTACGTACCGGAGATCACCGCCTCGCCCGGAATCCCGGACTGCACGCTCGGCGCGACCAGCACCCTGCCATCGCACACGATCGCGATGCGATTGGTCGGCAGCCGACCGCCGGCGGCCTCGATCGTGAGCCGCGTGAAGGCGTCCTGCCCCTTGTTCGTCCACTTGACGGCCACGGTCCAGCCCAGGCCGGCCGCTTCCGGCGCCCTGGCCTCGGCCCCGGCGACGTCGGCCCCGGTGATCACGGCGGGCGCCAGTACGTACTTCTCCTTCGACTTGTCGTCGCACGCCCTGACTTCCGAACCCGCCGGGTCCGCCCCAGACGCCGACGAGTCCCCGCACTCGGATCCGCCCATGGGGGTGGTGTCGGTTCCGGGCGTCCCCGGCCCCGCGGTCCCGGGCGGGAACGGCGTCACACTGCTCACCGCACGCACCGTCAGCCGTCCGGTCCCGACGATCGCCGCGAGTCGTTGCTTCGTATCGGCGCCGAACTTGGTCAACGAGACGCGCACCACCAAGGTGCCGTCCCGCACTGTCACATTCTTCACCGGCAGGCCACCCGAACTCGCCCGCTTGCGAACGATCGTCGCCGCTGCCGTCAACTGCGATGCCGCCAAGGAGGTTTCCGGCTGCAACGTGGCCTCGGCGAAGTCCCGTCCGAGCGTCCCGTCGACGGAATCCGACCGGTCGCCGTCCTTGAAGTCGACCGGATCGTCCGACGAACAGGCCGCCGCGACCAGCAACATGGCGGTGGCGACAGTGGTGGCGACGAAGGACCTGGCGAGTCGATTACGCGATGGCTCAGTCACTTGCCCCACCCTGCCGGCTCGTCGACCGACTGCGCAGCCGCCTGGCGCCTTCGCGTTCCGCGACCGGAGCCGGCCTCGAATCCCATCGAACGGGCGGATGTCGCGCCATGACCCTTCGTATCGGACCTCCCGTGCTCACCACCGCCGAACTGCCGCGCGCCGTCGCGTTCGGACCACCGCGCTCGGCCTGCGCACCCGCGACGCGGTCGGCCCCGACACCGACTTCGTGGTCCTGATCGACCCGAGCTTCCACCCCGGCACCACCGCGAACGGCGACACCGACCCCGCCGCGACCGACAGCGCGGAACGACTCAGCCTCCGAGTGGGCGAGGTCCGCGAGCGTACCGAACCGGTCCGGGTGCGCCTGGACCCGTACGCCGACGACCAGGCCGGCGAGGTACACCGTCTGCTCGATCTCGGCGCCGAGAACCTGCCGTGGGACTACCCGGACGACCCCGACTTCGTGGTATCGGCCGACCCGGACGGGCATCCCTTCCGTGTGGTGGCCAAGGGATGATCCGGCTCGAAAAGGGCAGTGGCACGGGATGTGGTCGCGGCCGGCCCGCGCCGACGGCCGCGTGAGCCGAGTCGACGCGCAAGGAGACAGCCGTGCTGGACAACCGCAACCTTCGTGAGCTGATCCGCCGGTGGCGGGCCACCCCGCAGAGCACCGTCGCCCTGTTCGACGAGGCCGACGACGCGATCCGGGTGACCCTCGCGACCAAGGAGCGCGTGCTGTATCCGGCGGTGCGGGACGCCGACGGCCACCGCAGCGGCTACGTCGACGACGCCATCGCGCAGAGCCGCCGGATCGAGGGCTTCCTCGACTCGGCCGAGCAGCTCGGCCCGGAAGGCCCCGGATTCCACGACGAGGCACAGGACGCCGCGTCCGCGATGGACGGCCTCCTGGTGCACGAGCAACGCGATCTGCTGCCGGCGCTCGAACGCCTCTCCCAGGACGAGCGGGACCGCCTCGACCGCGAGTACGGCAGCACCTGGGTGGATGTATCCGCCGAAATCGCCGCAACCCGCGCCACCCGCCGACACCGACCCGGCGGCGCGGCGGACGCCACCCACTGAGCGGCCGGCGCCCCGCGAGGCGGTACGCGATCCACGGACGGAATGCGGACCCACGGGGGCGGTACACGACTCACGGACAGGATCCGACCCAACGGCGAGGCGCGCCCACGGACCCGGCCCGGACAACCTCCACACCCGCACCCGGAACGCGGCGATATTCGAGGGCACGTTCGCGACCGGCCCACTACCCTCGGCCGCGTGAACCATCGCGAGCGCAAACGACTGTCACGGCTGCTGGTGGGCGCAGCCGGTCTGGGCCGGCCGGCCGAGACGGCCGCCGCACTCCGGGCCGGCGCCGATCCGAACGGGGCCGACCGATACGGAACCACCCCGCTGTACGCGGCCTCCGTACACGGAGCGACGGACGTGGTCCTGCTCCTCCTGGGCGCCGGCGCAGCGCCCGACACCGAAAGCGGGACCGGCTCCGAGGGCACCCCGCTGTGCGCGGCGGCCTGCTGGGGCCACACCGACACCGTCCGCGCGCTGCTCGCACACGGTGCCGATGCCGATCTCCGCGAGGACCACGGTACCGGCCACGCCCCGATCGACTGGGCGGCCAGAGGCCCCTACCCGGAGACCGTGGCCGCCCTCCTGGCCGCCGGCGCAGATCCGCCACGAACAACCGGCTGAGCAATCCCTTGCCGGGACCGAGCGGCCGAAGGCGCCGGGCCTGCTGCCGTCGAACGAATGCTCGCCGCAACGGCGATCCTGCCCGAACCCCGCGTCGAAGACCGCCCGGCGGCCGGCCGCCGTTGTCCGGCAATGTTCGGGAGGGCATCCCGGTGTCGGCCCGTCGGGCAACACCCGCGCGACGGCCCGACCGGCGCCACAAGACCGCTGCCGCGCCCGAACGAAGCCTCATCCGGGCGCCGTTCGAGCCGACGATCGGTTCGAGCCAACCGACGAAAGGCCCGGGGCCACCCACGAGGACCGACGCATCGCCCTCACCTGTCCCCGAACGGCCCGAGAGCGCGCGGCAGCCGATCGCGAACCCTCGTCCGCTTCACAACACGATCGGACGATGAGCCAACGCCGCGTCGACGATCTCCTCGGCGGAGCCGAGCGGATCATCGTCGGATCCGAGGGGTCCGGCCACCTGCGCCGGCCACCCGAAGATCAGGTCGCTCACCGCCGGGTGCGGCACGTTCGCCGTCAACACCAGTAGATACCAGTCGAGTTCGGCATCGCCGGCCAGGATCCGCCGGACGATCTCCACCAGTTCCGCCCGGGTGACGTCGGCAACCCTGGGCCAGGCCGGTCGAGCCGCCTCCAAGGCGAACTCCGCGAGCGTGCGCGATGCGTGGTACTCGACGAAGTCCCCGATCCGGTAGTCGTGCCCCGTCGCCACCCGAAAGGCAGCCATCGCAGCCACCGCGGCGCCCGATCCGCCATCACCCCGGATCAGCTCACCGATCCGCTCGATCTCGGCGGCCACCTCGGCCTGCCGCCCCGGATCGACGACCGGCGGTATCAACTCCGCCCGCAAGTTGCTCCCCCTCCTCACCCGACACATCACGCAACCCGCCCACCACCAACCACCGAACCCGGCCCGGCCCGGCCACCACATCCGGCCGACCCTCGGCCGCGCGGCACCCCTGCCCTCGGCACCACGACGGATCCGCACCCGCCTTCGCCCGCACCGCGCCCGCCCGAACCCCGCCCAATCCACTCGGCCGAGATGTCAGCCGAGTTGCTTCTCCACCTCGCCGACCACCAGTTCGCACAGTTCGTGCGTACGCAGCGCGTCGTCCAGGTCGGGGAATATGCCCGTGCGGACCGCGTCCAGGAAGGTCAGCACGACCTGCTCGATGCCGCGTTGGCGTGCGATCGGGGTCCAGTCGCCGCGTCGGCGTGTGGTCGGGCGGCCGTGGTGGTGGTCGACCACGTCGGCCAGGTTGTACACCTCGCGCGTGGCGTCCCGGCCGGAAACCTCCAGGATCTCCTCGTTCGACCCACTGCGCAGGTTGAGCATGCCGATCGCGCTGAAGCCCGCGCCGGACAGGTGCAGCACGAAGTGCTGAGCGAATCCGTCCACGACCCGGGCCCGCACATCGACGTGCTCGATCTCGCCCGGCGCCAGGAAGCGCAGCGTGTCGATCACATGGATCAGGTCGTCGAAGGTGACCGTACGCAGTTCGCGTGCGGTGTCGACGCGGTTGCGCCGGATCACGATCAGGTCGCGCGGCAATGCGCGACTCTCCACGTAGGCGGGCACGTGACGCCGGTTGAAGCCGACCATCAGGCCGACGCCGCGCGCCCGGGACAGGTCGATCAGGCGCGCGCTCTCGTCCAGGCTGTACGCCAGCGGCTTGTCCACGTACGTGGGCACGCCCGCCTCGATCAGCCGGGTCACGATCTCGGGGTGCACCGAGGTCGCCGCGTGCACGAAGGCGGCGTCCAGCCCCTCGGCGAGCAACCCCTCCAGGTCGGCGTGCCGGTGCTCGACCGGCACCCGGTAGGTCTCGGCGACCCGGCTCAGCGTCGCGGGTGTGCGGGTGTGCAGGTGCAGGTCCAAGTCCGGCAGGGTCGAGACGACGGGCAGGTATGCCTTTTCGGCGATGTCGCCCAGACCGATGACGCCAACCTTCATCAGGCCACTCCTCCCGCCGGCGCCGCCGGGCCACGCGTCCGGTTCACGGCCCCGCCAGCATATGCACACGCGTTCGGGCAAGGATCGTGCGGCGCCGACCCGAATCGTTGCGCTCGCGAGGGTCGCCCGGGCCGGGTTCGCACCGCCGGCCTCGTTTCACTCCCGTACCTTCGCCGGCCCCGCGCCCTCGACGGCAGGCACACGCCCTCCCGGCACGCCCGCCGAGCCCGCGCCCTCGGCGGCCGACGCGCCCTCGCCAACCGGCGCGCGCCCGACCCCCGACGGCCCCTCGACGGCCGACACGGCCGCCCCGCCCTCAACCGCCCCATGCCCCGCCGGCCCCTGCCCCGCTCCGGGATGCTCGGCCGTGCTCCGCGCCGATTCGGCGGGCAGGCGGCCACGTTGTACGTACCCGTGGGCGCCGGTGCGTCGATTGCCGGCCTCCAGCCACCGGCGTGCGTCGTCCCGGCCGGCGTCCACGTCCGGGATGCGCGGGTCGTGCACGGTGAACACGTCGCCGTGGTGGGCGATCTCGACCACGGCGGACTGCTCGGTGGGATTCTGCCGAACCACGACGTCGTCCGCGGCCACGTAGTGGTCGTCGCCGGTCAACACGACCGTGATGCCGGTGTTGGGTTCCTCGGTGGCGAGCGCGGCGGGTGCGGATGCGACGAGGGCGGCGGCCGAGACGAGTCCGGCGGCCAGTACGCGACTGGGATTCATCACGTTCGGCCCAACGATCGAGGCGGCCGGAGGCGACGGGCAGGCGTCGGCGGCCACCCGAATCGGCGCGGGAGAGTCGTGCCCGAACCACCCGGATGGAATACCCCCGAACGGCGGTGCGAACGCCGCCGAATGCCCGCCGGCGGGGCGGACTGACTTGGAGTCAGCTTCCGTCGACACCACATGAGTTGCCCGCCCGTCCGGACGGCGGATCGATGCCGGGCGCGAGCGCGCGGCACCGGGCGCGGTTGCGCTCCCTGGCCGGCTCGACTCTCCTGGGAACGAGCCCTTGTCCCGACCACAGCGAACACAACCCGACGGACGGTCCCCACCCGGTCCGCCGGGTCACCCGTCTCCCGATCCGCCGGGGCCATTCGCATCCCGGCCCGCCACGGACACCGCATCCCGGTCCGCTACGAAAGCCCCGCCGACCAACCCCCGTCCCGATCCGGCCCGGACGCGCGCCCCCTTCACGCGAGCCCGGGTTTCCGTCATGAGCGGGGCGGATCCGCGAGATCGCACGGCGCGTCCATACCGTCGCTCTCCGGATTCACCCCCTGACCCGTGGCCGGGGTTCGTAAACCTCCCGGCCATGGCAGCAGAGACCACCGAGAGCCAAGGGAGAGTCTCCGTGAGCGTGCCACGCACCGCGATCATCATGCCCGGCGTTGGCTCCTATGTGCCGGGCTCACTGCGCCGGCTCCAGGATCGGCCCGCCGTTCGGGACACCCTGGCCGAGGTCGACGACGCGGTCGGCGACCGGGCCACGCTCTCGCCCTCGCGTCTGCTCATCGATCCCAAGGCACCGGATGCCCACGAGTTGATGGACCGGCACGAGTTGTCCCTGCATCTGGCCATCTACACCGGTGCGCTGGCCGCGTTCCGACTGCTCGAAGGCGACTTCGGGATTCGACCCGACGTGCTGCTCGGGCACAGCCTGGGCGAGACGGCGGCGCTGGCCGCGGCCGGGGTGTACACGGCGGGAGACGGCGCCCGGTTGTACCTGGCCCGGGCGGCGGCGTGCACGATCCATACCAGTGATCCGGGCGGTCTGCTCACCCTGCGCCTGGCGTCGGGGCACACGCTCGAACTGTTGTGCTCGGCGCAGTTGCCCGGGCTCGATCTGGCCTGTGACAACTCCATCGAGCACACCGTGGTCTCCGGCCCCGACGAATCGCTGGCCACGTTCGCGGCGTTGGCGAAGCGCAGATCGGTGGTGTCCAAGGCGTTGACGGTGCGCACGCTGTTCCACAACCGGCTGCGCGAGTCGGCCGCCACCGAGTGGCGCCGGCTCGGGGCGGACGTCGACTTCCGGGCTCCGCGCTATCCGGTCCTGTCGCCGCTGTTGGGCCGGGATTACGCCGACGAGCGCGAGCTCCGCGACGGTGTGGTGGGCCAGTTGCGGCACCCGGTGCGCTACCGCAATGCGGTGACCACGTTGCGCGAGCGCGGGATCGAGGTGTTCGTGGAGACCGGCGCCCGCAACGTGCTCGGTCCGTTCGCGCGCTCCGCCGATGCCCGGGCGCGCACCGTGGTACCGGTCACGGCCGGTGCCGACCTGGCCCGGGTCGCCTGCGCGCTGCGGGCGGCCGGCCTGCTGCACCAGGATCTGGCCGCTCTCGCGGCGCCGTCGGACGCGCCCGGCGCCTGAGCGCCCCGGGCCCGCCCGGCGAGCGAGCACGTCGTGCGGCATCGCCGAGGCGCTTCGGGGGCTGGACGTACCCCAGGACGTGCCGCGAGCGGTGCTCGCCGGCGGGATTGTGCACGAGACGGTGGTGCCGCCGATGGCGGACGACATCGGCGGCGATGGCGGCCCGTCAGGTGGGCGAGGCGGAGGTTGACGACACCCGCTAACCCTCGGGTGGCCCCATTCCACCCCCACGCCCGACGTGATCCACCGTTCGGCGGCCAGCGGTGGCGGGGGGTGGGGCGGCTTCCTACGTTCCTTGTAGCGGAGCTCCCCCTGTGACCCGGTTCGACGGGTTCGGTTCCGCATGTCCATTGTCTGCACGTCCATTGGAGGACGAAATGCGCTGTGCCCGTCTCGCAGTCGTCGGCACCATCGTCGGTCTCACCGTGTGCGGTTCGGCAGGCGCGGCGTTCGCCGCCACGCCGATGCAGGCCGATTCCGGTCGTCCCGGCGACACGGTGCTCCTGTCGGATGACAAGCACTGCACCGCGAATACGGCAACCGCTTCCTCGAACGCGTTCACGACCGTGGTCACTCTCAACCGCAGCGGCGACGAGGTCAAGGGGCAGGCCACCATCAAGGACGTGCCCACCGGCGATTACGAGGTCAAGGTGGTCTGCGGCGACGGCCAGGAGCTGATCGGCAGCCTGCACGTGATGGGCGGCGCGCCGACCATGGCGTCCACGGCCGGGTTCGGCGGGATCCAGTACGGCGACCCGGCTCTGCGCGTGGTGGGCGGTCTGGTGCTCGCGGGCGCGGCCGGTACCGGCTTCGTCGCGCTGCGCCGCCGCACCTCGAACCTCGCCTGACCGATGTCCCGTTCCGCACCCGAGGCACCCGTGAGTGCCGCGGATCGGCAGCACCGAACCGGTGGCCGCCGCCTGCTCTGGGCGGCGGCCAGCGGCGTGCTGGCGATCGGCGGCACCAGTCTTCTGTATGCCGGATACGACGCCTCCGCACCGCCGCCGCGCCCGCCTGCCGCAGCCGCGGTGCCGATCGCGCCGCCGGCGACGCCCGCCGATCCCGCGGCGCAGGCCGCCGATCCCGCAGCGCCACCCGCACCCGCGCCGCCCTCCGAGGGGCCGCCCCCGCCGCCGGACGCGCCGCCGATGCGTGCCTCGATCCCGACCCGGATCCGGATTCCGGAGCTGGGCATCTCGGCCCCGCTGGCCCGGGTCGGCCTGGACCAGGCGGGCGGCATCGACGTGCCCTCGCAGGGGGATCGCAACCTGGCCGGCTGGTACCAGGGCGGCGTGACGCCCGGCCAGAAGGGCACGGCCTCGATCGCCGGCCATGTGGACACCGCCGCCGGTCCCGCGGTCTTCTATCCGCTGGGCGCGCTGCCGCGCGGCTCCCGGATCGAGATCGATCGCGAGGACGGCAGCGTCGCGGCCTTCGTGGTGGACGGGGTCGAGGTGTTCGCCCGGAACGAGTTCCCCACCGCGCGCGTGTTCGGCGACGCGCCCCGGCCGGAGTTGCGCCTGCTCACCTGCGGCGGCACCTACAGCAGGAAGAGCCACTACTCCGGCAACGTCGTGGTTTTCGCCCACCTCGTCCCGTAGGCCCGCCATATCCGCGCGGGCGGGCCATTTCCCGGGCATCGACGCGTGTGTCACACGTGTATCGGCGCCCGGACGGATCGGAAGCGACATATCGAGCCTATCCGCCGGATTCGGCGAATCGAGCCGATTCGCGGTCGTACGCCGTCGGGAATTGACCGCGCCGGCCTTTCCTTGATCATCTCCGATGGTTGGTGATTTGGGTCTTGCGAATAAAAAGCGGGACTGGCAATAATCCGATTACCAATCCAAACGGCCCACCCGGCCGGGAGAGGAGACGTCATGATGCGTCTCGCCGATCGCCTGTTGAACCGTCTGACCCAAAAGGCCACGGTCGAGGCAGGCTGTAGCAACACCTACTTCTGCGGTGGCGGTGTGCTCTTCCTGTACCAGTGTTGCAAGGACGAAGGCTGCACCACCACGCGCGTGGGCAACTGCTGACCTCGGCCCGGGAGCCGTCGATGGGCGGGGTTCGTCCGCCTCCGCCCATCGCGGTCGTTGGTGATATTCCGCGATGCAATATCGCGCAGCGGGATTGACCGCCGCGGGATTTATTATCGCGCCGTCGTTATCGGGGCGGACCACCCACAAGGTGGTCGCCGCGAAGGATCGCATCGACAACTGCGTTCGGCGTAGTACGACACGTATCTTCGTCACCACGAATCCGGCGAATTTGCGTGTAGTGGCGACCTCGAAATGTGTTGGGCGATCCTGCCGGACTCGACGGCGGGCGGCGAACTTTCGCCGCCCGCCGTTTCCGCGCGCCAAAAAGGGGGGATAGCCGTGGGCTACATATATGTGGGCTGTGCCTGTCTGATCGGCCTCGTATTCGCGGCCTCCGCGGTCACCAAGCTCCGCGATTTCGACGGCTTCGTCGACTCGATACCGGGCCTGGTGCCCATGCGGGCCGGATCCACCCGCCCGATCGGGTACGCGGTGGTCGCCGGGGAAATCTCGGTCCCCGTGCTCGTCCCGGTCCCGCCGACCCGCGGCCCGGGCTTCGCAATCGCCGGTGTCCTGCTCGCCGCGTTCACCGCGGCCATCGGTGCGGCGCTGCGCCGGGGTCGGCGCTCCTCCTGCCGCTGCTTCGGCGCCTCCGACGCGCCGTTGGGCCCGCGCCATCTGGTGCGCAACGGCGTCCTGCTCGCCGCCTCGATCGCCGGGCTGTCGGCGACCGGCGTCGGCTCCTCCGCCGACCTGCTGCCCCCGCTCGCCGGCTGTGCCGTCGCGATGGTGGTCGGGCTGGTCGGCGCGCTCCTGATCATTTCCCTGGACGACATCGTCGACCTGTTCGCGAGGAATGCCTGATGCCCATACTTGTCGTCGCGGTCGTGCTCATCGGCCTGGTGACCGCGTTGAACCTGGTGCTCCTGCTCGGCGTACTGCGCAGGCTGCGCGGACAACAACCGCAGACCGCGCACTCCTCGGGGCCGCCGATGGAGCTGCGGCCCGGCATGCGTCCCGGCGTGTTCACGGCCACCACGATCACCGGCGAGCAGGTGGGCGACCTCGACGTCGGCGGGCTGGTCGGGTTCTTCTCCGCCGGTTGCGAGCCCTGCCACGTGCAGGCACCGCGCTTCGCCGAGCGGGCCCGCGCGCTGGGCCGAGAGCGCGCGCTGGCGGTGATCGCCGGCGACGACGCCGAGTTGCTCGCGCTGTTGACGCCGGTGGCCCGGGTGATCGTGGAGGAGCACGACGGGGTGGTCCAGGCGGCCTTCCGCAATACCTGGACGCCGGCGATGTACCTGCTCGGCGCGGACCGGCGGGTGGTGGCGGCCGGCCTGAGGACGACGGATCTGCCCGACACCGATCTGCCCACCACCCATCGGCCCAGCGAAGCGCACGCGTGAGCCCACGGATTTCGGCCCGTGACCTGTTCGCCGCCGCCCGCGAGGCGGTGTCGCTCACCTTCCACGCGGCCCCCGCCCAGGCGGTCGGGTCGCTGGCGGTGACCCTGGGTTCGGCGGGCGTGCCGATCACCATCGCGTGGCTGACCAAGCTGGTCATCGACCGACTCACCAGCGGGCACGGCGCGATCGGCGGCCTGGCGATCGCGCTCGCGGTCACCGGACTGGTCGCCACCATGCTGCCGGGCATCGGCCGCTACCTGCGCGCCCAGATCGGCCGGGCCACCGGCGTCGTGGGCACCGACCGCCTGTTCGCCGCGGCCGAACGCCAGGTGGGACTGCGCCGGTTCGAGGACCCGGCGTTCTTGGACCGGTTGCGCCTGGGCCAGAGCAGCACGTCGAGTTTCGGCGTCCTGGTGGACGGCGCGGGCGGCACCCTCCAGGGCGCCTTGACGCTGTTCGGCTTCGTCGCCTCGCTGCTGATCCTCAGCCCGATGATGACCGCACTGGTCCTGCTCGCCGCCGTGCCCGTGTTGGTCGCCGAACTGCGGTTGTCCCGACTGCGCGCCGCCATGCAGTGGGACTTCGAGCAGGTGCACCGTCGGGAGTTCTTCTACAGCCGGTTGTTGACCGATGTCGAGGCGGCCACCGAGATCCGTCTCTTCGGCGTCGGCCCCTTCCTGCGCACCCGGATGATGCGCGAGCGCCGCCGCGCCAACGAGGCCGAACGCCGAATGGACCTGCGCGAGTTCGCCACCCAGGCGGTACTGGGCGCGCTCGGCGCCGCGGTCGCCGGCGGCGGCCTGTGGTGGGCCATCGCCGCTGCCCGGCGCGGCACGCTCAGCGTCGGCGACGTAACCATGTTCGTCGCCGCGGTCGGCGGCATCCAGGCGGCCCTGGACCGACTCGTCTCCTCGATCGCCTCCGCACACGGACAACTCCTCGGCCTGACCCACTACGTCGCGGTCGCCCGTGCCGAACCCGATCTGGCCTCGGCGACCGAGACCCCGGCCGCGCCGAGGCCCGGCGTGGGCATCGAGTTCCACGACGTGTGGTTTCGCTACAGCGACGACCACCCCTGGGTGCTGGGCGGGGTCGACCTGCGGATTCCGCGCGGTCGGGCGCTGGCTCTGGTGGGGCTCAACGGCGCGGGCAAGAGCACGCTGGTCAAACTGCTGTGCCGGATGTACGACCCGACCCGCGGGCGGATCACCTGGGACGGCGTGGACCTGCGCGACATCCCGCCGGCCGAGCTTCGCGGGCGGATCAGCGCGGTGTTCCAGGACCACATGAACTACGACATGACCGCCGCGGAGAACATCGCCCTCGGCGACGCGGACAGTCTCACGGACCGGGCCCGGATCGAGGCCGCCGCCGAACGCGCGGGCATCCACGACAGGCTCGCCGCACTGCCGCGCGGCTACGACACGCTGCTCACCCGGATGTTCTTCAGCGAGGCCGACAAGGAGGACCCGGACACCGGCGTGGTGCTCTCCGGCGGCCAGTGGCAACGCCTGGCCCTGGCCCGGGCGTTCGTCCGCGGCGGGCGCGAGCTGATGATCCTGGACGAGCCCGGTTCGGGCCTGGACCCGCAGGCCGAGCACGAGGTGCACACCCGGATGCGCGAACACCGCGAGGGACGCACCAGCCTGCTCATCTCGCACCGGCTCGGCGCGGTGCGCGACGCGGACCTGATCGTGGTCCTGGACGGCGGCCGGATCGTCGAACAGGGCCCGCACGAGGTGTTGCTCGACCGCGAGGGCCACTACGCGAGCCTGTTCCGGCTCCAGGCGGCCGGCTACCAGGAGGCGAAGTGAACACTCGACGGGTCGGGCCGGCCGTGCTCGCGAGCGCCGGCATCGGCGTCGCGGCGCTGCTGTGGGTGCAACGGCGCTACCTGGTGGCCGCGGTCGAGGGCCCGAGCATGGAGCCCACGCTCTTCCCGGGCGATCGTTTGCTGGTGCGCCGCACCGGGCGGGTGCGCGCCGGTCAGGTGGTGGTCGTACGCGTCCCCCATCCGCCGGTGGTGGCCGGACTGCCGCCGGGTCTGCGGGAGTCGGATCCGGCGACACTCGCCGCGATCCCGGAGCGCATCGACCTGGCGCCGGCGCCGCAGGGCCGGTTGATGGTCAAACGCGCGGTGGCGGTGGCGGGCGATCCGGTGCCGGTGGAGCAATTCCCGGTGCTGCGCGACGCCGCCGGGGAAGCGGTGCCCGCGGGCGCCCTGGTCGTGCTGGGGGACAACGCCGCGTCGAGTTGGGACTCGCGCGCGTACGGCTTCGTGCACCGCGACCAAGTGGTCGGGGTGGCGGTGCGGCGGATCGCACCTTCCGGTGGGCCACGAACTTCCCGCGCGGGGCTGGTGTGGGCGGCGCCGACATACGAGGATTGCAGCGGATCGGAAACGGGTGTGCCGGACGGTGAACGACGAGGGACCTGATTCCCTCGGCTTCGCAAAAAATCAAGCACCGTTTCCCTCGACGTTTCGGTGAGGGATCGCGACAGGATCTTGGGCGTCCCAAAGCGAAAGGTTGTGTCCCACATGCCCACCTCCCACCGCCTGCGTGTGATCGCGCCGGCCGTGGCCGGAGTCGTCGCCGCCACCGCACTGCTGTCCGGCTGTCTCGGCAACGACAAGGACGACAAGGGCAGCAAGACTCCCGTCGTCCCTTCGACCGCATCACCCACGGGGAAGGCCACCACGAGCCCGTCCGGCAAGCCGGGCGGCACCACGAAGCCCACCGGCACCGCCTCCGGCACGTCCACGGCCGACGTCATCGACGCCTTCACGTACAAGACCGGCCAATGCATCAACCAGGACGGCGCCAAGACCACGGACGTCGCCTGCACCAAGCCGCACAGTGGCCAGGTCGGCAAGGCGTTCGACCTGCCGGCGACGGTCACGCCGGCAACGCCGGGTTACGAGGACAAGGTCAGCGAGCTGTGTGAGCAGTACATCGGCCCCATCGTGGACCGGCAGCCCGCCTCGCCCAAGATCACCTTCTCGTTCTCGTACCCGCTCGACATGGAGTCCTGGAACCACGGCAACCACCAGGCCGCGTGCATCATCGAGCGCGAGGACAAGCGACCGCTGACCACGGTCATCAAGTAGCGACCCGGCGGGCGACCACCACTCCCCCGCCGGCACCGTGCGACGCACCCGATGCCATGCCCGCGCACCGAACCCCGGCCGGGTCCGGCGCAGCGCCGGAGGCGGGCACGCGGGCGCACGGTGAAGTCGCGTGACAACGGCCCCGTACCTCTCTACGGGGCCGTTCGCGCGTCCGGCCACGGACTCGCGAGCTCGGGACCGAGCCGCCGGTCTGTCGCGAGCCGGCCCCGGGGGGGCCGGGGCCGGTCGCGCGTCGGGACGTGGGCGGGCCGTCGGGGATTCGGAGCGGATCGGCCCGCGCCGTCGGGCGCCGGGCGGGCGGTGGCTGGGCTCAACAGGCGCCCTTGTAGAGGTACTTGCTCACCTCGGGTTGGTCCACGTTCTCCTTGGTGACGGCGACCAGGTCGGTGGAGATGGTCTTGGGGACCGGCTTCTTGTCGAGTGCGGCGACCGCCTGTTCGACGCCCTGGGAGCCGATGTCGAACGGCTTCTGGGCGATCAGGCCCTGGATGGAGCCCTTGCGCAGGGCCTCGACCTGTTTCGGGGTGGCGTCGAAGGCGACCAGTTTGACCTGGCCGGCCTTGCCGGCCTGTTCGATGCCGGTGGCCGCGCCCTCGCCGCTGAACACGTTGGCCGCGAAGACGCCGACCAGGTCGCGGTGCGAGGCGATCGTCGAGGTGACGATGGAGGCGGCCTTGGCCGGGTCGTCGTCGTTGTACTGCACGCCGAGGTAGGTGATGCCGGGGTGCTTCTTGATCTCGGTCTCGAAGCCCTTCAGGCGGGCGTCCGTGGTGGAGATGCCGGGCTTGACGCTGATCGCCGCCACCGTGCCCCGGTCCTGGACCAGGTTGGCCAGGGTCTGTGCGGCGAGCATGCCGCCGCGCTCGTTGTCGGAGGAGATCGCGGTCTCCCGGATCGAGCCGTCGTCGAGTTTGGTGTCCACCTCGATCACCTTCGCGCCGCGGGACTTGAGCTGCTGCTCGGGTTGACGCAGGGCCTGGGTGTCGGTGGGCGCGATCAGTACGGCGTCCGGGCTCTTGGCGGCGACGGCGTTGACCACGGGCGTCTGGAGCGAGGCGTCCCACTTGTCCGCGCCGGTCACGTCGAGCTTGACGCCGAGTTCCTTGGCCTTCTGCTGTGCGCCGCAGGCCATCGAGATGTAGAACTCGTCGCCCTTGACGCCCTGGACGAAGGTGATCTTGCGCCCGCCCCCGGAGCCGCCGTCGCTGCCGCACCCGCTGAGGGCGGCGGCCGCGGTCAGGGCGATGGTCACGGCGACGTACGTCGGTGTCTTCATCGGGCAGTGCCTCCTGGCGGTGGTGGGGCGAAGCGATCGGCCGCGGGGCGGCCGGCGGCCGGGACGGATGGCGGGTCGGACCGCGACGGGCGGTCGGGCCCGGGCTGCCGGGGGACGGCCCCGGGTGGTCAACGGCGTTGCATGCCGCGGCGGCGCAACTGGTCGGCGTACACGGCGGCGATCAGCACGGCGCCGACCGCCACGCTCTGCCAGAACGGCTGCACGCCGAGGATGACGAAGCCGTTCTGCAGGATGGCGGGAATGAAGACGCCGATCAGCGTCCCGACGACGGTGCCGATGCCGCCGAACAGGCTGGTGCCGCCGAGGACGACGGCCGCGATGGCGCCGAGCGAGTCGTTGGCGTGGCCGCCGATGGTGGTGGTGGTGAAGCGGGCGAGGGACAACACGCCGGCGAGTCCGGCCAGGGTGCCCGACAGGGCGTACACCTTGATCATGTGCCGGTCGACGGCGATGCCGGCCCGGCGGGCGGCTTCGGCATTGGAGCCGACCGCGTAGGTCCGCCGGCCGAATCGGGTGGTGGCCAGCGCGAGTGCGCCCAGCGCGGTGACCACCAGGGCGATCACCACCAGCCAGGGGATGCCCAGGAATCGCCCGTTGCCGATCGTGTCGGTGAACCGGGTGGGTACGCCCCGGACGTCCTGGCCCTCCGTCAACACCTGGGCCAGACCCAGTGCCATGCCCAGGCTGCCGAGTGTGACGATCAGCGCGGGCACCCTCGCCTTGGCGATCAGGAAACCGTTGAACGCGCCCCACGCGGCACCGGCGGCGAGGCCGGCGAGTACGCCGAGCAGGATCGCGCCCCAGCCGGCATCCGGCCCGGCGACCGCGGTCATCGTCTTGGCCGCGGCGACTCCGGCGAACACCAGGACCGAGCCGACCGACAGGTCGATGCCGGCCATGATGATCACGAAGGTCATGCCGACGCCGACGATCAGCAACACCGCCGCGTCGGTGGCCACGTTGCGCAGGTTGAACGTGGTGGGGAACTCCTCGGGTCGCATGATGGAGAAGGCGGTCACCAACACCATCAGGACCAGGAAGGTCCACCACGAGTTGCTGCGGGCGAGCCGGCGCCAGAGCACGCGGCGAAGGAACGATCCGGCGTCCGGGGAGGCGTGGTCGCCGTCTCGCGTGACCTCCGGGCGGGCTGCGGTCTCCCGACCCGCGAGTTGCCCGTCGACTTTCCGGTCCGGGTCCGGGCGCCCCGGTGGGATGGCCGTCTTGTCCGGGTTCATGCCGGCGCTCCTTGCGTGTCGAGTCCGTCCAGGGCGCCGGTCATCGCACCGACGAGTTCCTCCACCGTGGTCTCCGCGGCGGTCAGGCTCGCCACGCGCCGACCCAGGCGCAGCACCTCGACGCGGTCCGCGACCGACAGCACCTCGGGCATGTTGTGGCTGATCAGCACGACCGCGATGCCGTTGTCCCGGACCCGGCGGATCACGTCCATCACCCGGCCGCGCTGGAGCACGCCGAGCGCGGCGGTCGGCTCGTCCATGAAGATCACCTTGTCCGCCCAGGCGACCGCTCGGGCGATGGCCACGCTCTGCCGCTGGCCGCCGGAAAGCGTCCCGATCGGGGCGTCGATGTCCTGCAACTCCACACCGAGCCGGGCGAACGCCTCGATCGCGCGCTCGCGCATGGTGGCCTTGTCCAGTACGCCCAGCCGGCCGGCCAGGCCGCGGCGCAGCAGTTCGCGGCCCAGGAAGAGGTTGGCCGCGCCGTCCAGGTCGGGCGCCAGGGCCAGGTCCTGGTAGACCGTCTCGATGCCCAGCTCCTGGGCGTCGGTCGGTCGTTCCATGCTCACCGGGCGGCCCTCGAAGAGGATCTCGCCGGCGTCCGGTCGTTCGGTGCCGGCGAGGGTCTTGGTGAGCGTGCTCTTACCCGCGCCGTTGTCACCGATCAGCGCGACGACCTCGGCCGGGAAGACGGTGAAGTCGGCGCCGCGCAGGGCTTGGACCTGGCCGTACCGCTTGACCAGGCCCCGGCCTTCGATCAGGGGTTGCACGTGCCCAACTCCTTCGGGTTGTCGGGTCGTTCCCCGTGAGCCGTCTCGGCCGGGTCCGGGGCGCCACGAGTTCGCACGTGTGTCAGGACGGCGACGAGAGAGGTCGATGTCACCGACTGTCTGACAACGGTGTCAGTACAGTGCTGGCCCGGTGGGCGAGTGTCAAGAGTTTCGCGCATCTCGGATTCCACTCGGAACTCGCGCTGGTCTGTTGGGGATTAGGACGATTACCGCTGACGGACTCGGGGCGGCGAGCTGTCGATGTGGTTGCCGAGGACCGGGATGTCGACAGCTCGTCGCGAGACCAGTACGGTCTGGATGACAACGATGTCAGAGGGAGTGTGCGGCACATGGTGGCTGAACCCCTGGGGGACTCCCCCGAACACGCGGCGTGGCTCGACGCGGAATGCGACCGACTGCTCAGGTTCGCCCGGGGCGCGCGATTGGCCGAGGGCGGGTTCGGGTGGCTGGACGACACCGGTCGGCCGGTCGCGGACGGGGTGCTGCACACGTGGGTGACGGCACGGATGACGCATGTGTTCGCGTTGGCGCAATTGCGGGGGGCCGGCGGCGCGGGCAACGGCGGCGCGGACTCGGGCATTCTTGGCGATGTCGACACGGACGAGGCGGCGGCGCTCGTGGCGCACGGCCTCGCCGCGTTGACGGATCTGCTGCGGGACCGCGAACACGGCGGCTGGCATCCCGTGGTGGACCGGTCCGGGCGGCCCGTACTCGACGCCGAACGCCTCGACGGCAAGCGCATGTACGACCACGCGTTCGTCGTGCTGGCCGCCGCGAGCGCGAGCGCCGCCGGCCATCGCGGCGCCCCCGCTCTGCTCGCCGAGGCCCTGGACGTCGTCGAGCGCAGATTCTGGGAGGCCGACCGGGGCGCGTGCGCCGAATCCTGGGACCGGGCCTGGACCACCGGCGAGGCGTATCGGGGCGCGAACAGCAACATGCACGCCGTCGAGGCGTTCCTGGCCGCCGCCGATGCCACCGGTGAGCACCGATGGCGCACCCGCGCCCTACACATCGCCGACCGGGTCGTGCACGAGCACGCCCGGGGCAACCACTGGCGTCTGATCGAGCACTTCGACCCGGACTGGAAGCCGCGCCGCGAGTACAACCGCGACCGTCCCGCCGACCCGTTCCGCCCGTACGGCGCCACCGTCGGCCACTGGTTCGAGTGGTCCCGGCTGCTGCTCGCCCTGGCTGCGTCGTTGCCGGATCCGCCCGAGTGGCTGCGGACCGACGCGGTGGCGCTGTTCGCCGCGGCGGTTCGCGAAGGCGGTCACGCGGACGGCCGGCCGGGCTTCGTGTACACGCTCGACTGGACCGGACGGCCGGTGGTCCGCACCCGGATGCACTGGGTCCTGGCCGAGGCGATCGCGGCTGCGGCGGCACTGCGGCGGGCCACCGGGGTCGCCGACTACGATGACTGGTACCGAGCGTGGTGGGAGCATGCCGACGCCGTGTTCCTGGACCGGAAGCATGGCAGCTGGCATCACGAACTCGACCCCGACGCGCGGCCCTCGGCCACCGTCTGGCAGGGGAAACCCGACGCGTACCACGCGGTACAGGCCACCCTGCTGCCCCGGCTGGGGTCCGCACCGACCCTCGCCGAGGCATTGCGTCGGGCCGCCCGCTGAACCGACGACCACCGCCCGAACCGACTTCCCGCTCCCGCTTCGGGAACAACGCACCCTGGGTGCCGGGTGCCAGCCCGGCCGCTCGAAAGGTAGGACCCCGATGGCCGGCCCGACGACCCCGGAGCGACCGCGTGGGCGCGGTCGCACCACGATGAAGGACGTGGCCGCCCTTGCCGGCGTCGGCATCAAGACCGTCTCGCGGGTGATCAACGGTGAGCCGAACGTCAGCGCCGTGAAGCAGCAGGCGGTGTGGGCGGCCGTCGCGCAGACCGGGTTCCGCCGCAACGACAGCGCGGCGCAGCTGCGCTCGGGGCACACCTCCAGCATCGGCCTGGTTTTGGAGGACGCCGCGGATCCCTTCTCCTCGGCGCTGACCCGATCCATCCAGGACATCGCCCATCAGCACGGCACGGTGCTGTTCAGCGCGTCGTCCGCGGAGGATCCGGACAAGGAGCGCGATCTCGTCCTGGCGCTGTGCGCCCGCCGGGTGGACGGGTTGATCGTGGTCCCGGCCAGCGGCAGCCACCGCTACCTGCTGCCGGAGATCGAGGCCGGGATGGTGTGCGTGTTCGTCGACCGCCCACCGGGCGACATCGAGGCGGACACCGTACTGGTGGACAACGTCGGCGGCGCCCGGAACGGTGTCGACCACCTGATCCGGCACGGCCATCGGCGGATCGCGTTCATCGGCGACCGGTTGGAGATCTTCACCGCGCGCGAACGACTGCGCGGCTACCGCGAGGCGTTGACCGAGGCGGGCATCGAACCGGATGCACGGCTGGTGTACAACGGGCCGCCGTACGGGGAGGAACTGCGCGCGTGGCTACGGGCGATGCTCGGCGGGGCGGATCCGGCCACGGCGGTCTTCTGCGGCAACAGCCGGTTCACGGTGGAGACGGTGCGCGAGATTCGTCGTTCGCCGGTACAACCCGCGCTGGTCGGCTTCGACGACTTCGAACTCGCGGACATGCTCAGCCCGGCCGTGACCGTGGTCGCCCAGGACCCGTTCGGCATCGGGCAGGCCGCCGCGCACCTGTTGTTCCGTCGCCTCACGGGCGACGCGACCCCGGTGCAGCACATCCACATGCGCACCCGGCTGATCCCGCGCGGCTCCGGCGAGGTCGGTCCGTGACCGGCGGTCCGCGCGCCCGCGCCCGGCCGGTCCGGGCCCGCTCGTGCGTCATGCATCCGAACGACGGTTCAGCCAGGAAGGCAACCGCATGATCACCGTGATCGGCGAGGCGTTGATCGATCTCGTATCCGTCCGGGGCGGCGATCCGGTCGCCCATCCCGGGGGCAGCCCGGCCAATGTCGCGGTGGGGCTGGGTCGGCTCGGCGCGCCGGTGCACCTGATCACCCGTTACGGGTCGGACCCGCACGGCGAGTTGCTCGCGGCGCACCTGGCGGCGAGTGCGGTCGAGGTGGCGCGGCAGAGCCGGTCGGCGGGTCGGACGAGCGTGGCACGAGCCGACCTGGACACGTCGGGCGCGGCGAGCTACATCTTCGACATCGTGTGGAACCTGCCCGAGTCGGTCGGTGTCCCGGCCGGGTCCCGGTGTGTACACACCGGCTCGATCGCGGCGACGCTCGCCCCGGGCGCGGACCAGGTGCGGCGCGTCCTGGCGGCGGAACACGCGAAGGCGCGGGCGGTGGTCTCCTACGATCCGAACTGCCGGCCGTCCCTGATGGGCGATCCGGGGCCGGCCCGGGAGCGGATCGAGTCCCTGGTGGCCCTGTCGGATGTGGTCAAGGTCAGCGACCAGGACCTCGAATGGCTCTACCCGGCCCGGGACTTCGCCGACGTCGCGGATGCGTGGCTGGCACTGGGTCCGAGCCTGGTGGTGGTCACCCGAGGTGCCGACGGCTCGTACGGCGTGTGCGCCGCGGGTCGGGCCACGGCGCCGGCCCGGGAGGTGCGGGTGGTGGACACGGTCGGTGCGGGCGACGCGTTCACGGCCGGCCTCCTGGACGCGCTTCGCCGCCGGGCCCTGCTGAGCCCCGCCGGCATCCGGCGCCTCGACCCGGCGACGCTCGGCGCGTTGCTCGTGGACGCGTCGGTGGTCGCGGCCCTCACCTGCTCCCGGGCGGGCGCGAATCCACCCACGGCGGCGGAACTCGGCGCGTATCGCCGCGAGCACGAGGTCGGTTCCGAGGCGGATCGAGGCTAGGGCGCGTCTTCGATCCCCCGCCGAGCACCATGCGCCCCAGGTCGGGTCACGGGAGCCGTGGCGGGGCGGGTGACGGGTGGCCGACCTCGGCGGTCGTGGGCCGGCGGTGGGTTCAGTCGGTCCGGGACGGGCGGTGCCAGAGGTTTTCCAGGTGGGTGTGCAGGACGTCCCGGGCCTGGTCCGGGGTGAGGTGACCGATCAGGACGTGGGTGGTGAGGCCGTCCGCGAGGGCCAGGAGGGCTCGGGCCTCGCGCTGCGGGTCCAGCGGTGCGGCGCGGTCGGTGGTGGGGCGGTCGGCGGCGGCGGCCGTGACGAGGTGGGTGAACGCCTCCTGAAGGGCTGTGTAGTTCACCCGCAGCGGCTCGGCGAGCGCGTCGCTGACGGCCGCCTGGGCGACGAAGGCGAGCCAGACCCTGGCCTCGGCCCGGTGCTCCCGGTCGAGGAGCGCGATCTCGGTGACCGCGTGGCCCAGTTCGGTGCCGGCCGACTGGGCCGGGCCGGCGATCAGCCGGGCCCGGACCCGTTCGCCGATGCGTTCGCCGATCTGCCCGAGCGCGAATACCAACATCTCCTCCTTGGTGGCGAAGCATCGCTGGACGGCACCCATCGACACCTGCGCCCGGGCGGCGACGTCGCGAAGGGTCACCCCCTCCAGGCCGCGTTCGTCGGCGAGCCGACAGACGGCCTCCGCGATCTGCCGGCGTCGGCTCACGTGGTCCACCTGCTTGGGCATGTCCGGTCGCCTTTCCCTGTCCGGTTCGCTCGTTCGCGGTCCGGTCGGCTCGTCCACGGCTGCGCGCCGGCCGTTGGGGGTTGCGCGTCGCTCGTTTGTGCGATGCGGATTATCCGATGCGCTTGTATCGGTTCCCAGGCTACAGTTCCGATGCAAGTGCATCGGAACGTGGACGGAAAGGAGTGCGCATCGTGCGGGAAGCCCTGTGGAGGATGTCCGCCGCCGCACAGGCGGCGGCGGTACGCGGCGGACAGGTCTCGGCCGTCGAACTGGTGGACAGCCACCTGGAGCGGATCGCCGAAGTGAACCCGCGGGTCAATGCGGTCACTCGGGTCATGGCCGAGAGCGCCCGCGAGGCCGCCGCGCACACGGACCGCCTGCGGGCCGTCGGTGAAGCGCTCGGCCCGCTCGCGGGTGTGCCGTTCACGGTCAAGGAATCCACCGCCGTCGAGGGTGTGCCGACCACATTCGGCGTGCCGCGCTTCCGCGACCTGGTGGCGCCCGCGGACGCCCCGCCGGTGGCCCGGCTGCGCGCGGCCGGCGCCATCCCGATCGGGCACTCCAACATTCCCACGCTGATCCTGGCCGGAATGCACACCCGCAGCGAGCTGTTCGGCGACACGGCCAACCCCTGGAACCGCGATCGCACGCCGGGCGGCAGCAGCGGCGGCGACGCGGTGGCGGTGGCCACGGGGATGGCCGCACTCGGGCTCGGCAACGACTCGGGTGGGTCGCTGCGGGTGCCGGCCCAGTTCTGCGGAGTGGCCGCGCTCAAGCCGTCCACCGGCCGATTCGCCGCGGACCATCGCGTATTCGGCCCGGACGACCCCGGTCCGGCGTCCCAGATGCTGGTCACCGACGGTCCACTGGCGCGGACGGTGGGCGACCTGCGGCTGGCGTACGAGGCGCTGGTCGGAACGGACCCGCGCGATCCTCGGGCAATGCCGGTGCCCGCCTACGGCGAGCCGCTCCCCGGTCCGGTCAAGGTCGCGGTGGTGAGCGACCCGGGCGGACACGGGGTCCATGCCACCGTGCGCGCGGCCGTCGAGACCGCCGCCGCCGCGCTGCGCGACGCCGGGTACGACGTGCGCGAAGTGCCGGACGTGCCCAGGCTGGACGAGGCGCTGGCGGCGTACGGTCGGATCACCGTGACCGAGTTCGCGCCCACATGGCCGATGGTGCGCACGCTGCTCGGCGAGGGTGGCGACCGCTACATCGCGATGGCCATGGAGCAGACCCCGCCCGCGACCGCGGACGAGTTGGTGAAGCTGAGCGGCACGTGGCTGAACATCCGCCGCTCGTGGGCCGAATTCCTGCACGAGTACCCGCTGTTGCTCGGCCCCTCGTTCACCGAGCCGCCGGTCGAACCGGGACTGGAATCGCGCGATCGCGCCGGGCGGGATCGGGTCGCCTCGGGGATGCGGCTGTGCACGGTGACCAGCTTCGTGGGTGTGCCCGGCGTGGCCGTGCCGACCGGGGTGGTCGA
Source organism: Embleya scabrispora DSM 41855 (assembly GCF_000372745.1). Classification (GTDB taxonomy): domain Bacteria; phylum Actinomycetota; class Actinomycetes; order Streptomycetales; family Streptomycetaceae; genus Embleya; species Embleya scabrispora. The sequence continues at coordinate 261,397 of NZ_KB889686.1, read as the reverse complement.
CGGGCTCCCGGCCGGAGTGCAGATCGTCGGTCGCGCGTTCCGGGAGGACCTGTGCCTGCTCGCCGCCCAGGCGATCGAGGACCGACTCGGAGTCCTCGCCCCGATCGACCCGCGTGGGCCCGCCGGGACCCGATGAGGCCGCGGCTCGCCCCCGCGAGGATCGGCGGAAGGTCGTTTTCGGTCACGGGTGGATGACGGCGTGGCGAGACCGTGCCAGGGCAGCTGCGGGAGCTCTACGGTAAACCCATGACTGTGTCGTCGGATGCCGACCGGCAGCTCGCACTGATCGTCGAAGTCCAGGATCTGGCCCGGGAGTTGGGTATACAGGTCTGGTTGCGTGGCGGATGGGCAATGGATTTCTTCCTGGGCCGGATAACCCGGGAACATGTGGATGTCGACTGGTTCGCGTGGGCTCAGGACGCCCCGGCGCTCACCGCGGCGTTCTCCGCGCGAGGATTCGTTCGCCTGGCTCGGGCTCCCGCCGAGCAACAACTCGATTACACGACGGGCGAAGTCGAGTTGGGCTTCGCCTTCCTGGCCCGCGATCCCGACGGTCACGTGATCGTGGCCGGCGGGCCGTGGGCGGGTTCTCACTGGCCGAAGGGGATGTTGGAGGCGCCTCCGGGCAAGCTGGCCGGGCTGTCCTGCCCGATCATCTCGCCCGAGGCGCAGATCGAGATCAAGTTGATGACACCGACGTGGATGCCGCATCGCCCACGTCGGGCCAAGGACGTCGAGGACGTCGAGCGACTGCGGGAGGGGATGGCCCGGTAGACCACACGGCTGGGTCGTCGTGGTTCCGGTGGGGGTGCGACGACCGCGTGAGTGGGGGCGGTGGGGCGACCGACGTGGGGTCGGCGTCCGGAGGCGACCGGCGCGCGTCGGCGCCTCGGGGATGTGATCGGCACGGACGATCCGTCCGGGCATCCGCCCTCACTCCACCACGCCGACACCGGCCGGCCGGATTTCGCGGGTGGACGTCCCCCGTGGCGGGCGAACCGGCGGACTACCCGACTCGGTCGAGGTGGGCCAGGAGTCGTGCCGCCTGTCGCTCCAGCGTTCCGGGTGGGTTGCGGTCGTGGCCAGGGCTGTCCGGCAGCAGCATCAGCAGCCAGATGAAGGCCAGTAGGGTCCGGAAGTTCCGTAGCCGTTCGATCTCCGGATCGGTCGGTTCGAAGCAGGACAGGAAGAACGTCGTGTCGTCCTCGGTGCCGCCGGGCCACATCGAGATGTGCTCGACGATCTCCGCGAGCTCGAACGCCCGGTCGCTGCGCCCGGAGATCTCGAAGTCCACGAGGCGAACCCGCGTGCCGTCCCACAGGTAGTTGGCCAGGTTTCCGTCCGACAGGCCGAACACCGGGCGGATACCCGGCCCCGGTTCCGGCGCCGGGTCCCGATCGGCCAGCCACCTGCGTCCGGCCTCGAATGCCTGCGCCACCGTCGGGTCCGGGCCGAGTTCGCGACCGCCCGTACTCCACGACCGCGCCTTGCCCTCGACCACGGGCGGGTACCAGGTGCAGGCCGGCAGCGCCAGGACCACCTCCGGCGGGATCGCGTCGTGCATCGTGCCGACTGCCTCCGCCAGGGCTCTCAGTCGCTTCCGGTCGAGTTCGCGTCCGCGAAGCGGCACACCCTCCAGTCGGGACATGACGATGACGGGCGGCTCGCCTTCGAGGTCCGCCCGGATCGGTTCGGGCGCCAGGCCCGGTGCGTATCGGGTCAGCAGGTGCAGCGCCTGCCATTCGCGCAGCGGCTGCGCCCGCTCGCGCGAGCGGAAACTCTTGACGACCACGTCGTCACGAAACTCGATGTCGTGCGTACTCCAGGTATCGGTCACCGCGGCACGCTACTTCCCCGCGGTGGATGGGCCGGCGGCGACCGGGAGGGGTGGGCCGAAGCGGACGGGGACGCCGGGTGAGTAGAGCACGCTGTCCGGTGCGCCGGTGACCCGGGGCAGGCCGGCGGCTGCGACCAGGTCGTCGTCCAGATGCAGCAACTCGGCGCGGCGGAGCGGCCATCGCGGGTGCGCGTTGGGCAGGTAGAGGGTGCGGCCCGCGACTCGGGTGTGCAGGCCCCAGCGTGCGGTGACGAAGTGTTCGAGCGGGCTTGGGTCGGTCACCGGTGCGCCGACGCGCACCTCGACCGTGCCGCCCCTCGGCGGGCCCTCCGGGCGATGTCGCCGCGTCGTGTAGCGCACCCGGTCGCCGGTCCGGTCGATGCGCATCCGGGCCCATCGGTACGGCAGTCGCAGCGTGGCCCGCGCGGTCAGCACGGGCAGCAGGCGGGCCGCCTCCAGCGAGCGGAACACCACGCCGCGCCGGCCGGCCCCGTCCACGGAGTACAGCCGCACGTTGGTCTCCGGGAAGGTGCCCAGCCAGGGCACACCGGGCAGGCGCAGGAATCCGACGCCCACCATCCGGAACGGCACCAGGCCGACGTAGGTCACGCCGTCCAGGACGTCCGGCCGGGTCCCCGCCGGGAGCAGCGGGGCGACCGCGGCGGGCGGCACGGCCCAGTGCACGAAGGTGAGTTCGCTCCAGCGCTGGGTCAGCAGCACGTGCGGGATGCCGCGCGGCGACAACGGAGTGACGGGTTCGGTCCTCATCCGATCAGGGTGGCCCATCGCGCGCGACCGCGCGCACCGTGTCGGGATCGACGGGCGCGTGGGGTCGATCCGGCGTCTGTGCCGCGAGCAGGGCGTCGCCGGCGGGTGAGCGGTAGTACAGGACGGAACGGCCGGAGCGGCGGCGCAGCACGAGGTGGGCGTCCAGGAGGACCTTGAGGTGGCGGCCGACCGAGCCGAGGCCCTGGCCGGTGAGGGCGACCAGTTGGGTGGTGCTCTTGGGGGTGTCCAGGCGGAACAGGACGCCGGCTCGGGCCGGGCCCAGGAGGCGGGCCAGCGGGTCGGGGACGGTCGGGCGGTGGGCGTCGGCCAGGGTGCCCGAGCACGGGTAGATCACCGCGTAGTGGCGCTCCTCCTCCCAGGCCACCCAGCCGCGCTCCGGGGTGACCGGCACGAACGACAGGCGGGCGCCGCCGAGTTCGCGCGGCGGGTTGTCGTGCGCGTTGATCCGCAGCCGGCTCGCGCCCAGCCAGCGCATGCCCGGGCGCAGGTCGTCCAGGGCCGCCGCCCAGCCGCCTCGGCCCAGTTGGCCGGTGCGGGCGACGATGTCGGCCTCGATGATCCGCCGCCGGCGCGGCCAGTCCGGTCGGACCACCCGGGTCCACACCCAGTCCAGGATGTCCGCGGCGCGCGGGCCGAGATCGGGCCGGTGCAGCGCGGTGGGCAGCGGACCGCCCATCGACACCTCCAGATCGGCCCGGGCGACCGGGTCCGACGTGGCGCGGATCGCGGCCACTTCCGCGGCGAAGGCCGGTTCGCCGGTCAGCGGTGGCGGGGGCGTGAGGAAGTCCGCGTTCCAGCCGCCGCCGAAGCCGATCCGCAGCAGTAGCGCGGTGATCGGGTCCTCGGCCAGCCGGGCCCGATAGGCGGGCAGGTGCGCCTCCAGCCAGGTCCGTTCGCCCGGATGCGCGGCCGTACCCCGTTGCAGCGTCTTCAGCGTCGCGGTGACCTCGGCCAGCGGCGAGACCGTGAATCGGCTGCCGGCGAGGGTATCCGCGTCGATCTGCCACCACCCCATGCTTTCGCCTCCCGGCGAAACAGTAACGCCCGGGCCCCGTAGGGCTCGAAGCTCTGCGCATGCGCACCTACCGAGAGCTCTTCCGAGCACCGGAGTACACCCCGCTGTTCGCCACGTCCTCCGCGCACCTGGCCGCGACCAACGTCAGCGGACTCGCGTTGGGCACGCTCGTGTACGACCGGACCGGCTCGCCGCTGTTGGCCGCGCTGGGCATGTTCGGCGGCTCGCTCGCGCAGGTGCTCGGGGCGACCGCGCTGATGTCGGCGGCGGACCGGCTGCCGCCGCGGGCCGCGATGACGGTGATCGGGCTGATCTTCGCCGCGGGCACCGCCGCGCTGGCGATTCCCGGGCTGCCGCTGTGGGCGGTGTTCGCGATCGTGCTGGGCGAGGGCGCGGTGGCCGCGGTGGGTGGTGGTGTGCGCTACGGGCTGCTCAACGAGATCCTGCCCCGGGATGGCTTCCTGCTCGGGCGGTCCGTGCTCAACATGAGCAACGGGGTGCTGCAGATCGTCGGTTTCTCGCTCGGCGCCGTGCTGGTCACCGTGCTGTCCGCGCGCGGCACGCTCCTGGTGGCCGCCGGGTTGTACCTGCTCGCGGCGATCGTGGCCCGGTCGGGCCTCGCCCGGCGGGCTCCGCGGGCGTCCGGCCGGCCGTCGGTCGCCGAGACATGGCGCAACAACACGGTGTTGTGGTCGGTCAAGCCGCGCCGCTACACCTATCTCGCGCTGTGGGTGCCCAACGGTCTGATCGTCGGCTGCGAGTCGTTGTTCATCCCGCTCGTGCCCGACCACGCGGGCCTGCTGTTCGCGTTCGCGGCGCTGGGCATGCTCGCCGGGGACGTGGTGGGCGGGCGCTTCGTGCCCGGGCCGTGGCGGCGGCGGCTCGGGGCGCCGATGCTGCTGCTCCTGGCCACGCCGTATCTGCTGTTCGCGGTGCATCCGCCGCTGCCGCTCGCGCTGGCCGTGGTCGCGGTCGCCTCGATCGGATACTCGGCGACGCTGTTGTTCCAGGAGCGGCTCATGGCGATGACGCCGGACGAGCTGAGCGGGCAGGCGTTGGGGCTGCACTCGTCCGGGATGGTCGCGATGCAGGGCGTCGGCGCGTCGATCGCCGGCGGGATCGCCCAGGTCACCTCGCCGACGACGGCGATCACGGTACTGGCCGGGGCGTCGATCACGGTCACCCTGACGCTCGCGGCGGGGCTGCGGGCGCACCCGGGGCCGGTGCTGCGGGAGGCGTGAGGGGGAGGGCCGAGTTTGAGCCGGCCCGGGATGTCCCCGGACCCGTGCGGTCGGACGATGTCGGTCCCGTTCGAGAGCATGTACGCATGACCGACACTCCGGCGCCGGCCGCCGATATCGCCGACTTCGATGCGTACGCCCAGGCCATCGAGGCCGTGACCGCCGCCGCGCGGGCCTACTACGGCGGCGCCGACTCGACCGTCGACGACGACACGTACGACCGGCTGCTGCGCGGGATCGGCGCGTACGAGCGCGCGCACCCCGATCGGGTGCTCGCCGAGTCGCCGGTCGGCAAGGTCGCGGCGGGTGCGCTGCCGGGCGGGGATGTGCCGCACACCGTGCCGATGCTCAGCCTGGACAACGTGTTCGACGCCGAGGGGCTGGCCGCGTGGTCCGCGTCGCTGGAGCGGCGGATCAAGCGGCCGGTCGCGGCGCTGACGGTGGAGCCGAAGATGGACGGCCTGGCGGTGGCGGTGCGCTATCGCGAGGGTCGGCTCGACCGGCTGGTCACCCGCGGCGACGGCATCGCCGGTGAGGACGTATCGCACGCGATCGGCACCATCGTCGGCCTGCCGGACCGGTTGAACGAGCCGGTGTCGATCGAGGTGCGTGGCGAAGTCCTGCTCACGGCCGAGCAGTTCGAGAGCGCCAACGAGATCCGCCGGGAGCACGGCGCGACCGTGTTCGCCAACCCGCGCGGTGGTGCGGCCGGCACGCTGCGGGCCAAGGATCGGCCGTATGTGATCCCGATGACCTTCTTCGGCTACGTGGCGCTGCCGCTGCCGGACGACGAGAGCACCTTCGCCGAGGAGTTGCGCACCGCCGACCATTCGGCGGTGCTGGCCCGGGTCGAGGCGCTCGGCGTGCTCACCACCGGGCGGACCTCGGCGCGGCTGCGGGTGTGCACGAGCATCGAGGACGTGCAGGCCGCGGTCGACGAGATCGCCGCGTCGCGGGCCGAATTGCCGTTCGGCATCGACGGCGTGGTGATCAAGGCCGACGCGGCTGCCGACCAGGCCGACGCGGGCAGCGGAACCCGCGCACCGCGCTGGGCGATCGCGTACAAGCTGGCCGCCGTGCACAAGATCACCCGGCTCACCGGCGTGGACTGGGCGGTGGGCCGGACCGGGGTGATCGCACCGCGCGCGATCCTGGACCCGGTGGAGATCGACGGCAGCGTCGTCGGATTCGCGACGCTGCACAACCCGGCCGACATCGAGCGCCGTGGGCTGATGATCGGCGATCAGGTGAGCGTGTACAAGGCGGGCGACATCATCCCGCGTGTGGAGGCCCCGCTGGTGCACATGCGCACCGGCGACGAGACGCCGATCGAATTCCCGACCGTGTGCCCGAAGTGCGGCGGCGAGTTGGACACGACGCAGCAGCGCCTGCGCTGCGCGCAGGGCCGCGCATGCGGCCTGCAAGCCGGGATCCTGTACGCGGTGGGCCGCGACCAACTCGACATCGAGGGCATCGGCGGCCGGATCGTCACACAACTCGTGGCCTGCGGCGCGGTCGCCGATGTGGCCGACCTGTTCACCCTGACCCGCGAGCAGTTCCTGGCCCTGGACCGGGTGGACAAGATCGCCGACAAGCTGCTGGCCGGCATCGAGGAGGCCCGGGTGAAGCCGCTCAGCCGGGTATTGTGCGCGCTCGGCGTGCGGCAGACCGGTCGCTCGATGTCGCGGCGGATCGCCCGACACTTCGGCACGATGGACGCGATCCGCGCGGCGGACGTGGAGGCGATGGCACAGATCGAGGGGATCGGCCCCGGCAAGGCTGCGGTGATCGTCGCCGAACTCGCCGAACTCGCCGATGTGATCGACAAGTTGGTCGCCGCCGGGGTGAACATGATCGAGCCGGGCGGGCGACCGGGAGCGGGTGCGGACGACGCGACTGCCGATGCCGGGCAGCCGAGCGACCGAGCGTCGGTCCGGGTCGGTCCGCTGACCGGGAAGTCGGTGGTGGTCACCGGTTCGATGTCCGGGCCGCTCGCCGCGCTGTCCCGCAACGAGATGAACGAACTGATCGAGCGCGCCGGTGGCACCTCGTCCTCCGCGGTGTCCGCCAAAACCGCCCTGGTCGTCGCCGGCGACAAGGCGGGAGCCAAGCGCGCGAAGGCGGAGAAGCTCGGTGTGGAAATCATCACCCCGGAGGAATTCGCCGATTTGGTAGGTGAGTTGCTGTCGGCCTGAGCGACGCGGCAGGACGGGCGACCGGCGCGGTGTCAACCGGTCGCCCCTGGTTGCGACCAAAGGTTTTTCGGACGATCCATAGCAGATCGACAATCGCCACGAGGTGGAAACAGGCGATGTCGGTGTGTGGCGCGTCGCACGCCGGCATCGTCGCGTTCGGGAGCCGGTGGTGGCCGGGAAGGTCCGCGACATGCGGAAACCCCTTGGCCGCACCACCCTTCGACGACGAATGGAGTCTCCATGGTCGAGGCACACCCCCCGCGCATACCACTGCCGTTCGCCCTCGACCGCAATCCGCACGCGCCCGACGCCAAATGCCGGCTGCTGGACTGGGCCCGACGGCACCGGCTGCTCGACCGCCCGGGCGCCGAGAAGCGGCTGGTCGGGGCCCGACTCGGCGACCTCGCCGCCTACACCCATCCCGATGCCGCGCCGGATCTGCTGTACCTGTACGGGGAGTTCATCGCCTGGCAGTTCCTCGCCCAGGACCGCTACGCCGATTCCGCGGAACACACCGCGCACCCCGGAAACCATGCGATCGACCAGATCGAGTCGGTATACCGCACCGGTCGAGCTGAGCCGGCCGCCGGCGCGATGGCGCACGCGCTCGCGGACATCCTGGAACGGGTCTATCCGGCCATGAGTGCCGAGTGGCGGGAGCACTTCGTCGTCGAGTGCGTAGCGACGCTGCGTCGGATGGTCCGCCGAACGCCGGGCGCCTCTCCCACCGCGGCGCACGAGCATTCGTGTGACGTGGACGCGTACATCCGGCATCGACGGCTGGTCGGTGGGCAGTTCGCGTGTCTGTTGCTCGACGAGTTCATCGCGGGCGGCGAGCTCCCCGGGGCGATCCGGGACGGCGCCGCGTACGACGACATCCGCAACGCCCAAGCGGACGTCGTGACTTGGACCAGCGACTACTACGCGTCCCGGGACAACGCCGGCACCGACTCGCCGGCCGACCTGGTCGGCGTGCTGGCGTACACCGAGCATGTCGGGCGCGAGCACGCGGAGGCGGCGGTGGCGGTGCGGATCCAGGATCGGGTGGCCGACTTCATGACGGCGCGGCGCGCCCTTCAGGGTCGCGCCGGCGATGCGGCCTCGGTCGATCCGGAGACCGAACCGCTGCTGCGGCGCTGCGTTTCGGCGATGCACAATCGCATGGCCGGGACGGAGGCGTGGGCGTGGGAGAACGTCCGCGGCGACGGCCGCGGACGGGGTGCCGGCCGGGTGCCGACGGCCGGGGGCGGGCCGCACGTTCCGGAACACGTCGCGGACCTGCTCGACGTGCGCGGGCATCCGCGGGGATGGGACGGGGACGCCGCGGGGCACCTGTGGCCGTAGGGCATGTCTTCGATCCCCCGTCGGGCACCACGACGCCAGGCGTCGACCGAGCCGTCTCGACCACCGGATGGGTTGCGCGCCCCGGGTGGGGCGGCTGCCGTCGGCGCTTTCGGGATCAGGGTGCCTCGGGCGCGAAGAGGTCCAGGCGATGGGCCAGGGCCGCGGCCTCGGTACGGGACGTGACAGCGAGTTTGGCCAGGATGTTGGAGACGTGCGTGCCGGCGGTCTTGACGGAGATGAAGAGGTGTTCGGCGATCGGGCGGTTTCCCAGCCCCTGAGCGACCAGAGCCAGTACCTCGAACTCGCGTGCGGTCAACCCCAGTCGACTGCGGGCATCGGCCGGTGCGGGCGCGACGGGGCTGGGGGTGGGGGTCAGGTTCAGCCGGCCGCGTCGGGCCAGTTGCTCGAAGTGCGCGTGCAGCGGGTGGGCACCGAGCCGACCGGCCAGGGTGCTGCCCTCGCGGGCGTACTCGGTGGCCAGGTCCCGGTCGCCTGCCGCCAGGGCAGCCGCGGCACCGCCCAGGAGCGCGTCGGCCAGCGCGTACGGCTGCTCGATCGCGCGCCAGGCCGCGACCGCGTCGGCCCAGGAACCCGTGCCGGATTCGGCCTCGAAGGTGCATCGGTGCGCGTGCTGGACCCGGCCCGGCGTCGGGAGTTCGCGGCTGAGCGCGAGCAGTTCGGCCAGTTGCGCCTCGATCGCGGCGCGCCCGGCCGGATCGCGGACGGCCTGCGCGTGGCGGATCCGCTGGACCCGCCACGCCACCACGAGCACCGGCCACGCGTAGCGGCGACTGCGGGTGAGGTCGTGCTCGGTCAGGATGTGGTCCAGGACGCGGTGTGCCTCGGCCAGGTCGCCGCGCGCGTATCCGAGGCGGCAGGCCAGTACGTCGGGTTCCAGGCACGTCTCCTGCGTATGCGGCGGCCCCAACGCGGTCCGGGCGTCGCGCAACGCGGCCGCCGCGACGTCGTGCGCGCCGCCGGCCGCCGCCGCTTCCGCGCGCACGATGCACAGCCACGCCCAGTACACCGGCGGCGGATCCAGCGCGATGGCGTCGGTCAGGATCTCCACCGCCTCGGTCCAGCGGCCGAGCGCGACCAGCGGTTCGGCCAGGTTCGCGGCGAGCAGCGTGCCGCGCGAGCGGGCCAGGCCCAGGCTGCGCGCGGTGGCCACACCCCGGCGGGCCACCTCGGCGGCGGCCCGATGCTCCCCCGCGGCCTGGAGCGCGTCGGCCCGACCGGCGATCGCGGCGAGCAGGTCGTCGTCGCATCCCTCGGCACGGGCGATCCGCGCGGCCTGCTCGTACAGCTCGACCGCCGGTGCGAGATCGCCCGTTCGTGCGGTCAACATCGCCGACGTGGTCAGTGCGCGGGCGCGGATCGAGCCGTCGGCGACTGCCTCGCCGAGCCGCAGCGCCTCCCGGGCGTGCTCGCGCGCGACCCGATCCCGGCCACGGGAGGCGAGGGTGTCGGCGAGGGAGGCGAGCAGCCGGCCGCGGGTGGACATGGCCCGGTCGGCGGGCGCCAGGCGTACCGCGCGTTCCAGATCGGGCAGCGCGTCCCGGCCGGTGCGCTCGCGGGCGGCGGCTCGGCTCGCCAGGACGCGCGCGGTGCGCTCCGGGTCCCGTCCGGGGTCCAGGTCGCGCAGGGCGGCGGTGAGGAGTTCCTCGGCGCGACCGGCCGCGCCGCCGTGTACGGCCGCGTCGGCGGCGAGTTCGAGCACCCCGATCCGGTCCGTGCCGAGTTCGCCGGCGGGATCGGGCACCGCGTCCCACAGGTCGAGGACACGTTGCGACATGGCCAGCCGCTCGGCATAGGCGTAGGCCGTGCCGGCGGCGGCCGCCGCGTGCCACGCGGCCGTGAACGCGCGGGCCCGGTCGCCGGCCGCGTACCAGTGCGCGGCGAGTTCGGCGGCGGCGCGGCCTTCGAAGGCCAATGCCGGGTCGGCGGCGAGTACGTGTGCGCACCGCGCGTGCAGCCGAATGCGCTCGCCGGGCAACAGGTCGCCGTACACCGCGTCGCGAATCAGCGTGTGCCGGAAGGCGTATCCGTCGCCGACGGCGACCAACAGGCGCGCGTCGATCACCGGGCGCAGCGCGTCCTCGAGCGCGACCTCGTCGAGTTCGGCGACCGAGCGCAGGAAGGCGTGGCCGAGCGTGGTACCGGCGACTGCGGCGGCGCGCAGCACCCGGCGGCCCGGATCCGGGATCGAGCGCACCTCGGCCAGCAGCAACTCCGTCAGCGGGGCCGGGGTTTCCGCGTCGGTGCCGGCGAGTGCCTCGACGAACAACGGGTTTCCCTCGCTGCGTCGGAAGACCCGTTCCAGGTGACGGGGGTCCGGTGTGTGGCCGATCAGGTCGGCGAGTTGGCGGGCCACGTCGGGGCGGGCGAGCGGGGCCAGGTCGAGTGCCTCGGTGTTGGCGAGGCGGGCGAGCAGGGCGGGGATGGCGGCGAACGGGGCATCGGCGTGTGGGGCGAGCGGGCGGTGGGTGGCCAGGACGAGCACACCGGGCTGGTCGAGATTGCGGGCCAGGAACGCGAGCAGTTCGCACGTGGACCGGTCGGCCCAGTGCAGATCCTCCAGAATCAGCAGCAACGGCCGTTCCTCTGCGGCGCGTTCGAGCAGAATCAGCACCTCTTCGAAGAGCCGGGCCCGGCCGAGGTCGGGGTCGCCCTCGGGGAACGGCTCGCCCAACTCGGGCAGCAGCCGGGCCAGTCCGCGACGGCCGCCGGACGGGAGCAGCGCGGCGGTGGCCGATGTGCCCAGGTCGCGGGACAGCCGGCGGAGCACGGTCACGAACGGGCCGAACGGCAGGTTGTCCGGCCCCATGTCGAGACACCCGCCCCGCAGTACACGTGCCCGGGGCCCGAGGCCGGCGGCGAACTCCGCCACCAGTCGCGACTTCCCCAGCCCCGCATCCCCGCGCACGAGGAGCACCCCGGGGCCTTCCGCACCGACGCGCCCCCAGGCCCGCTCCAGTACGCCCGACTCCCGCTCCCGCCCCACCAACGGCGCCCCGCACCCCGCGTCCCTGTCCACACGGCCAAGCATCGCACCGCACCCGACACCCCCACATCCGCGTCCCGCCGGGCGGAATGGCGCAGTGGCCCGTCGGGGGCGTGGGGGTGAGCGTGGGGCGGCGTAGGGATGGTGGACGGGGTGGGTCGGGGAGTTTGCCGGATGTGGGGTGGGGGTGGGTTGCGCGACGGTGAGGGCGTGCGAACCGGCCTGTTCTGGGAGGGGTTTCCGTGGGTGCTGCGATGCGGTTGTCGGTGGACGGTGGGGAGGCGCGGCCGATTCTCGGGCGGTCGATGGTGGCGACCATCGTTTCCGCGTGTGGCGCCATGGCGAGTTTCTATCTGCTGTTGTCGGTGGTCCCGTTGTACGTGGCGGAGGGCGCCGGAGGGTCGGCGGGAGCGGCCGGCCTGGTCACCGGTGCGTTGATGGCATCCACCGTGGCGGCCGAGCTCGCGGTGCCGGCGCTGCTGGCCCGGTTCGGGTATCGCGCGGTGTTCGTGCTCGGGCTGTTGCTGCTCGGGTTGCCGACGATGGCGCTGGCGGTGTCCGCGTCGCTGCCCCTGGTGGTCGGCGTCTGTCTGTTGCGTGGTGGCGGGCTCGGCATTCTGATGGTGGTGGGCACCGCGTTGGCCGCCGAGTTGGTGCCGCCGGAGCGGCGCGGCGAGGGTCTCGGGCTGTATGGCGCGGCGGTCGGCGTACCGGCGATCCTGGGCCTACCGCTGGGGCTCTGGCTGAGTGAACACCTGGGCTACACCTGGGTGTTCGTGATTGCGACGGTGCTCTCGCTGGGTGCGGTGGGGAGCACGATCGGGCTGCCGACGAATCGGCCGGCGGTCTCGACGGCCCGGGGCGGGGTGCTGGGCGGCCTGCGTAGCGGTGGGCTGGCCCGGCCCGCGATCTCCTTCGCGGCGTGCACGTTCGCAGCGGGCGTGATCGTGACGTTCCTGCCACTGGCGGTCTCGTCGCGGGAGTTGCCGCTGATCACCGCGGCGCTGTTGGTGCAATCCGGCGCCACTCCGATGGCGCGCTGGTGGGCCGGGTGGTTCGGCGATCGGCACGGGCACGCCCGGTTGTTCGCGCCGTCGATCGCGGCCACCGCACTGGGTACCGCGCTGTTGGCCCGTCCCGGTGCGCCGGTCGCCGTCCTGGTCGGAGCGGCGGTGTTCGGGGCCGGTTTCGGCGCGGCCCAGAACGTGACCCAGTCGCTGATGTTCGAGCGGGTCCCGGCAAGCGATTTCGGCCGGGTCAGCGCGCTGTGGAACCTCGCGTTCGACGCGGGCATGGGGATCGGCGCGGTCGGCTTCGGTGTGCTGATCGGCGCCGCAGGCTATCCGGTGGGCTTCCTGGGCACCGCCGTCCTCGTTCTGTGTGGCCTGATCCTGGTCGCGGTGGACCGGCGCGGTCCGTCCGACGCCCCGCGACCCTCGCCCGCGGCGCACTCCCCGGCGGGCGGCGCGGGACAGGGGCCGAGTCGTGAGGCCCCGGCGCGTGACGTGCCCGATGTCGGGTAGTGTTGCCGCCGCGTCCAACCCTGGGCAAACCGGTTACGAGTTCGAGGAGGTGGCACCGATTACCGCTGTATCAGGTCGGGTGCTCTCCTTCCACGACCGTGCGGTCCACTTGGCTTAGGTGGTTTCCGCGAGAGCACCCTTCGGCATCCGAAAGGCTCTCATGTCGGTTCCCGTTTCACCCTTCCCCACGTCCGTGATCGTCACCAGGCTTCGTGCCGCCGGCTGTGTATTCGCCGAGGACGAGGCCGCGTTGCTCGTCGCGGGCGCGGCCGGCCCGGCCGAACTCGCCGTCATGGTCGATCGCCGCGTCGCCGGTCTGCCCCTGGAACACGTGCTCGGCTGGGCCGAGTTCCGAGGTCTGCGGATCGCCGTCGACCCCGGCGTGTTCGTACCGCGCAGACGCACGGAATTCCTGGTCGAGCAAGCCGTCGCGGCGGCCCGTCCCGGGGCCGTCGTGCTCGACCTGTGCTGCGGCTCGGGCGCGCTGGGCGCGGCCCTGGTCGCGGAGGTGGACCGGGTCGAGTTGTACGCCGCCGACATCGACCCGGCGGCGGTGCGGTGCGCGCGGCGCAACATAGCCGCCGACCGGGTCTTCGAGGGCGACCTCTTCGCGCCGCTGCCGGCGTCGTTGCGCGGGCGGATCGACGTACTCGTCGCCAACACGCCCTACGTGCCGACCGAGGAGATCCAGCTCCTTCCGTCGGAGGCCCGGATCCACGAACCCCGGGTGGCCCTCGACGGCGGCTCCGACGGGCTGGACATCCAGCGCCGGGTCACCGCGGCGGCGCCGCACTGGCTCGCCCCCGGCGGGCGACTGCTGGTCGAGACGAGCGAGCGTCAGGCACCGCAAGCCGTCGAGGTCTTTCGCGACGCGGGCCTGGTTCCGCGGGTCGTCGAGTCCGAGGAGTTGTACGCCACCGTCGTGACAGGCACCCGACCCACCGACCGGGCGCCCGCGGACTAGCACGAGCGAACGGGAGCCGGGCTCGCCGGCCACCGCGACCCGGCTCCCGGCCCCCACCCACCAATCCCAGCGTCACGCTCGCCTACCCGGCGTCACCGTCGCACTCCGTGTCGTCGAGCGGGCAGTCCATCCCGGTGTCGATCTCCTCGACGTCCCCGTCCACCCCCTCCCCCGCGGCCGCCGCCCGCGCGCCGGCGCAGACCACGCCCAGGCCGTCCTGGATCGCGCGCCCGATCTCGGCCATCGCCGCCACCTGAGCCGGCGTCAGGACGTGGAACAGGTGCCGACGCACCGTCGCCGCGTGGGTCGGCTCCGCGGCGGCCAGCGCGGCCAGGCCCGCATCGGTCAGGCGCGCGATCCAGCCCCGACGGTCCCCCTCGACCGGGCAGCGGGAGACCCAGCCCGACTTCTCCAGCGCGGTCACCGCGTGCGAGACCCGGCTCGTCGAGGACAACGACGCCGCGGCCAACTCGCTCATCCGCATGCGTCGGTCCGGCGCCTCGGCGAGCAGGCCCAGGATCTCGAAGTACGTCATCGGCATGCCCGTCTCGCGGCGCATCCGCCGGTCCAGGTGGGCTGCGAGTTCCCTGGTCCCGGTGAAGTACGACCGCCAGATCTCTTGCTCGGAGGCGGTCAACGAATCGTCGTCGTTCATGAGGACAGCATAGGACTTGTTGAATCCTCAACTTCTGGGTGCTATGTTTCTGAGCGTTCAACAACTGCCGTCGCGGTCCGCGACGGCAGACCGACCGAACACCGGCGCAACGCGGCGCAACGCACCCAAGGAGCTCCCATGACCACCACCGTCGAGACCATTCCCGGCTACGTCGCGGGCACCTGGACCATCGACCAGGTCCACTCGGACGTCTCGTTCTCCGTACGTCACCTGGGCGTGGCCAAGGTCCGCGGCCGCTTCGACGACTTCGGCGGCTCGATCGTCACCGCCGAGAACCCGCTCGAGTCGTCGGTCACCGCCACCATCGAGACCGCCTCGGTCAACAGCAACAACAAGATGCGCGACGACCACATCCGCAACGAGGACTTCCTCGACACGGACAACTTCCCGCAGCTGACCTTCGTGTCCACCGGCATCCGCGCCGAGTCCTCCGTGGTGTACCGGATCGACGGCGACCTCACGCTGCGCGGCGTGACCAAGCCGGTCACCCTCGAACTCGAACTCAACGGTTTCGGCACCGGCTTCGACGGCAGCCCGGTCGCGGGTTTCACCGCCACCACCGAGATCAGCCGCGGCGACTTCGGCGTCACCGGCGGCCCGGCCGGCGCGGCGGTCGGCGACAAGATCACCATCGTCCTGGAGATCGAGGCCAAGCAGGAGGCGTGACGCCCGCCTGCCGACCGGCTCGCGCCCCGAACCACCCTCGGCACAGGCACACGCCGCGCGTCCCGCGCACCGAGGCAGGCTCCGGCTCCGGTCCGCCGACACCCCGACCCCCGTCGGACGTCGGCGGACCGTTCCGGTACCCGCCGCCCACACGGCGGCTCGCGACGACTCACTCCCCGTGCTCGCCGGCCACCGGATTGCCCGCCCAGCGCGTGCCCGCCGGGATCGTCTCGCCGCGCATCACCAACGACGCGGGGCCGATCGAGGCGTGCGCCGCCACCAGCGTGCCGGGCAGTACCACCGCGTGCGGGCCGAGTGAGGCGCCCGCGCCGAGTTCGACCGTGTCCAAGCGCATGATCCGGTCGTGGAACAAATGGGTCTGGAGCACGCAGCCGCGATCCACGCCCGCACCGTCGCCGAGCCGGACCAGGTCCGACTCGGGCAGCCAGTACGTGTCGCACCACACGCCGCGGCCGATTCGCGCACCGAGACTGCGCAACCACCAGTTGAGCATCGGCGTGCCCAGGAAGGAGCGGGCCATCCAGGGCACCGCGAGCGATTCCACGAACACGTCGTACAGCTCGTTGCGCCACACGAACGAGGACCACAGCGGGTACTCGGCCACCCGGAATCGGCCCACCAGGAGCCACTTTGCGGCCGTGGCGATCGACGCGGCGACCACCGCCGCGGCCAGCAGCACCGGCGCGCCGACCAGCGCGGCCAGGCCCAACCCGCCCGCATCGAAGGCGCGTTGCTGGGCCAGTACCACCGCCTCCGCCAGCACCAGCGCGCACACCAACGGCAGCAGCCGGCACAGCTCCACCGCGATCCGCGCCGCCACCAGCCGGCGGCTCGGCGCGAACGTGCGCCCTGGATCCGCCGGCACCGCCACCCGAGGCAGCGACATCGCGGGCCGGCCCAGCCAGGACGAGCCGGGCTCGCTGTGCGCGGGCGCGTCCGAGAGCACGCCGATCAGGCCGTGTTCGGGCACCTCGCGGCCGCCCGCGACGATGCCGGAGTTGCCCACGAACGCACGCCGGCCGATCCGTACGGTGTCCAGCCGCAGCCACCCGCCGCGCAGTTCATAGGGCGCCACGAGGGTGTCGTCGGCCAGGAACGCGCCGTCCTCGATCCGGGTCAACGAGGGCAGCGCGAGCACCGTGGAGATCTCCGCGCCCCGACCCACCCGCGCACCCAGCAACCGCAGCCACACCGGTGTGGCCAGGCTCGCGTAGAGCGGGAACAGGCTCGCCCGCGAACCGTCCAACAGTCGGGTGACCAGCCAGGCCCGCCAGGCCACCGGGCCGAACTGTGGGTGCAGCCCGGGCCGAATGCCGCGCCCGAGCAGCCGCACCGTCGCGGTGAGCACGAACAACCAGCACAGCAAGCCCACGAGCGCGAACACCGGCGCCGCCGGAAGCAGCCGCATGGTCGCCTCGGTCAGCGTCGGACAGTCCCGAACGAGTCGGTAGGCGCCGATCAGGACGGGCACGGCGGCCGTGAAGGCGAGCACCGACGGCACCGCGAGCCCGAGCGAGTAGGCGAGCCGCCACCACCGGGACGGTGCGACGACCCGCGGCGGGGGCCGCTCGGCCGGGCCCGCCGCCCGGGCCGGCGAACCGGCCCAGCTCTCCCCGGCCGGGACGACACCGGCCAGGCAGGCGCCCGAGGCCAGTTCGGCGCCACGTCCGAGCACCGCGCCGGGTTGCAGCGTGCTGCGGTGGCCGACGCGGGCGCCCGCGCCGACCCGGACCCCGCCGATGCGCAGCCGGTCGCCGTCCAGCCACCACCCGGACACGTCCGCCTCGCGCTCGACGCCGCAGCCGTCGCCGAAGGTGCCCAGTCCGGTCACCGGCGGCAGTGCGTGCAACGCCACGTCGCGACCGACCCGGCAGCCCAGCGCGCGGGCATAGACCGCCGCCCACGGGGTGCCCAGCAGCGCCCGCACCCCGAACGCCGCGACGATCCGTTCCGCGGTCCACAACCGCAGATGCACCGAACCGCCGCGCGGATACTCGCCCGGTCGCACGTCCCGGGTCAGCGCGCGGGCCGCACCCGCGCCGATCGCGAGCCGGGCCGGCGCCGCGCACAGCACGAACCAGCCCAGCAGCACCAGCCACCACGACGTGTAGGGCGCCCAGGTCTCCGCCCCGATCATCGCGATCACGTTGTCGGCGGCGGCCAGCGCGACCAGGGCGCGCAGTCCCAGAATGCCGTACAGGCCGATCTGGACCAGGAATTGGTAACCGCCGACCCGGCGCGGGACCGGCCGGATCCGGCGGGTCCCGGGCTCGGGGTGCGCCGACGCGTCCAGGTGCGCTGCCATGCCGGCCAAGGTGGGATGGCGGTACAGGTCGGCCACGGACAGGCCCGGATGCCGTTCGCGCAGGGTGGACGCCAGCCGGGCGGCGGCCAGGCTGGTGCCGCCCAGTGCGAAGAAGTCGGCGTCCGCGTCCGGTCGCACGCCCAGCAGCCCGGCCCAGTCCTCGGCGAGGCGACCCACGGTGCCGTCGAGCCGTTCGCCGGTGCCCGCAGGCGCGGCCGGCGGCCAGGGCAGCGCGTCGCGGTCCACCTTGCCGGAGGTACGGGTGGGCAGCGCGTCGATCTCGGCCAGCACCGGCACCAGCGACCAGGGCAACCGCTCGGCCAACTGCAACCGGGCCTGGACCGGGTCGAATCCGGGCCCGCCCGAGGTGCGGTCGGGGACCACGTAGCCCACCAGGACCGCACCGCCGCCGGGGGTTTGGCGCACCGTCGCCGCCGCGCCGAGCACCCCGGGCAGCGCGCCGAGCGCCGCGTCGATCTCGCCGAGTTCGATCCGCCGGCCGCCCACCTTGACCTGGTCGTCGGCCCGGCCCAGGAAGACCAGGCCCTCGGGGTCGGCGCGGACCAGATCGCCGGTCCGGTAGGCGCGCTCGGTCTCCAGCGCCGCGCACGGGCGAAACCGGTCTGCGTCCCGGGCCGGGTCCAGGTAGCGCGCGGCGCCGACGCCGGCGATCAGCAACTCGCCCTCGGCGCCCCACGGAACGGGCCGGCCGGTCTCGTCCGCCACGGCCAACCGCCAACCCGCGAGCGGCAGACCGATGCGCACCGGTCGATGCGGGCGCAGCCGGGTCGCGCAGGCGACCACGGTGGTCTCGGTCGGGCCGTACGTGTTCCACATCTCCCGTTCGGGCGCGGCGGCGAACCGGGCGACCAGTTCGGCCGGGCACACCTCGCCGCCGACGATCAGCAACCTGACCGCCGCCAGTGCCTCGTCCGGCCACAGCGCGGCCAGGGTCGGCACGGTGGAGACGGCGGTGATGCCGCGCTCGACGAGCCACGGCCCGAGTTCGGGCCCGGCCCGGACCAGGGCCCGCGGCGCGGGTACCAGACACGCGCCGCTGCGCCAGGCCAGCCACATCTCCTCGCAGGACGCGTCGAACGCGACCGAGAGCCCGGCCAGGACCCGGTCACCCGGGCCCAACGGGCGCTGTGGCAGGAAGAGTCGAGCCTCGGCGTCGACGAAGGCGGCGGCGCTGCGGTGGGTGACGGCGACGCCCTTGGGCGCACCGGTGGAGCCGGACGTGAAGATGATCCAGGCGATGTCGTCGGGCGTCGGTGGGCGGGGTTCGGTGCCGGATCCGGCGGGCCGGGTCGCGGTCGGCGTGGGGTCCGGCTCGCCGGTCAGGACCGCGTGCACGCCCGCCTCGCGAAACAGGGTCGCGGCCCGCTCGTCGGGGTCTTCGGCGTCCACGGGGACGTAACCGGCGCCGCTGCGCAGGGCGGCGAGAATCGACAGGTACAACTCGGCGGTGCCGGACGGAATCCGAATTCCGACGCGATCGCCGGGGCCGATTCCGTGGGCGGCCAGTCGCCGGGCGCGATGTTCGACCTCGGCGCGCAATCGCCGATAGTCGAACACCTCGCTGCCGGTGTCCAGGGCCGGTGCGTGCGGGTGGTTTTCCACCGTGGCGTCGAGGATGTCGAGGAGAGTGCGCGAAGCGGGCGCGGCGGCACCGTGATACACCGCCGGGCCTGCGGACGGCTCTCCGAGGTGGGGAGGGGGATCATACAGGTGCATGAGCGGTTCTCGGTTCGTTCGACACGACGTGCTTCGGACGTACCGTCGCACGGTGCCCGGAGACGTCGAGTTCCAGTCGTCTTGTCGACATTCGGTAGTCCGAACAGGCGGGGCCTCGGGCTGCCGGAAGCGCTCTTTCCCGGGCCTGCTCCCGAATTGCGATGGTCGGACATGGATCGCCCGGGACGAACCCCTCGGCACGGACCGGACGATCCTTTCCGCGCACGTTCGGCCCATTCGGAGGCGTGTGCGCAGCCGTCGAACCGGGGCGCGCGGACCCGCCGTCAGCTCCGGCCGCCGCCCCGCCGTCCGACCCGCGATCCGACGTCCGGTGCGATCCGGGCGCAGCCCACCGCGGCGGCCAGGCACACGATCGAAAGGGCGCCGAGCAGCAGCGGAATGGAGCCGGCCGCAGCGGAGACCTCGAACACCGCGCCGAGCAGCGGCGGGAAGGCGATGCCGCCGATCATCGAGGCGGCGATCACCCACGCGGCGGCGCTCGCCGACCCCGGGACGCGTTCGGCCAACCAGGCCAGCCCGGTCGGGAAGATCGGCGCGATGGCGAGTCCGACGCCCAGGTAGGCGTACGGGGCCAGGATCGGCACCGCCGCCAGGAACAGGAAGCCGGTCATCGCCGCGCAACTGCCCAGCACCACCACCCGTGGGCTCAGCCGCAGGCTGATCGGCGCGACCAGGAAGCGGCCGACGGTCATCGCGAGCCAGAATCCGGCGGTCGCACCGGCCGCGGTCGAGGTGGAGTAGCCGAGCGCCTCCAGGTGGGTGGGTTCCCAGCCGCCGACGCCGGTCTCGATGCCCACGTGCAGGATGTACAAGGTGACGAAGGCCGCCATCAGCACCGCCGCGGCACGCGGCGCGCCTTCGCCGGCGCGTGCGGGAACGGCGGTGTCGGTCGCGGTGTCGCGCACCGCGAGCAGCGGCGGGACGATCAGTACGCAGGCCACCGCGCAGCCGACGAAGACCACCGGATAGTGGTTCGCGCCGAGCGCGCCGAGCAGGGCCGGTCCGGCGATGGCGCCGAGGCCGAAGTGTGCGTTGAGGATGTTGAGCATGGCCGGGCCGCGGCGGCCGAAGCCGGCCGCGACCATCACGTTGAGGCCGTAGTCGATGCCGCCGAAGCCGAGCCCCAGCACGAACACCGCGCCCAATGCGAGCGGCCAGGACCCGGCGAGGCCGAAGGCGGCGGCACCCGCGGCCATCGCCAGGCAGGAGATCGCCAGGAGCAGGCGATCGGGCCGGCGACGGCGGAGCGCGGCGCCGGCGAGTACGCCGAGCAGCGCGCCGGCGAAGTGTGCGCTCAGCGCGAGTCCGGCGCCGGTGGGACCGAGGTCGAACTCGTCGCGCAGCGCCGGGATGGCCGGTCCGTACAGTGCCTGGAGCGCGCCGATCAGCACGAAGGCCACACATGCGGCGATCGCCGCGCCGGGTGGGAACGCCGGGAGGTCGGCGGGTGGGCCGGCGGGCCGCGGCGCCGGCCGCCGGGGCCGGTCGGCGTGCGGGTGCACGGTCGCGGGTGTGTTCGGGTGGAGCCGCCGTCCGGGTGCGCCGCCGGGGGTGTCGGCCGGGGCGTCGGCCTCGGTGCTCACCGGACCGATCCGGTGGCCCGGGCCCGGTCCAGGTCGGCGCGCAGCGTGGGGGTGTCGGTGAACAGGAGCGACTCGATGCCCAGGGCCCTGGCCGCGTCCAGGTTCTCCGGGCGGTCGTCGACGAACAGGAGTTCGCCCGGCTGTGCGTCCAGTTGCGCACACAGGTGGTGGTAGATGCGCGGGTCGGGCTTGGCCAGGCCCAGGTCGGCGCTGAACACCCGATGGCGGAACACCCGCGCCCACGGCTGCTCGTCGAGATGGCGGGCCATTTCGGCCGGGGCGTTGGACAGCAGCGCCAGTGCGACGCCCCGGTCGGCCAGTTCGGCCAGTTCGGCCAACAGGTCGAGGGTGTCCTGGTTCAGGTGCATCCACGCGGCGAGGTCGCCGGCCACCAGCAGGTCGAGCCGGTCCGGGTCCGGCACCGGTCGGTCCAGCCGTACGCACAGGCCACTCCAGAACTCGGCGGCGCTCAGCGTGCCCGCGTCGTAGGCCGCGCGATCGGGCCAGTAGGCGGGCCAGAACTCGGCCGGGGTGACCCCGACGGTGCGGGCCAGGGCCTCGCTCGCGTGGTCGGGCGGCGGCATGCAGATGACGCCGCCGAAGTCGAAGACGATCCATTCGGTGCGCATGGGGCTCCTTGGTCGAGTCGCTTGGACCGCTTGGGTCACTCGGGCTGGTCGGTCGATTGACTTTCGAACATACAACACGTTTGATTGAACACATGGAAGGTTCGGAACGCCAGCTTTTGCTCATCGAGAGAATGCGCACGGCGGAACGCGTCACCGTGGCCGAGTTGGCCGAGGAGACCGGTTGCTCGGAGATGACCATCCGTCGCGACCTCGACCAGCTCGCCGAGCAGGGCGTGCTGCGCCGGGTCCGCGGTGGCGCGGTCAGCCTGGTGTTGCGCGGGGAGGTGTTGCCGTTCGGCGTGCGCGAGCACGAGGCGCCGGAGAGCAAGCGCCGGATCGCCGCCGTGTTCGACACGCTGGTCACCGACGGCGAATCGCTGATCCTGGACGGCGGCACCACGAGCCTGGCCATCGCCCGGGCGCTGGCCCGTCGCCGGGTCACCGTGGTCCCGCTCGATCTGCATGCGGCGTACGTCCTGGGCAACGCGCCGGACGTACGCCTGTTGGTTCCCGGCGGCCAAACCACGCCCGGCGCCCTGACGCTGGGCGGCCATCTCACCGAGACCTCGCTGCGCACGTTGCGCGTGGACACCACCGTGCTGGGTGTCTGCGGCTTGTCCGTCGACCACGGCCTGACCGCCAACGACCTGACCGAGGTGCCGATCAAGCAGGCGGCCATCGCCTCGGCGCAGCGCGTCGTCGCGGTCTGCACCGGAACCAAGTTCGGCCGCACCGGCCTGGGTCACGTCTGCCCGGCCACCGACCTCGACATGGTCATCACCGACGAGAGCGCGCCGATCGAGGCGGTGTCGGGCCTGCGCGACCTGGGCGTGGACGTGCGGGTGGTGTGAGGCGGCCCGGATCCGGGAGCACTCGGCACATCGGTTGACTTCAAGTCGACGCGAGGTTCCATACTCCTCTCGGAGGACGCTCGATCCCTGGCGACAACCGCCGGCAACGGGCGAGTTCAGATGAGTACCGGAGGACGACGGCCGGCGCATCGCGTCGGCCCGGACGACTCCGATCCCGACCCGAGGAGCCCGATGGCATCCACCGAGGACATCGTCCGACTCGTTCGCGACACGCTCGGCGCAGAGCAGATCGTCGGTGCCTACCTGCACGGTTCCGCCGTGCTCGGTGGACTGCGGCCACACAGTGACGTGGACGTGCTGGTCGTCGTGCGGCGTGCCACCACGGCCGCGCGGCGACGGGCGCTGGTCGAGGGGTTGATGGCGATCTCCGGCGAGCGGGCCCACGGCGGGCCCGCTCGGCCGGTGGAGTTGACCGTGGTCGTGCAGTCCGAGGTACGACCGTGGCGCTATCCGCCGTACTGCGAGTTCCAGTACGGCGAATGGCTGCGCGAGGACTACGAGCGCGGTGCGACACCGGCGCCGGCGCCGAGCCCGGATCTCGCGCCGCTGCTCACGATGGTGCTGCTCGGGCGCGCGGCGCTGGTGGGGCCGCCACCGGACGAGGTGCTCGACCCGGTTCCGCACGACGACCTGATCCGCGCGATCGTGGCCGGTGTACCGGAGTTGCTCGCCGAGGTGGCCACCGACACCCGCAACGTCCTGCTCACCCTGGCACGAATCTGGACGACTCTCGGGACCGGGGCGATCCATACCAAGGACGCCGCCGCCGATTGGGCGCTCGCGCGGCTGCCGGCCGAGCACCGACCCGTGCTCGCCCGTGCGCGGGCCGACTATCTCGGCGCCGAGGAGGGGACCTGGCACGAGATGTTGCCGCAGGTGCGGACGCACACCGCGTACGTGGTGGCGGCGATCGAGCGGTTGACCCGGGCGAGGGCCGCGCGTGGGCAGTGATCTCGGCAATCCCGCTCGGCCGGGTGAGCGGCACGGGCCGGCCACGAAAGGCGGAACGCACCGGCGACCAACTCCGGGTCTGTATACGGTCGTTGCCTCTGTGTAACGGATCTTGACGTGCTTCGACCGGAGTTGCACCATGAGCGCTCGTGCTTGATCGACGAACGGGGGAACACATGTCGAAGTTGACACGGCGCATGGCGGGTCTGGCACTCGCGGCGTCGGCATCGGTGGGACTGGTGACGGCGGGAGCCGGCTCCGCGCAGGCGGCGAGCGGAAGTTACATCGCGACCTACCGATACCTGGACGAGTGCCGGAGCACCGGCGCGATGTACGTGCACTACGCCGGCGCGAGTACGTACCACTGCACCGGCAACGGCGCGGTCGGCTTCTCGCTGTACGTCGAGTACTGGGCCTGATCCGACACCGGGTACCGTCCCTGCTCTCGCCGAGGGGCGGTACCCGGCGTTGACACGATCAACGGTGAGGACAGTCGCAGTCCGTGGAGTCATGTCCCGGGCGAGTACGCCGACTTCGACATCGACAACGCCGATGTCGACGAGACGTTCGCGGCCTGGCGCGAGGAGTGCGAGCGGGCGCGGGCGGTGGTGGCCGGCGCCGAGTCGCTCGCGGTCACCGGCACGGCAGGTGGTGACATGTATTCGCTGCGCTGGGTGCTCACCCACATGATCGAGGAGTACGCCCAACACAACGGCCATGCCGACTTCCTCCGCGAGCGCCTCGACGGCGGCACCGGGGAGTAGCGGGGCGCGCGTCGGCGGGTTCAGCCGGTCGGCGGTGCCTCGTTCGCGGCGGCGCCGGGGGACTTGCTGCCGGCTTCGGTCGGAGGCTTGGTCGTGGTGGGGGGCGGTGCTTGGGTCGTGGCATCGGCTTCGGACTCGGTGGGGGCGTCGGCCGTCAGGTGTCGGGCGAAGAAGGTCTCGATGCGTTGCCACGCGTCCGCGGCGGCCGCCGGTTCGGGGCCGATGCCCAGGATGGTGCGCAGCACGGGGCGCAGCGCCGGCGGCGCGTTGTCGGTCTCGTTGAGGAACGAGTGGCCCGCGTCCGGGTAGAGCTTGACGTCGTGTTCGACGCCGGCGCGACTCAAGGCCGCCTCCAGCTTGGCCGCACCGCCGCGAAAGACCTTGTCCTTGCCGCCGTAGGAGGCGACGATCGCACACGCGCCGCGCAGCGCGGCGTCCGGATCGCGGGGCAGCTGGGCGTAGTTGGCGGCGGCCACGTCGTAGGTGCCCTGCCCGGCGAGCAGCAGCGCGAAGCCGCCGCCCATGCAGAAGCCGATCACCCCGACCCTGCCGGTGCAGTCCTCGGCGGCCAACAGCCACTGCCGGGCCGCCTCGATGTCGGCGTAGGGTCGACCGCGGCCGGTCGAGACCGAGCGCATGACGGAGACCATGCACCGGCTGGGGCCGCGACCGTGGTAGAGGTCCGGCATCAGCGCCAGGTAGCCGGCCTCGGCCATCCGGTCCGCGTGGCGTCGGTTGACCGCGTCCGGGCCCGCCCCTTCGAACAGGACGACCACACCCGGCCACGGGCCCTTGCCCTTCGGGCGGGCGAGATGGCCGGTGAGTCCTCGGCCGGTCTCGTCACGAAGCAACATCGCGGACAGATCAACGGTTTCGACCATGGCAACGACCGTAGGCGATGCCCACGTCGTCGGGCAGCACATTGCCTGCCGCGGTGTGGTCAGCCCACCGTCGCCGCGGACGCCTTCCCGGGCACCGCTTTCGCCGTCCCCGTGCCCGCCGCGCCCCCGCGCGGCGGCCGGATGCCGAGCACCGCACACGCCGCCGCCACGGCCGGGCCGACCAACGGGTGCAGATCCTCGTATCCCTCCAGCGCCGCCAGCGGGACGGTCAGCGCCGCCAACGCCGCGATCGCGCGCACGTCGCCGGCCGAGTCGTGCGCGCTCCCGCGTGCCAGCGCCTGCTGGGTGCGCTGTCGGCACACCATCGCCCGCTCGCCCAGCACCGGCACGGACTTGAAGGTGCGGTCGAACATGAGGATGATCAGCCGGCGTCGATCCCCCGCGTACAACTCGCCCATCGCGAGCAACAACTCGCGGGTGGCGGCGGGCGAGAAGGACTGGCCCTCGGCCCGGTCCAGGATCTCCTCCAGCTCGGCGACGGCCGGCTCGACCAGGTCGGCGAGGATTTCTTCCTTGGTCCGGAAGTAGTAATACAGGGCGGCCTTGGTCACGCCCATCGCGTCGGCGATGTCCTGGAGTGTGGTGGCGCCGTACGTCTTGTCGGCGAACAGGGTCAACGCGGTCTCGCGGACCCGGCGCCGGGTGTCGCCTCGTTGGCCGGTCACGTGCGACTCCTTCCCGGTTGCGAGCGCTGCGTGTGCCGTCCGACACCTATATCTACTGTACGGCCAGTAGAAACTACGCCCCACGTAGTACGCGTGTCCACACCTTCCGAAGGACATACGAGGGGCTTGTGGCCCGGCATAATTTCTACTGTCCGGCTAGTAGAACCGCTCGGCCGTTCGGGCATGTGACCTGCTCACACCTGCCACACCTTTGCTTGCGCCTGCCCATACCCGCCCGCTCCGTACTCGTTTTGCATGCCGCCCGGTGTCGGTGACACGTGTCGCCCCGGGTCGATCCCGCACGCCCTGCCCCCCACGTCCCGACTCGCACGAGCCTGGAGACTCCTTCATGGCCACATTCCTGTACCGACTCGGTCGGGCCGCCTTTCGGCGGCGACGCCTGGTCGTCCTGCTCTGGGTTGCGATCCTCGCCCTGGTCGGATTCGGCGCCTCGCAGGCGTCCGCTCCGGCCGCCAAACCCTTCTCGGTTCCCGGCATCGAGGCGCAGAAG
This sequence comes from Embleya scabrispora DSM 41855, assembly GCF_000372745.1. Lineage (GTDB taxonomy): Bacteria > Actinomycetota > Actinomycetes > Streptomycetales > Streptomycetaceae > Embleya > Embleya scabrispora. Next base: position 235,182 of record NZ_KB889686.1, on the reverse strand, counting down.
GCCGTCGACCTGCTGGAGGCCCGCACGCCCGAGGCCGCCGCCGGCGGTGCCGGCGCGCGGATCGTCTTCCGCGCGCCCGCCGGCCAGCAGATCGACTCCGCCAAGAACAAGGCAGCCGTCCTGCAGGTGGTCGGCGCGCTCAAGGGCACCGACCAGGTGGCCAGTGCCGCCGACCCGTTCGAGGCGGGCACGGTCAGTAAGGACCACACCACCGCGTATGCGGCCGTGGCCTACCAGGAACCGGCCGACACGCTGCACGACAAGACCCGCGACACGCTCTCGCACGCGGCGCAGCAGGGCCGCGACGCGGGTCTGACCGTCGAGGTCGGCGGCGACGCGCTCCAGACCGACTCCGGCCCGGGCAACGGCGAGATCGTCGGCGTCCTGATCGCGGCCGTGGTCCTGGCGATCACCTTCGGCGCGATGATCGCCGCAGGGCTGCCGCTGCTCACCGCGCTGCTCGGCGTCGCCATCGGCGTCGGCGGCATCACCGCCCTCGCGGGCGTGTTCGACCTCTCCCCCACCACCTCGACGCTGGCGATGATGCTCGGCCTGGCGGTCGGCATCGACTACGCGCTGTTCGTGGTCTCGCGCTATCGCAGCGAGTTGACCCAGGGCCGCGAACCCGAGGACGCGGCCGGCCGGGCGGTGGGCACCGCGGGCTCCGCGGTGGTCTTCGCCGGCCTCACCGTGGTGGTCGCGCTCGCCGGCCTGGCCGTGGTCAACATCCCGATGCTGACCGAGATGGGCCTGGCCGCGGCCGGCACCGTCGCGGTCGCGGTACTGGTCGCGCTGACCTTCGTACCGGCCATCCTGGGCTTCGCGGGCAAGCGCATATTCGGCCGCAAGGACCGCAAGCGCTTCGCCCGGCGCGAGGCCGAGATCGCCGCCGGCGGCACCGATCACCGGCGGGACGCGGACAAGCCCAACATGGGCACCCGCTGGGCGCGGTTCGTACTGCGTCGCCCGATCAAGGTCCTGGTGGTCGCGGTACTGGGCCTGGGCGCGCTCGCGCTGCCCGCCACGAGCATGGAGCTCGGCCTGCCGGACGACAGCGTGAAGTCGACCGACACCACCCAGCGTCGCGGCTACGACCTGCTGACCGAGAGCTTCGGTCCCGGCTTCAACGGGCCGCTGCTGGTCGTGGTGGACGCCGCCAAGAACAACAACGGCAGGGCCGCGGCGGCCGAGGTCACCAACGCGCTGGGCAAGGTCAAGGGCATCGCCTCGATCGCTCCCGCCACCTTCAACAAGGCGGAGAACACCGCGATCATCGAGATCACACCCGCTTCCAAGCCGAGCAGCAACGCCACCAAGGACCTGGTGCACGCGATCCGTGCCACGGCGGACGAGACCAAGGCCCGTACCGGTGCCGACACGCTCGTCGGCGGCGGTCCGGCGCTGAACATCGACTTCTCCCAGCGCCTGAACGACGCGCTGCTGCCCTACCTGGCCCTCGTGGTCGGCCTCGCGATCCTGCTGCTGATGGCGGTGTTCCGGTCGATCCTGGTGCCGCTCAAGGCGGCCGGCGGCTTCCTGCTCTCGGTGGTCGCCTCGCTCGGCGCGGTGGTCGCGGTGTTCCAGTGGGGCTGGTTCGGCAGCCTGATCGGGGTCGACCAGACCGGGCCGATCATGAGCATGATGCCGATCTTCCTGGTCGGCATCGTGTTCGGACTCGCGATGGACTACGAGGTCTTCCTGGTCACCGGGATGCGCGAGGCGTACGTGCACGGCGAGAGCCCGAGGCAGTCCGTGGTCAGCGGGTTCAAGCACGGTGCGCGGGTGGTCACGGCCGCCGCGCTGATCATGATCGGGGTGTTCGCCGGCTTCATCGGGGCGCCCGACTCGATGGTCAAGATGATCGGCTTCGGCCTCGCCTCCGCCGTCCTGTTCGACGCGTTCGTGGTCCGGATGACGATCGTGCCGGCCGTACTGGCCCTGCTCGGCAAGTCCGCGTGGTGGCTGCCGGCGTGGCTGAGCAAGCTCATCCCGAACGTGGACGTCGAGGGTGAGGGGCTGCGCAAGTACCTGGGCGACGACGCCGCGGCCGCGAAGGCGAAGGCGAACCCGTTCGACCCGGCGGACAGCGACCCGGATCGGGACGCGGTCCGCGTCTGATCGGACCGGCATGGAAACGGGGTGTGCCCGAGCGCAGGCTCGGGCACACCCCGTTTCGTCGTGCCGGGGAGGCCGCGGCGCGGTTTCGGGGGCGGCGGTCGGCGCGTGGTCAGGCGTCTCCGCCTACCCGATAGCCCGGTACGGACGGCCAGCGCACCGTCAGCACCACCGACTCCTCCTCGGCCGACCACGAGTGGTCCACCCCGTGGCCCCACACCACGTAGTCGCCCTGCTTTGCCAACAGCACGCTGCGGCCCGGGAGTTCGACCCGAAATCGGCCGCTGATCAGGATCAGCAGCGCGGTCCGCGCCTCCCCGGTCACCCACTCGGCGCGCTTGTCGCCGGGCGGATGCACGCCCCACTTGATCTCCACCGCGTCGCTGTGCCGGGGGTCGCCGGCGTCCTTGAAATGGCCGAGCAGCCACCCCCGGTCCAGCGCCGCGTCCGGGCCCGCATTGCCCACATACACGCTGTCGTTCATGGCCGGCGACGCTAGCAGAGCGGGATCACGCGCCCGAAGGTCAGGCGGCCGCGGTCACCTGTCGCGGATCCGGTGCCTCCTCCGCGCGGACCTGACGGAGGTGGTCGGCCACGGTCATGATCGCGAGGAGCACCGTGGCCACGGCGAGTACGGCCCAGCCCGTGCCCGCCACGGAAGCGATCAGCGGCAGCGCCACCACCGCGGTGACGATCCGCCCCTGGACCGGGCCGGTGTCCAGCACGTAGCGGTGCCAGCCGTGGCCCAGCAGGAAGGTTGCCACGCCGGCGCCCAGCCACCAGCGGTTCGTGTCGGTGCCCAGGTGGTGGATGGCGTCCGAGATGCCCGCCGCGACCAGCACGATGCCGGCGATCATCACCGCGTGTGCCAGGCCGAACGCCACGTAGCCGAGCATCTGCCGGCGCTCGACGGAAGCGTCCGACATGGCCCGCACGGTGCGTTCGTCGTCACCGCCGAAGTACGTCCACCAGATGCCGGTGGCGACCGCGATGCCGAGCAGGATGCCCCCCGCGAGCTTCCAGTCGACCGGCCGACCACCCGCGCCGATGCCCACGGCCACGACCGATTCGCCGAGCACGATCAGGATGATCAGGCCGTGTCGCTCGACGAAGTGGTGCGGCTCGACCACGAAGCCGCGGATGCGTCCGATCACCATCGACAGGTACAGCACCGCCACGGCCGCCGCCCAGCACACCCACGTGCCGGCGTCCGGCAGGTGCGGGGCGACCAGGATCAGCACGCCGCCGACCGCGTTGAACGGCGCGAGTCGAAGGATCCCGGCGCGGGCCGAGGGTTCGGAGGCGGTCAGGAACAGCGCGACGTGCATTGCGACGGCGACCAGGAACGCGAGGCCGAACGCCCAGCCGTCCGGGTCGAACGCGTAGGGCAGGTCCAGGCCCATCACGAAGAACGAGGTCATCGTGAGCGCGAGCAGCAGCCGGACCACCGTCGCGTCCGGGCGGACCGCGTTGGTCAGCCAACTGAACGCGCCGAACATCCACCACATCGCCGCCAACGGCAGCATGCCCTGGAACAGCCCGCTCCAGCCCGGGTGGGACTCCACCTGATGGGTGGCCTGGGTGAGCACGAAGACGAAGACGAGGTCGAAGAACAGCTCGATCGGGGTGACGCCGGTGGGCCGCTCGGCCTCGGCGGGTGTTTCGGTCGGGTCGTGCGGGAGCTCGATCGCAATGTCGAGGGAGTTCTCGTGGGCCCGGTCGTGGGCCGGGTCGTGGGCCGGGTCGTGGGGGTCCGTCGGTGGGGGTGACGCCGGTATCGAGGCGTCGAGTCGATCGGGGTCGCGGGGAGCCGAGGAGGATCTCATGCGTTCGCTTTCGTGGGTCCGGGTGCGCCCATCGGGGGGCCGAGGCGCGGCGCCGGAGGTCGGTCCGACCGAGGTCCGGACCGATCCGGTGCGAGTCGCGCACGTGCGCGGGCCCATCATCACCGCGGCACCTGCTTCGGGACAGCACGTTTTGCGCGCGTTCGCGATCGGCGTAGCCCGCACGCACGTCGCGGCGAGCCGGAAGTCCGGCCCGCCGCAGGCGCCCTGATCAGTCGTCAGGAAAAGCTCCCGGGCGGCCCGGGAGTCATCCGTTCACGAGTGGAGACGAAGAGGCCGAGCGGATGAACTCGAAGCCGCCCGGTGCTCACGAGCACAGGATGAGCAGTGACGTGATCACGGTGCACGAGGCCGAGGAGTTGTCGTCGGCCGGGTTGGGATCGGCGGGCGCGCTCGCGGTGCGGCTCGCGGTGACCTCGTAGGCGAGGCCCAGGCCGAGCAGGCCCACCGGGGCGGTGAAGTGGCGGGTGGTCGCCGCGCCCTTGGCCAGCGGACCCACCGTGCAGGTCACCGTGCGGTTGACCACCGCGCAGTCCGGTGACGTCGCGGTCATCGGTACCGGCAGCGGCGCCGTGACGGTCGCCGAGCCGAGCGTGTCGGGACCGCGGTTGGTGACGGTGATCGTGTAGTCGATGTGCGCGTTGAACAATGACGGCACGCCGGTGGCCCGGAGCGCCACCGCCACGTCGGCCGTGCTCGCGATATAGGTGTATCGATCGGCGGGATTGCTCGCACTGGTCCCGCCGGCGGTGCTCACCCGGACGTCCACCCGGCCGGCCCCCGGCCCCGGCGGCGCGGTCACCGTGCACGAGGTCGCGGTGCACGAGACCGAGGTCGCGGGCCGGCCCGGGCCGAAGGTGACGCCGGTCGCGCCCGCGAGATCGGTGCCGGTGATGCTGACCACCGTGCCGCCCGCCTCCGGACCGGAGTCGGGGCCGATCGAGGTGACCGTCGGCGCTGCCGCGTAGGTGTACCGGTCCGCCGCCGAGGTCGCACTCGTGCCGCCGGGGCCGGTCACGGTGACGTGGACGGTGCCGGGTGCGCCGGGCGGCGCGGTGGCGAGGATGGTCGTGTCGTCGACGACGGTGAAGGATGTGGCCGAGGTCGTGCCGAACGCGACGGCGGTGCTGCCGGTGAAGTGCGTACCGGTGACGGTCACCGAGGAACCGCCGGCCGTGGGGCCGGAGTTCGGGCTCACCGAGGTGACGGTGCGCGGCTGCGGGACGCCGACCACCACGATGCCGTACGGGGTGCTCCCCACCGGAACGGTGGCCACCACCGTGTCGGACGCGGTGTCGATCACCGACACGTCTCCGGACACGGCGTTGGTGGTGTACACGAAGCCGCCCGCGACGTGCAGCGTGAGGTTGGCCGGGTAACTGCCCACGGAAACGGTGTCGGTGACCGTGTTCGTGGTCAGGTCGACCACCTTGACGGCGGCCGGGAAGGCGGAGACGTAGGCCCTGGTGCCGGCCGCGTTCACCGCCACATTGCTGCCGTCGGTGATCGGGACGGTCGCGGTGAGCGCACCGCCGGCGGTCAGGTCCAGGACCCACAGGCCGCTCTGGTCGTCCACGGCGTACAGGTGTTTCCCGTCGGGGCTGAGCGCCGCCCCGTCGGGCGAGCCGGAGAGCGCGATGCTCGCACCGACGGTGGCGGTGGCCGTGTCGATCACCGAGATGTCGTGGCCGGCGTTGTTGACGGCGTACACGTGCGCGCCGTCCGGGGCGACCAGGACCGCGATCGGACTGGTACCGACGGCGATCGTGGCCGTGACGGTGTTGGTCGCGGTGTCCACGACCAGTACGGAATTGCCCTGGGCGACATAGAGGCGGCTGTCGGTCGGGTCGACGGCCATCGCGAAGGGCGCACCGGCGGTGGCGATCGTGCCGGTGACCGTGTCTGTGGCGGTGTCGATCACCGAGACGGCGGCCGAGTCGAAGCCGGCCACGTACACCCGGGTGCCGGCATGGTTGGCGGCGAGCCCGTATGGACCCCGGCCCACCGGAATGGTGGCGGTCGTGGTGTTGTTCGCGGTGTCGATCACGGACACCGTGTTCGACCCGGAGTTGGCGACATAGGCGAAGACGCCGGGGCGGGCCGCGGCGGCGGGTGTGGCCCGGGTGACCAGACCGGCGAACAGGCCGGCGGCGATCAGCGTGACGGTCACCATCAGCGCGATCGGGCGGCGGGGCAGCGCGGCGCGCAACTGCCGGTGGGCGCCGGGTCGTTGCCGAGTGCCGTGCGGGTGGTGCGATTCCGGGGGCTCGGCGGAGTGACTGCGGCGCCCGCGGTTCGGCCCGCGATCGGGCGGCACGTGATGGAGCGACATCGGGATCCCCTCCCTGAAGATGGACCACACTCGGCCGTCCCCATCGAGGCACGTCGATCCCCGCCCCGCACGGCACCCGGGCCCCCACCCGAATCACGACGGCCGCGAATCACGGATCGCGATTCGTCGGTGCATCGCCGGAAACGTACCGGGGAAGCGGGCGACGATGTGACCGGAATGACCAAAGGGCGGCGGTGGGACGGGAGTTGGTGTAGGGGAAGAGAGAGAAGTCCGTCCCGCACCCGGTCCCGGCGCGACCGGGACCCCGCTCCGAGCCGACTCGGCCCCGAACCCCGGCCGGGCATCCGTCGGGGCGGATGTCCGGCCTCGGTGAACGTCAGCCGTCCGGAGCCGGCCGGCACGCCCAGGTCCGGCGACCACTCGAAACGTGACCGGGCCGGTCCCCGGGTGTGGGTGCGGGGACCGGCGCGCGTGCGGAAGTCGGGTGGTGCGCGGTCGGGTCAGGACCCGGTCGGCTCGGGTCTCGGCAGGTATATGGCACGGCCGAGGGCGCGGGCCTCGACCGCGGCCGGGACGCGCGGGGCGACGGTGCTCGGCAGCAGCTCGGCGGCTCGGTCGAGGGTGACGAACGCGTATTCGTCGAGTTCGTCCTCCTGGATGCGAATCGCGGCGATCTGCTCGGGGGTGAGGGTGCCGCCGTCGAACATCCAGCCGGTCAGCGGTCGCGGCCTCGGGTCGTGCTCGGGCACCCAGTCGATCACCAGCAACTCGCCTACCGCGAGGTCGAGTCCGAGTTCCTCGCGCAGTTCGCGCGCGCACGCGACGTGCGGTGGCTCGTTGCGATCGACGAAGCCGCCGGGCAGGTTCCAGTAGTCCCGGTAGTTGGGCTTGACCAGGAGCACCCGGTCCTCGACGTCGGTGATCAGTGCGGAGGCGGCGGCGTAGAGGGTGGGCAGTTGCGCGTACCACTGCTCGGGCGGCAGGAACTCGTTGGTCATCTGCTCGACCCTAGCGACATCCGGCTCGCCCGGCCGGGAGGCGGGTGGGGGTCGGCCCGGAGTCGGGCCGGGTTTCGGCGTGGGGTGTCTCACTCGGTGGTTCCGCTCGGCCGGCGACGAAGCGGTCGCGGGGCTCGCCGTGCAGCCGGCCCGGGCAAACCGCAGCATGTGGGCGGCCACCCCGCGCACACGCCACCCGGAGCAGAGCGTGGGCGCATCCACCGGTCGGCCCGAAGGTCGGCCAACACGGCCGCCAGTTCACGGCGTTCGGCGGCGACCGCGGATGGGAGCGACGGCTGGGACGGGTCTTGCGGGCGGTGCGGGTGCTGTGAGTGCTGCTGCGAGGGGTGCTGGTGTTGCCGTCTTCGAAGCCGCCGCGCCGCAGATGCCGGCGCAATTGGCCGCGCAGCCCGGGCGCGGCGGCGCAGACGCCGGACCGGGCCGGTGCGTAGGCCCACGGCCGGCGGAACCGCGTTGCCACACGGCGTACTTCACGGTAGCGAGGGCTCCGGTCCGGCAGCGGCGGGTGTGGGTGCGCGGCGGACCGGAGCCGTGTCGTGCGGGGTTGCCGCGGGCGGGGTCAGCCGGCGGTCAGGCCGCTGTCGTTGTGCAGGATGGCGCCGTGCACGTTGCGGGCCTCCTCGGAGGCGACGTACGAGAACATCGCGGCGATGTCCTCCGGCTGAGCCATCGGACGCGGCGTCATCGCCCGGCCGACCAGGTCCCAGTCCACATCCGCCGGCATCTGGTAGTTCGCGACCAAATTGGTGTCGATGCCGCCCGGCGCGATCGCGTTCACGCGCAGCGGCTGCTTGGCGAACTCCCAGGCCAGCGACCGGGTCAGTTGGACCACGGCACCCTTGCTCATGGTGTAGACGACGCCGTACGCCAGGCCCATCACACCGGCGTTGGACGCGATGTTGACCACGTTCCCGGAACGCTCGAGCAGGTGCGGGATGGCGGCCTGGCACATGAAGAAGTAGCCGTCGATGTTGACGCCCATCATCCGCCGATAGTCCGCCTCGGTGACCTCCAGGACGTGCTCGGCCCGCGCGATGCCGGCCACGTTGCCCAGCACGTCCAGGCCGCCGAACTCGGCCACCGCCGCAGCGACCGCCGCGAAGCACTCGTCGCGGACGGACACGTCGGCGATCCGGGTCGCGACCTTGCCCGCGAGTCCGGCGGCCAGCTCCGCGGTTTCGGCCAGCGCCGCCGCCGCGATGTCCAACGCGAACACGTTCGCACCCTCCGCGGCCAGGCGCAGCGTGGTCGCGCGGCCGACCCCGGAACCCGCTCCGGTGACCACCGCGGTCTTGCCGTCGAACCGGCCGGACACGTGGGCTATCGACATACGTTCACTCCATCGCACGAGAGCGGTGTGGGCCCCGGACAGGCGCCCATGACCAGAGGTGACGGATCGTGCCATAGGCACGATGGGGAAGCCAGGGTCACGCACCGCTGCGCTCGGGGTCACACACGGCGTCCCGGCCGGGCGGACCTGGTGGGGTCGGGGATGTGCGCGGAGCCGGAAGCGGGGTCGGACGGACCGGCCGTCGGCCCGGTCGGGGTCGGCGAACACGCGTCGCCTCACGCAACATATCGGGTTGCCCAGCCCGTCTAACCGACATGGCAAATCGTCGTCGACCTCATGGGGGCACATCAGGATGAGACCCGAAAAGGAGCGTCTGTTCGACGAGTTCGTCACGGCTCGCTATCACGCGCTGCGCCGTACCGCGTACCTGCTGTGCGGAGACTGGCACCAGGCGGAGGATTTGGTCCAGACGGCGCTGACGAAGGTGTACGCGACCTGGCACAGGATGCGGGACACCGATGCGGTCGACAGCTACACCCGCCGCGTCCTGGTGCGCGGCTTCATCGACACCAAGCGCCTGCATTCGGGCCGCGAGGTGCTCTCCGAGGCGTTTCCCGACGCGGCGGCGACGGACGTGGACAGCGCACGGCGCCTGGCGTTGCTCTCGGCACTGGGGCAGGTGTCCCCGGTCTATCGGGCGGTACTCGTTCTCCGCTACTGGGAGGACCAGAGCGTCGAGGAAACCTCGGCGTTGCTCGGCCGGAGCTCCTCGGCCGTGCGATCGGCCGCGAGCCGCGGCTTGGAGCAACTCCGCGCGATCCTGGGTGATTCCGTCCACGACATCGCCCGGCCGTGACCACCTCCGATGTCGATGTTCTCGACGCACATCCCTCGCTCGATCAGGAAACGGAGACACGAACGATGCTCATCCACAACGATCCGGCCACCCTCATGAGAGACATGCTCCCACCGCCGGAGACGGAGCCGCCCGTGCCCGAAGCCCTGCTGCCCGCGGTACGCACGGGCGGCGACCGGCTTCGGCGACGCCGAAGGTCGCTGATCGGTGTCGCGGCCGTGGCCACCGCCACCCTGCTCGCAGGGGGCGCGGCAGGCGCTCTGGCACTCGCCTCCGACGACGGCGGCACCGTCGTCACCGGACCGGCCGCGCAACCCACGTCCTCCGCGCCGCCGACCGGTCCCCCGTCCACGAGCCCCGGACCCCAAGTCCCCTGGCGCGCGGACGATGCCGTCCGACTCGCGCACGACCGACTCCTGGCCGCACTCCGCGCGCAGTTGCCCGTCGGGGTCGCCACCATCGAGGAGTATCCGCACGATGTCTCCCTGTCGTACCTGGCGACGAGGACCGACGGTCAAAAGCTCACTGTCAGCTCGGGCGTCGGATCTCGCCACGCCCCGGGGTCCGCACCCGAATCACCATGCGAGAGCGATCCCGGGATCAACAAGGAGACCGGAGGACCACTGCCCGCCTGGACCGACTGCGTGCGCGGAATCCTCCCCGACGGCTCCAAGACCGTGACCGGTTCACGAACCGTCGACGGCGACACGATCGTGGAACTCCTCATCACAACGCCGAACGGCACCGCGCGCTCACTCAGATCGGGGACACGCAACGACAGAACCGGCGTCCTGCTGGGCGGCCCCCCGCTCACCGGAGGCCAACTCTTCACCCTCGCCTCGCAGCCGGACATCCTCTCGACGATTACCGGGTCCCCCTCCGACGGGGGCTGAACCCACCCCGACAGGCGAAGGCCGGCGCGACGGCCACCACACGGACCCGCCTCCCGCGACACGGTCGTCCCCCGCCGCTCCCCGCTCGGCCAACGCGTCCGTCCGGCCGCCTTCTTCGAGTCGGGGGGGTGCACGTGGCCGTGGGCTCCGATCGAGAGTGCGGGACGGCTTCCGACCGTGTCGGCGGGAGTCCTGGCGGATGGCGTCGGCCGACGGCCTTGGCGTCGGCGGGTGGTCGTGGCGGCGGGTGGTCGTGGCGGTGGGTCAGAGGCCGGCGTCGGCCAGGTCCGGGTCGTCGGCGTGTTCGCGGCGGGCGGCGAGTTCTTCCCGGGCTTGGCTGAGAAGGCGTTCGCCGGAGCGCTCGCCGACGCCGAAGCGGTGGGCGACTTCCTCGCCGGTCAGGTCGGTTTCGGCGGCGAGGAGGGAGACGACGGCGAGGATGCGGTGGTCGCGACGGGCGGCGCTGGTGATGGCCGAGCCGTCCAGCCTGCGGCCCTGGCGCGGGATGTCGTAGTCGATGGGCGCGACAGGGGGCGTTTCGACGGGTTCGATGCTCGGCGGCTCCGCCGGGGGTTCGGGCATCGGCGAGGGAGCGGAAGTGTCGTTGCCTGCCGCCGACTCGGCCGGAGTCGGCGGGGGAGGCGGGGCGACGTTCGGCGCCTCGCGGCGGGGGGCGGGCGCGGGCGTGACGGGAGGTATCGGGTCGGCGGTGGGCCGGCCGGCACCGCCGGAGGTGGTGGTGGGGACGGACGCCTGGTCGTGGGTCGCCACCGGGTCCGGGTTGCCGGCGCGGCGGGCGCGTGGTTGGTGGTGCTGGTGCGGATTCGTGGGGCGAGGCGCCGTCGGTCGCGGGGTGGTCTCGGCCGTGGCCGCCGCGTCGCGACTCGGGGCGGGGGTGTCGAGCGGCGTGACGGCCGGGTCCGGGTCCGGGTCCGGGTACGAACCCGTCGTGGTCGACGACGGGACGGCTCCGTCCGCGGACGAGGGTGGCGCGTCGGTCGTCGGACGAGGTTCCGCCGTGCCGCCCGGCGATGCTTGGGGCGCAGCGCGGTGTGGGTCACCCTGCCAACGCACGTCGGCGGCCGGGTGGTGATGCAGGTCTCCGCCACCCCACGAGTGGGCGTCCTCCTGCTCGTACGCACCGACGACGTTCCGGGGCTCCGCTTCGGGATCGCGGTTCTCGTCGATACCGTCCGGCAGACCGATGGCCGCCGGGTGGGAGTACGACGGGTCTTCGGCACCCTGCGCAGCGGTGGGGGCGCCGTGGGCACGGTGGGCGTCATGGGACATGGCGATGGGATCCGACGCCGTGATACCCGCCACTCGGTCCGGGTCCGGGTCGTCCGGCCACGCGCCTGCCGCCCGGCGATGCGCGCCCTCTCGGCCGGAGGACTCGGACCGCACGTCACGAGGCGGGTTCGTGGCACCCGCCACAGCCACGTCCGCCACATGCCGGCGCGCACCCGGTGCACGCGAGCCGTCATGGCGCGTACGCGCGCCACCCGGCGGCAGGAGACCGCCCTCGGGTACAGCGGCCACGGAGCTTCGGGCCCGCTCCCCCGCATCCGGCGCTCCGGCCGGCGCGGCTGCGGCTCCCGGGTCGCCGTATCGCGCCGACGCGTCCGGGGCGGGCGGGCGGGGGTGGTGGGTCCTCGGTGGGGCGGGCTCGATGTTTCGGGGACGGTGGTTGGTATCGCGTGCCGCCGGGGACGCGGCCTGCGGGCGGCTCGGGTTGTCGGGTGCCGCAAGCCTGGTCGCGGGTTCGGGCATTGGTGTCGCGGCTCGCGTGCCGGTCGCGGCTCGGGTCGGGTGCTCGGTCTGCGGCCGGTGCGGGGCCGCGTGCTCGGCGTTCGGGTCGGCGTTGCGTGCGGCCGGCCCGGGCGACCAGGCCCTCGTGTCCCGGTCCACCTCCTCCGCACCGGCACGCGAAGTCGGCGTCCGGACGCCGTTGTTCGGCGAGGCCGGCGCCGGGTGTCGGTGGAGGTGCTCGTGGCCCTGTGCGGCATGGCCCGGCTCCGGAACGGTCGGGGCGGGCACGGTGGACGACGGGTCGAGAGGGGCCGAGACGGCGACACCGGCCACGCGGCGGGCCGGGGTCGGGCGTGGGGTGCCGCCCCGGGTGGTCGTCGCGCCCAGGCGCGGGCGGCCGTCTCGCCGTCGGGCGGGCTCGGTGACGTCCGGGGTGGGCCAGGTCATGTTGGCGAGTCGGCCGACGTCGACCAGGACGCGCAGTTGCGGGAGTACGGCCGCCTCCACCTCGGCGTCGGCCAGCCGCACACGCGCGGCCGTCCGCTGTGCGAATGCCTCGGCGCGACGGTACCGACGATCGATGGCGCGCTTGGGACGCGCGGGCGAACGGCCGGCCCCGTCGACTCGTGCGGCGCGCGCCTCGGTGGCCTGGCGCAGCCGGTACAGCGCGCGGGCCGCGCGACGTTGGCGGACACGTTCGGTCGCTTCGGCCGCGCCCATGTGTTCGTCGCCGGCGAGTTCGGCCAGGACCAGGATCCGCTCGATCGGATGCAGCCAGCGGATCCACCCGACCCGACGGTCGGCGCGTTCGGTCCGCGCGTGCCGCTCCTCGGCCAGGCCCAGCTCCCACAGCACGGCGGCGATCGGCGCCCAGATCCCGAGCGCGAAAGCCTCGCCGAGGTTGGCCCCCTCGCTGGCCGACATGGACGCGGACAGCAGCGCCAGTACCCACACCAGGGCCCCCGACAGACCCGCCGCGGCCCCCCGGGCTGCCCGTCGGCGAGCCCGTAGCGCGCAGACCACCGCGGCGAAGTCCAGCGCGACGAACGGCAGATACGCCCACGGCCCGTGCAGGCCCATGACGTCCCGACCGAACTTGCCGAGCTGCGCCGCCGACAGACCCGCCGCCGCGGCCGAGACCGCCGCCGTCAGCAGGTCCTCGACCCGCCGCCCGCGCCGGTCCCTGGTCGAGGCCCGATCACTCTCCAGCGCCTTGCGGGCCTCCTCGGGCAGGGCCGCGACCCGGGCCCGCTCGGCGACCGCGCGGCGGCGGGCGCGTTCGACGAGGACGGCCGAGGCAAGCACGACGAGGGCTCCGGCCAGATAGGGCCAGTGTCGGGACCAGTCCCAGCCTGCGAGGTCCAGCATGTGTAGGACAACTCCTTCGTCCCGCGCGGGAGGCACGGGTCCGAGTCGGGAAGTACGCGTGTCGATGGGTGTTTCGGGCCGCGGAAGAGGGGTCGAGCGCCGGCGGGAATCCTCCGACGGTCGGAGGGGACCATCCTTCGAACGGGACCGTCGGATCGGTGGGGACGGTCCTTCGGTGGGCGAACCTACCTTCGAGGGCCGGGAGTCTGCTTTCGGCCCCGGCTGACCCGCCTCATCCGACCGCAGCCGCAGTCGGCGATCGGTCGGTGATCGGATCGTCAACTTTCGATGCGACCACCGATACGACCGGTGAGACTCAAGCAACCGGTGAGGCGACGGGCGATGGGCAATGGGTGATCGGACCACCCGGAGCAATCCGATCAGGCGCCGCGGACATCCCCTTCACCGCAGCGGTAGCGGTCGCCACGCACCCGCACCGGCAGGTACGTGCGTACGTGCCGGTGCTCCCCGGTCGGCCGGCACCTTCGGGAGAGCGCCCGATAGCGACCGCGCGAAACCGACCCGTGACGTGGGCAGCGCGGACCACGTACACCCGCGTGACCACGGGGGCTCGAAGTCACGCAGACATGGGGACGCGGAGGCGCCGCCGGATCACACCGAGACCGGAAACCTCACGCACCAGGACGCGCCCCGCGCACCGGGAGGCCCGCACCCACGGCCGCCCGCAACGGCACCCCCGCCGAGTCCGATCGCACTCACCAGGGCCACGCGCCATCGCGCCGACCACGCCGACGGCACCGACCGCGCCACAGCGCCTATCGCACCGCGGCCGCTACGCCGAGACGGCGTCCCGGCCGGCGTCCGAGCGGGCGCCCGGGACGGCACTGGAACCCGCCCCGCGATCGGACCCGGCATCCGCCCCGGAACCCTCCGCCGCGTCCACGTCCGCCTCGGCAAGCTCTCGTCGCGCCCGTGCCACCTGACGTTCGAGTTCGTCCAGGTAGGCCACCGCCGCCGCCCGATCCTGCCGGGCCAGTGTGGTCAGCCAGCGGCGCGGAATGGTGTCCGCGGCCTTGGCCGTGTAGTCGACCACCCGATCGCCCTCGACCTCCGGCTCGATGCCGAGCGAGTCGAGGTAGTTCCGCACCTGCTCGACCGCCGCCGCCGGCGAGAACGCCTCGCCTACCGCCGCCACCGCACCGCGCAGCACCGCCGCCGTCAGCGGTACGGACTCCGCCTCGGCGACCGTGCGGTACACGGTCACGGCCGCCTCGTTCCCGTACCGGCCCGCGAGCGGCACGAGTTCGCGGACCTGGGCCTCGTTCACGGCCTTGAGTCCAATTGGACTCAACGCCTCCGCGATCGGCCATGCCTGGATCAACCGGTCCGCGTACCGGCGCTGCATGTCCCAGCGGTCGAGGCAGTAGTCCTCGAAGGTCTCGTAGCGCGTGCGGTACAGCCGGGCGTCGCGAACGATCTGCAATGCCTTGCCGGCCGCCCAGAACGCGACCCGCAACGTCTCGATCGCCGCCTCGCACGCGGCCAGTTGTCGCTGCTCGTCGTCGATCAGCACCGGGCTGTCGGACAGCGGCCGAAACGGCGTCGGCAGTTCCTTGGCCATGTCGGCGGCGGTGCGCAACCGACGCGGCTCGGCGGCCGTCCTGGGGGCACGTTGACGGCCCATCAGATCGCCTGCTCGATCGCGAGAGCGAGCTTGTAGAAGTCCTCGCGGGCACGCAACGCCGTACCGCTCTCCTTGTATTGGGTGACCACGAGCCCGCCCTCCGCCGCATGAGCGTGAATCTTGTACTTGCGAATCGGCTCCCGTGCCCGGGGGTAGTCGCGTTCGTCTATCCACGCCTCGACCCGGGCCCGGTCGGTCTCCCCGTCGCGCGGATCCCACAGGTTCACCACCGCGATGTACGGAATACCGCGCGGCTTGAGCACCCGCTCGATGGTGTACTCGCTGGGCGACCAGCTCATGAACTCCGGCGTGATCGGAACCACCGCCAGATCCGCCACTTCGAGCATGTCGCGCAGTGCGTCCGCCGCCGCGCCGTGCCCGAGCGGGTCGGTGGCGAGTTCGGCCTCGGGGTCGGTGTCCATGAAGCCCGGGCTGTCCACGACGATACGCGCGACCCCCGGATCCGCCTTGAGCTCGGCGAGCATGCCGGGCTTGCCCTTGGTGGACATGTAGTCGAACGGCAGGAGTTCCTCGGGAACCCGGTCCGCCCAGTCCTCCATCGACCCCTGCGGGTCGATTCCGCACGCGACCACGGGTGCGTCGGCGTCCGGATCGATCGGCCCGGTGGGGGTGAAGTTCTGCCCCTGCACGGCGGCCAGGTTCACCGCGATGGTGCTCTTGCCGACACCACCCTTGCGGTTGATGACGACCACGACTTTGGCTTTGGGCGGTGACGCCGAACTGCGGGCAGGGCTCATCTGGGACCTCCGTTGGCTTCCCCATCACGGGTACTCGGACGCCGCCCAGCATGCCAGAGCCCCACGAGGCAACCCCGCTTCGGGACGCCCGACACTCCGCGATGTCCACCACATCGGTGATACCGGGCAATCCCGGATGTCCGCGCACGATCCGACAATCCTTGACGGGCCGGCGCATCGCACGGTGGGCGCCGTCGATCATCGGGTCGGATACCGCGTCGTCCGGGGCGGGCCGGGCCCATCAGCCGGTCCACGCGCAGGGTGCGGATGCGTTTGCGGACCAGGGCGTCCGACCCTCCGGTCTTGCTTTATAGGCAAGATGATGTGCTCGAACGGCAAAGCTCGGTTAGCGTCGTTCGCACTCGGCCCCAACGGCTGGGGCACCCACGGACAAGGGACTGCGACATGACTGCGACGACCGGCGCATATGCGACCGACCGGCCGCCGGGTGAAACTTTCGACGCCGTGGTGATCGGCGGCGGCGCCGCCGGACTGAGCGGCGCGCTGATCCTGGCGCGTTCCCGCCGCTCGGTGGTCGTGATCGACAGCGGCACCCCACGCAACGCGCCCGCCGAGGGCGTGCACGGCCTGCTCGGCCTGGACGGAATCCCCCCGAGCGAGTTGGCGGCGCGAGGCCGTGCAGAGGTCCGCCGCCACGGCGGCACGGTGATGGCCGGCGAGGTCATCGAGGCCGCTGCGGTTGATCCGTCCGCCGACGGGGATCCGCGCTTCACCGTCACCCTGGCCGACGGCGGCATCCTGCACGCGCGCCGCCT
Source organism: Embleya scabrispora DSM 41855 (assembly GCF_000372745.1). Classification (GTDB taxonomy): domain Bacteria; phylum Actinomycetota; class Actinomycetes; order Streptomycetales; family Streptomycetaceae; genus Embleya; species Embleya scabrispora. The sequence goes on along the minus strand of NZ_KB889686.1, from coordinate 218,575 downwards.
CCTGGTCGCCACCGGGCTGCGGGACGGTCTGCCGGACGTTCCCGGGCTCGCCGAGCACTGGGGTCACGGCGTGGTGCACTGCCCCTACTGCCACGGCTGGGAGGTGCGCGACGAGCCCATCGGCGTCCTGGGGGTGGGCCCGGCGTCGGCCTCGATCCACCACGCGCTGCTGTTCCGCCAGTTGACCGACGACCTCGTCTACTTCACTCGCGGTACCCCACTCGATGAGGACACCCGGGCGCGCTTCGCCGCCCGCGACATCCGTGTCGTCGACACCCCCGTCGACCGGGTCGTGGCCGCCGAGGGCGGCGGTATCGCGGGCGTGCGCCTGTCCGACGGCCGGCTCATCCCCCGGCGCGTTCTCGCCGTCGCGACCACCATGCGGGCGCGTACCGAGGGCCTGGAGGCTCTGGCGCTGCCGATGCGGGACCTGCCCGGCGGGATGGGACGTCACTACGCCACCGGCATGGCCGGCGCCGGCGAGGTGCCCGGGGTGTGGGTAGCCGGTAACGCCACTGATCCGACCGCCCAGGTCGGCGCCTCGGCAGCGGCCGGCGCCCTGGCCGGCGCCCACATGAATGCCGACCTGGCCGCCGCCGACACCGAGGCGGCCCTCGCCGCCGCGCAGCGCGACAGCGCCCAGGTCTGAGAGCCCGGCCCGCACCCGCACCGGCGCCGCGACCCGCCGCACACCGACCGCGCGGGCGGCGGGCGGGGCCGCCCCCGGCAACCTCCGGTGCTTCGGCTTCGCCGCGGCGCCGATACCGCATGCCCTGTGGTCCGCACTCCTGTGCCCTGCACGCCCCGTGCCCCGCACGCCCATTGAGAGGAACCCATGAGTACGAACCAGCCCACCCACCGGGTAAGCGACGACCCGAGCCGCGCCCCGAGCGAAGGGGTGCCGGACGAACGTCAGCGTCGGATGATCCTGATCACCGTCTGTATCGCGTTGATGGCCGTCATCGCCTCGGTGTCCGGACTCAACGTCGCCCAGCCCGACCTGGCCATCGCCTTCGGCGCCTCGCAAGGCACGATCCTGTGGATCATCAACATCTACACGCTCGGCCTGGCCGCACTCCTGCTGCCGCTCGGCGCGATCGGCGACCGCTTCGGCCGCAAGCCGATGCTGTTGGCGGGCCTGATCGTCTTCGGCGTCGCCGGCGTGGCGGCAGGTCTGGCCCCGTCGGCCGAAGTCATGCTTGCCGCACGCCTGTTCAGTGGCGTGGGTGCGGCGATGATCATGCCCATCACCCTCGCTGTCATCACCTCGACCTTTCCCGAGGAGGAACGGGGGCGGGCGATCGGTGTGTGGACCGGGGTGGCCGGAGGTGGCGGCGTCCTGGGGATGTTCCTCTCGGCCGCCCTGGTCGACGTGGCCAACTGGCGGTGGCTGTTCGTCCTGCCCGTCGCACTCGTCGTCGCCGCCTTCGCCATGGCGCTGCGGTCCGTCCCCGATTCCCGCGAGGCATCCGCGCACGCCTTCGACACCGTCGGCGCGCCGGCCTCGGTCGTAGCGGTTGTCGGGCTGATCTTCGCCCTCCAGGAAGGGCCCGAGCGAGGCTGGACCGCCCCCGTGGTCCTGCTCGGCCTCGTCGTAGGTGTCCTCGCCGGCATCGGCTTCGTGGCCTGGGAACTGCGCCTTCGCGATGCCGCACTCCTGGACGTACGCCTGTTCGGCAAGCGGGCCCTGGCCGGTGGCTCGATCACACTCCTGGTGGTCTTCGGAGTTCAAGCGGGTATCTTCGTGGTCCTTTTCCCGTTCCTCCAGGCCGTCCTCGGCTTCTCGGGCCTGCTGTCCACCGTGGCGCTGATGCCCATGGCCGTGCTGATGATGGCGGCGTCCGGGCTGGCCCCACGGCTCGCCGCGCGTATCGGCGCTCGCGCGACCATGGCCGCGGGCATCCTCCTGGCCGGTGCCGGCCTCGCGCTCATGGCCGCCATCGTCTCGGTCGACGGCGGCTACCTGTCCGTCCTCCCCGGCATGCTCGCCATGGGCAGCGGCATGGGCCTGTCGATGACGCCCGCCACCGAGGCGATCACCGGCGCCCTCCCGCACGAGCACCAGGGCGTCGCGTCCGCGCTCAACGACGTCACCCGCGAATTCGGCACCGCCCTCGGCGTCGCCCTGCTCGGAGCGCTCCTGTCCTCCGGCTATCGCAAGGCCATCGACTCCCGACTCGCCGGCGTGCCCCAGGGCCCCGCCGACACCGCGCGCGAAGGCGTTGCCAACGCCCTCGACGTGGCGAACCAGACGGGACCACACACGCAGACGGTGATCCGCGCGGCCCAGGAATCCTTCGTCGAAGGCTGGCAGCAGGCCATGTGGGCGGGAGTCGCCGTCATGGCCGCCCTCTTCTTCTACGTCCTCGCCCGAGGACCACAGTCCCCCACTCGCCCGTCGGCGAACGAACCGGAACCGGCCGAGGCGAAAGCTCCGTAACGCCGGACCATCGGGCGAAGCCTCGGGCCTCGGCGCGCACGTCGCCCACGCACGGTCGGCCAACTCGCCTCGCACGCCGCACGGTACGTGGCGCGCGACCGCGGCCGACCGTCCGCCGGGGCTCAGCCGCGAAGGATGACGGCGGCATCGGCAAAGAAGCGGTCGCCTGCCGCGGCAGCGGACGGGGCCACCTGGTCCATGGTCAGGAAGCCGTGGATCATCCCGGGCTCGCGACGGTGCCGGACACGGACTCCGGCGGCGGCGAGGCGGGTGGCGTACTCGTCGCCCTCGTCGCGAAGTGGGTCGTGCTCGGCGGTAACCACCACGGCCGGCGGCAGGCCCGACAGGTCGGCGGCGAGCAGCGGGCTGACCGTCGGATCGGCGCGACGGGCCACATCCGGAACGAAGTTGGCCACGCCCCACGCGACGGCGTCGGTGGTCAGGCCCCAACCGGTGGACTTGTCACGCGTACTCGGTCGGGACAACGTCAGGTCCGTGTTGGGAAACGCAAGAATCTGCGCCGCGGGCAACGGGCCGCCCTCGGCGCGCATCCGCAGACAGGTCAGAGCCGCCAGGTGGCCGCCCGAACTGTCCCCCGCGACCGCGGGCCTTCCCGCCGCACCCGACAGTTCGCGTGCGTGCTCGGCGGCCCAGCGAAAGGCCGTGGCGGCATCGTCGGGCCCGGCCGGCCAGGGGTGTTCGGGGGCCAGGCGGTAGTCGACGGCCAGTACGGCGATCCGCGCGGCGAGGGCGAGTCGGCGGCACAACCGGTCGTGCGACTCCAGACCGCCGATGGTCCACATCCCGCCGTGCAGAAAGACCACCAGCGGGAGCGGATCGAGGGTGGGTCGGTACAGGCGGGCCGCAATCGGTGGCATGGTCACCGCGGGGCCATCCACGACAACGTCCCGAACCTCGGCAAGATCGGGGCCGGACGGCCGCTCCGCAAGACGCCGTCGCTGCCGCCGCCGCATCTCGACGGCACCCAACTCCCGCGCACCGGGCCCACCCATGCGCCGCTCGGCCTCCAGGTAGGCGGCAAGCTCCCGGTCCGCGAGAGCTCCCACTTGCTCATCACCCATGTCACCAGCTTGCCGGCCACCCCGCCACGACCTATTGCGGATATAATAGATCCGTGATTTCCAGATAGACTCGGGACATGACGTCGCCGCAAGAGTCATCGCCGCGGCCCGCGACGGGGCGCATCATCTTCCTGAACGGCACCTCCAGTTCCGGCAAGTCCAGCGTCGCCGCCGAACTGCTGCGCATCCTCGAACCATCGCACTACCACCTCGCGGTGGACGCCTTCCACGCCATGCGGTCGAAACGGCACATCCCGCCGGACCTCGTGGATGCCGAGATCGACCGTACGGTCAAGGGCTTTCATCGTGCGGTCGCCGGCATGGCCGCCGCCGGCAATCCTGTCGTGGTGGACCACGTCCTCGGCAAGCGTTGGCGCCTGCTCGATTGCCTGGAGGTGTTGCCCGCCGAGGATGTGGTTCTGATCGGATTACGTTGCCCACGCGTCGAGTTGCTGCGTCGTGAACAGGCGCGCGGGGATCGGCCGCCGGGCCTGGCGGCACTTCAGTTCGACCGGGTGCACGCGCACGGCGTGTACGACCTCGAATGCGACACGCACGCCTACAGCCCCGCCGAATGCGCCCGTCGGATCCGCGACTTCCTGCCACACCGCCCGAGCCCCACCGCCTTCGAACGCCTGCGCCGAATACTGCTCGACGGGTGAAACGCGTGGCACCGAAGCACGGACGATCCGGATGACCCGGATGACCCGGACGACCCGGACGACCCGATGCCGAGCGGGCACGGGACGGGTACCTCCCAGCGGGTCGGGTCCGCGCGACACGGGCCCGATTCCCGCCGGCCCGGTAACGTCTCGTCGCGTGATCCACGGCCGACAGGGAACGCGGACGACGTCGTGGTGGCGTGGCGCGGTGATCTACCAGGTGTACCCGCGCAGCTTCGCCGACGGCGACGGCGATGGAACCGGGGACCTGGCCGGCGTGCGGGAGCGGCTACCGTACCTGGCCGAATTGGGCGTGGACGCCCTGTGGTTCAGCCCCTGGTATCCCTCACCGATGGCCGACGGCGGCTACGACGTGGCCGACTACCGGGGCGTGGCACCGGAGTTCGGCACGCTGGCCGGTGCGGAGAAGTTGATCACCGATGCGCTGGAACTGGGCATCCGCACGATCGTGACATCGTGCCCAACCACGTCTCCAGCGAGCACCCGTGGTTCCGCGCGGCGATCGCCGACCCGGCGGCGCCCGAACGCGAGTTGTTCTGGTTTCGGCCCGGGCGCGGCGTGCACGGCGAACTGCCGCCCAACAACTGGGTATCCGAATTCCACGGCCCGGCCTGGACCCGGTCCACCGACCCCGACGGCACGCCCGGCGACTGGTACCTCAACCTGTTCGACTCGCGGCAACCGGACCTCGACTGGGGCCACCCGCGCGTGCGCGAGGAGCACGAGGACGTACTGCGGTTCTGGTTCGACCGCGGCGCGTCGGGAGTGCGGATCGACTCGGCGGCGCTGTTGGAGAAGGACCCGGCGCTGCCCGACCTGGATCCGGAATCGACCGCCCCGCACCCGTACGTCGATCTCGACGGGCTGCACGCCATCTACCGCTCGTGGCGCACGATCGCCGATTCCTACCCGGATCCGCGGGCGCTGATCGGCGAGATCTGGCTGCCGGACACCGAGCGCTTCGCCCGCTACCTGCGCCCGGACGAGTTGCACACCGCGTTCAACTTCGACTTCCTGTCCTGCCCGTGGGAGCCCGCGCGGCTGCGCGCGTCGATCGAGGGCACGCCGGCCGCGCACGCGCCGGTGTCCGCGCCCGCGACCTGGGTGCTCGCCAATCACGACGTGACCCGGACGGTGACCCGGTACGGCCGCGCGGACACCTCGTTCGGCTTCGCCGCCAAGGCGCGCGGCGTGCCCACCGACCCGGTACTCGGGATGCGTCGGGCGCGGGCCGCGGCGCTGCTCACGTTGGCGCTGCCGGGCGCGGTGTACGTCTACCAGGGCGAGGAGTTGGGGCTGCCGGAGGTGGAGGACATCCCGCCGGCGGCGTTGCAGGATCCGATGGCCCTTCGCTCGGGCGGCACTTCGCCGGGGCGGGACGGTTGCCGCGTACCGCTGCCCTGGTCGGGGGACGCGCCGCCGTACGGCTTCAGCCCGGCACGCGCGTCGGCGCCGCCGTGGCTGCCGCAGCCGACCGACTGGGCCGACCGGACCGCGGCGGCGCAGAGCGGTGACCCGACGTCGATGTTGTCGCTGTACCGGGCCGCGATCCGGCTGCGCCGCGCGGAGTCGGCGCTCGGCGACGGCGACCTGACGTGGTTGCCGGGGACGCCGCCGGACGTGCTCGCGTTCGGGCGCGGCGACCGGTTCGCGTGTGTGGTCAACCTGGGTCGGGAGTCCGCGGAACTACCCGCTCACCGCGAACTCCTGCTGTCGAGCGGGCCGGTGGCTGTCGATGGCGGCCTTCCGTCGGATACGGCGGCCTGGTTGCGATTGTGACCGAGGAGCCGACCGCCGGCCCACCGGTCGCAGGTCCGTCGGTGGGACCGCGGTCGGTGGTCGAGGCATTGCCCTGGGGGGGTCGCCGATCGCTCGTTCACGTTCACCCCTGCGCGTGCCGGTCGATCGGCAGGCCGAAGGAGGGGAACAGGTCGGCTCGGTGGAACGCCGGCACGGCGCGGACGGTGAGGGCCCGGGCGAATCCCGTGGTGGGGGCCGCGTAGCCCCCGCCGGCGGCGGCGAACACGGTCGCCAGGACGGCGACTCCGACGACACCCCCGAGTCGGCGCATCATGGAGTGGATACCGGAGGCGATGCCGACTGCTTCGCGGGGCAGCGCTCCGACACTCGCACTCTGCGTCGCCGGCATCGCCGTGGAAACGCCACAGCCGATCCGCTATCGGACCAAGCCCGAGGCGGCCGAGGAGAATCAGCGCCTGATCGAGAACGTCTTCGCGGAGCCGGAGAGCACGGCACCGCCCGGCCTGCGGTACAGCAGCTTCCGACTGACCGACGGTGTCACCTTCGTCCACGTCGTCGACGGCGACGGCCTCGCCGAATCGGCCGCCTTCCGCGAGTTTCAGCGCAACCTCGGGCGAGACAGGGCGCGATCGTGGTGGCGGCATGATCCGCCGCCGCGTCATCCGGCGAAGCCGCCACGCTGACGACCGGCACCTACGAGGCGTGGTCGCCAGGGCAGACGTTGCCCGATGTGGACCGGGTGGTCGTCGGTTCCCTGGCGGCCGTGACGACGGCCGCCAGGTCCGCGCCCGCTCGGAGCAGCGCCACGGTCCGAATGGCGATTCGGTCGAGGCGCTGTTGCAGGATGCGTTGGGTCTCTCCCAGACCGTCGAGTCGGCCCAGGGAACCCATGATCTCGCGCACTGCGGGAATGCCGTACCCGCTGCTGCGGAGGGCCGCAACGATTCGGGCCGCTCCGGCGGCGGAAGGACCGTAGCGGCGGGCTTGCAGGGACGTCACCCGCTCGGGGGTGACAAGCCCTTCCTGCTCCCAGAACCGCAGGGTGGAGGGACGTACATCGAGCGCCCCGGCGAGCTCTGTGATCGTCAGCGCGTCACTGTCCTGCTCGAACTCGGGTGGGTGCGCTTCGGCCTGGATCGCGCGCAACGCTTGTTGGGCGTGAAGGGCCTCCTCTCGTTCCCGCGCGAGCCGAACATGGACGGTGCCGATCGCCGAGGCTGCCTCCGTGATCGTCACGGTTCGCAGTTCCGCGAGCATCTGCCGGGCTGTGACGGGCCCGACAGCACCCGCGAGTCCTCGATAGGCGCGAAGGGCGTGCACGTGCACTGGTGTGTAGGAACGGTAACCGTTGCTCGATCGCACGGCCGGGGGAATGACTCCCAGCCGTTCCAGGTCGCGAACCTGTTGCACCGAGTACCCCGACTTCATGGCGACATCGGTGGTTCGGAGCGGTACCCGTTGCGAACCGCTCACCAGCTCGCCCATCGCCAACCCCACATAAGCACTTGAAGGTGATGCTTGAACCATGAGTATGGAGCAGATCATCGCGACCGTGCGAGGCTTCACCGGCGCGCTCGTGGTCGTCCCGGAGCCGGGCGGCGAGTTCCCCGAGCCTGCGTGGGGGGATGCGTTCTTCTACTACGCCCCCGACGGTCGGATGCCTCGAAACGTCCAGCCCTACGGAACGATCGTCGTCAAGAATCACCCCGGCGACGCCGCTTCCGACCTTGACCCTCCCGGCCGCCTGCGCGTGAACATCCACACCGACCCTGTGACGTTCCGAGAGCTCACGGGGGAGGAGCCGCGCAGCCTCGTCCGACCTCGCGACCATGCAGCCGCCGACTGTGTGATGCCGCACCCGGTATACGGGGCGCTCGGCTGGATCTCGGTCGTCAATCCCGGTGAGAGGACGACGGACACGGTCCTGCGGCTTCTGCGCAGCGCCCACGACGCCGCTCGTGCCAGGTTCGCGCGGCGACACGAAGCGGGGAGGTCTCCGGAGACTCGCTGACGGCCGTCCGGCCCGCCGGCTGCCGGTCGTCGGAGTGGACGCGCACACCGGCGAGCATCGTGCCTTCGCGAAGGACCCCGGGGTCGCCCTGGTCGCCGCGGTCGCGCGGTGCCGGGGGTGCGGCCGCCGGTCACCATCGGCGACACGCGATACATCGGCGGCGGCGTCCGCTCGTCCATGGTTGGGCGCAGTGAACGAAGACGATCATGCGCATCGAGCCGTCGATCTGCGAGCCGCGCCCCGCCGGCCGCAGGTCGACGGCTACCTCTACCGCCCTACCGCGAGGTCGGCGCCCGGGTCGCCGTCAGGTGCCGGGGAGATGCGTTTACTCGGACGCCGGCTGATTCGGCGATGTGCGGCGTACCGTGGCGGAAGAGACACACCACACCCCCGGGGGTCGCCGTGAACGTGCCATCCGACCTGTCCATGGGCGAGCGCATTCGTTGGCTGCGTGAGCGTCGCGGTATGAGTCGACCGGTTCTCGCCGGCCTCTGCGGACGCGGGCCCGATTGGCTCAAGAAGATCGAGAACGGCGAGCGCCCGCTGCGCGACTACCGCCTGCTGCTCCGGGTCGCGGCGAACCTTGGCCTGACCGATCTCGGCGTCCTCACCGGGACGGGCGACGTCATGCAGCCCATTTCGCCGGCATTGCACCACGAGTCGATCCCGCAGATCTGGACCGCCGTCAAGCGCCGGCATCACACACCCGGCGCGAGCGTGAGTCCGGACGTGCCGTCGCTCCGAGCCCGGTTGGACGCGGCGTGGACGTTGTGGCACAGCGCCCGCTTCAACCGTACGCAAATCGGCGCACTTCTCCCTGATCTGATCACCGACGGCGAGCTCGCGGTTCGTGTTCTCGACGGACCCGCCCGTCGCGAGGCTTACGCGGTGCTGGCCACCATCTACCACCTCGCCCAGCAACACATCGCGTACATCGCACCCGCGGAACTCGTGTGGGTGGTGGCCGATCGCGGCATGTCCGCCGCGCAGTACGCGGACACGCCGGAAGCTCTCGCGGGTGCGGCTTGGTGTTACGGCAATGCCCTGCGCGAGGCGGCCGATCCGGGTGAGGCATTGACGGTGGTGACCGAGGCTGCCGAGGACATGCGTCCACACCTGGAGGGCCTCTCGGATGATGCCCGAGGTCTCTACGGTGCCTTGCGTCTGCATGCGGCGGTCACCCACGCCAGGCAGGGTAACGAGGGGGAAGCCTGGGCGAGTTGGCGCCGGGCCGATGCGGTGGCCAAGAGCCTGCCTGCGGGCTGGGTCCACCGCTGGACGGTATTCGGTCGGGCAAATGTGGACTTCCACGCCGTGAGCGTGTCGGCCGATCTGCGCGCCGCAGGTACCGCGCTGGACTACGCGGATCGCGCTGATCCGTCCGCGATGCCCAGTATGGAACGGCAGTCACGACTGTGGACCGAGGCGGCCCGCAGCCACCTCCAACGCGACGATCACACGGCGGCGTTGCATCTGATGCGGCGCTCCGTCGAGGTTGGTCCCGAGGCGGTGCGCTACACCCCCGCCTCGCGCGCAGTGATCGCGGAACTCTGGCGAACCACTCGCGGTCCGCTGCACCGCGAGGTGGTGACTCTCGCCGAGGACGTCGGCGTCCTGGCCGGCTGACCGGAGCGGCTGAACCGGAACACTCGACAGGGACGGCTTGTCCCCCTTCGCAATAGGGGACGAACTGTCCCTGTCGTTGCGTGATCGCCCCGCTACGTTCGGGTGACTTCCGCTCGGCGAGAGGGACGCAATGACTCGGCGCCTGTGCACACATGCCGCGCTCACGCTCGACAGTGCACCCATCCTGAACCAGGCCACCGGTGAGCTTCGGCTTCCGATCACGCTCTACGACGTGGACCGGGAGGTGGGGCGGGTCGACCTGGTGGTCTCCGGAATCGAATCCGCTTCCCCACGCTGCCTGAGGCCAGACACCGCAACCGTGGGCCCCTCGGGCTTCGAGGACCGGCCCATCGCGGTCCGCCTGGAGGGCCAGGGCAGCGTAACCACGGTCCACTGGACACGCGAGCAGTTCCGCAACATGGTCCAGGCGGGTCAGGCCGAACTGGCACGCACTCTGCCGGGGCCGATCATCCAGCGCTGCGGCACTCAGGGAAACCGCTGACCCGCTGCTCGCCCGACCAAGGGCACCGAATCCCGCCCCGAGCATCACGTGTTCGCCGCCGCAACCCCATCTCTGGAGTCTCCGTGACCGACACCCAAGCGGCCCTCGCGACCGTTACCCTGCCCGCCTGGACCGTGCGCCTCGCGCCCAGCAGTCGACCGCGACAGCCCTGGCGGGTGGACTTCTTCTCCCTCGGCAACCACCCCGTCGGCGAGGAACCCGACCGGGCCACCGCCCACCTCACCGACGCCGAAGCCACCGCCCTCGCCGCGACCCTGATGCGCCCGGGCCACCCCGACGAGCCCACACCCGCACCCGCACGCGCCCGGCTCGTCCGTGACGGATTCGGGCTGCGCCTACGAGTGTTCGTCGCACCCGCCGACGACGAACCCGGCGTCGTCGCCCACGTCCGGGAACACCACCGACTCGTCCTGCTCCACCACCTCGCCCGACACCGACCCGACCTCATCCCCACCATCGCCCCACCCGACCCGCGCCTGTGCCTGGGCCCGGTCCCGGTCACCGGCCTGACCATCGACCAGGCGGGCGAACTCCACNCCCGCCTCGGCCGATGGCTCGACAGCGAAGGACTCCGCGCCGCCGTCACCGACCGCGACGTCATCCACCACATGACACCCACCACATGACACCCACCGAAACGGGCTGACCACCCACCACGCCCCCGCATCAACCGAACGCGGCTCGGTTGGTGGTCAGGAAGTCGGTGAAGGCGCGGGGTTTGTGACCGGTCAGGTTCTCGACCTCGGGGGTTGTGGCCGTCAGGGAGCCGGTGCCGACATCGGACCACAAGTGGGCCACGTCGGTGGCGAATCGTCGAGGGAGGCCCTGTTCGGTGAGGCGTTCGGTCATGTCGTCGGGGCTCAGGGTGACCACGTGGACGGGTTTGTCGAGGGTCTCGGACAGATGTCCGGCGATCTCGGCCATCGTGAGGGCTTCCGGGCCGGTGAGGATGAACGTCGCTCCAGCGCCTCGCGGTTCGGTCAGCAGCACGGCCGCGCAGGCGGCGATGTCCCGGCAGTCGACGTACGACACGGGCGCGTCGTGCGCCGGAGCGATCAGGCTGCCGTCGGCGCTGAACGTGCCCGCTCCGGTGAGGAAGTTCTGCATGTAGCCGCTGGGCTGAAGCAGGGCCCATTCGATGCCGGACGCCTTCAGGTGCTGCTCGATGTCCCAGTGCGCGCCCTGGGCGAGCCGGCCACCCTGCTGTGCGCGCCAAACCGAAACCTTGACGATTCGCCGCACACCGGCCCGCCCGGCCGCGTCGATGAGGGTCCGCTGCTGGGCGACCATGGGCTGCGGCCCGCCGTCGGCGGTCGGTGTCGCGCCGGGGCCGTTGAGCAGGACGCGGTCGACACCGATCAGCGCCGCGGCGATCGAGTCGGGATCGTCGAAGTCCCCGACGACGTACGGGCAGCCCAATGCCCGACCCTTGGCCGCATCCCGGACGAGCGCCTTGAACGGCGCTCGGAGTTCGTCGAGTCGGCGGACCAGATGCCTGCCGATGGATCCGGTGGCGCCGGTGACCAGGATCATGTGCTGCTCCTTGGACTAAAGTGAGGGTGCCTCGGAATAATAAGTCGAGGCACCCTCGAATAGGCAAGGGCAGGTGGACATGAGCGGCACTCGTACCCGCCGACCGCGCGCCGACGCGCAGCGCAACTACGAGCGCATCCTCGCGGCGGCCGACGACGCGTTCCGCGAACAGGGCACCGGCGCCTCGCTGGAGGGGATCGCCCGCCGGGCCGGCGTCGCGATCGGGACCCTGTACGGCCACTTCCCGAACCGACGGGCACTGTCCGCGGCCCTGCTGCGTGAACGCCACGCGGCGCTGTTCGAGTTCGCCGCCGAACCACCGAACGGGGCAACGGCACCGGACGCCCTCGCCCGCTGGATGGGCGCCGTCGCGGTACACGCGGCGGCCTACCGCGGGCTCGCCGCGCTGCTGATGGAGGGACTGGACGACGAGGCGTCGGAATTGCACGAGGCGTGCGAGCGGATGGCCGCGATCACCGAGACGCTGCTGGCCTCGGCGCGCGAGGCGGGCGGGGTCCGCGACGACGTCACGGCGGCGGACGTACACGCGCTGATGAACGCCGCCGCCTGGATGCGCGAGCAGGTCCCGCAGGAGCAGGCCGAGCACCTGCTCCTGCTGCTGGTCAACGGCCTGCGTCCGGACCGCGCGGACACCGCACCCGGCAGCATGGCCGCGAACTGACGGTGCCCGGGATCAGATGTCGAGGAAGCGGACGTCCCTGGCGTTGCGCTGGATGAAGTGGCGGCGGGCTTCGACGTCCTCGCCCATCAGGACGGAGAAGAGGTCGTCGGCGACGGCCGCGTCATCGAGGGTGACCTGGCCCAGGACCCGGTGGTCGGGGTCCATGGTGGTGACGCGCAGTTCCTCGGCGTTCATCTCGCCCAGGCCCTTGAAGCGCTGGATGGAGTCGTCCTTGATCCGGCGGCCGTCCTGCCGGCCCCGTTCCAGCAGCATGTTGCGTTCGCGGTCGGAGTAGGCGTATTCGACGTGCTCCCGGCTCCACTTGATCTTGTACAGCGGGGGGCGGGAGAGGTAGACGTGGCCCTCGTCGATCAGTGGGCGCATGAAGCGGAACAGGAAGGTCAGCAGCAGGGTGTTGATGTGCTGACCGTCGACGTCGGCGTCCGCCATCAGGATGATCTTGTGGTAGCGGAGTCCGGCGATGTCGAAGTCCTCGTGCACGCCCGTGCCGAACGCGGAGATGATCGCCTGGATCTCCTGGTTGTGCAAGATTTTGTCGATCCGGGCCTTCTCCACGTTGAGGATCTTGCCGCGGATCGGGAGGATCGCCTGGTACTGCGGGTTGCGGCCGGATTTGGCCGAACCGCCGGCGGAGTCTCCCTCCACGATGAAAATCTCCGACATCGCCGGGTCGTTCGACTGGCAGTCGGACAACTTGCCCGGCAGCGACGACGTTTCCAGCAGGCCCTTGCGGCGGGTCAGGTCGCGCGCCTTGCGGGCCGCGACCCGGGCCGTGGCCGCCTGGATGGCCTTGCGCACGATGTCCGCGACCTCGTTCGGGTTACGGTCGAACCAGTCGGTCAGATGCTCGTGGACGACCTTCTGCACGAAGGTGCGCGCCTCGGTGTTGCCGAGTTTGGTCTTGGTCTGGCCCTCGAACTGCGGCTCGCCGAGCTTGACCGAGATGATCGCGGTCAGGCCCTCGCGGATGTCCTCGCCGGACAGGTTCGCGTCCTTTTCCCGCAGCAGCCTCCTCTCCCGCGCGTAGCGGTTGACCACGGTGGTCAGGGCCGTGCGGAAGCCCTCCTCGTGGGTGCCGCCCTCATGGGTATGGATGGCGTTGGCGTAGGAGTACACGCTGTCGGTGTAATGGCCATTCCACTGCAGCGCGACCTCGACCGACAGCAGCCGTTCCGGGTCCTCGGCGGCGATGGTGATGATCGAGCGATGGACCGGCTCGCCCTTGCGGGCATTGAGGTAGGCCACGAAGTCGGTGATGCCGCCGTCGTAGCGGTAGGAGACCGTCTTCGCCGCCGGGTCCGAGTCGGCTTCGTCGGCCGCGGCCGTCGCGCGCGCGGAGGGCCGTTCGTCGGTCAGGGTCAGCGTGAGCCCGCGGTTGAGGAAGGCCATCTCCCGGAAACGCCTGGCCAGCGTCTCGAAGGAGTATTCGGTGGTCTCGAAGATGTCGCCGTCCGCCCAGAACGACAGCGAGGTGCCCGTCCGGGAGGTGGCCTCGTGGCGGGCCGGCGGGGCGGAGGGAGCACCGCCCCGGTAGTCCTGCGTCCACCGGTGGCCGTCGGTCCAGATCTCCGCCGACAGCCGGGTCGACAGCGCGTTGACCACCGACAGACCCACACCGTGCAGACCGCCGGAGACCGCGTACCCGCCGCCCCCGAACTTCCCGCCCGAGTGCAGCACGGTCAGCACCACCTCGACGGCCGGCCGCTTCTCCACCGGGTGCATCCCCACCGGGATGCCGCGGCCGTTGTCGACCACCCGCACCCCGCCGTCGGCCAGGATCGTCACGTCGATCCGGTCGGCCACCCCCGCGAGTGCCTCGTCCACGGAGTTGTCCACGAGCTCCTGCACCAGGTGATGGAGCCCCCGCTCTCCCGTGGAGCCGATGAACATACCCGGCCGCTTGCGTACGGCGTCCAGGCCGTCCAGAACAGCGATCGCGTTGGCGTCATACGACGACGCCCCCACATGGCCGGTCCGCTGGGAACCGGGGGTATCGGTGGCGGTGCGAGTGTCGTAAGTGGTCACAGATGCTCTCTTTCGGGCATGGCAGACCGCGCTCCCGCACCACGGTGCGGGAGCGGCCGGACAGCTGGCGGAGACGGGGCACGGCAGCCCGAACAGGGCCCCGGAGGCTCACCGACCTCGGGGCCGTTGACTGCTGGGACGTCGTCCAAGGTACCGGAGACGCCCCTCACCGGAGGGGCGAGAACACCTCCATACGCCACCCTGAGACCCTTATTCCACCTGAGCCAATCCCCCCTGCCTCAATCCCTTGAAAATGCGACAGAGAGCCGCCCAGTGGCTTTCTTGGCGCCTTGCCGCGTAGAGTCTCCAGCACTATTTCCGGCGTGACCCTGCGCGGTCACCCGTCGCGCTGCGTCAGGCCGCCGGCCTGGCTTTTCGCCGAACCCTGCCCGGTGGAGAGTGGTACGAAATGGCGGGCGACCGATCGACGTCACAAGCGTCGGCGCCCGCGCCCGCGCGCGGCCGTGGACGCGTCTGCGGTGCGAATGGGCCGGTCGAGTCGGTGTCGTACGACACGCGACCGCACTCGGCGCCGCGTCCGGGCCGCCATGCGCCGATCGGTCAGCCGGCGGCCAGGCCCACGCCCGCCAGGGCGAACCGCACCGTGTGCCCCGCGTCGTCCGGGGTGACGGCCGTGCCGGTGCGCAGGTGGTCGTGCAGTGTGGCCAGGGTCAGGCGGTAGACCGCGAGTGCGTCGGCGGCCGGATCCGGGGTCGGCGCCGCGGCCATGGCCTCGCGGAGCGGGCGGACCATCGCCTCGACCGAGTCGCGTTGTTCGGCGGGAAACAGGTCGGCCAACCGGTCCTGGTGCGCGACGAACGGTCGTGTGCGGGCGGCGGCGACCGGATCGCCGGCCTGGGCGAGGACACCCTCGATCCAGGCCGCGACCTTGCCCGGGGCGTCGGGTGCGGCCGACATCCGGTGGTCCAGGTACGCGGCCATCCGCCGCCGGCCGTCGTCGAGCAGCGCGACGAGCAACTCGTCCTTGGACCTGAAGTGCCGGTAGAACGCCTGATTCGACAGTCCGGACTCGCGCATGATGTCGCGCATCGTCGGATCCAGGCTGCCGGTGCGCTCGACCACCCGGTAGGTGGCGTCGACCAGCCGCCGCACCTCCTCCTCGTACGCCGCCCACCGCGCCTCCAGCGGCCGGCGCACCGCATTGCCCATCAGACCGGCGGAGTTCGCCGCCGCTTCGATCCCGTCCATCGGCGATCCCCACCTTCGATTGCGCGACGCTCTTGTTTGTCGGAACGCCGCATCCTACTATCCGGAACAACGTTCTGACACATGCCTTCGTTGTTCCGAACCTCTCCGAACCGTTGCGACTCATCCGCGCTCACCCACCCGCCCCGCCCGCGCACACATCCACACGAGACACGTCCGCAAGGTCCTCCCAGGCATCCGCGAAGGGGTCCCCATGCAGCGCGAGGTTCTATTGACCGGGATCGGCGGCCAGGGCATCCAGCTCGCCACCGCCCTGTTGGCCGCCGCCGCGGTGGCCGAGGGCCGGCATGCGATGTACTTCGGGTCGTACGGCGGCATGATGCGCGGCGGCAACTCGGACACCACGCTGGTCCTGGGCGACGATCCCATCGACAGCCCGCCGACGATCGGCTCGGCCTGGTCCGCCTTGGTCCTGCACCCCGCACACGCGGGCGGCGTCTATCCGCGTCTGCACGACGACGGCCTGCTCGTGCTCAACACGAGCCTGTGCGATCCGGTCGGAACACCCGCGATCGGCCGGCTCGTGCCCATCCCCGCCTCGGAGTTGGCCGCGAGCAGCGGCAACGCCTCGGCGGTGACGATGATCGCGCTCGGCGCGTACGCCGCGGCCACCGCGATCGTCGACCTGGACACGCTGCTGGCCACGGCCGCCGAGGTGCTGCCGCCGTACCGGAGGCAGCACGCCGAGAGCATCCGCGCCGCGCTGCGGATGGGACACGCGCACGCCGGACCGGCGCTGCGGGCCTGGCCGGTGTGCGCATGAGTGCCCGCGATTCGACCCCGCCATCCGGCGACCCGACGGCCGGACCGGGACCGGCTTCCGCCCTTCCGGCAGCCGCCCACCAACCGACCGCCCACCCCGACGCCCCGGTGCTCAGCAAAGGCACCCTCGTCATCGACGTCGATGCCTGCAAGGGCTGTGACCTGTGCATCGACGCGTGCCCCGTGGACGTGTTGCGGATGACCGTCGACGACGTCAACGACCGCGGCTACCGCTATCCGCAACTGCTGCCCGGTTGCATCGCCTGCAAGGCGTGTTCGGCGATCTGTCCGGACTTCGTCTTCCAGGTCTACCGGTACGACGAACCCCGCGACGAAACCGGAGGCACCCGCGGATGAAGACGACCGGCCCTCGGCCGCCCGTACTGCCCGGTTCGGCCGCCATCGGCGAGGCGATGATCGCGGCCGGTTGCCGGTTCTTCGCCGGATACCCGATGACGCCGTTCACCGAGGTGCTCGAACACATGGCCGCCCGATTGCCCGAGGTCGGCGGCGTCTGCGTCAACGCGGAGAGCGAGCTGGAGGCGGTCGGGATGGCGTGGGGCGCCGCCGCCACCGGTACGCCGGCCGCGACCGGGTCCACCGGGCAGGGGTTGTCGCTGATGCAGGAGTCGCTGGCCGAGATCGTGTACGCGCGGCTGCCGCTCGTGGTGCTGAACATGGCCCGCGCGCAGGGCGACTACTTCCAGGCCACGCGTGGCGGCGGGCACGGTGACTACCGGCACCTCGTACTCGCGCCCTGCGATGTGCGCGAGGCGGTCGAGTTGACCCAATACGCCTTCCACCTGGCCGAGTTCTGGCGCAGCCCGGTATTGGTGATGGGCGACTACTACCTGGCCCACACCCACGTCTCGGTCGACGTCCGGCCGCGCGACTTCGGCCCGCTGCCCGCGCGGGACTGGGCCCTGGACGGCTCGACGGGCGGTACCGGCGCGGCCAAGCTCGTCTCGCCGCTGTCCGACCGCAAGCAGCGGCACGCCGGCGATCGCACGGACGCCAGCTACGACCTGGCCGAGTTCTACACCCGGCACGGCGGCGCGATGGAGCGCATGGTCGCCGAGACCGAACCCCGCGCGGAGACCGGATTCCTGGCCGATGCCGAGGTCGTGGTGGTCGCGTACGGGACGCCGGCCCTGTACGTCCGCCAGGCCGTCCGTGACCTGCGGGAGCAGGGTCTGCGCGTGGGCTACGTGCGCCCGATCACGCTGGTGCCGTTTCCGAGCGAGATCGTGCGCGCCGCGGCGTCGGGCGCGCGGGTGGTGGCCGTGTACGAGAACAGCGGAGGACAGATGGTGGACGACGTACGCCTGGCCGTGCTCGGCGCGGCGCCGGTGCGGTTCATCGGCCGGCTCAGCCTGGACTCGTCCGGCTTCGGCATCGCGCCGGACCTCGAAGTCGGCGCGATGCGGCGCCGGATCGAGGCCGCGTTCGGGCCGGCCGGCGACGCATCGGCGTGGACTCCGCAGGCCCACGGCCGCTCGGCCGGCGGTGCCCGACGAGCGGCGGATCCGCGATGAGCGCCGGGATCCCACCGGCGTCCGCGCCCGGTCCGCAGCCCGCCGGACGTCGCGAGTTGCCCATCCTGACCACCACGGCCGCCGCGCCCACGTGCGGCGCCCGGCTGGTCCACGACTTCACCCCCGACCTGATCGACGTCGGCGCGCACCACCTGTGTCCGGGCTGCGGCGAGCCGATCGCGATGCGCTCGATGGTCGAGCAGGTCCAGGAACTCGACCAGGTCGCCAAGGCGATCGCGGTGTTCGGGATCGGGTGCTACACGGCCTACTCCAACAACCTCGACATCGAGGTGCTGCAAGCCCTGCACGGCCGGGCCCCGTCGTTGGCGACCGGCGTCAAGCGCTGCCGGCCGGACACCCTCGTGTTCACCGTGCAGGGCGACGGCGACATGGTCAACGAAGGGCTCCAGGAGGTGCTGCACACGGCGGCGCGCGGAGAAAGCGTCACGTGCTTCATGCTCAACAACGGCGTCTTCGGCGAGACCGGCGGGCACATGACCGCCACGACCGTGCTCGGTCAGCGTACGAAGAACACCCTCGGCGGGCGCGATGCGGCCGAACACGGCTACCCGATCCGGCTCGCCGACCTGATCGCCCAACTCGACGGCGCGGCCTACGTCGCGCGCGGCGCGGTCGACGACATCGTCAACATCACCCGCACCGCCCGGATGATCAAGAACGCGTTCCGCACCCAACTGCGCGGCGAAGGCTTCTCGTTCGTGGAGATCCTGACCATGTGCCCGACCGGCTGGTTCGTGGACACCGCTGCCGCGCCGGAATACCTCGCGACCACACACGCCGCCACGCACACCCTCGGCGTACTGAAGGACCGGAGGACATCCGCGTGATCGACGCGTCCGCGCCCGAGCACAAGCCCGCCCCCGACGGCTGCGAGCTCTCGCCCGTCGTCGTCGGCATCATGTACCCGTCCGCCTGGGACATCCGTCCCGCACATGCGCTCGCGGCCGACCTGGACGCGGTGCGCGCGCTCGATCCCAGGCTGGAGATCGTGGACTGCCGCTACGTCGAGTCCGAGGAACTGCGCACCGCACGCGGCCGGCCCGGCGCCGCGGCACGTCCGGAACTGCGCGACCTGGCGCCCGCGCCGACCGCCGAGCAGCGCGAGCTGCTGGTCCGGGCCGAGATCGTGCTGGCGGCCGACCTCCCGTTCGACGTGGCGAACCTGGCGCCCAGGCTGCGCTGGGTACAGAGCTGTGCGGCGGGCAACGGGCAACTGCTCTCGGCCGGGCTGCCCACCGAGCGTATCCGGCTGACCACGGCGGCGGGTGTGAACGGGGCGCCGATCGCCGAGTTCGTCTTCGCCCGGCTGCTCGCCTTCTTCAAGCGTCATCGCGACTTGGACGCGCTCCAGGGGGCGCGGCGCTGGAAGCCCGCCTTCGGCGGGCTGATCCGCGGCAAGACCCTCGGGCTGATCGGCGTCGGCGGGATCGGTTCGCAACTGGCCTCCCGGGCACACGCGTTCGGGATGACCGTGCATGCGACCCGACGTCGCGCGCAGGTGCCCGCCGAGCACGTGGACCGGCTCTTCCACCCGGACGACCTGCACGAGATGTTGGCCGGTTGCGACGCGGTGGTGTCGGCGGCGCCGGAGACGGCGGACACGGTCGGCACGATGAACGCCGCCGCGTTCGCCGCGATGCGCGAGGGCGCGTTCTACTGCAACGTCGGCCGCGGCTCGTTCGTCGTCGAGCCGGACCTGATCGCGGCGCTGCGCGGCGGCCGGTTGGGCGGCGCGGCACTGGACGTGGTCGCGGCCGAACCGCTGCCCGCCGACGATCCGCTGTGGGACGCGCCGAACCTGTACCTGTCCGCGCACTGCTCCAGCGCGGCGCTCGAACACTTCACCGAGGTGTTCCGGCTCTTCCGCGACAACCTGACCCGCTATCTCGCGGGCGAGGAACTGCACAACCGGGTCGACCCGGACGCGGGCTGCTGACGGCCGGCACACCCGAGCCACGAACCGGCGACGCGACGACGGGCGCGGGCAACCGGTCCACGTACGCGCCCACTCGATCTGTCATTCATTCACACTCACTCACGAACTCACACAGGCACGCACTCACCGAAGGACGGATCAGATGAGCGACGAAATCACGGCCGCCGCGGCCGAGTCGGCCGCCGAGCGCACCCTGGGCGGGATCGGTACCCGAGTGTTGTTCGAGGACGACAAGGTCCGGATCTGGGAGTTGGAGCTTGCCCCGGGCGCGCGCAGCGACGCGCATCGGCACGAGCTGGACTACTACCTGATCCAGATCGCGGGCGACCGGATCGCGGTCGAGCCGGAGCCGGACAGCCGGGGCGAGTACCGCGAGTACTTCGCCGCGGACGTGGTGCCCGGCGTGGTGGTCCCGATGCGGCGCGGCGGCGTGGAGACGGCGGTCAATGTCGGTGAGCAGCGGTATCACGAGATCATCGTCGAGCTGAAGGACCGCTGAGCCGGCGACCGGCCGGGCGCGGTGCCGGCGGAGAGCGCCGAGCCGACCGGCCGAGTGAAGGGCCGAACGCTCACGGAACCGGCTTGGCACGCAGGCTCGGACCGCCGACGAAGGGTGAATCGATGGGACACGACGGTCTGGTCATCGGTGCCGTGTTCACGGGTGCGGCCCGGGCCGTACCGGACCGGCCGGCGGCGGTCCTGGGAGAGGACGCGCTCACCTTCGGCGAACTGGACGCGGCGGCGAACCGGACCGTACGCGCGCTGCGCGCGATCGGCATCCGGCACGGCGACCGGGTCGTGTGTTGGAATCGGACCACGCTCGACGTGTTGGCCGTGTTCGTGGCGCTGGCCCGGATCGGCGCGGTCTAC
This sequence comes from Embleya scabrispora DSM 41855, assembly GCF_000372745.1. Lineage (GTDB taxonomy): Bacteria > Actinomycetota > Actinomycetes > Streptomycetales > Streptomycetaceae > Embleya > Embleya scabrispora. Next base: position 197,837 of record NZ_KB889686.1, on the reverse strand, counting down.
GTCCCACTCGGCCCGACCCTGTCGGCCGCCGAGGCGACCGCGACGGCCCGCGTGGCCCGGCCCGCGCTGCTGATCGCCGACGACACCGTGCCGGGCGGGGCGGTGGGGGCAGCGATCGGCGTACCGGTGATGGAGCTCGGCGGCGCGGCGGATCCGGATGTCGCGCCGACTCCACGGGACGTACCGATGCCGCAGGGCGCGCCGACGCCGCGGGCCGCTCGGGCCGCCCGGCAGCCGGCGGCCGCGTCGACGCCGGGCGTCGCCGAGGGCCCGGACGAAGCCGACCCGCACGTACTGTTCTTCACCTCCGGCAGCACCGGTCGGCCCAAGGGCGTGATCCTGTCCCACCGCACCAACGTGCTGCGTACCCACCCCGGTTCGCAGCTCGAACCGCGCGGCGCGATGGTGTGCCCGTACCCGCTGTTCCACATGGGCGCCTGGACGATCGCGCTGCAACAGTGGCAGGCGCGCGACACGGTGGTCCTGGTCGCCAGGGCCGACGGCGCGGAGATCGTCTCGGCCGTGCGCCGGCACCGCGCGGCTCGGCTCAACTGCGTGCCGGCGGTGTGGCAACGGGTCCTGGACACGCTCGCGGCGGAGAAGAGGCGGCCGGGACTCGGCGGCGGCACCCTGGAGACGTTGCGATTCGCCGACACGGGGACGTCCCGAACCCCGCCCCAGTTGCTCGCGGCCATCGCCGAGGCCGCTCCGAACGCGGTGCTCCGGGTCTTCTACGGCTCGACCGAGGCGGGCAACGTGGCCGCGCTCGACGGAGTGGATGTGGCCCGCAAGCCGGGCAGTTGCGGTCTGCCCAGCCCGTACCAGGACGTCGAACTCGGCCCGAACGGTGAAGTGTGCGTGCGCGGACCGCTGCTGTTCGACGGCTACTTCGACGACGAGCCGGCCACGCGCGCGGTGTTGCGGAACGGCCGCTATCACACGGGCGACCTCGCGACGATGGACGCCGACGGCTACCTGAGCATCGTCGGCCGGGTCGGCGAGCTGATCCGTACCGGGGGTGAAGCGGTCACGCCGAGTGAGGTCGAGGCGGTGCTGGCGCGGGCCGAGGGGGTCCGCGAGACGGCCGTGGTCGGCCTGCCGGACCCGACCTGGGGCGAGCTGATCTGCGCGGTGGTGGTGCCGACCGATCCCGCGAACCCGCCCGACCTCGCCGCATTGCGCGCCGCCTGCGCGGGTCGCCTCGCCGCGCACAAGCACCCGCGCCGGGTGGTGCTCGCCACCGAACTGCCCCGCACGCCCGCGACCGGACAGGTGCTGCGCCGGCGGCTGGTCGAGCGGATCACGACGGTGGACGGGGCCGGGTCGGGCCCGGTCGAGGAGATCGCGGTACAAGAGGCGGCGCAACCGGCCGACCCGACCGCGACCACGGAGCCGCCCGCGCCCGGCCCGGTCACGCGGACCACCATCGATCCCCCGGGATCGCGCTGAGCGTCGCGCTGTGCTCGCGAGGAACGGTCGACCGACGGGAAACTCCGCCGCACATCGGGTGGTTCGGGGGCGCGCTGATAAACGGAAGCGAGACGCAGGGGTCCCGCGGCAGGTGCCGCCGCGACCGCGCTCGACTCCTTTCCGGCACACCCTCCGCTGCTCGCCGGCACCTGGCTCCCGCCGCACTTCGAACACCACGCCGCCGTCCACGGCCACTACTGCCGCCCTGCGGCGGGACCGGCGATACACCGGGCAAGTGAGCGACGCGACACGCTGATACCGCTCGCCGCCGACGCGGTGGGCAACGCGCCGACACTGGCCCCGGAACTGCGCGCGGTGTGGTGCGGCGATCGGCTCGGCTGCTGCCGCCGAAGACGGTCGAGCAGGCGCGCCGGATCGTGACGCTGGGAGAGGTGGTCCTCGACCGGTTGCCTGCGCCGACGCAACCGATCGGCCGGCCGACCATCGAACCGGCGGCCGCGATCGGCGGCGAGATGGCACTCGAAGCGTGGCGTCCGGGGGAGAGCTGAGAGGCGCGCCGATCCGCGTACGGTTGAAGCGGGCGCTGTGCCACAACGTCCACGCCGCGTCCACCCGGGCTCGGAGCGACGGAACGTCCGGACTCACGCTCGCGCCGGGTGTGTGATCGCGGCGCTTGACGGCGGCCCGGATCCGCTGAAGTCGTCGGTTTCGGGGGTGGGGCGGATTCGAATCGGTGGGCGGTTCGGTGGATGTGGGCGGAGGGTGGGTTGTGATCGAGGTGGAGTTGAAGGCTCGGGTGGGTGATGTCGTGCGCCTGCTCGATGCGTTGGAGCGGCTCGGTGGCGGTGGGCGGGACGAGGTGTATGTGGACACCTATTACGACGACGCGGATCGGGCGTTGGCGCGTGGGGATCGGGAGTTGCGGATCAGGACGGTGCGGCGTGGGGCGGATGCGCCGGTGTCCGTGCTGACGTACAAGGGCGCGCGGGTCGAGGTGGTGTCGGGGTCGAAGCCCGAGCACGAGACGCGCGTCGAGGATGCCGCGGGTGCGGATGCGGTGTTGCGGGGACTCGGGTACGTACCGGTGATCCGGTTCGAGAAGCGGTGTCGGAACTACGCGTTCGAGCGGGGTGGTCGGCGTCTGCTCGCGTCGCTTGTGGAAGTACCGGAACTCGGCGAGACATTCGTCGAGGTGGAGACTCCGGAGGCGGACGACGCTCAGGTGGCCGCGGCGCTGGAGGTGGTGCGGACGGTGCTTGCCGACCTCGGGGTGTCGCGTGCGGCGCTGACGAACGAGACGTACACGGATGCGGTGGCGGCGCGCAGGGCCCGGGCCGGAGCGGAGCCGGAGCGCGGGACGGGGAGCGGGGCCGGGGCCGGGCCTGGGATCGAGACCGGGCCGGAAGACGAGCCCGGGGCCGAGGGCGGCTCGCGGGTCGACGGGTGAGCGGGTGACGGGTGGGGCCCGCGTGCGCAAGTCGGCGGCTCGGGGCGGGGGTCGGGCCGGGCGCGGGGGCGGGTCGGCGGGTGGCCGGACAGGTGAGGGCGCACACTGGGCGGGGCGGTACGACGGGCGCCGGGGTCGACGGGATCGGCTCTGTTTCCGGGGGCGTTCGTGGCTTGTTCGGTTAGTCCTTTCGGGTGTTGGGGTCGAATGAGGCTTCGGGGCCGGGCCCGGTGCGGTAGACAGGTGGGCATGCCTCTGAAGACGCGTGCCGCCAGGGTCGGCTCGATGGATGTGAACCGCATGGCCCCGGTGGAGTTGCGGGTGTTCGCGCTGTTCGCCGCGGCGGCTGCGGCGGGGGAGCGCATCACCATCCGCGAGGTCGCCGGACTCGCCGGACCCAACGGGCGCACCATCGGCTCGCGCAGCGCGATGAGCATCGCCGGCGACCTGGTCGACAGCGGCCTGTTGGCCCTGTCCCCACCGCTCACCGCGGTCGGCCTGGACGGGCCCATCGAGGTGTCCGTGGCCGGCCGGGGCACGGCGGAGCCCGCACCCGGGCCCACACCCCCGTCCCCGGTGCTGCCTCGCCCCTCGTCGCCGCTGCTGCCCGAGTTGCGTGAGCCGACCGCGCCCGCGGCCGCGCCGCCGACCCGGAGCGCGCGCACGGCGCCGGAGCCGCGGTTGTCGAAGGAGGCCCGTCGCCCGCGCGAGCCCAAGGGGCCCAGGGACGGCGAGCAGACCGGCCTCAAGCGCTTCGGCGTGCTCACCGTGCCGCCCGGCCTGCCGGAACCGCTGCTGGCCGAACTCACCGCGATCGTCGAGGGGTTCCGCGCGCACCAAGCCGGCGGCGCCGCCGACCTGACCGTCGTCGCGGAGTTGACCAAGCGCAAGGCCGCCGCGCTCACCCTGTGGGCCGACGCACCGTATCCGCTCGGCACGGGCCTGGTCCGGGCCGAGGCCGACCGGGCCCGCCGGGCGTACGAGACCACCCTCCAGCAGTTGGCCCAGCAGCGCGGCATCCCGTGGGAAAGCGCCCGTCCCGGCGCGGAACCGGGCGGGCACTGGGCGGTGAGCGGCCTCGGCGAGCCGGTGCGCGGCGCGCTGACCTACATCGGGCGGACCGCACCCGGCACCGCGCCCGTCTCCCGACTGCTCGCGCTGGTCTGCCTGTTGCGCGGGGTCGGCTCGGGTGTGGCCAACCTGACCGGGCCGGATCTGCGCGGCGTGTGCGGCAAGGAAGCCGAGCTCGCGGTCGGTGAACTGACCGCGTCCGGGTGGCTCACCGTAGACGTCGAGGACTTGTTGGCGACCGAGGAGGACCCGGTCGGGTGCGGCGTCCCGGGCGCCGAGGGCTTCTCGTTGGGCAAGTTGCCCAGGACCCGCTCCTCGGGTTGGGTCGCCCGACTGATCTCGCACAAGAAGTTGCGCAAGCAGCCCGCACACGTACGGCTGGCCGCCCTCGGCATCACCGCCCACTCGGACGCGAACGGCGCCGCCCGCGTGGAGGTCGCGTTCCTCACCGGCCTCACCGCGACCACCGCCGAACAGGTCACGGCCGACGCCGAGACCCTGGTCGCGGAGGGCTGGCTGACCGAGGCTCGGGTCGAGCACGGCGAGTTGCGCGGGCGGATCGCACCGGAGCACCTGATCTACGTGGAAGCACTGCGCACGAACACACCGGTGCAGACCCTCCAGGCGGCGGCCAAGGCCGCGGCAGCCGCAGCGGAGGCCGGCACCGTTCCGGACACGGCGCGGGCCTGATGCTGTGACCGGGCAGGCGAAACTCCGTGCGGACGCCACCGGGGGCGGATGACGTCGTGTTCACGGTGAAGGGGGATTCGTGATCCCGACAGAACGTGCGGTTCCGCCCCGCGTGACGGCTGCGGAGCGTGTCGCTGTCGAGGCGGGATTCGAGCAGAGTTGCGTCCCGGAGGTGGGCAGGCTGCTCGGCGTGGCCGCTGCCGCGAAGCCTCACGGAGTCATCGCGGAGAGCGGCACCGGCTCGGGAGTGGGCACCGCCTGGCTGCACAGTGGCCTCGGCGCCGGTGCCCGCCTGATCACGGTGGAGCGTGACGAGGAGTTGGCCCGTCGAGCGGCCGGTGTCTTCGCGGACGACGACCGTGTCAATGTTCTCACCGGGGACTGGCGGCTGCTCGAGCAGCACGCCCCCTTCGACGTCTTCTTCTGCGACGGCGGAGGCAAGCGTGACGACCCCGAGGGGGTCGTCGAGTTGCTTGCTCCCGGGGGCCTTCTCATCCTGGACGACTTCACCCCCTCGCCTCGTTGGCCGCCTCGTTTCGGCGGCGAAGTGGATGAACTCCGCCTGTTCTACCTCACCCATCCGGCCCTGAACGCCACCGAAGTACTCACAACACCTCTCGGTTCCACGGTTGTCGCTGCCCGCCGTCACTAGCCAGGCGGGCTGCAGGAGTTCTTGATCACGCCGCGAGGACCGGTCCGCCGTCCCGGTGGATGCCCCTCTCGCTGCGGACACGAGCGCGTTCTCGGCATTGTCCGGCGAGTACGTCCGGCCGGCGAACATCGGTATCGCGTCAGTGCGGGTAGGCGGCGTGCCGGCCGTCGACCGTCGCCCACAACCTCGCACGCCGACAGCCGCACACACCGACACCCCCGTACGCCGACAGCCCCGTACGCCGGCGGAAGTTTGCCTGTCCGTCACCCGCGATCCGCTCCCCGGTCGACGGCGGACCGATGAACTGCGTTCGTCCGAACAGTTCCGCACGTCCGAACCATCCCCCGTACGTGCGAACGGCTCGGCACTCCCGAATCACCGCATCCGTGCGAACCCCTCGCACGGGCATTGCTCCCCGCATCCGAAAGGGCTCTTCGTGTCGGCCTCCCCCCAGCCTCCCTCCGGCGTATCCCGCCGCCGCCTGTTCCAGCTCGGCGCGGGCGGCGCGGGACTTGCCGTCGCCGGCTCGCTCCTGCCGCCGTCCGTCCAGCAGGCACTCGCCTCCCCGCCCCGGCGCGGCGGGTTGAAGGCGATCAAGCACGTGGTCGTGCTCGTCCAGGAGAACCGGTCGTTCGACCACTACTACGGCACGCTGCGCGGCGTCCGAGGCTTCGGCGACCGCAACGCGATCCGACTGCGGGACGGGCACGTCGTGTTCGAGCAGCCGGGCGGCCCCGCCGGTCGCGTGCTGCCGTTCTCGGTGCGCAAGGCGGCCCAGGAGGCGTCCAAGGACCTCCAGTACATCGGCGACCTCGACCACAGCTGGAACGGCGGGCACAAGGCCTGGAACGACGGCTGGAACGACGGCTGGATCGGCGCCAAGACGCCCGCCACGATGGCCTACTACGACCGCACCGACCTGCCGTTCCACTACGAGCTGGCGGACACGTTCACGATCTGCGACGCGTACCACTGCGCGCTGCCGTCGTCGACCTCGCCCAACCGCAACTACCTGGTCAGCGGCTACACCGGCTACGAGCCCGGCAGCAGCACCCGGCGCGCGATCGACAACGCCGCCTACTCCGAGGACACCCACGCGGGCTACTCGTGGACCACCTACGCCGAGCAGCTCCAGCGCGCGGGCCGGTCCTGGAAGGTCTACCAGGAGTGGGACAACTACCAGGACAACAACCTGGAGTTCTACGTCACCTTCAAGCAGGTCGCGCGGAAGGCACTGGCGGCGGCCGGCGACTTCAAGAGCATGGACTCGTTCTACGGCAAGCTCGACGGGCTGCCGGCCGCCGAGCAGGACGCGCTGCTGGCCAAGCTGGAGCAGGGCGTCGCCGCGCTGCCGGCCGCCGACCGGGAGCTGTACGAGCGTGGTCTGCGGCGCGGCCGGCCGCACTCGCTGGCGGACTCGCTGCGTGCCGACATCGCGGCGGGCACCCTGCCCGAGGTGTCCTACCTGGTGCCCTCGGCGGCCGACTCCGAGCACCCGGGCGCGTCCTCGCCGGCCGCCAGCGCGACGATCACCTACCAGGTGCTGGACGCGATCGCGTCCAACCGGGATATCTGGGACTCGACCGTCGTGCTGCTCACGTTCGACGAGAACGACGGCTTCTTCGACCACGTGCCGGCGCCGTGCCCGCCGGAGGAGGTCAATGACGAGTACTACAACGGGCTGCCGATCGGATTCGGCGCCCGCGTGCCGATGATGGTCGTGTCGCCGTGGACCGTGGGCGGGTACGTCTCCTCGGAGGTCTTCGACCACACCTCGGTGACCCGGTTCCTGGAGACCTGGACGGGAGTTCGCGCGCCCGACATCAGCGCGTGGCGGCGGACCGTGTCCGGTGACCTGACCGGGGTCTTCGACTTCGATCGCACCCGCCGTCCGCAGGTGCCGCCGCGCCCGGCCCCGGCCCCGGCGTTCACCTCGCGCTGGCGGCCCACGCCACCGGCCGACCAGAAGCTGCCCGAGCCGGAGCGCGGTCGCCGCCCGGCCCGCCCGCTGCCGTACCAGCCGGACGCCTCCGCGCGGCTGGACGCCGCCAAGCGCACGCTGACGCTCGACCTCGCCAACGGCGGGCAGTCCAGCGTGCACCTCCAGCTGTTCCCGTACTCGGGCGAGCTGCCCAAGCCCAAGCACTACGACGTGAGCGGGCGGCGCTCGGACACGATCGCGCTCAAGGGCGACCGCTACGACCTGACGCTGATCGGCCCGAACGGTTTCCGCCGCGAGTTCGCCGGGACCACGGCGACGGCCGGCACCGAGGTCACCTCGCGGATCCGCGGCACGGGTCGGATGCTGGACCTGGAACTGACCAACCACGGCGAGCAGTCGGTGACCTTCAAGCTCACCCCGAACGCCTACGGCCTCGGCTGCTCCGACCGCGAGCGCACGATCACCCTCAAGCCGGGCCGGGACCGTACGGTGCACTGGTCGACGAGTTCGGCCGACGGCTGGTACGACGTCACGGTGACGATCGAGGGCAGCGACGGCTTCAGCCGACGCCTGGCCGGCCACATCGAGAACGGTCGGGAGAGCGTCAGCGGCTGACCGGCAGGTCGCGGCGACTCCGGCGCGTGACGGCGGATCTTCGCTGTCCGTGGCCGGGGCCGCCGAGCCGACCGACGACGCGGTGCGCTCGGCGGGCGGGTCGGCCGGGTCGGCGGGTGTGTCGAGTGCGGCGGCGCTCGCGCCGGTCCATCACGCCGACGCCCGGGCCGACGTCCCCACCCGCACCCATCGCGCACGTCCCGGCGACTTCCCCGCGCCGGGACGTGCGTTCGCCGCGTGGGGGCTTCGGCCTCGACGGGCGATGGGTGGCCGAGGGCGGCGGCGAACGGCGGGCGACGGGCGGCGACTCAGGCAGCGTTTCGCGCTGTGCCGTCCGGCGGGTGCGTGGTGGCCTCGTCGCCGGTGGCCGGCGCGTTCGGCACCTTCGGGCCGGCTGCCGGCGGGCGCGGCGCACTCGGAGCCGGCCGCGCGCTCGCAAGGCGCCCGGTACTCGGCCGGGTTGACCGCACCTCGCAACGGCCGTCCACGCACCGGCGCGCCATCCGGCCCGCCGAGACGGCCTGGATCAGCCCCATCAGCCAACAGGTCGGGCAGCCGCGCAGCGCGATCAGGCCCACCGGCGCGAGCAACAGGGCCACCGGGCCGACCACCGGGACGAGCGCGAACGCGCCGGCGATCGCCCCGAACCCCACCACGCCTCTCACCAGGTGCCGCGCCACCGAGACGCGGGCGCTGCCTCGGTCGGCGCCCACTCCCGTCGAAACGGGCTCCTTCCCCGGGTCGGCAAGCGCCCCCGCCGCAGGGCTTTCCTCGGGCGCTCGACCGCCGCCGACATCTCCGGCCGCCGACATCGGGGCATCGTGTACACGGTCGACGGTCGCCCCCATCGGCACCTCCTTCACCCGATCGACGGTCGCCCCCATCAAGCCCCCCCTCACACGGTCAACGATCGTCCCCATCGAGGCCCCCTTCGTACCCGTCGAGCGGTTGTCGAAGGCCCTCCCGGACCGCCACCCGAGCCCGGTGCAGGCGCGATTTCATGGCGGCCGTACTCAGACCCAGTGCCTCGGCGACCGGCCGACCCGGCAGACCCTGCACGTCGCGCATGATCAACACCCGACGCAGGTCCTCGGGCAACGTGGCGATCACCGCTGCCACCCGCTCGGCCTCCAGGCGCCGGAGCACGTCGTCCTCCAGGCACTCCGTGGCCGCCGCCTCCCGGTCCGGTTCGGCCGGGCGCAGCACCGTCCGCGCGCGCCGCAGGCACTCGTTGCGCACGATGCGGAACATCCACGACCCCAGCGCCGCGGTGGCCCGCAACATCCCGATCCTGCGGTAGAGGATGATCAATGCCTCCTGCGCCGCGTCCTCCGCGTCGTGCGGCGTCGCGCACAGCGAATGCGCGAAGCGCAGCACGTGCGGATACGACCCGGAGACCAGCGCGGAGATCGAGTCGACATCCCCGCGCTGGGCGGCGAGGACCAACTGCTCGCCCGGCCAATTCTTCTCAACCACGCGAACTCCCCCGCTTCCGGATCAGCACGACGCACACGCACACCAGCATGGCGACACCGATACCGACACCGACGACGACAACCCCCATGGGTACCTCCTCCGATTCCTCGGCCGACCGGGCGGTCGACGCACACATAGGAGCCCGCCGGGCCGCAAAAGGATTCACCGCGACCACGATCTCGTCCCATGACCGGGTCGTGGTCGTGGGGGCCGGGCCGCGGCGGCCTGGATCCGCTCCGGGGACGTGCGCTCCGAGGACGCCGGTTGCGCTGGTCACGCCCCGAACGGCAGCACCGTGCGGCCGCGGACCAGTTCCCCGTACGGCTCGGGCGTGCCCGCCGGAAGTGTGGCCAGCCACAGGACGTCGGCGGCGACGCGCTCGATCTCCGCGGCCGACTCGGCGGGGTCCATCGGTTCGGTCGGATCCGCGGGGCACACGCTCGCGGCGTTGATCACGATGTCGCGCCGGACCGCGTCCTCGGCCAGGTCCCGGGCCAGGATCTTCATCGCCGCGATCCGGCCGATCATCGACGGAACGCCGATCCACGCCGGCCAGCCCTCGGCCGCCGCCCGGCCCTCCTCGACGGCGCACACGTAGTCGTCCATCACCTCGGCCAGCTCGGCCAGACTCGCCCGATCCACGTCGAAGCGCGCTCGCAGCCGGTACGGGAGGTGCCGCAGCCCGCCGAAGTCGCCTGCCAGGAGTACGAACCGGGCCCCGTCCGCGAGCAGCGGCACGAACGCCTCGATCAGCCGGTGGGCGCCGTGGTTGTCGGTCCGGACGTAGGACCTGACCTGGTCCTGATTGCGTACCCCGAAGGCGATCCGGGCGGCTGCGCCGGCGATCACCACGTCCATGCCGCCGTGTCGGTCGGCGAGCGTGTCGGCCAGCGCGCCGACGCCGGCCGCGTCGCCCGGTTCGAGTACCGCGAGTCGCGGCGCGAACCCCTCGCCGCGCAGCCGGGCGACGGCGGCCCGCCCGCGTTCCGGGTCCCGGGATGTCAGGTAGACCACGCCGTCGTCGCCGAGGCGGCGGCACAATCCGCGCACCAGCGGGAGACCCAGCGCGCCGGTCACGCCGGTGACGAGGGCGGTCTTGGCCATGGTGATCCCCGATTCGTGAGGGTGGAGGCGTGCGGCGGTCGGCTCGGCCCGGCACATCGGTCCGGCACATGGATGGGTCGCGCCGATCAGTCGCGTAGACGGATCGCCTTGGTGGATCGCCTTGGTGAGTCGTCTCGGTCGGTCACCGTCATCGGACGCCTCGGTCCGGTGTTCGGGCGTTCCGTTTCGGCGTGTCTCTACGATCGTGCCGGGACGGCGTCCGAGCAACGACGATGATCGCAACCCTTGTTAACCCAGGGGTTACCGATGCCGAAGCGGGAATCGATACCGGCTCCGATCGGCTGACACATCGGCGGGGCGTCGACCCGCGGGCAACGGGTCAACGGGGCACGGCGCAACACGACACGGCACGGTACGGCGACGAACGGCGGGGGCGTATGGAGCTGCGGGACATCGAGATCTTCCTGGTGCTGGCGGAGGAGTTGCACTTCGGCCGCACCGCCGAGCGGTTGTTGGTCTCCTCGGCCCGGGTCAGCCAGGCGATCAAGCAACAGGAACGCCGGATCGGCGCACCCCTGTTCGAGCGCACCAGCCGACGCGTGGCACTGACCCCGATCGGCCGGCAGCTGCGCGACGACCTCGCGGCGGGCTATCAGCGCATCCAGGACGGGATCGAGCGGGCCGCGGCGGCGGCGCGCGGCCTCTCCGGAACGCTGCGCCTGGGCACGATGGATGCGACGCTGGCCGAGATCCCCGACGTCCTGGACACCTTCCGGACCCGGCACCCCGACTGCGAGCTGCGGATCCGTGAGGCGCACATCGGCGACCCGTTCGGGCTGCTGCGCAGCGGGGATGTCGATCTGCAACTGGTGTGGTTGCCGGTGGAGGAGCCCGATCTGACGGTGGGTCCGATCGTGCTGACCGAACCGCTGGTGCTCGCGGTGTCGGCCCGGCACGAATTCGCCGGCCGTACCTCGGTCTCGCTCGAAGACCTGGCGATCGGGCCGGTGTTCCGGATCGACGACTCGGTCCCGGCGTACTGGGCCGAGGCGATCAATCCGACCCAGACGCCCAGCGGCAAGCCGATCCCACGCGGCCCCTCCAGCGCCACGGCCCACGAGACGCTCACGGCGATCGCGGCCGGCCTGGGCATCTCGCCGGTGCCGCTGCACGCGGTCAAGTACTTCCCGCGAGGCGACATCGCGTACGTCCCCATCCACGACTCGCCCACCCTGGCGTGGGGCCTGGTCTGGCGCACAGCCGCCTACTCCCCACTCGCCCAGGCATTCACCCGCGCCGCCACCGACACCTTGGCAGCGCCGAGCGCACCCGGAAGGAACGTCTCGCACGCGAGCGACGACATCGAGTGAGACGGCACAGGCACAGGCCGAGTACAGGCACGGGCACAGGTACAAGTCAGGGCATCACCGAGATCGGCGAGTGCGGTGCCGACGATCCGTGCGTGGCGGTGGTTGTCACATCGGCGGACCGGGCGGTGTCTTCATGCCGAACAGGCCGACAGGCCCCGGACAAGGAGAACACCGTGACATCGCGTATCCCGAAGGCGGAGCTTCCCACCGAGATGAGGGACAACCTGATCAAGCAGCTCGGGATGGTGCCCGAACCCGTCGAGGTGATCTTCAACAACCCCGACGTCGCCATATCCAACATGGAGTTCTCGGCCAAGGTGGGCGCGTGGAATGCGGCCGATGCGAGCCTCAAGACGTTCGCGCACATGGCCGTTGCCGCGCAGGTCGGCTGCAGTTGGTGCCTCGACATCAACTACTTCGCGGCGATGAACGAGAACCTGGACCTGGCCAAGGCCGGCCAGGTGCCGCGCTGGCGTGAGTCCGAGGTGTTCACGCCGCTGGAGCGGGAGGTGATGGAGTACGCCGAGGCCATGACGAACACACCGACAACCGTCACCGACGAGCTGTCGGCGAGTCTGCTCGACCGGCTCGGCCCGGCGGCGCTCGTCGAACTCACCGTGTTCATCGGCTTCGCCAACCTGTCGACCAGGACCAACACGGCGCACGGGATCACGTCGCAGGGCTATTCCGATGCCTGCGAGATTCCGTTGGCCGCGCTTCCCGGGAAGTCCCCGGCGGCGTCCACGGCATGACCAAGGATCCGTTCGTTGCCCACCGCAGCCTGCTGTTCACGGTCGCCTACGAGATGCTCGGGTCGGCGGCCGACGCGGAGGACGTGGTACAGGAGTCCTGGCTGCGGTGGGCCGACGTCGACCACTCACAGGTGCGTGACCCGCGGGCGTACCTCGTCCGGACCGTCACGCGGCAGGCGCTCAACCGCCTTCGAACGTTGTCGCGCAGCCGCGAGGACTACGTGGGCGAGTGGCTGCCGGAACCGCTGCTGACCAGCCCCGACGTCGCCGAGGACGTCGAACTCGCCGAGAGCGTCTCGATCGCGATGTTGACCGTGCTCGAAACGCTCGGGCCGGCGGAGCGGGCGGTGTTCGTACTCCGCGAGGTCTTCGAGCTGCCGTACGGCGAGATCGCCGAGGCCATCGGGAAGTCCGCGACCGCGGTGCGGCAGATCGGCCGGCGGGCACGCGAGCACGTGGCGGCTCGGCGGCCGCGGGTGCAAGTGAGCCGGACGGAGCAGCAGGCCGTGGTGGAGCGGTTCCTGGCCTCGCTGCGAACCGGCCGGTTGCAGGAGCTGCTCGAGATCATGGCGCCGGACGTGGTCCTGATCGCCGATGGCGGCGGGCTCGCGGCCGCCGCCCTGGCTCCCGTCCATGGGGCCGAAACGGTGGCAACGGTGCTCGCGCGCGCGGGCCGGGTGGTGGCCGCGTTCGAGACGGTGACCGTTTGGCTCAACGGCGCGCCTGCGGGCCGATTCGAGATCGACGGCGAGCCGACCGCGGTGAGCCTGGTGGTGGAGGACCGGCGGATCACCCGGATCTACCTGATGAGAAACCCGCAGAAGCTGACCCGGCTCGACGAACCGGCCGAACTCACCAGGTAGGCCCGCTGTCGCGCCGGCATCGTGAGTGTTCCGGGTGGCGAAGACTGCCCGGAACCCTCACGTGGCGCATCCGCGTGCGCGCGGGGAGCCGGTTGGGCAGCAGGGCCGAGCACGTGCCGAACTCGACCTCGCCCAGCCGGAACCGGGCCGCCCGCAGGATGATCCCCGCTCGGCGGGGCCGACCGCGGACTATGCGCCGCGGCCGGGCATCACCCATTCCCTCGGGTCGCCGTCGGGCCGGCGGACGGTTCCGGCGGCAAAGTCCTGGAACCCGGCGAGGCGGTTGCGGACGGAGTCGGCCACGTAGTCCTCGATGGACGCGGCGAGCCCGAGCCCGATCAACGCCCGCACACGTTCCACCGCTTCGGGAGACAGACTGACCCGGACCTCTGCCCCGCCGGCGCGAGTTGCTTCGATACTCATCCGACGGACGGTATCGCCGCCCACCGACACCGCCCCGTCCGAGCCGCCGAGGACGGCGCCCACTCGCACCGCCCCATAGACCCTTCGATGACCCGTCGTTTCTTTCCTAAAAGGGGTATTCGGCGTAATCCTTACCCGCGAACCGGGTGACGGAGTGCTCGCGCATCCGTGGGCCGTAGGTCGGGTGGTCGACCATGGCGGTGTAGGTGGGGAAGTCGTACTCGACGAGGCCCGCCGTATGGGCCACGTAGACGTCGAATCCCGGGTACATCAACCCGACGAACGGCATGTCGTCGACGTCGAGAGCGAGAACCGGATACTCGCCCTCGGAGTCCGGCTCGCCGACCGCGAGGATCCGCCTCGAATCGGATCCCCCGGGAAGGAGAAAACACTCGGGGAAGCGCTCGGCGAGCGGCTCGAAGATCTCGGCCCAGGGCTCGCCCAGCTCGTCTCTCACCAACCGGTCCAGCCGCCGTGGCGCGAAGCCGCCACCAGGCGCGAACCACCCGTGGCGTTCGAGCAGACCGGAGTCGAACGCCAGCCACGCCCGCAGGCTCGGCGACAGCGGGCGCCCGGACGGGAACACCACCTTGTCGAGCGCGTCCGCGACCATCGGCTCCGGGGTGCCGTCCGTCACCCACGGCACGTGCCGGTACGACAACGCGGACGCCGCCGGATCCCGGCGTACCGCGTCGATGACCTGCTCCGTCAGTGCCACTCCATGTGCGGGATTCCCCGCCCCTCCCATCGGCATGCCCGGACGCTAACAGCCCCCACCGACCCCACCGCGCGTCGCCCGACCCCACGCGTCCGGGCAATCGCCACCATCACCGCCATCGGCGAACGGCCGTGACCCGAATCAACTTTGTTCTCCGTGCCAACCGGCGCAGGACATGACCTCGAATCCCCGGCTGGGGAAGACGGCATCCATGAAGAAGTCGTGCATCGCCGCATCACCGTCGGCGCAACCGTCACGCAGCACGGTCACCTGATAGCCACGATCCGCCGCGTCGTAGCACGTCGCAGCCACCATCGCGCTGGTCGCCACTCCGGCGATCGCGAGCGTCTCGACGCCTCGCGCGCGGAGCACGAGGTCAAGGTCTGTGCCCGCGAACGCACTGGCGCGGCGTTTCACCACGACGACGTCCTCCTCGGCGACCGGCAGGGCGATCCCGGTTCCGGCCGATCCTTCATGGAAGGTGTCCCCGGCTTCGTAGAACCTCCTGAAGAGTGCGTTGTCCGGCGGCAGGTCGGTCCCGTTGGCCCGGAAGGCGAAGTGCACGAACACGACGAGGGCACCGGCCGCGCGGGCACGCGGCAGCAGTTCGGTGAGCGGCGGCACGACGCGCCTGGCGAACGGGTAACTACTCGTGATGCCCTGCTGGATGTCGCCGATGATCAGTGCAGTGGTCACGACGGGCTCCCGTTCGGTCTTTCCATCCAGCGCCCTGTGGTCGGCAAGACAGCTGGGCGGCCTGGTGATGGCAATGGCCAACCGTGCGTGGGTGAAGCTACCAGTGGCGGTCGCAACGGTTCCGGTGAGGTAGGGGCCGGCGCGTCCCCGCCGCCCGCGCGAGCGCCTTCGAGAACGACGTCGCCCTGTGTGCCCAATCAGCGTGCGGGGCTTCGATGTCGGGTCAGGTCGTGGTCGAGTGCGTCGATGCGGGTACGAACGTCGGCGAGGTTCCTGGGAGTCGACATGGCCGCCTCATCACGGTACGGCCGGTGCGGCACCCGGGTGTGGCGGTCAGGATGGCTGAACCTCGTCGAAGAGGGCGATGGCTTCGGTGGGGTCCGGGCTCACGAGGCGTTCCAGACCGGCCGTCGTGATCTTCACCCACCTGTCGGCCCGTGCCCACATCCGTTCCTCGAAGGCGCGGACGACCTCGTCCGGTTCGCCGGGGGCGGAAGCGGCGGCGACGGACTCGGCGAGCTCGGCGCCTTCCAGCATCGCGAGGTTCGCGCCCGCCCCCAAGGGCGGCATCAGATGGGCGGCGTCGCCCAATAGCGTCACCCCGGGGACGTGGGCCCAGGTGTGGGACACGGGCAGGACGTAGAGGGGACGGTGGACGAAAGCGGTGCCGTGGCGGAGGAGGTCGAGGACGGGAGCGGCCCAGCCGTCGAACATGGCCAACAGGCTTGACCGCACGGCCTCGACGTCGGCCCAGTCCAGGCCGGCCCGCCGGTTCGGGCCCATCTGTCGATCCGGGTTCGTGTGCCGGTCCGGGTTCGTGTGCCAATCCAGCGGCACGCGGAACTGGGCGTAGACCTTGACGTGGCCGCCGCCGTTGCGCTGGGCGACGAGTGCGCGGTTGACGCCGTACACGGCCATGGAACCGTCGCCGATCAGCCGGGCGAGGTCGGGGTGGCGGGTGTCGACGTCGTCCAGGGAGGTCTCGACGAAGGTGACGCCGGTGTAGTGCGGCGTCGCGGACGAGACCGCCGGGCGGACCCGGGACCAGGCGCCGTCCGCACCGACCACGAGGTCGAACGTCTCCTGTCGCCCGTCCGCGAAATGGACCAGCACGCCGTCTCGGGTCCCCGGCACCACCTCCGTCACGCCCCGCCCCCACTGAACGTCCATAGGCCCGAGCAACAGGTCACGAAGTTGGCCGCGGTCGATCTCGGGATTGGCCCGGTCGCCCGGACGAGGTTGCCAGTCGCGGAGGACGGTCCCGTCCGCGTCCAGGATGCGCATTGCCTGCCCCTCGGGACGGGACAGCGACTGGAACTCCGCCAGCAACCCCGCCTTTTCCAGCGCCGACTGGCCCAGCCCCTCGTGCAGGTCCAGCGTGCCGCCCGGGGGACGGGCGTCGCGGGCGGGATCGCGTTCGAGGACGGTGACAGGGTGACCATGACGGTGCAGGACGCGGGCGAAGGTAAGGCCGGCGGGACCGGCGCCGATCACGGCGATACGGTGTCTCATGTCGATGCACTGTATTTTGCCAATACGGTGTATCGCAACAGTACGATGCAACCATGACTGTGTGGGACCGGCCGGAGCCGCCGACTCGCCCCGTGCCGCTCGACCGGGAGCGAATCGTTGCCGCCGCCATCGCGCTGGCCGACGAGGGCGGGCTGGAGGCGGTGTCGTTGCGCAAGGTCGCCGCCCGACTGGACGCCGGCCCGATGCGGCTGTACGGATACATCTCCACCAAGAAGGAACTGCTCGACCTCATGGTGGACGAGGTCTACGCCGAGATCCTCCCGGAGGAGCAGCCCGCCGACTGGCGGGAGGCGCTGCGCGGCCTCGCCCACCGCACCAGGCAGGCCACCCTCCGTCACGAATGGCTGGCCGACCTGCTCGGCGGCCGCCCCACCCTGGGCCCGAACGCCCTCGCCGTGACCGAGACCACGCTGGCCGCCCTCGACGGCCTCGCCGACCTCGACACCGTCATGCGCGCCGTGGAGACCGTCGGCGCCTACTTCACCGGCGCGATCAGGCGCGAGATCGCGAACCTGCGAGCCGAGCGCGCCACGGGCCTGTCCAAGCGCGACTGGCAGCGCGCCTCCGGCCCGCATCTGACCAGGATGCTGGCCACGGGCCGCTTCCCGGCGCTCGCCAAGGCGGTGTACGACGGCACGGAGGTGGACGCCGAGACGTCCTTCGCGACCGGCCTGGACTGGGTCCTCGACGCCGTGGCCGGCAAACTCGCCCAACCGCCGGCATAAGGCGACCACCAGACACGTTGCTCGACGAAGCCCACCCACCTCACCGGATCATCGGCGGCCCGACCCGCCGCGCAGGAGCGCATGCCCGGGTCGCCCGACAACTAGGGTGATCGACGTGCCGCCATTGCCGATCATGTGGAGCGATCCCGGCTCCTTCGCGCTCGGCGTCTTCCGCGACCGCCACCCCGAGTTGGTACGCCGGTTGGCCGAAGCCTTCCCCCTCGCCCCGCAACAGCTCGACGCCTTGGAGGCACTCGTCGCGGAGACGCTGCACGATGTCGTACGCCCCCTGCCGCCGGAGGCTCACGACGCGATGCGGTGGGCGGAGTGGGCCGAAACCGGCGAGTACTACGAACGCCCCTGGGCGCAGGCCCCGTTCCTGTGGGCCGAGAGCTACTTCTACCGCCGACTGCTGGGCGCCTTCGGCTACTTCGGCGACGGACCGGACGCGGACCCCTGGCGCGGTATCGACCCGTTCGGCCCGACGAAGCGCGTCGAACTCGAAAGCCCCGCCGTCGACGACGCACTGGCCGGCCTCACGGCGACCGCCCGGCTCGACGCGAACGAACTGCCGTACGCACTCGTCATGGCGTCACTGTGGGGCAACCGCGCCGACCTGGGCTTCCGCATCACCGTGGAGACCGGCACCGCCGCGGCGCCGGCGCACCGTGACGGACCGCAGGGCCCGCTGGTCGCCGACGACACCGACCTGCTGCTGCGCCACCTCGCGGCCGACCCGGGCGGTCGCGTGTGCGTGGTCGCCGACAACGCGGGCGGCGAACTGATCCCCGACCTCGTGCTGATCGACCACCTGCTCGACACCGGACTCGCGGCCGACGTCGTGCTGCACGTCAAGCCCCACCCGTACTACGTATCCGACGCGACACCCGCCGACGTCCTCGCCTGCCTGCGCCGACTCAAGGCCGCCCCCGGACACGCGGGGCGCGTCGGCAGACGCCTGTGGCAGGCAACGGCAGCACGGCGACTCGACGTCCGCGCCCACGTGTTCGCGTGCGCGCCCCTGCCCTACGCCGCGATGCCCGAGGACCTGTACGCCGACTTCGCCTCCGCGACGGTGACCATCCTCAAGGGAGACCTGAACCACCGCCGCCTGGTCGGCGACCTGCACTGGCCGCCGACCACGCCCTTCTCCGACACGGTCGGCTATTTCCCCGGCCCGGTGGCGTCGCTGCGCACCCTCAAGTCCGATGTGATCGTCGGCCTGGATCCGGACACCGTGCGCCGCCTCGACGCCACGGAGCCCGCGTGGCGCACATCGGGCACACACGCCCTCGTGCAGTTCCACGTACCCGACCCTCCGGAACACGTCGACTGAGCGGGCGTGTTCGTGCGGCGTGCCGGTCGTTGTCGCCAAGGCTGCGCCCCGTACCCGGATGCCGCGCCGAGGACGCCCGTCGCGGAGGAGCGATCCAGGTAGGCGCCCGCCCCGTTGTACGACCACTCGCCATGCGCGGGCACGAGCGAGCGCAGGGGGCCGTCGCCGCCCGGGACGGCCCTTGTCTCCTCTCGGTCCGTCTGCCATACATGGCTGCACACCGCATCTGACGTCGCGTCATATTCCGTGTGGGAGAGAGGGCTGCCGTGACTCGTCTGGTATTGACCGGGGTCAATCTGCTCGACGGGACCAATGCCGCCGTCGGCGATCGCACCATGGTGTTGGAAGGTGAGCGCATCCTCGCCGTCGGGGCCGAGCGGCCCGAGCCTCGGGAGGGGGACGTGGTCGTCGACCTGGCCGGCCGCACGGTGATGCCCGGCATGTTCACATGTCACTTCCACTCGACCTATCACGAGCTCGGCTCGAAGCCGAACACGCCGTACGGCAACGAGTACCCGCCCTCCTACCAGGCCCTGATCGCCGCGAGGAACCTGCGCACCGCGCTCGAACTCGGCTACACCGGCGTGGTCGGCGCAGGCGGCTCCAACGATGTCGAGGGTGGTGTCAAGCGCGCGATCGAGGACGGGTTGATCCCGGGCCCGAGGTTCTGGGCATCCTCGCGCGAGTTGTCCACGACCGGGCATTCCAACGACGGAGTGCCATGGCACTGGGGCATGGGCGCGTCCGGCGCGGTGCGGTTGTGCGACGGGGCGGAGAGCTTCCGGCTCGGCGTACGCGAGGAGATCAAGCGCGGCGCGGACGTGATCAAGCTGTTCGTCACCGGCGGCCACGGCACCACCGCGCCCAAGGACCGGATCGAGATGAGCCGCGCCGAACTGGCCGCCGCGATCGAGGCGGCCCATCAGCGCGGCGTGCTGATCCGCGCGCACCTGGTCAACAAGCCGGCCATCATGATGGCGCTCGAACTGGGCATCGACATCGTCGACCACTGCGACGAGATGGACGACGAGGTGATCGCCGCACTCGTCGAGACCGGCGCGTTCGTGGTGCCCTCGTTGCACTTTCCGAAGCACTTCCTCGGCTTCATGGGGTCCGGGCTCGGCTTCGCCGCCGACGCGATCAAAGCCGATCTGAATCACATGTACGCGATGATCCCCAAGGCGCAGGCCGCGGGCGTGCGGTTCGTGCTCGGTGACGACTACGGCGCGATCGGCTTCCCGCACGGGATGTACGGCGCGGAGTTGCGCCTGTACACCGAGCACGCGGGCGTGACCGCGCTCGACGTCCTGCGCTGGGCCACCCGCAACGGCGCCGAACTGGCCCGGCGCGGCGACGACCTGGGTCGCATCGAGCCGGGCCGGCTCGCCGACCTGTTGATCCTGGACGGCGACCCGACGATCGACATCGGCGTACTGGCCGACCGGCCGCCGGCGGCGGTGCTCAAGGGCGGCGAGGTGGTCGCGGGGGCGCTGCCGGGGTGATGAGACCCGCGCACCCGACCGCGGCTTCGCATACCCGATCGAGCCCTCGCCACCGCGCTTCGCCGGAGCGAGCCGACCTCGGTGGCACCGGCTCGCCTACACTCCGGTTGTGTCCGACCTCCCCTCTCCTCCTCCGCCCGGCGACGACGCACTCGACGCGGTCGGCGTGCTCGCCGACCCGGTACGCCGGGCCCTGTACCGCTACGTCGCCGCGGCCGAGGGCCCAGTCGGGCGGGCGGCTGCGGCCGACGCGGTCGGGATCCAGCGCACGCTCGCGGCGTTCCATCTGGACAAGCTGGTCGAGGCGCGGCTGCTGAGCACGGAGTTCGCGCGGCCCGCGGGGCGGAGCGGCGGCCCGGGCGCCGGTCGGCCGGCGAAGCTGTACCGGCGCAGCGCGGTCGAGACCAGCGTGACGCTGCCGCCGCGGGCCTACGACACGGCCGGGCAGATCCTGGCGGACGCGGTCGAGCGGGCGGGCGCGGCTCGGGCGGTGGACGCGGCCGCGTACGACACCGGTCGGGTCGCCGGACGCACGCTCGGCGGTCCGGCGGGGGAAGGTGCGGACGAGCATAATCGGGTGGTCGCGGCGCTGACGGCACGCGGGTACGAGCCGGTGCCGGTGCGCGGACACGACGCCGTTCCGGGGCCCGGCCGGACCGCGGTTCCCGAGGCGGGCCACGAACCCGGCCACGCGGCGGGCACCGAGGGCGTCGTCCCGGGGACGGCGGCCGACGAGTCGCGCGACGCCTCCCGGATCCTGCTCCGGAACTGCCCCTTCCACCGACTGGCCGAGGACTTTCCGCCGCTGGTGTGCGGGATGAATCTGGCCCTGCTCGAAGGGCTCCTCGACGGTCTGGGTGCGACCGGGTACCGGGCCAGGCTCGATTCCGTACCGGGCCGCTGCTGCGTGGTCGTCGAGCGGGCGACGGAGACGGACCGGGAGGGATCGGCCGACTGATCCGCATCCGGCGATCCACGGCTCCAGAGCCTCCCGGGTGCCGCCGAATCTCTAAAAACAATTCTCGTTGACATATAGCTCGGGACCTGGTGAGGTAATCCCATGCCCTCGACACACCACATCGCCCAGTTCAACGTCGCACGCATGCTCGCTCCCCTGGACACCCCGACCATGGCCGGCTTCGTGGCCGGACTCGATCCGATGAACGACCTCGCGGACCACGCACCCGGCTTCGTCTGGCGACTGAAGGGCGAGGACGAGGGCGCCACGGACGCGACCGACATCCGCCCGTACGACGCCGACACGATCGTGACCATGTCGGTGTGGGAAACCCCGGATCAACTCTGGGAGTTCGTCTACCGCAGCGGCCACCTGGAATACCTGCGTCGCCGCCAGGACTGGTTCGAGCACATCGCCGAGATCTCCCAGGTCCTGTGGTGGGTCCCGGCCGGCACCATCCCGACCTCCGCCGACGGCCGGATCCGCCTGGACCACCTGCGCGAACACGGCCCGACCCCCTACGCCTTCACGTTCCGCAACCGCTTCCCGCAACCGGAGCCGGCCGAGATCGCCTGACAAGGCGGTTGGCAGGCGCCGACGGGCACGGCATCGCGCCCGGGCCGACCGGGCCCACATCCGGAGCCGAAGACCCCGGCCGGCACCATGACGCGCATGAACATCATCCCCGGGCGCGGCGTCGCGCTCGTCGAGGTCGGTGAGTCACGGGCCGAGGTCGAGGCCCGGATCGGCGAGCCGGTACACGGGCCCGGCCGATCCAAGGCCGTCTACCGCACCGATCCGACCCTGGTCATCTGCTACCTGCCGGACGACACGGTCGAGTTGGTCGAACTCGGCCACGGGGCGGGCACCCGTACCGAGGTTCACCTCGACGGCGTGCAATTGACCTGGCGCTTCCTGGACGAGGTGGTCGCGGAGCTGACCGCCCTCGGCCACACCGGCACCGAAACCGACATCGGCCACGCCTTCCACGCCGGATTCGCCATCTGGTCCATGGGCTCCCGCCAGGCCACCGACCTGGACCCCGAAGCGGACGAGGACGACGAACGAGCCGTCGTCGAAGGCGTATCCGTCGCCCCCTACGCCTACTTCACCGACCGCTGACCACCGACTTCCGCACAACCGACACGGCACCGACACCACAACGCAACCCTTGCAACTCGACGGCGCCGCACCAGCCGATCCCGCCGACCACCCGGCCCCGGCCACCCGGGCCACACCCAACCGCCGCCACGGCCCATCCGGCAACCCCGACCAATCAAGCCTGCTGCGCGGGGTCGGGTGATGTGCGGTGCGAGACATGCGCCTCCGTCGATCCACCGCCAGGTCTCTGTTCCTGGCGTACTCCACGAAACCCACACGGACCGACGGCCCGGTCGCAGCCCGCGCCCGTGCGCCTGCTCGACGCTCGCCACGTCCGCCACGTCCGGCAACCTACCGGGCCGCCGGCGCGCATGGGCGCCGACGGCCACTTGTCGAGAGGGGTGGTGCGTCGTGCGCGCACCGGCCTGCCGGCCGAACGCGCCTCCGGCCTACGGGAGCGTGATCACCACCTTGCCGAACGGGGCTCCGCTACGCAGGTGTTCGTATGCCTTGACGGCCTCGTCGAAGGCGAAGACGCGGTCGATCACCGGGCGGATCCCATGCTCGGCCAACACGGTGTTGAGGTGCTCGAAGGTGGTGCGGTTGCCCACCGCGAGTCGTTGCATACCGAAGAAGCGCCCGTTGAACAGGTTCGGGTCGAAGCTCCCTCCGTCCGAGGGGAAAGCGCCGACCAGGGAGATCTGCCCGTTGAAGCCGATCGACGCGATCGACTTGGCGACGGTGGGCGCGCCGACCGCCTCCAGGATCACGTCGACACCCCGACCGTCGGTGAGTTCGGCCACCGCCGACTCCCAATCGGGCGTGATCCGGCGATCGACCACCTCCGCCGCGCCCAGTTCCGCGAGCCGCGCGGCCTTGTCCGCGCCCGAGGCGATCGCGATCACCCGCGCACCCGATGCCGCCGCCAACTGCACGCCGAACAGCGCCACCGCACCCGCGCCGACCACGAGCACGGTGTCCCCCGCGACCATCGGCCGAGGCCCCGTGGTCAACCCCGCCCAGGCCAGTACCGCCGCGCACGGCAGCGTGGCGGCCTCCTCGTAGGACAGGTGGTCGGGGATCCGCACCACCGACTCCTCGTCGACGACCTGATATTCGGTCAGCATTCCGCCGAGGTTGGCCCCGTACTGCTCGCTCACCACGGGAAGCGTCATCGGCCCGTCGACCCACCTCCGGAAGTAGGTCACCGCGACCCGGTCGCCGACTTCGGCCCGCCGTACCCCCTCGCCGACCGCGACCACCTCGCCGGCGCCGTCGCTCAGCGGCACCACGCCCGGCGCCCCCGGGATGACGTACGTGCCGTCGAGGATCATCAGGTCCCGCCGGTTGAGCGAGGCCGCCCGCACCCGGATCAGCACCTCGTTCGGGCCCGGCCGAGGCACCTCCTCCTCCCGCAGGACCAGTCCGGCCAGGCCGTCCTGCGGCCGGTCCAGGTGGTAGCCGGCTGCGGTCATGCCCTGCTGCTGCGTGTGCGCCATGAACTCGTCCTCTTCGTGGGTGCGTTCTCGTCGGGCAGGCTTCCGCCCCCGTACCGACCTGACTTCCGACGACCCGATGCACCGTCGTAGTCGACCTCGCATCGATTGCCGCCGAACAAGACCCTACGAAGATCACGCGGCTCCGGAATCGGTATCGCATGGGTAATTGCCGGACCGGTCGCACACCCGGCCGCGGTCGCGGCGAGCCGACCGCCCGAAGGGCCCCACCTCAGGGCATCAGGGCCGCGTCCACCGCCTTGGTGTCCCAATAGAACGGGCGAATCTCGGTGATCAGGCCATCCCGAACGGTGATCATCTGCATCACCCAGGTGTCCAGGACCCGCCCGGTGGCACGTGCGGTCAGCAGACCCCGGTTGAGGATCGCCACCGACTCGCCGTCGACCGCGAAGCGCTGTTCGAGGAACTCCATCTCTCGCCATGCCTCGCTCATCGCGGCCATGAAGTCCTCGATCCCGCTCGGACCGTACCGGGGACCGCCGTAGGGCAGGCCCGGCGACTGGTACATGACCACGTCCGGCGCGAGACACGCGGCAAGTTCGGCAAAGCTCGCCTTGCCTCGGCCACCGGCTCCGACATAGGCGGCCTCGGCCGCGAAGAACGTCTCCAGCACGGCCGGCGCACTGCGCGGGGGGTGGGGCGAACCCGAAGCCGAAGGCACCGGGGAAGTCGTCGGCCCACGCTCGGACTCGGTTGATCCGTTCGGGGCTGTCCTCTCGACACTCATGAACTCATCGTGGCAACCGGGACCACCCACCTGCCGGCGGCAATCGGTCGTCGCGCTTCGCCTCCCGCCTCCGCCGCCGCCAATCCGGCCAACCCGTGCGCCCACTCGCATGCCTGACGAAACTCCTGCGGCGCCCTGTGGTGTGCCCGGCGTCACACGGAACGTTTCCCGGCCCGGCGTCCTCTTCCCGGCGACCGGCTGACAGCTCGTCAGCCCCGAGAGGGGACCACGCCGTGCGCATCGCCACCGGAACCACCGGAACCACCGGACCCGCCGAACTCGGCGGAACCGCCGGACCCACCATCGACACACCCACCGTCACCGGGAGACGCGCCGGTACGGCGGTCGCCGCACTGCTCACCGCCGACGCCCTCCTCCACGCGCTCTGGGCAACCGGCTCGACCTGGCCCGCCGGCAGCACCGAGGCACTCTCGCAGGGACTGCTCAACGCCGACGTCCCGTTCACCCCGCGTACCCTGCTGCCGCTCTGCGCCCTGCTCGGCACGGGCGCCGTCGGCGTGTTCGCGCACAGTCGGGGTCGAGGCGGTCGGGTCGGCGCGCTGATCACCGCGGCGGTCGCCGCCGGACTCGCGGTCCGGAGCACGGCGGGCGTGGTCTGGGCGGTGGGCATCGGGACCGACCCGGGCAGTACGTTCCATCGCCTCAACCTCGCCGTCTACACGCCGGTTTGCCTGGCATTCGGCTACGCGGCCGCGAGAGTCGCCCTGACCGGATTCCGCCGGGCGTCGAGCCGACCGCCCCGGACCCGGGCAGCCGGGAGATGATCACCACCGTGCCGGATCGCCGAACCGAAGACCGAACCGAAGAGCGCAGCCAGGACCGAAGCCGGGATCGATTCGAACACCCAAGCGGTGCCCCAGCCGAGGACCGAATCGACCGGGGAACCGAGCACCACGTCGGAGACCGAGCCGACGACCGGGCCGAGAACCCTCCCGACGGCCGCATCGAGCACCGAGTCGAAGACCGCGTCGACCGCACCGAAGACCGGACCGAAGACCGCCGTACGCGCGGCATCGCCCTCGCCCGCGCCGCCCGCCGCGGCGACACCCTCGCGATGAGCGACCTGCTCGATCACCTGATCCCCTACGTCGCCACCATCTGCGGTCCGATCGCGCTCGACGCCCGTCAGGACGCGGTCCAGGAAACGCTGGTCGTGGTCTTCCGCGCGCTGCGCAACCTCGAGGAACCGGAGGCGCTGTACGGCTGGGTCCGCGCGATCGCGGTGCGCGAGGCGATCCGGATCGCCCGCCGAGCGGGACGCGACACCCCGATCGAATCGACCGAACTGCCCGCGCCCGGCGACCCGCAGCTGGCCGCCGACATCGACGACGTACTGGCCAGGCTGTCGCCCGAACACCGTGCCGTACTGGTGCTGCGCGACGTCGAGGGCCTGGACGAACAAACCGCCGCCGATCTGCTCGGCGTCCCCGAAGGCACCGTCAAGTCCCGGCTGCATCGCGCCCGGGCGGGATTCCGAAGGATGTGGACGGCATGACCGAGCCACGCGACCCCGGCAACATCGGATCGGACGATGCCGAACCCACCCGGGTCGAGCCGATGGGCATCGATTCCACGAGTGTCGAACACGTACGTGTGCATCCCGCCCGCTGGGTTCCCGTGCACGTCGACGCGGTTGCCCGCCTGCGTGCGCTGACCGCCGGCATCCCGGGCGCTCGTGTCGTCGAGGGTGTGGTGCCCGCGCCGTTCGCCGATGTCTGGGCGGTGATGGGCGACCTGGAGCAGGGCTTCGGCCGGTTCCAGCCGGACATGCGGCACGTCCGGGTGTCCCGGCGCGACGGTGATCGCGTCGAGGCATACGCGCGCAGCCGTTACGGCATGCGGGCCCGCTTCGACGGCGTCCTGCGGCCGGGCTGGTGCTGGCTGCAGAGCCGGTTCGTGATCATCGGCATGGCCGCGGTCGCCGAACACGACACGACCCGGGTCGCCCTCACCGGCGGCGTCCGGGTACCGGGTCGGGCCGCCATCGTGCCGATCGGCACCGGGCGCGAACTGCGCCTGGCCATGGCCCGGTTGCACACGGCGGTGGGCGGCTGAGCGCACTCCCCTCGACTCGCCGCGTGCTCCGTTCCCGAGGCCGGCGGGCGGGTCGTCAGCCGCGCAGCGTGGCGGCGGCCTTGTAGGTGCGCAGGACCGGTGCGGTCTCGATGCGGGTGATGGCGTCCAGGGCGACGCGGCGAATCAGGTAGTGGTGCAGGGCCTCCGCGTCGCGGCACAGGGCGTGGGCGACCAGGTTGGTCGGACCGGTGGTGGCGGCGACGACGGCGAGTTCCTCGTGGCCGGCGAGCACCGTGGCCACCTCGTCGAGGCGGCTGGGGGCGACCTGCATCCACAGCAGCGCGGACACGGTGGCGCCGAGGAAGGCGGGTTCGATGTCGACGTCGAAGAACAGCGCACCACGCGAGCGCAATCGAGTCAGCCGACGGGTGACCGTGGAGGGCGTGGAGCCGGTCGCGGCCGCCAGTTCCGTGTAGCCCGCCCGGGCGTCCTCGCGCAGCGCGGCCAGCAAGCGCAGGTCGGCGTCGGTGAGTGTGTACGGGTCGTCGCCCTCGATGTCGGCGGCCGGGACGTCGTGGGCGCGCAGCCGGGCCTCCTGTTCGGGGGTCAGCGCGCCCAGCCGGCCGCGCCACGCGGTGGGCCCGCCCAGGTAGGTGTGCAGCAGGTAGTGCGCGGAGACCGCGGTGATTCCGGCGGTGCGCGGAATGTCGCGCAGCAGGAGGGAGTGGGCGTCCGGGCCGCTGGGCGCGGTGTGGATGATCGCGACGATCTCGGTACCGCCGGAGGTCAGCCGGACCCACGAGGCGTCGGGGCGGCGGGCCAACGCGACCGCGATGTCGTGGGCGGTGCGAGTGGCGGCGGTCAGGCGGACGAACCACTGGTGCGCGGGGGTGCTGCGCGGAGTCGGCAGGGCGACCACGCGCAGGCCGCCTTCGGCGTACAGGCGGCGGTAGCGGCGGACCACGGTCTGGGTCGAGGAACCGAGGACCTCGGCGACGAGGGTGAACGGGGCGCGCGCGTCCACGTGGAGAGCGTGGATCAGGCCACGGTCCAGATCGTCCAGTTCGAGCATATCCATCAAAATAGCCGAGCTTGACGGAAGCAATCATCGGTTCGACCGCCAAAAGTGGAACCGAAAGTGAAAGCCGGACCAGGGTGGTGCCCAACCGGGACACCGGGACACCGGGACACCGGGACACCGGGACACCGGGACACCAGGACACCAGGACACCAGGACACCGGGAAGCGCCGGGACGGCAGACCGGTGAACCCGCAGGCCCCGAATCCGCGCACCACACCACTCACGGGGGTCCCCATGACCGAGCGCTCCACCCAGCACTCCAACGAGCCCGCCTCGCACTCCACCAAGCAACCCACCGAGCCCACCCGCACCGCCGGTGTCGCCGCCCGCTCCGTCCAACCGACCCCCGTCGCGTATCCCCGGCGGTGGACCGCCCTGATCGCGCTGCTCACCGCCGAGGCCATGAACCTCCTCGACGCCACGATCGTCCAGGTCGCCGGTCCCGTCATCCACGCCGACCTCGGCGGTCCCGCCGCCGCGATCCCCTGGTACAGCGCCGCGTACACCCTCGCCTTCGCCCTCGGCCTGCTCACCGCCGCCCGTCTCGGCGACATCGCCGGCCGCCGCCGGATCTTTCGGATCGGCGTCACCGCGTTCGCCCTCACATCACTGGCCTGCGCGCTCGCCCCCACCGCCGGCGTCCTCATCGGCGTACGCGCGGCCCAAGGTGCCGCCGCCGCCCTGATCATCCCGCAGACGTTCGGACTGATCCGCGCCATGTTCGACGGCGACGAGCTACCCAAGGCGCTGGGCACCATCGGCCCGGTCATGGGCCTGTCAGCGGTCCTCGGCCCGGTCCTGGGCGGCGTGCTCACCCATGCCGACCTGTTCGGCACCTCCTGGCGCGCGGTGTTCCTGGTCAACCTGCCCCTCGCCGCGGCCGTCCTGGCCATCGCACCGCGGCTGCGCGAGGACCGCGCCCCCGTACGCCCCCGCCTGGACCCGACCGGCACCGCCCTGGCCATGGTCGGCACCGCTCTTCTGGTGTGCCCGCTCACCGCCGGCACCGGTGCGCCGAAAACCGGGGCATGGGCCGCCGCCGCGCTCGGCACGCTCGTCCTGATCGTGTTCACCGCCCACCAGCGCCGCGCGGCCGCCGCCGGCCGTACCCCGCTGATCGAGCCGTCCCTGCTGCGCGGTCGTGCCTTCCCCGCCGCACTGGCCACCTCCACCCTTTTCTTCGCCGTCATGAACGGCGTCATGATCACCGTCGTGCTGCACCTGGAACTGGGCTTGGACAACGGCCCGCTCGCCGCCGGCCTCACCCTGCTGCCGTGGTCCGCCGGCCTGGCCGTCGCCTCCTGGGCCGCCGGCAGCCACCTCGTCCCCCGCTACGGCACCCGTGTCCTGCACGCCGGCATTGCCACTCTCGCCGCCGGCCTCGCCGCCGCAGCCCTGGCGTACCGAGTCGCGCCCGCCGGCGACTACCCGCTCGGCCTGCCGTTCGCTCTCGTCCTGGCCGGCCTCGGTGTCGGCCTGTTCACCGCGCCGTTCTTCACCGCCGCGCTGCGCCACGTCTCGCCGCAGGAGACCGGCTCGGCGGCAGGGCTCCTCAACGCCGTCCAGCAACTCGGCGGCACACTCGGCGTCGCCATCGTCGGCGGCGTCTACCTGACCGGCAGCGGCTCCGGGCAGGCCCCGGGCCTGAGCGCGCAGCACGCACTGGCGACGGCCGCAGCGCTGCTCGCCGCAACCGCGCCGGCCGCCTGGGCGATGACCACGCGCCGCCGCGCCCGAACCGAAACGGCGAGGGCGTCGAGCGACGTGCACTGACCCGGGCGACGCTCGGGTGTCCCGGGCAGGTCCCGGGACAGGACGGCAAGGGCCCCGGCTCGAACGGCGCGCGGCGATCATGAGCCGTTCCATCACCATCACCAACCCGGCCGACCTGCACGACCCGGTGGCGTTCGGCTACAGCCATGTCGTCGACGCCCCCCGCCCCGACCTGGTCTTCATCGCCGGCCAGTACGGCTCCGGCCCGACCGGCGCCGTCGACTCGTCGGACTTCGCAGCCCAGGTCGAACGCTCCTTCGCAATCTGGGCACCGCCCTCGCCGCAGCCGGCCTGGACTTCCCAGACGTGGCCCGCCTCGGCACATACATCGTGGATCACGACCACGCGAAGCTCGAAGCCCTCCTCGCGGTGATCACCCGCATCCGGGGCGACCAGCCGCCGGCCCAAACCCTCCTCGGCGTCGCCGCCCTGGCCCTCCCCGACATGCTCTTCGAGGTCGACGCGCTAGCGGTCCGCCCATAACCGCGCCCAACGAGTCCAATTGGACTCACCGGCCATCCTCACCCGCGTGGTCCGACACCCCTGGCCTCGGACCACGCGCCACACCCCGGCCCCGACCGGCGGGCCGAAGACGCGCTCCGAGTGTCATCGCGCCGGCGAATGCCCGCCTCGCGCCCGCAGCCCGTCGGTCAGTCGCGCAGCCGTGCGTTGAGCCGTGCGGCCTGTCGCATGAGGTGGTCGCGTTCGAGGAGGCTGGGCGCCGATCGGGCGGCTTCGGCGTACAGGCGTGCCGCGGTGACCGGGTCGCCGTCACGCTCGTGGAGGTACGCCGCGACGGCGGTGTAGCGGAGCAGGGCGGGGTCGAGGCCCGCCAGGGCGGCCAGGCCGGCCCGCGGGCCGTCGGCCTCACCGACCGCGACGGCCCGGTTGAGGCGGGCCACCGGACTGTCGGTGAGGCGCACCAGTTCGTCGTACCACTCGACGATCTGCACCCAGTCGGTCTCCTCGGCCGTTCGGGCATCGGCGTGGAGCGCGGCGATGGCGGCCTGGGCCTGGAACTCGCCCAGGCGGTCGCGGGCGAGTGCGGCTTGGAGCACATCGACCCCCTCGGCGATCAGCCGGGTGTTCCACAGGCTGCGGTCCTGCTCCGCAAGTGGCACGAGGCTCCCGTCGCGGGCGGTCCGTGCCGCGTGCCGGGCATGGTGGAGCAGCATGAGTGCGAGCAGGCCCGCGACCTCCTCGTGGTGGGTCTTGGTCGCCAGTTGGCGAGTGAGCCGGATCGCCTCGGCGGCCAGGTCGACGTCGCCGGAGTAGCCCTCGTTGAAGACCAGGTACAGCACGCGCAACACCGTGGCGATATCACCGGGTTGGTTGAACCGGACGCCCGAGACGGTCCGCTTGGCCCGGCTGATCCGCTGGGCCATGGTCGCTTCCGGCACGAGGTACGCCTGCGCGATCTGCCGCGTGGTCAGGCCGCCGACCGCGCGCAGGGTGAGCGCGACGGCCGAGGCAGGTGTCAGGGACGGGTGGGCACACAGGAAGTACAGCTGGAGCGTGTCGTCCACCACCTCGGCCGGACCGGCCACGGGCTCGCCCTCGACGCGTACCTCGCGGTTCCGGCGGGACTTGTCGGCACGGGCGGCGTCGAGGAACTTGCGCCAGGCCACGGTGACCAGCCAGCCCCTCGGGTCCTGCGGCAAGTCCTCCGGCCACACGCGCACGGCCTCGATCAGGGCGTCCTGCACGGCATCCTCGGCCGCCGCGAAGTCGGCTCCGCGGCGGACGAGGGTCCCGATCACGGTGGGGGTGAGGGAGCGCAACAGGGCCTCGTCCACCACGCGTCACTCCGTGATGGTCGAGCACGCGGCCAGGAACGGGCGTACCTCGAGCCACTCGTGGATCGGCTTCCCACCCGCACCCGGAGCCGCGGACAGTTCGCCGGCCAGCTCCAGCGCGCGCTCGTGGGTCTCGACGTCGATCACCATCCAGCCCGCGATCAGGTCCTTGGTCTCCGCGAACGGGCCGTCGGTGACCGGCGGCCGCCCCTCGCCGTCGTAGCGGACGAACGTCCCCTCCGGGGAGAGCGCCTGATGATCGACCAACTCGCCGGTGGCCTCCAGCCGAGCCGCGAAGTCCTCCATGTACTGCACGTGGGCCGAAAGCTCCTCCGGCGTCCACTGGTCCATCGCGACGTCGTTGACCGCTGCCGGCGCGCCTCGGTAGTGCTTGAGCAGCAGATACTTGGCCATCATGTTCTCCTTGGTGCGGTAGGGCCCGTGGGCCGTGTCACTCCGGGGACGAAGCCGCGGGCGGGTTCTCGACATCCCCCGCGGCATATCTTGGCGGACTTCGAAAACTCCGCGCGTTCCGCGGCGCCGATCCATTCGGGGCGAGCGACCATTCGGCGCTCAGGCGCGCCGGCGCTCCTCCCGCTGCCGGATCAGCTCCTCGACCGCGCTCGGCAGAGTCGTCTCGAAGTCGATCAACTTCGCCCACGTCGGGGTCACCACGATCCGAACCATGCCGTCGTAGAGAGAGCGCACCTCGGCCTCCCAGTGCACCCGTTGCTCGGGCGTCATCTCGTAGCTGCCGTTCATCCGGAGATACTCGTCCGGGATGCCGTCGACGACGTCCAGCTCGGCCCGTCCGCGGATGAGCAGGATCTTGGGCGGGTGCACCTCGGTGTCGATCGTCAGGGCAACCATGGGGTTCTTGCGCAGAGCCGGGAGCTTCGGGGCGTTCTTCGTGGTGCACATGACGATCTGCGAGCCGTTCCAGGTGAACGCGATCGGCACATTGCGGGGTGTGCCGTCCTTGGCGACGTAGGCCAGGCGGGTCAGGTCGCGGGCCAACAGTTCCCGGCTGATCGGGCGGTTCAGGATCTCGGTGATCTCGCTCGCTGGCACGGTTGCGTCGGTGCCCACGTGCTTCGTGCGCTCGCTCATGACGGTTCTCCTTCAACGCGCGGCCCGTCGTGGCCGCTGATGTCCCTGGGACGGAGCCGACGCCACGTTCTCGACATCGAAGGCGTGTCGATTTCAAAAGGCCCGTTTCCGGCCGTCCACCGCCGCGGGTACCCGCCCCACGCGACGAGAACCCGTTCACCCGCGCACACTCCGATCCGCTCACGGAGCGGTGCGGCCGGGGCCGAGGCGGCTGTTCACCTGGAACAGCACACCTCGGCCCCGCACTCGGCTCGCGTGAAGTCGTGCCGTCGGGCTCGCCTCACATCTCGGACCCACCGCGGATGAGTGCCTCATATGTCGGACCCGCCGCGCACGGCTCGCCTGACGTGTCGGGCTCGCCTCACATGAAGCACCCGGGTCTCACTCGCCGGCCCACGGCACGAGGAGGGCTCGGGCGAGCGTGTGCTGGAGGGTGAGGAAGCCCAGGGCGGCCGGGGTCGACTCCGGGGTGACGCCGAGGGCGGTCACGGACGGTACGTCGAGTGCGGTGACAGCGATGTAGTAGCGGTGCCTGCCGGTTCCCGGCGGCGGCGCGGCGCCGACGTAGGCGGTCGCACGCACATCGTTCGACACGTGGAAGGCACCGACCGGCAGTCCGCCGCTGTCGGGCGTGCCGGCGCCGGCGTCGAGGGACGTCACGTCGGCGGCGATGTCGGCCACCGCCCAGTGCCAAAAGCCGGACGGGGTCGGGGCATCGGGGTCGTACATCGTGACGACGAAGCTGCGGGTGGCGGCCGGGAAGCCGGTCCACGAAAGCTGCGGGGAACGGTCCTCGGCTCCGGCGGCACCACTCATGGCGGCGAACTGCGCGGGCGCCAGCGGCGCCCCGTCGGTGACGTCCGCGCTTGTGACCACGAACTCGGGCACGGCGGGCAGGGGATCGTACGGGCTGGTCATCGGGTTCATCGGGTTCATCGGGTTCCCATCTCGCATCGAGTCGGACGGCCTCGGGTGTTGGCCTCGGACGCTCGTCCTGACTTTCAATAGCTAACCATACTTTTAAAAGTTCTGTCATCTGTCGAATGTTGTAGGATCCGTCCCGTGGCGAGAGAAGCCGGGCAACAGACCCGCAGCGACGCGGTACACGACCGCATCCGGGCCGACATCCTGGGCGGCCGGCTACGACCCGGCCAACGACTGAAGTTCCCCGAACTCAGCGAGCGCTACAAGGTGAGCACCGGCGCCGTACGCGAGGCCCTGCTCAAACTCGTCGCCAAGAACCTGGTCGCCTCCGAGGCCCATCACGGATTCCGCGTCACCGACGTGACCCCCCGCGGCCTCGCCGACCTGACCGACGTCCGCACCGAGATCGAATCCCTCACCCTCGGCCGCGCCATCGACCAGGGCGACCTCGCCTGGCAGGCCCGAGTACTCGCCGCCCACCACACCTTCGAACAGACCCCACGCGGCAACGGCGACCAACCCGACCGGGACTGGCTGATCGCCCACGCCGACTTCCACACCGCACTCCTGGCCGGCTGCGCCAACCCCCGGCTCCGCGACCTCGCCGCCTCCCTGCGCGAAGAGGCCGAACTGTACCGACGCTGGAGCCGACCCACACCCGAAGACGCCCACCACTGGACCGACCAAGCCGTCGACAAGGCACACCGCGACCTGCTCGACGCGGTCATGACCCGCGACAGCCAACAGGCCGACACCATCCTGCGCCGCATGATCAGCGGCACCGCAGGCATGATCCTGGACACCGAACCACACGAGTAGAGCCCAACCGGCCCCGGACACGGACGCGTTGATCGAATTTCCGCGGGAGACCTCGGCGGAAGACCTCGTACCGCGTCGCCGGCGCACAGGCGGCAAAGACAAAGGCAAGGAGAATACCCACCCCTTGCCTGTCTCAACATATAGCGCACCAGGGGCCTTGCGGCAAGGCCCCGGTCGTGCCGCAGAATGCTCGACCAAGGCCAGGACCTGCGGAATGACAGCTTCGCCGGACTCATGCGTGGTTGACGACGTACGAGTTGCGCGGTGAACGTCGAACCGCCGGCGGGACTCTCGCGGTGCGGTTGCAGGGATTCGGCGCGCAAGTGCGGTCGTCGGGTGTGTCCTGCCGCCGACCGCGCGAAGCGGCCGGCCGAAATCCAATCTCGTTGAATGGGCGTTTTGATGATTGACGTAATCGTGGTCGGCGGCGGACCGACCGGCTTGATGCTGGCCGCCGAGTTGCGACTGGCCGGGGTGCACGT
This sequence comes from Embleya scabrispora DSM 41855, assembly GCF_000372745.1. GTDB lineage: Bacteria > Actinomycetota > Actinomycetes > Streptomycetales > Streptomycetaceae > Embleya > Embleya scabrispora. Next base: position 163,205 of record NZ_KB889686.1, on the reverse strand, counting down.
GGTCGTACTGGAGAAGTTGACCGAGCCGACAAGGCAGTCCCGCGGGCGCGGCCTGCACACGCGCAGCGTCGAGATCATGGACCAGCGCGGCCTGCTGGACCGGTTCCTCGCGGCCGGTGAGAAGTTCCAGGTCGGCGGCCTCTTCGGCGGCATCATCAAGCCGTGGCCGGACCGGTTGGACACGGCACACCCGTACGGCCTCGCCATCTCGCAGCCGGCCACCGAGCGGCTGCTCAACGAACATGCCCTCGAACTCGGTGTCGAGTTCCGGCGCGGCTGCGAAGTGGTCGGACTGAGCCAGGACGAGGACGCGGTGACCGTCGAGTCGGCCGACGGCACGCGGCTGCGCTCGCGCTATCTCGTCGGCTGCGACGGCGCCCGCAGTGTGGTCCGCAAGGGGATCGGCGTCGGTTTCCCGGGCGAGCCCGCCACGGTCGAGACGCTGCTGGGCGACATGGAGGTGACCGAGGATCCGGCGAGGATCGAAGCCATCGTCGCGGAAGTACAGAAGACCCACCTGCGGTTCGGCGTCATCCCCGAAGGGGACGGGGTGTACCGCATCATCGTGCCCGCCGACGGCGTAGCCGAGGACCGTGCGACCGCGCCCACCCTTGAGGAGTTCAAGCAGCAGCTACGGGCGTTCGCAGGCACCGACTTCGGCGTGCACTCGCCGCGCTGGCTGTCCCGGTTCGGCGACGCCACCCGGCAGGCCGAGCGCTACCGAGTCGGCCGGGTGCTGCTGGCCGGCGACGCGGCGCACATCCACCCGCCGACCGGCGGGCAGGGGCTCAACCTCGGCGTGCAGGACGCGTTCAACCTCGGCTGGAAGCTGGCCGCCGCGGTCAACGGCTGGGCACCGGAAGGGCTGCTGGACAGTTACCACGCCGAACGGCACCCGGTGGGCTCCAGTGTGCTGGACAACACCCGCGCGCAGATCACGCTGCTGGGGACCGATCCGGGCGCGACCGCGCTGCGGGAGCTGTTCTCGAAGCTGATGGACTTCGAGGAGGTGAACCGGTATGTGACCGGGATCATCACCGCGGTCGGCGTCCGCTACGACTTCGGCGAGGGTCACGAACTGCTCGGCCGGCGGATGCGGGACGTGCAGCTCAAGCAGGGGCGTCTCTACGAACTGATGAGTGGTGGCCGCGGCCTGCTCCTCGATCGGACCGGCCGGCTTTCGGTGGCGGGCTGGGAAGACCGAGTCGACCACGTCGTCGTCGACGCCGGCGAGGAACTGGACGTACCTGCGGAACTGGGCCTATCCGCAGTCCTGTTGCGGCCGGACGGCCATGTGGCGTGGGCCGGTGAGGACCAGCAGGATTTGCTCGGCCGACTGCCCGAGTGGTTCGGCGCTCCCGTGGGCTGAACGCACCCTTGCGGTTCGAAGGGGCGAAGCCTGTCTCCGGCCGGCTCGGCCGGGCTTGGCGCGGCGCGGTTCGGCGCTGTTCGGCGCTGTGCCGTGCCTCCGCCGAGCGCCGCGCCCTGGTTCGCCGTCCCCGTTGTTCCGTCCGCTGTCACTGCCGGGCGGATGGCCGCCCGGCGAGTAGCACCGCGCAGGCCCCGACGGTCAGCAGCCCACCGGCGAGAAAGGCGGCCCGAACGTCGGCGAGCGGCAGGATAAGTCCCCCGAGCGCCGCGCCCGCCGCGATTCCGGCGTTGTAGGCACCGGAGTTCGCCGCGAGTGCGATACCCGTGCGGCCCGGTGCACAACGCAGCATCTGGCGAGCCCCACAGCCGCCGGCATGGCGATGGGTACCTCCCAGCCGCTGCGAAGCCCCAGCCAGGTGCCGCGCTCGTTGTGTCCAGTCCGGTCGCGGCCCTGGCGACGTCCTACTGGCTGCTTCTCGTGGCGCGGTTGCTGACCGCGCTCGCCCAGGCGCTGTTCTGGGCTGTGATGGGACGAGTGGCCTCAAAGCAATCAAGCGTGGCCTTCGTGCAGTCGCAGACGGGCGAAGAACGACGCTCTGAGGCCAACTCAAGCGGCTACCCGACCACAACAGTCCGCCTCGCATGCCGATAGCACCTCTACGGGGGTGCTCTGACCTGCGACGACGCCGTGTACGCCGTTCTGCGGGGCGAAAAGTGGAAGACGTATGGGATCACACCGGCCGGGGGCTGATACCGGCTTACCTGGGAATTCCGGTATATGCGCAGGTCAGATGGGGTCTCTCGATGGCCGATGGGCAATTCCCGGATCGATCTTGCCGAATCGTCACGCCGGGCACGCCCGGCAACGAAACCGAGGGCCGCTTCGAGGACAGTGCGGCCGGTCGGCCGGGCGCGTTGACCAGGCGCGTTGACCGAGTGAAGTCTCGCGGCTGATCCGTCTGCGAGAGCCCTTCGATTCGATGCCGAGCTCGGCCCGGGCACCGGAAGCGAGTCCCGCAGGCGGGCCTGGAAGGAGTTCCTTGTTCGAGAACGGGCAGGCCGAGGATCTCGGGTCATGCCGAGTGAACGGTAGTCGCGCGACGACGGACTTCCGCAAGCCTGGGCTTCCGTCCATGTCGAGGACTCCTCCTGCCCACTTACGCCCAGGGAGAGGTGTCGATGTCGGGCACTCCCTCTCTCGCGGCCGGCCCTCATGGATGCCTGAGCTTCGCAGGACTCCGCTCCGTCGGTCGGCAGCGGGGTGGCGGCGTTCGGTCGAAAGCCCTACCGGACGGCAGCGGGGGAGTGGGCCGGAGTGTGCGCGGCGGCAACCGAGGTTGGCCGGCGAGCCGAAGGATCGGGGGGCAGCGTAAGGAAGGACGGCAGTCCTTCGATGTGCCCGAGTGAAGAGACCGAAGCGCACGCGGAGGAGATCCGCACCGTGTGGGCGGCAGGCATGGCTACAGACGCGGATCGGCTTCATCGCCGCCGAACCGGGCACCTCTCAGATGACCGCCTTGCGGTCGACTTCGAGGCCGATCGTCATCCACGAGACGACTCCTCGTGCTGACATCAGGGATGTCTGGCCCTGTGCCGGGCCGAGAGCGCACAGGGCTTGCGACGGCGCCTGCGGCGCCCTTGTGACGTGACGAGCGCTCCCGCACGGGGCCATTGTTCGCGACCGGACCACTTTCGCATCGAACGCGGACTGTCATAGGGGAGCCGCTCGAATGACAGGGTGACGTGGAAGGATCGATGCTTGAGTTCAGAGTGCTCGGAACTGCCCGATGCATCAGCGATGATGGCAATCGATACGCAGAGCCGCAGGTGATTCACGCGAGGACGATCCGGCTGTGCTCTTGGACTGGATTCGCAAGCCGCAGGAGAGTCACGGCCGGGCAAGCAGCCGGCGGAGATCTCTGAGGTCCGACGCTATGGTGCGGGAGGCGGAACAGCAGTCCAGCTCCATCGATCGACGAAGGCAGCCCGGCAAAAACATGGGCTCTGACCTGCTTGTTTCACAAGTTCACAACTCATGCAACGCAAGATAAAACGCATGTTGGAGCGGCTGATGTCCATAGAACTGTGCTCGAACATGTTGCGCAAGGTAGGCGTTGATCTGCACGTCGAGATGCATGGCCATATGATGCGCGAACAGTTCGGCAAGCTGGCACAGAGAGTGCATGGCACGTTGCAACACTAAAACGGCGTCTGTGCGGGCGGGTGTGCGGGCGGATGTTGCGGCGTGTGGATGTACATGCGGAACTGCGGGCGTGCGGACGGACGGAGCGATCGTCGGGCAGACGTGCGGGTGGGCGAATCACTGGGCGTGCGGACGGGTTGATCGAACGAGCGATGTTGATGCGGGTATTGCTTCGGGCGTCACGATGTGCGGCCGTACGGGTGGGCGTCACAGTGGCTGGACGGCTGGATCAGTGCTCGGATGGGTCGGTGGGTGGCCGGATGGATCTATGACTCTGCGGATCGAGCGGTGGATGGGCGCACGGCTGTGCGTACGGATGGATCGCTCGGTCTCGGGGTGGGCGGGCATGCCTTCGGGTGGGCGGGTGCACGGCTGTATGTATGGGCGGAGCGAACGATGGATCGGCGGGTGGACAGCCGTGTGCCTGGATGGATGAGCGTGTGTTTGGGCGAATGGGCGTGCGGATGGGTGACCGGGTGTTCGTCTGGGTCTTGCGATGTACGGCCGTCCGGGCGGCTGGGTCAGTGGGTCGGCGGATCACTGGATGGCCATACGGATATGCGGGCGGGCGGAACCAACAACGGATCGATGGGTCTCCGGCCGGATGTGCCTTCGGGCGTTCGGGCGCACAGATGGGCGTTCGGACGGACGGATCGGCGGAGCAGCGGCCGGATGGCGGAAACGCTCTGCGGACGGAGCGCTCTGCCTGGGTATCGGCGGGCGTGCGGCCGGAACGGTGGGCGGTCGGGTCGAACAACGGGTGGCCGGCCGACCGGGTGTTTCTGCGGGTTGATCGGTCGACCCACGGGCCGCGCACCGGGCGGCCGAATCTGCGGTCGGACCTACGTACGGCCCGGTCCCACCTTCTTGCGAGCAACCGAACCACGGCTCGCGGGATGACCGGCGCGACGTTCGGCCGGCACGACAGCGCGCTCGAACCACGGCACTCGCGAGCGACCGGCGGCCCCGACGACCCACGGGCGGGTCGGCCTGCGCATCGGCGTGCGGCCGACACGCACAAGCTCACGACGCACGGAACCCCGGCCGGGACGGTCTCGCTGCGGCGCTGTGGCGGCCTGGACGGGCGGAGCGCGCAGCCGGACAGGGGAGCGACCACTGGGTGGCCCTCACGGACAACGGAGCGATCCGTCGATCACCCGGCGGGCGCATGGCACAGCGGCGCCTTCCCCAGCGGCCGGGGGCGGGACGGAAACGATCCGCGATCGCGGGACCGGTTCCGCCGGCCCGGCCCGTTCCACTCCCAGTGTCCGCGAACGCGCCCGGCCTGCCTCCGTCGAGGACCGGATGAAGCTACTCGAAGCCGCGGCGGCCCGTGCGTGCCGCTCGCGTGCCCGTCGAGAAGTCGTGGTTGCCCGGCGGTGGTGCGGAGGGGTGATGTTGCCGGCCCATCCGGGGTGTCCTCGGAGGCTCGGCCGGGAGCGGCCATTGGCGTCCGTGTCTCGATATGTCGAACCGGTGCCCTATAAATCGAGAGTTCCGGCGGCAATTCATGCGCCAAAAGAGTCTGTTGGGGGCGCTGATTCGGCCGACCAAACGGGTTAACCGGGACATACGGGTGGGTTTTTCGAGTGTCACAGTGAATTTTGAGAATCCACTGCTAACCTGACAGACAAAACTTAGGCCGGACCCCTCAAGGACGTCTTGAAGGTTCTGCCCGCTAGATCCTGGTTCGTTGCGCTTTCGGGCTTCCGACGGAAGTATCGAGCAGCTACCCCGGAGGTGCGTCGTCTTCCCTGTCAGGTGCAGCGGACGGCTCTGACAGGCCACCGGTGGAAACCCGGCTCCCGCAGGCGGTCGGTCGCTCTACTTCGAGAGGACGCACGATGGGTGCAGTAGTGGCGGTGGCCAGCCAGAAAGGGGGTCCCGGGAAGACGACGACGACCGTGAACCTCGCGAGCGCTCTGGCGATCAACGGCTTTCACGCCCTCGTGGTCGACCTGGAGCCCCAGGCGCAGGCCGGCGTCGCACTCGGTGTGGTCCCGCAGCCCCAGCGCTCGGTCGGCTTCGCCCTCTACGCGCAGCTGAACGGCATGACGCCCGACGTGCCGGAGATGATCTTCGACCGCAGCGAGTTGCTCAAGTCCTTCGAGACCACCGGCAGCCTCAGCCTCTTCGGCTCGGTGCAGAGCACGATGGTCGACGCCGAGCGCAAGATCGCCGGGATGGACTTCTCCACCACCGGGATCCTGCGGCGCATCCTCGAACCCATCCGGCGGACCCCGACGATCATCCTGATCGACACCCCGCCCAGCGTCAGCGCGCTGTCCGCGGTGGCCCTCGCCGCCGCCGACTTCGTGGTCGCGGTGTGCGAACCGCTGTACGCGACCGTCCAGGGCGCCGCGGTGATCAAGGGCCTGACCGCCGCCACCTCCGAGCGCACCCTGGGCGAGTGCGAGCCGCGCTTCATCGGCACGGTCATCAACAAGGCCAATGCCCCGTCCCGCCGCACCAGCGAGGACGACCAGGTCGAGCAGCGTCTCGCCGATTACGGCCTCGACCCCTTCCAGACGCAGATCCGCCGGGACAGCCGGATCTCGCAGGCGTACGAAATCGGGCGCCCCGTCTGCATAGAGCAACCGAACATCGCCGCGAGCGTTGCCTACACCGAGCTGGCCATCGAACTGTTCGACCGTGTGAAGCAGGCAGCCTGATGACAGACGAGAAGCCCGTGCCCAAGTCCAGGGCCAAAGCGCGAAAGGCCCCTGCCGTCCAGTCGTCGGTCCTGGCTGCCGCGCTCCAGGACGCCATGAACGGCAGCTTCCTCAACTCGGGCACCGACTCGACGGCGGCGCTTCTGGCACAGATGGGCGGCGGCAGCGGATCCGGCGGTACGACCTCGGGACCGCCGTTCAAGAACGCGGCGCCGACCGTACCGGCTCCGGCCCCGGAGCCCGAGCCGGTCCACGCGGCGGCCGCACCCGTGGTCGAGGAGGCCGCCCTCCCGGCGGCCCCGCGCGTGGAGGCAGCGCAGGCCCCCGAAGCCGTCTCCCAGCCTGCCCGGGAACCGGTTCCGGCTCCGTCCCCGCAACCCACCGCGGCGCTCGTGCCGGAAGCGACCGCTCAGGCGACCCCGGAGCCGGCGACTCAGGCCCGGGTACCGCAGCCCGAGCCGACGACCCACGTCGAGCCGACCCGGGAGCCGGCAGTCACCACGCCGCCCACCCCGGAGCCTCTCCCCGAGGCGGCTCGCCCGGAGCCGACACCCGATGCGGCCCCGACGGCACCCGCCGTCACCGCCGCATCGACGCCCCGACCCACGCCGGACCCCGAGCCCGAACCCGAGCCCGAACCCGCAAAGGCCCGAACCCCGGAGCCGGAGCCGATCCAGGCTCCGGTCGCCGAACCAACTCCCCGCGCCCCCGAGCCGGTTCGAGCCCCTCCGGCTCCGCCCGCCAAGGCGTCCGCACCCGCGAAGGCCCCGGCGTCCCGCGCACCGCGGCGCGGTGCCGCCGCGCCGGCACCGGCCGCACCGACCCCGGTCGGCACCGGCTCCGCCGAGGAGCGGTCGGCGCACGCCTCGCTGCTGGAGAGCTTTCTCGACGCCCGGATAAACTCCAAGGGCTGGGAGACCTGGGGATTCCGGCTCCTGCCCGACGTCAAGGCGCGCCTGGGCAAGCGGCTCACCGCCGACAAGCGTTCGTCGCAGAACCGGCGGCTGGCGCTCGGCCACTACCTCAACGCCGCATTGCTCGAACTCCCCGAGGACAACGACGAGCAGATCGAAATGATCCGCTCGTTCCTGCGTGCCAGGGGCGGTATCACCGACCCGAGTCAGTCCTCCAGCTATCGGGTGAGCCCGGCCGTGTACGACCTCGCGCGCGACCTGGACACCGAACTCACCGCGACCGAGAAGCGCGGTCTGGTCGTATACCTGTTCTCGGCCGCCGTCGAACTGTTCCTCGAACGCCTCGACGCCGAGGGCGCCCTCGGCCGCCCCGAGATCTTCTCGCCCCAGCAGTGACCCGCCGTCGGCGGGCGCGGAGGACACCCAGTCCCCCGTGCCCGCCGACGGCACCCTCATGTCGGCTGCCGGCACCTCTCCTGTAGGGCAACTCCCGCGGCCGGCCGCCGAGAACGCCGACCGGGGCCGCCGGATCCGGCGTACGCCGGCGACGGCAACACGGCGGCAGGTCACGTTTCGGCCGCCGAGCCGGACAGCACATCACCGGTCTCCGAACCACAGACCCACCCGACTCCGAGCGCCGCGCCGCTGAGCGGTCCCCTGACGGCGCATCGATCCGGCAGCCACCGAACCACCCCTCCGCCGTCGCCGAGACGCTCAGAACGCCGCCTGAAGGGTTCGAGACGCTCCTGCCGCGGCGGCCGACTCCCGGTCCTCTCGGCAGTCGGCGCAGACCCCGTCCTCGCGCAGGCCGCGGACCGCTCGGTCGCAGTCTTCGCAGGTCCCGATCGGCGCCGGAGCCACCGTCGGCCGGACCTCCGCGACCGCCGCGACCGACGACGACGTCTGCCGGGCCCGGTGCGCGGCCCGCCGTTCGGCGCCGAAGCGCTCGTCCGCCTCGGCCCGCCGATCCTGGTCCTGCCGGGCGCAGTTGCGGCACGCGAACGGGTCCCCGGCCACGCCGGCCCCGGGAGCGGCCGTGGGCAGCCACAGGCGGCCGTCCTCGCAGTTCGGGTCCTCGCACCCACGCCGGGCCAGTCCCCGGCCGCCCAGCCAGCCCACAGGGCTCCTGACGGCCTCGTCCTGGGTCCGCCAGCGGTCCGCCAGCCGGGCGAAGACCCGATCCGCGTCGCCGACTTCGGCCACGGCCCGGTCGACCAGACGAGCGGCCACGACCCGCTGCCCGGTGCTCATCCTGGCCACCAGCGGCGCGATCCCGACGAACGCCCTCGCCGCCGTCGCGGAGATGGTGGTCCGATGGTCGGGCGTCGGCACGGGGCGAATCCGACGGGGTTCCGCCGCAGGCGTCCCCTGCGCAGGTGTCGCCGTCGAAGCCGTTTGCGGGCTCTTCGCGTGCTCGTGCCCGTCTACCACGTAGGACGCCCTCCGGGCGGAACCCCCCTGGAAATCCGCGTTCACCTGTAGGTCAATCGGAGTGTCTTCCTTATACGTGACGGAGGTCCCAACCCCCTGCGGACCCGACGTCCATTGACCCTCCGCACCTAGGCTCCGACCTGCCGAAACGCCGTTCCGGGCGGGCTCGGACGAGCCTTCGAGACCCGTGTTCGAGACGGCCTCGGCAGGTGTCGCGGAGGTCACGCCCGACTCCCCCGCGACCACTGCGCGAGTCGTCTCCGGGACCTCGTTGTCGGCCCGCTCGCCGGCATGCGCGGACGCACGATCACACGTGACGACACACGCTCCGTCGGTCGTCCGGTCGGCCGCGCGCCCGGTTGTCTCCTCACGTGTCACGTGATGCGTCTCACCGGCCCCGACCTCGGTTCCGACCGAGGCTTCCTCTTCGGTCCCGCTCTCGGCGTCCCGCGCGGCCGCCTCGTGGTGACCCTCGTCAAGCCCGTGACCACCGGGATCTTCGAAACCCCCGGGAAATTCCGCATCGAAAATGTCGACGGACTCGGCCGCCTCGGTGTCCGCACCCGCGGCAGCGGCCGGCTCGTGGTCGCTCGGGTTTTCGAAGGGCCGGAGCGGTACCAGCATGTTGCGGCCCTGCCACCCCTCGCGGCGGCCCACCTCCACCCAGCCCCAGCGCTCCAGGTCGGAGACCACGCCGCGGGCGGCGCGAACGCTCACCGGCTCGCCGATCCGGCGGCCGGACTGGTGTCGCAGCACGTCGGCGAGTTCGGCGTAGGTCAGGTGGTGGCCGCGGGCCCGGGCGTAGCAGATGACCGCATACGCCCGAGCATGCCGGTGCGGGACCGCGCCCAGGAGGGCGACGGGCACCATCACCCACGGCTCGCCCTTCTCCGGCGTGCGCAGCCGGCGGACCGCCGAAGTCCCGGTCCCGGAAGGCTTGGTGCGGCGGACGACGGTGAGTTCCTCGCCCGCGGTGAGCTGCTTCTGCGCGGCGTACAGCGACGACGGGGCCTTGAGGGCGACCCTGCCGTCGGGCTGGGTCACCGAGCGCACGGTCAGGCCCAGGTAGCGGGCGATGGTGGTGAGGTCGGCGATGCAACCGGGCTGGTTGGGGCCGGCCGCCAGGTGGCCGACCTTGGCGGCGAAGACGAAGGCCAGGTCGCTGTACGCCTCGCCGGTCACCACCCGCAGCGGGACCTTGACCGAGGCCCGGCGGACCGAGTCCGGCATGGTCGGATCGACGCCTCGGGCGCCGCCGACGCGAACTCGCGCGGCGCGCAAGGCGGCACGGACCCGAGCCTGCATCGTGAATCCAGAGGATTCGGGCACACTTGAAGAGGGCAAGGACCTGGCTGAGGACAGCACTGGGCCTGCCTCGGGGATCGCAGGTATGATCTGCTCCTGAAGCTGGTGAAGAGAAAGAGGTAGGGGTGACCCGACCGTTCGGCGCGTGGAAGTACCGGAACGGCTGGGTCTCACTGTTCGGTTGTGTAAGCGGCCGACAGGCCTCCTTTCTCCGACGGCGCCCCTAGGGGCGCTGAGCTGCGAGCGAGTGGACTAGGGCTGGACTCCTAGGCCACTCGCTCTGCTTTTGCGGCCGTGCTCTCCGAGCGGCGGTCAGGCGGCACCGTGGCGTCGTCCGACCTGCTCCTGTTCGGCGGCGAGGGCCCGCAGAGCCTGCTGGGCCCACGCGCCGAGCGTGAGGTACTGGTAAGGCGTGTTCTCTTCGACGAACCGCAGCGCGAGCGCGGCGTGTTCGCTCGGTCGAACGGCCAGGTCGGCTCCCGAGGGATGCACGTAGAGGCCGGTCATCGGGTCGACATCGGCGAGATCGCCCACTCGTGAGTGCTCGATGGCCAGGTGCTCCCACAGGCGAAGACGTTGTGGCGTGTTGCGCGCATAGTTCTCGCCCGGCCAGCTGATCCTTCGCAATGCCTCGAAGGTGAGCAGGGGCAGTACGTCGCTGGGCGAGAGCACCGTCGGGTGCAGCACGTTTCGGTCCCGTGCCTCGTAGCCCACCTTGCTGGGCAGACCCGCGATGGCCGCGAGCCTCGCCACGGTCCAACGCTCCCGGGAAGTGGCCATGACCGTCCTTTCGTGTCAACGATCGAACCCTATCGCTATCTGCGGCAAATAACTTCCTGTCAGGAGAGTCGGCGTGTCGCCCATCGCGATGGGGTCGTCACGAGAACGGCGCAAAAGCCCAGAAAACAAGGCATTGCCGTTGTGTTCGATCTGCATGTTGGAAGATCCACCCGCACATCCATCCCCTGTCACGCATGAATACCCAGGCGCCGAGCGAGCGCTCCGTTGCCTGATCCAGTGCTTGAGCGAGCGTCGGATCCACCGTTCGGACCATCGTTCGGCCGTCCGCTCCAGCGTGCCGACGCGCCGTCGTGAGACCCGCCGCGAGACCTATCGGCGGCTCCATCGCACGGGCCGTCGTTTCGCCCGTCGCTCCGACCGGCCGCCCACGTCTCCGTGCATCCGTCGTCCGTACCGCACAGCCGCCCACACACCCGCACAGACAGCCATGCGTCTTGACGAACGCGTTGGGATCCAAAAAGCCATGCACATGCATGGACATCACGACGCACAGTTCAACGGACACTTCGCCATGCGGATTGCCGCACAGCCCGCCATGCAAGTTGCAGGTCAATGGCTATTTGAGGAGGGCGCACGGATGGCTCCGAGCCCGCTCGAAGCGTGCGCCGAATCGGCGTCGCGATCTCGCCGCAGCCGGGCCTGCTCGGTCGTGAACGGCGACGAACGGCAACGAGTAGGTGGGGTCGCGCGCGCCTTGGATCGAGTCGATCGGTGCGGCATAGGAGAGGAAATCACCGGTAAAAACACATGGATTCGTCTTCAGGCGAGATGTACCGGCCCTGCGGAGAGGTCGAGCGACCTCGGGGGGTCGGGCGCGGAGGGGCCGGGGGGAGGGGAGGGAAGATGCGATGATCGCGCTGTGTGATCTTGACAACACGCTCGGTGTACCCCGGCGTCGGCTCGGAAAGGGTCGAATGCGATGCTCGTCGCAGCCGCCGCGCAGGGTGGTTGTCGATGATCGGAGAGTTCATGACGACTGATGGAGCCGGTCCCCGGCTGGTGTTGTGGGACATCGATCACACGCTGATCGACGGTGGAACGGTGGCTCGACGGGCGTACGCGGCGGCATTTCGTCGGGTCTCCGGGCGTTCGCCGGTCCATCCCTGGCAGTTCGACGGACGTACCGAGTTGGCCATGGCGAGTGAGGTGCTGCGCGCGCACGGACTGCCGCCCGAGGGTGGCATGCTCGACGCCTTCCTGGACATGATCATCACCGAACTGCGAGACCGTGAGGCCGAGTTGGCCGCGGAGGGTCGGGTCCTCACCGGTGCTTCCGAGGCGCTCGGCGCTCTGGGGGAGATACCCGGGGTGTGCCAGTCGGTGCTGACCGGCAACCCGTACGCGCTCGCCGTGTTGAAGATGCAGGTCTTCGGCCTCGCCGACCACGTGGACTTTCGGGTCGGTGCGTACGGCGACGACGCCTACGAGCGGGTCGACCTGCCGGCCCGTGCCTTCGCACGTGCCGAAAAGCACCTCGGCCGGCGGCACATCGGCGCGGACACCGTGATCGTGGGCGACACCCCGCGCGACGTCGCCGCCGCTCGGGCCGTGGGGGCGTGGTCCGTCGCGGTGGCGACCGGGACGACGAGCGCGGCGGCGTTGGCGGCGGCGGGCGCCGACGTGGTCCTGGCGGACCTGGCCGATACGGACGCGGTACTCGGTGCGGTGCTGGGTTCGGCGTGACGAGCAGGCGTGCGGGTGGAATCGGCCGCCGTGACTCGCCTGGGCACTCGGCTTTCGCCGGTTCGCGCGGCCGGGGCTGATCAGGCGCCGCGCATCGGCATCAGGAGGTAGTGATAATCCGGGGCGTCGAGGTCGCCCGGCCCCAAGGCTCCGGATGTTCCGGATGTAAGGGATGCGTCGGGTACGCCGGGTGTGCCGTCCGTGAGGATGGTCGGCTTCGTCGGTGTGCTGAACATCAGGCGTGCGGTCGGGGTGCGGAGCGCGGCCAGGCCGTCCAGGAGGTGGGCCGGGTTGAAGGCGACCCTGGTCGGCTCGCCGGTCAGCGCGACCGGGAGCGTCGCGCCCGCCTCGGCCTCGTCGGTGCTGCCCGCCTCGACTCGCAGCGACTCCCGCCCGAAGGACAACCGGACCGGGGCGTTGCGGCCGACCACCGGCGACACCCGTCGCAGGGCCTCGATCAACGCCGCGGCCTCGATCGTCGCGACGGCGGTGGTCTCGTTGTCGAACAGCCAGTCGTAGCGCGGGAACTCGTGGTCGAGTAGCCGCGTCGTGGCGTGCCGCCCGTTTCCGGCAAGGCCGAGCAGGCCGCGGCGGCCCGGCTCCGGTCCGAGCGCGAGGCGCAGGTCTGTGTCGATTCCCGAGTGTTTCGTCAGGTCGGCCAGCATCCTGGCCGGCACCAGGGCCGTTCGCGCCGGATCCTCGGTGACGGGCTGCCAGGGCAACCGTCGCACCGCGAGCCGATAACGATCGGTGGCGGCCAAGACCAGTGTGTCGTGCGTCAGGTGCAGTCGGATCGCGGTGAGCACGGGCAGGCTCTCGTCCCGGGCGGCGGCGATCGCGACCTGCGCGACGGCTTCGGCGAACGCGCTCGCACTCACGGTGCCCGCCGTCTCCGGGAGCAGCGGTGTGGTGGGGTAGTCGGCGAGAGCCGGCAGCGGCAGCGCGAAGTAGGCCCCCGCGCAGGTCACCCGGGCCCGGGCCGGATCCACGGTGAGGTCGACCGGCTGATCGCGCGGGAGTGCGCGGGCGATGTCGGCGAGCAGTCGGCCCGGAACCAGGATCTCGCCGATTCGGGCAACCTCGGCGGCAACCTCGATGCCGGCCGATACCTCGTAGTTGTAGGCGGAGATGGCCAAGGTGCCGTCGGCCGCCTTGAGCCGGAACGCGGCGAGAGCGGGGACGACCGGTCGGGCGGGCAGCGCGCGAACCGCCCAGCCGATGCCCTCGACGAGGCGGTCGCGGGATATCCGTACCTTCACAGGGGCCCTTTCCGAGAACTCGACGAGGGGGTGGGGAGGGGTGTGTGTCGCTTGGTGATCGAATCCTTGTTCGAATGCCGGGGGAGTGAGACTAACGGGGCGCTCGGACAGATTGCGTACGTGACGACAGCCCGCGTTCGAAGCGACAGTCCCGATGCCGTGTCAGCCGAGGTCGGGCTCGGCTTTTGCCGGCGAGCATCGGTCGGGCGGACGGGGCAGAGGGGCAGGGGGCGCGTCATCCGGTGGGGCCGTTACGAACGGCGACCGAGGATCGGCGACCGGGGAACAGAGGCCAGGGGACCCGCCCGGCCGTCGGACACGGCTGTGGCGGAGGTCGGCGGCATGCCGCCGACCTCCGCCACGTGTCCTGTGTTCGGCCTCGGTTTCGGTGTGGGCGGGGTTACCTCGTCGTGTGGTACACGTACGCCGCCAGGACGCCGATGGCCGCGAGTGAGAGCAACCGGGACTTTACACGCTGACCGCGTGTGAGCGGGGCGCTCGGCGGTGCGTACATCGGACCGCCGCCACCACCCCCCTGGCCGCCGGTCCCGCCGCAGCTCGGGCACGGCACCATCGCCTGCATCCGCCCGGATCCGCCGCATCCCGAACAGGACCAATTGCTGTCCGAGCCCATGCCGTTCTGGCCGGATCCGCCGCATCCGTTGCAGATCTGGTCCATCGGGACCCAGCTCTGTCCCGAACAACCCCCGCAGTTCCCCACCCTGTTCCTCCCGTCACGATCCCCCCGCACCCTGGGTTCAGAGCCTGCATGACCACCCCTTGCGGGTCAACGGACGTCAAGGCGGAGATCGGTGAACCGTGCGGACACGCGAGGTGCCGCGGATGTGCCGGGGTCGTGCCGCGTGGTTTCCCGGCGGCGCCTCCTCGTTCGGTCGGGGCCGGTCGAAGCCGGCGGTGTCCGTCCGGGCCCGGAGCGTCAGGGCGTGTCCGCCAGGTGTTCGGCGGACTTCCGGGCGTCGGCGATGGCGCCGGCCAGGTGCGGGTGGGTGAGTCGGCCCGCACGCTTGACGGGGCGGCCGGCCACCAGGACGGTGTCGACGTTGCCCGCGTGGGCGGATGCCACCACGGCCCCCGCGATGTCGTGTACGGCGCCGACCAGGTTGACCGCGTCCGCACGCAGCAGGATCAGGTCGGCCTGCTTACCCACGGCCAGTGATCCGATCCGATCGGCCAGGCCCAGTGCGGCGGCTCCGCCGATGGTCGCCATGCACAGCATGTCGGCCGCGAACAACCGTGGCCCGTCCGCGAGTTGACTGGTAAGCAGGGCGGCCCGGAGCAGCGAGAACATGTCGCCCGGCCCGCTGGTGACCACGTCGACGCCGAGCCCGGTGACCAGTCCCGCGGCGCGGGCGCGGTTGATCATCGGTGCGCCGTGTCCCATCTGGGCCTCGATGTGCGGCGCGATCGAGAGGGTGCCGCCGGAGTCGGCGATCATCGCGAGTTCGTCGTCCGGCAGCGAGTTGCCGTGGATGAAGAGTGTGCGCGCGTTCAACAGGCCGCGGTCGCGCAGGGCTTCGATGGGGCGGTGGGCGACCGGGCCGCTGCCGACATGTACGGCCAGCGGGATGTCGAGGTCGGCGGCCAGGCGCCAGTCCTGCTCGACCAGATCGATCGGGGTGTACGAGGGGCCGCCCGGGGCGAGCGCGAGGGTGACCAGGTCGTCGTCGCCGGGGAACAGGCGTTCACGCAGGTCGCGGAGGACGCGGGCGTCGCGGGCGGCGGGGTCGAACGGTGGGTGGCCGTAGCCGAACACGGCCCGGATGCCCGCTGCGCGCAGTCCGTGGACCGCCGCGTCGCCGTGTTCGGCGCGGTGCTGGACGTGGGAGAAGTCCTGCACGGTGGTGATGCCCGCGTCCAGGCATTCCAGCGCACCGACCAGGTTGCCGGCGTACACGTCCTCGGGGCGCATCGCGGGGGAGAGCCGGCCGAGCACCCGGCCGAGGTAGTCGCCGAGGTCGCTGTCGACGGCCACCGCGCGCAACACCGACTGCCAGACATGGCGATGGGTGTCGACGAATCCGGGCAGCACGATCCGGTCGCGGGCGTCGAGGACTTCGGCCCCCGCCGCGGGCAGCGCCGGACCGACGGCGACGATCACGCCGTGCTCGATCAGGACATCGGTGTCGGGCCGGGCACTGACGTGCGGGTCGGTGTCGACAACGGTGCCGCCGCGAAGGAGCAGTCGGGTGGGGGCGGGCGCGACGGAAGGGTTCGTCGCGGGAGTGGGCCGGGCGGACATCTGGGCCTCCGAAAGGAATCGCGCGGGTTCGGTCGTCGTCGCCGCACCCGTCGTGGTGCGGCGCGCCGAACGGAGCTTCACTTGAAAGCTTTTTAAAAAGCTATCAGGTGTGTGTAATACGCTGTCAAGATGACCGCACCACAGGACCGCGCGAGCGCACTCGTCAGCGCGTGGCAGGCCGAACTGCCCGACGTGCTGGACGCGACGACGGAACTGAGCAAGCGGATCATGTTGCTCGCCGCCGACCTGGACGAGGCCACCCGCCGCGAGCTGCCCGAATTCGGCCTCACCCCGGCCCAGTTCGGCGTACTGGTCGCCCTGCGTCGGGCCGGCGCGCCCTATCGGCTCAAGCCCACCGAACTCAGTCGCGCGTTGCTGCTGTCCTCGGGCGGTACCAGCAACGTCACCAATCACCTGGTCGCCGAGGGCCTCGCCGAGCGCCTTCCGGACCAGGGCGACGGTCGGGGCACGCTGATCAGCCTGACCCCGCGCGGGGTACAGGTCGCGGAGGACGCGGTCCGTGCCAACGCCGCCGCCCACGCCGAGATCTGGCGCGGCGCGCCGGCGGCGGCGATCGAGGCGGCGACTCTCGCGCTACGCGAGATCGCCGCCGCGACCGAGGTGCCCCGATCGACGCGGCGATCGGCGCGCGGGAGCGGTTGATCAGAAGGGCGCCGGCGGGTGCTGCGGCCGGGGCGGGGGTTGACGGGGGGCCGGGGGCGGCAGTCGACCCTCGGTTGTCCGCCCCTGATCGGGCTGCGCGGGGTGGGGCTGCGGCGTCGGGTACGTCGCGGGCGCGGGCTGGATCGAAGGCGCCGCGTGCATGGGGTACGGGTGGTGCATCGGGTGCACCAGGGCCATCGGGTGCATCGGCGCCATCGGGTGCATGCCCGGTGCCGGGTAGAAGGCGCGCTCGTACTCGGACTGGAAGGTGGTGATCCTGGCCACGACCGCGATGGCCAGGCCGGCGGCGGCGATCAGCAGCAGAAAGGCCCAGCCCGCCGCGGTATCGGCGGTGCGGTAGGACTCGTGGTAGGCGACCCAGGAGTCGCTGCCGATCCGGTCGTCGCCGCCGTCCGTCTTCCGGCCGATCACGCCGAAGACGATCACGATGTTCGCGGCGACGTAGGTCAGCCACCAGGACCACAGCAGCGGATGCCGGCCCGGGGTGAAGCCGCCGCGCAGGGGTGCGCGGGGGTCGCTGGCCTTCCAGATGTCGTGTGCCATCAGCGGCGGGAACCACAGATTGACCACCGGGCAGAACCAGCCGCCGATCGCCCAGCTGCTGGAGAGGTGTTGCGCGGACGGCGGGAACACCTCGACGTTGCACCGGGCTCGGTGGAACCAGATGACGAACACGACCATGACCGCGACGATGGCCAGACTCGACAACCCCCACCACAGGCCGATGGATCGGTTCGCCGCGTCGGGGTCGGCGGACAGCCAACCGCCGTGCAGGGTTTCGTCGACCATGGCGGCCCGTTGGAACAGCGCGATCGCCGCGAGCAGGGACAACACGGCGGTGACGCCGAGCAGGACGTACAGCGCGGTGGCCAGGCCGCGCAGGGACCGGAAGACCGGTGCGTACCAGCCTGCCGGCGGTGTCGGGGCCGGGCCGAAGTGGGCGAAGCGCAGGTCCAGGGACGATGTCGCGTCGGCGGGCGGGGCGTATTCCTGGTGGCCGCAGTTGGTACAGCGGTCGGGCAGTGTCGATTGGCCGCCGCAGCTTGGGCACAACACGAGTTGGGATCATCCCCCGTCGATCGTCGCCGATGGTCGATACCGGCCAGGCGGGTCGATGGGGTGGCGAGGTCACGGTGGGCGGCCGGCCTCGTGTACCCCACATGGCGTAACCGGCATCATGCCGTGCGTATCTCCCGACGTCACGGGTGAGGCGAGTACGAATACGCACGGTGACCGCAAATCAGGGGCCGGGTCCGGGGCCCGGGATCCGGGTCGGGCGAACTCGGCCGTGCTGTCGGGCAGTCGCTGGTTTCCACCGCGGCCGAGCCGCCACGAGCATCGACCGGATGTACCGGCGGCGGGACGTGCCGGATCGGCCCGGCGCGCTCGGTCGCGGCGAGGTGTACAGGGATGACGCGGCGAACGAGGGCGTGGCCGCGCGGGTCGGCACGGGTGGCTCCGGGTCAGGATGTGCCGGAGCGGGCGATGCGGAAACCGACGTCGTCGACTCGGTAGGTCGGGTGGCTGCGGCGGCGGGCGGAGGCTCGGCAACTCCAGTGTTCGTCGAACCAGCCACCGCCGCGCAGCACGCGGTAACTGCCGTAGACCTCGGCGTCATAGACGTCCCAGCACCAGTCCCACACATTGCCGAGCATGTCGTACAGGCCCCACGTGTTGGGTCGCTTGCCGCCCACCTCGTGGACGTGCTCGTCCGAGTTCGCGCGATACCAGGCGATGTCGTCCAGCGGTCCGTAGTGCGCTCCCGTCGTGCCGGCCCGGCACGCGTGTTCCCACTCGGCCTCGGTCGGCAGCCGGTACCCGTCGGCGGACGTGTCCCACACGATGCGCTCGCCGTCGTCCTGGTGCCCGTCGCCCTTCCCGTTGCCGGGGTCGGCGCCGGGGTCGATGCCGTACGCGGGAGTGAACCCGTCGCGTCGCGACAGGGCGTTGCAAAAGCGCACCGCGTCCCACCAGGAAACACTCTCGGCCGGCAACCGGTCACCGTGCGGGCCGCTCGGCCGCAGACCGGTGATCTCCGCGTACAACTCCCGGGTGACCGGGAATGCCGCCAGTCGGTAGGGCGCGAGTTCGACCGACCAACTGCGCTGCGTCCGCCGGTCGGACAGCGTCACGCGCCCGGCCGGAATGGCGACCATTGCGTATCCCGTGCTCGCTTCCATGATCACGGGATCCTATGACGCCGGCCGGCCGGCCGGGCCGCGGCTGCGGGGCGGACGGGCGCCCGGCCGCCCCGGTCGGCCCGGCCCGCCGTCGGTCAGCTCAGTTCCAGGCGGTGGATCAGGCCGGCTGCGGTGAATGCGTCGACGAGGGCGTTGCGGCCCTCGGTGAAGTGGCCCCAGCTGTCGAAGTGGACCGGGACGATGCGGCGCGCGCCGAGGATTGCGGCGGCTTCGGCGGCCTGGGCGCTGTCGAGGGTAAGGAGCGCGCCGTCGAAGAGGGGGGTGCGGGCCGCGCCGGCGAACAGGACGGCGGTGTCGACCGGGCCGATGCGCGCGGCGATCTTCTCGACCACGGCCAGGGAGGCGTTGTCGCCGCTGACGTAGATCGTGGGCAGGTCGGAGGCGGTCAGTACGAAGCCGACGACCTCGCCCGTGATCGGTTCGCAGCCCTCGGGGCCGTGTTGTGCGGGAGTGGCCGTCACGGTGACGGTGCCGCCGTCCGGACGGGGGAGGTCCACCGTCTCCCAGGGGGCCAGACCCCTGGCGGTACCGCCGAGCCGGCCCGCGCCGCCGGTGGTGGTCAGGACCAGCGGGACGCCGGCGAGCAGTGCCCGACCCGAGTGGTCGAGGTTGTCCGGGTGTTCGTCGTGCGAGAGCAGGACCACGTCGATGGGGCCGAGGTCGGCCGGGTCGATGGTCGAGGGAGCGGTCTTGGTCAGGAAGCGGTCGGCACCGATGGGGTAGTCGCCGGGCTCGTCGAAGGCGGGGTCGGTGAGGAACTTGAGGCCGCCGAACTCGATCAGGGCGGAGGGGCCGCCGAATACGCGGATGTCGATCCGCTCGTTGGTCGCGCTGCTGCCGGTCACTGCACACCTCACGGATAATGGTTGTGTTTGCCGTGAGAAACGCTAGCCGATTCTCACGGAGAACGGCAAGGCTTTACGTGAGAGCCATGAATTAACATGAGAGCCATGAAGGAGAACGTGGCGGGCGCGCCTGCTCACCCCGCGCCTGTCGGCCCACCGCCCGCGCCGGGAGCGGACCGATACCTCGCCCTCGATCTGGCCAACAGCGATCTCGCGCTGCCCGGCGGTCAGGAGCTGGACCTGCTGGGGACACCCGTGTCCGCGAAGGCATGGCTTGTCGAGCGCGACCTCGCGCCGCCGGACAGCCGGCTGTACAACGTGTGCGCGGGTCGACTGCGCGCCCTTCGCGACGTCGTGCGAACACTGCTCTCGTCGCGGATCGCCGATCTCCCGGCGCCGGCCGCATCGGTTCAGGCCATCAACGACGCGCTCACCAGCGCCCCCTCGGCCGCACTCCTCTACTGGGACGAGGCCCGAGGCCCGTATCGCGCCCAGGCACACCCCATCGACCAGATCGTCAACCACGCCATCGCGATCCTCGCCGCGGACGCCGCCGACCTGATCACCGGCCCGGACGCCGAACGCCTGGCGCCCTGCGGCGCCACCCCCTGTCGACGCTTCCTCATCCGCACCCACGCCTCACGCCAATGGTGCTCGACCCGGTGCGGCGACCGCGTTCGCGCGGCCCGTGCCTACGCACGCCGAACACAGCCGAGGACGCAATCGGACTGAGGACGCGTGCCGTTCCCGAGCGCGTGTCGATGAGCGGCGGTGGAAAGGGCGATCAGGGCCCGGCGCAGGTCAGTCGAGGGTGGCCGGGGCAGCCGGGTGCGTCGTGCGGGTGCGGAGCCGGTCGGTCAGATGCACGAGGTCGGGTGTGCGCAGGACCTCGCCGTTCGAGCCGGGGAGCGGGACGTGCAGGCGCTCGGTCCAGCGAGTGGGGATGGCGGCCGGCCCGTACCGGGCGCCGGCCAGGGCACCGGTCACCGCCGCGACGGTGTCGGTGTCGCCGCCGAGGTCGATCGCCGCGCGGACGGCTTCTTCGTATGAGGACGTGGTGCGCAGCGACCAGACCGCCGAGCCGAGGCAGGGCCAGACGGCCCCGTTGAACTCGGTCGCGTCGGTGGGGTGCCACGTCGGGTCCAGGACGGCGGCGTAGCGCTCGCGGTGCTCGGGGTGAACCTCCGCGAGCGTCTCCACAAGCGCGGCCGAGGGATCGTCGCCGACCAGGGCCACCCGCAGCAACTCGTGGAAGATCGCGGTGCCTTCCCACGCGGCGCGGTCGCCGTGGGTGAGCGCGGCGATCCGCCGGGCGGCGGCCATGGTGGCCGTGCGGCCCTCGGACGCGAAGTACACGGCGGGGGTGGTGGCCCGCATCAACGACCCGTTGCCGGCCGCGCGCCCGGTGGTCCGGAAGTGCACGCCGGCCGCGAGGTCCCAGGGCAAGCCGTTGGTGAGTACGTCCTCGGTCTGCAGGCCGATGTCCTTGGGCTCGGAACGGGCCCAGCGCTGGAAGCGGGCGAACATGTCGGGTAGGTCCAACCCGCCGCGCTCCACCAGCGAGTACGCCACGTGCACGGCCATCTGGGTATCGTCCGTCGCCTCGCCGGCGTCCCACCCGCCACCGCCGCACATCTCGTTCGCGTAGCGCTCCTCGGCGCGCGAACTCCCGGGCGGCGCCTCGGGAAACCGGGTACCGAAGTCCCCGGCCGCCCCGAACTCGAACGGCGCACCCAACGCGTCCCCGACGGCCGACCCGACGACGGCTCCGACGGCACGCTCGCTGATGTCCATACGGGCAGCGTAGAGGCGAGACCCGACCACGCACCGGCGAGGCACCGAACCGCGTTCGCACCGCACCCACATCCGCACGGGCCCGGAGGCGGTGGACGATGCGATCGGCCCGGCGCGCCGGCAGGTGCCGGCCACCGCGCGTGTCGGTCGGTCAACGGGAGCGCAGTACCTCGTAGTTCGGCCCCAGGTGGTGGTGGATTCGGGTGAGGTGGGTCGGCGTGGGGTCGATCAGGTGACGATGGGTGGCCTCGATCAGCAGGGGAAGGTCGACGGAACTGTCGGTGTAGGCGTGGGTGATGGGGTCGGTGATGCCGGCCGCGCGGATGAGGGTGACCTTGCGGGGGCCACGGCAGGCGGGGAGCGGTCGCATGCCGGTGCGGCTCGGGGTGAGGCGGGAGGCGATCACGTCCACCGAAGTGAGGCCGAGTGCACGGCAGATGGCGCCCGCCAGGGGATCGGCGCACGAGGTCGCGATCACGACACGGTCGCCGGCGGCGAGATGCGCCCGGGCCCGGGCGAGGGTGAGCGCGACCCGGTTGCTCTCGATCGTGCGCTCCGCCGCGAAGTCGACGGCCAGGGCCTGGAATCGGTCCGCGGACAGGCCGATGGTGGCGAGTCGGAGGACGAGGGCGAAGGCGTGACGGCGGGTCGCGTGGAAGGCGTACAGCGGGCCGATGACCGGTAGGCACAGCGCCACCGCCACCATGCGCCATCGGGCGCGGCGCAGCAGTACACGATTGAAGTGGCCGAACGAATCGCCTCGGACGAGGGTGCCGTCGAGGTCGAAGACGACGAGTGGACGGGGGCCGGGTGGGGTGCGGGTCAAAGGTGTCATGCGATCTTCCGCTTCCCCATGATCGGTTGCTTCGCGATGATCGTGCGCAGGATGTCGTTCGTGCCTTCGCCGATGCTCATCAGGACGGCGTCGCGGTAGAGGCGTTCGACCCCGAACTCCTCGGAGTAGCCGTGGCCGCCGTGGATGCGCATCGCTTCGAGGGAGTTCTTGATCGCCACCTCGGAGGCGAACATCTTGGCCCTGCCGGTTTCCAGGTCGACCCGTTCGCCGCTGTCCGCCCGTACCGCCGCCGGTCCTGATCGTCGTCGAAGGCGAAGTCCATGGTTGCGCTCCCGGGTCGAGGACGGCGTACGCGCACACCGAGGGACGGCGCAGGCGAACCGGTCACCGACGCGGCCGCCGGTGGCGGTGGCGACTGACGGGGTCCTACCCAGCGAAGGGGGTGGGATTCCCGCACCGAAAGCGAAATTCCGTCGGGCCGACCGTGGTCCCGGGCGCGGGACCCGGGGCCGCCTCCCGGGTGGGCCGGGGCTTGCCGGGCCTGCCGGGCCTGCCCGGCGGTGGGGGTGGTGCCGCGACGGCCGCGCCCGCGACGGCCGGCGCTCCGCCGGCCCGGCGCCCCCGCTCGACGCCGCCGGGTCACCTGGTCGGCGCCGCCTGGGCGGCGAGGAACTCGCCCGCCGGCGGCGCGAGCAGCCCCACGTTCGGCTTGTGGCTGAGCTTGGGGATCTCGATGTGTCGGGCGTCGGGCAGCGCGGCGGTCGCGGCGCCGGCGGCGGTGCGCAACAGCGCGTCGCTGCGGCCACCGGACAGCACCAACACCGGCATCTCCGCCCCGGCCCAGTCGGCCGGGTCGAGCGGCTCCCCGCGCATGTGCTCGGCCATCACCGCCCAGTCGTGCGCGGTGGAGGCGGCCACCGCGGTGAGCTTGGACCACATCGGGGTGAGGCGCATCAGGCCCACGAACGGAGCCGGGATGCCCATCCCCTTGGTCATGAAGTACCGCACGGTCTTGGCGTGTTGATCGGCGGCGATCAGCCGATGCAACGTCGCGGTCAGGTCCGCCGGCGGTACGTGGCGCGTGCGGTCGACGACGAAGGGCGGCTCGAAGGCCACCACCCGACTGATTCCGGGGATCTGCCCGGAGGCGGCGGCCCGCAGCGCCAACACCGCGCCGGACGACCAGCCGAACAACGCCGCCGAGCCACCTTCGGCGGCGACCAGCGCGGCCAGGTCGTCGATTTCGCGTGCCGCGTCGTAGTGGCCGGGGGTGTCACCACTGTCACCACGCCCGCGACGGTCGTAATTCACGGTGGTCAGCCCGTATGTGTCGGTCAGCGCCTTGGCCGGCTCCACCATCTTCGGGAACTTCCGGTAGCCGAAGGCGCCCCCGACGAGGACTACCGTCCCCCGGCTGTCGGCCGCCGGCTCGTGCCGGTCGTACACGATCGCGGTGCCGTCGGCGGACGTGACGGTGTGTGTCGTGCTCATGAATGGATGGGACCTCATCGGGCTCGCTCAGTACGCGACGGTGAAGCGGGCGCGGTGGTGTCGGGGTTGCTCCGCCTCGTCGATGAGGGCGACTGCGAGGTCCTCGACGGAGATGGCCGAGACGCCGTCGGCGTCGACGAGCAGTTCGTCGGTGCCGAGCCGGAAGGTACCGGTGCGGGTGCCGGGCTCCAGGTTGGCGGGCGGGCTCAGGTAGGTCCAGTCGACCTCGGCGTCGGTGCGGAAGACGTCGAGCTGGGCGTTGCAGGCCAGGGCGATGCCGCGCCACGCGGTCGGTACGAATCGCGGGTCGTCGACCGCCATGGTGTCGCTCGCGCCCGGCACGGTCAGGCTGCCCGCGCCACCGACGGCGAGCAGGCGTACCCCCGTCCCGGTGAGCCCGGACAACAGCGCCTCGGCGGTGTCGGCCAACGCCTGTTCGTTGCCGTGCGCCGGGCGGGTCGCGCTGATCACCAGGTCCTTGCCGGTACTCAGCGCGGCCACGTCCTCGACCCGTGCGGCGTCGCCGACCCGGGCCTCGGCCTCGGGGTGCAGTTCGGGAAAGCGGGCCGCGTCGCGGACCACGGCGGTGACCTCGTGACCCCGGGACAGGGCCTCGGAGACGACTCGGCTGCCGACGCTTCCGGCTGCTCCGAACACGGTGATACGCATGGTGGTGTGCCCCTTTCGGATGGGTCGATCGACGGGTGGACCCGTGGTCGATCGATGGTTCGACCGAGCCGTCGATCCCTTAGTGCTAAGAGAAATGTACCTCAACGCTAAGATAATTGGAAAGGGGAAGGCGATCCCGACCACCGCATCGACTCGGCTAACCTGACGCCGTGGCAGATCACGTCGACCTTGTGCTGGAGCAATGGGGTACGCAGCGCCCCGACCTGGACGCGTCGCCCATGGCGGTACTCGCCCGGCTGTCCCGCGCCGCGCGTCTGGTCGGTGCCGAACTGGCTCGGACCTTCGGCGAACACGGGCTCGACGCCTCGTCGTTCGACGTACTCGCCACACTGCGCCGGCACCCGTCCCCGCATCGGCTGAGCCCCACCGAGTTGATGCGGGCCTCCATGGTCACCTCGGGCGCCATCACCCAGCGCCTGGACCGCCTCGAGGCACGCGGCCTGGTGTCCCGCGGTACCAGTGCGTCGGACGGCCGCGGCGTACAGGTCGCACTCACCGACGAGGGTCGCGAGCTGATCGACCGAGTGTTGCCCGCGCACCTCGACACCGAACGCCGCGTGCTCGCCGCACTCGGCGTCAGGCAGCGGGCCGCCCTCGCCGACGGGCTCCGCACACTCCTGGAATCCCTGGGCGACAGCACGGATTGACGACGCGGTACGCCGGGCGACTTCGGGGCGTCGTGGGCGGGTGGGCGAGTGCACGCCGGCTGACCGGGCGGCCCGCCACGCCCGCGCGGTGCGCCCGGCCGACGCGCGCGGGCCGTACGCGGATCGCGAATGGAACGGTCCTCGAACGGATAGCAGCACGCACATGGTTCTTCACACGCGTTCCGTGCAGGTCGCAGCGTCCACCGACCGGGTGTACATGCTCTTGTCCGACACGGACAAGCTTCCCGAATACTTCCCTCCGGTGACCGCGGTCCGGGCCACCTCGGGCCGCGCGGTGGTGGTGACGGCCGGCGAGTCGGCGCATTCCGTCGCGGCTGAGGTCGACCTGGATCGGGACGGTCCCGGCACCCGGATCGAATGGGCCGTGCGCGGTACGTCCTACACCGGCATCGTGATCGTCCAGGACGGCCCGGGCGACGTGAACAGCATCGTCACCGTCGTGGTGAACGACGGCGAGGACCCGCTCGACTACGGCGCGATCGAGCGCGAGCGCCTCCACGACGCGAGCCAGTTCGGCGGCAAGAAGGGCAGCGAGGCATTGCACGTGGACGCGCTCATCCGCCACCGCTCGGCCGGTACGGAGGCCGACCTGGCCATCGGCGACATCCTCGAACGCGGCCTCGACCACCTCCGCGCCTATGTCGAGACCGGTCGACGGCAGGGCTGAATCCGACCCGTGCGCACCCCGAACGAACCGGCCCGGGCCGGCCGTCGCTCGGGCCCGCCCATGGTCCGGCGCGGCCGGGCCGGTTCGGTCGGATGGCCCATACTCCGTGACCAACGCCTTTGACGTGCAGGGTTGTTGGCCGCAGACCTCGACAACGGCGAGCCCGACACCACGTTGAGCTCGACGGCGCGGTACCGGGAGGCATGGCCGGTGGTCGACGGCTTGGTCCGGGCCGCGAACGGGACGACGGTCCTGGCCATCGGCGCGCACGACTCGTGGGTGGCCCGCGATTTCCCGCCTCGCCGCGGCCGGCACGGGCGCTGGGCGACCATCGGCACCGTATACCGGCTCCCGGAGGGCACCCCGCTGCCTGCCTCCTTCCGGATCGGCGGAGTCCGCGCCGCGTCGGATTTCCTGCTCGCCACGGACCAGGATTCACATCCGCGCGGACGAGCCCGACCCAAGCCGACCGACCACAGGCACGCCCTATACCCGAACGAACACCGACGGCGACCCAAACGGCTGAATCCCCCGTACCGAGCCACCCGCGACGGGGCGCCCACCCGGCCGAGTCCCTCCGCGACCGGCCCACTCGACCGAACACCCCTGATCGCGCCCCGGCCCGGGCCGGCGGCCCGCCCCAGAGTGTGGGATCCGGTTCCCGGGCCGCCGGTCGGCTCATTCCACCGATTCACCCTTCAGATCGGCGAGGAGGCGTCGGTGGCGACGCCGGCCGGCGCACGGCGATGATCACCAGCTCGGAGCGGCTCGCCACCTCCTGGTTGTCGGCGCACACATGGACGCCCTCGTAGCGCTCGCACAGTTCGGCGGCGGTGCGGGCCCCTCGGGGCGAGAAGACGTCCGGCGACGCACCGCCCCCGTCGCACAGGCCCTCGACGACGGCCCGGCCGATCTCGCCCACTCCGATGATGCCGATGCGCCTCATGGTGCTTTCCTCCGTGGTGTGTGGTGGTCGTGACCCGTGTTGGTGCGGGTCCGTGTGGTCGGGATGGTCGTCGTCCGCTCCTCACGCGGGGAGTCGAACGGAGCCGTCGTCACGTCGGCCGCGGCATTCTCCACAGCAGTGCGACCGCGACGAAGCCTGCCGGGGCGGGAATCGGTCCCGGCCCATCCCAGCGCCTGCGTGCCTTGACGGCCCGGGCCGTGGCGAGCCAGGCGAGGACGCCGAGCGCGGGTGTGCTCGCGATGCTCGGGGCCGGGGGCCGGGGGCCGGGGGCATTTTCCCTTGGTTGGTTCCCGGGGGCTTGGGGCTTGATGGGGTCTTGACACCTCTTTGTGGTGGGCCTAATTTGCTCTCACTCTGAAATATTTTCACTCTGAGAGGTGAACATGGCGGAGACGGCCGATGCCCGTTGGGCCAACCGCTCCAGCCTGCTGGCGGTGTTGTTGGCCGGTGGGCAGCACAGTCGGGCGGGTCTCACCCAGCAGACCGGGCTGAGCGCGGCCACCGTTTCGCGTGTGGTCGAGGGCTTGCTTGACGAGGGGTTGGTGCGGGAGGGCGCCGTTTTGCAGACCGGGCGGCGGGGGCGGCAGGGTGTGGTGATCGAGGTGGCCGCCGAGCGTGGAGTCGCGGTCGGCGTCGACCTCGGTGGCACCACCTGTCGGTTCCTGGCCACCGACCTGCTGGGCCACTCGCCGCGCTATCGCGAGGAGCCGACCCCGAGGCACCTGGCGGCCGACGATCTCGCGGACTGGCTCGCCGAGCGGGTTCGTGCGTTGTACGCCGACTCGGCCGCGCCCGATGTGCTGCGCGCGGGCGTGATAGGTCTGCCCGGGGCGGTCGCGGCCGACGGGTTGGGTGTGCGTGGCGCGACCAACCTTCCGCAGATCGAGGGCGAGCTGTTCACCCGCCGGGTGCGCCGCGCGCTGGACGGCACCGTCGCCTTCGGGAACGATGCCGATCTGGCTCTGGAAGGCGAGTTGCGGCACGGCGCCGCCCGTACCGCCGACACCGCCGTGATGTTCACCGTCGGTGCCGGCTTCGGCGCCGGTGTGGCCGTGGATCGGCATGTGCGGGGCGGACCGACCGGCCTCGTGGGCGAGTTCGGCTTCCTGCCGGTGGATTCCGAGGACCACACCGTGGAGGAACTGGTCGGCGCCGAGGGCCTGATGCGGGCCGCGCGCGATGCCGGTCTGGACGTGGACACCGCCGCCGACCTGTTCGTCGACTCTTCGCCGGCGGCGCGGGCCGTGATCGATCGGTTCGAGCGCGCGCTCGGTGTGGCGTTGATCGCGGTGACGATCGCGTACGAACCCGAACTGGTCGTCCTCGGCGGCCGGGTCTCGGCCTCGATCGACGCGGCGATGACCACTCGCCTGCGTGAACGGGTGCGCCGACGATTGCCCGCCTGCCCCGAGCTCGTGCACTCCGAACTGGCCGATCTCGCGGGCGCGCTGGGCGCGGTCTCGCGCGGACTGAGCGCACTGCGGGTCCGCTTCGACGTCGCGCCGGACGCGGCGGCGGCGGTCCGGGCCGACCTGGAACTGTCCGCACTGCTTTCGCCGGCGGGCACGACCCGCTGACGGACCACTCGCCCACCACAGGGCGGAGCCGACGCGGCGAACCGACGACGTGAGGCCACGGCCCCCACGACACGCAACCACCTGCCGCCGCTCCACGCACGACACCCATCCCACCCATCCCACCCATTACATCCACGCAACCTCGAAGCGCCCCCACACCGGCCGGCGCCACCAGCACCTCCCCAGCCGACCGCCCCTTCGCTCCCGTAACGCAGATCGCGCCGCCGCACCAAGTGGCCCGCGCACCCTCAGGGGTCCGTCCCACCCCACCGAACCGCCTGGAGTACCACCGATGTCGACCCCACAGCCGTCGAGAGGCGGGTCCCTCCGCCGGAACACGTTGTCCGTGTTCGGTGCCGTCGCCATGTGTATGGCCTTCATGGGCCCCGCCACCAGCGTCGCGTTCAACACGCCGCCCGCCGCGGCGGGAGCCGGGTACGCGCTGCCGCTCGCCATCGTGCTTGCCATGGTGGCCAGCCTCCTGGTCGCCAACACGATCGCCGCGTTCGCCCGCAAGCTGCCGGCGGCCGGCTTCGCCTACACCTACAACAGCCACGGCTTCGGCAAGTCCGGCGGCTTCCTCTCCGGGTGGCTGCTCCTGCTCACCTACGGCATGGTCGGGCCGATGTTGTTCGCCGCGCTCGGGGGATACAGCCACGACTTCCTGGACAGCCAGTTCGACGTCCGGGTGCCGTGGCAGGTGATGTCGCTGGCGTTCGCCGCCGTGGTGTGGGGTGTCAACTCGCTCGGCGTGTCCAGTTCGGCCAAGACCGCGTTGATCTTCCTCGTCCTGGAGGTCGGCGTACTGCTCGGCCTGGCCGGGGTGATCCTCGGCGACGGCGGCGACTCGGGCCTGTCGGTGGCGCCGTTCGATCCGGCCAATTCGATCGACGGCTTCAGCGGCCTGGGCACCGGCATGTTGTGGGGCATCCTGATGTTCATCGGCTTCGAGTCGGTGGCCACCCTGGGTGAGGAGGCGCGCGGCGCCAAACGCAGCATCCCGCTCGCGCTGTTCACCGCGGTCGCGGTGATCGGCACCTTCTATGTGCTGATGGCGTACTCGACCTCGATCGGCTTCGGCTCCGCGCACGGTTCCCAACTGGCCGAGGACGCCGCGCCGTTGACCACCCTGGTGGACCGCTACTGGGGTGTCACCTGGATCCTCGCGCTGACCGTGATCGTCAGCCAGTTCGCCAACGTGGTCTCCGGCTCGAACGCGGCCGTGCGGGTGCTGTTCTCGATGGGCCGCGAAGGTGTGCTCCCGCGCTTCCTGGGCCGGACCAACGAACGCCACGTGCCGCAATCGGCGATCACCGCCTATCTGGGCTTCTCGCTCGTCTTCGCGCTGGTGCTGGGCAGCGGCTTCGGCGGCGATCTGGGTCCGCTGGGCGTGTACGGGTTCGCGGGCACCATCCTCGGGCTCGGGATGGTGATCATCTACATCCTGATGAGCGTCGCGGTGATCCGGTTCTACCTGCGCGAGCACCGGGGCGAGTTCTCCACGCTGCGCCACGGGATCCTGCCCGGGGCGACCGTGTTGCTGATGCTGCTGCCGATATACGGCCAGCTGTGGCCGGTGCCCGATCATCCGAACAACCTCGTGCCGTACGTGATCGTCGGCTGGATGCTGCTGGGCACCGCGTATCTGGTCTGGGCGCACCGCTCGCGTCCGCAGGTGCTGGCCGCGATGGGTCGCGTGTTCGAGGACGAACCGGATACGGGCGCGGCCGGCGCGTCGGCCGCGGAGCCGGGGGAGGGGGCGATATCCGTGCCGGTCGGCCGGACCTGATCCGCGCGGGCAACGCCCGACGGCCCCACGCCCCACGCCGACGCCCCATGCCCGACGACCCCCGGCCTTCGCCCGCCCGCGTGCCCCCCGCATCCCGTCCGCGCGTCCCGCCCCCCTCGCCCCGTCCGCTCGTCTCAAGGAGAGCCTCGCGATGTTCCTCGATCGACTCCTCGCCCACAACCGCCCGCTGATCGGGGCCGTCGTGACGGCTCATCAGGAGGGTCGCCTGCTCGCCAACACGTACGTGGCGGACCTGGACACGGTGGCGCGCAACGCGGCCACGATCGCCGAGGCCGCGCGCTCGCGCGGGCTGTCCACGTACGTGATGGCCAAGCAGTACGGGCGCAATCCCGACGTCACGCGCACCGCGATCGAGGCGGGGCTCGGCCCGGTGGTCGCGGTGGACACCGCGTGCGTGTCGGCCGCGGTCCGGCACGGCCTGCCGGTCGGGCACGTCGGGCACCTGGTGCAGCCGCATCGGGGCAGCGAGGACTTCGTGGTCGGCGCCGACCCCGAGGTGGTCACCGTGTTCTCGGTGGACGCGGCCCGGCGGATCGGGGCGGCGGCGGTACGGCGCGGCGGCGCGCCCGTGTCGGTGCTGCTTCGCGTGCACGGCGACGGGGACCGGTTCTACTTCGGCCACGGCGGCGGGTTCCCGGCCGCCGACGTGGTGGCCGCGGCACGCGAGGTCGACGCGGTGGAGGGTGTGGCGGTGCACGGCGTGACCACGTTTCCGTGCCTGCTCGCCGATCCCGAGCAGCGGCGGATCGTGGCCACGCCCAACCTGGCCACGGTCGTCGCGGCGGCCGAGCGGTTGCGGGCGGCCGGGTTCGACATCCGTCAGGTGAACGCGCCCGGGACCACGTCGGCGCGTTCGCTGACGATCGCCGCCGACGCGGGGGCCACGCATGTCGAGCCGGGCAACGCGATCCACGGGACGACTCCGCTGCACGTGTTCTCCGAGGAGGCGCCGGAGCGGCCGGCGATCGTGTACGTGACCGAGGTGTCGCACGTGGACGGCGACGACGCGTACGCGTTCGCCGCCGGGCACTACGTCGACAAGGTCCTGGGCGAGTTCCCGCTCACCGCGCTGGTGGGCCGGGACGCGGCTACCGCGGTCGAGCGGGTGGCGCGGGTGGACACCGCTCCGGACGGGGCGATCCACTACTACACGGTGCTTCGGGACGCGCGCCGGCTGGGGATCCGGCCGGGCGACACGGTGGTGATGTGCTTCCGGCCGCAGGCGTTCGTGACACGTGGGCGGACGCGGTCGGTGGCCGGGTTGCACGGGGCAGGGTCGCCCCGGGCCGGGTTGCACGAGGCCGAGGCGGGTGCGGTGGTGTGGGGCGAGCGGTACGACGCGGAGGCGCGGGTGGTGGGCGATCCGTCCTGACCGGGCCGCTGCGACGGCCACTGTTTCCGTTGCCCCTTACTCGTTGCCCGTGCCCGTGCCCGTTGCCCGTGCCATGTGCGATTGCCCGACTCGAGGATTGTGACGATCGTGTTCGACTCCGCTGACCTGGTCGACCCACCGCTGCCGCGCGACTCCCTCGGGATAGTCGCGCTCGACATCGGCGGCACCAAGACGGCCATGGCCGCCCTCGACGCGACCGGTACGGTGCTCGCCGAGCGTCGGGTGGCCACCCGCGAGCCGGGCGAGGACATGGCGCACGCGCTGGATCGGCTGCTGCGGCTGGCCCGGGAGCAGGTCGCGGCGGTGACCCGGGACGGGCGGCGCGAGATCGTGGCGGTGGGCCTGGTCTGTCCCGGCACGGTGACCTCGGCCGGGGTGGAGCTGTCGCCGAACCTGCCCGGAATCGAGAACGTGGACGTGCTCGGCCTGGCGCGCGAGGCGTTCGGGTCGGTGCCGGTGGTGGTGGCCAACGACGTCAAGGCGGCGGGGTTGGCCGAGTTGCGCTCGGGCGCGCTGGTTGCCGCCGATCCGGGGCTGTTCGTCAACCTGGGTACGGGAGTTGCCGCCGCGCTCACGGTCGGCGGCCGGGTCGTGGGCGGCGCGCGGGGGGTGGCCGGCGAGATCGGCTACTCGCTGGTGCCGGGTCGGCCGGAGGAGCCGGACCTGGAATCGTTGATCGGCGGCGGCCCGCTCATGACCCGTACGCAGTCCCTGTACGCACTCGCCGGCAATGGCCTGCCGCCGGACGCGGCGGCGATCCTGACCTCCACCGACCCGCGCCTGCGCGCCATCGCCGAGCATGCCCTCGATGTGTTGGCGGGCCACGTCCTCAACCTGTATCTGGCGCTGGATCCGACGCGGATCGCCGTGGGTGGCGGGCTGATGGCCGTGTCCGAGCGGGTGCTCGACGTGCTGCGGGGTTTCCTGGCGAAGCACACTCCGGGCACGGCCGATCCGGGCGATGTGATCGTGGCGGCGCGCTACATCCACGACGGGGCGCTGCGGGGCGCTGCCGCGCTGGCGTGGGACGTGGCTGGGGGTGAGCGGCCGGGGTGGGCGTTGGTGACGTGACGGCGCTGGTCCGCTCCGCGGGCGGGGCGGGTTGTTCCGCGCTCCGAGGCCATGGTTCACGGCCACGGCCACGGCCACGGCCACGGCCACGGCCACCGCCCGGGGCCCACGGCTGCGGTCGGGTTTCGGTGTCGCGGTTTGGTTTTCGGTCCTTGTTGTTCGAAATCGATCGATGGGATGAACATGACGAACACGGCTTCTCCCGCCCTTCCCGCCCCCGGCGCCGTGATGGCCGCCGAGATGGCCGAACAGCCCGATGTGTTGCGGCGGTTGGTGGCTCGACTGCCGGAACTGGCGGCGGCCATTCGGGACGCGTTGCCGGTGCCGT
Organism: Embleya scabrispora DSM 41855; assembly: GCF_000372745.1. Classification (GTDB taxonomy): domain Bacteria; phylum Actinomycetota; class Actinomycetes; order Streptomycetales; family Streptomycetaceae; genus Embleya; species Embleya scabrispora. The sequence goes on along the minus strand of NZ_KB889686.1, from coordinate 130,324 downwards.
TGCACGGGTCGGTATTGATTGCGCGTGGGTCCTCGGACAACGCGGCGGCGTTCGGGCGCTACCTGTACGAGTTGGCGTCCGGGCGGCCGGCCGGGCTGGCCGCGCCCAGCCTGGTGACCAGGTACGACGCGCACACCGACTACACCGGCTACCTGGTCACCGCGTTGAGCCAGTCGGGTCGTACGCCCGAGATCGTTACGGCGGTGCGGGCCGCGCGCGAGCGGGGCGCCCGGGTGGTGGCGGTCACCAACGAGGCGGACAGCGTGCTTGCGGCGGAGGCGCATGTGCTTGCCGCGACGGACGCGGGTACGGAGATCGCGGTTCCGGCCACGAAGACGGTCACCGCGCAGCTTGTGGCCATGGTCGGGATCGCGCTTGCGCTCGGTCCGTTGCCGCCGACCGTCGCGGATCTCGCGGATCTGGCCGGTCTCCCGGAGGCGGTGAGTCGGGTACTGGCCGGTGCCGACGCGTGTGAGGCGTTGGCCGCGGACTGGGCGCACCACGATCGCCTGGTGGTGGCGGGACGTGGGCTCGGGGGTGCGGTGGCGTTGGAGGGCGCGCTCAAGATTCGGGAGACGTCGGGGGTGTTCGCCGAGGGCATCTCGGTCGCCGATCTGCTGCACGGGCCGATCGCCGCACTGGGCGATCGGGTACCGGTGTTGCTGATCGACCTGGGCGGCCCGACCGCACCGGACATCGCCGCCCTTCGCGCGCGCCTGGTCGCCGACGGTATACCGCACGCGACGGTGGCGCCCGAACTGGGCGACCTGCGTACGGAATCCGCCCGCGCGATCGCCACCACCGTGCATCTGCAAAATCTCGCCCGTACCTTCGCCCTGCACCGCGGCGCCAATCCGGACGCCCCGATCGGCCTGGCCAAGGTCACTCCGACCACCTGATCGTTCGAGCGCCTCGCTCGGGTCGTGGCCGGTGGGTCGACGCCGGCCACGACAGGGTTCACCCGGCCCGGTGTCGCCCGGGGCGGTGGTTGGGCTCGTACGGTGGAGGTATGCGCATTCTGCTCACGTCCGATACGCATCTGCCCCGGCGGGCCAAGGTGCTTCCCGAGCGGTTGCTCGCCGAGTTGGCGGCGGTCGATGTGGTGATTCACGCGGGTGATTGGGTCGACGCCGCCGCGCTGGACCTGTTCGAGGCCCGGTCGCGGCGGTTGGTCGGGGTGTACGGCAACAACGACGGGCCGGATCTGCGAAGCCGGTTGCCGGAGGTGGCCCGGGTCGAGTTGGGCGGGGTGCGGTTCGCCGTCGTGCACGAGACGGGTCCGGCGGAGGGTCGGGAACGGCGGTGTGCGGCGCGGTATCCCGACGTGGATGTGCTGGTGTTCGGGCACAGCCACATCCCATGGGACACCGTGGCCGCCTCCGGCCTGCGCTTGCTCAACCCGGGCTCGCCGACCGACCGACGCCGACAGCCGCATCACACGTACATGACGCTGACCGCCGACGCGGGCGAGGTCACCGACGTGGCCCTGCACGACCTGGATTGATGCGCGACAGTTGCTGCCTTGCCGCGCCGGCTCGGGTGCAGTGCGCGAGTGGACCAACAGATGGTGGGGACCATGACGGCAACACTCGGTGAGAACGTCAGGAGGTACCGGCGCCGCGCCGGGTACAGCCAGGAGCAACTGGCCGAGGCGGCCGAGCTGTCGCTGGGGACGATCCGCAAGGTCGAGCAGGGCGGCACGCTGCGGATGGAGTCGCTGCATGCGATTGCCCGCGCCCTGGGTGTGCGGACCTCGGCGCTACTGGCTGCGGATGCACCGGAACCCGTGCGTTCGGATGATCCCAACCGGCTCCATCTGATCGAGCTTCGCAAGGCCCTGACGCCTCCGGTGGGCCTGAGTGCGCGCCTGCCCGAGCCGGGGGAGGAGCCGAGTCTTCCGGCACTGCGTCGGACCGTCCTGGATGGGGCGAAGCTCTACCACGCCGACCGATATCAAAGCGTCGCACTGCTCCTGCCCGACCTACTGCGGGGTACCGATCGAGCCGTCGAGTACTACGCCGAAGGTGAGGAACGTGCGAGCGCACTCGTCACGCGTGCGGAGGCATACCAGGTGGCCGGGCGCTTCCTGACGCAGACACGGCACTACGACTTGGCCTATCAGGCCCTGGCAGGTGCGATTGCGGATGCGCGGGCGGCCGAGGACACGCTGAGCGCGGCTTCGGGAGTCGTCGGGTTGTGCTGGTTGCTGCTTCGTCAGGGGCGTCTGGACGATGCGGAGACGTTGGCGATGACGACCGCCGAGGCGATCGAACCGAAGATGTCCACGGCCACGCCGGAACAACTCGCCGTATGGGGCTGGTTGGCGCTGCGTGGAGCGGCGGGCGCGGTGCGCAACAACCGTCCGCGGGAGGCACAGGCCCACTTGCGGATGGCGACCGCGGCAGCCGCGGCGGTGGGCGTCGAACGCACCGACTACCACCGTCATGGGATCACCTTCGGGCCGGTCACGGTGGCCATGAAGTCGGTGGAGGACGCGATGATCTCCGGGGATTCCAGAACCGCCCTGCGGCGCGCGGAGGAGGGCCCACTGAGTGCCAAGGGCCGGCGCAAGGCCGGGCAGCCCAGCGGTGACAATTGGAACCGGCATCGGCTCGACGTCGGCTACGCATATGTGAACCTGGGCGATCACCAGAGCGGCATGGACGAACTGAAGCAGGTCCGCGCGGTGTCCCCCGAGTGGCTACGGCATCAGGCGATGGCGCGAGATGTCATGCGCGGCATTCTGCACAAGCGGAAGCGAACCTTGACCGCCGACATGCGCGAGATGGCGACCTATCTGGACGTAGCCGGCTGAGTACCACGCGTCGTCGTAGTTGCCGCCCATCAAGGTGGGAAGTACCACCAGGTGTGCGTGGTGGTCCATTTCATCCGGAGCGCACGGTATCCGGTGGCTGGGTGCACCGCTCCGGCGCCCACGTGTGACGGTCGGGGCGGGCCGATGTCGACGTGGGCGAGGCGGGTCGCCGCACCACGCGGGGGTGACCGGCCCTGGTGGTGGGGGTGTTCAGTCCTTCTCCAATTCGCTTGCCCAGGCGATCGACCATGCCAGGAGGGGGTCGAGGGCCTCGACGAGGTGGGCGCCGAGGGGGGTGAGTTCGTAGCGGCCGGTCGGGTCCTGGATGGCGATTCGGGCCTCGACCAGGTCGCGTAGGCGGGTGTTGAGGACGCTGGAGGACATGTCGTCGCAGCGGCGTTGCAGGGCCCGGAAGCCTGCCGGCTCGCGGCTCAGTTCCCAGATCAGGCGCAGGATCCAGCGCCGGCCGAGCAGGTCGAGCGCGGCCATCGGCGCGCGTCCGGTGGTCGAGCCCCGGACCGGGCCGCCCGGAAGGGGGATGCCGCGTTCGTCGTCGGTGTCGCTGCCCACGGGCGTTGCCCTTCTCTTGCGCTTCGCTTTCAGAAGCAGCATAGTGCTTCTGAAAGCGAAGCAGCCGATCGGCCCTACCGGCCAGTGCAGGAGTGCGTCCATGTCGCGGATCACGCCGTTGTCGCCGCCCTACGCCGCCGAGACCGAGGCGGCGTTGGCCCGTTGGATGGGACCGGCGCGCGAGCGTGAGCCGCTCGCGCTGTTCCGGGTGCTGGAGCACCATCCGGAACTGGCGTCGCGCATGCGTGTGCTCGGCTCCGGGCTGCTGGTGCACGGCACGCTGCCGGCCGTGGAACGGGAGACGGTGGTGCAGCGGGTATGCGCGCGGGCCGGTTGCTCGTACGAATGGGGCGTACACGCCGAGGTGTTCGGCGGGCGGGTCGGCCTGAGCCCGCGCCGGCTCCGGGCCACCGTGTACGACGACGCGGGTGCGTGGACCGAACGGCAGGCGATTCTGGTGCGGGTGGTCGACGAACTGCACGACGGCGCCGACCTCACCGACGAGGCGTGGGCCGACCTGCGTGTGCGGTTCGGGGACCGGGAGATCGTGGAGATCCTGGTCCTGGCGGGGTGGTACCGCACGATCGCCTACGTGGCCAACGCGCTTCGCCTGCCGGCGGAGGAGTGGGCGGCGCCGTATCCGGTGCGGGCCTGACCGTCGAGGGCCCGGCGTCCGGGGTGCGCTGTTCGCCGGCGAGACATCCGTGCCTCAGTGACGTGCTCGGTCCGAGTCCGCCAGGTTTCATAACGATCGCTATACAATGGCAGCATGTCCGGTACCCCAGGCCGCCCGCGCGGCTTCGATCGCGAGGCCGCGCTGGACCGCGTGGTGCTCGAGTTCTGGCAACACGGCTACGAGGCGACCTCGGTGGCCTCGCTGACGGCCGCGATGGGCATCAAGCCGCCCAGCCTGTACGCGGCGTTCGGCGACAAGCGCAAGCTCTTCAGCGAGGCCATTCGGCGCTACGGGGTCACCTACGGTGCGGTCGCCGGTGACGTGATCACCGCGGCGCCGGACGCGCGCCGGGCGATGGAGAGTTTGCTGTACGCGCTGGCCGCCGCGTACACCGAGCCCGGTCACCCGCCGGGCTGCATGGTGATCACCGCGGCAGTCAACTGCACGTCGGCGTCCGAGGAGGTCAAGGCCGAACTGCGTGCGATTCGCGAGGCGTCCAAGGCGGTGATGCGCGCGCGGATCGTCGCCGACACGACCACCGGCCGGCTGCCCGCGGACACCGATGCCGACGGTCTCGCCACCTACTACGCGGCGGTGGTCCAGGGCATGTCCACCCAGGCAGTCGACGGCGTCGACCGCGCGACCCTGGAACGCGTCGCCGCGCTCGCCATGCGCTGCTGGCCGCAGGGTACGGCGACGTAGCCCGCGCCTACTCGTCGTGGCGGGCGGGAGGTTCGGTGTTCAGGAGTTCGTATTGCCGTCGCGCTCGGTCGAGTTCCCGCGCTCCTGGTCGGCCAGGTGTGCACGGGCGTCCGGCCAGGTGATCGGCAGGCTCTCGGCCGCCACTTCCCAGAAGGTGAAGGTCGACGTGCGCATGGTCGGGCGCAGCGCCCCCATGATGCCGCGGTGCGGTTCGGTCCGCACGAAGGTGTCCAGTGCCTCGCGGCTCTCCCACGCGGACAGCGTGTAGAAGACGCGCTTCAGCGGTTGGGCGATCAGCGAGGCGCCCACCGCCCCCGGCGCGGACTTCACCTGACGCCAGGCGGCCAGTGATTTGAGGAAGAACTTCGGTACGTCCTTGGCCGAGTGAACCTCGAACCGGGAGGCCATCACGAGCACCCGAGTCCCGGGTATGGCCGGGTTCGGGGTGGTCCAGGGGAGCGTGGGCACCGTAGGGCTCGCTTTCGGAAAGTCGATCATGAGGACGCGGGCAAGACCGAGAGCGTACGCGCTCCCACGCGTCCCGCCCACCGCACTCGCGGACCGATCGCGGACCCGCGCGGGCGAACCGGTGTCGCACCTGGAGCGTGCCCGCGTCCCACGCCACCTGTGGGTCCAGGTCGTTGAACAGGCCGCGGGCGCCGCTCTCGACCAGCCGCCGGGCGCGGAAGAGGATGTCCCCCTCCAGAAACGTCAGGATCCGCAGCCGGTACGGCGCGAGCGCCAACTCCCAGTACGCCTCGATCGTTTCGGCCAACCGGCGCAACTCGCGCTCGGGGTCGGCGCGCAGGGCGGCGATCCGCTCCGGCGCGACCTCCGAGGTGGTGCGCAGCAGTTCGCGTGGGGTGGCGCGCAGCGTGGCCGGCTCGACGTCCAGCGAGGTCGTGGGGTGGTCGGCGGCGGGCACAGGAAGCCTGCGAGGGCCCGGGTCGGTACCGGGACCAGCTCGGTCAGCGGCGTCAGGTCCACCTTCGCGGCGGCCAGGCGCGGGCGGACCTGATCCGTCCAGGCACGGTGCATGCCCTGTTCGTCCGCGCCCTTGAGGACCCGCACGCTCGCGATCACCTCCCACAGCGGGGAGACCACGAAGCGGGTGCGGGCCACGTCCTCCGGGGTGAATTCGATCTCGACATCACACCTGCGCCGATAAGATGGCGAGCGCGAACATCGCGGGCCGCAGCGCGGGCGGTTTCCTGGTCCAACTGGTCGCGGCCCCGGTCGCGTTGGTGTGCACCGTGGCCGGCTACCTCGCGTCCGGCCTCGGGCTCGCCCGGATCCGCGCGGACGGGGCGCCGGCCGCGACCGGCGGCACCGAAGCCCGGCTTCGGGCCGAGATGGCCGAGGGACTGCGCCACGTGGGCCGGCGTCGCGAGCTGCGCGCCCTCGCCTGCACGGCGGCGCTGACCAACTTCGGATCGCAACTGGTCAACGTGCTGCTGCCGGTCGTGTTCGTCCGGGAACTGCACCTGCCCGCAGGCGCGTTGGGCCTCTACCTGGCGCTCGGTGGACTCGGTGTCCTGGTCGGCGCGCGCTGCGCCCGACCGATCTCGACCCGACTCGGCTCGCTGGGCTTCCTCCCGGTCTTCTGCTCGCCGGTGCGCACGCTGCGCGTCCTTCCCGAGGGGCCGACCCTGCCGGTGGCCGCCGCGCTTCGCGCCGAGGCACCGGCCGCCAAGGGGTAGCCGAGCCGACCGGGTGCGCCGAGCCGGCGACATGATCCATTCGTCTTCTTGTGGCTGTCATGTCTCGGCCACACCGGCGCAACACGCGGCGGCCAGACTGGGGGCATGTCGAAGCTCAGCACACCGGAGACGCCTGTGACCCAAACGAACGACCTGCTCGATCCGAACCCCCGGCACGAACGCGAGCGAGGCATCGCGCTCGTGGCGCACGACCGGTGCAAGCCGGAGATGCTCTCCTGGGCCAGGACCCACCGCGAGACCCTGGCCCGGCACCGCCTGTACGCGACCGGCACCACCGGTGGCATCCTCGCCGACGAACTCGACCTGGAGATCGTCCGCTTCCGCAGCGGTCCGCTCGGCGGCGACCAACAGATCGGGTCGCGGATCGCCGAGGGGGACGTGGACCTGCTGGTGTTCTTCTGGGATCCGCTGAGCCCGCAACCGCACGAGCCCGACGTGCGCGCGTTGTTGCGACTCGCGGTCCTGGCGGACATTCCGGTGGCCTGCAACCGGGCGACTGCCGACTTCGTGATCACCTCGCCGCTGCTGGCGATGGCGGACGACCCGGACCGCACCGGTTCGCCGATGTTCGCACCACTGGCGGCATAGCGCGCTTCCATCCCCCGCCGGGCCGTGGATCCGCGCTCAGGGCCGGGACAGGCCCGTGCGGTAGGCGTAGCGCACCGCGTCGGCTCGATTGCGGACGTTGATCTTGGCGAAGGCGTTGTTGATATGCGTCTTCACGGTCGCCTCGCCGATGGACAGTGCGGCGGCGATGCCCGCGTTCTTCAGACCGGCCGCGATCAGTGTCAGCACCTCCACCTCACGATCGGTGAGCCGATCGGGATGCGCGCTACCGGTCATGGCCGCCTTCGGAGGCGTTGTCGATTCGGACCCGTCCCTCACGTCGGTCGTCCTTTCGAGCCTTGCCGCACCCATCGCGGTGATACGGGCAGTGTCCGGTTGATTTTGTGCTTTCGGATCGGTCCGTACCCGCTCGCGCCGGACAACCCACCGGGAGCGAGACGGTCCTGATCGCGATCGGCGACGTGGTGGTGTGCGGGCCTTCGTCGGCGCGTCGGCGTGTGCCGACGAAGGCGGGCACGTCGGGTATGGTCAGCCGGCCGCGGGCGGGGTGGGTTCCCGGCGGGACCAGTGCGTGAGCACCTCGGTGTACGGGTTGGCGGGAAGCCGGGAGATCGCGTCCCGGGCACCGCGTTCGTAGCCGTCGGCCAGGGCTCGTGCCTCGGCGCCGGCGCCGGTGGTCTCGACCAGCGAACGCATCCGGGCGAGCGCGGTCTCCGGATTGCCCTCGTGCAGGAGGGCGCGCCGGATCGCGGCGCGCTGTTCGACGCTGCCGCGTTCGTGGGCAAGCAGCACCGGCAGGGTCGGGCGGTGGTTGCTCACGTCACTGTCGGCGGGCTTGCCCATCGTGGCGGCGGATGCCTCGTCGTACGGGAGCAGGTCGTCGCGGATCTGGAAGGCCAGGCCGACGTGTCGCCCGAACGCGCCGAGCGCCTCCACCGCCGCGTCGGTCCCACCGCCGAGGATCGCGCCCACCCGGCAGGACGCGGACAGCAGCGCGCCGGTCTTGCGGCCGGCCATCGAGAGGTAGTCCTCGACCGGGCAGTCCAGATCGCCGGCGAAGCCGAGTTCGTCGAACACGCCCTGACACATCGCGTATCCGCCCTCGGCCTGCGCCGCCATCGCGCGGGCGATGCGCTCGCCCGGCACGCCGTGGCGCGCGCACTCGGCGAGCGCGCCGAACCAGGCGAAGTACAGGGCGCTGCCCGCGATGATGGCCCGCTCGGGGCCATAGGCGACGTGTACCGCGGGCCGGCCGCGCCGCTCCTCGTCGGCGTCGACGATGTCGTCGTGCACCAGGCTGCCGGTGTGCACGCACTCCATGCCGACGGCGGCCGGCAGCGCGTGCTCGACCTCGCCGCCGACCGCGAGCGCGGCGTACATCACCAGCGCGGGTCGCAGCAGCTTGCCGGTCGGCAGCAACGCGTACCGGTGCACCGCGTCCATGCCGTCGGCGCCCTGCGGCCAGCGGCGGGCGAACTCGGCGGCCAGGACGGTGGGTACGTCCACGATCGGCCGATCGGAGAACTCGTACGGGGTGGGCGCGACGATCGTGTGCGCCCGCCCGGTCGATCGACGTTTATGGGCCGTCGAGGAAACCTGCGGTGTCTCGGTCACAGCGTGCGAACCCCCTGTATCGCCCCCGGAGCGCGGCCCCCGGTGCGCCGAAGCGGCTGGGGGCGACGCATGACGCGGACGCTCGCCGGCGCCCGGATCAACCCAACAGACCCCGGCGGTTCGCCGACAGCCGGGTACGGAAGCATCGCTCCGGCGTGCGCTCACCCGAACGGGAATCCGCGCTTCCACTCCCCACCATCGCGTGGTTTCGCGTCGGGGCGCACGGCTGCGGGCCGCGTCCACGGGTCCGGTGTACTCGGCGCCGGCGGTCGGCGGCGGCCGTCCGGGCCGTCCGCCGACTCCTCACGGTCGAGGTCCCCGAGCGCGGCCTGGGCCTGTTGCGACGCCCACGTGCCGCGAATCGCGGCGCCGCGGGTCCGGCTGGGGTCCTCGCCCGCGCCCGTCCGGTCCGGTCCGCGATCTCGTCGAGCAGCCCCGCACCGTGCGCCGCGGGGATCGCCGCCGGATCCTCGGCCGATTCGCGCGCCTGCTTCCGCGTGATCGGTCCTATCGGTCGCGTGGGCCGGTTCCTAGACTCCGCATGGGTTCCGTTGTTCGGTTCGCCGTGACCGTGGGACGCCGATGCCGACCCCACTCGCCGCCCGCGCGTCGCGGAACGGCCGCGACCCGAGGTGATCGGGCCATCCGGCACCCGGACACCGACGACCGCGACGGTGTGCCGCCGCGGTCGAGGCGCATCCCGACGCCGGGCGATGTGTGGTCGCTTCCGAGGTGGACCGGATCCGGTGGTGATGGGCATCGCGTTACGCAGGATCGATGGGGGACGGGGTCGAAGGCGATGAGCGCAGGTCGCATGCGGTGGGAGGACGCGGGGGACGCGGGCGACGGCGGCGCCCGCCCGCGACCGGCGTTGACCCGACCACGCTGGTGGCCGGCCGACGCCGAGCTCGACGCGCCGGGCCCGGCCGCGCCGGCGTACGCACCGACCGAGCCGCGGTTCGCGGGCCCGCCGACTGTGACCGCAGGGGCGTTCGCCCAGGCGGACGTGCCACCGCCGATTCCGTTCGCACCGGGTTTCCAGGCGGACGGACCGCCGCCGACGGCGCTCCCGACGGGTACGGCGGGCGAGGCCGCGGGACAACCCCCTTGGTTCTGGTCGGCATCGGGAGTCTCCGAGACAGGAGCGGAACCGGCGGTCGGTGGGGACTGGTCGGCGACTTCGGGTGAACCGAACGCCTACGACTGGCAGTCCGAGCGGCCGAAGCCGCAGTCCCGGGTGCGTCTCGTGGTCGCCGGGGTGCTCCTGGTCACCGGCATCACCGTCGCTGCGGTCCTGCTCACCGGCGGGGACGAGGACACCGCCGCCGACGCCCCGCCGTCCTCGGCGCCGCCGGCGACCGCGAGTGTGATCGCTCCCGAACAATTGGCCGCGTATCAACCCCAGCAGGTGACCAGACGTTCCGCCGACGGACGCATCCAGGTGTCGTGGCAGGCGCCGACCCGGACCGACGGGATCGCCGGATACATGGCGATCGCGCAAAGTCCGGCCGGCGCCTACCAGAAGACCGAGTTGCCCGGCGCGGGTGAGACGAGCGTCGTCTTCACCGGCCCGCCGGTGAGCGCCGATTCGTGTGTGGTCGTGGTGACCCTGATCACCGGAACACCCTCGATGAAGTTGGCGCCCGGCAAGCCGGTGTGCGGACCGCCGGTGATCGCGACGTCCGTCCCCGGGACGCCCGGAACCAGCGCGCGGCCGTCCGCTTCGGGCCGCCCCTAGGCAGGCCCGACACCCGGCGGCCGGTTTTTCCGACCCGTTCCGTCCCGAACCGCTTCGACTCCCCTCCGCATCGGTTCCACCGACGAGAACCAATGTCCTCAGCTCGACCGAAGGAGCGCACGTGCCCGACGAATTCGTGGTGCCGGCGTGGCCCGTCGTCTCGATCGAGTTGTCGATCGACGACACGGTTCACGTCGACGGGGAGCTGATCCCGGTTCCGCCCGATGCGCTCCCGCGCGCGGTCGCGCTGGAGAAGGCGGCGGCGACGGCGCGAGCCCTGGGCCGCCCGGTGCGCGCCGAGGCGAGGGAGCCGGACGGCACGATCTTCCCGCTCATCGTCGCGCCGGATGGCAGGGCCAGTGCCTCCGACAGCGCGTTTCCTCCTCCCTCGAAGCGGCGCTCGCTCCCGGGCCGACGCAAGCGCACCCCGCGCCCGGACGTCGTCGAGCGGAGCCGGGACGCTCGGGAACGCTCGGAACGACCGTCGGCCGCCGACGGGTCGACGGGGACTCGGAGCCGGCTCCCGACCGGCGCGGTGGATCCGAGGGCGCGAGCAACGCCCGAGGGGCCGCACGGCGAGGCGCCTTCCGGGCCCTCTGGCGAGTCGGCGGACAGGCAGCCACCGAACCTGCCGACCGACGGCGCCTTCGGTGAGCCGCCGTTCGACCCCGGGCAGCAGGTCGAGCGGGCATCGACGCGGCAGGCGCCGGCCGGTCCGGAAGTCGAACCGGCCGCGCAGCCGCCCTCGTTCGAAGCGACGCCGACCGCGCTCGACCGGGCGGAACCGGCCCCCACCTGGCATCCGTCGCAACCGCCGGCTGCCCGGGTGCCCGCCGACGAGGAACCCCTGGCCTTTCCCGACCCGCCCGCGCGCACGGTGCCCGAGCCGGCGGAGCCGCCGGCTTCCACCCACCTGCCGACTCCGACTCCGACTCCGACTCCGCCCGAGCCGACCGCTCCGCCTCAGCCGACTGCTTCGCCTGAGCCGACTGCCCCGCCTCAGCCGACTGCCCCGCCTGAGCCGACCCCTCCGCCTCAGCCGACTGCCCCGCCTGAGCCGACCCCTCCGCCTCAGCCGACCGCCCCGCCCGAGCCGAGTCCGCCCCCCGTCCTGGTCGAGCCGACCGAGGAACAGGAGCGGATCCTTGTGGAGATCGCCCGCGCCGTGCGGTCGGGTGCGGACGACCAGGCACTGGCCATGGCCGCATCCCTGGACGCGTCGGTCGGCCACGGCGATGACGAGTACGCGCTGCCGCCCGCGCGCGAGGTGCATGCCTATGTGGCCCTGCTGACCGGTCGACCGGCTCTCGCGGTCGAGTTGTACGCCGACGCGGCCCTGGCTCGGGGCGCCCACCCACAGGACGCGGCCCGGATGATCGAGAACGCGCACCACTGCTGGTTGCGTGTCGAGGAGGTGGAGGCCGCACACGACCTCGGCTCGGTCGTCCTGCGCGCCTACTCGATGATCCCCCCACCGACCCAGGACGCGAGGCCGCGCAGGAGCGCCTACGATCCCTGCGCGCCCGGCTGGCCGAGTCGTAGCGGAGCAGCCGGCGGCCCGCACGAGTAGCGGGCCGCCGGCGTCCGGAGGCGGCCGGTCCGAACCGGCCGGCGAAGGAGGCGGGGCCGGTTCAGTCGCAGGGGGTTTCGGGACCACGCCGACGAATCACCCAGGTCGCCAGTCCGGCGCCGAGCAGCAGGGCGAGCGGAAGCCCCAGCCATACGGCGGGACCACCGAAGGCCGCACTCGCGCCGGCCGAGTCCTGGTTGCCGCCGGTCGGTTGGGCCGCGGAGCCCGGCGTCGGACCCCCGCTCGTCGCGACCCTGCCCGGCGAAGCGGTCGACCGGGGGGTCGTCGCGGACACCGACGGGTCCGGTGCGTATGTGGGCCCGGGTTCCCTGGTACCGCCGACGGACACGTCGATCGCGAGCGAGCGCTGTTCGCCCTCGCCCTGTACCGCCACCGCGAGGTAGTACCACCCCGGCAGCATGTCGGCGACCTCCTGTTGCCGGTCGCTGCGGTTGAGGTAGCGCACGGGCCGCGTGGCGAACGGGTCCGAACGTCCGGCGAAAATGTGCTCGGTGTCGGACACGGACCCCGACTCCTGGGCCAGTTCCTCACGCACGGGGTTGTACAGCCGGACCTCCGTCGGGGCGTAACCCCGCCCGCCGCCCACCCGCGCCTGGACGGCCAGGCTCTGACCCCAGTCCAGGCGGACGCGGTAGAAGGCCCATTCCCCGAACGCGATGTCGTCGGTGAAGTGGCCGGAGCCGGGCAGCGTGCCGGCGTCGGTGAACGAACCGCCGCCGAGCACCGGTACGGGGGAACCGCCCGGCTCGGTATAGCGCGCGATCACGGATTCGGCCGGGCCCGTGTCCGAAACGGCCGGTTCCAGGAAGATACGCAGTTCCAGTGGGACCGGCGGTCCGGTGCCCCGGCGGGTCGCCGAGAACACCTGTCGGCCCGGCTTGGTGCAACTGTTGTTGCGGCCCGTCGCGGTCGCTCCCCAATTCAGCGACGCCGTAACGACCTTGAGCACCGACTGGGACAGCCCGGTGTCCGTCTTGCACGAGGTGCTGCGCTCGTCGATCTGTTTCAAATCGAGCGCCTCCAGGCCCTTCACCGTGCTGACGGTCGTCCCCGACACGTACACCGTGTACCCCAAAGGCACGTCCACGGCGTAGTACTTGACCTCCTTGTCGGCCATCCGGTCCACGTAGTCGCCGGGGGCCAGTGACACCGCGCGGGCGCCGTCGGGCGCGCCGGAAACGGGAGTTCCGCTGGGGGTATAGGTGCGTGGCCCGTGCCGGCCCGGCCACTCGGATGCCGATTCCGCCGACGGCCGGTCCCGCGCCGGGCCGTTCGCGGCGGCGTACGCGTGCGGGAGCACGCCGGGCAGCGAGACCACGCCCAGGACGAGCGCTGCCGCACAGGCCGGGAAGGCTCGCAGTTTCATGCCCGGGAATGTAGATCAGGGTTGCACTTGCAAACAATAGGTTACCGAGGAGTAATGGCCCCCGGGGAGCGTCCGAACCCCTGCGCTAGGGTGACGACGTGCCCACACCGCTAGCCGGCCGTTTCACCCTCGTCGATCCCGTCGGAACCGGTATGTCCGGCACCGTATGGCGGGCGTTCGACCATCGGTTGGGTGGTTACTGCGCCGCCAAACTGGTGCGTCCGGTCGACGCGGGGTTGCTGCTGCGGGTGGTGCGCGAGCAGGGATTCAGGCTGGAGCACCCGCACGTTTCGTCGCCCTACACCTGGGTCGCCGACGGCGACGTGCTGATCGCGATGGAGTTGTTCGAGGGCGGGTCGCTGGCCTCGCTGATCCGTGATCACGGCGCCCTGCCGCCGGCGTACGCCGGGGCGATTCTCGGCCAACTCCTGGACGCCCTGGAGCATGTGCACGCGGTCGGCCTCGTGCACCGCGACGTCAAGCCGGCGAACGTCCTGCTGGAGGTGACCGGGCAGGATCGACCCCGTTGTCTGCTGGGCGACTTCGGCCTGGCCCTGCCTCGCGAAGGCCCCAGGCTCACCGAAATCGGTCATGTGGTGGGTACTTGGGGCTACCTGCCGCCGGAGGCGTCGACCGGCGCACCGCCGGACGTGCGACGGGATCTGTACGCGCTGGGCATCCTGGCGTGGCAACTGCTCACCGGGAGCGAGAATCCACCCGACGGGCCGCCGGACTTCCCCGTCGACGGCGGCGCGTTGTGGGACCTGGTGCGCACGCTGACCGAGCCCGAGCCCGACGCGCGACCGGAGCACGCCGCGCAGGCGTCGGCCCGGCTTCGGGAGATCGCCCCCGGCTTGGGGCCGGTGACGCCGGCGTCGACCGAGGACGGCGAGCCGATCGAGGTCTTCGACGTGCTGGGCCCGGTGCCGGAGGGCGCCCCGGACGGCCCGGTGCTGCGCGAGGTGTCGCGCACCTCGGACACGTGGCAGGAGGGTCGCAGGCCGAGCCCGCGCGGAGTACCCTCCGCCGCCCGGGTCACCGCGCCGGCGCCGGCGTCGGCCGAACCCCCGTCCGTACCGCCGACCCCGCCGGAGCCGCCCCTCGCGCCGTCGACTCCGATCGCTCCCCCCGAGTCCGGGCCGCCGTCGATCTCGCTGTGGTTGCGTGCGGCGGAGCGAAACGCCGCCGACCCGATTCCCGCGTCGTCCATCCCCTTCGCCTCGGCCGAAAATCGCGGTGCGCCGCGGCGGGTGGGACGCCGGGGCAGGTGGGCGATCGTCGGCGCCGTGCTGGCCGTCGCCGCGATGACGACCGCCGTGATCACCGCGGGCGGGGGTGGGGACGATCCGGTCGGCCCCGGTTCGACCACCACGCCGAGCGCGCCCGCTCCCTCGCGTACGCATGGTGGCGGGTCCGTCGGCGGGGCGACGGACCCGCCCGCGTCCCGGGTGTCCACGTCGGTACCGGAGGAGGTCGCGCCCGGCGGCGCGTGCAATTGGTACGAAGTATCGGCGGAGGCGCCCGTATCGGACGGTAAACGGGTGCGTTGCGCCTACCGGGAGGATGGGACGTATCGCTGGATACCGATCCCGGCGCCCTGAGTCCGCCGGCGGGTCGGTGTCGGGCCCGACCCGCCCGGCCACCTTCGATTCGCCGAGGGATTGCAATTGCAAACGTGCGGTTCGCAGTGCATGATGCCACGGTGGCCAAGTCGCAGGAGGACCAGGAAGCCGTCGCGCGCAATCAGGCGCGACAGATGGAGTGGTACGGCGAGCCGTTGAGCGATCGTTTCCGGCGGCTGTTGACCCGGCTGGGCACCTCGCAGCTGGAACTGTCGGCGATGCTGGGCCTGTCCGCGCCGATGCTCTCGCAGCTGATGTCCGGCCAGCGGGCCAAGATCGGCAATCCGGCGGTGCTGGCTCGGCTCCAGGAGGTGGAGGCGCTCGTCGCCTCGCCCGACTTCGACCGCCTGACCATCGCCGACCGCGAGGCCGCGTTGGAGCGCGTCCGCTCGCATCAGCCCAGCACCCGCACGGCCCTGCGACTGAACGGACCCGAGGTGCTGACCGGGCCGCGTGCGGACCCGGCCGCGGCGGTGCACGCGGTGTTGCGCGCGGTTGCCTCGGCCGCCGAGATCGAGTCGGCGGCCGAACTGCTCGCGAATCGGTACCCGGGCCTGGCCGAGGTGCTGCGCGTGTACGGCAACGGACGCACGTCGGACGCTCGCGAGCACTTCCAGGCCACGGTGGGCCCGCCGACGCTGTAGGCCACCGCCACCCGCGGGCCCGGTACGCCGGTCAGACCGCGGCGCGGGAGACCACCGGTCCCGCCGTGCCGTGGCGCAGGGTGTGCGAGGGCAATTGCCCGTATGTCTCGCGGTACATCGACCCGAAACGGCCCAGGTGTCCGAAGCCCCACCGGAGCGCGACATCGGTGACGGTGTCGCGGGAGCGCCCCTCGGCCACGTTCAGCAGATCGGCGTGCGCACCCGCCAACCGCACTCGACGGAGATGGCCCACGGGTGTCACGCCCAGGTGGACGCGGAACTTCTCCTGAAGCGTGCGCACACTCATTCCGGCTGCCGCCGCGATGGCGCCGACCGAGATGGGTTCACCGGCGTGCTCGGCGCAGTACGCCAGTGCCCGGCGCAGACCGTTCGGTTCGCTCGACCCCGTCTCGGGACCCGGGCCGGCGCCGTGGGCCGGCGCGCAGGAGAGCAAACCGTGTACGAGGACCTGTTCGAAGTGCCGTGCGGCCGACCGCGAGCCGGCCAGGTGACCGCTCGCGTCGACCATCGCGCTGAAGTCGCGGGCCAGCGACAGCCATTGCCGTACACCGAGGTCGGTGTTGTCCAGGTACGGACCGAGCGCGGGGGCCTTTCGGCGATCCCCGGCGGCGTCGCGGTCGATCGCCCGGTCCAGTACCTCGCCCGGAATACGGACGATCACCACGGAGGTGTCGG
Source organism: Embleya scabrispora DSM 41855 (assembly GCF_000372745.1). GTDB lineage: Bacteria > Actinomycetota > Actinomycetes > Streptomycetales > Streptomycetaceae > Embleya > Embleya scabrispora. Next base: position 114,002 of record NZ_KB889686.1, on the reverse strand, counting down.
GTTCCCAACTCAGTCGGGCCGGCCGGCCGGGGTTCAGCACGCAGGGCGAAAGTGCGCTTTCCACGTCGTCGATGACGACCCGGCCCCAGCCGCGGTGCCGGATGGGGATCAGGTGATCCGCGGTGGTGCCGTCGAAGTACATGTCGGCGCGGGCGCCGTAGGCGAGTTCGAGGATGGAGATCTCGCCCTCGTGCAGTATCCGGAAGGTCGCCTTGATCCGCCCACCGGGCACGTGCAGCCGGTGCGGACCCAACCGCGAGGCCACCGCCGCGTGCACGGCCGCCGCGTCGGTCCCCTGGTAGAGCACGCGTCGATGCGCGGTGGTCTCGACCGAGGGAGCGCGGTCGACCGCGGTGCCGGTGGGCCGCTGCCCGACCAGGACGGGGCGGAAGGGGGTTGCTGCGGACATGATCTCCCGGCTCTTCGCATCGATGGAAGGATTCACGAGGGCTTGCCGGCGGATCGCGCGGTCGGCCGATATGTTCTTGGCCATCCCTTTTATCCACATCGTAAATACGCCTGCTCGATCGCTTCGACATCGGGTGTCACGGACCGCGTTCGAATGAACGCTCTTTTGTAGAGTGTCGGTGGATAGGACGCACCGCATAAGGTCGAGGACGTTACCCGACGCTGATAAATTCGCCGGTAACTACGCGGGCCGCGCCGGGTCGGCCCCGTGACGGGGAGTTCGATATGCCGAAAATCGATGACCGCAAGCCCTTTCCTACTGAATTGTTGGCCACGCCGGCCATGATTCGAGCCTGTGCGGAGCGCGACCTGGGGGCCATATTCCGGCTCGCCCAGGACGATCTCGGATTTACACTGAGTAAATTGGCCCGGCTGTGCGAGATGACCCCCAGCAGGGTGGGTGATTACGTCAAGGGAAGGGCTCAGGTGCGTCAGCAGCACGTCATCGAGCGTGTTTCCCACGGGTTGCGGATTCCCGGCGAAATGTTGGGCCTGGCCCCCCAGCCGTGGGAGGAGAACCGCGCCGCGGAGACCACCGGTGCGGCGGTGGATCCGGTCCGAGCCGTCGCGGTCGATCACGGGGAGGCGGTGCCGTGGGACGAGCCGGGGGACTCGGCACTCCCGTTCGGGGACGCGGTCGAACTCTCGCTGAAGGTGGACATCGAGGTCGGTCCCGAGGGAGACGTGCGGTTGACCTATCGCCAGGTGGTGCTCAATCTCACCGGACGGCCGCTCACCCGCATGGTCCGGGAGATGTGGTTCGAGCGCACCCGGGGTCGATTGACCATCACGCCCACCGACGCGTGCGATCGGCAGATCGCCATTCAGCGGCTGTACGACACCACCGGCCTGAGCAAGTTCGCCTGCCAGATCTCGCCACCGGTGCCGCCGGGGGAGACTACGGTCATCGAATACGTGTGTGAGGGAGGGATGTTCGTGGATTCGACGTACTGGCGTCAGGCCATCGCGCGGCCTACGCGAGACTTCTCCCTGAGCGTGACCCAGCACGGGGTCACCGAGTTCCGCGGGTGCGGTGCGATCGAGCAACATCCGGACGGCTCGGAGAACTCGGTGACCCAGCACACCCGGTGGAGTCTCGACGAGGATCGACTGCACGTGACGTTGTCCAGGCAAGACCTGCACGCCAATCAGTACGTGACCCTGCGTTGGGATGTGGTCCATGACAGTGCGTAACGAGATCGAGGCGGCGATTCGCGCCTGGCACCATCTGGAGGTCGATCGAGGCGGTGCCCCGATCATCGACTTCGACTTCTTTCCCGAGGCCGAGCCGGTCGCCGCCGCCGGCGATCGGCTGGCGGTGCACGCGCGGCTGAGCGACCTCGCGGCGACCCCCGCGGTGGCCGACGCGCCGCGTCTGGCCACCCGGGTGAACGCCGATCTGGCTTATCTGGGTGCTCAGTTGGGGGAGCGGCGGAGTCTCGACGAGTACGTCCGAGCGACCCAGGGCTGCGCCGCCGTGGGCTGGTCGGTGGACTACGTCGGCGAGCGCGCGGCGATCGCCCGAGAGCTGCTCGGGGCGCTGGGGATCGGCTGGCACGACGCCACCGATCGGGAGCTGCGGATCGCCGAGGAGCCGTTGCACGCCGACTCGGTGCCGGCCGAGATACGTGCGGCGACCGCCGACTTCGAACCGGCCGTCCGTAAAGTCACCGAGTCCGAGGCGTCCTACGAGCTGACCATCGAATGCGTCGACGTCGACGCCTACTGGGCCTACTGGCTCGACGGCGCCGGACGGCACGTCCGGCTGCGGCTCAATCCGCGCAACGCGCGCTTCACCCGGGTCGGTGCCCGGCAGTTCGCGCTGCACGAGGTCCTGGGTCACGGGCTCCAGGCGGCGAGTTTCGCCCATCGATGCACCAGCGAGGACGTGCCCTGGGTGCGGGTCCTGTCCGTACACGGACCCACACAGGTGGTCCTGGAGGGCCTCGCCCAGGCACTCCCGTTGTTCGTGGCGCCCGACGACGCGGTGTTGATCGCGCGCGTGCGGCTGGACCACTACCTGCAACTGGTCCGCAGCGAACTGCATCTGGCGATCAACCGGGGCGTGAGCGTGGCCGCGTGTGCGGCCCACGCCCGGGCCCGGGTGCCGTTTTGGACCGACGAGCAGATCGCCGATCTGATCTGCGACCGAGGAGCCAACCCGCTGCTGCGCTCGTACCTGTGGGCGTATCCGGCCGGCTTCGATTGGTTCGTTCGGCTGGCCGAGGAAGCGGGGCCGGTGGCCGCCGACGTGCTGCGCGCGGCATACCGGGCGCCGCTGCTCCCCGACGACCTGCACGACCTGTGGGGGGATGGGCCACAGGTGGGCGGGAGCGGGAATCCGCTCCCGCCGCACGCGCTCGCGCAACGCTGATCGGCCCGGCGCGGCCCCGCCGGAGCGGGGCCGCGGAATCGGGTCGGGTCGCCGCGCGATCAGACCCGAGCTCGCGCGCGGGCCATTCGCTTGTCGGCCGCCCGCGCACCGGGGGAATCCGCGTTTCCACCGGCCGCGTAGGCGCCCACCACCAATTCGCCCACCGCGTCCGCCACGGCCGAGTCGGGGACTCGCAACCAGGAGAAGTGCGCATTCGCGGCCATCCGCGCCGGCCACTCCCCGGGCTCGGACAATGCGTCACCGAACGTGACCGCCTCGGCGTACAACCGCACCGCCAACTCGGGTCGCCCCATGACCAGCGCGACGTATCCGTGCACTTCGCGCATGGCCAGTCGTTCCGCCGGATCGGCCGTCGTGGCCGCGCCGGCGTCCAGATCGGCGGCCATCGCCAGGGCCCGAGCGCCGTCCCCCGCCTGCACCGCGCCGCGAATCAGGTCCAGCACCAGGCGCTGCTCCCGCTTGGGCGCGGGCAGCCCATCGGGCAGCCGGTCCGACTCGGTGACCCGGTCGCGCGTCGAGGAGGCCGCCGGCTCGGCGGCGGCACCCGGCGGGGCCCAGGTCGGCCGAGGCGCCATCGGCGCGGTTTGGGCCGTCGAGGGCTGCGCGAGCGCGACGGGCGGCGGCGGCCGGAGGGGGACGGGTGCCGGCGCGGGGGCGGCGGCCTCCGGAGCGGCCCGACGCCGGCCGAACCGGCCACGCGGCTGGGCCGCCGGTATCGGCGCACCCGCCTCGGCGATGGAGCGGTCCGCGTACACGTTCAACGGAAAGATCGTCCCGTCCGCCTCCATCGCGTGCACCCGCACCGGATGCCCGAGCAGGCGAGCGTGCTCCGCGACGACCGCGAGTGCGGTTCCGCGCGGATCGCCCCCCGGCGGGACCGGGACGGTTTCACCGGCCACGCGTACGGATTGGTCCGCCGAGATCTCGACGGTGATGACGGGCCGGTCGGGTACGAGGCCAGTTGTCATGGGGGCTCCTCAATATCAGGAATCGACGCACAAGCGACACGGCGGTGACACGCAGTTGAAAAGCGCTTACGGAATCGACCCCGGGACCACGATCGAATGCCACCGCGCCATCGCTCGATCCGGGCGCCTGCCGGAAAGGGGGATGCGGAACTGATTTGCAGCATACATTCGGCGGCGTGACACGAACAGCGGCAGTTGTTGGCAGGCGCAACATTTCGAGGATAAAATAGTCGCCCGGTGCCTTTCGATTCGATGCGCACAGTGACACCGCCCGGTTACCTTCGGGTTTACCGAGTTCGGGTAACCGCAACGACCTTTGCGCGCGCGCTCGCGGGCTGCATCCTGGCGGCAGGTAAGGCACGATCTCGCATCGGCGGAGAGATAACGCATGAAACTCCCGAACAAGGTCGACGCCCTCGACGAGCTCACGGACGCGACCGAGTTCCTGTCCCCGGCGCGGACGGCGGCGGCCGTCCGGCGGCTGGCGGCGGTGTATCCGCACACCGCTCTCCCGGCGATCTACGAGAAACTGGTCGCCGTGCGCCGGTGCGCCACCTCGGCGGAGCCCGGATACGCGGATCCGGACGGTTCGCAGGTCGACCCGCTGACGAAGGCACTCGCGCTCGGCATCCACGGGTGGTCCCGACACGACCTGGGAGACACCCGCGAGGCTTTGGCGACGACCCAGGCGGGAGTACTGAGCGCGGTCGTGGACGCGCGCGACCCCAGCGCCGAAGTGTGGCTGCGCGGAGTCCAGTCGCTGATCGCCTATCGCGCCGGCTGGGTGCACGAGGCGCTGCGCTACGCACGACTGGGAGCCTCCGTGCACGACCCCGAAGTGGGAACGGCGTCGGTGTGGTTGCACTCTCTCGTCGCGCTGACCCAGGCCACCTTGGGAGACGCACTCGCGGCGTCGGCCGCACTGCGCGCCGCCGCCGATGCCCGCGAGTTGTCCCGACGGGACGAACTGGACGAGATCGGCGGACTGTTGCTTTTCGATCCGGCCAGGCAAAGTGCCTATGAGGCGCTGACCCGGGTGTTCATCCCCGGCGCGGAACGTCGGGCGATCGAAGCCGCGGAGAGCACCTTGAGCAGCTACGAGGCGGTCGCCCCCAGCGGCTACTCGCGCTCGGACGAGATGCTCGCCCGGGTCGCCATCGCCTTGGCCTACGCGAGCCTGGACGAGATCGAGGCGACCACGGAGGCGCTGCGCCCGGTGTTTCGACTGGACTCGGCCTGGCGTGTGCACGGACTGATCTCTCTGATGATGGTGGTGCACGTACGGCTGCGCCGTCCGATGCGGGCGCGCGAGACGCGGGTGCGCGAACTCCAGGAGGAGATCGAGACCTTCTGCCAGATGCCGCTGTCCCTGGACCTGTACACCTGAGCCGGATCGAGCGTCGGAGCCCATCGCGTCGCGGGCGTGCGAAGGGGGTCGCGGGGCGATGATCGCGCGCGATCACGACGTCCGCGCCGGGACACCGCGGTCATCGCGGCAGCCGCCCCTTGAGCCGCATCGCCGCGTACACGCGATCCTGGGCCAACGAACGCGCGGCCTCATGCGAGGTGATCCCTCGCCGCGCGCCGGCCTCCTGGACGAGCATGGCGTTCTCGCGCAGCTTGGTCGACACCGTCGTGCGGATCGACTCCGGATCGGGGCGAAACGCCGAATAGCGCGCGTCCATGGCGAATCCGGCGGCCACCACGCCGCCCGCGTTCGCGATGAAGTCGGGCACCACCACGATGCCCCGGTTGGCGAGCACGCGTTGGGCGGCCGCGGAGGTGGGCAGATTGGCGCCCTCCACGATCAGCCGGGAGGTGATCGTGGCGGCCACCGCCTCGTCGATCACGTCCTGGGTCGCCGCCGGAACCAATACCTCGGTGGGCACCGACAGTTCGAATCCCAGGGGGTGCGTGGTCCCGCCCGAATATTCCTTGATCGCGAGATCGCCGCTGTCCGCGTGCAAGCTCAGCACCCGGGCCACGTCCAAACCGTGCGGGTCGTACAACGCGCCGTGCACGGAGGACACCGCGACCACCGTCGCACCGAGTTCGGCGAAGCGGCGGATCGCTGCCGAGCCGACCGCGCCCAGCCCCTGGACCGCCACCCGCGCGCCCCGGAGCGGCAAGTCGAGGTGCGTGAGCAACGCGTCGGCGACCTCGGCCACCCCGAAACCGGTCACCCCCAGCCGGTCGTAGGGGACTCCACCCAGCACCGCATCGGTGCCGACCGCCGTTCCCCGATCGCCCAATTCGTCCTGGATGATCGCGGCGTCGTCCTCGGTCAACCCCATGTCCAGGCCGAATACGTACTCGCTCGGCACCTCGTTCGACAGTGCTCGGGCGAACGCCCGCAGGACGGCCTCCTTGTCCGGGCCGGCCGGATCATAGACGATCCCGGCCTTGGCGCCGCCATAGAAGAGGTCGACCGCCGCCCACTTCCACGTCATCACCCGGGCCAATCGGGCCACTTCGGTGGTACTCACGGTCGGGGACATCCGGGTACCGCCCTTGCCCATGCCGCGGGCGGTGTTGTCGATGACCAGCACGCCCTTCATCCCGGTTCGGGTGTGTGACACGGAGACGACCTTTTCCGGCCCCCACTGATCCATCAGCGACAGGACATCCGACATGTCGAAGCGCTCCCTCAATCCCAACGATCGATACGGCCACCGTGCTCCAACAGAGTCGTGGCACGCATCGCGAGTGCCTAGAGGCGCCAGCCCGAGACCTCGTTCGAGCGAGGCCAAGGAATCCTGATGCTCAACCCCTTGCACTTGCGCACGCTCGTCGAAGTGGTGCGCACCGGATCATTCGCGCGCGCCGCGCGCCGCACCGGATACACCGCCTCGGCGGTCTCCCAACAGATCGCCGCGTTGGAACGGGCCGTGGGCACCCCGTTGTTCGAACGGGAGGCCCACGGCATCCGGCCGACCGGGACCGCCTTCACGATCGCCGATCGAGCGCGCGACGCGATCGCCGTGCTGGACAGCCTGGAGCGCGACATCCGCGATGTGGTGCAGGGCCGCAGCGGCCGGCTGAGTCTGGGTACGTTCCCCACCGCCGGCGAACGCATGGTGCCGCACGCCGTGGCCGAATTGACCCGACTGCATCCCACCGCCGAGATCCTGTTGGACGAGGCCGAACCGGACGACCTGGTGCCGCAGGTGCAAAGCGGCGACCTGGATCTGGCCCTGGTCTTCGCCTACGACCTGGTGCCGCGCGTGTGGCCGAAGGAGCTGACGGTTCTTCCGCTCGTGGAGGAGACCCTGGCCCTCCTGCTGCCGAGGGGACACCCGGCGCTGCGCGAGGACGGGGTCGACGTCGGCGAACTGGCCGAGGAGCGCTGGGTGGCCACTCGGCCGGACACGGCCGGCTCCACGAGTTTGTCCCGGGTGTGCGCCGCGCATCGGTTCGCGCCCAGGATCGCGTTCCGCAGCAACGACTACGACGTCGTCCAGGGTCTGGTCGCCGCCGGGGCCGGCGTCGCCATCGTCCCGGGTCTGGCCTATCAGGCCCGGGACGGCGTGGTCGGTGTGCCGCTGGCGCACACGCCCTCGCATCGCCGGGTGTCCGCGCTGTATCGCACCGCCAATCGTAATCCGCTGCTGCCCGCGGCCGTGGACGCGTTCGTGCTGGCCGGCCGGGGACTACAGGACCGCTTCGTGCGAGCGGACGAATCGGTCCGCCGTGCCGCGGACGCCGGCCCCGAGCCGTCCCGGCGCCGCGAGGAGGCGAGCTGACCCACCGGTGCCAAGCGCCAGATCGGCTTACCCTTCACGCCACATTCCCGCAGCCTGTGCGCACTTGGCCGAGGCCCGCGCATGACGCACGCTTGTCGCACAGAGAGACCCGGTCGTCGCCGGCGGCGACCGGGCCTCTCCGATCGCGACACGGGTTCTTCCTGGAACGATTCTCGCCGTCATTCAGGAATGGAAGGGAACTGAGATGACCTGCTCCACTTCGTCGCCCGGCCGAGGCCGCGGCGGCGGCACCAGAGGTGGTTATCGCAACGCCGAGACGCGAACCAGGCGGGGTGCCCACTGCCTGCCCCGACTGGTGGCCGAGTCACCCGACCACCCGACGTCCGCCCCCGCGGGCCGAGGGAACTGAGCGCCGCGGATCGGTCGGCGGCCGGGCCTTCCCCCTCAATGGCGCGGGGGACGCGCACCCTCCCGGCCATCGCCGACCGATCCGCCGCGCCGGTACCGGTACGGAACCGGGGCTCCATCCCCGCCCGGATCCGTACCCACCATGGCGGCCCGGGTGGACCAGTCGCGCCGTATCCACCCGGGCCGCCGTGCGCCCGAGCCGAGTCGTTCCCGACCGCACACCGGGCGGCACGCCCGAAAGCCCAGGACCCACCCGCACGACGAACGAGCGCCGACCCACAGCCGGGTCGGCGCTCGTTCGTCGTGCGGGTGGCCTGCGTCCGGCCTCGCGGGCCGCGGCCCCGAGACCGACGCGGCGGGGCCGGGTCCGTGTCGGACCTGGCCCCGCCTGTGGAACTCGACGTTGCCGACGGCGAGGCGTCAGCCGGCGCCGGGCCGGCCGCTGCTCGCGCCTCGGTATCCGAGGTCCTGCGCGGCGAACTCCTTCCTGACCGGGTTGGGGGAGGTGACGGTCGCCACGGTGGCGCCGTTGCGGACGATCGACGCCGAGTTGCTGCCGATCGCCAGCGGGAAGAGCCGGGCCTGCACACCGGCCGCCGCCTGGTAGGGCTGACTGCCGCCGCCGATGGTGGCATTCACCGTCGCGGGCGCGGTGAGGAAGGTGAGTACCTCAACCGTGTCCCGGGGCGCGTTGGTCCCGGACCTGGGCGTCATCATCTTCGTCTGCGCGCTTGCGGTGGGCTTGGCCGCGGCGAACTGCACGCGATGCGTGAGGTAGGCCGTGTCACGGACGATCCTCGGCCAGGCTCCGGTCTTGAAGCGGACGAGGTAGTAATCCGAGATGTCGACCCAGGTGTGCCCGGAATTGACCGAGGGCGCGAACTGGGTGCCCTCGGAGTAGTCGTTCCAGGTGGTGAGCTGTACCCAGTCGGCACCGCCGTTGATGGTGTTGTCCCACGAAGTACGCAGGTTCTCGGTGTTGTTCGCCTCGTCGTAGATGCCCTGGTTGGGGCGCTCGTCCTGAACCGCGACCGGCTGCATCCAGATCTTGCCGAGGCTGTGCGCCTTGGCGATGTCCGCCTGGATGTTGCCCTGTCGGTTGGGACTGCGGTTGCCCCAACTGGAGAACCCGTAGCTGACCGAGGCGTACTTGTCCGCGTTCGCCGAGAAGTTCAGGAACACCGGGACCAAAGCGATCTTGGTCTTGTGCGTCTTGTCCATCGCGGCGGCGAACTCCGCCCACCACTGCGGCGTTTGCTGCTCCGCCTTGAACGGTGAGATCACCACGCGCCCGTCCGCCAGACGCCGGAGCGACGTGGAGGCGGTGAGCTCGGCCATCGACGCGGCGAGGCCGGCGGGAGTGACGTCCTTGAGGGAGGTCATGTCCGGCATCGGCACGATCGAGAAGCCGGGATCGGTGGTCTCGGCGGCCTTGATCAAGGTCTTGAGCCTGGTCCAGTGCGCGCTGGAGGTGGACAGCACGTCGACGGTGAAGCCGTCGATGCCGGCCGCGCTCGCGTCCCGGATCTCGCGCTGCATGTCCTGGAGTTGCCAGTCCCCGGCCAGTGGCGGGCGGGGCTGTGGACGGTCGCGCAGCAGCCCGCCGTAGGCGGCGTGCTTGCCGCTTTCGCCGCCCGGGGCCAGGTAGTTGCGGGTGTAGTAGTCCTGGGCGGGCTCCTTGTTGTCGAGCGAGGCGGGATAGGGGGTGAAGTAGTGCGCGTACACCTTCTTGTCGCTCGCGCGCAGTGCCGAGGTGGCCGGCATGTCGAAGGGGAGCGGCCCGGCGGCGGGGGCCGTCGGGTCGGTCCAACTCACCGACAGGCGTGGAGCCTGATCGGCCTGCGCGCGTGAGGACTGGAAGACCCCCTGCGCGCCCGCGGCCGCGGTGAGCGCGAAACTGTACGAACCGTTTCCGGTGAACGCACCGGAGACATCGATCGCGCCGACCTGCGAGGCGGTGAAGCCCCGGCGCGATCCGACGATGTCCCCGAACGCGGGCTGCTTGTTCCAGGTGAGGCTCTTCGCGGACCACGTTCCGGTGACCTTGTGCACCCGCACGGCCGTGTCGGTGGTTCGAGCCGAGTACAGGTCCAGACTCAACCGCACGTCACGCGCGCCCGCGGGAACACCCGCGACGGTGAACCGGACGAACGCGCGTCGTTCGGAGGCGGTGGCCCCCTCGCAGTTCGCCGGACAGACCGACAACCAGGTCTGCGTGGCATGCGCCTTGGCCGGCGCCACCTGGCTCACGTAGGCGTTTTCGGTGGTGGGCACTGTGGCCTTGGAGTTGTCCGAGTCACCCGAGGCCACGCCGAAGGTCACGGCGGTGCCGACCACCAGGAAGGCGGGTAGCACGAATTTGAGTGAACGAAATCGCAAGAAGCCCTCCACGGTACTTCGATGCAACCGAAGTCGTCCGACCGCAACGGGTATGGGGGGCGCCTGTCGAGCGCCGAGGACTGGACCGCGGTCCCGATCAGGACACCGATGCGGGGCGACGTCGGGAGCATAGGGCAGTGCCTCACCGAGTGCGACGGCCGGCGGCGCATTCGCGTATTCCGGATGAGGCCGCCGCGCGGGCGTTCGCTCCTTCCGGTCCGGACGGGGTGAACGGGCGTCGTGTCAGCGGGAGTTGCCCGGTCGGCGGCGCACCAGCAGGAGAGCGCCCACGCCGGCGACCAGGATGGCCGCGGAGGCGCCGGCGATTCGGCCGATGCCGCTGCTCGCGCCGGTCTGGGCGAGCCGGCCGGGTACGTCCGCGGCGGTGGAGGGCGGCCGTTGCTCGTCGGTCGGCGTGGATTCGGGAGTGGAGGTGGCGGTGGTCGGCGGTGCCGACGTCGTCGGGGGCTTGGTGGTCGGAGGCTTGGTGGTGGTCGGGGGAGCGGTGGTGGGAGGGGCTGTGGTGGGCGGGGTGGTCGTGGGCGGAGCGGTGGTCGGCGGCTTGGTCGTCGGTGGGGCGCACGCCTTGCCGCCGTTCCAACCGGCGATCAAGTCGAGCGGATACTTGGCGTCGGGGTAGTGCGGCAGCGGATTGGCTTTCCCGTCGAAGACCTTGTCGTTGCCGTACAGGTCGATCTGGCCGAAGCAGGGCGGCGCGTGCTTGGAGATGTCGAGAGCGGCGCTCTTGTGGTCACGATCGAGGGTCACGGTCTTGGAGCCGAGATAGCGCTGGGTGCCCGAGGTCTTCCAGGTGGGCCCGTCCGCGCTGTAGGCGGCGAGCGAGACCTTGTACGAGCACGACTTGGGTACCTCGCCCACGACGCGCACGCTCACCTTGGTGGCGAGCGCGCCCAACAGGCCCGCCGAGGACCACTTCTTTCCGCCGTCGATCGACCATTCGACGCGGGCCGACCCGCAGGTGTTCTTGGCGTCGTCGGTCGCGTGGGCCGATCCGGCGACCAGGATCGGCCCGACGAGCGCCAGGGCGCCCACCCCCAGGCCGACCGCGAGCGAACCGATAGGGCTTCGTTGCACTGAAAGGCTCCCCGAACTGGGTGAGATGCGGCGACCCGTCCGATGACGGAGTCCGGGGGTAGATTCCCGCCGCGTATCGGCGGCCGGCAAGGTCGAGTCGCTGAACCGTCTCGGGTATACGCACCGGTAGCACGCGTCCTCGCGGCGGCGCGCATTGCGGGAACCTCGATATGGTTTCCGAGCCGGGCCGATTATTTCCACAGCGCATCCGCGACGGCACGGTGTGTGAGTGGAATTGCAAATTCGAGAGCGCGCCCGGGTGACGCCGTATGTGCGGCCCGTGATCGGTGCCGAATATCTACCACCGGGCCGCGTCCTCGGCGGCGGGCGCGGGCGTGCGATCGGCCGCCCTGCCCTCGCTGTTCCCGGCCGAGGCCCGGGACGCCGTCGTGCGAGAAGCTTCATCCGGGCCGTCGGACGGCATGCTGTCGCAACCCTTCGGCTCCGGCGGGACATCACGAAACAGTCTCGCCCGAATTTGCTTACGGTGAATTCCGCGCGGCTGCGGCGGCGGGAATTGCGAGGGCTTATATTACCCGTGAGTATACCCGAGTCGGATAACGTACTCGACCTTATCCGAGTTCCGCCGGCGGTAAAAAATCCCGAGCAATGTGCCTTATACGGCGCGGGTCATGGCTTCGGGAAACACATTGACCCCGGACGGTCCACCCGACGCATGCCCGCTCCGTGATCGGCCGGACGAACGGGGGCGGTAATGAGCGCGACGTACGCGGAGAAGAGCCAGGCCCTGCACCGGAGCCGGACGAGTCGTCCCGGCCTGGCCGAGGGGCGTCCCGAGCGGGCCACCCCGCTCGCCGACGCCTGCCAGGACCTGTACGGCGACCCGTTTCACCCGGAGGCCGACGGCGAGCACGCGGCCGAGCGACGCGTTCGCGACCTGCTCACCGCGCAACGGCTGGCGGCCGGCCCGAACGGGGCCCGCGATCTGCTGCGCTGGCTCGCTCATCGCACCGGCGCACACATGCGGATCGTGGACCGAGAAGGGGCCGTGCAGCACGAGGCGTTCGGGGCGACCGGCCACCCCCCGACGCGCGACCCGGGCGAGCGCGCGGGGACGAGCCAGTCCATCACCCTGGGGCCGATGGGTGAGCGGGACGCACCCGAGGGGACGCTGCACATCGTCGGCCGCGTCGCCGGCGTCGACCACACCGAAGGTCTGCTCGCCGATGCGGTGCCCGTTCTCGGTTGGGCCTGGAACGCGGAGCGAACGGCCGCCGAGCGTGCCCGGATCGCCGAGGCGGGCGCGCGCAGCCGGCAGGCGGTGTTGCGACTGCTGAGCGCCGGCCATATCGCGACGGCCAGAGACGTCGCGCTGGCCATGGGCTCCCCGCTCCCCGACGTGGTGAGCGTGCTCGTCGTCCGGTTCCCCGAAGAGCGGCGCCGGGACATCGAGCGCGCGGCGCACCGGCTGGCCGGCGCCGGCATCCGCTGGGCGCCGGACCTGACGTGGTCCGATTGCCTGGTGTTGCTGATCCCCGCGGACGGGCGGGCCACCACGACGTCGGAGTGCGGCGACGCCCGGGAGCAGCGACCCGAGGCGGCCCATCGGGTGGCCGATCGACTGGCCCGGGAGTTCGTCGACGTCTTCGTCGGGGTCGGCGACGCGTTCCCACTCGAATACACCTCGGTGGCGTACGAGCAGGCCGCCCAGGCGCTGTCGCGAGCTCCGGTCGGTACGGATCGAGTGGTCGCGTTCGGCGAACACGCGACACCGGAAGAGTTGATCGGCCGCGCCGGCTCGGCCTGGGCGCGGCGGTTGCTCGCGCCGTTGCGGACGTATCGGCCGACCCGGCGCGCCGATCCGGGGGCCGAGGAGTTGACCACCACCCTGGAGACCTGGCTGCGCCTGGGTGGACGGGCCTCCCGCAGGCTGCACGTGCACCGCAACACCCTGATCGCGCGTTTGAAGAGCGTGGCCGCGCTCTTGGAGATGGACCTGGACGCGCTGGCCGTGCGCGCCGAGTTGTCCCTGGCGCTGCGGATCCTGGCGCTGCATCCGGCACCGGAGCGGGACGCCGCCGGCCGGCCCGACGCGGCGGAGGCCGATTCGGCCGACGAGGCCGCGACCGTCGAGGATCTGCTGGCCGTTCCCCGGGTTCGGGTCTGGGCCGAGGAATGGGTCGGCCCGCTCGGGTCGCGGGCTCACGACGTGGAAACCCTGCGCACCTGGCTCGAGTGCGACGCGCGCATCGAGCCGACCGCCGCGGCCCTGGCGATCTCCGCGCCGGGAGTGCGCAAGCGCCTGGTCCGGATCGAGGAGCGCCTGGGTATGGGGTTGATCGGTTGCCCCGCCACCCAGATCGACCTGTGGCTCGCCCTGAAGACGGGCGCCCTCGGCGCGGCGACCGGGCAGGACACCGCGACGCGATCCTGAGGCGACGCGGGGCGCCGGGCCGGTCAAGCCCGCGCCCCGTGGTCGAGGTCCACGCGTGCCCGACACCGGTCGGCGTTCTCGGCCAACCGGTCCCGCCAGCCGTCTCGATCCACCGGGTGCGAGTCGCAAACGGCGAGCGCGTCGGCGTAGAGCCGGGCCGCCAGATCGAGTCGGTCGGCCAACACGGCGATATAGGCGTAGATCTCCTGCGTGGCCACGACGGCGCCGATGTCACCCGCCTGCGAGGCCGCCCTCGCCATGGTCTTGGCGACGATCAGCGCCCGGTCCGGCTCGCCCCGGTCGAGCGCACGCGCGATCACCGCCAGAGCGTGTGCCTGTGCGGACGTCGGCGAGGGCCCGGCCGGCGGCTCGTCGTCGGTCGGCGGACCGGGCAGCGCAGGCGGTTCATCCGCCGGTGGTTCGTGCGCCGGTTCTGCGTAGATCGGTGGTTCGTGCGCCGGATCTGCGTAGACCGGTTGTTCGTGCGCCGGTTCTGCGTAGACCGGTTGTTCGTACGCCGACGGTTCGTACGCCGGCGAGTGCGCCGGGCGGCCCCGGACCTCGCCGGCCCGCGGCGAACCCGCGCGCGGATGATCCGGCCTCGGCGACGCATCGGATCGCCCGCGGCGCAGGCCCCGGCCGCGCCGAGAGGGTTTGGCGGGCACCGGCTCCCCGCCCTGGACGACGTTGCCCTGCGGGTCGACGATCAGCGGGAACGTCGTGCCGTCCGGCTCGACCGCCCGAACACGTACCGCGCGACCGAGACTCCGAGCGGTATCCGTGGCGACCGCCAGCGCCACCTCCCTGGGGTCGCGGCCGGGATCCACCGGGACGGGCCGCCCGTCGATCTCCACGGTTCGGTCCGCGCTCAACGCGATCAGGACGACCGGCCACGCGGGGACGGCGGCGTTGTCACTCACCAGAGCCTCCCGATTCGCTCGGACCGGCGGTCGTCGGCGCCTCGGACCGGATCGCCGAGGGTCGCGGGCACACCGGGTCCGAGCGGGACATCATCATGCTCGGCGTACCGCTGACGAGCGTCGTGACCACGACGCACGAGTTCGGCCCGACCGGCGCGCCGGCCAACACCGCGGTCAACTCGCCGGCGCGCGGCACCTCGGTCTTTTGCACGGTGCCGTCCCGGCTCTGCGCGACGACGAGATACCCGACGATCAGGTCGGTGCGTTGCGGAGGCTTCCAGAAGACCAGCAGTCGCCCCTCGAACGACTTCACCGACACCCCCTGAGGGCGGTACGGCGCGGCCGCGTCCGGTGCCATCACGGTCGCCGGCACCGGGGGCGCGGTGGTGGGCTGCGCCACGGGCTGCTCCTTCCGGCCGGCGAGGACCAGGATGCAGGCCGAGGCGATCACCATCACGACCAGGCCGGCGATCACGAACACGACCCAACGCGGACGACGTTTGGGCGCGGGGAACCAGTCCGGCGACTCGGGAGAGGCTTGGCGGAAGTCCCAGCCGAACTCCTCGGCCGGTTCCGGCTTCGCCGGCGCCTCGACGGCGGAGCGGGCCTCGGGCTCGGTGCCGCCGTCCGGTTCGGCGGCGGCGGCCGGCCACGCCTCGGCGGCGGGCATCGGGTGGTTGTCGGCCTTGGGGTCCATCGCCCGCGACAGCGGTGCGTACGTCGTCTCCGCCTCGCGCGCGAAGTTTCCTTCCTCCGGCGACGAGGGCGTCTCGCGCACGGGTTCCGGCTCGCGCGCCGGAGGCGGATTGCGAGGTGGCGGGGGAGGGGTCGGGGTCGGGATCGACGCGGCGTCGTCCGCCTCGGGCGCGAACTGCTGTGGCTCGCCGCCGATCGCCTCGACGGCGGGCAGGAACTGCGTATGGCCGGAGCCCACTTCCACTGCCGCGACGCCACCCGCGGGAGCGAGTCCCGTCGGTCCCGACCCCGCGTCCGCATCCGCGCCCGCATGTTGTGGCGGTGTCGGCGAGATGTCGCGGACGTATCGCCACCACCTCGGTTCGTGCAACGCGGGTCCGCTGCCCGACCGGTCGTCGCGGGTCGGGTCCGCCGAGTTCGAGGTGCCGCGTCCGTCGATGGTCACGTCTGAGCTCACTCTCGTCCCCTGTCGGGCGATCGGAATACCAGCGCCACCGAACTCGGGCGCATCCTGTGACCGGCCCTGACGTGGGCGCGGGGCCGCCCGTCGAGCCGCCGGACGGCGCCGGCCACGATCGCCCGATCCCGCCACGCGGCATCCGCGTCCGCCTGGTCGATCGTGCGTCCGCCATAGGCGATGTCGTTGACCAGGGCGGCGAGTTCAGGCAGCCGGTCGGCTGCCTCGCTCGGCAGTCGGGACGCCCCGAAATCGGCGACATCGCCGACCGTCAGCGACGCACTCGTGCGCATCCCGGCGCCCACCAGGTCCTCGCTGATCTGTCGCCAGGCACCGATGACCTGCTCGCGCGGCCCTCCCCGGCGGCGCCGCCGCCGGGCCAGGACCGGGCCGAGCCAGGCCGACACCAGGTATCCGACGACAGCCACGCCCGCGCCCGCCGCGGCGAACAACTCCCAGCGGGTCCTCTCCCGGTGCGAGGATCGCGGCGTCTCGGAGTCGGGCGCGGGCCCGGATCGGGATTGACCGGCGATCTGGCGATCCTTCTCCGCTCGCGTGATCGGCTTGGCCGGCGTGCTGTTCGCGGGCGCCTTCTGCTCTGGGGCCTGCTTGTGCGCACCGGTGTCCGTGGCCTGCCCCGGCGTGGGGAAGAACGGCACCCAGCCGACCCCCTCGAACTCGACCTCCGGCCACGCGAGTACGTCACCGCTGCGCACCTCGCGGACCCCGTTCGCGCCTTCGCGTCCGGCCGAGAAGCCGACGACCACTCGGGTGGGCAGATTGAGCGTGCGCGCCATCACCGCGAAGGCGGTGGCGAATTGCTCCGACGTGCCTTCCTTGGAGGTCTCCAGGAAGAACTGGAGGTTGCGGTACGAGTGTCCGGGGACCGCCGAGATGTCGTAGCGGTGGTTGGCGCGCAGCCACTGGGCCAGGCGCAGTGCCTGCTGATACGGAAACGTACTGCCCGAGGTGGCCAGGACGGCCTTCGCCCGCAGCGCCTCCAGGGCCGGAATCGGTCGTCCCACCGCATCACTCTCGGGCAGGACCGTGTTCGCCGGATCGTGTGCCGCCGGCAGGTACTGCAGGCGGTCCGGATCCAGCGCGGGAATGCGCGCGTCGATCCGATACCGCGTACCCGAGCGCAGGCCCGAACCACTCGCGATCACACCACTGGCCGGATCGACCCGCAGCCGCAGATCCGGTGCGTCCACGCCGGTGGGGCGATCGCTCGCGGGCAGCCAGATGTCGCCCAGGTCGCGCAGGGTCACGTGATCGACCACCGAGGTCAGGACGGCCGGCCGGCCGTCGGGCGAGTCCGGCACCCGGCCGGCGGTGGCCCGTAGATCCCGCACCGGATACCAACTCGACCCGTCGTAGCGGTCGAGCACCGTCAGACGCCAGTGGCGGTCGGGCGCACTGGGACCGGCCACGCTGAACATCGGCTGGTCGGGGGACATCAGCCACGCGGAGATGCGATCCAGCGGACTGATGCCGGTCAACCGCTGCGGAGGCGGCTGCTCGACCAGATCCCGCAGATCGGGAGGACGCCGGTCGCGCGTGCCGGGCAGATCGGGACCGAGCAGGCCGGCAACGCACGCCAGCGCGACCACGATCGGCGCGCCGACCAGCGCCGTGCCCATCGGAGGTCGCCGTTGGGGTGCCCGGATCAGCAGCAGCAATCCGATGGCGCCGATCATGGCGAGCATCACCGTGACATTGGAACCGGGCCCTTGGACGCCCAGCACGACGGGGACCACGACGGCGAGCAGCGCGGGCAGGGCGGGCAGCGACACGGTGGCGGTGCGCAGTGCGAGTTCGGCGGACGCGAAGGCCGCGACCCACACGCATACCGACACCAGGACGAGCAGTTCCCCGTCGGGGGGAGCGGGCAGCACGGTGGTCAGGATCGACTTGGGCGCGTTGATGACGGCCGCGCCGATGTCACGCACACCGTCGGGGGTGGGCACCACGTACCCCACCGCGCGATCGCGGAAGAGCGTCCCGGACACGACGAGCAGCCAAGCCAGCGCGGACAGGATCACCGAGGGCCACAACGGCCTGGTCGCGCGCGCTCGTTCCGCGTCCACCACGAAGCGCTTCGGGCCACCGGAGCAGGCGGCCACCACGAGGGTGGGCACGATCGCGGACAGAGCGGTGACGAGCAGCACCTCGCGTGCTTCGAACACCCGCCGGAACGCGAGGCCCACGCACAGTGCGGCCAAGGTGGTGGCGACCAACGACCACCCGCGACGGTGAATGCCGGGGCCGCTCATCGCACCGCCTCGCGGTGCCACGCACGGGCCAACTCCTCCAGGTCGGTGACCAGCAGCCTGGTCACCTGTGTGGGCAAGGGCAGGGCGGGCGGCGGCGGGCCACCGGGTGCGGCGACCCGAACCAGGATCACCCGGTCGAAGCGGCGCGTGACCCGTCCCAGCGCCTCCAGCGCGGAGGCCGACTCGACGCCGGTGACCACCACGAGCGTGTCACTGTCGCGACCTCGCTCCAGGATGTCGAACGTGTCCCGCAACGAGTGCGACGCGTCGGCCTCGACCACCGCGAAGAGATCGAGCAGCCGGCCCGAACCGGGTTCGCGATCAAGGGCGTTCGTCAGTGGCCCGGCGCCGGTGAACACGCGCAGCGGGAAGTTCTTCCCGGCCACGGCGGCGGCCACCGACGCGGCCACCTCGACCGCCGTCTCGAACGTCTCGGTCGCCGTCGACCACGGCGGCCTGCCGGTGTACGAGCCGGGCGCGGTGTCCAGCACGATCGTAGTCGCGGGCAGGCTCACGTCGATCATCCGCCGGACCATCATCACCCCGGTACGCGCGGTGGAACGCCAATGCACGCGCCGCAGATCGTCGCCGAGGGTGTACTCGCGCAGCGAGTGAAAGGTCAGCGTCCCGTCCTCGGCCGTGTCCGAAGTGGGCCCTTCCAGATGGTGGGTGCGGCCGGCGGGCAGCACCGGCAGCGGGACGGTGCGCGGGCGGACCAACAGGGTCTCGACCGAGCCGTGTTCGCGCGTCCGCCGACTCAGGCCGAACGGGTCGCTGCGCACCAACGACATGGGACCGACCGCGACCGGCCCGCGGACGTGGGTGGGCAACGGGTAGCGGGCGCTGACCTCCGCCCCCGGGGGCACCACCGGCAGGGTGGCCGGATACACCGCCTCCCCGGCGACGTGGTCCTGTGCGCGCAGGCCGCGCAGGGGCCGGGTCCCGGTGTTGACGAGCACCACGACCGCGTGCGCGGCATCACCACGCGCGACCTTGACGGGCACGACCGTACGCCGGGCCCGGACCGAGGGACGTGGCGCCGTCCAGGCCAGGGCGAGCGCCACGGCGGCGAGCGCGGCGACCCCCAGTACCCGGGCCTCGCCGTATCCCAGCCCCCAGCCCACTCCACACAGGGCCGCACCCACCGCGAGCATTCCGCGACCGCCGGTGGAGAGCATCAAGCGTGGCCCTTCGTGGCGGTCGGCTGCGGAACCGGCACCCGATCCAGGATCTCGTCGAGCACGTCGGCGGCCGTGACACCGCCGAGTTCGGCGTCCGGGGCCAAGAGCAGACGGTGCGTCAGAATCGGTCGGGCCAGCGCCTTGACGTCCTCGGGCAGAATGTGGCCGCGCTCGTGCGAGGCCGCGCGTACCCGCGCCGCCCGGACCAGGGCGACGCTGCCGCGCGGGCCGGCGCCCAGTCTGGTGTGCGCGTTCTCTCGCGTGGCGCGGGCAAGGCGCACGGCGTAGTCGACGACCGGCTCGGCGGCGCTCACGTGATGGCGGGCCACCTGGACGAACTCCTCGATGTGCCGCGCCGTGGCGATCACCGGAAGACTCTCGATGGTCGCCCCACCGCCCGCGCCCGAGGCGACCGCGATCTCGGAGGCGAGGTCGGGATAGCCGACGGTGACGCGCATCAGGAAGCGGTCCAACTGTGCCTCGGGCAACGGGTAGGTCCCGGACATGTCCACCGGGTTCTGCGTCGCGATGACGATGAACGGGCGCGGGACCTCGTGGGTGATCCCGTCGACGGTGATCCGGCCCTCCTCCATCACTTCGAGCATCGCCGACTGGGTCTTGGGCGAGGCACGGTTGATCTCGTCGCCGATCACCACGTGGGCGAAGACCGGACCGGGAAGGAATTCGAAGGTGTTCGTCGTCTGGCGGAACATCGACACACCGGTGATGTCGGACGGCAGCAGGTCCGGGGTGAACTGGATGCGATGCCACGACGCGTCGATGGAGGCGGAAATCGCCCGGGCGAGGGTGGTCTTTCCGGTGCCGGGCACGTCCTCGACGAGCAGGTGGCCCTCGGCGAACAGGGCGGTCAGCGCGAGGTCCACGACGTCGCGCTTGCCGACGACGACCCGTTCGATGTTGTCCCCGAGCGCGCGGAAGCACTCTCGGAACAGCCGCAAGGCGTCGCCGGCGTGGAACCGGGGGGCCTCGGCCGGCGGGTTGCCGTTCACCGAGGTGGCGAGCTGCTGGGTCACGGTGCTCCAGACGGGTGGAACGGCGGGTGGCGGGAGGATGAGGCCCGCCACCCGCGAGTGAACACACGATGGGTGAAGCCGAAGGACTACTCGCACTCCCACAGCGGAGGCGAGAAGGTTCCCTTGTCGGTCTGGGGGGTTCGGATGTACAGGTCGCTGACGTAACCCGTGGCGTCCTTGCCCGGTCCGGTGTAGACGACCCGGTCCCAGATGGCGCTGTGCACGTTGGTGGCGGTGCGAGTCACGTTCTCGCCCTTCACCTGGCACTGCACGGTGATGTTGCCGGTGTAGTTGGCGCCGATCTCACCCCTGCGGGTGGCGGCATCGATCCGCGGACCGGCGTGGATGCCGATGCCGATCGAGTTGCTGCGGTTGGGGCCGACCTTGTACGTGCGCGGCGGCGGGGTCAGGTTGATCGTCGTGGTGGCGGAGCCACTGCCGGCGGCGTTCTTCGCGGTGATGGTGACCGGATACTTGTTGCTGTTCTTGAGGTCCTTGACGACATACGTGGTCGTGGAGACCGTCACCGGAGCCCGGGTGCCGACCTTGACCTGATAGGTCGTCTTGGGGTCGGTGCCCTTGGGCACGGTCCACTTCAGCGTCGCGCCGTGGCCCCCGGTTGCCAGGGTGACCGAGACGCCGGCCGGCTGCGGCGGCTTGACGCACGGTTGGATGGGCTGGGACCAACCCGAGTTCATCGTCTTTCGGCCGGCGTATTCGGCGCTGACGTAGAACTTGTACTCCTTGCCGCACTCACCGCCGGAGACGGTGAACTTCATGGTGCCACCGGGACCGATCGAATCGGGGGTGACGGAGAGTCCGGCCGTCACATTGCCCAGCGTGTATCGGGTGGGCTTGGCGCCGTCCGAGGGCGTGAAGGTCAGGGTGATTTTGCCCTGGCTCGACGTGGCCTTGGGCGTGCCCGGGGCCTTCATCTCGGGCGGGGTGGTGGACGGCGGTGTGGACGGCGTAGTGGTGACGGGGGGTTTGCCGGAGTCGGTCGGGGCGGAGGTGCCGGTCGGCCCGCTCGTGGCCGGCGCGGTCCCGGTCGCCGACGCGGTGGGCGTACCGGCCCCCGGCGCGGTCGGCCGCGAGGACGGCGGCTTGGGCACCTCGATCGGATCGTTCGGCGCGGTGTCCGTGGGCAGCGGCACGGGTGCCTGCGGGTTGCCGGTCGCCGACGGCCGGGGGACGGGCTTCGGCGCGTCGTCACCCGGGAGCGGCGGGACCGGATCGTCATCCGGCACGTCCTGCGGGGGCGCCTCGCCGCCGCCCGGCAACTGCTGGTCCTCGGAAGGCGGTTGCGTGGGTGGAGCAGTGGTCGGTGGGGCAGTGGTCGGACCGGTTCCCGGTGCCTTGCTCGGGGTCGGGGTCGACTGGTCGCCCGGCACCCCGTCCGCACCCGGTTCGCCGTCCTTGCCGATCCGGTGGATGCGACCCTGCACGTCGACGACGGCCGCCTCCGCATTGTTCTGGTCGTTGACCCAGAGGAGGCCGTTGTTGACGTACGCCTCCAGCTTCCCCTTGACGCCGGTGACCTTGATCGGCTCCTCGAATTTGGCTTGGACCGTGTTGTACACGAGCAGCGCGCCCGTGTCGTGGTCCGGCACGTAGACCTTCGCGCCCAGCACCGACGGGCTTCCGTAGGTGTGCTTCCCGGTCTGGATCGGAGTCGCCTGGACGGAGCCGCTGTTGATGTCCACGAGGATCAACGAACCGGTGTCCGAGGCGAGGAAGGGCACGATCGCCCCCTCGTTGACACCCGGCACCAGGAATTTGTCCGGTGCGCCCTTGGTCGCGTCCGTCGGCAGCTTGAAGGTGCTCGCGACGGCGGTCTGGGACAGCGTCATGGCCTTGCCCGCGCTCACGTCGGTGACCAGCACCCGGTCCGCGCCCGACTTCTGCCCGCCTTCGTTCGACGGAGGCGCGGCCTTGACCAGAGTCAACAACAGTTGATGTCCGGGCTCGGCGACCTTGATCGGCGCTCCCCGGTCGGAGCCACGCACCGGCACCACCTCGCCGGTGGCCGACAGGGGCACCCACAGGGTGCCGTCGGCGTCCGCCTGGGTCTTGCCCAGCTGGATCGGTGCCCCTTGGGCGTCCTGGAACACGATCGGCGGGCCGATCGTGGCGAACGAGCCGAGCGCGTTGGCCGCGTCGGTGGTGGGTCGCGGGTCGATGCGCTGCACCTCCCCCTTGCCGGGGGTGATGCGCCAGGCGTTCCCGCCGCCGGTGGCGATGTCCTGGTTGGGAGTTCCGTCCGGTGAGCTCTGGGCCACGGTGAGTTGACGGGGGTCGATCTGGTTGAGCTGCCCGGTTCGCTGATTGAGGACCAGGACGGTCTTGCCGTCCGTACTCACCTGCAAGGTGGTGGGGTCCTGGCCGCCCGGCAGAGTGATTCGGGCATCCACGCGCCCGGTCAGGCCATTGACGTGGACGACCATGTTCTTTCCGCCGCTGGGCAGCCACGCGCCGACGTCCGAGAGGTCGGAGTCGGCCCCCGCCGCGCCGATGCCGACGACCACCGAGGCGGCGACGACGGAGACGGCCGCGCCGATCGCGATGATCGCGGTCGGACGGTTACGGTCCAGGCGCAGTCGGGACAGGCCGGGTATGCGGGACAGCCGGCTTTCGCGCGGCGTGCCGGAGCGCCGCTGGGGATCGGGTTCCTTGGCCGACGACGGGGTCGGCGAGTCGGGCGCAGAGCGCTGGGACATGGGGCTTCTCCCTGGAACACGGACCGGTCCACGATCCTTGGGTAGCGAGTACGCGGCCGAAGTCGGCCGGCGTGAGCGTCGACGCGTTCTTCGGATGTTGCGAAAGACGTGCAGGCCGGTTCCCGAGGGGACCGGCCGCCGGTGCGGTGGGTGGGAAAGGGTTCACCTCGATGGCGCGGCGCTCGTGGGCGAACCCGGTGCGGCCGGATACATCGCGATCGCCGTCGACGCGGTGGGGTCCTCCTCGCTTTGGACGGACAGCGTGAACAACCCCGCGCCCGAAGCGGTGAGCCGGTCCGGAATCGCGGTTCCGGCGGGAAGCGGATCGATGCCGCCCGCGGCAACGCGCACGAGCGCCGGCTCCTTGGCGGGCGTCGCCTCTTCGCCCTCCCGGGGGACCCGGCCGTCGGCGAGCAACGAGCCGAAGGCGATGCCGTCGTCACCCACCGCGCCCAGCTCGACGCCACGATGGTCGTGGTCGCCGGCCAGGCAGGTCAGGGTGCGTGCGGACAGATCGAGCGCCAGCGAACCCGCCACGACGTAGCGCCCACCGGGAGCGGCGTCGAAGAGCGAACGCAGCCCCTGCGGGTCGAAGTCCCCACCGCCGGGGGCGGAACAGCGTCCGGAGAACAGGACCGCACCCGACGCGGGATCGTGCACGGCGTACAGCGTGGGTTGGCCGTCCGGGCCGGCCCAGGCGACGAGCATCGCCCCCGGCAGGGTGCCCAACAGCGTGCCGCGGGTACGTCCGTCGGGACCGATCCGGGAACTGCTCCAACCGCCGACGAGCGCGAATCGGCCCCAGGGGCGGGCCGGTGTCTCGGCGGTCAGCACCCCGGCCCCGATGGTGGAGACGGGCACGTCCCGCACCGTGCAACCGTCGACGGCGTCCTCCTCGCACACCTGCGAACGCCGGCGCTCTCCCGCCGGCACGGTGCTGCTCGCACCGGTCGTCGGATTCCACAACGTCGCCGGTCCGACCTCGATGTAGTCCTCCGCGGGGTTTTCCACCCGATCACCCAGGAAGAGCACTCCGCCGTCGTCGATCGAGATGCCCGAGCCGCCGAATTCGCCGGGGGTCTCGCGCTCCAGATGTTGCGTCGGCGGCACGGTGTTGCCCGAGGAGGCGACCGGGAACGTGTCCACCACGGTGAGCCGCCGAGAGCGGACGAGGCCGCTTCCGGGAACCACGCCGAAGCGCACCAGGACCGCGAACTCGCCCTGGTCGGTGTTGATCACCCGCAACTGCGGAGCCCGTTCGATCGACAACTTCCGCAGCGGGGTGGACGACCAGACCACGGTGCCCTTGTCCGCGCCGCGGGCGATCAGGACGGTTCCGTTCGGCTTCTGCTTCGCGGCCGTGGGGTCCGCCGTGGACACCGGGGCCGGCGCGTTCTCGGCGCTGCCGGGCGCGCCGCTCGCCGAGGACTCCGGCTGTGCCCCGAACTCGTCGCTTCCGGCGTACACATCGAGCAGGAAGCCCGCGCGCGGCGCGAGCGCATAGGCGCGGTTGGTCACGTCGTTGCGCCAACCCCGCTTGCCGTCGAAGGTCGGCGGGACCGACAGCGCGGAGGCGGCCACCGGCGGTGCCGCCAGGGGATTGCGTTCCCCGGCCGACGGTTGCCCACCGCCCATCGCCGTGCAGCCGGTTGCCACGCCGAGGGTCACAAGCATCGAGGCGAGCGTCGACAGCGCCCGGCGGCGTCTCAGGAAACGCCGAGAGGCCAAGGTGTACTCCTGCGCTGTGCTTGATGTCCGAGATCGGCGCCGGGGCGCCGTCGAATTCCCTGCCGACGCTAGGCGGTCGATTTCGGGCCGACAACCTTCGCGGCCCTCGACTGGGCAAGCCGATACCGACGTCGCGCCACGGCTGTGCACGGGCGCACCGTGCTGGGGCATCCCACTCGGTTTCAGTCGGCGGCCCGGACCGAGGACACCCGCCACGGCTGAGCGGCCGAAGCACGCTCCAACGAGACGAACACGGTGGTGGTCAGGGCCGGTCCGCGCCAGCCGTCCCGGCCCGTGGGCGTGACGGTCAGGGTGAACGCGTGGAAGGCCGAGGTCTCCGTGTCCTCCGGCTTGCCCAGGTCGTCGGCGGACGCGGCGGCCACGGCGGTGACGGATTTGTGCTCGGCCCAGGTCGACCAGGTTTCTCCCGGCGCGGCGACCTGCGGACTCAGCCGCAGACTTTCCGCGTACCGCGGCGTCAGGAACGGCGCGGCGCGTTGAGCGGCGTCCCACCGGGTCGCGTCGATGGTGGTGTCCACCGTCCACATCGTCTGCGCCACGGCTCGGGCGACGGCGGTCGCGTCGCGCCCGTCGACCTGGCCCGGCGCCGGAAGCGAGGCGGCGGGGGTACCCGTTCGTCCGACCAGCGCCGGCAACGGGGAGGTGGCGACGGAGGGTTGCGGGTAGGTCGGAATCGCCTCGGCCGTCGTGACGGGCCCTCGGGTGGGGGCCGGCTGCCCCGAGGGTCGAGCGCTTTCCCGGCCATTGCCGTCGCCCAGGCCGCATCCGGCGAGTGTGGCGGCGATCGTCAGCGACGCGAGCACCGCGAGGGGTCCGCGCATCTCAGGCCTGAGCGGTCGTGGCGACGGCATAGCGCTGGACCGTCCACACGTCCTGTGCTCCGCGCACGAGGAATCGGGAGAAGGGGTCCTCTCTGATGATCGTGCCGGTCTTGAGCGCATTGATGGTCATCCCGTTCCCGACATACAAGGCGGTGTGGTGGGTGGCTCCGGTGCCGATACGGCCGCCCGAAGTGGTGAAGAAGATGACGTCTCCGGGCTGCATCTTGGCCTCCTCGGCTTTGCTCGGCGGGCCGACCGAGGAAAGGATCCGTTGGCCCACGCCGGCCTGTTCGCCGGCGGTGCGCGGAAGCTTCAACGCCCCGCCGGAGGCTTGGTGGAAGAGATAGCGCACGAAGCCGGAGCAGTCGAAGCCCACGATTCCGGCCCCCTGGGCGAAGCCCTCGCTCGGTCCGGTGAAGCTCCCACCGCCCCAGGAGTACGGATACTTGCCGATCGATGCTTTGGCGAGGTTGACGGCGCGTCCACCGAGTGTCTTGTTGTCGCCCGAGTAGACGGCGCTCACGATCTGCGGCGCCGAATACTTGCTCATGATGTTCTTGATCCCGGGGACGTAACCCTCGGTCTCGTCCCACGGCGGAATACCCCGGTAGTAGCAGACCGCACCGGGACCCGCGTTGTACGACGCGAGCATCAGGTCGAAGACCTCGCCGCGCATCTCACCGGCCTTCGGCCCGGGCTTGGTGTAGACCTTCCCGTGCATCACCATCGTGCATGTGCCGTACTTGCCTGCCTGCATCTTCCGGACCTCGCCGGCGAGATGGCAGTCGTAGCGCTCCTGAGCCATGATGTTGGCTCTCGGATCGGTTTGTGCGGCTCCTCCGCCCCACGTCGCCCACGTCCCGGGCATGAACTGACTCAGACCGACCGCGCCCGCCGGGCTCACGATGGACGGCCGCCAGCCGCTCTCCTGATCGATCTGCGCGGCGACGACCGTGGGGGTCACCTCGGGGCACACGTTTCCGGTCTCCGCCACGAACGACCTGAATTGAGGGGGAACGGCGTTCGCGTTGAATGCGGCGTTGGCCAGTGGATTCCTCAGCAGGTTGAGCGGATTGGTGGCGGCTATGAGAGCCGTCATCACGATGACGAAGACCAGGAACCCACCGGAAGGAAGGATCAGCAGCAGCCCGAGCTTCTTCTTCTTTTTCTGCATCGCCTTTCCCCGCCCCTGTGCATCGACGTGACCGTCCGATCGACCCGCCTATCGCCCGGTCGCCACTCCCTTGGCCACCTTGGCGGCAATATCCAAGCCCGGCAGGAAATCACCGAGCTGCACCTGGGCGCCGACCACGTCGAGCGTTTGCTCCGCCCTTTGCATCGTCTCCCCGATGAGGTTGTAGAACGCTTCCGCGATGCCCTCGACACCGGTTTCGTCGGCCATGACCGCCGCCTCTCCTCGAGAATCAGAAACCCATGTTCTTGTTCAGAACCTTGTCCTTGGGATAACCGGTGGGCCGGTCCCGCGCGGCGGCGTGCTCGGCTTCGTTCGCCCGCATGTTCTCGAAGATCGATTCCTCGACCCGGAATCCGGGGTGGTCCAGCAGCCCGGGCGGAACGGGCGTCAGCGGCAGGGGCCCCAACGGGCTGCTCGCATGACCGTCCCTGGGGTCGCACACCGCGAACGGCCCGACATCGGGATCCATGAGGGCGCGCAGGTGCGGATCGGCATGGTGGGTCCACCAGATCGAAACGCCCAGGGCCGGGTCCCGGCGCAGGTATTCGAAGGCCCGCCACAGGCTGGTCAATCGGGCGACGGCTTCCGGGTGCGCCCACCAACTCGGACACCACACGGCCAACGACCGGTTGAGCCGGCGCCGCAACAACGGTGCCAGATACTCGGTGACGAACACGTCCACCGACGGAAAGAACAGCTTCTCGGGCTCCGGCTCGGTCTCGAGTGCCGGCTCGCCCGCAGCGCCTTGGTGGGCCGGCGGTTCGTCATCGCGAGGATCGCTCATGAGACCTTCTTGAGTGTCATCGGCGCCTGGGCGCTCGGGTCGAAGGCGGCGATCGACTGCCGAATCTCCTCGGCGTACTCGGTCTCCCACCAGGGAATCGTGCGGATCAGCGCCGGTTTCGTCCCGCTGAATTGCACGAAGGCACGACCGCGCGGCATCGACGTCAGGTCCGCCACGTCGAGCACGGCCTCGGAGCGCGACGCCTTGTTCACGTTGCTCTCGAAGAAGTCGGTCGACTTGCGGGTGTAACTGGTGGTGCCCGGCTCGAAGATGCCGGAGGCGGCCGAGAGGTCGCCGAGGAATTTGGTGTCCAGGACACCGCCTCCGTAGACACGCACGTTGGCCGCGCCCCACAGCTTCGCCATTCCTCCGTCGCCCCAAGCCGCGGCTCCCTGGGCCCAGGACTGGAGCATGGTCATCATCACGATGCCGCGTGAACCGAAGTGCGAGTACTTGTCCGGCAGTGCCTTCCACGGGCAGACGTTCGCCGCCTCGTCCAGCACGAAGAGCATCGGGATCGGCAACCGGCCGCCCGGACAGTCTCGTCCGGTGTTCTCGGCCTCCTCGGCGATCGCCGCGGTGAAGGCCGTCACCAGGGGCGCGGCCATCTTGTTCGTCTCTTCGGACAGCATGTAGAGCGTGTCGCCACCGCGGACGAATGCCTTGTAGTCGAAGGCCGGACGGTTCGGCTCGTTCCCCGGTTCGATCCACGCGGTCACGGTCGGCGCGACGAGGAAGGAGACGATCTGGGCGGCCGTGCCGTAGACACCGGCCCGTTGCCGATCCGGCGCGGTGATCACCGAGTCCACCGCGTCCGCCGAGGGGATGTGGCCGTGCTCGCGCAGAATGCGCTCGGGGGTGTCGTCGGTGGGGCGGGTGAGCCAGGTGAAGATCTGTGAGATGGGCTTCCCGCTGATGGACGCGGCCAGCAACAGATGCGCGATCAGGTCTTCCGCCGCCGGCTCGAAGTACGCGTCGCTGCGCGAGTGGGCGGGTCGGTTGATGGACGAGAACCGGCCCGCCATCTTGACCGCCAGCGTGATGCTGCTGCCCACGTAGGACAGCGGATCCCAGTACCACGTGGGTTTGGCGCCGGCCTGGTTCTGCGGGTCGAACACCCACACCTTGCCGCGCCGGGCCCGCGAGCCGCGTGTCGCGTCGACGATGTCGCGCTTGTTCGAGGTGACGACCACCGCACCGGGCGCCGCGACGATGTTGGGAATCGCCCTCGATGTCGTCTTCCCGGTACGCGGCCCCCAGATGTCGACGTGCATGTCCTCCCACGAGCCCCACACGTCGACGCCGTGGCGCACGGTCTTGCCGATGTAGAGTCCGGGCACTTCGGTCGGATCAAGACCGAACTCGTCCGCCTTCGCCCGCACGCCCTTGGTGGTGGAGGCACGGAGATCGCGGGGCTTGGCCAGGTAGGGAATCGCCCGATCGATGTCGAGCAGGCCACGTTGGTGGACGATCACGAGGTAGGTCGCGCCGCCGGCCGCCGCGGCCATGACCACGCACAGCGCGACGGCGATGACGGTGGCGCCGGTCCCCGGCCAGGTGTACTTGTCCAGCACCAGGCCGAGCAGGATGACGGGAGGAGGCGGTGGTTTGAGGTCCGTCTCGGCGCGGGTGGCCATGGCGCCGACCCACATCGCCCCGGTGACGGCCATGAGCACGCCCACGACGGCGAGGATCATGTACATGTCGCCGTACGGATTGGGGCCGCGCTTTTTGTTGGTGGCACTCACGGGGAGAACCTCCTTTCTGGCATTCGTGGGGCCTGCCGGGGCGGGAACATCCCTAGATGAGGACGAACTGGGTGATGCTGGATGCGCTGCCGACGATCAGGGTTCCGATGAACACATAGACCACCCCGTGCGCCATTTCCCCGCCGCTGCGGCGTGCGCCGACGAATTGGAAGAGACACCAGAACGCGCTGAAGAAGCAGCCCACCAGGCAGGCCCAGGCCACCCAGCCGGCCCCCTCCATGAGCGGGTCCATGACCTCGGGCGGGCCCGAGTAGTCCTGGGTGTTGTACGAGTTCTTGTCACCGCGGGGTGGTGATTTGATTCCGTTCTGAAACCATGAGTTGTCGCTCAGGCACTTGCTCTGCTGTTCGGGTTCCAGGTAATCGGCGCCCGATTCGTTCTTCAGCATGCACGGGTGGGTGGACAGGTCCTGGAACTTGGACTTGCGGATGTCCGGGCATCCGGTTTTGTATTTATCGGGGAGGGCATCGCACGGATTGTCCCGGATATTGCCCGGATCCACGTGCCCGGCGGTCTTGTTCTTGTCGTTGAGCAGCCAGTCCTTCAGTTGTTTGCGAACATTGTATTTACAGAAATTCGTCAGGTCCGGAACGCCGTCCCGATTGACATACGAAGGACTACTGGGGCCTCCGTCGCAACCGCTTACGTCGTTGGAATATTCGCGCGCTGCCTTTCCCGGACAATAGACCTTGAAGACGACGCCCTGGAGATCGCGAGGCACCTGGAGGCAATTGGCCGGTGGATAATCCGATTCGTCCGCTCCCGCAGGAGTTCCGCCCGTCAGGAGAATGAGGATCGCGGCTGCGACGACCAGCAGAATCCGACCCGGGACTGCGCTCGCCCGCGTTCGACCGAAGCCGGTATCTCGCCTCGTCATGTCACGTCGTCCATTTGCGGTTCGTGTCGTTGATGCGCAGCTCGGACGGTGTGAGCTCGACCTGCACGGGAATGCCGGGACGCCCGCCCACCTTGACCATGAACTTCCCACGCCCGGGAGGCGCCGAGTCGGTGCCCATTTCGCTGTCCCAGGAGGGGGGAGTGGACCAGTCGGTGATGATCTGCTGCTCGGACTCCGTCATGCTCACGACCTCGGTCAACTGCGGCATCTCCGCGGCCGGCAGACCGCCGCAGATGACCATGCCGGCGCGCTCGACGAAGCCCTTGGCCTTCATCCGGTCCTCTTCGGCGGGCAGCGCCAACAGGTCCGACATGGTGTGCGTGATCATCGCCATGCCGACGCCGCGTTGGCGGTTGAGTCGGGTCAATGCGTCGACCCGGTCCACCAGCCCACGTCCGGCGCGCAGGACACGCCACAGCTCGTCCAGGATCACGAAGTAGTGCCGCTGCGGCTCCAGTCCGGCGTCGGCCAGGGCCTGGGCCACCGAGATGGCGCCGAACCCGTAGCTCCAGCAGGCCAGCAGGGCCGCGGCCTGAAGTTGGCCCTCGGAGTCGTCGATGCTGCTGACGTCGAAACACACCGGGCGGTCGTGGTGCATGGCCTCGGTGGTGGGGTGCGCGAAGAGTTCGCCCAGCCGCCCGCCGCCGAGCAGACCGACCAGGGACGCCTCCAGGCCCTCGGTGATGTCCCGGTAGCGGGCGAGATCACCGCGATCGAGTGCCACCGCACGGACCGGGTCGGGCGCGTCCCGCAACAGCCGCACCAGATCCGCCATGACCGGAACGCCGTCGTGTCGGTCGTGCAGGACCGTCAACGCGGCGTTGAGGATGCTTTCCTCGCGGTCCGTCGGCGGCTGCCCGCGCAGGACGGTGACCAGCGAGGCCACCGCGTTCAACCGCCTGCCGTGCGCCTCCGCCAGCAGGGCCTGCCGGGCCTTGAGCGGGAGCCGTGCGGCCGCCTCGGTCACCTCTCCGGGGTCGAGCACGTTGAGATAGCCGCGCCCGCGCCCCAGCGTGATGACCTGACCGTCGAGGGCTTCGATCAGATCCACGTAGTCGGGCTTGAGGTCACCGAAGACGACCGGATTGACGCCGTACCCGGCGAGCCCCAGAGCCTGCCTGCGCACGATCGTGGACTTGCCCAATCCCGGCTTGCCGAGCACGAATTCACTGGGGTTCAGCAACAGATTGGCACGCGTGAACCAACTGATCGGGTCGCAGCACACCGTGGCGCCACCGGCCAGGGACCGGCCCAGCGGTACGCCGACGCCGGGTGTGCCCGAGCCCGCGCCGAACGGCCAGAGGCCGCAGACCTGCACCGTCGTGCCCCGCCATTCCGGCGGGGTCTCGACGTACGCGGGTGCGCCCTGACCCCAGCCGCGAAAACCCCTGGGCCCCGGCCGTCGAATCTGCGGCCGAGGTTGCTTGCCGGCGCTGTCGCCGGACTGCTTCGACTTGCGTCCCCAACGTTTGCGCGCCTTGTCGGGCGCGGGCGATGCGGCGAAGGACGCCGATGCGTCGAAGGCGGTGCTGTGATCGACCGAAGTGTTGTTCGTCAACGGGCTCGACTCCCTTGTCCGAAGCGCGTGTTCCGGGGACCCGACGGGTTACGCCGCTTCACGCAGAGCCTGTGGGAGCTTGAGGTGGTTGGGCAGGACCAGCCCCAACGGGAGCGCCGCCGCGAACGCGGAGGCCTGTGAGCCGTAGACGCGCCGCACGAGGATCCGGGACGAGGCGGTGAGGTTGTCCACCGCGGACGCCGCGAGTTTGATGTCGGCGGCGTCGTTGACGGTGGCGGTGATCAGCATGGCGAACCGCACGAGTCCCGCGCCGGTCGCCTCTTCGCGGGCGGCCTGCTCGGCGGCCTGGACCGCGATCGAGTCGCGGGCATTGGCGACCTTGGACTGCTTCGCCTTGAACATGGCGTCCTTGCGGTCGCGTTCCACCAGTCGAGCCGACGTCGCGGGATCGTGCGGCCTGTACAACAGGGTCACCCGCTTGCGCATGATGTCCGGGTGCGGAGACACCAGGCGAGTCAGGACACTCGAATAGACCTCGCCGCGAGGAGCCTCCGACATCGCCCACGTGACCGAGAAGGCACTGTCGTGCCGGTAGTGGCCCCACGATTCCTCGGTGGCCGTCGGGCCGGCGTCGTCCCAACGCAGATCGCTCGTACGCTCGGAACGGGCCTGATCGATGAAGGTGGCCACGCTCGGGTCGTAGGCGACCCGGACCAGTTCGGTCAACTCCCGACCCGTCATCGGCCGGGCCGGGCCGGCCCCGGTCATCTGCAGGCTGCTGCACAGTCCGGGGAGCCGCATGCCCAGATCGACCGCCATCTCCTCGGCGTTGCGACGTGCCCGCGCTCCTCGCGCGGCCCCCGAGTAGGTGAGTGCCACCCGCGTCGACATCTGTGCCGATCCCTGCCCGTAGGCCTCGCTCACTTCCTCCAGCACCTGCTTGGCGAGCGAAGGCGCCCCGGCGACCACGTTGCCGTCGATTTCGCCGCGCAACCGCTCGCCCGTGTCGGGCGCGGCCTCGATCGTGACCGAGGCCGCCACGAGACCGGGCTCGTGGCCGATCTGGGACAGCCACAGGCCCCAGTAGGCGACCCACGTGTCCACCTGGTCGGGGTCGACGAGGGAGGCGCCGTCGGCGCTGCAGGTGAGGACGACGGTGTGGTGATTTGTCGCGGGAATGGTGACGAGGGCGAACGGTCGGCCGTACGCGTCGTGCGCCTCGAAGAGCTTGGAGGCGGCGGCGAGGCCGGGCAGCTTGCAGGTGCCGAGCAGGAGCCGACCGAGCGGGCCCGATCGGTACAGATGGGCTCCCTGGGCCTTGCCCGCGCTCCAGGAGACCCGGGCGGCGGCCCATTGGAAGCCGTTGCGACCGTGCTTGTCGCGCATGACCATCGGCAGCAGGGCGAGGGCGATGAGCACGCCCACGACGAGGGCGGCGACGAACGAGATCATCATCACCAGGATGACCAGCAGCAGACCACCGATGCCGGCCACGGTGCCGATGAAGCCGAGGCGGCCCAGCCCGGGCGAGATCGGCTTCTGCCAGTTTCCATATGTGCGAACGTCGTGGCTGGTGACGTTACTCATCAGTTGTTGCCCCCTTGGTTCCGGTGTCGCACCAGGTTCGATGCGGCTCCGACGCTCCTCGCGCCGACTGTCAGGACGGCGCCCGCCGCACCGATGTTCGCCGCGTTGGATCCGGCCGCCGGGCCGGTCATGGCGAAGACGACCCGGACGGTCGCGGGACCGACCAAGGTGACCAGCGCGAGCACGAACAAGCCGCGGAACTGATCGCTGTAGTCCAGACCCTGATATCCCGGCGGTGCCCAGAGTCGGGCGCCGGCGACAAAGATGATCATCGATGCGGGCTTCACGAAGATGAACGCGACCAGATACGAGATGTGCCGCTGGAACAGACTTCTGCCGGCCGCGGTCGAGGTGGCCGCGGCGGTCAGTGGGAGTGTCCCGGTCAGCACGATCACGAAGAACAAGCGGGCCGTCATGTAGAAGTACTGGACCATGTTGGACGAGATGATGATCAACGCGGCCAGGAGGAAGAGCACGATGGAATCGAACCCCTCCAGACTCTGCGCGAATCTGTCCGCGGCCTCCTGGAGTGCGCGGTCCGTGTTGGCCGCGCCGTTGGTCTCCGGACTGAGTCCGCGGACGACGATCCAGTCGGTGAATCCCTGACAGGCCCGGACGGCGACATTGACCAGGAAGATCGCACTGCCGGTGACCAGGACGAGAGTGATCGTTCCCTTGATGACATCCTTCACCGAGCTCGCGTCGCGCGTGTATGCGAGCTTGAAGCCGGCGAATATGACGCAGGCCAGTGCGAGGAAGTAGGTGAACGGGTTCGTGTGCCGGGTGAGGAAGTCGGTGGTGTTCCTGCTGCACGGATACGGTTTCGTGCGGTCCGTGTACTTGCCGGTGCCGTCGTCGCAGTCCGTCTTGTCGGTTTCGCTGATCAAGGGATCCGGCGCCTTGATCCACCACAACAACGTCGTGCGCACCGCGCTCTTGCTCTGGTCGCGAATGAACGTGATGGGTTCGTTCAGGAACTTGCTGTCCTCACCCTTCGCGTTTTGCGCGACCACATTGTTGTCGGGGCAGACCGAGGTCTTCGAGGTGGTGTCGCACGACGGCAGGTCGCCGGGAGCCGGTTTGGCGTAGTCGGACCAGGACAGGTGGTTCTGGATGCACAACGGGCGCGATTGGGGCGGTGCCATTGTGCACGGGTGCTGCTTCTTCTCCAGCATTTCCCGGACCTCGACGCACTTGACGTCACGCTTCTCGTTGGCCCCGCCGTGCTTTCCGTCCATCAGGACACACGGGCTCTGGGCCTTCTGAGCGCCGTCCAGCATGAAGGATCGGTTCTGGGGCTCCTCCAGCGTGTTGGGCTCGTTGCCGAGACCTCCGGCCGCCTCCAATGCCTTACCGGTGAGGTTGAGTTCGTTCTTGCGCCATTTATCCAGATCTTCCTTGGCCTTCGCCGTGTCGCCGCCGATGAGCTGGAAACCGTTCCACGAGCCGGTTTCGTCCTTTGCGGAGGAATCTTCACCCGGGCAGTAGAAGGTCCACTTCGATCCCGCGGCATTGTCCGGAAACCAGACGCAAGATTTGTCATATTTATCCACGGCCATGCTGGGGTGACCGCTTTGCAGGACGAGGAAGGACAGCACGAAGCCGAGGAGCACGGCTGCCCGCGCCGTGATCAAGAAGGCCCTGCGACCGGTCGGGCGGTGGGCGGCCCGAGGCCGCGTGACCCGCCATGTTTTCCGCTCCACGTTTTAAGAGCCCCCCCAGGGAATGAACCCCTCCAGCGAGATCAGGTTTCTTCCTATCGGCGCATCGGCGCCGTCCGGCTGGAGCTCCAACTTCCAGTCGCCGTGCGTCCAGACGACCGTGTGCACGAACGCCTGCAACTTGCCGTCCGGCGTGCGGCGCGCGATTTCCAGCGAAGCGGATTGGAAGCTGTAGGTGACGAACTTGAAACCGGCGATCTGCGACATGCTCCCGGGCTCCGGTGGTCGCGGGGCGCCGCGGGTCAACTCCCGTTCGATGCGCGGAAGCGAATAGGCGTCCGCACTCGGCCCGGGCAGAACCTGCTCGGCGACCACTCGGAGCCAGTTCTCCGCCAGGGCGTACCGGGTGGTGATCTGCGCGGTCGCCAACAGGGCGCCGGTGGGGGTCTGTTGGTAGCAGCGGGCCACGTCGCCCTGGGTGACCATGGGCCCGGCCGTCGAAGAGGCCGGCAGCAGTACCGTGCGGAACGACTGCCAGGCGACATCCCGAGGGGGTTGCGTCGGGCGGGTCACATCCGTCACCGGCGTGAAGGGACACTCGTTCGCATCGGCGGACACGGAGTCCGGGATGGGAGCCAGAGTCACCGGGGCGACGTTGGGCGCCGCGGAAGGCGGGGCGGATCGGGTCTTTCCGTCGTTGCCCGCCACGGCGAGATAGACGGCACTGAGGACGACGAACAGGATGACAAGCGCGGATGCGATGAAGCCGGGCTGTGTGAAACGGCTGCCTTCATCGTCGTATCCGCTCGATGCCGACTGTTCCTTTCTCAACCAGGCCATGCGCTCTACTCCGGATGAGGCCGCGAATCACGGTCAAAATGGGACGGGTTCGCGGGTCAGGTCACCCAGTTGAAGATGGTGGCCAGGCTGCCGGAAACAATCACCGTGAGCATGGCCATGCCGAGTCCGACGAAGGACGCCTGCCCGCCGTCCTTGTGCGCCTTCCAAATCATGCCCGTGCATACCAGGGCGACCAGGAACGAGAAGGCGAGGATTCCGTAGGACACCACGCCGGCAACCTTCGCGATGCCGTCGGTGAGACTGGAGTCCGGCGTGAAAGTCTTGGGCTTCGGCATGGACGGCCCGGGGGGCGGTGGTGACGGAGATTTATTGTCTCCCCACGCCTGTATTCCGTTGATCGCAGCGAACACAGTAGATATCACCAGGAGCCTCGGTTTCTCGCAACAACGTGGCTTAGATCTCCGGCCAGCCGGGTCAGCGGTTTCGGAAGTTCGGCGATCGGAGGGGTTTCGCCGAATCTCCACGGTTCGATCCATGGGACGGCCCAGGTGCGGGGAAAGGCCCCGGCCACCAGCTTCACCAGATCGCGCAACGGTTTGGGCAGCGTGCCGGGCGCGTCGGCGACCGCCACCAGGCCCAGCAACCGGACCTGCGGCACGCCTCCCGAGGCCCACTGCCGAGCGGCCGTCTGCGCCGCCCGCAGACCCGGGACGTTGGTGCGGGCGACGAGCAGGACGCTCGTCGACGTGCCGTCACCGGGGACCGGCCAGTGCCGATCCGCGTCCCGACCGTCGGGGAACGTGGCGCTCAACATGCCGACGCCGGCACCCCCATGACAGCCCAGCCACCACCACGGCGCCTGTTCGTTCGGGTGAAGGTGTCGAATCGGTAGACCACCGTCGTGCGGAGGCAGCACCGCTCCGAGCCGGGGCCGAGTCGGCAGCATGGTGGCCGACGGTGCCGGCTGCGGGTCCAAGACTTCGGGCACTTCGGTGACGGTGGCGGTAATCCACGGATTGGTTACCGTCGGTTTGCTCATCGCACCTCCAGCCTCAACTCTTGGATCGGCTATTTATCGCATGTGAATTCATGCGACTCGAACGTGCCCGCCTTCCGGACGGTCGCACGCAGGTGTACGCCACTGCACCTTGGATGGGTGATATCTCGATCGCGCCGATCATTCGCCCTGGTTCGGCTCCGGAGACCGGTCCGGTCGCATCGGATTCCTGCGGCAAGAGTACAAGAGCACGAGCGGCCGACGATTCGATTTTCCGGTTACACATTGCACTGGCAAAGTGCCGTCCCGGCGAATACGAGTTTCGATGTGCACAGTGAATGTGCGCGATGCGGCGAACGGGTCGCGTCCTCGCCGGCACCGACCGGACGTTTGCAACTGCAACGACAGTCGGGTCGTCGGATGGTGGGCCTGCGCGGGCCGGGTGGGCACCGCGTGGTCGCGAATGCGCTGCTCATACGGGCGGCAAGCTGATCAATCGGAACAAATGGGGGCATCGGCGGCTGCGCCAAGATTTCTACTAGCGAATCTCTTGTTTGCGACTGCAACTCGATCTACATTCCCGGCATGAGATCCAGAGCACTTCCGGCTTGCGCGGCCGCCGCCCTCACGGTCGCGCTCGGTGCCGCGTCGGCACTGCCCGGCGGGCCGCCGGCGCACGCGGCCGAATTCGAAGGACCGGCCCCGGCGGTGCTTGTCCCGGACGCCTCCGGATCGACGAACGAGCGGGCCGAGGCGGAGACCGGGATCGATGTCGCCAAGACCGCGCCGCGCGGCTACGAAGCGACGGGGACCGCGGTCGACGGTGGCCCGGATCCGGCCCGCGCAGCGGCGCTGGCTCCCGGAAGCTACCTGGACGAGTTGGCCGACAAGGAGGTGAAGTACTACGCCGTGGATGTGCCCGCAGGGCACACCGTCTACGTCTCGGGTACCACCGTCAGCCGGATCAAGGGCCTCGAAGCACTGGATGTCAAGCAGATCGGCGAGCGTGGTTCCGGCGTCTGCACCTCGGATACCGGCCTCGACCAGAACCTGTCCAAGGTTGTCACCGCCTCCGTGCGCTGGACGGCCTCGGGGACCGGTGCCAACGGATGCGGTGGACCGGGACGGCAAGTGTTCTCGGTGACCCGTCGCGGCACGGGACCCCCGGCGCCGCTCGAACTCCAGGTGCTGCTCGAACCGCAGGTCCTGGACCAGGGACCCCCCGAAGCCGACATCGCGCGATACACCGAGCCGGGTGGTGCGCTGCGACCGGTGGTCGGCGGCGGCTCGTTCGCCTCGGCGACCACCCTGCCCGGGTCCGGCCACTACACCGACACCCTCGCCCCGGGGGAGTGGGCCTTCTACCGGGTCCGCCTCGATTGGGGCCAGAGCCTCGCCTTCCAGACCCGGGTCGGCGGTGGGAAGGAGATCATCGGAGTACAGACCCACTTCTACAATCCCATCCGCGAGCAACTGGCTCAGGATTCGTCGGGCGTGCACGACACCGAGCACATCTTCGCCAAGGGACTGAATCCCTTCGCCACCCGTCCGGTGCGCTTCCTCAATCGCAGCGACCGGCAACAAGAGGTCGCCGACATGCTGCCCGGCTGGTACTACATCGCCGTGGCGGCCCAGGGGGAAGGGGAATCGCGCTCGCTGGCCGTCGACGTGTCGGTGGCCGGCAGCAAGGAACCCGGCCCGGCGTACGCGCAGGACGCGCACCCGCCCGGGCCCGGCCGGCCCTCGACCCCGCCGGCGAACGAGTCACCGGGCACGCGCAACCCGGTCCTGGCCCAACACAAGCTCACCGACTCGTCCGCGCGGGACGAGAGATCCGCAGCCTTCGGCGGCCCGCTGGTCTGGGCCGGATTGCCCGCGACGATCGTGCTCGGCGCCGGTCTCGCGGCACTCCTGCTGCGCCGACGTGCCTCCCGAAAACCTTGACCCCCACCACACCCGTGATTCCCACCACGAACACAAAGGACGAACACATGACTTCCTCCCCCGCGCCGCACAACCGAGGCCGAGGCGGCGGTACCCGACGAGACGGCTTCCGGGCCGCCGGCCCCCGGGCGATACGTGGCTCACACGGTCCCCGCCGCTGACCTCACCCCGGCTTCCTGCGACGACGCGACGCCGCTCGCACCGCAGGACCGAGGCAACCGAGACGCCAAGCCGGGCGCCGACCCCCGACGGGGGTCGGCGCCATTCGTTGTCCCCACTCAGGCCGACCGCGAGACCATTTCCTCCGGCAGCATCCGGATCAACCAGTCGCGCACCGCCTTGCCCAGCTCCGTCTCGTCGATCCCGCGCCGGTCGAAGATCCGGAACCGGTCCGGGTCATCCGCCGCGAGCAACCGGAACAGAGTCGCCTTCTCCAGGAGTTGGTTGGGTTCGAGGGTCTGCTCGCGGTCTTGTTGGCGCAACCGCTCGACGACCGCCTCCGGTTCGTCCACGGTGAGCATCACGACATCGGGCAGCGGACGCCACTCGGCGACGGTGGACAGAAACCGTCGCGCC
This sequence comes from Embleya scabrispora DSM 41855, assembly GCF_000372745.1. Taxonomy (GTDB): domain Bacteria; phylum Actinomycetota; class Actinomycetes; order Streptomycetales; family Streptomycetaceae; genus Embleya; species Embleya scabrispora. The sequence continues at coordinate 74,611 of NZ_KB889686.1, read as the reverse complement.
GCCCAGTGCGCCCGATCCGAGTCGCCGGGATGACGGGTGACGGCGTCCTCGACCGCCGCGGTGTACACGCCGCGCTGCTCGACGACGGTGCGGCCGGCGGCCAGGAACAGCCGGGTCGATTCGTAGCGATGGGTCTGCATGGCGACCAGCGTCAGGGTTTCGGAGGCGGATCGTCCCCCACGGATGTAAGGCTCGCCCCCGACCGCCTCGGCCAACGCCATCAAGGTGGCGAAATCCGGCCGGGCGTTCGGCTCGCGAGCCGACCCGACGAAGATCCGCGGAGGAGAGGAGATCGAGCGCAACAGCGCGGAACCGATGTCGTGCGCTTCCAACCCCTCCACTCCCAAAAGCAGGCCGGGGCGGCGGGTTCGAGGACCGGCCGGCGTCTTGGATGCGCGTTTGCGTGTTGCCTCTTGAGCGTTCTGCGGCATACCCATATCCTCGCGAATCGCGACGGTGCGACAAAGGCCGCGACGGGCACCTGGGACTGGTAAACACCCGAGTAATAAAGGGAGTTCGCGCCGCCGACGGCACCTTGGAGGCACGCCCTCTCCGGCATCGCCCCGAAGACCACCGTGACCGCGGGACGAGTCACCGCGGCCACGGGGTCGATCAGGTCGCGGGCCGCCCGCCACATCGCACCACGCGCCGGGTGGTCGGGCCCACGGCAGGAGATCCCCCGATGCGTCCGGGGCTCGGACAGCGTCTCCTGCACCGGGCCGGCGGGACCCCGACTGGGCCGGGTACCCGCGGGTTCCCGCCGCACCACCTTGTCGCTCCGGACCATCCGACGGCGTCCGGGCAACGGTGACCATCGTCGTGGACCGCCGATCACCGGGGAAAGGACGGCGCGGGTACCACGGTCCGGTAAATGCACCGGTAGCATCCGTGCCCACCGACGCTCCACCGCGCCCGTTCCGAACGCCGACTGCGCATCCGCTCCGGGCCGGCCCGAGAGCCCTCTACAGACACGAACTCCGGGAGGTGGTCGTGCCATGCCGCGCGCCGGAGCACTGCCACCGACCCGTCGACGGCGGCTTGACGCCGACTCCCGCATACATCCACTGCCGCTCGGCATGGACGCGGGGGAGTCGGCCCGCGCGCCAGGACGCGACCGGAACCACACCGGGTTCGACCGGACTCAGCCCGGTGAACAGCGCGCCCACCTCTGGAGCGGTGCGTGGGAACAGCCGGGCCGCCGACTGGCGGTATGTCGCGGCCGTCTTGCGGGCCGCCTCCGGGCACAGATCGGCGGCGGCGTGCGAGAGCAGCAGCATGCTGCCCGGCCTGGTCGCCGCCATCACCTCACTCACCGCGGACCAGGGGTCGTCAGCGTCCGACAGGTAGTGCAGGACTGCGGTCAGGACCACCGCCACCGGCCGATCGAAGTCCAAGCCGCCCCGCTCGGCGGCCCGTTCCAACAGCGGACCGGGATTGCGGAGATCACCGTCGACCACGCACACCCGACCGGGGCGGGCGGACAGCGCCCGGGCGTGCGCGAGGACCATCGGATCCCTGTCGACGTACACCGCCCGCGCCTGCTTCGTCCCGAGCAGCGCGCACTCGTAGGTGTCACCGGCCGCCGGCAGACCCACCCCGATGTCCAGGAACTGCCGGATCCCGAACCCGGTCGCGAACGACACCGCGCGGCGCAGGAAGGCGCGATTGGCGAAGGCCATCGAGCGGACTTCCGGGGCCAGGGCGAGTACCGCCTCGGCGGCGCCGCGATCGACCGCGAAGTTGTTCTTGCCGCCGAGGTAGTAGTCGTACATGCGGGCGGGATGCGGGAATTCGGTGCGTATGCGAGACGGTCGCGCCGAGGGCACCCGTACCGACGGTTGCTCCTCGGGTAGGCAACCGACAGGGGAGCGGCGGTCCGTGGTCCGCTGAGACATCACCATCATCGACCTTCCCGATTCTCGGGTCGCGGTCCCGTCGACCGATCGGCGCGGACCGCGCCGCACAGCCCCTCGCCACCGAGCTGCCGTGCACAGGGCGGCACGTGTCACCTTCGGCATCGGCCACAAGGTCGCCGACCCGTGTCCCGGCAGTGTGCGCGAGCGCACGAACTTCCACCAGACGCCGGAGGGGGGTTGCAGCAACGTTGCAACCACCGACGCGTACCGGCCCCCTCGCCCCTCCCGTGGATGGGCCGCCACCGAACGCGCGATGCCCCGATGGATTGCTCCACCGGGGCATCGGGCGGGCGGGTCGGCCCGAAACGCGTTGTGGTCGTGGCTCGTGGCTCGTGGTTCAGTGCGATCGCGGCGCCGCGCCAGGCGGGTGCTCCGGGCGGCGGGGCGTTTCGAACGCCTGGGTCACCTCGTGCGATTCGGGTGCCGTGCCCGGGGCGTACCTGGCTTCGTCGGGTCGCCACGTGGTCGGGGGCGGCGCCGTGTCGGGGTGCATGTGCGCGCTCCATGGCGAGGCCGGTATGGGCGCGGTGACGGCGAACCGACGGCGCAGCATGTAGCCGACGCCCGCCGCGAGCATGAGGGCGAATACCGCGCCGCCCACCGGCGCACTCCAATCGGAGGCCACGGAGGACGAGTTGCCGCCCGAACCGGCCACCGGTGGCGCGGTACCGCTCGCGAGTGTCCGCGTCCCACCCGAGGGAGGTGCCTCGGGGACTGCGCCACCCGTCGAGCCGGGGTCCTCCTCGGGCCCCGCCGGCTGATCCGGACGTTGCACCACGGTGCCAACGACCGACACCTCCAGCTTGATCGGCACCACGATGCCGCGCTGCGGTCCCTCGGCGCCCGAGATGGACATCTGGATGTAATAGGAGCCGCGCAGAGCGTACTTGTCGTCCTTGAACTCCTTGAAAGAGCCTCTGGTGCCGTCGAAGTTCTCGTACTTCTTGCCGTCTCCCACCGTCCACGCACCCGAGGTGGCCTCGAAGTGGGTGGTACCGGGCACGAGTTGGTTCGTCGGGTTGTCCAGGAGCGGAATGGCCTCGCGCAGCGGGTTGTAGAGGTTGAGGACGAACCGGGGACCCTGCTTGTGTGGGAAGTCGGCCGGAATGTCGACGGACCCCTTGATCGAGAGCTTCTGACCGGGCTGCACGAACACGCGCCAGAACAGGAAGTCGCCCACGACCATGCTCTCGCGGTGGATCCCCGGTCCGATCTCGCCGGCACTGTTGAAGGAGAAACCGCTCGGGTTGTCGGCAGCCGCCGCGGGAGTGGCGGCCATCGCGCCGATGGTCGGTACCGCCAGGACCGCGCCGACCGCGGCCACTGCCGCACGTACGCGCATGACGCCGTTCACGCCTGCCTCCCCTGCCCACGCCGGGAACCGGCCAGGAACGACCCGAGCGCGCCGCCCAGCAACACGGCGCCGGCGATCAGGGTGAGGGTCATCGCGGTGCCGGGTCCGCCGTCGTCGGAGGAAGCGGTGACCGGGACGCGGGTGTCGGTGCCGGGTGCCCCGGAGGGCGCGCCGCTCGCGACGGGTGCCGAGCGCTCGGGCGCGGGATTGCTCGCGGCGTTCACCGCACCCGGGCGCTTGGGGTGACTGATCAGGAGTTCGAGCAGGATCCGGCGCTGCGGGTCGACTTCGGCGTTGTGCGAGATGCGCAGGCAGCCGATTCCGTCCGGAGCCCGGGCGGAACTGTTCGTCCCGCCGGCCGCGCCGGTGGTGACGATGTTGTTCGCCTCCAAGGCGACGCCCTCCTTCAGAATCCAGCTCTGGGGTTGGTCCGCGGGACCCGAGCGGATGAACAGGTGGGTCAGGAAGGCGGAGTTGTCCCGGTCGTCGCCCGCGCGCATGCGTTCGGAGAAGATCGCGGTGGCGCCGATGGCAAGGTCCTCGTCCGGATTCTTGCGAATGCGGTACCACAGGTCCCGACTGGTGACGAAGGCGTCGAGGTACTGACCGTCCTCGACCATCGGCGCGTTCGCACAGCCGGTCGTCGCGCCCCGGATGGGTCGTCCGGACGCGTCGTAGGGGGTCCAGGCCCGCCGAAAGAGGCTGGACATGTTGGATACCAGCGAGTCGGTGTCGTTCGCGTCGGCGTAGACCCCACCGCCGGCGGTGGAGATGCACTTGAGTTGGTCCCGGGCCGCCCCGGAGACGTTGAAGCCGACCGTATCGACCGTCAACTTCGTGCCGCGCGCGTTCAACTCTCGTGCCACATCGCATGGTTGCGGAGGCGCGCAGGTGTCCTCGCCGTCGGAGACGAGGATGACGTGCCGCTCGCCCTCGGTGCCGAGATCGTCGGAGGCCGCGCGCAGGGCGTTGCCGATGGGAGTGAATCCCACCGCGTTCAGGGAGGCGACCCGCTGCCTGGCCGCGGCCTTGGCGCTCTCACCCATCACCGCGACCGGTGCCAGGAGTTGGGTGTCGGCACAGCCGACGGCCTTGTCCGCACCGGGATATGTGGCGCCGTAGACGCGGATGCCCACCCGGGCGTCGGCCGGAGCGGCGTCGATGATGCGGTTCACCGCCTGCCTGGCGGCCTCCAGCCGGGTCTGCCCGCCGGCGTCGTTCTGCTTCATCGAACCGGACAGGTCGAGTACCAACTCCACCTTGGCCGACGTCGCCTCGGCCGGTGGAGCGGGCTCGGCCGCCGCGGCGGACACAGGCCCGTACAGCGCCAGGGACATCGCGCCCAGGGCAACGGCCGAGCGTGTGTGTAGGTATCGGATCACGAAGTCGATCATGGGATCCAACGCCTCGGATGCCAAGGGGGAGGAACCATCACGGTTCCCTCACGACCCCATGAGGGGGCCGGATGGTGCCGAACCCTGGACGGCGGTCGCCGTTCCGTGATTCGCTGTCGGCGGTCGACCACCGCGAGCCGGCAACGACTCACGGGAGGGGAGTTCCGGGCGGACACCTGCTCTTCCGCCCGTTCCTCCCGCGCGCCCTGCGGGGTCCTTGCGACGCCCGTGCCGCCTGCGGACCCCGCCGGACGACGTGGGACACGACGAACAGGTTCGACGGTCGGTCTCGGTCACGGCAAGGTGAACCAAGCCCCGGGCCTGCCCGTGGGTCGGCCTCATCCTCGACGTCGCCGCCCGCGATCGATAGCCATATCGCGCACCCGTCGGCTCCACAGCGGGTACGGGCCGGCGCACCGGGTGACGAATGGGATTCCGTGCCCCTTAACGCGACCATGTGCGATCGAGGCCCAGAACCAGGCGCGCTGAGCGCAAGACTTCCTGGACCCAATGGGACTTGGCAGCACGGTCACGGGGTCGCAGTCTTGTCCAACGGCCTTGTAGGCCAACGGGTTTCGGGCGCCTTGGACCAGTCGGCACAGGCTTGTGCGCGCCTTCGGCGCCGGGTGCCGCACCGAATTCGAGCAGTCCCGTTCCACGGGCGCCGATCCGGCGCCGCCATCGGACGCGCCGCGCACGACAACGGACGCGATACACATCTCAAGGGGACATATGTCGATTCGGACTGTGGGTGTCGAAGAAGAGTTTCACATCGTCGACCGACGCACCGGGCGGTTGAGCCCGGCCGGTACGGAACTGCTCGCCGAACTTCCGGCGGTTGGTTTCACCGGTGAAGCCAAGGAAGCGTCCATCGAGACCAACAGCGAGCCCCATCTCGAACTCGCCGACCTGCGTGCCGACTTGATCCGCTCTCGGACACTCTTGGCCCAAGCCGCGGAGAAGATCGGGGTCGCGGTGATCGCCTCGGGGACCGCGCCTTTGATGGAACTGGCGGACTCGCCACAGGCCGAAGGCGATCGTTATGCCGCGATCAAACGCGACTACGCGTTGGTGGCGGAGGAGCAGGTGGTGTGCGGACTGCATGTGCACGTCGGCGTGGAGGATCGCGACGTGGCCGCGCGGGCGATGTCCTGGATCTCGCCGCACCTGCCCACGCTCCTGGCGTTGTCGGCGAGTTCGCCCTACTGGCTCGGTGTCGACACCGGCTACGCGAGTTGGCGCAACATGCTCTGGCAGCGGTGGCCCTCGGCGGGCCCGGCCGACGGCTTCGCCTCGGCCCGAGAGTACGACGACATGCTGGAGGGCATGGTCCGCTCGGGAGTGATCCTCGACCTCGGCATGCACTACCAGGACCTGCGCCTGTCCTCACACGTGCCAACGATCGAGATGCGCATCTGCGACGCCTGTCCCGACGTGGACACCTCCGTCCTGATCGCCCTCCTTTTCCGTGCCCTCGTACAACGCGGCGTTCGGGCGGCCGAGAGCGGCGAGCAACCCCGACGGCACTCCCAGGCATGGTTGCGTGCCGCGACCTGGCGAGCCGCCCGCTCGGGCCTCGAAGGCCTTTTGATCGACCCCACGACGATGGCCACCGATTCGGCGCGCGTGGTCGTGTGGCAACTGATCGAGGAACTGATGCCGGACCTGGTCGCCTCCGGCGACCTCGCCTTCGTCCGTACCGTCGCGCGACGGCTGTTGGAGGAAGGCAGCAGCTCCGCTCGACAACTGCGCCTCCAGGATCCGTCGCCGCGCGCGGCCGTGAACCTGCTCCGCGCCCAGACCCTCACCTTCCCCGACCTCCCGGGCGCGTCCCTGAAACCCCAAAGCGCGACGGCGAACCCGATGCCCCCGGCCCGGACCGCCGACTCGTCGACGCTGGTCGCCTAGATCCACCGGACCGGGCCCAGGACACGCTCGGCGCCGCCGACTCGCCCCGTGCGATCCCTCGGCGACCAGCACGACCCCACGCCCGGCAACGCGCTGGAACCGGTGCCTACCGCCCCCCGCACCGTTTCCAGCGCCTTTGCCCGGGCCTGCCGTCGGGCCGGGGACGGCCGTCGGCCTAGGACCCCGCCGCGGCCGAGCGGCGGTCCAGGGAGTCGCCCACGAGGTGGTAGACGGCGTTCTGCGCCGCGACGTGCTTGTCGACCTCGGCCGGCGTGCGGTCCGTGCCGTCCATCCGACCGGTCATCTCGTAGATGAAGTAGCGGTACAGCGATTCGCTGACCCAGCTGTACGCGGCGCCGTCCTCGAACGTCTTGGTGATCGGGGCGGTGGGTTGTTCGACCTGGTTGTACGCGCCCGCATCGCTCTCGGCGAGCGTTGCCGCAGCGATCGCGGTGGGCATCTCCAACACGCCGACGGTCGTCTGGACGTTGTTGGCCTTGTCCACGTACAGCGCCGCGACCGCACGGGTGCAACCCAACTTCGCGATCAGCTCGGCGGCTTTGTCGGAGGCTATCGGGGCGCAGTTGTCGAGGATCTTCACGCACGTCCGGGTCAGCGTGCCGCCCGGGTATTTGTAGGAGAGTTCGGGGAGGCCGAACACCTCGTCACCGGTCAGCGGCACGGAGTTGGTCGAGGCCGAGCGCAGGTCGTCCTTGCTGAGGGTGCCCCGGGTCGGCTTCGCGGTCGCGGTGACGGTCGCGCACGACCTCAGTGTCGAGCCCGTCGGGGCGGCGTCGGGGGAGGCGAGAGCGGAGGCCGACGCCGCGGGTGTGCCGGGCGCGACGGGAGGTGCCGACTGCCCGGGTGACCGCGCGCCCGCGGCCGGGGAATCGGCCTTTTCGTCGTCACCGCCCCCACACGCGCTGGACGTGGCCAACACGGCCAACGCGCAGGCGATCACCGCGATACCCCGGACCTGCCCCCGTCCGGTCGCGGCGGCCGCAGGCATCGACGCGCTCTCGCTGCGCCGACGGTGCCATGGCCGCTTCGGGCGGGGAAGGGACGTGGGAACCGTCGTGCGGCGGGCGTCGCGCGCATGCCGCGTACCGTCTTCGGACATCGGGACTCGTTTCGCATCACGGCCGCCGTCCGGCGGGCCCGATGAGGCGGCCGGATCCGGTCGCACCGGCTGACAATCGGGAGAAACCTACCATCGGGTCACCGGGCAAGATCCACTTCACCCCCCATATCGCGAAACGCGCGTGAATTGGATATGTCCACGGCCATCCGCCGGAGCCCGCTCGAAGCCGATGACGTCGCTGGTGGAGGCCCCGACGCCGACGGGGCCACCCCGATGTCCAACCCACCGTGGATGTCCCGATCACGCGCGCCTGCCGCCCCCGCCGCGAGCCCACAGACCCGGAGCGCGAACCCGGATCGACACAAGAGGACTTCCGGCGGATTGCGCCCCGCGTACTCGGTGCCTTCGTCCGCCCGGCCGCGACGCCGACCCGGTTGGTCCGTGCGGCCCTGCGCCGGCGGGCCCATCGCACACCGCAGACTGATGGCGCCGAGGGTGGACGGGCGGATCGGAGTGGCGTGGTGGATGTCGAGGATACCTGTGTCGTGGTGGCGTTCGATGTCGCCGCGCGAGGGCTCGGTGCCTGCGGGGCGCGGGAGTTGGCGGGCCGGTTGCGGGACAGGGCGCGGCAGGTGGTCGCGCGTGGGCAGGGGTTGTCCGCCGCGTTGACGAATGGCGTGTTCGCGTCGGGCGATCCGGAACTGTTGGGGGCGCTGGTCGCCAATGAGGCCACCGACCCGGCCGTGCTCTTCGACGCGGCGGCGCTGGGGCGGCCGGAGTTGGCGGTGAATCTGTATCTTCGGGATCGGGAGCCCTGGTTCCTGTACTCGCTGCGCCGGGCCGTCTGGGCCGCGGCGGATCCGGCGGACCCGCGGTGGGACGCGCGCGACGGCCTGGTTCATCGGCTGTTGTGGGAGGAGTACGGGAGCGAGGGCCGGGTTGCCCGGCTGCTGCCGGCCCTGTACGCACCGTTTCCTCGGCTGCTGGTGCATGCCCTGGTGACCGTCGGTCGGCTGCTGCCGCCCGCCGTGCTGTTCGACCGGGTACGACGGTTGCGCGAACTCGGCGGGCGATCCGCCCTCGACGACTTCGTGCGGCGGGCGGGGCCCGGATCCGGGGATTGGCACGGCGCGGTGGCGGGGGAGCCGATGCGGGAGCCGGACCCGAAGGAACTCGCGCTGGTTGCCATGCGGATCACCCACCGGGGGTCGGACGGGCGACTCCGTCCCGCGCTGCCGCCGGCGCGGTCCGGTCGCGAAGATCGGCGTGCTCTCGCCGGTGGTGTCGCCGACTTCCTGGCCGGGGACCTCGATTGGGACCTGGTTCGAGCCGAGATCGCCCGCCATCCCTTCGACGACCCCGGCACGGCCGTGTTCACCATCCGGGCGGACTGTCCCGACGATGTGTCGAGTCCGGCCGCACGGGAGAACTCCCGCGAGGTGATCGCGTCGGCGGTTCGGGTGCCGATGGAACTGTTCGCGCAGGAGACGGATCGCGAGCGTTCCGCGAAGTGGCGGGCCGCGTTGCGGCGCGGGTTGGCGGAGGGCTTCCTGGACATCCACCGGGTCCTGGCCGAGGCGCGCCCGGTCGCGACGGTGCTCTCGTGTCTGCCGCTGGAGCGGCCCGAGGTTCGACGGGCGCTGGTGGCCGAGGTGGATCGGCTGGGTGCGGATCCGGACACGTGGCGGCGCATGTATACGTTGGTGCAGGGGGACCGCGGCAGCCTCGTGGAGATCGTGAAGCGGGCGATCCGCGGATCCGCACGCGGAGGATGGACGCCACCGCGGATCCGCGACACCCGGCAGCACCACGACGTCCGCGACATCCGGGACGGCCACGACACCCGGGAGGCGGACGACGTCGACCGGGAGCCGTCCGCGCCGGAGGCGGCCTTTCGGTGCCTGCTCGATTGTGCCGCGCCGAACGCGCAACGTGCCTTCGTGACCGGCCTGGACCCGGACGGGGCCCGGCGGTTCCTGCGGTACGCGGGGACCGGCACGGCACTGTGGGCATACGCGCAGGCCGTGCACGGGCGCAGCGCGATCCTGGCCCGGGCGAGCAGCGGGCGGGAGTGCGCCGCCGGCATCGTGGAACTCCTGGACCTGGACGATCCGGAGGTGAACGAACTGCTGCTGGTGCATGCGCCGGTCACCCGCGGCCAGTGCGTCCGGATCCTCACCGGTACCGATCGCACCGGCCGGCCGGGTCGGATCCCGCCGAGCGAGCGGTTGTTGTGGCGCCTCGGCGGGATCGACCGGGGGGTGGCCGTCGAGCGGTTGTGGGTGGCAGCCGCGGCCGGGTATGCGCCGGTGGTCCGCGCGGTGCTGCGGCACCTGGTGCCGCGTACCGAGGCGATGCGGTTGCGGGTGCCGGTCGCGTTGTGCGAACTCGGCCGCCCCGGTGAGGTGCGGGCGTGGGCGGACGAGGCCCAACGTGCCTGCGGAACCGCGTCGTTCGGCCCTTCGCCGGCGGAGCGGATGGTCGAGGCCGCGCTCGCGGTGCTCGACGACCCGGACGGCCTCGCCGAACTCCGGTCCCGCCTGGCCGTGGCCGAGTCCCCGGATCGGCTCGTGGCGGAGCTTCGCCGCTCCGACTGTGAGCCGAACGCGCTCCTGGCGGAGTGGGGGCCGCTGCCGTGGCCGGCGGTGATCCGGGCGATGCGGCAGCAGCCGCTGTCGCGGTTCGTCACCCACGTGTTGATGAACCATCCGGATTGCCCGCGTGAAGCGCTGCTCGAAGGGCTGCGGGTGGATGCGACGGACAACCGGCGGGCCACGCCATGGGTGCAGCGGGGGTTGGCCACGGGTGCGCTCACCCCGCCGGACATCGCACGCCACTGCGGTTCGGCGGCACAGGCGTTGTGCATCCTGGGCGATCGGGATCTCGCCGGCGGGGCACGGGCGTGGCGTCCCCGGGGAGACGAACTCCGCGCGATCGTGGCCGAGCGCTGGGGCGTCGAAGCTCCGGAACGGGTAAAAAGCGTGGAAGGCGTGGAAGGCGCCGAGGACGCGGAATCCGGCGTGCCCCACGCCCCCGGCCTGCTCGACGCGTGGGTCGTCGTGATCTCGCTGCTCCCCGACTTCTCCGGAACCCTCCTCGAACTCCTCGACACAGCCACCGCGGTACTCGCACCCACCCCCGAACCACCCGAGGGCCCGCGTCACCTGGGCACGACACACCCGACGTCCCGAACCGGCTGAGCGCCCGCGCCGGACCGCGGCCCCGGCCGGCAGCCTCCCGCTTCCACTCCGAGCAGCTGCCGGCCGCCCACTCCCTACCTCCCACCCGGCTCAACGCGCGGCAACCCCCGCCCTGCCGCCCCGCGCGCTCAGACCGTCAACGCCCGTTCCGCCCGCAACGCCGCCGCGATCGCGACGCAGCGCCGAGTCTGGGTCCGGGCGAGGTCGAAGGACAGCAGCGTCGGGTCGTCGGTGCCACCGGAGGGCGCGGGCGCGGCGACCGAGCGCTCCGGCCCGTTCCGCGTATCGCCGGACGCGGGCCGGTGGACGATGCCGAAGCTGCGCATCAGCCCTCCGTGCCGCGTGCCGGGCGCGGGGGTGGTGACGAAGACGCCGAACACCTGTTGTTCGGTGCGGCGTTCCCACTCGTCCCGCATCTCGCGCGCGGCCGACGCGGTCGCTGGACCGATGGCCGAGTCGGCGAGGCGGCGCAGCAACGCGACGACATCGCCGTCCCGGGCCGGCGCACCGAGCACCACGACGTCGGCCCAGGTCAGGTCCCGCGCTGTTGCCGGTGGATCCGCCTTCGCGTCGGTCGGTGGCCGGTCCGGAGTCGCCTCGGGCAGCCTGCGCAATCGCACCTCGGCGCCGGTGTTCCAGGCGACCGCCGCCACCGCGTCGGCCAACGCCCGAACACACTCCGCGGTGTCGTGGTAGATCACTGCGACCTTGATGCTCATCTTCTCGTCTCCTCTGCCGGTACTTCGACCCCCGGCCCGCGTTCGCGGGCGCGGGATCACCTCACGCTATGCGCGGGCGGCGCGTGCGGAGCTGCCCGTACACGCCACGAAGCGGACCCCTCGCGCCAGACGGTTCGTCGCCGCCACGCCACCACCCGTTCCGGGCCGATCGAGCCGCCGTCCGCCGCTACCGATCGGCACCCGACTCCCGTCGGCTCACCTTCGCTCGGATCGGCACCCCCGCTCCGCCGACACCGGTCGACCCGCAGGCGCGCGGCAGCTTCGTTCCGATCGGTTCGCCGTCGACCGAATTCTGCGGGGACGACAACAATTCGCGCTCGGCCTTTTTCGCCTCGACCCGCCGGCCGGCGAAGCCCGCACACCCCCCGTCCGCGTCGCCGACGACGACGATGCCCGGATCCGGTCGCGACGAGCGCCGCGCCGGGAGCGGCCGATCGGCGCCCGCGCCGCGGTCCCGTGGCAACTCCGCGTCGTCGGCGATCACCACGGCCGGTCCGGGCAACCTGTCCTGTGCGAGCGGGTCGCCGGGCCCCGAGTCCGACTTCGATTAATGCGCATCGGTGCGTCCGCGAAGTGAACTCCCGGACAACGGAGAGTACTTACCATCGGACAACCACGCCGGCGGGCACCGGGCACCGGGCCCGCCGGCGTCCGTCCGTCCCGCGCCGTATCGCTCGTTGCCCGCGCGCAGCACGCCGTGAGTGCGCGCGAATCGGGTACCGAAGCCCTGGTGGGCTACCGTCACTGTGCCCCGTCCGCCCGAACCCGCCCGACCCGTACCCCAGGAGACCCGATCGATGGCGCTGGACCCGTTGGACAGCCGGATCATCACTGCGCTCATCGACGACGCGCGCTCGACCTACGCCGAGATCGGCACCCGGGTCGGGCTGTCCGCGTCCGCGGTCAAGCGGCGGGTGGACCGGCTGCTGGCCGCCGGCGTGATCACCGGCTTCTCCGCGTCCGTCGAACCCGCCGCGCTCGGCTGGACCACCGAGGCGTTCGTCGAGCTGTACTGCGTCGGGCGCACCTCGCCGAGCGAGATCGGCAAGGCGCTCGCGAAGTTTCCCGAGGTGGTCTCCGCCAGCACCGTCACGGGGGACGCGGACGCGGTGATCCACCTGCTCGCCGCCGACGTGCAGCACTTCGAGCAGGTCCTGGAGCGGATCGCCGCGGAACCGTTCGTGGTGCGCTCGAAGAGCTGTGTCGTGCTTTCCCGGCTGGTCAGGCGCAACGGAACGGCCTGGCAGGGAGTGGAGACGCAATAGATCGGCGTCGGCGCGCAAGATCAACCTCTTGGCCCGATCGCACACCCGTACGTAGGCTTTGAGCTGCCGGTGCAGACCGACCCGGCACCCTCATCCGGCTTTCGTGAGAACGCCACCCGCGCGGGAAACGCCCCCCTCGCGGGCACCCAACCCTGCGCGGGTGTCTCGCCCGAACGCGCCGAGAGATTGCCGAGTCCCGTATGCGCATGCACCGGTACGATCCCGCCCTCGCCGACCTGGTCTTCGACTACATGCGTGAGCGACTCGCCCTGGACCCGGTGCCGCTGGACCACCCCGGGCGCAAGGACAAGCTCGACCGCGCGCTCGACGGCCTGATCGGCGCGCACGGCAACGACCCGGGCGACGTGTTGTCGATCTACGCCGACCAGCTCGCGCCGGCGGTCATCTCCTGCGACAGCCCGCGCTTCCTCTCCTTCATCCCGGCCGCGCCGACCAAGGCCGCGCTGCTCTTCGACATGGTCGTCTCGTGCGCGTCGCTCCAGGGCATCTCCTGGCTGGAGGCGGCCGGCGCGGTGGCCGCCGAGAACCAGGTACTGCGACTGATCGCGGACCTGGCCGGACTGCCCGCGAGTGCCGGCGGCTGCTTCGTCAGCGGCGGCTCGGCGGGCAACCTGTCCGCGCTCGTGGTCGCCCGGGACATGGGTCGGCGACGTACCGGCGCCACCGCCCGGGAGCGCCTGCGGATCGCGGTCAGCGACCAGGCGCACTCCTCGATCGGCAACACGCTGCACATCATCGGCATGGAACCGCTCGTGGTGAAGACCACCGACCACCGCCTCACCGGCGAGGCGCTGCGCGCCGCGCTGGACGCCGATCCGGACGCCGACGACGTGGTGGGCGTGGTCGCCACCGCCGGCACGACCAACGCGGGCATCATCGACGACCTGGCCGGGATCGGCGCGGTCGCCCGCGAGCGCGACCTGTGGTTCCACGTGGACGGTGCCTACGGCGGCGCGGGCCTGCTCGCGCCCAGCGTGCGCGCCCGTTACGACGGGATCGAGCTGGCCGACTCCTTCGTGGTCGACCCGCACAAGTGGCTGTTCGCGCCGTTCGACTGCGCGGCGCTGGTGTACCGCAACCCGGGCTTGGCCCGCGGCGTGCACACCCAGGACGCGTCCTACCTCGACGTCCTGCACACCGACGCGCCCGAGGAGTGGAACCCGACCGACTACGCCTACCACCTCACCCGCCGGGCCCGCGGCCTGCCGCTGTGGTTCTCGCTCGCGGTGCACGGCACCGACGCGTACACCGAGGCCATCGAGACCGCGCTCACCCTGGCCCGGGACACCGCGGAGCTGATCCGCGCCACCCCGAACCTGGAACTGATCCGCGACCCGGAGCTGTCCGCCGTACTGTTCCGTCGCACCGGGTGGAGCGCCGACGACTACCTGAAGTGGTCGCATCGGCTGCTCGCCGGCCAGATCGGTTTCGTCACACCCACCGGTTGGGAGGGTGAGACGGTGGCCCGCTTCGCGTTCCTGCATCCGGGTACGACCATGGCCATGGTCGAGGAGATCCTGGCCACGATGGTGTAACGCCGCGCGGCCTGCCGCTCGCGCGTTCGGGTTCCCGTGGCCCAGACTGGAACCCGAAGGGCGGCTTCCGGGAGCCGGGCGCCTCGCGGGACCCGGGGCTGGAGAGGACAGGCGTGGCGCTGGACGAGTTCGCGGACCCGCCGATGACGGCGCCGGAGGTCGACGCCGTGACCGGTGCGGTGGCACGCCTGGTCGGGGCCGTAGGCACCGACTCGCGCGAGGTCGGCGCCTACGCGGTGTTGCAGGGCCTCTTGGACGGCACGCGCGCCGCGATCGCGGTGATGAGCCCCGGTCTGCGCTACCTCTACGTCAACCCGGCCCTGGCCCGGATGAACGGCGTCTCGGCCGAGGAGCACCTGGGCCGGACCATCGGCCAGGTGCTTCCGGACGTGGACGCCCAGGAGGAGATCCTGCGGGCGGTGCTGCGCGACGGCGTGGCCCGCGAGGCCACCTCCACCGGAGTTACCCACGCGGGCCCGTTCGACCGCCGCTGGTGGCACGGCGCCTATCACCGCCTGGAGCACGATGGCGTGGTGGTCGGCCTGGCCGGCGTCATCCTCGAGGTCTCCGAGTCCCACCGCACCCGGATGGAACTGGACGCGGCCCGTCGGCGCCTGTCCTTCCTGGACGCGGCCGCGACCCGGGTCGGCACCACCCTCGACCTGGTGGAGACCTGCGAGGAGCTGGCCGAACTCTTCGTCGCCGAGCTCGGCGACGTGGCCGCGGTGGACGTGTTCGCGGTCGAGGGCGCCAACGGCACCCCGCACGCGCCGCAGGACATGGTCCGGATGTGGCGCGCCGCCCTGTCGCACCGGCCGGGGATGGCCGAGCAGGCCGCGATCCTGCGCCGACCCGGCGAGAACGTGGACTACCAACAGGGCTCGATGGTGCCGCGCGCCCTGAGCGAGCGCAGCCCGGTGGTGGTCAACCGGGTGAGCGACGAGGAACTGGCCCGCGAGGTGTCCAGCCCCGACCGGGTCGACATCTTCCGCTCGGTCGGCCTGCACTCGATCGTGGCCCTGCCGCTGGTCGCCCGGGGCAGCGCGATCGGCATGGTCACCCTGGCCCGCCACGGCACGGCGCAGGCGTTCTCCACCGAGGACGTGGTGCTGGCCCGGGACCTGGCCCGGCGCGGGGCGGTCAGCGTGGACAACGCCCGCCGCTACGCGCACGAGCACGACATCGCGCTCGCCCTCCAGCACGCGCTGCTGGCCGCCCCGGACGCACCTCACCCGGACATCGAGCTGGCCTCGCGCTACCGACCCGCGGGCAGCAGCGTCGAGGTGGGCGGCGACTGGTACGACGCGGTCGCGCTCAGCGGCGGTCGCACGCTGCTCGCGGTCGGCGACGTGATGGGACACGGGGTGCAGGCCGCGGTGGAGATGAGCCAGTTCCGGGCACTGCTGCGGGTACAGGCGCGCTCCGACCTGGAGCCGCACGAGATCCTGGCGGCGGTGGACCGCACCAGTACCAAGGCGGGCATCGAACGGGTGGCCAGCTGCCTGCTGGTCCTGGTCGACCCGGCGGCGGGTACGGTCACCTTCGCCAGCGCCGGCCACCTGCCGCCGCTGCTGGTCGGTCCGGGTGACGCGGCGGAACTCGTCGACGTCCCCGTGGGGCCGCCGCTGGGCACCGGGTTCGGCGGCTACACCTCGGTGCGCCGGCGCGGCGAACCCGAGCGGGTCCTGGTGATGTACACCGACGGCCTGATCGAGCGCCGGGGCGAGGACATCGGCGAGTCGCTGCAACGGCTGACCCGGGTGGGGCTGACCGCCGAGACCCCACTGGTGCGTCTGGTCGACACGCTGATCGCACGCATGATCACCGACAAGCCCGAGGACGACATCGCGGTCCTGGCCGCACGCCAACGCCCGACCGCCACGTCCGCGGCGACTCGGGGTCCGGGCTGATCCGGGTGGGGGCGGGGGGTCGAACTCGACGTCCCGCGGCATGCGGTCCTCCGGAATCGGCGATCGATCGTCTGTCGCCGGGAGGCACGGGTGGGCCGTCGTGTCCAGTCCCTCGTTCGCGGGACAGGGCTTTCGGCCAAGCCCTCCGGGGACGTCTTCGCGTGCCGGATCGTGTACCTGGAGTGATCGGGCGACGGGTGACGGGCCCGGGGTGATCGTTCCGGCCATTCGATGATCGAACCGTTTGGTCGGGTCGTGTTCTCCGTAGGTATCCGGTGAACGTCCGGCATCAAGGGGAGGATTCGACATGGCCGATTGGAAGACGATCACCGGCAGTCTCACCGCGATCTCGGTGGGGTCGCGCACGATCGTGTGGGGACTGGACTCCGCCGGAAGCGTCTACCGGTTCACCAACGACGACAACAACCCCTGGGTGAGGATCCCCGGGGTCCTCAGCGACATCGGCGCCGCGGCCGACGGCACCGTGTGGGGGGTCAACGCCGGGAACGAGATCTTCCGCTACATCGGTGACCGGGACTCGGCGAATCACTGGGTCAAGATCCCCGGCAGCCTGGTGCGCATCTCCGCCGGCTCACGGACCATCGTGTGGGGCCTGGACTCCGCCGGGAGCATCTATCGGTACACCAACGACGACAAGAACCCCTGGGTGAGGATCCCCGGAGTCCTCAGCGACATCGGCGTCGCCGCCGACGGCACCGTGTGGGGAGTCAACAAGGGCAACGAGATCTTCCGCTACATCGGCGACCAGGACGCCTCCGCGAACCACTGGGTCAAGATCAGCGGAAGCCTGGTGCGCGTCTCCGCCGGATCCCGCAGCAACGTCTGGGGCCTGGACTCCGCCGGAAGCGTCTACCGCTTCACCAACCACGACGCCAACCCCTGGGTGAAGATCCCCGGCGTGCTGAGTGACATCGGCGCCGGCATCGACGGCAACGTCTGGGGAGTCAACCCCGGCAATGCGATCTTCCGCTACACCGGCGACCAACTCGGCTAGACGACACCCCCCCGTGACGCCTTCGTGGCCCTGAAACGGGGCTCCCGACCTCCGGGGCTGGCACGACTTCCACCCCTGTCGAACGCATGACCGGGGGCGGGGTCACCGGTCCCGGAGCACGTGACGTGTGCGGCGTCGCGGCGTCGGGCGCGCGCCGCCCCGGTTACCCTGCGCCCGGAGCGCCGTGCCCGATCACCCGGCGCCCGCCCCCACCCGGCGCCAGGTGTGGCGCGCGCCGTGGACCTCGCGTCGTCCCCGTGGTTCGGGCGTCGGTGCCACGGACGGGAGAGCGGGTGCGACCACCAGTCGGCCCGCGATGGTGTCCTCGAAACGGCGGCGGATCGGCTTCCAGCGGGCATCGCGGCGAGCCGCCCGCGCGGTGGCGCGGCGCAGCTTGCGGGGCTTGTCGCGGTAGTACCGCCGGGCCCACGGCGAACCGGGTCGGGCCAGTCGGATCCCCGCGACGATGTTGACGATCGGGATGAACACGCCGATCACGCCGGTGCCGACCTTGCCCTTGGCGAAGGTGATCGCGGCCATCACCACATCGAGCAGCAACACGACCACCCACGCCACGCGATCGTCGATGGCGTCGCCCTCCGGCGTCGCGTCGAAGGGCACGAACCCGCTCGCCGCCAAGCCGACCGCGGCGACGGTCAACACGGTGGCCTCGATCGAGATCCGACCCTGCTCGGTCCAGTACACGTCGGCCAGGTGCACGATCATCCCGAACTCGTCCAGCACCAGCCCCGCGCCGATCCCCAGCACCACCCCCGCGACCGCCCGGGCGACCAGGTATTCGCCGGTGCCGACCGCGAGGAATCCGCCGATCAGGACGAGCACGATGCCGGGTACCACGTGATGGATGTGCACACCGCCGCTGCTGACGTTGCGAAAGGGACCCCGACCGGCCCGGATCAGTCGGGTGATGGTCCGCGTCACCAGGAAGGTGAGCAGCAGCGACGCGAACACCAGGCCCATCGGCAGCCGACCGCCGTGCATCATCGGGCCACGCCGCCGGCCGGCCGGCTCCGGTGCTCCGCCATCCGCACCCCTCCTCCGAGTCGCTGCTCCTGTTCCCGGTGCGCGGCGGGCTACGAATGCCGAACAGGTGAACCGGGCCGTCCGGGTGAGCGCCATGCGGTGACCAAGTGCCCGTGATCTCGTTGGGCCGGGCATGATCAAGCACATCGCCGCCGCAGTGGCCGGCACCGCCCTCGCCGTGACCTTCGGCGCATCCGCCGCCCACGCGCACGAGCCGACCCCGAACAGCGGCCGGGTCGCCGGTGTCCCGAGCGTCGTCTATCCGGACGGCCTGAACACCCTGAACACCGTCAGCCCGCTCCCGAACGCGCTGCCGCTGTAGCGCGCCGCCCGGGTGCCGGGCGGGCGTGGTGTCCCGCTCCGACCCCGAACGGGGACACCACGCCCACGGCGTCGAGCAGCGGGGCTGCCCGGCTCACGGTCACTGGTCGTCGAGCGCGCGGCGCAGCTCCGCGGTCTCCCGGTTGGCGGCGGCGAGATCCTCCGTCATCCGGCGGGTGCCCTCGGCCACGCCCGCGTCCCAGATTCGTTGCACGAGGGCACTCGCGCGATCCTGCGGCAGGTCCGTCTCGCGCATCAACAACTCGGTCAGCTCGATGATCGGGTGCTTGGGGTGCATAGGCCCAGCAGAACCGGCTCCGGAGCGGGCCGCACCCGGGCACGGCCGCTCGGGGGAGTCGCCGCCGGTCCGGCTCGTGTGCCGTCGGGCACGCCACGTCTCGAGGCGCCCTCGCCCTCTGCGCCGTCGGACGCTACGCCTTGAGGTGCTCCCACGCCTGCGGGTGCGTGGTCAGGTAGCCGGCCAGGTTCTGCGCGGGCCGGCCGGTGAGCATCGGGATCGCGGTGGAGACCTTGGCCATCTCGCCGGTGGCGATCGCCTCGTACGAGGTCACCCAACCCGCCATCTCCCAGGCCGGCGCGTTGTACTGCGCGCGCGAGGCGTACGCCTGGTCCCGGGACTCCGCGATGTACTCGATCAGTCTCCCGGTGAAGCGGGTCAACACGGCCGCCGCCTCCGCGAGGGTGATCGCCTCGGGGCCGGTGAGGTCGTAGGTGAGGTGGTCGTGCGCGTCGCCGCCGAGCAGTACGGCCGCCGCCGCGTCCGCGATGTCGTCGTGTGCCACCGCCGCGATCCGCCCCTGCCCGCCCGGGCCGCGGATGGCCCCGTAGGCGCCGACCATGGCGGGCAGCACGGCCAGGTACAGGCTGTCGCGCAGGAACGTGTGGCGCAGCCCGGTGTCCCGGATGTGCTGCTCGGTGTGCCAGTGGTCGCGCGCGAACGTGAAGGTCGCGTCCGGCGCCGCGCTCTGGAAGGACACGTAGACGATCCGCCGGATGCCGACCGCGACCGCCGCGTCCACGGCGGTGATGTGCTCGCGGACCCGATCGGCGCTCTCGCGGGCCGAGACCAGAAACAGCGTGTCCGCCCCCTCCAGGGCCCGCCGCATCGCGGCCCCGTCGTCGTACGACGCCGGGGGAGCCTTGACCGCACCGTCGAAGTCGGGCAGCCGGGACGCGTCCCGGCCCACCAGGCGCTGCGCCGTGCCGGCCTCGGCAAGCCGGCGGGCGACCCGGCCACCGATCTGCCCGCTCGCTCCGGTGACCGCGATGACTGGTCCCATGACGACGTCCTCTCCTGGCCCGACGGCCCCACGGCCAGACCCCACTCGACGGCCGCTCGGCACTCGCCGCTCGGGCACCGACCCTACTGCCCGGTTGTCCGACTTCCCTCGAACCGGGCACGCACGGCGCGCCCTTGCGTCACCGACCGCATCGACCCGTCGCCGGCGTCGTGCTCGGTCGGGTCAGCGGAGGTCGTCGATCGAGCCGAGTACCCGGTCCAGAAGCGGCCGGGCCCGGTCGACCAGGTCGTGTGCCTGGTCGGGGTACTTCGCGGCGAGGACCAGCGCGCCGATCACCAGCAGCAGCGTGAACACGCCACCGGCGCCCGAACGCCCGCCGCGCCGGCGACGGTCGTAGGCGGACACCTGCTCGCGAAAGACTCGCCTGTTGGTGTCGTGTTGGAACGCCTGAGCCTGCTGTGCCGCCTGCATACCCGGATCGATGGGCATCTCGGCCCCCTTCCCCCCTGCCCGCGCGCTCGCGGGTCGATGGCTGGGACGGGTCGGACGATTGCCGTGGTTCGTGGTCCCGGCGACTGTCACCGCGTCGGGACGAATCCGTGACCGCACGATCGCCGACCGGACGGTCCCGTGACCGCACGACCGCCGGTCCGAGATTTCGGGACGGCGGACGCTACTCGTCCCACCACCGGTCGCCGGGCTCACGGCGATTGGCCACGATCGCCGCGAACGGAGGGATCGCCATCGCGACCACCGTCATGCCCACGGCGGCCGGGAACGACCAGCGGTAGACCACCGTGCCGGCCAGCAGGAACAGCAGCAGGCAGATGCCCATCATCACGAAGTAGCGCTTGCGTCGACGGCGCTGGGACGGAACCGGCCCGGACGGAGTGGCACCCCCGCCACCGGGGCCGCCCGGATCGTTGGTGCTCATCTCTTCACGGTACGTCCCCGGGCCGCCGGGGGGCCGGCGCCGAGAGCGGGCCGGCCGGTCCCCGGGAGTTACTCCGAGATGACAATATTGGTATAGACCTTTCGGTCGGGACGGTGTTGACTTGCGCCGAGGCGGGACCGCGGGTCCGTGCCGATCGTCGGAAGGAATCAGTCGCCATGACGACCGTCTCCCCCGCGTTCGTCGGCGCACCCGTCGCCTACCTACGGTGCTATCCCCGCGATCCCTGGGAGATGGCCGCCCATCGCAACGCGCTGACCGCGTACGCGCAGGGCCTCGGTCTGAGCCGACCGGTGGTGTGCCTGGACAACGGTGTCTCCTCGCGCGAGGAGCAGCCCGAGTTGGAGAACCTGCTGGCCGATGTCATCGCCGGCGTCGTGCGGACGGTGCTGATACCGGGTCTGTGGGTCTTCGCCCTCGACCCGGAACGGGCCCGCGCCACGGCCGAGCGCTTCCGTGCCGCCGGCGCCGAGATCATCGACCTCCCGGGCCGCCGGCACGAACGAGACGGCCGCCGCGTCGCCCGCTGGTGACTACGCGCCGGCCGATCCGGCGCCACCGCACTCGCAACCGCAGCCGCCGTGCCGCTCGACCGCACCCCGTCGTCGATTCTCGAACCGGCTGCCTGTGCACGCCGAACTCGCCGCCGAGCGTCGATCGGCCCGGCCCGCGCTTGAGCACACCCGACCGGCGCTTGAGTACATCCGGCCGCAGACCGGGCCCGGGCGCACCGCTTCGACGCCCGGGGCACAGGCTCAGGGCGATGCCGCCGCGCGCACCGTGTGGCTCAGCAGCAGCGCCGTGGTCACCGGCCCCACGCCGCCCGGCACGGGGGTGAGCGCGCCGGCCACCGGTGCCACGGACGCCGCGTCCACATCGCCGACCAAGCCGCCGTCGGCGGTGGGGTTGGTGCCCACGTCGACCACGACCGCGCCGGGCGCGACGTGTTCGGCGGTGATCAAGCCGGGTCGGCCGACCGCGGCGACCACCACGTCGGCCGTCGAGGTCAGCCCGGCCAGGTCCTTGGTCCGCGAGTGGCAGATGGTGACCGTCGCGTTGCGGTCCAGGAGCAGGTGCGCGGCGGGCTTGCCGACCACCGTCGAGCGGCCGACCACCGCGACGTGCCGGCCGGCGAGTTCGATGCCGTGGTGATCCAGGATCGCCACCACCGCCTCGGCCGTGGCCGGTGCGAACGCGGGCAGCCCGGCGGCCAGTCGGCCGAGCGAGAGCGGATTGGCGCCGTCCACGTCCTTGCCGAAGGCGATCGCGCCGGCCAGGTCCTCCAGGGCCGCTCCGTCCGGCAGCGGGGTCTGCAGGATGATCCCGTGCACACCGTCGTCCGCGCCGAGCGCCTCGAGCGTGCCCCGGATCGCCTCCGCGTTCGCGTCCGCACCCAGGTCGACCACATCGCAGGTGATGCCGACCTTCGCGGCGGCCCCGGCGATCGAACGCACGTACCACGCACTGGACTCGTCGGCCGTGGCCACCACGACCGCGAGGGTGACCGGGGAGCCGGCCTCGGCGAGCAGCGCCGCCCGGGTCGTGGTCTCGGCGCGGATCGCGGCGGCAAGGTCCTTGCCGGAGAGCACCGTCGCGGTCATCGGGCGATCTCCTTGCGCACGGCCGCGGTGACCTGATCCGCGCGCACGGCGATGCCGTCCACCCGCGCGGCCTGCGCGGTGAACTCGGTGCGGGCCTGCTCGTCCCGGATCCCGCCGAGGTTGATCTCGATGTTCACCCGCGCCGTGGTCGCCGCCGCCCGCGCCGCCTCGGCCGCGGCGGCCACGTCGGTGATCACGTTGGGATTGCCGATCGGCAACAACTTTTCGGCCAGTTCGACGCACGCGGCGGCCAGCACGACCACCTCGGCGGGCGGCTTGGCCGCGCCGACCAGCGCGGCGGCGATCGTGGCCGAGCGCACGGCCTTGGCCTCGTCGGTGTCCCGGGGCAGTTTGTACGCCTCGGACACCGCGGTGAACGCCGCCGCGTCCTCCTCGGCCAACCGCAGTGCCACGCCCCGCAGTTCGTCGGTGAGCGCGACCACCTGGGCGATCGAGGAGGCATGCTCGGCGTACTTGTCGCCGGTGGTGTACCGCGCGACCATCCCCAGCAGCGCGGCCGCCTGTGCCGCGTGCAGTGCGGCGGCCGCACCGCCCCCGGGCGCCGGTACCCGGTCGGCGAGGCGGTCCAGGTATTCGCTGATCTTGTCGTCGCGCATCGCGCTCGTCCTTCGCTCGGTGGGGGCTACCGCACGTTCGGAAATCCTCGCACGAAGCACCGCGAAGCCTGGAAACAAGGAGGTGGAAGCCACCCGCGCGCCGGCCGAGAACCGGTTGTCCGGTTCGGGCGGCCCACTACAGTCGGCCGCATGACGCTTGCGCATGACAGGGACGGCGCCGGGCCGGTCGTGGTGTTGCTGCACTCGGCGGTCTGCGACCGGCGGATGTGGGATCCCCAGTGGTCCGTGCTGATCGACGCCGGATACCGGGTCGTGCGGCCGGACCTGTCCGGCTTCGGCCGCACGCCGCCCGCGACCGACCCGCGGCGCGACGCGGACGACGTGCTCGGCCTGCTCGACGCGCTGGGCATCGGGCGCGCGGCCCTGGTCGGCGCGTGCCACGGCGGCACGGTGGCCCTGGAGGTCGCCGCCCGCCATCCGGATCGGGTCGACTCGCTCGCGCTGTTGTGCGCCGGCCGCCCGGGCCACATCCCGTCCCCGGCGCTGCGTGCGATCGAGGCGCGCGAGCGGGCGCTGCTGGCGGCCGGTGACGCGGCCGCGGCGGTGGAGTTCGTGCTGGACACCCGGCTGGGCCCCGCGGCGGACGCGCTGACCCGCTATCAGGTGGGCGTGATGCAGCGCGACGTGTTCGACCAGCGGCTCGCCGCCGACGCGACACCGGCCCCGGGGGCGGCCGACGTCGACGTCGACCTGTCCGCGATCACCGCGCCGTGCCTGGTCGTCTCCGGCGCGCACGACCTCGCGGACTTTCGCGCGATGGCCGCCGAGACGTCCGGGGCGCTGCCGAACGCGCGGCACCTCGAACTGCCCTGGGCAGGCCACCTGCCCTCGGTCGAGCAACCACGTGAAGTGGCTGCGCTGCTGCTCGCCCACCTGGCGGAGCGACGACCGCACGAGCCCGTGCCGGCCGACGCCGCGGTGAGTGCGCGGGCGGTGCCCGGTGCTCAGGCCGTCCAGCCGTCGGCCGGCTGATCCCCGCGGCGATCCACGCACAACACGATCGCGGTCGCGTTGTCCTGTCCGCCCGCCTCCGAGGTCGTGGCGAGCAATCGGCCCGATACCTGTTGCCCACCGCGGTGCCCGCCGCCGCGCGCACCCGCACCGGCCCCGCCACGAAACCCGCCGAGGCCGTGCCCCCCGTGTGCTGCCGACGTCGTCCGAACATCGGCAGCCCTCTTCGCTCCGTTGGCGTTGCCGCGGCACGCCATCGGGCGATCAGACCACGGTGCGGAAGTGTGTGGTCAGCCGACCCTCGTCGTCGAGCCGGTGGAACGCCAGTGCGGGCGGCAGCTTCGGATCGACGAACGGGGCGTCGTCGTCCGCCCGTTCCCACGGCAGGTTGATCGTGGACACCACGCCGGGCGCCACGATCAGCGGCTTGCCGGCGAACGTGGTGGCCGCCGCGGTGTGCGCGTGCCCGCACAGCAGGCCCGCCACGTTGGATCGGTGGGCGATCACGTCGGCCAGCCGCTCGGCGCCGAACTGGCGGATCCGGTCGATCTCCGGGCTGCCCAGCTCCACCGGCGGGTGGTGGAAGGCCACGAACACCGGTGTGGTGGTGGGGGTGTCATCCAGGACGCCGGTCAACCAGGACAGCGTCTCGTCGGCCAGCAGGCCGTCCGCGCGGCCCGGGATGGACGAGTCGCACAGCGCGAACACCGCGCCGCCGACCGTGTGGTGCACCCGGTTGATCGGCTCGTCGCCTTCGGGCTCGTCGAACAGTCCCGCGCGAAAGGGCCCGCGCACGTCGTGGTTGCCGGGCAGGATCAGCACCGGGTGCCGGGACGCGAGCAGCGCCCGTGCCTCCTCGTATTCGGCGGGCAGGCCGTTGTCCACGATGTCGCCGGTGACCAGCACCGCGTCCAGGTCGTGGGGGAGCGCGTTCAGGTGGGCCATGGCTGCCCGGGTGCGCTCGGCCGCGTGCGGGCCGCCGTCGATGTGGGTGTCACTCAGGTGTGCGAACACGATCATGCGGGGGTCCTTGGGGGAGGCGGATGCGGTGGTTCCGGTGTAGTCGACCGCGATGAAGGCGACGCTACGCGGGCCACCGGACCATCGTTAAGATCCAGTGAAGTGTTCGAGGACTGGTCCAGTTTCCCGGTCGAGGCGATCGACCTGCACGTCGAGGTGGACACCGCCGAGGGTCGCCGCGTCGGCCTGGAGCGCGCACTGCGGGCGGCGGTACGGGCCGGGCGGCTGGCGCCGGGCGCGCCGCTGCCGTCCACCCGCGGGCTGGCCGCCGAGCTGGGCTTCGCGCGCGGGACGGTGACCGCCGCGTACGACCAGCTGGTGGCCGAGGGGTACCTGATCGCGCGTCAGGGGGCCGCGACCCGAGTGGCGGATCTGCCCGAGCCGGCCGCCCGGGACACGGCGGGCGGTGGATCGTTGCGGGCGGTGCCGCGATTCGATCTGCGGCCCGGGATGCCGGACGTGTCCGCCTTCCCGACCTCGGCCTGGTTGCGGTCCACCCGCCGGGTGCTGACCACCGCGGCGCCGGCCGACGTCCACGGCGTGGGCGATCCACAGGGCCGGCTCGAACTGCGCACCGCGCTGGCCGAACACCTCGGGCGCACCCGCGGTGTGCTGACCACGCCCGATCGCATCGTGATCACATCGGGCTTCTACCAGTCGGTCGGCCTGCTCGCGCGGGTACTCGCCGAGGCCGGGGTACGGGCGGTGGGCATGGAGGACCCCGGGCACAACGTCTACCGCGAGGTGATCCGCCGCGCCGGGCCGGCGGTGCTGCCGCTGCCGGTGGACGCCGGCGGTGCGCGGCTGAGGCGGCCCGCCGATCCGGCGATGGGGGCGGTGGTGCTCACCCCGGCGCATCAGTACCCGACGGGCGTGCCGCTGCGCCCCGCGCGGCGACACGAGGTGTGCACGTGGGCGCGCGCGAGCGGCGGGTTGATCGTGGAGGACGACTACGACGGCGAGTTCCGCTACGACCGGCAGCCGATCGGCGCGCTCCAGGGCATGGCGCCGGAGCACGTCGCCTACTGCGGATCGGTGTCCAAGACGCTCGGACCCGGCCTGCGGTTGGCCTGGATGGCGCTGCCCGGACATCTGGTCGAACCGGTGGTGCGGGCCAAGTTCCGGGCCGACTGGCACACCCAGGGGCTGGGCCAACTCGTTCTCGCCGACCTGCTCGCCCGGCACGACTACGACCGGCACGTACGCGCCTCGCGGATGAGCTATCGCCGGCGGCGGGCGTATCTGGTGCGCCGGTTCGAGACGGAACAACGGGCGGGGACGTTGCGGTTGTGGGGCGTGCCGGCCGGGTTGCACGTGCTGATGACCTTCCCCGCGGGCGGGCCGGTCGAGGAGCGGGTGCTGGCGCGGAGCGCGGAGCGCGGGATCGCGCTGCGGGGACTGGGCGAGCTGTGGCACGGGCCGGCCGCGGAACAGGGCGTCCTGGTGGGCTTCGCGGCGCCGCCGGCGCACGCGTGGACGGGCACCGTCGAGGAGTTGGCGGCGGTGCTGAGCGAGGGGTGAGACACGCCCCGGTTTCGGATGCGCGGTGGGACCTCAGCCCTGGCGGACCACCCGGAAGTACAGGTGCGTGACCCGCCGGCCCTCGATCACCCGGGTCGCCGCCAACTCGATCGGGGTGTCGGCGAGATGGTCGAAGAAGCGGATGCCCGAGCCCAACAACACCGGCACCAGATTGACCACGATCTCGTCGACCAGGCCCGCGTTCAGGCACTGGCGCACGATGTCCGCGCCGCCCACCCCCACCGACAGGTCGCCCGCCACCGCCCGGGCTTGCGCGACGGCGTGCTCCACACCGGTGGTGACGAACGTGAACGGCGCGTGCGGATGCGCGGCGACCCAGTCCTCGGGTACGTGGTGGGTGACCACGAACACCGGCACGCCGATCGGATGGCTGCCGCCCCATCCGTCGGTGAGGTCGAACAGGCGGCGTCCGGTCACGACCGCCGCCGTGTTGACCACCAGTTCGCGCAGGTGCCGGGCGCTGGCCTCCGAGGTGCGGAACGTCATCCCCCCGCCCGGTGCGGGCGTCTCCACATTCCCGTTCGAGTACCAGTCGAACAGCTCCGCCACGCCGCCCGACGGGTCGGCGATGAACCCGTCCAGCGACATCGTCTTCTCGGCCATCACGGTTGCCATCCGGCTGCCCTCCTCGGCGGTGGCCCGACCGGCACCGGCAGCGTTGGCCGGGTCGGCCCTTCCAGTCTCGGTGAGGTGGATCGTGACCGCTTCCGAAACTGGTCGGTGGAGCCGGCCCGCGACCCGAGTTCGGCGGTTTTGCGGATCGACCACGACACATGGTGACGAATTGTATCGTCTTGACTACATGCCGATCGGCGCGAGAGAGGCCGCATATGTCGGACACACCCCGAATGCCGGACCACCCCGAACGTTTCCCCGGCGCCGGCTCCCTCAGCTGGCGCTACCTGGGCCAATGGCGCCTGCTGACCACCATCGGTCGGGCGATCGTGCTGGAGACCGCGCATCCGGTGGTCGGTGCCGGTGTGGTGGAGTTCTCCACCTACCGGCGGCATCCGTGGCGCCGGGTCGAGCAGACTCTGCTCAGCCTGCAGCGGCTGCTCTACCAGGACCAGGCGGACCGCGAGCGCGAGGCGGATCGGCTGCGCCGGCTGCACGGGCACATCAACGGCGTGGATCCGGACGGACGCGCGTACTCGGCGCTCGACCCGGAGGCGCAGGCATGGGTGCACCTGACCGTGTTCGACGCGATGGTGCTGATGTGCGAACTCGGGGGCGATCCGCTCGACGACGAGCGGCAGGCCGAGCTGTACGCGGAATGGCTGCTGGTGGGACGGCAATTGGGGGTGCCGGCGAGCGCGATGCCGGACACGGTGGCGGAATACCGGGTCTGGTTCGACGAGACCGTGCGCGAGAAGCTGACGGCCGGGCGCGGGGTCGAGCAACTGCTGGACGCGCTCGGGCGGTTGCCCGCGCCGGCGCAGTTGTCCTTCGTCCCCGAGGCGGTGTGGTCGGCCGGGTGCGCGGTGCTGGGCGGCGCGATCCGCACCGCCGTCGCGACGACCCTGCCGCCGATCTATCGGGAGCGGCTGGGCGAGCGCGTCCGGGTGCCGTTCGGCGCCCGAACCGCGGTGTCGCTCGCGTGTCGAACCGTCGCGGTGGCAAGTGATCTGCTGCCCACGAAGTGGGTGTACATGCCGCTCGCGGCGACCTACATCGCGGCCAGGCGGGAGGCCGGGCGCGGGCTGCGTCGGTTCGGTCCGCGCGATCGCTCGGCCGACCCGGCCGCACAACTCGCCGACCTGTTCGTGCGGATCCTGGACCAGACCGGCGACGGGGTGCTGTCCTGGCCCGACCTGGCCGCTCTCGCCCGGGTGTTCAGCGATCGACTGGATCTGGCCGCAGTGGACGAGGAGGTCATGTACGCGGCCTTTCACGCGTGGTGGGACGAGTTGCGCGCGACGGCGGATGCGAACGGGGACGGCGTGGTCGACGCCGACGAGTACCGGGTGCTCGCCGAGGCCGCGCCGGGGGCCGCGATGGCCGCGCTGATGGTCCGGGTGGCCGCCGCGGTGGACCGGGACGGGGACGGCCGGATCGATCAGGATGACTACGCGCGTCTGCTCGGTGCGGACGACATGGCCCCGCACCGGATCGGTTGGCTGCACGCGATGGACGCGGACGGCGACGGGGTGGTCACCGTCGAGGAGTTCGCCGAGGCACTGCGCGAGAGCGTACTGGGCCGGGCTCGCTCGGACACGCTCGAATACGTGCTCGGCCGGGCCTGAGCGGGCGTGCGTCGACGGGCCCGGTGCCGGTTCGCGCCCTCGGCCCGTCGGCGCATGAGCCCTTCGGTGTGCGCGCCGGACGCGCCCCGGACATGCGCCGTGCGTGCGCCCGGCGGGAAGGGTCACGCGAGGGATTCGTGAGGTGACTGTGGGTGTCACATTCATGGAGAAAAGGGCTTCACGGCTGATATCGTGAACCACGAGGATAGGCGTGTGGCTTTGTTTATAAAGCGCCTTTCTCATCCTCGCGATCCCGCCCGATCCGGGTCGATCATCCTGCGCCTGCGGGCCACGCATAAGCGGTTCCACCGGCCGTTTTTCGTGCTGGGCCTTTCCGAATGTGTTCGATTCGTGTTCGAATTGTGCGCGGCGCCTTCTGTTCGGTCCTCTGGTTCGACGCGCGGTTCGACGTGCGGTTCGCGACATGTGACAGCGGAGGCGGCTCGATGAACATTTCCGACCGGAATCGACGCACGTTCACCGAGTGCGACGCGCGTACGTTGTCGGCCGCGGATGATGTCGCCGATCCGCCGGTCGAGAGCCGGGCATGGGCTCGGCTCGCGGACGCGATGAGCCGGGTGCTGTACACCTTCGAACGTGGGGACCCGGTGGGCCCGGAACCGTGCGCGCCGGTCGGCCGGGGGCCGGTCGAGGCCGCGATCGAACTGCGCGCCCGGACCCGGGAGATCCACACCGGGGTGCTCGGGCACGGGGAAGCGGTGCGACGTTCGTTCCGCGTGCTCGACTCGCTGCTCTCGGGCGGGGCGTGGCACCGGCGGGGAGAGGCGTTGATCGCGCTGTCGCTGGCCGCCGGTCAGGCCCGCCACCTGGGCAACCGCCTGAGCAACCTGCCGCATTCGGCATCCCTGCGGCCGACCGCGCTCGCCGCGGCGCTGGCGACGGCGCTCGCGGACAGCGCGCGTGCGCTGGACACGGCCCAAGCCCTCCTGCGCGAGACGGCCGCGCCCGACGGGTCGGCGCCGCGGGGCGCGATCCCCGGCACGGACGCGTTCGCGGCGACCGCTGCGGCGGTCCGGCTCGCGACCTGCCTGGAGGACGACGTCCGGGCCGAGGTGGTCGACGCGTCGGGGGTGGACCTGTCCCGACTGGACGCGGTCGATCCGGGCCTGCTCGCGGGCGTGATCTGGTCTCGGACGACCGTATGGCCGACCTGTATCGCGCAGCTCCTGAGAGCCCGGTCCGATCGGGTCGCGAACGGGGTGTACCAGGTGCGGTGGGTGTACGGCACGCGGGACGGGTGAGCCGCGCGAGCACCCGCGAGCACCCGCGAGCATTCGCGAATCGATCACGAATCACGACCGGTTCAGTCGGCTCTCACGAACTCTTCAGGAATGCCCGGCGGGGTCGGCGCCATGACCGACAGCGACGACGACCGGACCCACGACCGGACCGAAGACACTTTCGACCGCATCGCCTCCCCGGACGGGCGTGCGCGACGGTTACGTCCAGTGGGTGGGGCGGGTGAGGGTCGGGGGGAGGGTGGTGTGGGGGTCGCCCTTGGCGGCGTCGAGTTGGGACTGGATCAGGTAGAGGGCGTCGGTCAGGTCCGCGCCGCGCAGGTCCGCGTCACGGAAGTCGGCGCCGATCACGTCGGCCAGCCGCAGATCCGCACCGCGCAGGTCGGCGCCGATCAGGTACGCCCCGCGCAGGCTCGCGCCACGCAGGTCGGCCCCCTTGAGTCGGGCGCCGATCAGGTCCGCGCCTCGGCGGTCCTTCCTCTTGCCTCCGACACCGGCCCGGACCAGCTCGCTCGCTTGCAGCAGCAGCGGGTTGAGCTGTTGCCGCAGTGCCCCGATGTCGATCCGGAGCAGCTCGGCGGGCTCGCCCCGGGTGAGCCGCTCGGTGTCCTCGTAGGCGGCACGCAGCCGGCCGTGGATCGGGTGCGCCGGTGCCAAGGACTGCGCCTCGTGCAGATACCGGAGCAGTTCGTGCAGGTCACGCATGATCGGGAACACCCGGAACATCTGCTTCGCGGTATGCGGCGCCCGGCGCCAGTCCTGCCCCGCGTAGGTGACCTGGGCGACCTTTTGTCCCGCGCCGAAGCAGTCGTAGACCGTGCAGCCCGAGAAGCCGATGTCGCGCAGGCGCGTGTGTACGCCGCAGCCGAAGTCGTCCGAGCGCAGGTTGGGGCAGGCGCGCCCGGCCGGCTTGTCGAGGGCGAAGTCCGTCGAGGCGGCGAAGGCGGGCGCGACGCAGCACAGCGCGAAGCAGTTCGCGCAGTCGGCGCGCAGACTGTCGGCTCGTTCGTCGACGAGGCCCGGTTGCCGGCCGGGTACGGCGGGTTCGCGCTGGTCGGACACGGTGTGGGGACTCCTGCCGGATCGGGATGCCGCGAGCCGCCGCTCCGCCGCGCGCTCGGGATGATCTCCCATTGTCCCCGGTCGGCTCCCGACCTTTCGCCGGGGCGGTCGTCCGCGCCGCGGGGCTGCTCTGCGGTGACCACGGACTGCGCGATGCCACCGCACGGTGTCCGGGCGCGGCGGGCGTACAGGGCGGTACAGGGGGAATCGGCGTGCTGCCCGGGCCGGCGGCGGCGATGACCCCGGCGGTCAGGTCGTCCTGGCCGGGGTCCAGGTGCCGGGGCGGACGACGACGGCCGTGGTGTGGATCGGTGGGCTGTGCCGGAAGCGGAGGGTGAACGCGACGATCTGGCCCGGGGTGAGCTTCGGGGGTGTGCCGAGCATGATGTTGGCGCCGCTGGCGGTCATGCCCAGGAGACCGTTGGCCGGGATCGGCAGGGACTCGGTCATCCACATCCGACCGGCGTAGCCGCTGTACGTGTGGAAGCTGAAGCCCACGTCGGTGGTGATGGGTGTGCTGACCGAGACGAGTTCGTCGTCGGATGCGCCGGAGTTGCGGATGGTGAAGTAGGCGGAGGTCGCGTCGGCGTTGGTGGCCAGGTGTACGCGGCCGTCGCTGATCGAGAGCTTCGGGGCGCTGCCGGCTTGGCCACCGGCCGTCCAGGCGGTGAGCAGGGTCAGTGCGAGGGTGGCCGCCACCAGGGGGCCGGCGACCGTCTTGAGCAGGGCGAGGGGCTTCACGTCTGGTCCTGGTTCGCGTCGTCGGAGCGGCGGTCGGTGCGGGGATCGGTACCGCGGTCGGCGCTGCGCTTGGTGCGGTGGTCGGCGTGGTGCTCGGGACGGCGGTCGGTGCGGAATCGGGTCAGCCGCAGGCTGTTGCCCACCACCGCCAGCGAGCTGACCGACATCGCCGCGGCGGCCAGCATCGGATTGAGCAGGCCGGTCACCGCGACCGGGATCAGCACCACGTTGTAGCCGAACGCCCAGCCGAGATTGGCCCGGATGGTGCCGGTCGTGCGCCGGGAGAGCCGGATCGCGTCGGCGAGTGCGGTCAGGTCGTCGCCGACCAGCGTGACGTCCGCGGCGCCGATCGCCGCGGCCGTACCGCCACCCATCCCGATGCCCAGATCCGCCTCGCCCAGCGCGATGGTGTCGTTGATCCCGTCGCCGACCACCGCGATCGCCCGGCCCGGCTGGTCCTGGCGCAGCCCGCGGACCAGTTCGGCCTTGTCGTGCGGATCCAACTCGCTCAGCACCTCGTCGATGCCCACCGCGTCGGCGATCGCGCGCGCCGGCCCCGGACGGTCTCCGGTGGCCAGGACCACCGTGATGCCCAGCCGGTCCAGCGCCCGGATCGCGCCGGCCGCCTCCGGACGCACCGAGTCGCCCAACACCAACACCCCCGCCGGCGTGCCGTTCACCGTGGCGAGCACGGCGGTGTCCCCGGCCGCGTCCGCCTCGGACAGCGCCGCCCGCAGGTTCGCCGGCAACGACGTCACGTCCTCGGCGCCCGGCCGCAGCACCGCCACCCGCGACCCGTCCACCAGGCCGCGTACGCCGGTGCCCGGTTCGGCCGTGAAGTCGGCCACCGGCGGCAACGAGCCGAACCGCTCGGTCGCGGCCCGGGCCACGGCTCGACCGATCGGATGCCCGGACGCGGCCTCGACCGCGCCGACCAGGGACAGCAGTTCGCCCGGATCCACCCCCGGGGCCGGCTCGTGGCGCAGCAGGCTCATGCCGCCCGTGGTCAGCGTGCCGGTCTTGTCCACCACGACGGTGCCCACCCGGCGCAGCCGTTCCAGAGCCGCGGGTTCGCGGATCAGCACGCCCATTCGGGCACCGCGACCGGTCGCGGCCAGGATCGCCGTGGGCGTGGCCAGGCCCAGCGCACACGGGCAGGCGACCACCAGCACGGCCATCGTCGCCCCGGCCGCGGCCTGCGGATCGCCGCCCGCGCCGAGCCAAAAGCCCAGCACGGTCACCGCCGTTGCCAACACGGACGGCACGAACACGCCCGCGATGCGATCGGCGAGGCGCTGCGCACCGGTCTTGCCGGCCTGGGCCTCCTCGACCGCGGCGGTGATCCGGGCGAGCCGGGTGTCCGCGCCGACCGCCGTGGCGCGCGCGGTGAACCGGCCGCCCTCGTTGACGCTCCCGCCGGGCACCGGGTCCGCCGGGCCCACCTCCATCGGCCGGCTCTCTCCGGTCAGATGGGACACGTCCAACGCGGAGCGGCCCTCGACCACGACCCCGTCCGCCGGCACCCGATCGCCCGGCCGCACCACGAATACCTGACCGACCGTCAAGGACGCGGTCGGCACGGTCACCTCGACCTCCCGGCCGCCCCGGCCCGGGTGCAGCACGGCGGCCTCGTCCGGGACCAGCGCGGCCAATTCCCGCACCGCCGATCCGGTGCTCCGGCGGGCCCGTTCCTCCAGCTGGCGGCCGAACAGGACGAACAGGGGTACGGCCACCGCCACTTCGAGGTAGGAGTGGGCCTGCGTGTCGGTCGCGTACGGGAGCAGGGCGAACGCCATCCGCATCCCCGGTTCGCCCGCGCCGCCCCCGAACAGCGCCCACAGGGACCACCCGAACGCGGCAAGCACACCCAGGCTGACCAGGGTGTCCATGGTCGCGCCCGCATAGCGCAGCCCGTGCAGAGCCCGCCGGTGGAAGGGCCACGCCCCCCAGGTCGCCACCGGCGCGGCCAACGTCAGGCACAACCACTGCCAGTTGGTGAACTGCCACGCGGGCACCATGGACAACACCAGGACCGGGATCGCGAGCGCGGCGGTCAGCAACAGGTCCCGCCGGCCGTGATCCGACTCCTCGGCGCCGGCCGGTCGGGGCGCGGTGGGTGTGGCCGTCGTCAGGGTGGCCGAGTAGCCCGCTTCGGTGATCGCCGCCAGCAGGTCCACCACGGGCACCGACGCGGGATGCACCACCCGCGCTCGACCGGTGGCCAGATTGACCGTCGCGCTGACCCCGTCCAGTCGGGACAGCCGCCGTTCGACCCGGTTCACGCAGGCCCCGCAGGTCATCCCGGACACGGTGACGTCGGTGGTGAGCAGGGCCGCCGAGGTGGTCACAGCGCACCTCCGTCGAGCGGGAGGGCGGGCGCGGGACCGGCGAGCGCGCCGAACGCGAGGGTGAGTGTCGGGCCGGCGGGTGCGCCGAGCGCGAGAGCGGGCGCCGCGCCCGCGGGTGTGCCGAGTCCCATCCGGCCGTGTCCGCCGCCGCCCTCCTCGCCCATCGGCACCGGGGCTCGCGGCGGGCCGGGCTTGCGCAGATCGGGGGCCACCGGCCCGGCTTGGCGGCCGACCGCGAACGCGACGGCGAACAACAGCAGGAGCAGGCCGAGGAAGGCGAGCACCGTCCGGGCAGCCGAGGTCGGCCGGGCCGATCCCGAGGCCGCGTTCACGGCGGGACGCGCGGTACCGGTACGCAACGACAGGGGCCAGGGGCGGTTCCGGGCATCGGGTCCGCCGGCGAACACGGGCATGAATCGGGCTCCAGGGATCGAACGGCGGGACGGGACAAGGGCTGCACGGGAGTGTGCACGGGTGGGCGTCGAAGGCGGGCGTCGAGCGTCGGGCGGGGCATTCGGGTAGTCGGTCGGCGATGATCTCCGGTTCCCCCGCCGACCGGGATTCCCGAACGGCGCCGAAAGAGGACCGTATTCGCCCAGGAAGAGCACGAATTACGAAGGAAGAGCAGGTTTTACAAGGATTACCCGGAATCAGGCCCGGAACGGGCCTGCCCCGAAGGCGCGTTCGGGACCGGTTCGGGAAGGATTCGGGAGAAGTTCGGGAACCGGCCGGGCACCCGAGGGTTCCGGTGGAGCCCGCGGATGGGAACATGACGTCACCATGCCTGCCCGGTCCGTGCTCCGAGCCGTTCGCGCCGCGATGTTCGCGGTGATCTGCGTGCTGCTCGCGTTGTTCGGACACACCTTGATGTCCGACGCGCCGGTCCACTGGGCCGCACCCGTCGGCGCCGGCGTCGGGATCGGCATCCTCGCCTGGGCCGTGGCCGATCGCGAGCGCGGCCTCGGAGTGATCACCGGTGCGGTACTGGCCGCCCAGGCCGGCCTGCACACGTTGTTCACGCTGGCCCGCCAACCGGTTCCCGAACCGACCGGCGCGGCCCGCTTCCGCGACCAGTGGCTTCAGATCCTGCTGTGCAACGACGACCGACCCGGCGATGCGCCGACCCGGTCGGTCGCCGAACTCCTGATCCGGATGCGCCTGGACCCGAACCTGGCCGGGCAATCACCGGAGGCGGCCGGCTTCGGTCGAGCACCGTCCGGAGGCCACCACACGGTCGCCGCCGGTGGGATGAACCACGACGGCGCCTTGATGGCGGTCATGGGCAACGGCGCGGGCGGCATGTTCGCCGCGCACGTGCTCGCCGCGCTCGGCTGCGGCGTGTGGCTGCGGCACGGTGAGAAGGCCGTCTTCCGACTGCTGCGCCTGCTCGCCACGATGGCGGGCACCGTGGTGCTCGCCCTGGTGGGCGCCTGGACGGCGCCGGTCGCCACCCGGCTGCCGGGGATGCCCCGCGCGCGCGATCGCGGCGAACGGGCCATCCCGAAATGGGTCTGCCGACCGCTGCCGGGTCGCGGGCCGCCCGCCGCGCTCTTCGCCTGAGCTGTCCACCCGACCCGCGTGTATTCGCACGATCCGGTCGCGTTCGCCCCGCCTTCGGTGTGGTGAGCGTGTCCGGCGCCCTGCCGACGGGTGCGTGTTCGCGAGTGCCCAGGCGCGCGTAGTCGATTCGTGGCCGCCGCACGGCGCAGGGCCGCGCCCCAACGGGTGCCCGGTCCGCGTCGGCTTTCCGCGCCCACGAGAGCGAGTACCGCGCCCGTGATCGTGTGCCGGTGCACCGGCCCACGTTCGCGGTGAGCAGCCGCGACCGAACACCCCGCGGGCCGCGACGCCGACCCGGAACTCGGCCGCGGCGCCGTCGGTGGACCCGGGCGTACCCGCCACCCGAGGAGCGCCCATCGCGCCGACTCGCCCGTCGCCGTGTCCGAAGCCGACACCGCGCGCCGAGCGGACCGGTCGCGTGCCCGGGCGCCGTCGGGTGATTCGCGCACCGCCGTCGAGACCGAGCCCGCGGCTCACGCCGCACTCGGCTCCGGCGGGCGTCCCGCCCACCAGCTCGGCATCGATCCGCCTCGGGGCCGATCGATCGCCGCTCGCATGACGAGGACGTGAAACGTGACTTCCTTGCATCCTTCCGACCACCCGGCACGCCGGGCCG
The DNA here is from genome assembly GCF_000372745.1 of Embleya scabrispora DSM 41855. GTDB lineage: Bacteria > Actinomycetota > Actinomycetes > Streptomycetales > Streptomycetaceae > Embleya > Embleya scabrispora. The sequence goes on along the minus strand of NZ_KB889686.1, from coordinate 38,112 downwards.
ACCAGCCACCGGCAGGCGATCGACACCGCACGCATCGTGCGTACCCCGCGCATGCCGCGCGCGTGGGGCCGGCGGCGTGGGACGACCACACACCGCCCACGGATCGGGCCGTGAGAGCCCACGCTCCGCTCGACCGACCCGCAGCCGCGCACCGGGCCCGGCGATCCTCGACCACGAACCGGTCGACGTACTCCCTCCCGGGTGTGGGGGTGCCCGGTGCATGACCTCGACCTGACCGCACGGGCCCTGGCGGGCGCTGCCGGCGACGCGGACGCCGTGGACGACTTCGTCCGGGGTACACACCGCGACGTGTGGCGCTTCGTGGCGTATCTGACCGACGTACAGAGCGCGGACGACCTCACCCAGGAGACGTATCTGCGCGCCTGGACGGCCCTTCCCCGATTCACCGGGGCGTCCTCGGTCCGCACCTGGCTGCTGTCCATCGCTCGGCGCACGGTGGTCGACCGCTATCGTGCGGCGGCTGCCCGGCCGCGGACCGCCGCGGTCGAGGACTGGGTCGAAGTCGCCGAGCGTCGCCAGGACACCTCCCGTCCCGGTTTCGAGGAGGGACTCGCCCTGGACGACCTGTTCGGCGCGCTGCACCCGGCCCGCCGGGAGGCGTTCGTGCTGACCCAGGTGCTGGATTTCGGCTACGCCGAGGCCGCGACCATCGCGGGTTGCCCGATCGGTACCGTTCGATCCCGCGTGGCCAGGGCCCGAAGCGACCTGATCACCCTGCTACGCGACGCGGAGGCCGGCGCCTACGAAGCACCGACACACTCCCCGGCCACCACCCACTGCCGCGGCTGAACCCACCCGATTCGGGCGGGGGTTGGGTAACCCTCGCCCGAATCGAACCCATCGAGCCCCCGATCGACGCGAGCGCCTTCGTCGGCACGGGAAAGGCACGCCGGCCGGGCCGAGTCGGGGCGGGGCGGGCGTCGAGCCGGGGCGTGCGCGTGAGTGTCGCGCGGGTCGACGCGCTCCGCCGGTTCCGGCTCGCGCAGCCGCCCGGGTCACGCCTCACGATCGGCGAGCACCTCCGGTCGCGGCGGAACGGCCGGCCGTGTGGACCGGGTCGCGAGGGAGCGGGCGCCGGCCCGGCGCGTTCTTCGTCGCCCGGGCTCGTTCCACCGGTCATGGGCGGGCGGGGACTTCCCACAGGGTTACGGTGCCGTCGGTGTCGCTTGCGGTGGCCAGGCTGCGGCCGTCGGGGCTGAACGCCATGGCGCGGACGTCGTCGCGGGGGAACTCCCCGACCTGCTGCAGTGTCGCCAGGTCCCACAGGCGTACGCGGCCGCCCAAGGTGCTGTCGCTCGCCGTGGCCACGGTGCGTTTGTCGGGGCTGAAGGCCACGGTGGAGATGTTGCCGTCGGGGAGTTCGCCGATCTGTCGGCGGTTTTGCACATCCCACAGCCGCGTGGTGCCGGTCGGGCTGTTTCCGGTGGCCAGGATGTGTCCGTCGGGGCTGAAGGCCACGGCGTAGATGCCGCCGTCGGCGGGGAATTCACCGATCGGGGCCTTCGTTGTCAGGTCCCATAGCCGTACGGGGTCGCCCTTCCTGGAACCTGCGGTGGCAAAGGTGCTCTTGTCGCTGAACGCCAAGTCGCGGACGTCGTAGGTGGGAATATCGGGGCCCATTTGCTGGTGCGTGGACACAAGCCACTGTCGTGTCGATCCCTTCTCGGCGCTCGTGAACAGGAAGCGACCGTCCGGGCTGAACACCAGGCTCGGGACGCCGACCCGGAACTTGCTGTCGAGGGGCTCGCCTATCTGCTTGTTGTCGCGCCACAGCCTGACGGTGTTGTCGCCGCCAAAACTGGCCAGGAGGCCGTCGGAGCTGAACCTCATGGTCGCGATCGTGCCGCCGTTTCCTTCGAGGGGCGGGCCTTTTTGCTGGTGGGATCGCGTGCTCCACAGCCTGATGGTGCCGTCGGTGCCGCCCGTGGCGAGGGTGTAGCCGTCCGGACTGAACGCGACACTCGTGACCGCGTTGGGCATGCCCTGCGGGCCCGCGCTCTGGACGGCCAGGACGGCGATCAGGCCGGGTGGGGGCGTGGGAGCAGTCTGCCGGGGTGTCGATGCGCGGCCGGCGCCGGTGCTGCCTTGGGACACGCTGGGGCCGCCGGCCCGGTCCTGTGGTGACGACGACATCTTCCAGGCGATGGTGCCGCCGAGTACCGCGAGGCCGACCACCGAGCCGATGATCGACAGGCGCACGGCACGCCCACGGCCCGCGCCGGCCGCGTCGGCGGTCGGTGGCTTCCCGGCGGGCTCCTCGCCCGGATCGAGGACCCGATCGGGTCGCCGGTCGATGCGAGCGCCGCCGTGGTCGCCGTCGCGGGGGACGCCATCCGGGCGTCGGGGCGGGAGGGGGTCGGTCCGTGTCGGAGCGTCGGCCGGCTCCGAGGCCACCTTGCCGTCCACCGGCGACGCCAACACCGACTGGGCGGTCGTCGAGATCTCCTGCGGCGGCGGCGCGGGGTCGACCGCGGCGAGCGCGGTGGTGGCGACCTGGAGCACGGCCCGGGTCAGCGCCGGGGGCAGCCATCCGGGGTCCGCGCCGACCCGGGTGGGTGGGGCCGGGAGCAGCGCGCGGGCCTGTCCGGCGGTGGGGCGGTGGGCGGGGTCCTTGGCGAGCGCGGCCCGGACCACGGGCACGAGTCCCGTGGGCAGGCCGTCGAGGTCGGGTTCGCGCATGGTCAGGTTGGCGAACAGCACCGGCAGGGTGTCGCCGGCGAAGGGTGGGCGCCCGGTGGCCGCGTAGGCCAGGACCACACCGGCCGAGAACACGTCGCTCTCCGGTCCGACGTCGGAGCGTTCGAACTGCTCCGGCGACATGAAGCCCAGGGTCCCCACCGTCTGCGCGGTGCGGGTCAGGCCCGTCATGCCGGCCGATCGCGCGATCCCGAAGTCGATCACCACCGGCCCGTCCGCGGCGAGCATGACGTTGGACGGCTTGACGTCCCGGTGCACCAACCCCGCGGCGTGGATCCCGTTCAGTGCCGTGAACAACCCGCTCGCCAGGTCCGACAGCGATGCCTCGGGCAGCGGCCCGAACCTGGTCAGCGCGTCACCGAACGCGATGCCCGCGACGAACTCCATGGCAAGCCAGGGTATTTCGGCGTCCGGGTCCGCATCCACCATACGGGCGGTGAACGCCGCGTCCACGGCACGCGCCGACTTCACCTCCCGCGCGAACCTGCGCCGGAACTCGGCCCCGCCGTCCTCCAGCAGTTCCGCGCGCACCACCTTGACCGCCACGGCCGCCCCGTTCGGGTCGCGGCCGAGATACGGCCCATCCCTCCGGATCCCAGCCGCTTCAACAACCGGAACCGGCCTATCCGCCGCGGATCCCCGCCGCCCAAAGGCTCCATGACACATGCCCCCGTTCCGGGAGGGACCCACGCCCTCCACGCACCCGCCCTGTCACGCGGACGACCCCACATCACACCCTTCCTGTGCGAGGGCGTCAACAAGCGGACCGGTCGGCAGTGGAACCCCCGCGGGCAACACGCCGACCGATTCACCCGATCTCGGGTCGAGGCCACACAGCGCGCGGTGCGCAACTCCCTCGGCGGCAGGCGTCGTCGGCCGAGGGACGAGGGCGAACCTCACCCGGCTTCGTTCCTTGGCCGCCAACTCGCGAGCCCGGGCGAGTCGGCCGCCGAACCCGTCGGGGTCGGAGCGGGCTTCGCCGTACAGCCGGCTCCGGGGGCAGCGGCATCCCTGTCGCCGGCCGCGCGTCGGCCCGGGTTGTCGGGCGGCCCGCCTGTGCTCCGCCGCATGGATTCGACAACGGACGCGTGCAACGCGCTGCCGGACTGGCTCGCGCCCGGTTGCGAGCGGCAACACCTCGTCCCGGCAGCGGCGCGGAAGCGCCCGAAGAACGCCGGGCAACTGCTGTGGCGTCGACCGATACATGACCAGCCGTCACGGTCTCGGTGACGACGACGTCCCTGGTTCGCCCTGGGCGGTGCAACCGACGGCGGTTCCGGTCAGGACGGTGCGGAGTAAAAGGGCGACGTGGGTGCGCATGCGTTCCGCCCCGGGAGATCGAACGTGTCGACGGACCCCGGTGCCGGCTCTGCCATGTCCGGGATCACGACGGCGTGGAAGCCGTCCTTTCATGACGTGCGCAGCAGGGCGCGGTGGCGGATGACGGCCTTCTCGACGGCCTTGCCAACGTCGAGGTGGCGGTTGCCCTTCGGGGCGTCGGCGTGCACGTCGGAGTGCCCGGGCAGGTGCACACGAACACTCGTCGCGTGGCACACGATGACAATCCCGAGCCCCGCCTTCCTGGCCGTCGAAGCCGGGCCCACCCTCCTACGACTTCGGCGGTATGGCCGGCGCGGGAAGGTCGGGAACGCGGGCGAGGGCGGCTGTGGCGGGATCGCGGTGGCCGGGCAGGTGTCCGGAGGCCCAGCCGGCTGCCGGTGTGAGGAAGTCGGCCGGGTTGCGCTCCGCACCGGCGAGCAGGTGGCGGAGCTCGGTGACGGAGAGCTCGACCATCGGACTGTCGCTCTGCTCGGCGTCGAGGGTGAGCCGGACGGTATCGCCGAAGCGTTCCGCAACCGGTGACACGGGGCCGTGGCCGAAGCCGAGCAGGCCGCCGTCGTCGACGAGCCGGTGCCGGTCGCGCCGGTCCTGGAGTCCGTCGCGGCAGCCGGGCAGGAAGGTGACCCCCGGGGAGTCGTCGGTGACCCGCAGGCCGCCCGGCCGCGAAGAGGTGGTCGAAGGTCGGCAGTTCGTGAAGGAACGAGCCGAGTGCGTCCGCCGGACAAGGCGGACCGTCGCCGTCGGCATCGTTGTCGTCGCAATCCGCGATGCGCATCACGGCCGTCCCGACCTCGGCGGGTGAGAACTCACCGCCGAGCGGCAGGAAGCCGTGACGGGCTGCATCGTGATCACTCGGCGAAGTGTTCCGCCTCCTCATCCGCATCGCCTCCCGATTGCGCCGAGCGCCCTCGTCCCTCGGCCAAGGGAACCGAGCACGCGCCGGTTGGCACGCTCCGGTACCGGATCGCGCCGGTGGCTCGCGCAGCGGCGTGGGGCTATGCCTTGCGATCGGCGAGGGAGTACGACGCGGCGGCGACGGTGCCGGCCACCGTGAGTACCGAGGGCCAGGCGCCGATCTTCTTCGCGAGGGGGTGGGAGGCGCCGAACGCGATCGTGTACAGCCCGGTCAGTGCGGCGGCGGTCGGCGTCCCGGCTTGCTCGCGCCAGCCCTTGGCGGCGAGGACGCCGGCGGCGGCGAGTACCGCGCCGCCCAAGGGGCGCTTCCTGGTGTAGCGGGCAACGGCGTAGCCGCCGACCAAACCGGCGGCGGCGACGGCGGCGGTGGGGATGCGGGCCATGGGAGACACTCCTCGGATCGACGTGCGAGCACACCCGATCGACCCACCGCGAGGTGACCCCGCCGCGCGGATCGACCGGCACCCCACGAACCTAACGTCCCCGAATCGGCCCGCCCCCCACGCCCCCACCGACACCCACGCCGGCCCCGGCGCGCGTCTACACCCACCGGCGCCGGCGCCGACCCACACCGCTTTCGGACGGCAGCAGGAGTCGCCGGTCACGGTGCCGCGCCTGTCTGCCCCGCGCCCACCCGGCCGCGCCTACCCGGGCCGTGCCCACCCGCGCTGCACTCGCCGTGCCTGCCCGCGCCGCGCCCGCCTGCCCGCTCCGCAGCCACTCATTGCGCCCGCCCGCGCACAAGCGGGCCCGCGTTGTCCTCGGGGGACTCGGCTCGGTGGTGTCAGGGCGGTGGTGTCGGTGTGGGCGGGTAAGGTGCGGCGGTTGGCGGGGTGTTGAATGTGGGGGATTCGTCCGTATTGGATGTCGGGAGGTGGTCGGTCGTGGATCGGGTCGGGTGCGGTGTGTCGGCCGGCGGCGTGTGGTTGCGGGCGTGTTGAGGTCGGTTGCGCCTCGGGTAGCGATGGCGCCGGACGCGTATGGGCACGGAGGTCGGCTTCAGCCGTTGCGCGATGACGGCGTGCCGCTGGGGCCCGCCACGCAGGTCGGCGACCTGATCGCGGCGATCGCCGATTTCGAGGCCGCGCCGGTGCCGCCGAGGTGGGTGTGGGCCTCGGCGGAAAGCGCGTACGCACCGTTGTTGCCCACCCGGGTCGCACGCTGCCACGACCTCGCGCTGGTCGAGTCGTTGCTGCTCGCGCACGAGGGCCGGTTCGGCGAGCCGCGTTCGCTCGGCGCGGCCTGGGCCCGGATCGAGGGCCTGCCGGTACCGGACGACCTGCCGATCGGCGCCGCCGACGCGCAGGACAGCCTGTTCGTCCCCGACCGTCAACGGCTGCCCGCCGGCGCCGATGCCCTCGATGCCGTGGTCGCGGTACACGCGGACCAGTTGCGCCGGATCGAGGCGATCGAGGATCCCACCCGGCGCTCGCGATTTCGGCTGCTGGTCGCCGCCGAGTCGGCGGGTGGCCTGGTCGCGACCGAGATGGCCGCCGACGGTCTGCCCTGGCGGGTCGAGGTACACGACGCGCTGCTCACCGAACTGCTCGGCGCGCGCCCCCGGGTTTCCGGGACGTCGCCGCAGCGACTCGCCGACCTGGCCGAGCAGTTGCGCGCGGCGCTGGGCGGGCGGCCGTTCAACCCGGATTCGCACACCCAGGTGATCAAGGCGTTCGCCGATCAGGGCGTCCGGCTCACCTCGACCCGCACGTGGTACCTGCGCGACATCGGCCACCCGGCCGCCGACCTGCTGATCAAGTACAAGGAACTCGCCCGCCTGCACGCCGCCCACGGCTGGGCCTGGCAGGACACCTGGGTACGGGGAGGTAGGTTCCGCCCCGAGTACGTGGTCGGCGGCGTGGTGACCGGCCGCTGGGCCGGCCGCGGCGGCGGCGCGTTGCAGATCCCGCGGGTGTTGCGCGGCGCGGTCGTGGCCGACCCGGGTTGGCGGCTGGTGGTCGCCGACGCGGCGCAGCTCGAACCGCGCATCCTGGCCGCGATGTCCCAGGACTCCGGCCTGGCCCGCTCCGCCGCCGCCGGCGACCTGTACGAGGCGCTGGCCAAGGCCGCCTTCCAGGGCGACCGGGCCAAGGCCAAGCTCGGCCTGCTCGGCGCGATGTACGGACAGACCAGCGGCGACATCGGGCCGCTGCTGGCCACGCTGCGGCGGCAGTACCCGGACGCGATGGGCTACGTGGAGGCGGCGGCACGCACCGGCGAGGAGGGCGGCATCGTGCGCTCACGGCTGGGCCGGACCTGCCCGCCGCCGTCCTCGGAATGGCTGGACCTGGCCGAGGGCGGCACGCTCGAACCGTCCGGGGACCGCGGCGACCGGGGCGGTGACGATGCCGGCGCCCGGTCGGCCCGCGCCCGAGGCCGCTTCACCCGCAACTTCGTCATCCAGGCCAGTGCGGCGGACTGGGCCCTGGCCCTGCTCGCCGCACTGCGGCGCCGACTCACCGCGTACGACGCGGCGCCGTCCGGGCGCCCGCACCTGGTCTTCTTCCAGCACGACGAGATCATCGTGCACAGCCCGGCCGACCTCACGGACGCGGTGGCCGCTGCGATCGTCGAGGCCGCAGCCGAGGCCCGGACGTTGGTGTTCGGCGACACCCCGGTGCTGTTGCCGCTGATGCCGGTGGTGGTGAATACGTACGCGGAGGCCAAGTAGGCGTCCGGACGCCGCACTCGGGGAAACGGTGCGCCGGGTGTAGCCGCAGGTGGGCCCCGTTCCTCGGCCGGGTGGGCACGACACCGTGGCCCGATGCGGCGGCGGGGGTGGGCGGTACTCGGGCTCGCAACGGGGCTTTCGGTACCCACGGTGGTGGCCACGCTGCTCGGGGACGGGCCGCCCTCGTTGGCCGCGCGACTGTTCCCGCTCGGGGCCGGGATCGCGGCCGGCCGGGCGTTCGTGCTGACCGGCCTGTGGGTGCCCGGGCGTGGCGCGGCGGATCGGACCGGGCCGCGCCGGCAGGCCGGCACCGGGTGCCGACACCCGGGTGGTCACCGCCGAGGGTGTCGCCGGCTGTCGGGTCACCGGCGTGGCCGCCCCGCCCGGCCGGGACGCACGTCCGGCCCGGGCCACGGTGTTCTTCGCGGACGCCACCGCCGCACGGCCGGCCGGCTCGCCGGATCGGTTCGCGTTCGTCGGCGTGATCGCCGAACCGGGCGTGCGGACCGGTGAGTTGACCGATCGGGTCCGGGACGCGTCGGCCGCCCTCGCACCGGCGGTCACGCTCGGCGCCGCCGATACGCCAGAGGACGGCGGAGTTCGTACGGTGCGGGCGAAGCTGCCCACCGCCCACGAGGCCGCCGGGGCCGGCACGCCGGAGGTCGCCGGGCCGCTTGCCGACGCCACGCTGCTGTTCGGCTCGATGGGCGGAGTGGGCGCCTTCGTCGCGGTGTGCGCGATCGCCGGTGCGTTCGGCCTGTCGGCTCTGGGGCGGGCCCGGGAGTTCACCTTGTCACGGGCGGCTGGGGCGACCGGCGGGCAGATCCGTCGGATGGTGGTCGGCGAGGCGTTGCCGGTCGCCCCGTTCGCGGCCGTACCCGGCGTCGCCCTGGGCGTTCCGCTCGCTCACACGCTGCGCGAAGCGCTCGTCGAGCGGGCCGGGATCCCAGCCGAATTCACCGTGTCCGTCGACGCGTTCGCCCTCCTCGGCGGAACCGGGGTCGGGGTGCTCCGGGCGTTGCTCGCCGCGACGGCGGCATCGCGGTACGCCGGACGAACCCGTCCCATCGACGCGCTGCCCGACGTCGGCGAGCCTCGGCGCCCGGTCCGCTGGCCGCGAATCCTGTTGGCCGTACCGGCGTCGGCCGGCGCGGGTGTCCTGTTCGTGCCGAACCAGCGGATCGGTGGCGAGGTGGGCGTCGCCTTCCAGGTACTGGTCCTGCTGCTCCCGTTGGCCGTGCTCCCACTCGCTCCGTCGCCGACCCGGTGGCTCGAACGGGCGATCGGGGCCTTCGTGGCGCTCGTGGGTCGGACCACCGGATGGCTCGCCCACGCCGACTCCGCGGCGGCCACGCGTCGTATGGCCTCGGGCGCTGCCGCGTTGATGCCGAGTGTGGCGATGGCCGGTGACGTGCTGCTCGTGACCACGGTGCTGCGCGAGACCACCCGCGAACCGACCGTCTTGGGCTCACCCCACGTTCTCCGTCCGACCCGCTCGCCCCGACACCCGCCTGCCCCGGCGCCTCCGGCCGCCCGACCCGCCCGCATGCTCCGCTCGCCTCGATGCTTGCCTGGCTCGGCGCCTCCGGCCGTCCGACCCGCTCGCCCCGACACCCGCCTGCCTCGGCGTCCCCGCCCGCCCGCTCAGCCCCGCTCCGAGGCCGCCCGCCCCGAACCCCCCGCCCCGTCCGCCCCCATGCCCCCGCGCGGGCCCTGCTGCGGGGTTTACCCCCTGCCCGTGAGGTTGGTGACGAAGGTGCGGAAGGCTGTGCGGTAGGTGCTGGGGGTGGTGCCGGTCAGGCGTTGGAAGTGGCGGCGGAGGTTGGCCGGTGTGCCGAGGCCGGTGAGTGTGGCGATTCGTTCCACCGGGTCCTCGGTGCGCTCGAGAAGCCATTGGGCACGTTGGATGCGGGTGCGCAGCAGGTACTGGAGCGGGGTGAGCCCGGTTTCGGTGTGGAAGCGACGGGTGAGGCTGCGTACGCCCAGTCCCGCGTGGGCGGCGATGTCGTCGAGGGTCAGTGGGTGGCGGAGGTTGGCCTCCATCCACCTGGTCGTCGGGGCGATGCTGCTGCCGGGCGGCGTGTAGGCGCTGCATGCCGCCTTTGCCGCGGCATCGCCCGCGGGGTCGGCGGTCGGGTCGTGGAGTTGCAGGAACAGTTGTCGTTCGGTCTCGATGGCCACCGGCACGCCATGGTCCAGGGTGATCAGGGCCAGGCAGAGATCGACGCCCCCGAGGACGCCGGCGGCGCTGTGGAAGGGCCCGTCCGTGACCACCGAGCCTTCGGGGTCGACCTCGATCCGCGGATGGAGCCGAGCCAGTTCCGCGGTTTCCCGGCGGCTGGTCGCGGCGCGGCGCCCGTCGAGAAGGCCGGTGGCCGCGAGCGTGAACGTGCCGGTGCCGACGGTGCCGATGCGGCAGCCGCGCGCGGCGGTGGCGCGGAGGGCGTCGACGACCGCCGGCGGCGGCGCGTCCCGGAAGCGGGTGTGTCCCGGCAGGAGCACGGTGTCCGAGTCGTTCAGGCTCGCCAATCCGTCCAGTCCCCAGGGGGTCTCGATGTGGAAGGATGCGAGGCCGCCCGTCGCCTCGAAGCCCGGAGCGGTAAAGATCCGCACGTCGTAGGCGACCGGAGGGTGATGCCGGGCGGCGGTGCCGAAGGCGAGTCCGGGTGCGGTGAGCTGGTGTCCCGGGACCCCGTCGAGGGCGAGGACGGCAATCACTGGCATGTCCGGAATCTAGCCGAGGATGACATTGGAACGGCTGTTTTCGTTGGTGGCGCGGCATCGAGGATGACTGGAACGAGAACGGACGCGGGGGGACGTTCGGCTCGTGTTCGGCAGCACCACCATCTTCGAAAGGTCACCACATGCCCCATTCGAGCTCCCGGCCCACCCTCGATGCCCGCCCCGAACGCCCCCGCCGCCGCCTGCTCGCGAAATCGCTGGCGGCGGTCGGCGCGGCGGTCGTGCTCGGCGCCACCGCGATGGCCGGCAGCGCCGGGGCCATCATCAACGGGCAGGATTCGACGCAGCCCTACCCGTTCATGGCGTCCATCCCGGAGGTCGCGGCAGGAGTCGACGCCCAGTGCGGGGCGACTCTGATCGACCGGCAGTGGGTCCTCACCGCGGCGCACTGCGTCGACACCGCCGAGTTGCCGATCGTGCTGGACGGGACGGTACGGATCGGCAGCCCGAACCGCACCACCGGAGGCACGGTCCGCAAGATCGACAAGATCGTGATGCACCCGGGCTACAAGCTGGACGACCCCAACCAGAACGACCTCGCGCTGATCCGGCTGGATCGCCCGGTCGCCCAGAAGCCGGTCAAGATAGCCAAGAAGGCCGGACCCGTCGGCACGCCGACCCGGATTCTCGGCTTCGGCACCACCGTCGACAAGGACATCGAGCACGCGGTGTTCCCCGACCGGCTCCAGCAGTTGGACACCCGCCGGGGCTCCGAAGCCGAATGCTTCGACCGCGCCGGGGCGACCCGACTGTGCACCGTCAGCCAAAAGCCCGGGGCCATGGCGTGCTTCGGCGACTCGGGCGGTCCGCAGCTCCAGCGTGGCCGGGACGGCCGCTGGGAGCTGATCGGGACCACGTCGGGCGACGGTGACGGCAAGGAGGGCTGCGCGACCGGCCCGGGCCTCTACACCAATGTGACCGTCTACTCGGACTGGATCCACAAGACGATCCGCCACAACCACTGACCCGAAGAGCGGAGAACCCGCGCCGGTGGCCCCCGTTCCGGCCCACCGGCGCGGTCCGCGACCCGCTCCGGGCCGGGCCGACTCGACCCGGCCGCCCGGGCCACCGGCCGGGTGCGGTCGGCCCCGCCCCGAGCGTGCCCCACGCGACCCGGCCCACCGGTGCGGCCCCGGCATGATCCCCCCGACGCGGCTCGCGCCGACCGCGGTACCGAAGGATTCGAAGCAGGGCGGCACTAGATTCCAGGTATGTCAGTGATCGCCGTCCTCGCCCTCGACGGAGTCCCGGGGCATCAACTCACCACCCCCGGTCTGGTGTTCGGGACCGCCTGCCGTGATCACCCGGGCGTGGTGTACGAACTCAGGCTGTGCGCGGCTCCCGGCCTGCGGGCCACCGGCGCCCCGGCCGCACTTCGGATCGACACGCCGTTCGGCCTCGACGGTCTCGCCGACGCGGATGTCGTACTGGTTCCCGGACACGACGGCTATCGCGACGAGCCGCCGCCCGGTGTCGCGGCCGCGCTGCGTGCGGCGGCGGCGCGCGGGAGCCGGATCGCCGCCGTCGGCACCGGGACGTTCACCCTCGCCGCGACCGGACTCCTCGACGGACACCGCGCCACGACCGGATGGCGGCACCTGGAGGAACTGGCGGGCCGGTACCCCGGGATCGAGGTGGACCCACTGGGCACGATGGTCGAGGACGGCCCGTTCCTGACGGCGGCGGGCGTCTTCGGCGGCCTGGATGTCTGCCTGTACGTGCTGCGCGGCGACCACGGCCGGCGTCTGGCCGACGAGACCAGCCGCGAACTGCTCACACCGCTGCACACCTACGCCTACGACGTCCGGGACACCATCGACCGGGAAGTCACCGAAAGTGTGGGCCTCGAACCCACCCTGCGTTGGCTGGAAGCCAATGTGCGGCATCCGCTGACCCTTGCCGACATCGCGGGCCACGCGCGGACCAGCGTCAGCAGCCTCACCCGCCGCTTCCACGCCCACACCGGCCTCAGCCCGCTCCAATACCTGCTCCGCGCCCGCCTCGACGAGGCCCGACGCCTGCTCACCGAAACGGACGTCCCCGTCGAGCGCATCGCGGTCCGTACCGGATTCACCTCGCCGGCCGCACTGCGCCGGCACTTCCGCGCCCTCACCGGCACCACCCCGCGTGCCTACCGCCGAGTGCATCGCGGGTAGTCGGGTAGGGCTCCGGGCAACGCGAGGCGCGCCGGCTCATGCGCCCGGGATGTCCAGTGCCGTGCCATACAGACGGGTGACGGCCAGTCGGATCACCACCCGACGTTCCGCGACGGCACCGGCGAAGAAGGTCTCCTCGTCGGCCGGGCGGAACTCGGCCGGGACCATGGCCAGCAGCTCGCGGCCGGTGGCGTCGCCGGGGACCGTGGACGGCTCGGTGACCTCGGCATCCCCCTCGGCGACCGCGAACGACCACACGTTGCCGCCGGACACGTGCAGCGCGGCGTTGGCGTTGCGCCGGACGTGGTGCGGCTTGGCGCGGTCGGCGGTGGTGGAGAAGCGGATCACCCGGGCGGCCGGATCCCAGGCGAAGAGCATGTTGGACAGGTGCGGCCGACCGTCCCGCTTGATCGTCGCGAGCGTGCCGATGCTTTCGCGGGCCAGGATCTCCAGCACCTCGTCCTCGGTGAGCGGCCGGGGCGGGGGACCGGCGGGGGCTTCCTCGGCGGGGCCCACCGGACCTGCGGGATCCGTCGTGGCGGCTTCGTTCTGCGGGGTTTCGACGGCGTTCATGGTCTCTCGTCCTCACGTTCGGCGGTTGCCTCGTTGTTCGTTGAGTCGATTGTTTGTGACCATGACGGTTCGCGTAAGGAGGCACTTTGACATCCCGAAGTAACACCGATGTACCTGTCCAGGTCACAGGGGTTGCCGCTGCCGGAAAAGCCGCGGACGGCGACCGGAACAAGGAGCGTGAGGCCGACCCGGATCGAGTCACCTGGGCGAACGCGTGTCAGGTGGTCGGCACGCTCGACCACGTCGCGGGCAAGTGGAGCATCGGCATCCTGGTGTCGGTCGCGGAGGGTCCGATCCGGTTCACCGAGTTGGAACGCGCGGTACCGGGGATCAGTCGACGCGTACTCACCCTGAACCTGCGCCGGCTGGAGCGCGACGGGTTGCTGACACGCACCGTGTACCCGACCGTGCCGCCGAAAGTCGAGTACACGCTCACCGACGTGGCGCGCGAGTTGACCGCGTCGCTCACCGGCCTGGTCCGCTGGGCCGAGCGACACGGGCCGACCATCGAGGCCGCCCGGCAGGTGTACGACGGGGAGCAGGCTGGGCAGGAGTAGCAGGGTCGATGGGGTCGAGCGTGGCTGCCGGGTGAACCGGCGCACCGGGCATCGAACGGACGAGCGGAACGAAACGAGGAGTTCGATGAACAGCGCGGAGCTACTGGTCGACGGGTTCGGCCGGGTGCGCGAGGTGGTGCACGAGGCGGTCGAGGGGCTGACGCCCGAGCAATTGGCCGAGCGGCTCGACGACGACGCGAATTCGATCGCCTGGTTGATCTGGCATCTGGCCCGGGTCCAGGACGACCACGTCTCGGACGTCGCGGGCCTGGAACAGGTGTGGACGGCGCAGGACTGGCATGGCCGATTCGAACTGCCTTTCCCGGTCCGGGCGATCGGGTACGGGCACGACACCAAGGCGGTGGCCGCCGTACGGGTCGACTCGGCGGCGTTGCTCACCGACTACTACGACGCGGTCCACGAGCAGACCACCGCCTTCGTGCGCGAACTGTCGGCCGCCGACCTGGACCGGGTGGTCGACGAGGCCTGGACGCCGGCGGTCACCCTGGGCGTGCGGCTGGTCAGTGTGATCACCGACGACCTTCAGCACGCGGGGCAGGCGGCGTTCATCCGGGGCATCCTGCTGCGCCGCTAGGGCGTGGAGCCGGGGCGTCCCGAACCGGGGCGTCCTGAACCGGGGCGTCCCGAACCGGTCGGGCGTGTTCGTATCGCGGATCCGCTCCCGGCTCTGCTCCGCACCCTTTCGGCTCCGCCTCCGCTCCCGCATCACCGTTCGTGTTCCGCCGGCGAAAGGACGCCCTCCTTCATGAGCCCCGAATCCGCCTCGCACTCTCCGCTGGCCCACGGTCCGGAGTCCCCGGCCGCTGCCCTGTTCGATGCCGTCGGGGCCGGGTACGAGACCGCCTTCGCGGATCTGCCCGAGCAACTGGCCGCGCTGGACTGGCTGATCGCCGAGCTCGGGCCCGGCTCGAAGGTGCTCGACATCGGGTCCGGTACCGGCCGGCCGACCGCCGAACGCCTGGTCGCGGCCGGTCATCGGGTGACCGGGATCGACGTCTCGGCGACCATGGTCGAGCTGGCCCGGGAGCGGGTGCCGGGCGCCACGTTCGAACAGTTGGACGCGCGCGATCTGGTCGACGACGACGGCGCGTGGGACGCGGTGTGCGCGTTCTTTGCGTTCCTCCAACTGCCGAGGGCGGACCTGGACGCGCAACTGGACCGGCTCGGCGCGCGCCTGGCACCGGGCGGCCTGCTCGCGTTCGCGACGGTGCCGGCCGAGGCGGACGGCGTGGAGATCGAATGGCTGGGCCACCGGGCGCGGGTGACCAGCCACGGCGCCGAGGAACTGCTCGTGCGGCTGCGCGCGGCGGGTCTGGAGATGGTCCATCACGGGGTCAGCGTGTTCCAGCCGAACCACCCCGCCGCGGGGCCCGAGGAGCAACTCTTCGTGCACGCCCGCAAATCCGTGCCGGCCTGAGCACACGGTCCGCCGGCGCGCGCCGCGGGTGGATGCCGGGCGGGGCGGGGTGGCCGATCGTGCGTGGCGCGGGCTCGGTAACGTGGTCCGCGAAGCGGAATGCCGGACTCGTCCGACCCCGCGTGCCTTGTCCGTCCACCTCGCCTTGTTCGGGATCCTGTGATGACCATGACCGAACGTGACGATCCGAGTGGCCGTGGCGGTGCCGACGGCGCGGGGGACGCCGAGGAGCGTGGTGCGCGGTCCGGCCGGCTCGCGCCGCCCGAGTGGCTCACCCTGACGCTGCGGGCCAATCCCGGCCCGATGCCGAAGGCCGCCGCCGTGCGCGCCGCGATCGGTATCGCGGTGCCGCTCGCGGTCGGCGTGGCGATCGGGGACAGTGCGTCCGGTGCGTTGGTGGCCATCGGCGCGCTCGGTGCGGTGTTCGGGGACACCGCCGACGCCTACCGGCTGCGGGTGCTGAACATCGCCGTACCGCAGATCGTCGGCGCCATCGGACTTGCGCTCGGCAGTTGGCAGTTCGGACACGGCTGGTCGGCTGTCGCGCTGTTGACGGCGGTTGCCCTGGTCGCCGGGATGATCAGCACGATCGGTGCGGTGGCCTCCGCGTCCGGCCTGAACCTGTTGCTGATGGCGGTGATCGGCGCGGGCCTGCCGATGCCCTCGCCGTGGTGGCGGGCGCCGATGCTGACCCTGCTGGGAGCCGGGTTCGTGCTGGTGCTGGCCCTGCTCGCGTGGCCCGCGCGCTCGCGCATTCCCGAGCGGGCAGCGGTGGCCGATGCGTACGACGCGGCCGCTGACCTGTTGGCCTCGGCCGGGACCGCGGAGTGGGAGGCGGCCCGGGCCGAGGTGACGCTGACCCTCAACCACGCGTACGACCTGCTGCTCGGCCGGCGAGCGGTCGCGCCCGGGCGCAGTCGCGGTATGTCGCGCCTGGTGGCGCTGTTGAACTCGGTCGGCCTGCTGGTCGAGGCGGCCACCGCGGTGCACGCCGAGGACCGGTCCGTGGGCGAGCCCGAGGTGGCCACGGTGCGCGAGATCGCGGCGGCGGTCCGCAGCGGTACGGTGCCGTCCGGGGTGCTGCCGACGGCCTCCGCGACCGACCCCGCCGACCGCGCGGTCGCCGCCGCGATCGCGCACGCGCGGGAGACGCTTGCCGGTGCCTACCGCACCCCCGATCGGGTCGGCCGGCCCGGCACGTTGCCCGAGCGGGTGGCCGCCGGTGCGCGCAACCTGCTGGTATCGGCGGAGTCGTGGCGGTACGGGCTGCGGCTGACGTTGTGCATCGGGGTGGCCCAGGCACTGGTGTCCACGGTGGACGTGCCACGCTCGTACTGGGTGCCGCTGACCGTCACCTTCGTGCTCAAGCCCGACTTCGGCTCGGTCTTCTCCAGGGCGCTGCTGCGCGCGTTGGGTACCGCGGCGGGGCTGGTGGTCGCCGGGGTGATCCTGGAGTTCGTACCGCGAGGCGGGTGGGAGGTGCCGGTCGTGCTCGTGCTCGCGGCGGCGCTGCCGATCCTCTCCCGGCGCGGTTACGGCTATCAGACCGCGGTGATCACGCCGCTGATCCTGATCCTGTCCGACCTGCTCGGACACCAGGGCGTGGGGCTGCTGGCGCCGCGCCTGGTGGACAGTCTGATCGGCTGCGCGATCGTGTTGATCGCGGGCTATGTGTTGTGGCCGGAGAGCTGGCACACCCGGGTGGGCGCGCGTTTGGCCACCGCGGTCGAGGACACCGCGCGCTACATCGAGTGCGCGTTCGACGAGCGGACCGATCAGGCCGCGCGGGCCCGGACCCGGCGGCGGATCTATCGGGATCTGTCCGATGTGCGTACCGAGTTCCAGCGTGCGCTGGGCGAGCCGCCGCCGGCCGGCGCCCGGGCCGCGGCGTGGTGGCCGCTGATCGTCGCGGTCGAGCGGGTGATCGACACCGGCACCGCGGCGGCGGTACGCACCGCGCACGGCGCGCCGCCGCCCTCGCCGGAGGCGGCCGCGCACATGGCCGCCGAACTGCGCGCGCTGGCGGCCTCGATGCGCACCGGCGAATCGCCCGCCCGGCCGGCGCGGCCGGCCGTCGCCGAGGATCCGCACGACGCGCTCACCGACGTGCGTCGGGAGGTGCGCTCGGCCCGCACGATGCTGGACGGGCCGGCCGGACCCGGGGAGGGGCAGGGCTCGGCCGGGGTGGCGGACGGCGCTCGTTCGTGACCGCGAGCGTGCGCGGTCGCCGGCACCCGGTCGGCGCGCCCGTCGCGGGCCGAACACGGCTGCGGCCGTCCGGTGTGCCCACGGTGACCTGGCGCGGGTGGACCCGCCGTGCGTGATGCGGAGAGCATCCGCGGGGCGCGCCCACCAACGCCGGGACCCAAGGGTCGGGTCGTCGCGCGGACGGCGACGCGGATCAGGTCCGCGACCTCCTTGGGCCGGGAGACCGCCACGGC
Organism: Embleya scabrispora DSM 41855; assembly: GCF_000372745.1. Lineage (GTDB taxonomy): Bacteria > Actinomycetota > Actinomycetes > Streptomycetales > Streptomycetaceae > Embleya > Embleya scabrispora. Next base: position 20,560 of record NZ_KB889686.1, on the reverse strand, counting down.
GTGGGACGCCCCCTCGATCTCGATGACGGTGGCGCCCGCGCGCTCGGCTCCGAAGCGTTCGACGTCGGGGTTGATCGCCTGGTCCGCGGTGGCCACGAGCGCCCAGGAGGGCTTGGTCCGCCACGCGGCCGCGGTGGCCTTCTCCGTGAAGGCGGAGGCGGCGAGCGGACGCTGACCGACGGCCAGGGCCTTGGTCATGGATGCGGAGACGTCGGCGGCGAAGATGTCCGCGTACGCCTCGGTGGCGATGGTGACCTATAACGCGGACGTCGCGCCCTCGGTCGGGTAGGTCGCCTGCTTCAGGTTGGCGGCAAGCGGCAAGCGGCGAGTCGGGGAATCGGCCCTGGAGCTCGCCCAGGCTCTCGCCCTCCTCCAGGACGTAGGCGGCCATGTAGACCAGTCCGACGACGTTCGGCGTCGTGCCGGCCACGGTGATGAGCGCGCCGCCATAGGAGTGGCCGACCAGGACGACCGGGCCGTCGATCCGGGCGGCCGCGGAGGCGATGTACGCGGCGTCGGAGGCCAATCCACGCAACGGGTTCGGCGGGGCGACAACGGGGATGTCGTGGCTCTGCAGTTCGGCGATGACCCCGAGCCGGCTCGTGGAGTCGGCGAACGCGCCGTGGACGAGGAGGGCCGTGGGGGTGGGACGTGCGGTCATTTTGCTGCTTCCTTCGTGTTCTCGATGTGCTTCATCGGATCCGGTTCACCGAGTCGGCGCGTGCCGGGGCGGCGACGCGTGCTTGGTCAACGGGCGTGCAGCGCGCGGCGCAGGGCTTCGGCGGCCATCGTGATCGCGGCCTCCGCGGCGTGGGTTCCGCGCAGGGCGTTGAGCATGACGAAGTCGTGGATGATGCCCTGGAAGCGCACTGCGGTGACCGGGACACCGGCCTCGCGAAGCTTGTCGGCATACGCCTCGCCCTCGTCGCGCAGGACGTCGGCCTCGCCGGTGATGACCAAGGCAGGCGGCAGGCCCGCGAGTTGGTCGGTGGTGGCTCGCAGCGGCGACGCGGTGATCCGGGCACGCTCGTCGGCGTCGGTGGTGTACTGGTCCCAGAACCACTGCATACCGTCGCGGCGCAGGAAGTAGCCGGTGGCGAACCGGTGGTACGAATCGGTGTCGAAGTTCGCGTCGGTCACCGGGTGGAACAGCGTCTGCTGGACCAGCGGCACGTCGCCGCGCTCCTTCGCCATCAGCGTCAGCGCGGCGGCCATGTCGCCGCCGACGGAGTCGCCGACCACGGCGAGCCGCGAGCCGTCCAGGCCCTTGGACGTGCCCTGCGCCACGACCCATTGGGCGACCGTGTAGTTCTGCTCGATGGCGACCGGGTACCGCGCCTCGGGGGAGAGGTCGTACTCGGGGAAGACCACGGCGGCGCCGGCACCGACGGCGAGTTCGCGAACCAGGCGGTCGTGCGTGTGGGCGTTGCCGAAGACCCAGCCCGCGCCGTGGATGTAGAGGATCACCGGGAGGGTGCCCGCGGCGTCCGCGGGTTTGACGATCCGCGCTCGCACGCTTCCCGTCGGGCCGCCCTGGACCGTGATCCACTCCTCGTCGACGTCCGGCATCTCGACTTCGCCGGACTGGACCTCGTCGACCGTCCTGCGTCCGGCTTCCGGACCGAGGTCGAACAGGTAGGGCGGCTGGTCGGTCGCCGCCGTGAACGCCGCGGCTGCCTCTTCGAGCACCGGTCGGACCGGCTCGACGATTTGTGTGTGTGTGGGGGAACAGCGGCCGCTCCGGTGGTGTCGACACGGAACGGCCGGTCCGTGGGCGTCGACGACGGAGTCGAGTCGAAGCGCACGGAAGTGTGTGGGGCCGGCGACCCATCGACGCATCGAAGCGGACGGGTGGGAAAGCGCAGAGGATGTGCGGGGTGGGGTGGGGTGGGGTGGGAATTCCACGGTGATACCGCGTTCGCGGTTCACCGTGGACACGCCCGACTGGGGGTGCGGCTTTTCCCTGTCTGAATCAGGACAGGAATTTGTCGACCACCGCATTGAACGCGGCCGGATTCTCCAGGAAAGGGAAGTGTGAACTCGCCACGTCGGTCGGGAAGATGTGCAGTTGTGCGTCCGGGATCCGTTCGGCGATGAAGCGTTGCGAGTCGGGGGACACGTGGTCGTCGCGCCGGACAGGACGATCACCGCCGAGGAGGCCGACCGCATCGCGCGGACCGCACACGTGTTACGGCTCAGTAACTTGCAAGGGCGGCATGGGCGGGGCCGGCGGGGCTCCGAACGATCGGAGCCGCGTCGATGCGGTCGATGTCGTGGGTGCCGAGGAGGACATCGCGACACCGACGCGACTCGTCAACCCATGGTTGACGAATCATGATCGTCAACCTAGGGTTGACGCATGGAGAATCCCGTGCGCCTGACGAATCCGGTTCGGCTCGACGACCTCATCGAGACCATCAAGAAGACCCATTCCGACGCCCTCCACCAGCTGTCCGACGCGGTGATCGTCTCGGACCACCTCGGCGAACTGGCCGACCACCTGATCGGGCACTTCGTGGACCAGGCACGCCGATCGGGGGCGTCCTGGAAGGACATCGGTACGAGCATGGGCGTCACCAAGCAGGCGGCGCAGAAGCGCTTCGTCGCGAAGGGATCCGGCGAGGCCGACCTCGATGTCAGCCAGGGCTTCGGCCGCTTCACCGACCGGGCCCGCAACGTGGTGGTGGCGGCGCAGAACGAGGCCCGTGCCGCGGGCAACCCGGAGATCGGGCCGGCCCATCTGGTGTTGGGACTGTCGGCAGAGCCCGAGGGGCTCGCCGTACGGGCCCTCGCCACGCAGGGGGTGAGCCCGGAGGCCGTGCGCGAGGCGGCGCTTGCCGTGTTGCCGCCCGGTGTCGACGCGCTGCCCGACCTGATCCCGTACGACCAGTCGGCGCGCAAGGTCCTGGAACTCACCTTCCGCGAGGCCCTGCGGCTGGGCCACAACTACGTGGGCACCGAGCACATCCTGCTCGCGCTGTTGGAACTGGAGGACGGCGCGGGCGTGCTCACCGGCCTGGGGATCGCCAAGGGCGCCACCGACGAGTACGTCGTCTCCGCCACGCAGGCCGCGCTGCTCGCGGAGCACCACGAGCAACAGCCCTGACGTCGACCGCCCCTTCCGACAACCGATCCGAGAGGCGCCCTCCGCCCCGCCGAGGACGGCGCCTCTCCCCGCATTCGCCCCGCCGCCTGTCCGTGCTCGTGCACTCGCGCCTGCCCGTGCCCGGTGCTGAATCCGCCCGGAGCCGGATCGCCTGCCGGGGTTGGACTTCGTCCGGGTCGACGAGACCAGGAAGGCCAAGAGCCGACTGCATCTCGACTTCAGGCCCGACGACCAGGATGCCGAGGTGGCCCGTCTGTTGGCTCACGGCGCACAGCGTGTCGACATCGGCCAGGGCGATCAATCGTGGGTCGTGTTGGCAGACCCCGAAGGCAACGAGTTCTGCATCCTCGGCCGGCGGCGTCAGTAGGGCTCACACCCGGGTGGGACCGAATCGAGGAACCGGTCCTGTCGAATCCGTGTGACGTCGATTCCCATCCGACCGCGAAGCGCTTGCGGAACAACCGGCGTATCTCCGGAACACCTTCCGGTTCACCCGGCGCGGCCGCCGGGGCGGTTGTTCAGACGCGTTCGAGGGAGTGGTGTGGGGGCGCCGGGAGTTCGACACGGATCGGGTCGCCGGGGCGGAGGTCGCCGCCAATTCGCACGATGCCCATGATGCCTGCCTTGCGGACGATGTTGCCCGCCTCGTCGCGGCCTACGACGGCCTTGAGCAAGCCGGCCTGGAAGGCGTTGATCTGGGGGCACGGGTTGCGCAGGCCGGTCACCTCGACCATCGCCTCGGCGCCCAGGTGCAGCAGGGTTCCGGTGGGGAGCGCGAGCAGGTCGATGCCTCGGGTGGTGACGTTCTCCCCCAACTCGCCCGGCGCGACGGTGAAGCCGGCTGCGGCCAACTCCTCGTGGAGTTCCGCGTGGATCAGGTGCACCTGGCGCAGATTGGGCTGGGTGGGGTCGGCCGCGACGCGGGAGCGGTGCCGGACGGTGACACCGAGGTGGGCGTCACCCTCGACGCCGAGGCCGGCGAGCAGCCGGATACTGCCCTGGTTCGGCTTCGTGAACAGATGCTCCGAACTCCGACTGACCGCCGTCACCGTACCGTTCACGACCACCCGCACTCCTCGGTATCCATTCGATACTCACCACCATATTGCATACCTGCCGGCGTTGACCGCCGAGGTGGGGCTGGAACCACGTGCTGTTCGCGGGGGCGATGTCGCCGATCGCGATCGAGGACGACCGGGCCGCCGCGGGCGTGTCCGCGATGGACATGGGCGAACTCTCCGAGCAACTGGCCGCCGGCGCCGAACCCGTCGTCCCGTTTTCCACCTGAGGCACGGAGCGGGCAGCGCTACCGCGGAAAGCGGTGAGCGGTAAGTGGGCCCCGACCGCAGAATGCTTTTCAGGGAATCCGGCGCCGGGCGTCGGTTGCGAGACCGCCGGGCGGTGGGCCTTGGGAAAACGGCCCTGATGGGACGCATGATCGGCGGATGGACGGGGCTCGGCGGACAGCGAATCCAGCCCTGCGATGTCGTCGGGTGACAAAGATTACAGGTGCCTTTTCCTGATGGAATGCGACGATTCGTGACTCCCGGTGCGGCGGGTATGCGGCCATCGCCTCGACCCCCTCCAGCGCATTCGCCGATTCGGTGAAACGCCCTGCCGCGCGATAGGCATGGGCCACTTCCCCGCTCCGCCGACCGGTCCACGGTCGGGGGCGGGGTGCCCACCGGGACCAGGTCCCGACGATGCGTCCGTGGAGGACTCCGATGCGTGTCCGCAGCCCCCGTGAACTGGCCCAACTTCCGTACGCACACCGGCTCGTGACCTTCGACGGCGATCTCGACCGGGAGGGCGACCACGAGTTCGCGCACTTCGACGGCGGTGCGTTTGCGGAACCGGAGGCCGGGGGGTCCGCCTTCACATCGTCGGCCTTCTCGTCGGTGACGTTCACCGGCGGTCGGTATCGCCGCTCCCGGTTCGACGACGTGTGGCTGCACAGCGTGCGCGTCGTGGGGGTCGACCTTGTGGAAACCTTTTGGATGGACGCCGAGTTCGCCGCGTGCGTGCTGGCCGGGATCGAGGCGTTCGGGGCGACGATGCGGCGGGTGGTCTTCCACCACTGCAAGTTCGACTCGGTCAACCTGCGCAAGACCACACTCCGGGAGGTCGCGTTCGTGGACTGCCTGCTGCGCGACGTGGACCTCGCCGGCGCGACGCTGACCGACGTGACCTTCCCGGGCTCGACCCTGGAGCGGATCCGTCTCGACAACGCGCAGCTGAGCAGGGTCGATCTGCGCGAGGCGGGCGCCCTGGACATCGCCTCCGGGCTCGACGCCCTGCGCGGCGCGACCATCGACACCGCCCAACTCCTCGACCTGGCCCCGGCCCTCGCCCACCTCCTCGGCCTGATCGTTCGGGACCGCTGACCCCCGGCGCGAACCGCGCCCGCCGCCCGAACTCCCGTCGCCCGAACCCCTACCGCGCTTTGCCGGCCCGAGCCGCGTCGGCCTCGCTCTTCCACGCGGCAATTTCGATACCGAGACGGAGACGCCCGCCGGGCAGTCGGATTCACCGGCGCCGCCGGCCGGCGCGGTATCGGGGCAGGCGGCGGGGGTCTCATCGGCACTCGGCGAGGTGCTGGGACCCGTGCGCGGGCGGCTCGTGGTCGGGGCGGGGCTCCAGATGCTCGGATCGGCCGCGCCGGGCTCACGCCGTACGTCGCGGTCGCCGAGATCGCCCGGGAACTGCTCGCCGCCGGACCGACCGACCACGCCGAGGTGTGGTGGTGGGTGCTCGCGGCTGTGCACGGACTGCTGTTGCGGACCGCGTGCGCGGGCGTCGCGTACACGATCACCCACTACGCGGACGCGGACACCGGGCTCCTGGTGCGTCGCGGGCCGCCGACCGGCTCGGCCGGGTGCCGCTCGGGTGGTTCACCGCGCGCAGCTCGGGTCGGGTCAAACGGCTGCTGCTGGACGACGTGCACGCCCTGCACCACCTGGTCGCACACGTGCTCAACGACCTGGTCGCCGCCACGGTCACCCCGCTGCTCGCGCTCGGCTACCTGTTCTGGGTGGACTGGCGGCCGACCCTGCTCGCGATCACGCCGCTGCCACTGTACGTGCTCGCCTACGGGTGGATGATGCGCGACGGCAGAGCCAAGATCGCGGCCTGGAGCCGGGCCGTGGACCGGATCAACTCGGCCGCCGTCGAGTTACGAAGCGGGCGGCTTGTCGGCGCGTCCGTCCCCCGGGACATCGGGCGTCGGGGATGATTGTCGGCGGCGGCCCCGGCTGCCCCGCAGGCGGCGCGACCTGTGAGGATGTCCGCTTGTGGGGGAGGCGACAGTGGACGAGACGCACGGGCCGGATCGGACCGATGCCGCACGGGACCCGGCGGCCGATTCCGGCCTGCCGCTGCATCCGCGCGGGCTCGTCGACCTGCGTGGGCGAGAGCGCGGGCCCGCGGTGTTGGGCTATCCGACCGGTGCCGTGGTGGTGGTCTCCGGGTTGCCCGGCAGCGGCAAGAGCACGTTGCTCAACCGCTGGTCCCGATCGGCGACGGTGATCGACCCGCGCACAGCGCATGTCGAGTATCAGGCCCGGATGCCCCGATGGCTGCCGTACGCGGTGTATCGCCCGTGGGTGCGACTGCAACACATGCGGCGGCTGCGCGCGCACGTGCGCGACGGGGGACCGGTGCTCGTGCACGACTGCGGCAGCCGGCCGTGGATGCGTCGCTGGCTGGCCCGATCCGCCGGCAGGCAGCGGCGCGAACTACACCTGGTCCTGCTCGCGGTGGACGCGGCCGACGCGTTGGCGGGACAGGAGAAGCGCGGACGCTGGGTCCCCGGACGGGTCTTCGACCGACACCGGCGCGGCCTGGCGCAGTTGCTGTTGGCACTGTCCGTACAGGGTGGTGCGGTGGTGCCGGAGGCGGCCTCCGTCGTACTGCTCGACCGCACCCTGCGCGAACACGTGGTCGCCCTCGAATTCGGCCCGGGTCGGGCCCCGCGGCCGCTGCCGAAGCCGTTGCCGGAGCCCATCGAGCCGCCGCCGATCCCGCCCACCACCACCACCACCGCGCGTGTGGCCACCCGCCGGGAGCCGCGCACTCCCGAACCGACGCCTTGACGGTCGCGCCCCCGCAACCCGCGCCGCGGATCGGACCCCTGCGACGAACCGGACCCCCGCCGCGGACCGGGCGGGCGTACTCGCCTGCTCCCCGACCAGGCGCACGCGGTGGGTTCGGCTCGTCGCGTCCGGCATGATCACGACACTCACCGCGCCAGCAGGTGCAGGTGCCGGTGCATGTCGCCGGCCTCGATCACCGCGAGGGTGGTCACCGCCCCCGCGGCCGCCCGCTCGGCCCGACGGATCCTGGCCTGCGCCCGCCGCGCGCGCCACGCGGACTGCCGCACCCGGGCCCGCTCGGCGTCGGCGAGGATCTCGCGCTCACGTGCCTTGAACAACTCGTACTCGACCATGACCGGCTCCCGTTCTCCCGAGCCGGTGGTTCCGGCCCGTGATCACAGCTTCGCGGCCCAGTGGGGTACCCGGCATCGGGCGGATGCCGCATCCTCCCGCCCACTTTCGAGCGGCATCGCCCTAAGGGCGTCCGGGGATGCCCAGGCACCCCTGTAGGTATGCCGTAGGCATCCCCTCGGGCGTGCCCGGACACCCCCGGGATGCCTGCTGCGAGCCGAGGCCCCGTGGGCATCGGCGCACCGCCGGGTGGATCGGCCCACTCTTTCGGGCCGCCCCGCTTGTGTCGCTTCGTCGGCCCGTCGAGCGTGGAGAGGTACGGCACACGGCAACGAAGGGTCGGTCCATGTCACAGGAGCACGTCGTCGCGGTGAACCCGGTCTTCGCCCGCCCCGGCGAGGCGATCGCGGTCGAGCGCTTCCGGATGCCGATCGGCGAGATGTTGCCGGAGACCGCCTACCGGATCGTGCACGACGAGATGATGCTCGACGGCAACTCCCGGCAGAATCTGGCCACCTTCGTCGGCACCTGGATGGACGAGCACGCGGACCGGCTGTACGCCGATTCGGTCGACAAGAACATGATCGACAAGGACGAGTACCCGCACACCGCGACCATCGAGGACCGCTGCTGGAAGATGCTGGCCGAGCTGTGGAACGCGCCCGACCCGCTGCACACGATCGGCACCTCCGCGATCGGCTCGTCCGAGGCGTGCATGCTCGCCGGGCTCGCCTTCAAGCGCCGCTGGCAGCACGCCCGCCGCGCGGCCGGCAAGCCCACCGATCGGCCGAACCTGGTGATGAGTTCGGCCGTCCAAGTGGTGTGGGAGAAGTTCTGCAACTACTGGGACGTCGAGGCGCGCCTGGTGCCGATCAGCGAGGAGCACCGCACGCTGGACGGCCACGACCTGGCCTCCTACGTGGACGAGAACACGATCGGCGTGGTCGCGATCATGGGCGTCACCTACACCGGGGTCTACGAGCCGGTACGGGAGATCGCCCGGGCCCTGGACCGGATCCAGCAGGACACCGGGCTGGACGTACCGATCCACGTCGACGGTGCCTCGGGCGCGATGATCGCGCCGTTCCTGCACTCCGACCTGGAGTGGGACTTCCGGCTGGAGCGGGTGCACTCGATCAACACGTCCGGGCACAAATACGGTCTGGTCTACCCCGGCCTGGGCTGGGTGGTGTGGCGCAGTGCGGACCTGCTTCCCGAGGACATGATCTTTCGGGTCAGCTATCTCGGCGGCGTCACCCCCAGCCTGGCGCTGAACTTCTCCCGCCCCGGCGCACAGGTCCTGCTCCAGTACTACCAATTCCTGCGCCTGGGCCGCAGTGGTTACCACGCCGTGCAGAAGTCGTCCCAGGATGTGGCCCGCCACCTCGCCGACGGCATCGGCGAGATGGGCGCGTTCGACCTGTGGAGCGACGGCTCGGACATTCCCGTGTTCGCCTGGCGGCTCAAGGCCGGCCACACCGAGAACTGGAACCTGTACGACCTGTCCGACCGGCTGCGGATGAAGGGCTGGCAGGTGCCGGCCTATCCGATGCCGGACAACCTCGCGGATGTGACGGTGCAGCGGATCGTGGTCCGCAACGGCCTCGGTATGGACCTGGCCCGCGACCTCCTCGACGACATCCGCGAGGAGACCACCTTCCTGGACCGCCTCACCGGCCCGATGCCGACCGAGGGCCGGGCACCGGGCTTCCACCACTGAGCCCACTCGGCCCACTCAGGCCCCCTCGGCTCGTTCAGCCCGCCGAGCCCGGTACGGCCGCGCCGACATCCGCCGCCCGCTCAGCCCGCCGAGACGCCCGATCCCAACCCCAACTCCCGCTCACCCAGCGGCGCGAAGAACGCCTCGACCTCGGCCACGTCGACCTGCGCCAGTGTCGCGGGCGACCAGCGCGGATTGCGGTCCTTGTCGACCACCTGCGCGCGGATGCCCTCGACCAGGTCGTCCGTGCCCAGCGACGCGCACGAGACCCGGTACTCCTGGTCGAGCACGAGCGCGAGCGAACCCAGCGCCCGAGCCCGGCGCAGCGCGGCCAGGGTGACCTTGAGCGAGGTCGGCGACTTCGCCTCGATCAGTTCGGCGGCCTCCTTCGCCGCGGGTTCGCCGCTGCCCAGCAGCCGGTCCACGATCTCCTCGACGGTGTCCGCCGCGTAGCACACGTCGATCCACCCGCGCCGCTCGTCGAGCTCGCCCGCCGGTGCGTCCTCGGCGTGCCGTGCGACGGCGTCGGCCGGGTCCTCGGCGGCGAGCGCTTCGAGCAGCGCCGGCAGCCGCTCGACCGGCACGAAGTGGTCGGCGAGCCCGCACAGGATCGCGTCGGCGGCGCCGATGGTTCCGGCGGTCAGTGCCAGGTGGGTGCCCAGTTCGCCGGGGGCGCGGGAGAGCAGGTACGTGCCGCCGACGTCGGGCACGAAGCCGATTCCGGTCTCCGGCATCGCGACCGCCGAGCGCTCGGTGACGATCCGTATGTCGCCGTGGGCGGAGATGCCGACGCCGCCGCCCATCACCACGCCGTCCATGATCGCCACGTACGGCTTCGGGAAGGCCGCGATCCGCGCGTTGAGCAGATATTCGTCGCGCCAGAACTCGCGCGCCGCGTGCCCGCCCACCAGCGCGTCCGCACGAATCGCCCGGATGTCGCCGCCCGCACACAGCCCGCGCTCGCCGGCCCCGGTCACCAGCACCGCCGCGACCTCGTCGGCACTTGCCCAGTCGGTGAGCGCGGCGTGCATCCGGCGCACCATCGGGTGGTCGAGGGCGTTGATCGCCCGCGGGCGATTGAGCGTGATCCGGCCGAGCCGACCGGCCGGGCCCACCCGGTCGAGCAGGACGGTGTCCTCGTGCGGTTGTCGCGGTTGCGGCGTCATGGTCCGGCTGGTTCCCTTCGCGGTCCGCGATCCGACCGGATCCGGTACATCCGTGCACCGTACCCGGCCGCCTCCCCGGCCCCGCACACGCGTCGCCCCCGCCCGCGCGATCGGGTACGCCGAGGTCGTCGACGAGCCCGAGGAACAGCACTTCGCCACCCGCGCCGAGGTCACCGTGCATTGGCTGCGTCGCGACCGAGTACCGCCCGGACAGGGTGACGCGCTGCTCCGCGCGGTCCGGGCCGGGAAGCTGCGGCCGAGGTCGGGGAACGGTGGGCGGACGCGGCGGGCGGGCCCTGACCGACCGGACCCGTCCGACTCGCCGCCGGGCCCGGGCGGGCTATGCCTTCGACGGCTGCCATGCAGGCGGGCGACCGGCCAGGGCCACCACGCGATCGAGCAGCGGGGCGTCGGTGGGTACCGGTACCGCAGGGGCGAACAGGGCCTGGGTGTCGGGGGCGTCACCGGCATCCGGCGCCGGGGTCAGGAACGCCAGGGAGGTTTCCAGGCTTGCCGAGTCCACGGCGTAGTCCCGTCCCAGGGCGCGGGCCAGGTCCCAACCGTGCAGCACGAGTTCGTTGTGGGCGACCAGCCCCATGATCTCGGCGGGCAGGGTCACCCCGCCGGCCCGGGTGACGCCCTTCCACGCGCCCGGCTCGCGCCAGGTGTCCACCAACTCGTGCAATTGCCGGGGCAGGATCAGGCGCCAGTCCGGATCCAGCGGCGGCATCGGGCCGCCGGGGGCGGTGTCGGTCAGCGGACCCGACTCCTTGCGCCCCGCGGCGCGGAACGCGGCGGTCAGGCCGACCAGGTGGGAGAGCAGATCGCGCACCGCGTACCGCGTACACGGCGTCGGGTCGTCGAGTCGGGAATCGTCGAGCCCGGCCACGAGCCCGGCGATGGCCGCGGCGGGAGGTTGCAGGTCCGGTGTCACGGGGTGACTCCTTTGCGCGTCGTCGTTCGAGTCCATGAAGGGTGGACCGGAGCGGCCGGCAAAACTCATCGCGCCCACTTAATCTCGCCGACGCACATGCCGGACGCGGTGTCGACCGGGCGCGTCGGCCGTACCCCCGTGCCGGCCGGCGCGCCCGTGCTCGTTCAGTCCGTGGCGCGCTCCGTGCGGTAGGTGATCAGCCGTACGGCCGGCGCCGAGACGACCTGGACGACACCGGTACCGGGGATGTCGAGGTGCGCGAAGCCGCCCTCGATGGCGACCCGGGCGGCCGGCACCGAAACGGTGAGGGTGCCGTCGGCGCCGGTCACCGGATAGTGGTCGACGAGCTCGACGGACGCGTCGTGCCAGGTGCGATTCATGCCTGTGTCTCCGATCGTGGTTGTGCTTTCGGCCGAGGCGCCGCCTCCGCGGCCGGTCGTTCCTGCGGTCGGGTCCGGGCCCGGAGCCGTGGCCGTGGCCGTTTCCGTTCTTCCGGTCACGCGCGCGCCTCCGGGAAGTCCAGCTCCGGGCGGGCCAGGTGGTTGTAGTAGTTGGACAGCGTGTTCAGTGCGATGTGCGCGACGATCTCGGCCTGCTCGGCGTCGGTGACACCGGCCGCGTGAGCCGCCGCCCGGTCCGCGTCGGTGACCCGGCCCCGGGTGCGCATGATCGTGCGGGCCAGACCCAGGACCGCGTCGGCGTGCGGATCCGCGTCGTGCCCGTCACGGGTGGCCCGGAGTTGCTCCTCGGTCAGCCCGATCAGCCCGCCGCGGAAGGAGTGCGCGCTGACGCAGTAGGTGCACTCGTTCTCCTGCGCGATCAGCAGCGCGAGCTGCTCGCGCAGGCGCGGGCGCAGGACGCCCCGGGTGAGGTGGTCGCGCATCGCGAGGTAGCCCTCGAGGGCGGCCGGTCCGCTCGCGAGCGCCGCGTACAGGTTCGGCACCCGGCCGAGCTGCTGTGCGACCCGCGCGAGGAGTTCCTCGTTGTCGGGCGTGGTGTGCTCGACCGCCGAAGCCGTGGTCGGGATGGGTGTGGACGACATGCGGACCCCCGTGATTCTGGAGCGGAGCAAAAACGGTACCGATCGGTGCTGTTTCGCAGACGGTACTGATCGGTACCGTTTTTGGTCAAGGGGGGTTAGGATCCGAATGTGCCCGTCAAAGCCCGAGACCGCCTGCTCGCCACCGCCGAGGAACTCTTCTACGCGGAGGGGATCCGCGCCGTCGGCATCGAACGCATCCTGGCCGAGTCCGGCGTCGGCCGCGCGTCGCTGTATCGGCACTTCCCGAGCAAGGACGACCTCGTGGTCGCCGTCCTGGAGGCTCGCGACCGGCGCTGGCGGAGTTGGCTCGCCGAACGGGTCGAGGCGCTGGGCGGCCACCCGCTCGCCGTCTTCGACGCGCTCGCCGAGCGGTTCGCGCACAACGACTTCCGGGGCTGCGCGTTCATCAACACGATGATCGAGTCCGCCGATCCGGACAGTCCCGCGCACCGGGTCGCCGCGGCGCACAAGGAACGTGTGGTCGACTACCTCGAACAGCTCCTGACCGCCGCCGAGGTTACCGAACCAGCCCTACAGGCAAGGCAGTTCGCCCTCCTGATGGACGGCGCCATCGTCACCGCCCTGCGCGAGCGCACCCCCACTCCGGCTGCCCGGGCCCGCCGACTGGCCGAAACCCTCCTCACAGCCGACGACCCGGCCCCCTGAGACGCCCGCGCGCTTACGCCACCTTGGGCAAACCCGGTTACCGCGCGCCCGGTTCCGGCACGACCGCGGCCAGGTCGGCGACCGTGCCGGACATGATGGTGCGTACGTGGCGGGTGATGTGTTCGATGGGCCAGTCCCACCAGGCCAGTTCGAGCAGGCGGGCGATGTCCGCCGGGCTGTGGCGGGCGCGGATCGGGCGGGCCGGATTGCCGCCGACGATCGTGTAGTCCGGGACGTCGTCCACCACGACCGCGCCGGAGGCGACGACCGCGCCGTGGCCGATCCGGACGCCGGGCATCACGGTGGATCGATAGCCGAACCACACGTCGTTGCCCACCACCGTGTCGCCTCGACCCGGGAGCCCGGTGATCAGATCGAAGTGCTCGGCCCAGGAGCCGCCCATGATCGGGAACGGAAACGTCGAGGGCCCGTCCATACGATGGTTGGCACCGTTCATGATGAACCGTACGCCCTCGCCCAACGCGCAGAACCGGCCGATCAACAGCCGCTCCGGACCGTAGTGGTAGAGCACGTTGCGGGTCTCGAACGCGGTGGGATCGTCCGGGTCGTCGTAGTACGAGAATTCGCCGACCTCGATCAGCGGCGAGGTCACCAACGGCTTGAGCAGGACCACGCGCGGCTGCCCCGGCATCGGGTGCAGCACGGTGGGGTCGGCGGGCGGCAGGGCATCCACGGGCGCGTACTCCAAGGGTCTCGCAGGGGGTTCATGGGAGCTTCGCAGACGATTCGCATTCGCGGCAGGTTCTTCGGTGGACCGGACCGGTCGGCCGGCACTCGGTTCCTTCGACGGTCCACCGGTGAGTCGGCCGGCGGGTCCACCGGCGCGTCGGCCGGAACGGAGATCGCATTCCCCGATTCCGGCCGCTGCCAACCCCGACGCGGCCGGCCGTCCCGCTCGCCGGCCGCCTCGGCTATTCGTAGCGGTACTTGAGCGAGTCCTCCTCCGCCTGCCGGACGTCCGCGATGGTCAACCCCGGCATGCGCAACCGAGCCGGCGTCACCTCGGCCGAACTCGGCTGCGCGTCGGCGGGCAGCCACCCCTCGGGCTTCCGGGCCGAACTGCGCAACAGGGCCTTGGGGCAGTGCGGGTAGACCTCGTTGGCGGCCGCCGCCGCGCCGGGTTGTTCGTACAGTTCGCGCAAGCCGGTGAGGTTGGCTGTCGCGTCCGCCCGCAGGGCGTCGAACGGGCCGCTGTCGAAGGGGCGGTCGGTGTCGCCGGCCCGGTCGGAGGTGCCGTTCTCCATGCTCGTGGTCATGGAGCCGGCCTGGAAGACACCTTGATCGCCGCCGGGGCCCAACCCCCGCGGGCCCGGGCGGGATCGGCCATGCGGGCATCCCGAGGACCGCTGCCCGCAATCCGAGTCGTAGGGTCGAGCCATGCGCGACGACCTCGACCTCACCGTGCCCGTACCGGCCGACGTGCGCCGGGTGGTCTCGCTCGTCCCCTCGCTCACCGAGGCGGTCGCGGCGAGCGCGCCCGGTCTGCTGGTCGGTGCCACCGACTGGTGCTCGCATCCCGCCGAGCTGGACGTGGTCCGGGTCCGCGGCACCAAGAACCCCGACCTGGACACGATCCGCGCGCTCGGCCCTGACCTGGTCCTGGCCAACGAGGAGGAGAACCGCGCGGCCGATCTGGCCGCCCTGCGCTCCGCCGGAATCGCCGTGTGGGTGACTCGGGTTCGCGCTCTGGACGAGGCGTTCACGGCACTGGAGCGCATGCTCGTGCTCGGTTGCCGGCTGCCCGCCCCGCCCTGGCTCGATCGGTGCCGGGCCGCGTGGACCGCGGTGCCGCCGGCTCGGCCGCGGCGGGCGATCATCCCGGTGTGGCGCCGGCCGTGGATGGCGGCGGGCCGGGACACCTTCGCCGCCGACGTCCTCTCCCGCTTCGCGATCGAGAACGTCCTCGCGACCCACGCGGAGCGCTGGCCCAAGGTCTCCCTGGACGAACTCCTGGCCACCGAGCCGGACTTGGTGGTGCTGCCGGACGAGCCCTACGCGTTCACGGCCGAGGACGGCCCCGAGGCGTTCCCGGGCATCCCGACCGCGCTCGTCAGCGGACGCCACCTCACCTGGTACGGCCCGTCCCTGGCCGAGGCGCCCGCACTGCTGGCCGGGCAACTCGCTCGCTGACCAGGGGCCGCCGCGGATCGCCGTGCGCGGTGGATCGCCGCGTCAGAGGCCGATCTGGTACAGCACGAAACCGCGGTTCAGCCCCACCCGGTCGTAGAGCCGGCGGGCCGTGGCGTTGTCCTGGTGGGTGGACCAGTACACCCGCGAGCACTCCCGTTCGCGGGCCCAATCGGCCACCGCGGCGATCAGTGCCCCGGCCACGCCCCGACCCCGGGCCTCCGGCGCGGTGAACAGGTCCTGGAGGTAACAGACGTCGGGCGCCGTGGTGCTGGCATGCACGAGAAAGTGGGTGATGCCGACCAGTCGGCCGTCCACCTTCGCGCCCAGCGCGTGCATTCTGGTGTCGTCCTGGAACGCGGTCCAGGCCCGGTCGAACAGTTCGGGGGCCAAGGTGCGCTCGTAGAACGTGTTGTAGCCCTCGAACAGGACCTGCCAGTCCGCCCGGTCCGCCGGTGTGAGTCTGCCGATGTCGACCACGTGCCGCCTCCTTGGATGATCCGAAGAACGCAACGCACCCTATCCGCGGGTCCGCCCGGCCGGATCGAGCCGATCCCCTCGCGCCGATCCTCGAACGCGCCGCGGCCCACAGGCGGGTGCCTGTGGGCCGCGGCGACGGCCGAGGGCGCGCATCGGGTCGTGGGTCAGGAGCGAAGAACGGATGACGTGCCGTGTACGGCCGCACGTCCGCTGCCGATCCCACCCATCCCGAAAGAATGTCCCGACTGCCTGGACTGATGCACGCCGACGGTCACGACCCGCCACCGACCGTGGTCCTCGGGCGTCCGTCGTCCTCGGCCGTCCGCCGTCGGCTTCGGGCGCCCGAAGCGGCCGTCAGTCGAGCTCGCGAGGCCCGTACAGGGCGACCTCGGCGCCGGTGGCCAGCGCCCAATAGCGGTCGCCGTAGGACCAGTGCCACCACTCGGTGGCGTAGTTGACCAGGCCGGCGGCGGTCAGGGCGGCGCCGAGCACGTCGCGGTTGGCGCGGGCGGCCGCGGTGATGTTCTCGGCGCCGGTGTAGCACGCGCCGTCGCTCTCCTCGGGGCTGGCGTTCATCGGGGTGCCGAGGTCGAGTTCGCGTCCGTCCGGGTCCACCAGGGTCAGGTCGACCGCCGCCCCGGCGCTGTGCGGGGCGATGTCGGGCGGCGAGACGTAGCGGCTGGCCGCGGCGTGGATTCGGTCGGCGGACCAGTCGGGGTTGGCGGCGCGCAGTTCGGCCGCGTACTCCTCGAAGTAGTCGCGTTGCAGGGACAGCGGCCGATAACCCTCGACGAACAGCAGTCGCAGCCCGTGCGGCAGCGCCGCCTGGGCCTTGATCAACCGGTCGAGCACCCCCACGCGCAGGAACGAGAACGCGGCAGTGCGCTCGGCCTGGCGCAGGTCCACCGGCAGCGAGCCGTCGAGGCGGACGTCCACGAGCGGCTCGTCGCAGTCCCGCACCGGGATGGCGGCCACGCGGGGATCGGACATCAAGATGATCTGGTGCATGCGGCGATCATCTCGCGTCGGCCCCACCGCACTTGCACGCGACCCGGGTCGCCCCCCGGCCCGGTCGGGCGGACAGGATCCGGGCCCTGTCCGGCGGCCGTCGGTACGTGGGCGCGGGAACTCGCGGCCGGCGCGGGCAGGTCCGGTACGCCGCCGACCGACCGTCGGCCGCGCGCTCGACCTTGACTTCAAGTCGACTTGAGGTTCGATAGTGATCCCGGCGCCCGGCGTGCGCGGGCCGGACGGCCCGCGCACGCCCACCATCGAACTCGGGAGACACCATGCGCGCGATCCGACTGCACTCCTTCGGCCCGGCCGAGAACCTGTGCCTCGAAGAGGTCCCCGACCCGGTGCCCGCCGCGGGACAGGTACGCATCGACGTGCGGGCGAGCGGCGTCCACCTGATCGAGACCAGACTCCGCCGCGGCATCGCGGTCGGCCCGCACCGACCGCCGCCGTTGCCGATCACCCCCGGTGCCGAGGTGGCCGGTGTGGTGGGTGCGGTCGGCCCCGGGGTGTCCGCGGACTGGCTGGGCCGCCGGGTCGTCGCGCAACTGGGTCGCGAGGGCGGATACGCCGAGCAGGCGCTCGCCGACCTGGCCGCGCTGTATCCGCTGCCCGACGAACTGGCCGACGACGTCGCGGTCGCGGCGATCACCACCGGGACCACGGCGCGGGGCATCCTCGGCGTGGCCCGGTTGACGGAGCGGGACGTGGTGCTGGTGATGTCCGCCGCCGGTGGCCTGGGCGGCCTGTTCGTCCAAGCGGCGCAGGCCGCCGGCGCGCTGGTGGTGGGGGCCGCCGGCGGCCCGGCGAAGGTGGAGCGGGTACGCACGCTGGGCGCCGATGTCGCGGTGGACTATCGCGCGCCGGACTGGCCCGAGCAGGTCCGGAAGGCCCTGGCCGGATGGGAGGTCGGCGTCGTGCTGGACGGCGTCGGCGGCACACTGGGCCGGCAGGCGTTGGAACTGCTGCGCCCCGGTGGGCGGTTCCTGATGTACGGGTGGGCCTCCGGCGAGCCGACCGAGATCGGCACCCGCGACCTGGTCGAGCGAGAACTGACCGCGACCTGGGCGATCGGCCCGAACATGGTGCCGCCCGGTGGTTGGCGCGAGACGACCACCCGGGCGCTGCACGACGCGGCCGCGGGTGTGCTGGTCCCGACCATCACCCGCTTCCCGCTGGCCCGGGCGGCGGAGGCGCATGCCGCACTGGAGAGCCGGGCGGCCGAGGGAAAGGTGGTGCTGACGGTGTAGGCCGGTGGCGACCGGATGTCGCACCCGGACGGCGACGGGTACCCGCGGGCCGACGTCGAGTCGGGTGCGGAAGGCGGGCGGGGCATCGGGTCGGGCGTCGATTTCTCGGCGCGGTATCGGCCCGGCGGCCGTGCGCACGGTGGGTGACGGCGGGCACAATGGTGATATGTCCAATGTTGTGCAGGATGGCATCTCCTGGCTCGCGGCGGGCGACGTCGATGACGTCCGCGGCGACGACGGCACGTCGACGGAGCCGACCTCGGCGAACCACCCTGCCGGACCCGAACTCCCGTCGCGGTGGCGGCTGGACTGGGTGACCGGGCCGTGGGCGGCGGCCCGCCATCCGGTCGCGCGAGATGGCGCGGACGCCGCCTCGCCTGCCGCCGATACGGCTGCCGCCACGACGGCCGCCGATCCGGACGCCGCCGTCCGCGATGCCGCGCCGTGGGTCCGAGCACTGGTGCCCGAGCAGCCGATCGGTGAGCCGCTGCTCGGGCACGACGGACCCGTGGACGCGGTGACCACCGCGTGGGTCGGCGGGCGCCCGGTCGTGGTCGCGGGCACCGCCGGGTGGGGTACGACGGTGCGGGTGTTCGACCTCGACCGCGGGCACCAGCTGTGCCGGCCCCTGGTCGGCCGAACCGCCTGGGTCGGTGCGGCACGGGCCGTCGTGGCCGGTCGCCCGGTCGCGGTCACCGGCGACGCGGCCGGCGTACGCGTGTGGGATCCGGCCACCGGCCTGCCGGTCGGCGAACCGCTGACCGACGCGGTGTGGGCGGTGGCGTCAGCCGTGGTCGAGGGTCGCCCGGTCGTCGTGGCCGGGGCCGCGTCCGGCCGGGACGCCGCGTGCGAGAACGCGGTGCGGGTCTTCGACCTGACCACCGGGGCGGAGTCCGGCCCACCCCTGACCGGGCACAGGTGCGTGGTCACCGGAGTGGCCACGGCCGTCGTCCGGGACCGCCCGGTCGCGGTGACCGGCAGCTGGGACGCGGCGCGGGTATGGGACCTGACCACGCGCGAGCCGCTCGGTGCTCCGCTTGCCGAGCGCGTATCGGCCGTGGCCACCGGACTGCTCGACGGCCGGCCGATCGCGGCGATCGGTGGCTCCACCGGCGCCCCCGACGAGCGCGGCACGGTACGCGTATGGGACCTGACCACCCGCACCCCGCTCAGCCCCTGCCTGCTCTTCCCCTTGCCGGTGGACGCCCTGACCGTGGCCCCGGGCAACCGCCTGGTGATCGCCTTCGGCCGCGAACTCGCCACCCTGCGCCACACCTGATCCCCTCGCGGGGGCGCGGGCATGCCATCGCGGCTGGTGAGTCCGGTTTCGGCCCGGCCGCCGCGTCGACCCCGCCGGCCGAAAGCCGGAAGGCAGCGGGCGGGATGACTGCCGGGATGTGGCGAAGACGGTCGTCGGCCGGCCGGCCCATCGTTGTGGTGGTGTACCGCTGCCGGAAATACGCCGGGTGGGCGCGCACCCCAACCCGCCTGCGCGGGTTTCGTGACGGGGACGGGACGGGGACGAGGCTGTCGCACAACTTCACCGGTGTAGTTGTCAAGACGTTGGAATCGCCGTGTGCCGGAACAGTTTGTTCAGGTTGTGGACAAGGCCCAGGAGCTTGACCTCGGTGTCGACACCGTCGCGCCCGCGGTAGTGGAGGTCGCGCCCGAATCGCTGAAACAGCTGGGCGAAGCCGGGCTCCACCAGCGCGGCTCGGCGTTTGTAGAGGCGGCGGCCTTCTGGAGTGGCCAGCCGGTCGGCCATGGGACGATGCGCTGCGCTGATCGAGGTGACATCCGGCTGGGCGGTGAGCTGTGGTGCGCCGCCGGTCACCGCGACGAGCAGCGGCAATTCGGCGAGCGCGTCGAAGTTCGCGGCCGACGCGTAGCCGTTGTCCGCGAGCCAGACGTTCACGTCGTCGACAACGCCGGCGGCCCGGCAGTTGCGCTGTGTCTGCCGCACCATCGGGACCAGAGCGGTCATGTCGGCAGGGTTGTCGTGCATCTCGATCGCCAGCAGCACCTGTCGGCGCGCGCACGCGATCTGCACGTTGTAGCCCTGGACGTAGCCACCGTGTTTGCCCACCATCAGGCGGGAGTCGGGATCGTTGAGCGAAGCATGGGCTGTGGATGACGGCGCCGGTCGAGGGTCGCGCACAAGTGCCAGATGTGCCAGTGCCCGTTCCAGTCGGGCGCGTTGCCGGATGACGACCGTCTTGGATTCCAGTGGCACGGGCGGCCGCCCATTGGCCCCGCGCCGACCCGCCGTCGTGTCGGCCTGTCGCCGCGAGGCGTGGTCGTCCAAACGTGCCTGATGAGCGGCAACCTCGGCGGCCAGGCGCTTGTTCGCGCGGGCGACGACGCGCTCGGCGGCATCGACCTTGATCTTGATCTCGCCNGCCGAGGGCCGCGCTCGCTCGACCAGGCGCGTCATGGCCGTATGGGCTCGGCCCCGCCGATCGCATAGACGGGCGTATCTTCCGGAGGCCGTCCCGAAGTTCGACTCGGCCTCCAATTCCTCGGTGACCTCGACCCCGCAGTCGTTGACGATTCGTTCGAGCGCTTCGGTGGAGCGGTTCGAGTCCCGGCTCG
>NZ_KB889685.1 GCF_000372745.1 Embleya scabrispora DSM 41855 | reverse complement strand
AGACCTTCATCGACCGGATGATCGCCCTGGTCGAGGGCGCCGCCCGGCAGAAGACGCCGAACGAGATCGCGCTCAACATCCTGCTCGCGTCGCTGACCATCGTCTTCCTGTTCGCGGTCGTGACCCTGCAGCCGATCGCGATGTACGCACACGCCGAGCAGTCGATGATCATCCTGGTCGCGCTGCTGGTCTGCCTGATCCCCACCACGATCGGCGCGCTGTTGTCGGCGATCGGCATCGCCGGCATGGACCGACTGGTGCAGCGCAACGTGCTGGCCATGTCGGGGCGTGCGGTGGAGGCGGCGGGCGACGTGTCGACGCTGCTGCTGGACAAGACCGGCACGATCACCCTGGGCAACCGGCAGGCGTCCGAGTTCGTCCCGGTGGACGGCGTCACCGAAGCCGAGCTGGCCGACGCCGCGCAGTTGTCCTCGCTCGCGGACGAGACTCCCGAGGGCCGCTCGATCGTGGTGCTCGCCAAGGAGCGGTACGGGCTGCGCGAGCGGCATCAGGGCGAACTCGCACACGCCGAGTGGATCGCCTTCACCGCGCAGACCCGGATGTCGGGCGTGGACCTGAGCGACGACAAGGGCGTGCGGATGGTGCGCAAGGGCGCCGCCTCCGCGATCAACGCGTGGGTGTCCGAGCGCGGCGGCGCCGTCCCGGCCCGGTCCGGCGAACTGGTCGACGGCATCTCCGCCGCCGGCGGCACGCCGTTGCTGGTCGCGGTCGAGGACGTGGACGGCGCCCGGATCCTGGGCGTGATCCACCTCAAGGACGTGGTCAAGGAGGGCATGCGGGAGCGGTTCGACGAACTGCGCCGGATGGGCATCCGCACGGTGATGATCACCGGTGACAACCCGCTGACCGCCAAGGCGATCGCGGACGAGGCCGGCGTCGACGACTTCCTGGCCGAGGCCACCCCCGAGGACAAGCTCGCGCTGATCAAGCGCGAGCAGGCGGGCGGCAAGCTGGTCGCGATGACCGGCGACGGCACCAACGACGCGCCCGCACTGGCCCAGGCCGACGTGGGCGTGGCGATGAACACCGGCACCTCGGCGGCCAAAGAGGCCGGGAACATGGTCGACCTCGACTCCAACCCGACCAAGCTGATCGAGATCGTCGAGATCGGCAAGCAGTTGCTGATCACCCGCGGCGCACTCACCACGTTCTCGATCGCCAACGACGTCGCCAAGTACTTCGCGATCATCCCGGCGATGTTCGCGAGCATCAAGGGCGCCGAGGCGCTCGCCCCGCTGGACAAGCTCAACATCATGCAGTTGGCCACCCCCGAGTCGGCGATCATCTCGGCGGTCATCTTCAATGCCCTGATCATCGTCGCGCTGATTCCGCTGGCCCTGCGCGGTGTGCGCTACCGGCCGATGTCGGCCGACAAGCTGCTCGGCCGCAACCTGCGGATCTACGGTCTCGGCGGCCTGGTCGCCCCGTTCGTCGGGATCAAGCTCATCGACCTGCTCGTCTCGCTCATCCCCGGAATCGGCTGATTCAGATGGCAACCAACTTCAGTACCCGCATCCGTGTCCTGGGCGCATCCCTTCGAGCCTTCCTCGTGCTCACCGTGCTCCTGGGCGTGCTCTACCCGCTGTCCATGACCGGCGTCGCGCAGGCGCTGTTCAAGGACAACGCCGACGGCTCGATGGTCAGCGTCAACGGCAAGGACGTCGGCTCCAGCCTGATCGGCCAGTCCTTCGACCTGGTCGACGCCCAGGGCAACCCGCGCAAGTTCGACGCGGACGGCCGCGAGGTGATCGCCACGGCGGACGGCGCCGGCTACACCTACCTCCAGGGCGGCGGCGCGCTGACCGCCGAGCAGGCCGAAGGGGTCGGCACGCTGCCGGACCCCAGGTGGTTCCAGCCGCGTCCGTCGGCCGCGAATTACGACGGCCTCGCCTCGGGGGCGTCCAACTACGGCCCCGAGAACGCGACCTTCGTCAAGCTCATCGCCGACCGCAAGGCGCAGGTCGCCAAGTTCAACGGCGTGAGCGAGGACCGGGTCCCGGTGGACGCGGTCACCGCGAGCGGATCCGGCCTGGACCCGCACATCTCCAAGGCGTACGCACTGCTCCAGGTGGAGCGGGTGGCCAGGGAGCGCGGCGGCCTGAACGTGGCCGAGGTGCGCGCGCTGGTGGACGAGCACGTGGACGGCGCCGACATCGGATTCATCGGCCAGGAGCGCGTGAACGTGCTGAATCTCAACATCGCGCTCGCCAAGCTCGCCGGCTGATCCCGGCGGTCGTGGTGGGCACGGGGTCGGGGAGTGCCGGTGTCGGTACTCCCCGACCCGAGGCAGAGAATGGGTGACATGGCACGCGGCAAGCTCCGGATCTATCTCGGTGCGGCGCCCGGCGTCGGCAAGACCTACGCGATGTTGGGCGAGGGACAACGTCGGCGCAGGCGCGGCAGCGACGTCGTGGTCGGTTTCGTGGAATGCCACGGCCGACCCACCACCGAGGAAGCACTCGAAGGTCTGGAGGTCGTCCCCCGGCGGGACATGATCCACCGAGGCGGTTCGTTCACCGAGATGGACGTGGACGCCGTCATCGCGCGGCGACCCAAAATCGCCCTCGTGGACGAACTCGCGCACACCAACGTGCCCGGTTCGCGCAACGAGAAGCGCTGGCAGGACATCGAGGAGCTCCTCGACGCCGGGATCGACGTGATCTCGACGGTGAACGTGCAACACCTCGAATCACTCAACGACGTGGTCGAGTCGATCACCGGCGTTCCGCAGCGCGAGACGGTGCCCGACGAGGTGGCCCGCCGGGCCGACCAGATCGAGTTGGTCGACATGGCGCCGGAGGCGCTGCGCCGGCGGATGGCGCACGGCAACGTGTACGCGCCGGAGAAGGTCGACGCGGCACTGTCGAACTACTTTCGGGTCGGCAACCTGACCGCGCTGCGCGAACTCGCGCTGCTGTGGACCGCGGACCGGGTGGACGAATACCTCCAGCAGTACCGCAGCGAACACCGGATCGAGGCCACCTGGCCGGCCCGGGAGCGCATCGTGGTCGGGCTCACCGGCGGCCCGGAAGGGGAAACGCTGCTGCGTCGGGCCGCTCGGATCGCCACCCGCGGCTCCGGCGGCGAACTGCTCGCGGTGTACGTCTCGCGCAGCGACGGTCTCACCGGCGCCTCCCCGGAGGCGCTGGCCAGGCAGCGCGCGCTGGTCGAGTCGCTCGGCGGCACCTTCCACTCGGTGGTCGGCGAGAACGTGCCCACCGCGCTGCTGTCCTTCGCGCGCGGGGTGAACGCGACGCAGATAGTGCTCGGCAGCAGCCGGCGCAAGCCCTGGCAGTACCTGTTCGGCCCGGGCGTGGGCGCCACCGTGGCCGCGCAGTCCGGCGACATAGACACGCACATCGTCACCCACGAGCACGCGGGCGTGGGACGGGTGCTGCGCCCGATGCGCTCCCCGCTGGGGCGCGGCCGGCGGATCGCGTCGTGGGCGGTGGCGGTGATCGGTCCGGCCGCGCTCACCTACACGCTGGACGCGACCCGCGACAGTCACGGCCTGTCCACCGAGATGTTGCTGTTCCTGACGGTCACCGTCATGGTCGCGCTGATCGGCGGACTGTGGGCGTCGATGCTCACCGCCGTGGTGTCCTCGATCCTGCTCAACTACTACTTCACGCCGCCGCTGCACAACCTGACCATCGACGACCCGGAGAACATGCTCGCGCTGGGCATCTTCGTGCTGGTCGCGCTGTCGGTGGCCTCGGTGGTGGACCTGGCGGCCAGACGTACCCATCAGGCCGCGCGAAGTCAGGCCGAGGCGCAGACGCTGAGCTTCCTGGCGGGCAGTGTGCTGCGCGGCGAGCAGGCGCTGCCGGCGCTGTTGGACCGGGTGCGAGAGACGTTCGCGATGGAGTCGGTGGCGCTGCTCCAGCGCGAGGAGCACCACAGCCCGTGGATGTGCGTGGGCAGTGTGGGGCCGCATCCGGCGGTCAGGCCCGAGGACGCGGACGTGGAGGTGCCGGTGTCCGACTCGCTGGCGCTGGCCCTGTCGGGGCGGGTGCTGCCCGCCGAGGACCGCCGGGTGCTCGGCGCGTTCGCCGCGCAGGCCGCGGTGGTCTTGGAGCGCCGGCAGTTGGTCGCCGAGGCGGCCCAGGCGCGCCGGCTCAAGGAGGGCAACCGGATCCGGACCGCGCTGCTGGCCGCGGTCTCGCACGACCTGCGTACGCCGCTGGCCACGATCAAGGCCAGCGTGTCCAGCCTGCGGGCCGAGGACGTGAGCTGGTCGGAGGAGGACGAGGCCGAGCTGTTGGCGGCGATCGAGTTCGGTGCGGACCGGCTGGACACGCTGATCGGAAACCTGCTGGACATGAGCCGGTTGCAGACCGGGACGGTGACCCCGCTGATGGGCGACATCGGCTTGGACGAGGTGGTGCCGGGGGCGTTGGCCGGCGTCGCCGAGGACCGGGTGGCGCTGGACATCCCCGAGACGCTGCCCGCGGTGTGCGCGGACGCGGGCCTGCTGGAGCGGGTGCTGGCGAACGTGGTCGAGAACGCGGTCAAGCACAATCCGCCGGGCCGCCGGGTGCATGTGTCGGCGGGCGCGCTCAAGGATCGGGTCGAGCTGCGGGTGGCCGACCGCGGCCCCGGCGTGCCGGACGAGTTCAAGGAGCGGATCTTCGAGCCGTTCCAGCGCTTGGGCGACGCGCCGAAGGGCAATGGGGTGGGACTCGGCCTGGCGGTCGCGCGTGGCTTCGCCGAAGCCATGGAGGGCTCGCTGACGGCCGAGGACACTCCCGGCGGAGGACTGACGATGGTGCTGGCGTTGCGGACGGCGGGGCTCGCGGGCGCGGGCGAAGCCGAGGGGCGAATCCCCGCGGCCGAGGAGCGAACCACTTGGGAGGAACAACGATGACACGGGTCCTGGTCGTCGACGACGAGCCACAGATCGTGCGGGCCCTGGCCATCAACCTCAAGGCCCGCGGCTATGACGTGGACACCGCGGTGGACGGCACCGCGGCGCTGACCGCCGCCGCCGACCGGCATCCGGACGTGGTGCTGCTCGACCTGGGTCTGCCGGACATCGACGGGGTCGAGGTGATCAAGGGGCTGCGCGGCTGGACCAGGATCCCGATCATCGTGCTGTCCGCGCGGCACGCGTCGGCGGAGAAGGTCGCGGCGCTGGACGCGGGTGCGGACGACTACGTGACCAAGCCGTTCGGGATGGACGAGTTGCTCGCGCGCCTGCGGGCGGCGGTGCGCCGCGCGGTGCCCGAGGAGGAGGCGCCGGTCGTGGTCACCGACTCGTTCACGGTGGATCTCGCGGCCAAACGGGTCTCTCGGGACGGCGCCGACGTGCGGCTGACCCCGACCGAATGGCATCTGTTGGAGGTGCTGGTGAGGCACGCCGGCCGGCTGGTCAGCCAGCGCGCGCTGTTGCAGGAGGTGTGGGGGCCGCAGTACGGGACGGAGACGAACTACCTGCGGGTCTACATGGCCCAGTTGCGCCGCAAGCTGGAGCACGACCCCTCGCACCCTCGGCATTTGTTGACCGAGCCGGGGATGGGTTATCGGTTCGAGGGATAGCTCGCGGCCTCGCCCGGTCGGGCGCGGGCCCGCTCGACGGGCGCTTTCGGGCAGTGGAGGGCCGTTGGATAGGCGGTACCCTTGCCGGCATGAGTGGTAGCGCAGCCGGGGTGGAGCGTCGAACCGGGCGATTGCGGCGGATGCTGGATCGGTGGACCTCCACCCATGAGGAATTGCACGCCGAGGAGCTGCTGCACGACACCCAGCGGCTCGGCTGCACCAAGATCGTGGATGTGGTCGAGCGCGACCTGATCACGGTCGGCGGCACGCTGCGGACGGTGACCTTCCGGCCGCGGGCGGGCGTGCCCGCGCTCGAGGCCGAGCTCTACGACGGTTCGGCCGCACTGTCGGTGGTTTGGCTCGGTCGGCGGCGGATAGCCGGGATCGAGCCGGGGCGGCAGTTGGTCGCCCACGGGCGGGTGAGCACCACTGCGGGCCGCCCCGTCCTGTTCAACCCCAGGTACGAGCTGCGCCCCGTCGGCCGAGAGTGAACGAGTGACCGCCCACATGGAAAAACCCGTCCCCGACGCGGCCGGCGAGCAGCCGGCCCCCACCGACAGCGCGGCGTCGATGATCGCCGCCTTCGGCGGCGTGCGCGGCATGATCGACATGACCGTGCCGGGGTTGGTCTTCGTGATCGCCTTCACGATCAGCCACTCCACCTGGACCTCGGCGATGACCGCCGGCGGCGTCGCGCTGGTGTTCGCGATCGTGCGGATCGCGCGCCGGGAGACCCTGCAACACGCGCTCGGCGGCTTCCTGGGCGTCGCGCTGGCCGGCTGGATCGCGGTCAAGTCCGGCAAGGCCGAGAACTTCTACGCGTTCGGGATGCTGCTGTCCGGCGGCTATGCGCTCGCCTACCTGATCTCCATCCTGGTGCGCTGGCCGCTCATCGGTGTCGTGCTCGGCCCGGCGCTGGGCGAGAACTTCACGTGGCGACAAAACCCCGGCCGATACGCGGCGTACCGCAAGGCCACCTGGGTCTGGTTCGTCATGTTCGTGCTGCGGATCGTGATCCAGATCCCGATCTACTGGACCGGCAACGTCACCGCGCTGGGCATCGCGAAGGTCGCCCTGGGCGTGCCGCCGTTCCTGGTGGTCTGCTACATCACGTGGCTGATCATGTCCAAGGCCCCGCCGCCGGTGAAGCCGGCCGACGAGGACGACGAGGATACCCAGGAGGGCTCGGTGGCGGTCGAGGCCGCGCCGGTCATCGAGCCCAGGGACGAGCGACGGGAAGACCGCTACGCGGATTGAGCGGGCCGGGCCGGCTGCGGGCGAAGCGGTCGGACCGGCCGGCGTCGGCGGGGTCGTGCGGGCGGGTCGGGTGGCGGATGCCCCGGCTCGCCCGATGGGTGACCCGTCGGCCCGGGGTCGCCGCCTTGTCGCGGCGCATGATTCGAGCCGCACCGTGCCCGGGTGCGGTGGGGTGCCGAAGTGATCACCGACGTGATCATTCGGGTGACTCGCCCCGGTCGATTCCGGAGAATTAGGGCCATGTGCGGTCCAATCGGCCATTCCTGCATGATCCCGTAACCGTGCGATTAGCGTCCCCGTTAGACCTCCAGTGAACGAAGGAGGCGGGGACGGTGGCCGGAAACGGTGACCTCATCGCATTGGTAGCGGAAGCCGGTCTCTCCCGGCGCGAACTGGCCCGTTGGGTCAACGCGGTCGCCGAGCGACGCGGGCTGCACCTCGGGTGCAGCCACACCTCGGTGGCCCGTTGGCTGGAGGGTGCCCAGCCGCGTTGGCCGATTCCGGAGCTGTTGGTCGAGGCCCTCGGCCGGCGCCTGGGATGCGAACTCACGGTCGCGGACCTGGGGCTGCGGGATCTGCGGCCACCGAACCCCGACCCCTTCGACGGGCTGAAAGTCGCCCGGACCGCGGCCGAAGTCAGACACGCCGTGGCCGAATTGTCGGAGAGAGACATGAACCGCCGTACCTTCCTGGCCAACACGGCCTTCGGCGTGGGGGCGTTCGCCGCTCCCGCGCTCTTCTGGTCGACCGCGTCCCGGGCCGAGGGTGAGCCCGAGAAGCTCGCCTCGCGCGGCCCCACCACCGTGCGCGACGCGGACGTCCTACGCATCCACCAGACCGTCCTGGCCTTTCGCCGACTCGACCGCGCGCAAGGCGGCGGGGATCTGCGGGACACCGTCGTCAACCACCTCAACGGCGTCGCCCGCACCAAACTGGCCGGCTCCTACGGCGACGAGGTCGGCCGCAGGCTGTTCCGTGCCGTCGCCGAACTCACCGAACTCGCGGGCTGGTTGTCCTTCGATTCCGGCCGGCACGCGCTCGCCCAGCGCTACCACATCCAGGCGCTGCGGCTGGCGCAGGCGGCCGACGACCCGGCCTACGGGGCGTACGTGATGGCCAACATGGCCTGTCAGTCGGTGTACCTGGGGCACGGCTGGGAGGCGGTGCAACTGGCCCAAGCCGCCGAACAGGGGGCCGGCGCCAAGCTGAGCCCGCGGGCGCGGGCGATCGTGGCCGCGATGGAGGCGCGCGGTTACGCGGCGCTGGGCGATCGGCGCGGGTGCGAGCGGGCGATGGGCGTCGCCGAGCGGCACCTGGACGCGGCCGGCACGATCGAGGACGACCCGTCCTGGTGCAACTACTTCGACGAATCGGAGCTGCAACACGAGTTCGCGCACAGCCACCGCGACCTCGGCCTGCCGGACAAGATCCACGACTTCGCGGGCGAGTCGATCAAACTGCGCCGGGCCGGCGCATCCCGCCGGTGTGCCCAGGACACCACTTTCATGGCCGCGGCCCACCTGGCCCAGGGCGACCTGGACGCGGCCTGCGGCAAGGCCACCGAGGCACTGCGGATCGCGGGCAACCTCTCGTCCGCCCAGTGCAACGACTTCCTCGCGGACTTCCGCAGGCGGCTGCGCCCGTACGACAGGGAGCCGATCGCGCGCGCCTTCAGCGAGGAGGCGGACCAGGTCATGGGTGACCTGGCCGCCGCCTGAGCATGCGATCCACCGCACCGTCGGTCAGGCCGACAGCAGTTCTTCCAGTTCCTCTTCGCGGTGCGGCGCCGCGACGAACAGCAGTTCGTCGCCGGCCTCGAGCGAGTCGTCCTTGCCGGGCACCAGCACCCGGCCCTCGCGGATGATCGTCACGAGCGCCGTGTCCTCGGGCCACGCCACGTCACCGACGCGCGTGCCGACGAGGGCGGCGTCGCCCGGGAGGGTGAGCTCGACCAGGTTGGCGTCGCCCTGGCTGAACCGCATCAGGCGGACCAGGTCACCGACGCTGACCGCCTCCTCGACCAGTGCCGACATCAGCCGCGGTGTGGACACCGCGACATCCACGCCCCACGCCTCGTTGAACAGCCACTCGTTCTTCGGGTTGTTCACCCGGGCCACCACGCGGGGGACCCCGTACTCGGTCTTGGCCAGCAGCGAGACGACCAGGTTGGCCTTGTCGTCCCCGGTCGCGGCGATCACCACGTTGCAGCGCTGGAGCGCGGCCTCGTCGAGCGAGGAGATCTCACACGCGTCGGCGAGCAGCCACTCGGCCTGCGGCACACTGTCCACCTTGATGGCGTCCGGGGCCTTGTCGACGAGCAGGACCTCGTGGCCGTTCTCCAACAACTCGGCCGCGATGGAGCGACCCACCGCACCCGCGCCCGCGATTGCGACCCGCATCAGCTCTCCTCCGGCGCTTTTTCGAAGGCCGCCTCGACGGCGGCCACATCCGCCTGGTGCATGACCACGTGCACGAGGTCGCCCTCCTGGATCACCGTCTCGGAGGTGGGCAGGATGCCTTCGCCCAAACGGGTGACGAAGGCTACGCGCGCGCCCGACGCCTGTTCGAGCCGGGTGACCCGGTGGCCCACCCACGCCGAGTTCACGTGCACCTCGGCCAGCTGCACGCTCCCGGACGGGTCGCGCCACAGCGGCTCCGCGCCGCTGGGCAGCAGCCGGCGCAACATCTGGTCCGCGGTCCAGCGCACGGTGGCCACCGTCGGGATGCCCAGGCGTTCGTAGACCTCGGCCCGGCGCGGGTCGTAGATCCGCGCGGCGACGTTCTCCACGCCGAAGGTCTCGCGGGCGACGCGCGCCGCGATGATGTTGGAGTTGTCACCACTGCTGACCGCCGCGAACGCGCCGGCCTCTTCTATACCGGCCTCGCGCAGGGTGTCCTGGTCGAAGCCGATGCCCTTGATCCGGCGGCCGGAGAAGTGCGACCCCAGCCGGCGGAACGCGGACGGATCGCGGTCGATGACCGCCACCGAATGCCCCAGTTCCTCGAGCGTCTGGGCCAGCGTGGATCCCACGCGCCCGCAGCCCATGATGACGATGTGCACGGCCGTCCTTCCGGATATGGTCCGTTGTGCCCGGTCTGATGCTCGTTTGTGGTGTTACCAGGGTGGCAGACCTCGCCGAGACGTTACACGTGGGCGCCTTACGGCATGCCCCCGGCCCGGCGAAAGTCGATGGGCTTACGATCACCTGCGTGTCAAGACTGACCGATCTGTCCAAACGCATCCTCGTCGGCCGAGCCCTGCGCAGCGACAAGCTGTCCGAGACTCTCCTGCCGAAGCGCATCGCGCTGCCCATTTTCGCCTCCGACGCACTGTCCTCCGTCGCGTACGCGCCGGACGAGATCCTGCTCACCCTCTCCATGGCGGGAATGGCGACCTACCACTTCTCGTGGAAGGTCGGTCTGGCCGTCGTCGTGGTCATGTTGACCGTCGTCGCCTCCTATCGCCAGAACGTGCACGCCTATCCCAGCGGCGGCGGTGACTACGAGGTCGCGAGCGTCAACCTCGGGCCCAATGCCGGTTTGACGGTCGGCAGCGCGCTGCTGGTCGACTACGTGCTGACCGTGGCGGTATCGGTCTCCTCCGGGGTGGCCAACATGGCCTCCGCGGTGCCCGCGTTGCAATCGCACAAGGTGCTGTTGGCGGTCGGCCTGGTGCTGTTGTTGATGGCGATGAACCTGCGCGGTGTCCGCGAGTCGGGCAAGCTCTTCGCGGTACCCACCTACGCCTTCATGGCGGCCATCCTGGGGATGACGCTGTTCGGTCTGATCCGCGGCGCCGCGGGCGCGAACATGGAGGCCGAGAGCGCCGGATTCCACATCGAGGCCGAGGACAGCTTCAGCGGCTTCGCCCTGGTGTTCCTGCTCCTGCGCACCTTCTCCTCCGGCTGTGCGGCGCTCACCGGTGTCGAGGCGATCAGCAACGGCGTCCCCGCGTTTCGCAAGCCCAAGAGCAAGAACGCCGCGTCCACGCTGCTGCTGATGGGCACCATCTCGGTGACCATGCTGATGGGCATGCTGGCGCTGGCCAACATGACGAAGGTGCGGTTCGCGGAGAACCCGGCCAGTCAGATCCAGGGAGCGCCCGCCGACTACGAACAAAAGACCGTCGTGGCGCAGGTCGCCGACGCGGTCTTCGGCGGCACGTTCGCCTCGCCGCTGTTCTACCTCGTGCTCGCGGTCACCGGCCTGATCCTGATCCTGGCCGCGAACACCGCGTTCAACGGCTTCCCGGTGCTGGGCTCGATCCTGGCCCAGGACCGCTACCTGCCCCGGCAACTGCACACGCGCGGCGACCGGCTCGCGTTCAGCAACGGCATCATCATGCTGGCCGCGTTCGCGATCGTGCTGATCATCGCCTTCGACGCCGAACCCACCAAGCTGATCCAGCTCTACGTCGTCGGCGTCTTCGTGTCCTTCACGATGAGCCAGGCGGGCATGATCCGGCACTGGACCCGGCACCTGAAGACCGAGACCGACCCGGCCGCGCGCGGCCGGATGATGCGCAGCCGGGTGATCAACGCGTTCGGTCTGTTCATGACCGGCACGGTGCTCGTGATCGTGCTGGTGACCAAGTTCGCCCAGGGCGCCTGGATCGCGATAGCGGCGATGGCCGTGCTGTTCCTGCTGATGAAGCAGATCCGCCGGCACTACGACCGGGTCGCCGCCGAGCTTGCCGCGGTCGAGATCGACGACACCAAGCTGCCCTCGCGCGTGCACGCGATCGTGCTGGTGTCCAAGCTGCACAAGCCGTCCCTGCGGGCACTGGCCTACGCCCGGTACTCGCGCCCCAACGTGGTCGAGGCGGTCACCGTCAACGTCGACCCGGCCGAGACCGAGGCGCTGCGCCGGGAATGGGACGAGCGCGGGATAGAGGTACCGCTCAAGGTGCTCGACTCGCCGTACCGCGAGATCACCCGGCCGGTGATCGAGTACGTGAAGTCGGTGCGCCGGTCCAGCCCGCGCGACGTGGTGAACGTGTACATCCCCGAGTACGTGGTCGGCCGCTGGTACGAGCAGATCCTGCACAACCAGAGCGCGCTGCGGCTCAAGGGTCGGCTCTTGTTCACGCCCGGTGTCATGGTCACCTCGGTGCCGTGGCAGCTCGAGTCGTCCGAGCGGCTGAAGGAGCCCAAGGCGTGGGTCGCGCCCGGTTCGGTGCGGCGCGGGCCGGCGCGGACGCCGCGGGGCGGGGACGCCAAGCGGGGGGCGGCGGCGGAGCGGCCGGAGAAGCGGTCGGGCGGAGAGTCCTGAGCGGGGAGTTCGAGCGGGGGACGTGAACCNCGGGTGCGCGGGCGGCGTGTCACGGAGGTGGGCGCGGGTTCTTCGGGTAGGGACTACCCTGGATGCGCGCCCACCTCCGTGAGGCGCTTTCTTTGTGTCGCCGTGTCGTCCCCGGGCGTCGCCGTCGGGCGCCGCCGGCCGAGGGACCACCGAAGCCCCTGTCGATGTTGTACGAGTTGTATGAGGAGTGCCGTGCCTGTCGGATCGACCACCCCCGAATCGGACCAGTCCCTGCGGGGTGAGCGGTACGAGGTCGAGATCGGCCCGGTCGCTCACGGCGGGCACTGCGTGGCCCGCCACGAGGGCCGCGTCATCTTCGTCCGGCACGGGCTCCCGGGTGAGCGGGCCGTCGTGGAGATCACCGACGGTGGGCCCACCTCGCGCTTCCTGCGCGGCGACGTGGTCGAGGTGCTGGCCGCTTCCCCGGACCGGATCACCCCCGCGTGCCCGGTGGCAGGGCCCGGCATGTGCGGTGGCTGCGACTGGCAGCACGCCAAGCCCGCGGCGCAGCGCCGGCTCAAGGCGGACGTGGTGGCCGAGCAGTTGTTGCGACTCGGCAAGGTCGACGTACACGTCGAGGTCGAGGCCGTGGACAGCCCTCCCGGGATGGCCGAGGGCCTCGGCTGGCGCACCCGGGTGCAGTTCACCGTGGACCCGGCGACCGGCCGCGCGGGCCTGCGCAAGCACCGTTCGCACGACGTGCAGCCGATCGACTCCTGCCCGATCGCGGCGCCCGGCGTCGAGGAACTGGGCATCGAGGCGCACGAGTGGCCCGGCGTGGCCTCGGTCGAGGCGGTCTCCGCGACCGGCTCGCTGGACCGCGCGGTCACCGTGGTGCCCGCGGAGGGCGCGGACGGGCGGATGCCGATCGTCGAGCTGAACCGCGCGGTGTCGGTGTTCCGGGCCGACGACAAGGGCCGGGTGCGCAAGGTGCACGGCCGCCCGGCGGTGCGCGAG
The DNA here is from genome assembly GCF_000372745.1 of Embleya scabrispora DSM 41855. Taxonomy (GTDB): domain Bacteria; phylum Actinomycetota; class Actinomycetes; order Streptomycetales; family Streptomycetaceae; genus Embleya; species Embleya scabrispora. The sequence continues at coordinate 85,430 of NZ_KB889685.1, read as the reverse complement.
GTGGCCGCGGGACGCACCTGGAAGGTCTCGGCGGGCGGCTTCTGGCAGGTGCATCCGGCTGCGGCCGACGTGCTCGTGCAGGCCGTCGTGGAGGGACTGGAGCCGCGACCGGGCGACTTGGCGCTCGACCTGTACTGCGGGGTCGGACTGTTCGCGGGGGCGATCTCCGAGCGGCTGGCGGACAGCGACACGATCATCGGGATCGAGAGCTCCAAGCAGGCGGTCGAGGACGCGATCCACAACCTTCGGGACGTGCCGGGTGCGCGCTTCGAGACCGGCACGGTGGAGAAGGTGCTGAGCCGGGCCGGCTTCCTGCGCCGCGCCGACATCGTGGTGCTCGATCCGCCGCGCGCGGGCGCGGGCAAGGCGGTCGTCGAGCGGATCGCCCGACTGACCCCGCGTCGGGTGGCGTATGTGGCGTGCGACCCGGCGGCGCTGGCGCGGGATGTGGCGTACTTCGCGGGCTTCGGGTTCAAGCTGCGGTCGGTGCGGTCGTTCGACCTGTTCCCGAACACGCATCACGTGGAGTCGGTGGCGATTTTGGAGCCGGCGCCTCGGGAGGCCAGGCGGGACGGTGGGCGGGGGCGGCGTTGAGGGTTGGCGGCTGAGGCTTGAGGGCTTGAGGGCTTGGGTCGTCGGCTCGTCGGGCTGCTGGGCTGCTGGGTCGCTGCCGTTGGGCTGGGGCTTGAGTCGATCTTGATGCGGGTCGGCGGAAGGTTGTAGGGCGTTTTTGTACAGGGCCGTCCCGGCTTGGTCGGGGCGGCCCTGGTGCGTGTCGGGGTGGGTGTGCGGTCCGGGTTGGCTTGGTGTGGCTTGGCTTTGCTTGGGTCGGTTTCGGCTCGGCTCGGGTTCGGCTCGGTCGGGTTCGGTTCGGCTCGGCTCGGCTCGGTCGGGCTCGGTTTGGTTGAGGGTGGGTCGTCGGGGTTCGGTGGGTGTGGACTTGGGGCGGGCTGTGGATGTGCCCGGGTGTGGGCCCGGTCAGGTGGGTTGCGGGGGTGCTTGCGGGTCGGTCCACCACGCTTCGGCCGGGTGGGTGGCGTAGCGGCTGCCGGTGCGGGGGCGTGGGCGGGCGGATGTGGAGGGGGTGGTGAGGGCGCCGCCGGTGGAGGGGGTGGTGGTTGGGGTGGTCACCCACGTGGGTGACCCGGGAGTGAGGGCGGTGGCATCCCGGGCGGTGCCGCCGAGGAGGTCGGGGACGGGCCCGGCGGCGTGCGCGGCGTCGTGGGTGGCCGGCGGACGGTCGCCGATGCCGCCCACGCCGCGCAGGCCGGGCGCGACCCGGATGCCGGTCACCGGGGCGATCGGGGGCGATGGCGGTGGGGCCGCGCGGCGCACGCGCGGGCCGATCCCGGCCGGATGGACCTGGCGGGGTTCGCGGGGCAGCGGGGTGCCCACGACGGATGGTGCCGGTGGCGCGGGCGGGAGCGCGCAGGCGATCGCGGGGGGCGGGGGGAGAGCGGCTGCGGGAGTGGTCGGGGGATCGGGCGGGAGCGCGGCCGGCGTGATGGCGGCCATGCAGGTGGCCGCTGGTGGCGGTGGCGGTGCTGCGGGCGCCTGGGGTGCCGCGAGGGCCTCGGATGCCGCAGGTACCGCCACGGGTTCCGGGGGTTCCGGCGGCTCACAGGATGCCGTTGGGATGGCGGGGGATGGGGGCGAAGGCCGGTTCGAGGTGTCCGTCGACGTCGGTACGGCTTCGAGGGAGGCGGGGTCGACGGTGTCGATGTGGTCGCGGCAATCGATGGGACCGGCGGAGCCGCTGGGATCGGTGGGTGGGGCGGTGGCTGCCGCGCACGGTCGGGTCGGGTTCGGGCCGCCGGTGATCGCGGCCGGTCGAGTGGCGCCCGACGTGTTGTCGGCGCGCGGTGGCCGGGGCAGGACGGGCAGCCGCTCGCCGAGGTCGCGATACACGCCCTCCAGACGCGCGGCGGCGACCTTGGCGGCGGTCGGGTCGGTGGCGTGCTCCTGGGCCAGGCTCAGCGCGCGGGCCGCCTCGTCGAGGTGCTCGTGCAGCGCGATGCCCTGGGCGGCCAGCCGATCTGCGGCGTCGGCCAGCGAGTGACAGCGTGCGGTGAATCGCTCGGCGCCGCCGCCGGTCCAGATCCGCGAGCCGCGTCGGCCGGTCTCGGCGAGCGCATCGCGCAACTCGGCCAGCCGGGCGGCGGCCAGCCGCCAGCCGTCGGCCGCCGCGCCGACCTCGCCGGGGCGGGCCGCGTGGATCGCTGCGTACGCGTCCACGGCCTCGGGGGCGCTCATCGCGAGGCCGCCGTACGCAACAGCGTGCCGACCTCGGTCTCGGTGGAGGTGAACCGGTCGGCGGTGCGACCGAGTTCGGTGTGAGTGGTGGCCAACTCGGCCCGAATCTGCGCCAGTAGCTCCACCATCCGGGCCGCGGCGAGACGGTGCCGCTCGGTCAACTCGGCGGCGCCCGGAAGCGCTCCCAGGGCGTCGGTGCCCAGTGCGGTGTAGGCCGCGACCCGGGCCGGCTCGGCGAAGCAGCCGCGGGCGAGATAGTCGGCGCCGATGTTGTGCAGGCGCCGAACCAGTCCGTGCAATTCGCCGGTATCGACCGCGTAGCCCGTCGTGCCTGCGCCGTCGGTGCGGGACATGCCACCACCCCCTGAAGTGTGCTGAGCCGTGTGCTCGTGCTGCCTACTGCGTGCTGCCTGTTCGTGCCGGCGTGCGGTGTGCCGGCATGCCGATTGCCTGCGGGCGCCGCTGCCCACAGGCGCCGGCCTGAAGGTGACGCTCGCTCGGGAGCCGATCGAGGCGCCTTCTCGGGAAACGATCAGGTTGGCACGCGGTCACTCTGTGTGCCGGCTCCCTGTGGACAACCTCCACGTACGTCACCCCGACGAGTGAAACGCCGCCAAAATCCGCTTGGTTGTCCACAGATTGTTCGACAGCGGGCGATTCGTCCGACTCTCGGGCGCAATCTGGGGACGTCGTGAACACACCGGACGGACTCCGGGCGGCCGGACAAGCACTGCACGAGGGAGCGACCATGCACACCATCGAGACGTTCGCCGAACTGGACGACGAGCTGGCCACCGTCGATTCCACGCCACGCGCGCTGGCCGCCGTCGCACTCGCGCTGCACACCGTGCAGGAGGTGGTGCACGCGTGGAGCGGCAAGCCGGACCGAGGCGGCTGCCTGTGTCGGGTCGCCGACGAACTCGGGGACGCGCGGGAGATCGTCGGCCGGATCGTGGGCCCCGAGAGCACCACGGTCGTTCCGCTGCCGGGCGGGGATCCGGCCGGCGTGCCGATCGCGGGCGCGGCCCGGGTGCTCGGACGGGCGGCCAGGTTGCTCACCCTGCTGGCCCGACAGGGGGTGGCGGACAACCCCTGCGGGGACTGGGCCCGATTGAGGCCCGCCGAGCGCCGGGCCTGCGCGGCGGCGTGGGCGATCGTCTTTCGCAACCTGGTTCGGCTGCGCGCGGCCGAGGAGACCGCGACATGGTCGGGCCGACCGCATCGGCACGCCCCGGCGATCCCACCGCGCCGGCGCCGCGCCGCGGCACACGTGGTGCCCTTTCCGGCACGGCTCGCGTGATCGAGTCCCGGGCGGTGCGCTCGATCCGCTCCCTCGGGGCCGGCCCGACCGGCGCCGGTGCGGCGCGTGCGGTCGCGCCCGGCGTGGTGCGGGCGCTCGGGGCCCGCGTGACGTTCGTCTCCGGGAGAGGATGGGCGTATGGATCTCCGTATCTTCACCGAACCCCAGCAGGGCGCGACCTACGACACGCTCCTGAGCGTGGCCAGAGCCACCGAAGACCTCGGCTTCGGGGCCTTCTTCCGCTCGGACCACTATCTGCACATGGGCGGCGACGGCCTGCCCGGTCCCACCGACGCGTGGATAACCCTCGCCGGATTGGCCCGGGAGACCAAGCGCATCCGGCTGGGCACGCTGATGACGGCGGCGACGTTCCGGTTGCCGGGCGTGCTCGCGATCCAGGTCGCGCAGGTCGACGCGATGTCCGGTGGTCGGGTCGAACTGGGCATCGGCGCGGGCTGGTTCGAGCAGGAGCACACCGCCTACGGGATTCCGTTCCCGCGCGAGAAGTTCGGCCGGCTCGAGGAACAACTGGACATCCTGACCGGCCTTTGGGACACCCCGGTCGGCGACACCTTCCACTACGACGGGCGCTACTACTCGCTGGCCGACTCGCCGGCACTGCCCAAGCCCGCGCAGCGTCCGCACCCGCCGATCCTGATCGGCGGCTTCGGCGCCAAGCGCACGCCGGCGCTGGCCGCGCGCTTCGCGAACGAGTTCAACGTCCCGTTCGGATCGGTGCAGACGAGCGCGCAGCAGTTCGACCGTGTACGCGACGCGCTCGTCGAGCACGGCCGCAAGACCCAGGACATGGTCTTTTCGAACGCGCTCGTGGCCTGCGTGGGCAAGGACGACGCCGAGGTGGCCCGGCGCGCCGAGGTGATCGGCCGCGAAACAGCCGAACTCAAGGAGAACGGCCTGGCCGGTTCGCCTGCCGAAGTGGTCGACAAGATCGGCCGGTTCGCCGAGGTCGGCTCGTCTCGGATCTACTTCCAGGTCCTGGACCTGCACGACCTGGACCACTTGGAGCTGATCGCCTCGGAGGTGATGTCCCAGCTCGGCTGAGCCGACGGGCCCAGCACCGTCCGGGACGCGGGAAAGGGCCCTGTCGCAGCCCGTGCGCTGCGACAGAGCCCCTCTTTCACCCCACCGCCCCGGTGCTACGGCGGGCGGTCGTCGAGAGTGTTCCCTCGTCGTCAGACGGTCGCCGGAGTGTCCCCGTCGTCCGTGCCGAAGGTGCCGCTGCCGGCGAGCAGCGCGCTGCGGGTGCCGCGTGCGCGGTACCACATGACGCCGCCGATCAGCAGGAGCGTGCCACCGGCGGTGCCCAGCAACCGCGGATCCAGCAGGGCACCGGTGTGCGCGAGGCCACCGCCGCCACCGCCGTTACCGCTTCCGGCGGAGGTGCCGGAGGCGGTGCCGGTCGTGGTGCCCGTGGTCGTCCCGGTAGTGGTGCCGGTGGTGGTGCCGGCGGTGTCCCCTGCGGTCGACCCGGTGGTGGTGCCGGTCGTGGTGCCCGCTGTCGTACCGGCGGTGGTTCCGGCCGTCGTGCCGGTCGTCGTGCCGGCGCTCGAACCGTTGGTCGCCCCGGCGCGGACTCGCCGAAGTGTGAACGGAAGTTCCACCTTCGTACCGGAGGGAGTCGCGGTGACGGTCAGCACGTAGTTCCCGTCGACCCACGGTGCCGCGTCTCGGGGGAAGATCGCCTGATTGGCGACGAAGTCGCCCTTGTCGCTCGTCTTGTCCTTCAACAGTTCCGTGGACGGGAAGGCGGCGTCGCCCTGCTTCGTGATGACGGCCGTGAAGTCCTCCTTGGCCGGGAAACCGTTCAGGCTCAGGTGGACACTGACCGGGACCGCATCCGGGATCGACACGGTGTCGTCGAAGCGCCCGGAGGGGATGACCCGCTCGACGACCTTCCAGGTGCCGTTGGTCGCGAACAGGTCGACGCGCGCGAGGTCTTCGACCAGCACGGTCCCGCTGTCGTCGAGGCACTGGGCGCGAACGTGGTAGTTGCCGTTCTGCGGAGACTCGATCTGGAAGATGCGCTTGTTCGTGAGTACGGGCTTACGGTCCGTAGGCAAGGCCGGTGGAGTGAACCCGCCGAGGCGCTCCTCCGCGTCGCTCCCCGGGGACTTCATCCAGAACAGGAACTTGGTCGCCGTCGAGGGGCACGCCTTCGAGGAAGCGAGGGTGATCTTCTGGTCCATCGGCCCCGTGTCGGGCGTGACCACCAGCGTCTCGTCGTTTCCGGTCGGCGGGGTGGTCGGCGGGGTCGTGGGTGGTGTCGTGGGCGGGGTGGTCGGGGGAGTGGTCGGCGGGTCGGTGGTCGGCGGCGTGGTCGGTGGAGCGACCGCGGTCCACGTCCTGCCGTCGGGGCCGTCGGCCGTCGTGATGTCGATCGACGCGAGTTCGTTCAGCACGAGTCCCGCGTTGTCCAGGCACTCCGAAGCCAGCTTGAACGTGCCGGTCAACACCGTGCTCCCCAAGAAGAGCCGGATCTCCGCGGGCCGAACCGGGATCCGGTCCTCGGGCAGCGGATCGCCCAGGGATCCGCCGATCAACCGCGGCGTGGTCAAGGTGCCGCCGGATACGACCCAGCGGAAGTTGGTGGCCGGTTGCGGGCACGGCGCGGTGGCCTTCAACGTCACGAGGGTGGCGCTGGTACCGGTGCCCGGGTCGACGATGATCGTCGGCGCGGGCGAGCCCCCGTCGGCGGCCGCCGCGATGGTCGGCAGCGCCGACAGCACGAGCAGCCCGGCTCCGCACGATGCCAACACGCGCGCGAGTCTTAGGCTCATCAGGTCAACTCCGTTGAGAAGTAAAGGAAACGGGGACGGATCGCAAGTGGGCCACCGGGATGAATCCCGGCGGCCCAAGGCGTGGTCACCGACGCCGCGTCACCACCACAGGCGGGACGAGTCGAGGGTGATCGCGACCGAGGAGGTCGCCTTCGAGTTCGTGCCCGAGAGCACGAGCGTGTAGGAACCGTCGGCGACGGTGGCCGGGAGCGTCAGCAGCGCGCCACCCCAGGTGCCGTCGGGGGCAATCTGCGGCTGGAGCGAGACGGGAGTGCTGGTGCCGTCGGCGGCGCGCACGGCGCCGTCCACGTGCTCACCGGGCGCGAAGCCGCGGAACAGGACCAGACCGAAGCGCAGCGCGCCGATCTTGGTCGGCAGCGCGCGGACCTCGGGCGAAAGCGTGGACCACACACCGTTGTTGATCTTCACGTCGACCGACGCGGGCTCGGTGATCGTCAGGACATCGTCCACGGTCGTGTAGCACTGGGTGACGAGCTTGTGCGCCACACCCTCCTGCGTCTCGGAACCGATCGGGAACAGCGCCCGCGGACCGACGACCGAGGAGTCCGCGACATGGTCGGCGGCCAGCGGCGTACCCAGGAAGGAACCGCCGAAGACGCGGTCGATGGCGTCGGGCGAGCGCACCACGAACCGGAACGCGGTCGCTTCCGGGCCGCACGGCACGCTCGCACGGGCGGTCGCCTTGCCGGTGCTGTCGGCCGGACCGTACAGCGGGCTCACCTTCACCGTGCCCGTGGCGGTCGCGGCGGCCGAGGAGGAACCGCTGTCGGTCGCGATGGCGGGCACGGCGGCGATCGCCAGCGCGGCCGGAACCGCGACCGTGAGCGCGAGCAGACGACGGAGCTTCATGAAATGCCCTTCCGGGGTCAGTGGGATCGAGCCAAACAGCACGCGGCGGCCCGTTGGGCATCCGCGAGGGAAACGTCAGGGGTTCGCGGTGGCGGATGGATGAGCGATCCGCCACCGGGAAATGAACGACGGTTCGAGGAGGCATCGGAGCGTGGATCCGCGAACCGGAGCGTCTTGGTCCGGCGCCGATGGGGACTCGACCCGAAGGTGGCCCTGATCGGGAGCCGCGCCGAAATCCGATTGCTTCGTGAACGCGATTCTCATCGCGTCCTTTCGTGAGGGGACGGGCCGTCCCTCGTCCCCCGACCGGGACGGCCCGCCACTGATCACGTGGTGCGGTTCGGCTCGGGCGTCGACTAGGCGACGAAGCCGAAGGTGGCCCAGATCGGGCGCTGCGCCGGGTCCTTGGCCCAGTTGATGAAGCCGAGCGCGTCGACGTCGCTCTCGGTGTCCAGCGGGTCGTAGACGTAGTAGACCGAACGGTTGCCGACGAAGCCGCCGGCGTTGGGCGCCAGGCCGCCGATGCTGCGGGTGGTGAAGCCACCGGTGTGGTTGGCCACGCCCGACGCGGGGGTGGTCTGCTCGCCGTACGCGGCCTGCGAGTAGGGGATGATCGCGTTGTTGCTGAGGATCTGCGGCGCGTCGCCGCGGTTCTCCTGCGCGTTCTGGTTGACCGTCGCGGCGCACGCGCCGTTGGAGGCGGCGGTCGGGTCGAAGCCGAGCACCTTGTCGATGAACTCCTGGCGGGTGCCGGAACCGGCCTGCGGGATGTGCTTCTCGATCGTGCCCGACAGGCTGGAGTTGATCTGGTTCCAGTCGGTGATCGTGCACTTGTAGATGTTCTGCAGCTGAGCCTGGGTCAGGTTGGTCGGCGCACCGGGCTTCTTGGTGGCCCAGGTGACGGCGTCGCCGGCGACCCGGACGAAGGTCAGCGTGGCCTCGGGGGTGCCGGCCTTCGGGCCGCGCGAGGAGCGCACGAAGCTCAGGCAGTTGGCGCTGGTGCCGGCGCGCTCGGCGAGCAGCGCGTTGATGCCGGCGCCGGAGCCGTTCGGCCACGGGTTGGCGGTCGAGCCGTACTGCGTGTTGCACGCGGGCTTGCCCGTGTTGACGCCACCGGCGGCGACACCGGCGTTCACTGTGATCCAGTTGTTGCCGTTGGGATCGACGTTGTTCGCGTATTCCGTCGACAGCGCCTTGGTGACGTTCTGGAGGGTGTCCGAGCCGGCGTTGACGTAGGTGTTCGCGTTCGCCGAGGCGTTGGCGCCGACGACGAGGGCCATGGCGGCGCCGACGGTGCCCAGTACGGTGGCGGTCTTGCGCATGCTGAAGACGCTGGACATGGGAAGTCTCAACTCTCTCTTGGCATTTGCTGGCCGTCGACCGCAGTGGCCGACGCCGACAACGCTGCCGGCGGCTTGATCGTCGTGGGATGTCCGGCAGGGAAACGGGACCGGGCCGGGCGAGGCGCCGACGCGAACGGGCCGCACCTGTAACGGAAACCGGATACACCGGAACCCGTACGGCACGGTTACGACGCCTGCCGTACACCCTCGGCACCGGCTGTTTCCGTAGCGGACAGTTGCCGAGGGGCTGCGCTCTGGTTGTCTCCAGGCGAGGGGTATCCGGCTTGATCGCCGGGCGACATGACGAACGGTCAGGTCGGTTCGCCACCCGCCTTCAGGAGCCGACAGCCATGGCACATCCGCCCGTGTTCGCACCCGAATCGCCGGAGTTCATCGATTCGCCCCGGCGGATCGTGGTCCGTCGGACCAGGGCCGACCACGCGTTCCGCTGGACCACGCGCGGCGTGGCGATCCTGGTCCTGGGACTGCTCGTCGCGATCGGCGGCTACCTGCTCTACCAGGGCAGCAGCGCGCTCGACCGGGCCGGGTGGGGATTTTTGACCGAGGACGTGTGGGAGCCCAAGAGCGGCACCTTCGGTGTTCGCGGCCTGCTCACCGGCACCATCCTGGTGGCCATCGTCGCGCTCGTCGTCGCCGTACCGATCGCACTCACCGCGGCCCTGTACATCACCGAGTTCGCCCCCCGGCGCCTGCGCGGCCTGCTCACCTCGACCGTGGACCTGATGGCGGCGGTGCCCAGCATCATCTACGGCATCTTCGGCTTCTTCGTGCTGCAGCCCCAACTGATCCCGGTCAGCCGGTGGTTGGCCGTCAACCTGGACTTCCTGCCGATCTTCGAGATCCGCACGATCGACGTGAAGGCCCGCTTCGTGGACAGCCAGTTCAGCTCCTCGCTGTTCATCTCCGGCGTCGTGGTGTCCACCATGGTCATCCCGATCTGCTGCTCGGTCAGCCGCGAAGTGTTCGGCCAGGCGCCGCCCGGCGAGAAGGAGGGAGCGCTCGCGCTCGGCGCCACCCGCTGGGGGGTGATCCGCGCGGTGGTCCTGCCGTTCGGACGCGGCGGCATGATCGGCGGCATCATGCTCGGCCTGGGCCGAGCCCTGGGCGAGACCATCGCCGTCGCGATGATCATCTCCTTCAACACCGACTTCTCGTTCCGCATCCTCGACGGCCAAGGCTCGACGATCTCCTCGCTGATCGTCTTGAAGTACGGCGAGGCCGACACCGAGTCGATCTCCGCGCTGATGGCCGCCGGCCTCGCGCTGTTCGTGCTCACCCTCGCCGTCAACACCGTCGCCGGCGTCCTTGTCGCGCGCTCGCGCAGCGGCAAGTCCACCGAGATCTGAACCAGGACACACAGCGCCGCCGGCCCCACCAGACCCACCACCGAGGGGATCCACGACGATGACCGTCACCGAGCCGATCGTTCGGCCCGGACCCGACGCGCCGCCGCCCGCGCCGCGACCACCGGAGGAAACCCGCGTGGCGCTGCGCCGCGTGGCCCCCGACGACATCGGCGTCGCGCTCGGCGCGGCGGTCGCCGGCGCGAGCTTCGCGTGGGTGCTGTACGGGCGCATCCTGCCGGTCTCCGGCTGGCAGGGCTACCTGATCACCGCCTACGCGAGCTTCCTGCTGCTGTACGCGATCGCCACCCGCATGCGCCTGGACCGGGTCGCCGCCAGCGACCGCGTCGCCGGCGCGGTGATCTCCACCGGCGCGGCCCTGATGGTCGGCACGGTGGCCACCGTCATCGGCTACGTCTTCGTCAAGGGCTTCGGCCGGATGTTGCACGCCGACTTCTTCACCGCGACCCAGCGGCACTTCAGCGCGCTGAGCGCCGACGGGGTCGCGGTCGGCGCCGCGCACGCCGTAGTCGGCACGTTCGAACAAATGGGCATCGCGATCGTGTTGAGCGTCCCCCTCGGGGTGATCGCCGCGATCTACATGAACGAGGTCGGCGGCCGGTTCGCCGGGGTGGTGCGGGTGGTGGTCGAGGCGATGACCGCGATTCCCTCGGTGGTCGCGGGCCTGTTCGTCTACGCCTTCTTCGTCATCTCGCTCGGCCAGGGCTTCTGCGGCCTGGCCGCGGGCCTGGCGCTTTCGGTGGAGATGATGCCGGTGGTCACGCGCGCCACCGAGGTGGTGCTGCGCCTGGTGCCCAACGGCCTGCGCGAGGCGTCGCTGGCGCTGGGCGCGGGCGAGTTCCGCACGCTGTGGAACGTCGTACTGCCCACCGCCCGCAGCGGCCTGGTCACCGCCGTCATCCTCGGCTGCGCCCGCGTGGTCGGCGAGACCGCACCCGTACTGCTGGTCGCGGGCGGCAGCGCCGGGATGAACTGGAACCCGTTCAGCGGTGTGCAGAACTCGCTGCCGTACTTCATCTGGGTGAACTACAAGTCGCCCAGCGACGAGCTCAACTCCCTCGCGTGGGGCGCCGGCGTGGCCCTGCTGTTGATCGTCCTCGTGTTGTTCACCCTCGCGCGCCTGATCGGCGGGCGCGCCCCCGGCGAGTCCGGTCGTCGCAAGCGTCGGCGTGCCACCGCCGTCGCCAAGTCCCTCACCCCGGAGCCCACTTCATGACCCAGATCAAGCGCCGCCCCGCGCTCTTGCTACGACTGGCGATCGCCTGCCTGCTCAGTGTCCCGCTGCTCGCCCTGCCGACCGGCACCGCCTCGGCCGCAACCGGAATCCACGGCAGCGGCTCGACGTGGAGTGCGCCCGCGACCATGCAATGGGCGGTCGACGTCGCCGCCCGCGGCCTGGCTATCGACTACACCCCCAACGGCTCCACCGCCGGACGCACCGACTTCATGCACCACCTGGTCGACTTCGCCGTCTCGGAGATTCCCTTCCAGGGCAACTACGTCGACCGCACCGGTGCCTCGACCAACGAACTCGCCGCCCTGGCGGGCTCGAACACCAGGTTCAAGTACCTGCCGATCGTCGCCGGCGGCACCTCGTTCATGTACAACCTCAAGATCCGCGGCCAACAGGTGCGCAACCTGCAACTGTCGCCGCGCACCATCGCCGGCATCTTCACCAACCAGATCAGGGTGTGGAACGACAAGGCGATCAAGGACGACAACCCGGCGCTGGCCCTGCCGGCGACCCCCATCACACCGGTCGTGCGCTCCGACGGGTCGGGCACCACCGCGCAGTTCACCGCATTCCTCACCAACCAGGTCAACGACATCTGGCGACCGTTCTTCCCCGGCGGCATGACCTCGGAGTTCCCGGTCAAGGGCGCGACCAAGGCGCAGGCCGGGTCCGAGGGCGTGGCCAACTACGTCGCCGCCGGCTACGGCGAGGGCGGCATCACCTACGTCGAGACCGCCTACGCCATCCAACGCCAGTTCCCGGTGGCCTCGGTCAAGAACACCGCGGGCGTGTACACCCAGCCCACCTCCGACGCGGTGTCGGTCGCGCTCACCAAGGCCCGGCTCAACCAGGACAGTACGCAGATCCTGGACGACGTCTACACCAACCCCGATCGGCGCGCCTACCCGATCTCCAGCTACAGCTACATGATCGTGCCCGCCGCCAAGCAGTTCGGCTTCGACGAGGCCAAGGGCGAGACGCTGGGCAAGTTCATCAAGTACTTCCTGTGCGCCGGGCAGGCCCGGGCCCCGGAACTGGGCTACTCGCCGCTGCCGCCCAAGCTGGTCGGCTTCGGCTACGACGCGATCAAGTCGATCCCCGGCGCACCCGACCCCGGCGCGCTGCCGGCGAACCTGACCAAGCCGACCAAGGCGGAGTACGACGCCTGCCCGAACCCGACCTTCGACCCGGCCTGGGTGCCGCCGGAGCAAAAGCAGCAGCAACAGCAGCCCCAGCAAAACGCTCCCGGTGGTGGCACGAACAACCAGAACAACAACGGCAACGGTGGCAACACGCCCAAGCCCGGTGAAACGCCGGTCGCTTCCGGCCCCGCCACCCAGGGCCCGGACGGCGCCGGCGCCACTGTGGACCAGGGCACCGGCGAAGTCGTGGTCGGCGGCGACAAGTCCGGCCCCGCCGGACCGGTCAGCGCAGGATCGGTGGAAGCAGGCGACTCGCCGCCGCTGCCGCCGGTGTGGTTCTACGCGCTGACCCTGGTGTGCCTGGCGGCCGCCGTGTTCGGCGCGCCGTTCCTGTACAGCCGCATCGGTCGAGGGCGTGGGCCCGATGTGCGCTGAATCGCGTGACGTGGCCGAGTCGAGTGGCCGGGAGATGTCCGGTCCGTGCGGCGCAGACGAACTTTCGAACACCGTGTCGGTTTCCGCTCCCCCGGTACCGCCGCGCCGCGCGAGGATCGGCGCGGGTCGCCCTCGTCGGGGTGAGTCGACCCCGGACGCGGGTGAGAGAAGTGGAGTTGCCGTGAGCGGCACCGAACGATCCACCGCCTCGCAGGGACGCGCCCTGTCCGTCGCCGGTGTCATCGCGCTGTGCGTCGCGCTGCTCGCGGGCTGGCTCGGTGTGGTCGCCGGCTCCGCCGGCGCGGCCGAACCGAGTCGCCCGGCCGTGACGGTGTCGCAGAGCACCAACCTGGTCAACCAGCGCATCCTGGTCAAGTGGACCGGCTTCACCCTGGCCGCCGGTACCAACAGCGTCGTGGTGATGCAGTGCAAGGGCACCTCGCCTCAGCCTCGCGACTGCTGGGCGCCGCGCTGGACCGAGAACGGCGAAGAGGTCAAGCAACCCGACTCGGTACCGCCGGGAGCCTCCACCAAGCAGACCGGACTGCCCACCGCCGCCGACGGATCCGGGCAGGCGTGGATCCAGGTACGGCCGGCGCTGCGGCTGCCCGAACTCGGCTGCTCCGACCGCCAGGTGTGCTCGATCGTGGTATTCGTGACGCCGGCCGAGGCAAGCACGGTCTCCTCGTTCAAGCCGTTGGAGAACGTGGAGTTGGGCCTGTCGTACGGTCCCAAGGACACCGAGATGGCGATGGCCTTCGCCGCCGGTCAGTACGCGCTCACGCCGTTGTCCTTCGTGCCCGCACCCGACGCGTGCCCCGGCATGGAGCACCCCGACCTTTCGGTCAACGGGGCCGGCGAGTTCACCCAGGCGGGTTCCTCCTGGGTGTTCGGGCTGTGCACCGCCCGGACCAACACCGTCAACATGACGGTGAGCGCGGGCTCCGGCCCCAGTGCGCGCGAGGTCTTCCTCAACAACAGTGTCGACGTCGGGGTGACCCAACAGCCCATCGCCGGCCCCCTCGACAGCGCGCGTCCGGTGCCGCTGGCGGGTATCCGGGACAAGGCGAAGACGGTGTACGCGCCGCTGACCAACGGCGCATTGGCGTTCTCGTTCAACATCGACGACGTCCGAACGCACCTGCCCATCACATCGATGAAATTGACCCCGCGCCTGGTCGCGAAGCTGATCACCGGGGCATACCCGGCAGCGCCGCACGGTCCCGGCGCGATCCTGCAGTTGTCCCAGGATCCGGAGTTCACGGCCATCAACGAAGAGCACTCGTGGCCGGTCGCCGTGCGCACCCCGATCCTGCGGGGAGTCCAGGACGACACCATCTGGGCGCTGACCCAATGGCTGACCTCCGACCCGGAGACCCTCACCTGGCTCTCCGGCACGCCGGACGCCAACGGCATCGTGTGTCCCGCCGAGTGGCGGGTCGGCTCCGCGACCTACCCCATGGCGGTGTACACCAACCGACTGGAGATGCTCGCCAACACGAACGTGCCGCAGTCGGTGTACGAGGACATCGTCAACCGGCTGGGCAACTCGGTACCGACCAACCGCAGCATCACCGAAGTCGGCCCGAAGGACGACGGCCAGGACAAGTACGGCTATCACAACGTCATGGCGATCACCTCGGTCGAGGCGGCCACGCGCATGGGCACCCCGGTGGCCAAGATCCGCAACGCGGCGGGCAACTTCGTCGACCCGACCGACCCCGCGACCGTGCGAGCCGGCCTCGCCGCCGCCACGCCGGGCCCGGACGGGGTGACCCTGGCCAACGACTTCCGCAGCACGGTCGCGAACGCCTACCCGCTCACCGTCACCAACGTGGCGATGGTCTCCACGGACAAGCTCACCGCGGCCAAGGCGGCCAAGATCGACACCTTCCTCGCCTACGCGGCGACGGCCGGCCAGGTGCAGACCGGTAGCTTCCAGCCCGGCGCGCTGCCGCCCGGCTACATCCCGCTCAGCGACGCGCAGAAGCAACAGATCACCGACGCCCGCAAGAAGATCGCCGACGCGCCCAAGTGGACCGGCGAAACGCCGCCGCCCACCACCGCGCCCGTCGACCAGGGCAACAACACCGGCAACTCGGCCGGTGCGAGCGCCGGCAACGGCGGACCGAACACCCCGGACACGGCCGACCCCGGCGGCACCCCCACCGCGGCGCCCTCGACCGCACCCTCCACCGCCCCCGTCGGCGCGGCCGCCCCGCCGCCCACCGACAAGGGCCCGTTCCCCTCGGTCGCCAACGTGATCAAGGACGCGCTCGACGGCGACCCGTCCGCGCTCGTGCTGCTGGTCCTGATGTGCGTGAGCGGGGCCGCGCTGATCGCCTGCCCGGTACTGCTCTCGCTCGGACACAAGCGCCGCACCGGCAACTGGCCGCCACCGGTGGCCGCCGTGGTGCGCCTGATCGGTCGCCAGGGGGCCGCCGCATGACCGCCGACACCGTCTCCAAGGTGCCCGCGACCGCGCCGGCGACCGCGCCCGCGACCGAACAGGCGCCCGCGAGCGCACCCGCAGGCGCCGGCGGACAACCGCCCGCAATCGCGGCCAAGCCCCAGGCGGAGCGCGCGGACCCGTACACGATCGCCGGCGCCTCGGTCGCACTGCTCGCACTGCTCATCGCGGGCTTCGTCGGCTATTTGTACGTGGTCTCCGACATCCAACAGGCCCGCGACCAGAGCATCCTGGCCGACCGGCTCTCCGATGAGCTCTACCGCGACGTCGGCCCGCTCGGCGGCGACATCGACAAGGGCAATCCGGTCGCGATGCTGCGTATCCCCGCGATCGGCGTACGCCAGGTCGTGGTCGAGGGCACCACCGCGGACTCGCTCGCCAAGGGACCCGGACACCTGCGCACCAGCGGCCTGCCCGGCCAGGGCGGACACAGCGTGATCATGGGCCGCGCGCACACCTACGGCGGCCCCTTTCGCGACCTCTCCCGACTGCGTGTCGGCCAACGCATCGAAGCCACCACCCAGCAGGGCGAGTTCACCTACAAGGTGGTCGAGCGCCGGCACGTCGCCAACGGCAAGGACGACGTGCTCGCGCCCGGCCGGGAGAACCGACTCGTGCTGATCACCGCCGACTCGTGGATCCGACCCGGGGGCCGCACCGTCGTCATCGCCGAGCTTCAGGGAGCCCCCAAGGCCCAGGAGGGTCGCCGCCCGCAAGGTCTACGCGCGGACGAGAAGGGCACCGGCGGCTACGCGGACGCCGGCGTGCGACTGCTGCTGTGGGCGCAGGCGTTCACGCTCGTACTCGTCGTCCTGGTCTGGGTGCTGCGCCGTCACCCCGATCGCCGAGTCACGCTCCTGCTCGGCACCCCGGTCGTGCTCGCCGTCGTGTGGGCACTGTACGAATCCGCCGCTCGCGTACTCCCGGCGACGCTCTGACGCCGGCTCTCGTCCCGTCCCACTCCACACCCCGGAGGCTCCGCACGTGACCAGCCCGGACAGCGGTGCGACGACTCTCGCCCCCGCAGCCGAGACCCAGCCTTTACCGGCTCAATCCGCCGGTGGGCGCGGCTCGACGCTCACCGCGGAGGCCGTCAGCGCCTGGTTCGGCACCCACAAGGTGCTCGAACGTGTCGACCTCGTGATGGCGGCCAACTCCGTCACGGCCCTGATCGGGCCGTCCGGTTGTGGCAAGTCCACCTTCCTGCGCATCCTCAACCGGATGCACGAACTCGTGCCCAGCGCGCAACTCGCGGGCCGGGTCCTGCTCGACGGCGAGGACATCTACGACTCCACCCGTCGTCCGATCGAGACCCGGCGACGGGTCGGAATGGTCTTCCAAAAGCCCAACCCGTTCCCGGCGATGTCCATCTACGACAACGTGGTCGCCGGCCTGAAGCTGACCGGCGTGCGCAACGCCGACAAGGACGCCGTGGTGGAGTCCTCCCTGGTGCGGGCCGGCCTGTGGATGGAGGTGAGAAATCGGCTCAGGCAACCCGGCGGCGCGCTGTCCGGAGGCCAGCAGCAACGTCTCTGCATCGCCCGCTCGCTCGCGGTCGACCCGGACGTGCTGCTCATGGACGAGCCGTGTTCGGCACTCGACCCGACGTCCACCCGACGGATCGAGGACACCATCGGCGAGCTGCGCGAGGACATCACCATCGTGATCGTCACGCACAACATGCAGCAGGCCCAACGCGTGTCCGACCACTGCGCGTTCTTCCTCGCGGCGGAGAACACCCCCGGCCACATCGTCGAGGCCGGACCCACCACCGCGATCTTCGGCGCTCCCCGCGACCCTCGGACGGCCGACTATGTCGCCGGTCGCTTCGGATGAGTCGCGGGCCCCGGACGGTACGCCGGAACGGCACGCGCGCTACGACGTCCACCTGGACGCCGAGCAGCACGTGCGGTGGCGGCTCATCGCCCCGAACGGCCGCGTGCTCGCGCGGTCCGCTCGGGGCCATGTCACGGCGGGGGCCTGCCGTATCGAACTGGACCGGCTACGTCGCCGGGTGGCCGACCTCGTGCCCGTCATCGGGCGGGCCACGGGTGCGCCGGGCTGGTTCTGGAGCGTGGCTCTCGAACCCAGCGCCCCCGTCGCCCTGTCGGCCCGCACCTACGAGCGCCTGGAGAGCTGCCAGGTGTCCTACGAGAGATTCGTCCGCCTGCTGACCGTCACCGAGCCCGACGACTGGTGACCCGGGCCGCGCGCCCGCCGCGATCGTGACGATCGTGGCGGCGCGCCCCCGCAGTGGACTCTCCCGTTACGGGAGAGGGCACCGTGGTTGATCGGAGGTGATGAGGATGTTCCTCGGCATCGGAGACTTCGCCCGCGCCACGGGCCTGACCGTCAAGGCGCTGCGCTGGTACGACGAACAGGGCGTGCTGGTGCCCGCGGACGTGGACCCGCATACGCGCTACCGCCGCTATACGGTCGGCCAACTCGAACAGGCGGGCCTGGTCCGCGCGCTGCGCGCGGCCGGTGTACCGCTCGCGGCGATCCGCGGCGCGATGAGTGATGGCGGCTCCGCGCACGAGGCGCTGCGTGCGCGACGCGAGGCGGTTTCGGTCGAACGGGCGCGCGAGGATCGAGCCCTCGCGGCGGCGGAGCGAGTACTCGCGGGCGGGGGGTTCGACTACGACGTGCGCCTGCGCCCGACCCCGCCTCGGGCGTGGGTCGGCGTGGTCGAGTACGTGGTGCTGCCTGCGGGCGCGGGCGCGGGCGCGGACGCGGCGACCGCGGGGCCCGGCGACGCGGTGGTGGACGTGGATGCCGCGATCGAGGCTGCCCTACTGGACCTGTACGCGAGCCTGCACGCGGACGGCATCGCGCCCACCGGGGCGTTCTGGCTGGACCTGGGGCGACCCGCGGACGACGCCGGTACCGAGGTCGGGCTGTGCGTGCCGCTCGCCGCACCCCTACCCGAGGGCTGGTCCGTGCCCGGACGACGGACGATCACCGGCACGCGCGAGGCCGGTCGCGAACTGACCACCGACCACGTGGTCACCGACGACGACCCCGACGACGACACCGCCGTGCATCCGGCGTTCACCGCGCTCGTGCGGGCGGCCGCCGAGCAGGAGTTGTCGATCGACCTGGGCACCGTGCGGCAGCACTGCCCGCGAGAGGTCGCGGGCGCCCCCGGGAGCGCGAGCCGTACGGTGGTGGAACTGTCCGTCGACGTCGCCGAGTGAGGGCGCGGCCGCAGGCGTGTCGGGGGACGTGTCGAAGGGCCCGGCGGTGTACGCGGCCGAGGCCGTGCCGAGGGGTGCGCACCGGTGAAAAGCGATCGTCGGTGACCGGGTGCCTGGCACATAATCGGCCTGGTGTTCCTGACCATCGCAACCACTCATCAGCCCGCAACCGACCTCGGCTTCCTGCTGCACAAGCACCCCGGGAAGGCGCAACGGTTCTCCACGACCTACGGCGAAGCACACGTCTTCTACCCCGAGGCAAACGACGCGCGCTGCACCGCGGCGCTGCTGCTCGACGTCGACCCGATCGCGCTCACGCGCGGGGTCAAGCGGGGCAAGGGCGCCAAGGGCTCGCCCGACCTGGCGCTCGCGCAGTACGTCAACGACCGGCCCTACGCCGCGTCGTCGCTGCTCGCGGTTGCGCTCGGCACGGTCTTTCGCACCGCGATGCAGGGGCGCTGCGACGCGCGCCCCGAACTTGCGGCGCTGCCCATGCCGTTGGAGATCGAGGTGCCCGCGCTGCCCGCGCGCGGTGGCGAGGAGATGGTCCGGCGGCTGTTCGAGCCGCTGGGATGCCACGTGGCGATCGAGTCGATTCCGCTGGACTCGCGCTTCCCGACGTGGGGTGAATCGCGCTATGTGCGGCTCGCGTTGAGCGGCACGGTGCTGCTCGCGGACGCGCTGCGGCAGTTGTATGTGCTGCTCCCGGTCCTGGACAACGCGAAGCACTACTGGGTCGCGCCCGACGAGGTGGACAAGCTGCTCCGCGCCGGCGAGGGCTGGCTGTCCGCGCACCCGGACCGCGACCTGATCGCGAGCCGCTACCTCTCGCGCCGCCCCACCCTCACCCGCAGCGCGATGGAGCGCCTCGCCGAGGTCGACGAGACCGCGCCGGAGAACCTGGACAACGCGATACCGGACGACGCCGGCGAGGACGCGGAGGCAGGCGAGGACTCGGGTGCGGTCGCGGTTGCGGTCGCAGGCGTGGTCTCAGGTGTGCCACCGGAGGGTGCGGACGCCGGGGTGGAGGTGACGCCTGCGGCTGCGGGTGTGCTCGCGGGTGTGGGGCCGGTGAGTGTGGTGGGGGCGGTGGCGACCGAGGGCGTCGCGCCTGCGGGCGTCGCGGCTGTGCCTACGGCCGCCGTGCCTGCGATCGCGGTCCTCGCGAATGCGCCGGCGACCGGCGACGTGGGGGTCGCCGGCGAGGGCGCAGGTGCGGACGAGCGTCCCCCGACGCTCGCCAGGCAGCGGCGGGACGCGATCCTGGCGGCCCTGCGGGCGGCCGGGGCCGAGCGCGTGCTCGACCTGGGCTGCGGCGACGGCAAGTTGATCGGGGCGCTGCTCAGGGAGCCGCGCTTTCGCGAGATCGTCGGCGTCGACGTATCCACCCGCGCGCTCACCATCGCCGAGCGCAAGCTCAAGCTCGCCAGGATGTCGGAGCGGCAGCGCGATCGCGTGCGGCTGATCCAGGGTGCACTGACCTACACCGACAAGCGGCTCGTCGGCTACGACGCGGCCGTGCTGTGCGAGGTGATCGAGCACCTGGACGAACCGCGCCTGCCCGCCCTGGAATACGCCGTCCTGGGCTCGGCTCGGCCGGCGACCGTCGTGGTCACCACGCCCAACGTCGAGTACAACGTGCGCTACGCCCCCGAGGAAGAGGGCGGCGAGGGCCTCGCGGCCGGCGCCATGCGGCATGGCGACCACCGCTTCGAATGGGACCGCGCCACGTTTCGCGCTTGGGCCGAGCGGGCGGCGGCCAAGTACGGCTACGCGACCCGATTCGAACCGGTCGGCGAGATCGACCCCGAGGTCGGCCCCTCGACCCAGATGGTCGTGTTCACCCGTACCGAGACCGACGTCGCCGGCATCCCACATGCCCGTGACACACCCGCACTCGCACTCACCCCCACCGCCAACGACGAAGGCACCGGAGCAACGGCATGACCCACGACGCGAGCGCCCGCCGCGCATTGACCATGCCCGACCTGTGCCTGGTGGTCCTGATCGGCACCACCGGCGCGGGCAAGTCGACCTTCGCCCGCACCCACTTCAAGCACACCCAGGTGCTGTCCTCCGACTACTTCCGCGGACTGGTCGCCGACGACGAGAACGACCAGTCGGCCTCCAGCGACGCGTTCGAACTGCTCCACCACGTCGCCCGGATGCGCCTCGCGTCCGGCCGGCTGACCGTGGTGGACGCGACCAACGTGCAACGCGAGGCCCGCGCGCAACTGGTCAAGGTCGCCCGCGACCACGACGTGTTCCCGGTCGCGATCGTGCTCGACATCCCCGAGGCCGAATGCCAGGCACGCAACTCCGCGCGCCCGGACCGGATGCACCTGCCTCCGCAGGTGATCCAGCGTCAGCACCGGGACCTGCGCCGATCGCTGCGTGGCCTGCAACGCGAGGGCTTCCGCAAGGTGCATGTGCTCTCCGGCGTGGACGAGGTCGCACGCGCCGAGGTCGTGTACGAGCGCCGATACAACGACCTGCGGCACCTGACCGGCCCGTTCGACGTGATCGGCGACATCCACGGCTGCCGCGCCGAGTTGGAATCGCTGCTGGTCGAACTCGGTTACGGGATCGCCCGCGACGAGGCGGGGCGACCGGTCGACGCCGCACACCCCGAAGGCCGGACCGCCGTATTCGTCGGCGACCTGGTCGACCGCGGACCGGACACCCCGGGTGTACTGCGCCTGGTGATGGGCATGGTCGGAGCCGGCCACGCGCTGTGCGTGCCGGGCAACCACGAGAACAAGCTGGTGCGCGCGCTCAAGGGCCGGCAGGTCAAGACCACCCACGGACTCGCCGAGTCGCTCGAACAATTGGCACGGGAGAGCGAGGAATTCCGCCGCGAGGTGGTCGAGTTCTGTGAGTCCCTGGTCAGCCACTACCTGCTCGACGAGGGCAGGCTCGTGGTGTGCCACGCGGGGTTGCCGGAGAAGTACCACGGTCGGATGTCCGGGCGAGTGCGCAGTTTCGCCCTGTACGGCGACACCACCGGCGAGACCGACGAATACGGCCTGCCCGTGCGCTACCCCTGGGCCGACGAGTACCGGGGCAAGGCGACGGTGGTCTATGGCCACACGCCCACGCCGCGCGCCGTGTGGGTGAACAACACGATTTGCCTGGATACCGGCGCGGTGTTCGGCGGCGACCTGACCGCGCTGCGCTGGCCGGAGCGCGAACTGGTCGCGGTCCAGGCCGAACAGGTCTGGTACGAGCCGGTGCGGCCGATGGCCTCGCAGGCTCCGGGCGGTCGGGACGGGCGCACCCTCGACCTGGGCGACGTGCTCGACCTGAGCCCCGGCGGGGTCGGTCGCCGGCACATCGAGACGGCCGGCGCGGGCATGGTGACGGTACGTCAGGAGAACGCGGCGGCAGCCCTGGAGGTGATGAGCCGGTTCGCCATCGACCCGCGCTGGCTGGTCTACCTGCCGCCGACGATGGCGCCGTGCGCGACCAGCACGCTGCCGGGGCTGCTCGAACATCCGGCCGAGGCGTTCGCGCAGTTCCGCGCGGACGGGGTCACCGAGGTGATCTGCGAGGAGAAGCACATGGGCTCGCGTGCGGTCGCCCTGGTGTGCCGGGACGAGGCCGCCGCACGCGAGGCGTTCGGCGTGGACGAGGGCATGGGCGCGGGCGCGGTGTGGACCCGCACCGGGCGCGGCTTCTTCCCCGACCGGGCCACCACCGACGGCTTCCTGGAGCGGCTGCGCGCGGCGATCGACGCTGCGGGTTTGTGGGCCGAATTGGACACCGACTGGTTGCTGTTCGACGCAGAGCTGATGCCGTGGTCGGCCAAGGCGCAGGAACTGCTGCGGCAGCAGTACGCGTCGGTGGGTGCGGCTGCGACCTCCGCCCTGCCGGTCGCCGGCGCCGCGCTGTCGCGTGCACTCGAACGCGGGATCGACGTCGGCGCGTTGGCCGAGCGCATCAGCGGCCGTGAGGCCAACGCGCACGCCTTCGTGGACGCGTACGGCCGGTACTGCTGGGAGACCGAAGGGCTCACGGGATTGCGCTTCGCGCCGTTCCAGGTGCTCGCCGGGCGCGGCGGGTCCTACCTGGGTCACGACCACGCATGGCATCTCGCGCTCGCCGACCGACTCGTTGCGGCCGACCCCTCCGGGCTGCTCGCATCCACCGGCCGGCTGATCGTGGACGTCACCGACGACAAGCAGGTCGCGGCCGGCGTCGAGTGGTGGACCGAGCTGACCGCCGCCGGCGGTGAGGGCATGGTGGTCAAGCCGCTCGCCGGCGAGGCCGCGCGGGTGGCGAACCGGCGGGTGCAGCCGGGGGTCAAGTGCCGTGGGCCGGAATACCTGCGGATCATCTACGGCGCCGACTACACCGAACCGGTGAACCTGGAACGGCTGCGCAATCGTGGGCTGGGGCACAAACGCTCGATGGCGCTGCGCGAGCACGCACTGGGTACCGAGGCGTTGGACAGGTTGGCGGCCGGCGAGGCGCTGTGGCGCGTGCACGAGACGGTTTTCGCCGTCCTCGCGCTGGAGTCGGAGCCGGTGGACTCCAGGCTCTGAGGCTGCGTCACCTGTTCGCAGCAAGGGCGGTATCCGTGCCGGCGCGGATGCCGCCCTTGTGTGCGTGATTGCCGGAAACTTGCGGGTATGTCGCTTCAGTGTCCTGTGTCGATCGAACCGGGTCGAAGGTCCCGGGTCCATCGGTCCGAGCGTCGTCGCAGGTCGTGACCTGTGTCGGAGGTCAGCGCCCGACTCCGGGTGCAGGATCCCCATGTGGTGGAAAACGGAGCCGAACACTCGGCGCCGGATCCCCCCGACACACGGAGGAGCAGCGATGAGCCACGCGGTGGATCCCCAGGCCCCGGCGGCGCCACCCGCGGCCGAACCTGCGGCCGAACCCGCTGCCGGCGACGCCTCGCAGGGCGCCCTCGGCCTTCCACAGGCGACCGCGCTCGTGGTCGGTGGCGTCGTGGGCACCGGGATCTTCCTGTTGCCGGCCACCCTCGCCAAATACGGCACGATCAGCATCCTCGCCTTCGGCCTGGTCACCGTCGGCGCCCTGGCGATCGCGGCGATCTTCGGCAGGTTGGGCGCACGCGTCCCGGCGGCCGGCGGCCCCTACGCCTACGCCCGCGAGGCGTTCGGAGAATTCCCCGGATTCTTGAACGCGTGGTCGTTTTGGATCACCGCCTGGGCCGGCAACGCCGGTATCGCGGTGGCCTGGGTCGGCTACGTGAACTACTTCCTGCACTGGGACTCCAAGCCCGGCAAGATCGCGATCGCCCTGGTCGGCCTGTGGATCCCGGCCCTGATCAACCTGTCCGGGGTCAAGAACATGGGCCTGTTCCAGGTCGTGACCACCGTGCTCAAGTTCGTTCCGCTGATGTTCGTGGCCATCGTCGGGCTGTTCTTCGTCGACAGTGGCAACTTCGGCGAGTTCAACGCGAGCGGCAAGAGCTTCCTGGGCGCACTCCAGGTCTCCGCGGCGCTGGTGGTGTTCGCCTACTCGGGTATCGAGGCCGCGTCGGTGGCCGCCGAGAAGGTCAAGGATCCCGAACGCAACATCGGCAGGGCCTCGATCTACGGCACGCTCGCCTGCGCCGCCGTGTACATGCTCAGCACGATCGCGGTGATGGGCACCGTCCCGCATGCACAACTCGTCGACTCCTCGGCCCCGTTCTCCGACGCGCTGAACAACATGTTCGGCGGTGGCGTCTGGGGCGGCATCATGGCCGCGATGGCGATCGTCTCGGGCATCGGCGCGCTCAACGGCTGGACCATGTTGTGCGCGGAGATGCCCTACGCGGCGGCCAAGGACGGCATGTTCCCGGCGCCGTTCGCCTCGGTCAATCGGGCGGGCGTGCCCGCCTTCGGCATCTGGGTCGCCACGGTCTTGACCTCGGTCGTGGTCGCGGTGAACTACCTGTGGTCCGAGGACGCCTTCGAGACGATCCTGCTGCTGGCCACCGTCACCACCGTGATCCCATACCTGTTCTCCGCGTCGGCGCAGCTGTTCTGGCTGGTCACCCGCGAGCGCCCGGTCAGCCGTGCGGCGTTGGCCAAGGACCTCACCATCGCCGGGGTGGGCTTCCTGTTCACCCTGTGGATGGTCTACGGCGCGGGTTCGGACGCGGTGCTCAAGAGCCTGATCATGCTGCTGCTCGGCATCCCCGTCTACATCTGGGTCAAGGCGTCGCGCGGCGAATACGGTCCCGGCGGCAAGGAGGCGACGTACGTCGAGGACGAGGACGTCACCGTGGACATGCGCGATTAGCGCGGCGCGCGCTCCCGGCGCGCGTCGTACCCCTCGGAACCGGAAAGACCATTCGCAGACGCAAGCGAAAACGCGAGCGGCACCGAGCCGGAACCGAAATCCACCAGCGAACCAGCACCGAAACCACCGCCGCAACCAGGCCCGGTCCCGATGGCCGGAAAGCACACCGCAGTCAGCAACGGTCAGGAGGACCATTCCATGGGGTTCCACGTCGAGTCGGAGACCGGTCGTCTCAAGCAGGTGATCCTGCACCGCCCGGATCTGGAGATGAAGCGGCTGACCCCGACGAACAAGGACGAGCTCCTGTTCGACGACGTGCTGTGGGTCAAGCGGGCCCGCGAGGAGCACGACGGCTTCGCGGACGCGCTGCGCGATCGCGGCATTCGTGTCCACCTGTTCACCGACCTGCTGCGCGAGACGCTCTCCGGCGAGCCGGCCGCCAAGAAGATGGTCCTGGACCGGGTCTTCGACGAGCGCGAGTTCGGCCTGCTGGCGGTGGACGAACTGCGCGTGCTGTTCGAGGGCTTCGACGCCAATGAACTGGTCCGCTACCTGGTCGGCGGCATCACCAAGCGTGAAGTCCTCGAGTACATGCAGGAGCCGCACAGCGTCGCGTTCCACACCATGGACGTGGACGACTTCGTGCTCAAGCCGCTGCCCAACCACATCTTCACCCGGGACACCTCGTGCTGGGTCTACGACGGCGTCGCGGTGAACGCGATGATGATGCCCGCCCGCCGCCGCGAGACCGTGCACTTCGAGGCGATCTACAACTACCACCCGAACTTCGCCAAGGGTGACTTCAACGTATGGAACCCGGGCCAGAGCAGCTTCCCGGCCTCGATGGAGGGCGGCGACGTCCTGGTCATCGGCAACGGCGCCGTCCTGGTCGGGATGAGCGAGCGGACCACCCCGCAGGGCGTCGAGGCGCTGGCCCGCTCGCTGTTCAAGCACGGTTCCGCGACGAAGGTGGTCGCGCTGAACATGCCGAAGAAGCGCGCCTTCATGCACCTCGACACGGTGATGACGATGCTCGACGGCGAGACGTTCACCAAGTACGCCGGCATGGGCATGCTGCCGTCGTACACGATCGAACCGGGCGAGCACGAGAAGGAGCTCAAGGTCACCGACCACCCGGCCCACGACATGCACAAGGCGATCGCGAGCGCCCTGGATCTGTCCGACATCCGGGTCCTGGCCGCGACCCAGGACGTGCGCTCCGCCGAGCGCGAGCAGTGGGACGACGGCTGCAACGTGCTGGCGGTGGAGCCCGGTGTGGTCTTCGCCTACGAGCGCAACGTGACCACGAACACCTACCTGCGCAAGAACGGCATCGAAGTGGTCACCATCCGCGGCAGCGAACTCGGTCGCGGTCGTGGCGGGCCGCGCTGCATGAGCTGTCCGGTGGAGCGCGAGGCCGTCTAACCTGGCGGTTTGCCGATCCGTGTGATCGTCGTCCGAGCCCGCGAGCGATGCGTTGTGCGATTCGTCGTGCGACGTCCGGCCCGACCGTTTCGTCGACCTTTCGATCCCGTCCGAAGAGAAGCCTGGAGCCATGGCCTTCAATCTGCGTCACCGCAACTTCCTCAAGGAATTGGACTTCACCCCCAAGGAGTTCAACCACCTGCTCGACCTCGCCGCGGACCTGAAGGCCGCCAAGTACGCGGGCATCGAGCGAAAGCGCCTCGTCGGCAAGAACATCGCGCTGATCTTCGAGAAGACCTCCACCCGCACCCGGTGCGCGTTCGAGGTCGCCGCGTACGACCAGGGCGCAGGCGTGACCTACCTCGACCCGGGCGGCTCGCAGATCGGGCACAAGGAATCGATGAAGGACACCGCGCGTGTGCTCGGGCGGATGTACGACGGCATCGAGTACCGCGGCAGCAAGCAGGAGTACGTCGAGGAACTCGGCAAGTACGCGGGCGTGCCCGTGTGGAACGGCCTGACCGACGAGTGGCACCCCACCCAGATGCTCGCGGACATGCTCACCATGCGCGAACACTCCGACAAGCCGCTGCACCACGTCTCGTTCGCCTACCTCGGCGACGCCCGCAACAACATGGGCAACTCGTTGCTGATCACCGCCGCGCTGCTGGGCATGGACGTACGCATGGTCGCGCCGAAGGAGTTGTGGAACGCCCCGGAGATCGTCGACAAGGCCAAGGAGATCGCGGTCGCGACCGGCGCCCGGATCACCCACACCGTCGACGTCGCGGAAGGCGTCAAGGGCGTGGACTTCCTCTACACCGACGTGTGGGTGTCCATGGGCGAGCCCAAGGAGGTGTGGGACACCCGGATCGCGCAACTCAAGTCATATCAGGTCAACATGGACGTGGTGAAGGCGACCGGCAACCCCAAGGTCAAGTTCATGCACTGTCTCCCGGCGTTCCACGACCGCAACACCAAGGTCGGCCAGGACATCTTCGAGAAGACCGGCATGGAGGCGCTGGAGGTCACCGACGAGGTCTTCGAGTCGGACTTCTCGATCGTCTTCGACGAGGCCGAGAACCGACTGCACACGATCAAGGCCGTCATGGTCGCCACGCTCGGCGACTAGCGCACGATACGAGGATCGGCGCGGCCCGGGCACCGGACCACCGGTACCCGGGCCGTTCGTGGTTGCAAAACGCCCTATTCATCCTGATCTATCGCGACGTTGTGATCGGCCGGTAGCCGTTCGCGATCGCCGCCCGGACCGAAGGGATCCACCATGCGCGTCGTTGTCGCCCTCGGCGGAAACGCGATGCTTCAGCGCGGGGACAAGCCCGACGCCGACATCCAGCTGCACAACATCCAAAAAGCGGTCAAGTCGCTGGCCCCGCTGGCTCGCGAACACGAACTCGTGGTCACCCACGGCAACGGCCCCCAGGTGGGGGTGCTCGCTCTCCAGTCCGCCGCCGACCAGTCGCTCAGCCAGCCCTACCCCTTCGACGTGCTGGGCGCGATGACGCAGGGCATGATCGGCTACTGGCTGCTCCAATCGCTGCAAAACGCACTGCCGGGCCGGCAGGTGTGCTCGCTGATCAACCAGACCCTCGTCTCCACCGCCGATCCCGCCTTCCAGGACCCGACCAAGTTCGTCGGCCCGGTCTACGAGGAGGACGAGGCCAAGCGGCTGGCCAGGGAGCGCGGTTGGATCGTCAAGCCGGACGGCAAGTGGTGGCGCCGAGTGGTGCCCTCACCCAAACCCGCCCGCGTGGTGGAGACCCGCCTGATTCGGCAACTGCTCGCCTCCGGCGCCGTCGCGGTGTGTGCGGGTGGCGGCGGCGTACCGGTGGTGCGCAATGAACTCGGCCAACTCACCGGCGTCGAGGCCGTGGTGGACAAGGACCTAACCGCGGCCCTGCTGGCCGAAGCCCTGGACGCGGACGTGTTGTTGCTGCTCACGGACGTCCCCCGAGTGGTCCGCGGATTCGGACAGCCCGACGCGCAGGAGATCACCAACGCCACCCCCATGCAACTGCGCGCCGGTGACTTCCCGGCCGGCTCGATGGGCCCCAAGGTCGACGCGATCTGCCGCTTTGTCGAGATGACCGGCGACATGGCTGCGATCGGCGCACTCGACCAGGCCGCCGAGATCCTCCGGGGCAACGCCGGGACGATCGTCACCCCGAGCGGCAAGTACCCGGAGACCAGCCTGTTGTAGGGCGCGACCGGGCGATGGAAGGGGCCGGTGCTGCGGCCGGCGGGTGTGCGTCGTCGGCCGCGGGCACCGGTCGACCCGGGTCGCGGGTGGCCTCGATCGCGGCGCACGCGCGTGCGGGCGCGGGTTCCGACGACGATCTTTTCGAGCGCGGATCGGCAAAGGGTCTGGTCCGATCGGCCCGTGTGCTGTGACCATGTCGAGCATGGCCGTCTCCGTGATGCCTGCCGCCGACACACTCGCTCGAACGCTGCTCGCCGCCCGAGGCGCCGAGTGGGGGGACTGGTCCGTCGAAGCCCTCCAGGAGACCGCCGGGCGGCTCGGCTGGGAGACGCGCCCGGACGAGGACGGGCACGTGGCCATCGAGACCGGCATACCCGGGCTGCTGTGCCGGGGGGAATCCGGCGAGCGTGCCGAGGGCGCGCCGTGCGTACGCTTCACCGCCCCGCTGCCGGTGCGGGTGGATCCGCCGCCGCCGATGCCCGGGTTCCAGGGGCCGTCCGTGCCCGGCCAGTACGCCTACGGTGCCGGAGCCTGGGGCGCTGTGCCCTATGTCCGCGATCGCGGGCGGGAGTTGGACGCCGCGCACACCAGACTCGGCGCGGCACTGACCGCGACCTTGGGCCCGGCACCGTGGCGGGGTGGGCCCGCCGCGTGGCTGCGCTGGCGGTCGCGACGGATCACCCTGCGACTCTCCCGGGACGACGAGAACGAGGCGCTCGTCATGGAGTTGTTCCCCACGCGCGCCGGCGAGGCGTTCGAACGGCACGGCTTCGAACGGGCCGGTTCGCTGGCCGAACTGCCCTACATCTGGTGCGTGAGCCGGCCCGACATGAGCCTGGCCGAACTGTTCCTGCCGTTCGGGCCGGACCCACGCGACTGGGCGGACTTCCGCGATGCGCTGCCGCGCGTACTGTCCTCGTTGGTCGTGGACATGCCGCTGGTCGGGTGGGTGGAACCGGTCCTGCTGGTGCTGGGCGACGTCGCCGAACCCGCGCACACGGTCGAGATCCGAGTCGGGCAGGACCGCCTCGAACTGGGCAACGTACCCGGCAACGGTCGCCAGGTATGGCTGCGACCCGGTGCCGAACACGCCGTCGCGGCGGCCGATTCGATCCTGGAGGCGTTCGCGTTCTGGGGGATCGACGGCGTGCGTCGGCTGCGCACCCGAGCGTGGACGTCGGGCGGCTACGTCGACCTGCCCGGCATCGGAGTGCGCCCCGAGGGGACGCATCCCGACGACGCGTGACCAGGACGGCGCCGGCCACTGTCGGCGCCCGCGCCTGCATCAGCGCCCGCTCCTGCGCCCATGTACACGTGCGCTCGCGACCGGACGCGCCCGCGACGGCACTCGTCTCGTGGCCCCGTGCAGGGGCTCGTCGTCAGTCCTTGGTGCCCGCCCGCCACTGCAGGCCCCAGCCGTACGCCTGGTCGACCTTCTGCTGGTTGCCCTTGATGTAGCGCACCTCGCGCTGGATGGTCAGGTCCCCGCCCTGGTTCTGGACGAGGGCGATCGCGCACGAGCGGGCCGCGCCGCCGGTCTCGTCGAGTCGGATCTCCAACTCCGGGCCGGTCGCCGGCGTCAGCGTCACCACCGCCTGCGCGTCGTCGAACGTCACGCCCTTGTAGATGAACGCGAAGATCAGCAGCCGCTTGAAGCTGCTCTTGTGGTCGAGGTTGATGAACAGGTTCTCGCCGGCGGTGTTCGCGCCGGTGCGGTCGTCGCCATCCAGGAACACGTACGGCGGCTTGTCCGGTGAGCCGAACATGTTGCCGAGCGCCTGGACGATGCCCTTGGAGCCGTCGTTCAGCTCCCACAAGCAGCACAGGTCGAGGTCGGTCGGCCCCATCAACCTCTTGAGCATGCCCCGCCCGGGAGCTGCCTGCACCCAATTGAGGTTCACCCGCATCCGGCTGCCGGTGATGCCCTCCTTGCTGAGCGACACCATCGGCGACGCCTTGGTCAGCGTCACTTTGCTCAACCGCACGGGCGGCCTGCTCGGTGTGCTCGCCGGCGGCGGGGTGGCCGGCGGCCGCGCGGGCTCGGGCTTGCGGACGTTCAGCCGGGGCGCCGGCGGCGGCGTCGTCGACACCGGCGGGGGCGGCGCGGGGGCCTGCACCCGAGGAGGCGCCGGTGCCGGCGGGGGCGGGGCCGTCACCGTGATGCCGAAGTCGGTGGCGAGCCCCTCCAGCCCGGTCGAGTAGCCCTGTCCGATCGCCCGGAACTTCCAGGCCCCACCACGGCGGTACAACTCGCCCGCGAGCATCGCGGTCTCCACGGTCGCGTCCGCGATGTCGAACCGGACCAGGTCCACCTCGGCCCCGGGATCGCTCACCAACAGGTGCAGATCACGGATGCCCGCGAAGGTGCCGCTGTGCGCCGAAGCCGCGAGCACCACCCGATCCACGCCCGCCGGAATCGACCCCAGATCGATCTCCAGCGCGTCCCGCGACCACGTCCCCTCGTCCTTGCCGACGTGGCGAACCGCGCCGGAGGGATGGGTCGGCTGGTTGTAGAACACGAAGTCGGCGTCGCCCGAGACGCGACCCGACGCACCCAACAACAGCGCCGACGCGTCCAGGCCGGGCGTACTCGGCCCCGGCCGCCAGACGAAGACCGCGCGCACCTTCGCGGCGGCCACCGGCGTGTTCTGTCCCTTGCCCAACTGCTGCACCATGCGCACGATCGTCACACGAGTGGGTTGATCGGTTCATCCTTTGCGGCGAAAAAATCGGGTGCCCACCCGTACGGGTCAGCGAAACCGGGGTGAAACGTCCCCGCTCGTCCGCTACTCTTGCTCGCCTTGCCCGGGGTGTTGCGGGCCGGGGCCGGCGTTCGACACGCATCAGGCTCGGCGCAACGAAACCAAGAGTGAGCATCCCCACACCTCAGCCCGAGGTCACTTCGGTATGCCCGGAGTCGCGTGTCCCGTCGGCCTCGCCGACGCCGCACGCTGCCCGGGGAAAGGGATTTCACCATGACGTTCGCCTTCGCGCGCCCACTGCGGGTCGACCACCCGCCGGACCGACGGGCCCGGTTGTACCGCTTCGGCGCACTCGTCGGCGCGGGCTTTCGCCGCTGGTCCACCTACCGGCAGGCCGCCCTCGCCGGTCTGTTCACCAACACCGTCTTCGGTGTGATGATCTACTCGCTGATGCGAGCCCTCACCGAGGACGGACGCCGGCCCGGCGGCTACGACGCCGCCCAGCTCGCCACCTACGTCTGGGTCGGTCAGGGCATCCTCAGCGTCGTACACGCCTGGACCTGGAACGAACTCGCCGACCGCGTCCGCAGCGGCGACGTGACCGCCGACCTGCTGCGCCCGATCGACCCGTTCGAGGCATTCCTGGCCGCCGACCTCGGCCGGGCCGCCTACGCGGTGCTCGCCCGAATGCTGGTACCCGTCCTCGCCGGCGCGCTGATGTTCACCATGTACATCCCGCAACGCCCCTACACGATTCCGCTGTTCGTGCTCTCGCTGATCCTGGGCACGGTACTCAGCTTCACCTTGCGCTATCTCGTCAACCTCGGCGCGTTCTGGCTCCTCGACGCGCGCGGCCTCGGCGCGGTGTGGCTGCTCGCCTCCGGCGTGTTCGCCGGCACCTTCTTTCCGCTGCGCTTCCTGCCCGACTGGGCCCAGGTGGTGCTGTGGTTCGGCACCCCGTTCCCCGGCCTGTTCCAGATCCCGCTCGACGTCGTGGTCGAACGCCCCGGACCCGCACAGCAGATCGGCAGCGTGGTACTCCAACTCGTCTGGGTCGCAATTTTGGTGCCACTCGTCCTGCGCGTGCAGCGGGCCGCGACCGACAAGCTGGTGATCCAGGGTGGCTGAGCGGAGTGTGAGCCGGGCGTACGGGCGCCTGGTGCAGGCCCAGATCCGCAGCCAGACCCAGTACCGCACATCGTTTGGTGTCGACGTCGCGTCATGCGCGCTGAGCACGCTCGTCGAGGCCGCGGTCGTCCTGGTGGTGTTCCGGGTCTCGCCGACGGTGGGCGGGTTCGGGCTGCGCGAGGTGCTCGTGATGTCCGCGCTCGCGGTGTTCGCCTTCGACCTCGCGGACCTGCTCGTCGGCAACATCGAACGACTGTCGCTGTACGTGCGCAAGGGCATGCTCGACGCCATCCTGGTACGCCCGTTGCGCGTACTGCCGCAACTGCTCGCCACCGACTTCGCGCTACGCCGGATCGGCCGGGTCGCGCAGTCGTCCGTGCTGCTCGCGGTCGTCCTCGTGTACGCGGCTCCGCATTGGACGCCGGCGCGCGTACTGATGCTCGTATTGACCCCGATCGCGGGCTGCGCGCTGTTCGCCGCGGTGTTCGTGACCGGTGCCTGTGTCGCGTTCTGGTTCGTCGAATCCGGCGAGATCGCCAACGCGTTCACCTACGGCGGCAAGGAGTTCGCACGCTACCCGGCGACGATCTACCCCGGGCTGCTGCGCCGGGTGTTCGGCTACGGGGTCGGCCTCGCGCTGGTCGGGTATCACCCCGCGCTGTTCCTGACGGGGCACGCGGATCCACTCGGCGGGCCGGACTGGCTCGCCTGGCTTTCCCCGGCCGTCGCGGCGTTCGCGTGGCTGATCGCGCTGCTGATGTGGCGGACGGGGATTCGGCACTACAGGAGTACGGGATCGTGACCGCCACCGGGACCATGACCGCGATCAAGACCGAGACGATGATCGAAGTGCGGGACCTGCGCAAGGAGTTCACGGTCCGGCGCAAGGTCGGCCGCATCCGGCGGGAATCCAGGACGGTGGCCGCCGTGGACGGCGTCGCGTTGAGCATCGCGCGAGGCGAGACGGTCGGCTACATCGGACCCAACGGGGCAGGCAAATCGACCACACTGAAGATGATGACCGGCATCCTGACGCCGACCTCGGGACACGTGCGGGTCTGTGGCCTGGAGCCGGTGCCCCGCCGGCGCCGGCTCGCAGGCCGGATCGGGGTGGTCTTCGGTCAGCGTTCGCAACTGTGGTGGGACCTGCCCTTGCGCGAATCGTTCCGCTTGCTGGGCTTCGTCTACGCGGTGCCGCGTGCCGAGCACGAGGCCCGGCTCCGGCAGTGTCGGGCGATGCTCGAACTGGACGAGTTCATGGACACACCGGTGCGCCAACTCTCGCTCGGACAACGCATGCGCGGCGAAATCACGGCCGCACTCCTGCACGGTCCGGACGTGTTGTTTTTGGACGAGCCGACGATCGGGCTCGACGTGGTCAGCAAACAGTCGCTGCGCGCCTTCCTGGCCGAGATCGGCACACGCGGGGACGTCACGACCGTGCTCACGACGCACGACCTCGCCGACATCGAGCACCTGTGCCGGCGGCTGATCGTGATCGACTGCGGGCAGGTCGTGCACGACGGGACGCTGGAGGCCCTGCACGCACGCTACGGGTCGCGCCGGCGCGTGGTCGTCGACCTGGACGAGGCGCGTGCGCTGGACGTGCGGATGCCCGGGGTCGCGATCGAGGCGATCGAGGCGGACGGCAGGCGGGTCACCTTCGCCCTGGACGGCGTGCCGGCGGGGGAACTGATCGCCACGATCGCGCGCGACGGGGGATTGCGGGACGTGTCCGTGCGGGAGCCCACGATCGAGGAGGTGGTCGCGCGGCTGTATCGGGGGTGACGGGGCGACTTCGTGGATGATCTCGTGGCCTGGGTGCGTGGCGGGCTTGAGGACGAACCGTTGGCGGCGGTTGCCGGCCGTTGCTCGTTGGCCCGGCTGTGGGTCGCGGCTCGCGGCTTGCGGTCGTGATGCCTTCGGGGCTCCCGCCCGCGTCGCATCCTGGACGACCCGTCGGGCGGGCATTGTGCCCGGCTCCCGGTTTTCGAGGGATAGCCCCCGGCGGTCGGATGGTGACTCGGGAGATCCTTCCGAGGGGGACGGGACATGACGCGCGGTCGGGACGATGTCGTCGGTGCCGCGTTGTCGCGGTGGGCGGCCGGTTGCTTTCCGTTTGCCGGTCGACCCGGGACACCGCTGGTACTTCGCTCGCGAAGGCGCCGTCGCGGCCTTGGCCGGGGCCGCGGTGACGCTGCGGGCGGCGGACCCCGACGCGGCGGTGGCCGGGTGGGTGGGCGACGCCGACTCGGACCGGATACGGGTACTCGCCGCCGCGTCTGCCCGTCCTCCCGCCCTGGTCGTGGCGGGGGCGGTCGACACCGCCACGACCAGGGCCGTGGTCGCCGGCGGACTCGAATCGTGGCACCACGGCGGGATCCGAGCACGCCGATCTGATTGGATTCGTTGGGGCGATGTCGTCCCGGCCGGTCGTGGTGGTGCCAGAGCGAATCCGGGCGGATCCCGGTTGGGGAGGCCTCGGTGCTGTTGGAGGACGAGCGTCGCGAGCTATGCGAGTTCGGACGCCGGATCGTCGAGTGCGGCCTGGTGGTCGGTGCCTCGGGCAACTTGAGCGTGCGCCGGGACTCGTTGGTCGCGATTACGCCCTCCGGCGCCCCGTTGGAGCGCATCACACCGGCGGAGTGCGCGGTCGTGGACCTGACGGGCGCGGTGGTGGAGGGTACGCGGGCGCCGTCCTCCGAGACCCCGATGCACCTCGCGCTGTACGAGAGCGATCCGCGCGCCGGGGCCGTGGTGCACACGCATGCCGTGTTCGGCGCGGTGGTGGCAACGACCCTGCCGGTATTGCCGGCGATCCACTACAACGTGCTGCTGCTCGGCGGCCACGATGTGCGGGTCGCCCCGTACGCGACCTACGGAACCCCGGAGTTGGCGGACTCGGTGCGGGCGGCGCTCGCGGGTGGTCGAAGCGGGGCGCTGCTGGCCAACCACGGAGGCGTGACCCTGGGGCGGGATCTGATCGAGGCATACGACCGCACCAGAATCCTGGAGTGGTTGTGCGAGGTCTACGTGCGCTCGCTCGCGGTGGGTACGCCGAACGTGCTGACCACCGCCGAGTTGGCGGCGGTCGAACGACGGATGACCGGGACGCGATGACCCGGGACGGGTACGGGCCGCGGCGTGCCGCGGCCCGGCCGTCGGTCAGCGCTTGACGTCGATCACGATGCGGCTCGGATTGGTCAGCACCGACGTGACCACGTGCTGCACGTTGCTCTTGTAGCCGATGCCGACCTTGAGCTTGCCCTCGAAGTCGCAGGTGACCGCGTACCCGGTGAGCGAGGGCATGTTGGTCACCACGGTGCGCGGGCCGGTGTAGGTGGCGTTGCCGTTGTCGTCGTGAGCCGCGCTCGTGATGTCCAACTCGACGTACTCGGCGCTGTTCGGGAAACTGACCGGCTTCCCGCTCGCGCACTGTTCCAGGCTGCTGGTGCCGGTGACGCCGTAGGCGGGCACGCCGGCGGAGAAGTCCAGGACCACACGGTCGTAGGTCGCGTGTTGCCCGGTGCGGATGTTGGTGAGGTATGTGGTGCCGGCGGCGGCCTGGGCGGTGCCCGACAGCACCGTGGTGGCGGCGATGCCGACGACGGCGGCGACGCCGAGCGCGGAGCGGACGAGATGGCGACGAGGGACGGATACAACAGCCATGACAGCCTCCGAATGAGCCGATATCTACATTGACGAAACGTTTCGCACTCTGGTTCCGAGATAGGCGAGACGATCTTGAATGCACTCTTTCGAGGTAAATCCGCGTCCGTTCGCAGGCACTTCGCCCTTTCCTGAGCGACCCTGGACTCACGTCGGAACCGGGGCAACGGATTCGACGAACGGGAAAGTTCTCATGAATCGCATGCGACGTCGCTTTGTCTGCGCGCTGGCCTTGACCACGAGCCTGTTGACCACCGTGGGGGCACCGAGCGCCTCCGCCTCCGCTGCCGCGGCAACCTTGTGCTCGCCCGGACAGGTGTGCTTTTGGACCGAGCCGGGCTTCGCGGGTGCGCCGGCGGCGACCTTCGAACTGACCGGCGCAAACGTCGAGCAGTGCGTGTCACTGCCCAACGGGGTCGACGCACTGTCCTTCGCGAACCGCATGGATCGCTACGTGACGATGTATCAGAGCAGGGAGTGCGCCACCGAAGGGGATTTCAGCACGTATCCGGGCGAGGGCGTCTTCGTGCCCGAGGTCCCCTTTACGGTTCGGGCCTTCCAAATCTGGGAGAAGCCGTGACGGCGGCCATGGCGGGTGGTCGTCAACCCTGGGCTCCCGAATAGCCCGAGAAATCGAAGGACGCGACGATCCGATCGACCGTCGCGTCCAGACTCGGCGGCATCGCGAAGGTCTCGATGGAGAGCTTCGTGACCGGCAGCCACCACACCCGAGGGTGATACGTCGAGCCGTTGTCGCAACCGGCCGACCAGCGCCGGTAATCGGC
This sequence comes from Embleya scabrispora DSM 41855, assembly GCF_000372745.1. Classification (GTDB taxonomy): domain Bacteria; phylum Actinomycetota; class Actinomycetes; order Streptomycetales; family Streptomycetaceae; genus Embleya; species Embleya scabrispora. The sequence continues at coordinate 48,815 of NZ_KB889685.1, read as the reverse complement.
GGTCTTGGGTCCGACCGGGCGGAACCCGCGTTCGACGATCGTCGATGACGTGGTCATCGCGGTGCCGCGGGGTATTGCCCCGCGGCACCAGGCGTCGCCCTGCCAGACCCGGCTGGATCCGGATTCGAGGTCCAGCGCCCGTCCCCACTCGTCGCCGGGCGGATCGGGCAGGCGGATCTCCACGCCGTCCACCGCGCAGCCGTCGTTGGGGCGACCCAGAAGCGTGGTGGGCGGCAGCACACACATCACGTGGGGGCCGTCCGTACCCTGCTCGACCGTCCAGCCCGTCGGCACGACGAACGTGATGCCCAGGCGGCTGTGTCGGGTCTCACCGGCCAGCACTGGGAGGTGTCGCCGGCGGGCGTGGCCCGGGGGTCGTGAGCGAGGCCGAGGCAGTGGACGTGGCGCCTTGGGGAGTAGCGCCGTTCGCGGCGGCGGTGGTGCCGCCCTGGCTGGTTTTGGAGGTCGGCGGATCCGTCCTGCGCGCGGCCCGGGCGTCCTCGTGGATCAGGTTCGGGACCGCCACCGCCGTGCCGACGGCCGGCAGACAAGCCACCACGGCTGCGGCGATCGGCCCGGCACGACCGCGACTGCGGGGCTCGGGCGGCGGCAGCGCGGCGCGAGAGGAGATGTGCGTCGCCGGATGGGTCGAGGGTCGGGGCGGCACAGGAGGCGTCGCGTGGAACGTCTGCACGGGTTGCGGGCGGGTGAATGACGGCGGCGCAAGGTCGGCGGGCGGCCTCGGCGAGGGTGGGACCGAGGGCGGGCGCGCCGGCCCGGGCGTGAGCTCGGGTGGGCCGCCGATGGGGGCCTGATGCGGCGGGAGCATCGTGGTGACGGCCTCCGGGAGCCAGGCATCGGGCGCCGCGTGCGCGTCGACGCCGAGTTCCTGGAGGTAGGTCAACACCTGTCCCGCAGGCGGGCGGTCCGCAGGTTCCTTGGCCAGACAGGACTGGATCAGACCGCGCAACTCGTGAGGGACGCCGTCCAGGTCCGGCTCGCCGTGGACCACGCGATACACCACCGCCTCCACCCGGCCGCCGCCGAATGGCGGGCGCCCGGTGGAGGCGTAGGCCAGCACGCCGCCGAGTGCGAACACGTCCCCGGGTGGCCCCACTTCCGCGTCGAGGGCCTGCTCGGGGGCGAGGTAGCCGGGAGAACCGACCGTGCTGCCCGTGCTGCCTGTGCGGGTCAGCGCGGTCTGCTCACCGATGCGTGAGATGCCGAAGTCGATCACGCGCGGGCCGTCCTGGGCCGGCAGCACGTTGGAGGGCTTCAGATCGCGGTGCACGACCCCGGCGGCATGCAGCGCGGCCAGAGCCTCGGCGAGGCCACCGGCCGGCACACGCACGGCCTCGACGGGCAGCGGCCCCTGCTCGGCGACCGCGCGTGCAGCGACGGCCCGGGTATGTAGGCAGTGGACAGCCACGGCTCGTCGGCGTCCGCGTCGGCGTCCAGGACCGGCGCGGTGAAGAACCCCTGCACCCGCCTGGCGACATCGATCTCGCGCCGGAACCTGGCCCGGAAGTCGGGATCCTGGGCGAGTTCGGCATGGATCACCTTGACCGCGACCGGCCGCCCGCCGGGCGAACGGCCGAGGTAGACGCGACCCATGCCGCCGGCGCCGAGCCGGGAATGGATCGAGTACGGCCCGATCCGAGGCGGGTCAACGGCCTGAAGCTCGCGCATCGATCCCCCCTGAGTCGATGAGTGTCCACGCCCCCTGGGGGACCGGAACGTCAGCGCGGCATGCGCGTGACGAGGTCGAGCAGATCCTGCAGGCGCAGATTCGCGTGCGGGTCCAGGGCCCGCAAAACGGCCGCGGCGTGGGTCAGATGGTCCCGTGCGCGGTCGAGCGCCGGTGCCTGCGCCGGCTCGCCTTCGTCCTCGGGCGTGTACTTGCCATCGGATTCGTATTCGCGCGCCGGTCCGGGCTCGGCCTGCTCCCACGCGACCTGGAACAAAGCCGCCACCGTGTCGGGGTCGATGTGGCGGTCGTCGCACAACGATGCCCCCACGCGCCGGAAGGACGCCAGGAACGCGGCTGCCATCGGCTCGTGGTCCGCCGACAGGGCCGCAATCCGCTCCGCCGCATCACCCGGTGTGGGGCAGGTCGGGGTAGGCGGCCCCGCCACCCAATACAACTGCTTGTGCGGCATCCCGGATTCGATCACCAATCGGCCGGCGATCGCGGCCATGCGATCGGCGTATCCCCGGATCCGGAAACGCGCGCCGTTGTCGTCCTGGCGCCACAGTTCCCACTCGTTCATGCGACACAGTGTCCCTCGTTCGAGTGATCGCAGGGCGGGGCAATGCGACACTCCGCTCCAATACATCGCATGACGACGATGGCATTGACCGCCGCCGAACACAGTCGAACTTTCGAGCGACCGGCGCCGCACCCCGAGTTGGAGGTCGCGGTGGACGCGGCTCTGGAACGGCTGATGCTCGCCGGGTCCGTGCAGTCGGGGCTCGTCCCGCCGCGCCGCACCGCGATCGAGGCTCGTGCGACCACCGAGCCCGAGGCGTGGGTGCGCTGGTGGCGCCGGTTCGAACCGGCCAGGGAAGGGCGCGACCTGTCGGCCATACGCGGCATGATCCTGGGCCTGATGGCCGGTTATGGCCTCTCCCGGTTGATCGAGGGCATCCCCGAACGCAGTCTCACCCGGCGTGTGTGTGACGTCGTGGTCGTCCTGAACCGGTTGAACGGCCAGGGCGAAATCGACCTGGTCCTCGACCTGGCGGGGCTCGCGTTGCGCCGACTGGAGACCGACGAAGCGCTCGCCGGCAACCCCAATCACTGGGCCTGGGACGCGGCGGAAGATCTACGCGATCTGTCAGCCGGCCTCGGACAACTTGCGTCCGGTGCCCGCTGATCCGGCAGTGACGTGCTTCGGCCCCCGACGCAACGGGATCTCCCGCAGCATCAACGCGAGCACGAAGCCGAGGATCGCGATCGGGACGCCCGCCAGGAACACCGCGTCCAGCGCGTCCGTGAATTCGAGCAACGTCGCCTCTCGCTGCCCCGCCGGCAAAGCGTCGATCGCCTGCCGGGTGACCCCCATGCCGGTCTCGCCGGCACCGCTGCTCCCGGTCCCGTCGGCCAGCCCGTGTGCGAACACCGCACCGAGCACGGCCGCGCCCAGAGCCGAACCGATCGAGCGCGCGAACGAGTTCAGGCCGGTGGCCACGCCGATGTCCGACTGCTCGACAGAATTCTGCACCGCGAGTGTGGTCACCGGTCCGATCGTGCCGAGACCGAATCCCAGCACCATCAGTCCGATCAGCAGATGCCAGTACGGGCTGTTCGTGCCCAGCAGCGACAACACCACGAGCCCGGCCGCGGCGAGCAGGGTGCCGATCAACGGGAAGCGCTTGTACTTGCCGATCCGCGAGATCAACCGGCCCGACAACGTCGAGCACACCATCATCGAGAGCATCATGGGGGCGAGCAGCAGCCCCGACTCGGTCGGCCCATGACCGCGCACGATCTGCTGGTAGATCGGCAGGAACGTACTCATCCCCAGGGTCAGGCAACCGGTGACCATCGTCAGCGGGCACGCGACCCGCACGATCGTGTTGCGCGAGAGCAGCCGCAAGGGAATCAACGGGTCGACCGCACGCCGCTCGACCAAGACGAAGCCGGCGAGCATGGCGACCGCCGTCACCGCCAGCACCAGGCTCGGCGCGGAGACCCAGGAGAACTGTGTCCCGCCCCAACTCGTGAACAGGATCAGGGCACTGGTCCCGCAGGTGAGCAGAACGAGACCGGAGCCGTCGAACGGACGCTTGGTGTAGGCCTTGCGCGGCAGCTTGAGCACCACGGACGTGACCATCAGCGCCACCGCGCCCAAGGGGATGTTCACGTAGAACACCCATCGCCACGACAGCGCCTCCGTGAAGAAGCCGCCGATCAGCGGCCCGCACACAGTCGAGAACGCGACCGTGGAAGCGATGAACCCCTGGTAGCGACCACGCTCGGCGGGCGGCACCAGGTCACCGATGATGGCCTGCGCGTTGCTCATGAGCCCACCGGCGCCGAGCCCCTGGATCGCCCGGAAGGCGATCAGCGCGCCCATCGACTGCGCGGTGCCGCACAACATCGAGCCTGCGAGGAACACCACAATGGCGAACTGGAACAGCCGCTTGCGGCCGTGGACATCGCCGAGCTTTCCGTACAGCGGGATCGAGACGGCCGTGGCGAGGGTGTACGCGGTGGTCACCCACGCCAGGTGTTCGAGCCCGCCGAGGTCGGCAACGATCGTCGGCATCGCCGTTGACACGATGGTCGCGTCGAGCGATGCCAGCATGACGCCGAGCATCAACCCGCAGAAGACCAACAAGATCTGGCGGTGCGTCAGAGTATGCGGGGCGGCGGAACCCGCCCCCGAATCCTTCACATCGCTAAAAGCTAGGCTTGGTAATGAACCATGTCAATGATCACCACCGGCCCGGCCTGCGATGCCCCTCGGCGCGGCCCGCCTACGCGGCGCCGCTGCGCAACTGCGCCACCACACCGTCCACGCCCTCGCTGCGCAGCCGCTCGACCACGCGCACGCCGTCCAGACGGGTCTTCATGTCCTGCGGGGTCAGGCCCCGCTCCAGGCACAGGGCCGCCAGCTTGTACTCGGTGGGCAGGATGCCGGCGGTCAGCCATGCCAGCACCTGAGCGGCCGTCATGTCCATCTGGGTCCAACTAGTCGCCATCGCGTGTCGTTGCTCGGGCGTGGTCCGGGGGTCGATCTGCTTGATCACGCGGCCGATGTCGAGAACGCGCGTAGCGTCTCGATTGGGTGCCGCGGTGGGCGCCGGCGCTGGAATGACCGCACGCGGAGCCGACTGCGCCTGACGGCGCTGCTGCTGCGGGGGCTGGTGTTGTCGATTGGACCGGGTCGGCGTCTCCGAGCTGCGCCGACGAGGCCGCCGACCGTCGAGAAGGTTGGCCAACATGGCCTGTTCGACGGCATCGAGATCTTCCACCACAGGTAGTCACCCTTCTGGAATCCGCACCGTGCACAATCCGGTCATTCGCAGAGGAATGCCGCTGTTCGGCGCTCACAATCACACGCCGGGAGGGACGTGGACTGCGATGGTCTTGCCCATGTCGACCTTCACTCACACACGCGACCGATCATCGAATCGTAGCGATATGACGAATCGTCAACCGTGCGCCCGCAAGCGCGCCGGTCAGTACGCTGAGGCGCGGTGCCGAAAGGGGTGACATGGGAACGGGATACGAGCGATCCTGCTGGTTCACCCTGCCCGCCCAACCGGCCTCGGTCGCCCAGGCCCGACGAGCTCTCGCGGACCATCTGACCTACTGGGGGCTGCCCTATGGGCACGACCTGGGTTACGCCCTGAAGCTGGTCGCCTCCGAGCTGATCACCAACTCCGTCGAACACGCCGCCGTACTGTCACCGGAGGTCTCGGTGACCTGTACGGTGCACGACGGCTGGCTGTGGTTGGGAGTACGCGACCGCCACCCCTACCGTCCGGTCGCCCTGTTGGAAACGGTCGACGACACCTCCGGTCGAGGCCTGCTCATCGTGCGCAACATCGTCACCGAATTCGGCGGCCAGATCCACATCGAGGCACACCCGGACGGCAAGACCCTGTGGGTGATCCTGCCGTGGCCGGTCGCCTGAGTCCGCGCGCCCGTTTCATCGTCCCCGCCCTCCCAGTACTCCTCGCCTCGCAACCCGTCGCCGTCCTCGGTCCAGGGTCGGTGGTGTTCACGGCGCGCCCGTTGGTCCTTCAACGACCCCATCTCATTGCCGAAACGCCCGACAGGGTCCGAGTGTTCGGAGCGCCGGCGCCGGTCGACAACAAGGCCACCTCAAAGGAGCACGTTCGCCACGGTCGTCATTCACCCGATCGAGGCAATGATCAGCGTCAATTGCACGTACTCACCACCGCCTTCGCCGCAGCGCGGATCGACAGTCGCAGCCTGTACGAGAGCGAAACGAACGTGCGAGGGATCTCGTCGGTCGACGCTCGGCCGGCGACGGCGCCCCGCCACGTCGGCAGGGCAGTCTGCGGGTGGGTGCGCGGACGGGCGGGAGGAGGGGCCGGTTACGGCCCTCGATGCCTACGACACAGGAGCGTTCGTATCGTAACCGCAGGCAGTCGGTCCATGGTGACGTTCAACGGAACGAGGGGATTACGGCGACCATATTTGGCACCAGTACCCCGATCCATCAAAAATGGCGCAAACTCCTTGTGGGTGCGAGATGTGCAACCCGTTCGGTATCGATCGCCCGCATCGACGATCCGGGCAGGCCGGCGGACCCGCCACGGTCCACTCGTCCCGATGGCATCCTCATCCGGGGAACGCGAAACCGCACCGGAACCGCCATGTCCGGTACCTGACATCGCTCTTATGGAGGCGTTCGTACGGTGGTGACGAGCCCCCGCGGCTGTTCGATGACGACATCGGCACAACGGGTCGGGTCCGCAGAGGGGTTGGCGACCGCAGACGTCGCGGATCACGACAAGGGGTTGCCATCACGCAAAGCCCGCACACGGGAGCCCGATGCGGGACATGATTCTGATAACCGGCGGATTGCCGTACGGTGAACGTCCCTCGGAGCGGTGGCGAACGGGCCGCGTCCACGATTCGAACCGTCGCCCGACCCACGGCCGTGCAGACCCAGGGGAGGTACGTACCGCACATGTCGACATCCGCGGAGGCGCTTCCGGAGCCGGCGCGACCGGGCAGCCCTCGAAAGCCCATTCCGGGCCCGGCCGGGGACGAACCCTCGCCCGCGCGAGCCCACCCGGCCCATCTCGAATTCGAACACCCGCGCCCCGGCGCAGTACTCGGCGCCGCGCGACACATCGGCACCGATGACCACGTATCGAGCGACCCACTGCTCGACCCGGTACCCGCACGTGCCGCCGACCACGCAGCCATCGAGAATCTGCTGCGTTGCCGCATCCGCGAAAGCGGCACGGCAGTCCCGGTGGACGGTCCTTTACGGCTACCGCTGCCCGCGACCGCCAGTACCGTCGTCGCGCCGATCCTGTATCGCTCGGAAACCGGCATGCACCGCTTCGGGCCGGTCCGACTGAGCAGCGGCGTCGCACTCGACGCAACCACGCTGGCCGTGCTGCTTGCGATCGAGGCGGCGCACGGGCGGGTCGGCTCGATCACCGCGATCGCCGACATGACCGATCGGGTGATCGACTCGACCCGGCGGATCGCACACCACCTCGCCGAGCGCCGCAAGGCGCCCGAGGACATTCCCGGCACGACGCCGTTCATGTGCACCGAGCAGTCGATTGTGCTCGGCCATCCGATGCATCCCTCGCCGGCGTCCCGCCAGGGCATGTACGGACCCTCATCGCCTCGCTACTCGCCGGAATTGCGTGGTTCGTTCCCGCTGCACTGGTTCGCCGTCGATCCCTCCGTCGCGGTCCACGACGGCGATCTGGGGCGTCCCGTACCGGTCGTGCTCGCCGGGCTCGCCGAAGGTGACGTAAGCCTGCCGCCGGGCATGGTCGCGCTGCCGGCGCACCCATGGCAAGCCCGCGACGTGTTGAGTAGGCCCGGCGTCGCCGCCCTCTTGGAACGTGGCCTGCTCCGCGACCTGGGCCCCGGTGGGCCCGCGTGGTCGGCGACCTCCTCGCTGCGCACCGTGTACCGCACCGGCGCGCCCGTCATGCTCAAAACCTCGCTCGGCGTCGAGATCACCAACTCCCGTCGGGAGAACCACCGCAGCGAACTGCGCCGAGGTCTCGCCGTGCACCGGATGCTCGACGCCGGCCTCAAGCGCGTCATGCACTCCGCCCATCCCGGCTTCGATGTGCTGCGCGATCTCGGTTGGATCGCCGTCGACATCCCCGGTGGTCGTGGCGAGTCGGGGCTCGAACTCGTGGTGCGGGACAACCCGTTCGGCCCGCGTGATCGCGTGCACTGCATCGCGGGGCTGGCTGCGCCGCGGCCCGACCTGCAGCGGGGGAGGTCGCTGCTCGCCGACGTGCTGTATGCGCTCGCCGCACGCACCGCGACGCCGCTGCGGGAGACCGCCGAATCGTGGTTCCGCCGCTACCTGGACGTCCTGGTCGCGCCGATCCTGTGGCTGCACGGGGAGTATGGCCTCGGGCTGGAGGCGCATCAACAGAACACCCTGGTCGTACTGGACACGGACGGCCGACCCATCGGCGGGCGCTACCGCGGCAATCAGGGCTACTACTTCTCGGCCGAACGTGGTGCACGGCTGGCCCGTTGGCTCCCCGGCGCGGGCCGGGACCTGGGCACCTGGTGCTCCGACCACGTGATCGACGAACGGCTCGGCTACTACCTCGCGATCAACAACGTACTCGGCCTTGTCGGCGCGATGGGCGCACAAGGGCTGGCCGACGAAGGGGCGTTGATCGCGATCTTCCGCGACCGGCTGATCCGCACGCGTGCGGACCACCCCGCCGGGCGCCCGCTCATGGACCGCCTCCTCGACGGTGCCACACTGCGGTGCAAGGCCAATCTGCTCACCCGTGTCGCGGGTCTCGACGAACTCGAAGTTCCGTTGGAGACCCAGTCCGTCTACGTCGACATCCCCAACCCGATTGCGGACGTGCGCGGCTGAGCGGTTCTCGTACCACCACAGAGGAGACGGCACGGTGCGCGCGAACGTCACGGTCCTGGCGCTGCACCGGTACGAAGGCGAACCTCTGGAGTACGAGGACGCGGTCTGGGTCGGCGACGGGGCCGGGCGGGGGTTTCTGCCGCCGGCCGGACCCGCGTGCAGGCGCGCCCGAGTGGACCGGCCGGGCGCGCTACGGGTGGCTCTCGCGGACGGCGCCGCGGAGAGTCTGCTCGCCCGGCGCTGGGCCGAACTCCTGGTGCGAGCCTGCGGCGCGGCGCCCACTCCGCTCCTGTGTGGGGGAACGGGCTTCGCCGACGTGCTGGCGCGCGCGGCGGACCGATGGCCCGAGCTGACCAGGCGCTATCTGGTCGAGCGGGATCGGCGCGGCATGCCCGTACAGCCCTACGAACTGCGCAAGTTGGAGCGTGGAGCACATGCTTCCGCGGTGCTCGCCGCGCACGTCGCGCCGCATCCGTGGCTGTCCGGACGGGGCCAATGGGCGGCCGCGGTGCTCGGCGACGCCTATCTCTTCCAGGTCCGCGGCGACCGGCTTTGGCGGGTGTTTCCCTCCTCCCGACGGCCCGATGTCGCGACCAGCAACGGCGCGGACCCCGCTGCGGTGGCACGGCGGGTGCGGTGCGCGCGCGGTACCTGGACCGACCGCGATCTGTTGTACGTCGCCAACGACACGGCCGGCGCGTGGTTCCTGCGCACCGCGCTGGCAGGTGGGCGGCCATGGGAGGAACTGCGCGAGCCCGCGGCGGGAAGTCCTCGCGAACTCGCCCGGTGGGCAGCCGCGCGACGGCGGGCGGGCATACTCGACAAGGGGGACCTCACGCTTGTGCGTATCGACCCGATGGTCGGCCCGGCGCGGACGCCTGGAGACCGTGGCGGGGGCCGGAGCCTCACACGAAGCGATCCGCGTATGTCCCCATCGCCGGCGGTCGGCCATTGAGCGGCCCGCAAGGATCTCGACTTGACGAGTGAAGTGATCGGTCGGGTCGCCTTCGCCTTTCGTGACCGCGGCCACGACCGGCCCGGACGGCCTGACTGCCGTGGCGCGCCATAGCGGTTTGCCGGATTGCGGAATGCCGCCGCAGAAGGAGCCGCAGCCACCTGCGACCGCATGCGGCGTGGGCTTCACGGGCCTGCGCCGAATGCGTCAAGCCGCGAGGTGCCACCGGGGTTGCCGAAAGGGTGGGACCGGCCGCCGCCGACGACCCCACCCCTTCAGGTCTTGTCGTGGGCGATCAGCAAGCGCCCTGGTCCTCCCACACGCCCCACTGGCCGGTCGTGCCCGGCGCCTCGCCACGCGTCCACCACTTGGCACGCCACGTGTGGTTGTTCCACACGACGGTGTCGCCGTTCGTGTACGTCATCGACTCGGTCCACGGCTTGGCCGCCGCGCACTTGGTGTGCAGCGGGACGTTCATCTCCTTGACCCACTGGTTGCGCCGGAAGTCTCGGGCCTTGATCGTCACCCGGTCGTTTGCGACCTCGACCTGGAGCCCGCTGTTCTCCAAGCCGCTCAGCGCGCTCTCGCCGCCCGAACCGTCGTCGGTCCACTGGGTCTGAACGGCACCGGTGTTGACGACGGTGAAGCCCTCGAGGTTGCCCGTCCCCGGCACGACCTTGCGCACGGCCCAGTCGGACAGGTTCAGATCCCAGTGCGTGTGCGATGTGAACAGCACGGCGTCCTTGTGGGCACCCAGGATCTTCATGATCCGGTCGGCTTGGAGGTAGTCCGACTTGTAGAGCTTGTTACGCGTGCCCGAGACCGTGTCCGGCAGGACGTGGTGCGAGAACACGAAGGTCGGCTTGCCCTGCGCCTCCCAGTAGTTCATCCGCTGCTCCAGCCAGGTCAGTTGCTCCTCGCTGAACCACACCTCGTCCCACTTGGTGGGGTCGCTGTACTTCATGTACTTCTCGGTGCCGAGGAACAGCATCGGGACGCCGTCGACGACGCGCTCGTAATAGACCTTGTCGAGCCCGGTGAAGTCGTAGAAGTTTTGGAAGAGCGACTGCTCGGTGGTGCCGTTGGGCCAGGTCTCCTGACACAGCTTGTCCGGATTGCAGTACTTGGGCACGTAGAACTCGTGGTTGCCGATCGTGAAGAACGTGTTCGCCGGGTGCGGACGCGTGTTCAGGACCTGCTTCACCTGGTCGTACTCGGACTTGTAGCCGCGCGGGGTGATGTCGCCGTTGACGACGAGCGCGCCGCTGTTCGGGTTGATCACCTTCATCTGGTCGAGTGCGCGGCCGAAGTCCGCTAGGTCGCCCTGCACGTCACTGACGACATTGAAGGACACCTTGGCAGGCGCTGCGGCGGGGCCCGCGCTCACCGGGGCGGAGACGTGGGGAGCGGCAGGACGGCTCTCGGCATAGGCGGCGCCTGCGCCTGCGGTGAGGGCGAGCGCGGCGCACACTGCCGCGAGGCGCCGGTGTTTGCGGAAGTTGGGCATGGCGGTCCTCGGGGACGGAGGGGGATGCGGGGACCCACCCATCACACCGGTTGGTCCCGACCGCTCGGCGGCCCGCAATGATCATGAAGGTGTCGAACGGCTGAAGATCGTCCACGAATCCGGCAAAGCGAGCCCCAAGTCGTCCACAAGAGCCGAGTTGTCCACAGATGACATCCACCCGCACCGCGCCGCAGGCCGTGCGGACCAGGATCCGGGAATGGAAGAGGCCGTACGAGTCTTGCGGGGGTTGGCATGGCAGCACGACGGGGTGGTAACGCGGGAACAGGCGCTGTCCGCCGGAGTGTCCGGGCGGGTGTGGCGCAGGCTCGTCAGCGATGGGAGGGTGCGCGAGCTCGCGCGCGGCGTGGGGCTCGTCGATGCCGATCGATGTGCGCTCTCCTCGCGCGGGCTGTTGCGCGCCGGGCTCGCGGCCTATGGCGAGCGAGCCGTGGGCGTATTGCACAGTGCGGCCCACGTGCACGGGATGCGTGGCGTGCCACGCGTGGATTCCGTGCACATCGCGACGCCCTATACCGCGTCGCGTCGTGGTGGGCCCGGCATGGTGGCGCATCGGCGACGGTTGCCAGCGGACGAGATCGTGATGGTGGACGGCTTTCCGGTAACGACGCCGGTGCGGACGCTCGCCGACCTGCTGCCCAGGCTCGCGCCCGAGGACGGATTGGCAATCCTCGATTCGGCGCTGCATCTGGGCTTGGTCGAGGCGGCGCAGCTGGAAGCGGTCGAGCGGGCGGCGGCGGGCCGGCCCGGGGCGGGGCAGGTGCGGCCGCTACTGGAGATCGCGGACGCGCGGGCCGAAAGCCCGTTGGAGTCGCGAGTGCGGCTCGACTGCGTTCGAGGCGGGGTCGCACCGGACGAGTTGCAGCACGAGGTCGCACTGCCCGGCGGCGGCCGGGCCCGCGTGGATCTCGCATGGCTGACCGGGTTGCGGCCGATCTTCGCCGAGGCGGACGGAGCGGACGTGCATTCGCGGCCCGACGCGCTGTTCCGCGACCAGTCCCGGGCCAACGACCTGGCCCTCGTCGGCGCGCTCGTCCTGCGCTTCACCTGGCACGACACGCTCCGCCGAGGGAGGGTCGCGGGACTCGTGCGGCGGGCGTTCCAGTCATGAGCCCCGCGACCGTGCCAGTGCACTCGAAAGCGGCCCGACTACCCGGTGACGCGGATGTTCTCCAGAGCCAACAGGCGCTGCTTGCGCGGCAACCCGCCTGCGTAACCGGTCAACGTGCCGTCGGCGCCGATCACCCGGTGGCACGGGATGATGATGCTGATCGGGTTGCGGCCGTTGGCGAGTCCGACCGCACGGGAGGCGGTCGGCTGCCCGAGGAACCTCGTGGCCAGCGCACCGTAGGACATCGTGTGTCCGTACGGGATGGTGGTCAGGGCAGACCAGACCTTGAGCTGGAAGGCCGTGCCGGCCGGCGCCAACGGCAGGTCGAACTCGCGCAGTTCGCCGGCGAAGTAAGCGCTCAACTGCGCCTTCGCCTGAGCGAACGCACCGGGCTCGCGTACCCAGTCCGCGCCCGGCGTGGACGCCATGTAGAGGGCGGTGAGCGACTGCCCGTCACCGATCATGAGCAATTCGCCCACAGGGGAGTCCATCGTCGCGTATCGGCGGGGGCCGTCGAGGGGGGCATTGAACGTGGTCGGGGGCACGTTCGGGTCGGGCATTTCGACGACCTCGAACAGGGCGTCCTGGTTCATGCGACTTCCTTCACCGAGACGGTGGATGCTGCGGACAGGCCCGCCCACAGGTGGTGCAACGCGTACGAGCGCCACGGGGACCACGATTGCGCGGCCGAGACCGGGAGCCCCCAGCGCGCGAGCGCGTGCTTGACGCCCAGATCCGTCGGTAGGAACACGTCCGGATCGCCGAGTGCCCGCAGTCGAATGTACGACGCCGTCCAGGGCCCGATACCCGTAAGGGCCAAAAGGCCTGCCTCCGCCGCCCGACGGTCCGCACCCGGGTCGAGGCGGACCGCTCCGGACGCGAGCGCCCCGGTGAGCGCGAAGATCGCCTTCTTGCGTGCTGTGGGCATCGGTAGATCCGCCGGATCCGCGTCGGCCAACGCGGCCGCGGTCGGGAACGCGTGGGTGAGCCCGCCCTGTGGCGCGGCCAGCGGCTTGCCGTACAGGCAGGTCAGCCGACCTGCGACGGTGCGGGCGCCCGCGACCGAGACCTGCTGGCCGAGCACGGCTCGGACGGCGAGTTCGTCGGGGTCCACATGGCCCGGTGAACGCAGGCCGGGTGTGGCGCGGACCAGTGCGCCCAATCCGCCGTCGCCGAGCTCGGCACTCCCGAGCGCCTCGTCCACGGCAAGCGGATCCGCGTCCAAGTCGAGCAAGCGCCGGCAGCGTTGCACGGCGGCGCCCAAGTCGCGCAAGTCGGCAAGGACGAGGCGGCACCACACCCATGAAGGGCCGGGCGAGAGCTCGACCACGCCGGTGCCGTGCGGGAGCGACAACACCCGGCGGTAGACGCCGTCCACGTACTCCTCCACACCCGGCACCGCCCGCAGCCCCAGGAAGTCCAGCGCGTGCCCGAGCGCGATCGGCTCCCGGTAGGGCAGCCTCAGCCGGATCTCACCCGGTTCGACGGCCCGGGCGCCGGCCCGTCCACGCACCTCCGTGGGGGTGCGGCCGAACACCTCGCGGACGGTGTCGTTGAACTGCCGCACGCTTGCGAATCCGGCTGCGAACGCGACCTGCGCGATCTGCAGATCGGAGGTCTCCAGCAGGACCCTGGCCGTCTGCGCCCGACGGGCGCGGGCGAGCGCCAGAGGGCCCGCGCCGACCTCGGCCATCAGTAGACGGTTCAACTGACGATCGCTGTACCCGAGCCGAGCCGCGAGGCCGCCGACGCCTTCGCGATCCACGACCCCGTCCGCGATCAGGCGCATGGCGCGCCCGACCACGTCGGCACGGACATCCCACTCCGGCGAGCCCGGCGAGGTGTCCGGACGGCAGCGCTTGCAAGCCCGGAACCCCGCCGCCTGCGCGGCCGCCGCAGACGGGTAGAACCGCGCGTTCTCCCGCTTCGGCTTGACCGCCGGGCAACTGGGCCGGCAGTAGATGTCGGTGCTCGTGACCGCCATGTAGAACCAGCCGTCGAACCGACTGTCCCGGCTGCTGCACGCTCGGTAGCACTGCTCGTCGTCCATCACGTCGACAAGTGTCACCCGATTCCCGTGGGAGTGGCCGGCGGGAATCGGACAGCACCGTGACGCCGACTCGGAGCTGTGAGCGGTGCCTACAACCCCCGAATCAGCCCGTTGCGGAAGAGGTCGACGAAGATGGCGTGGTCGGCTCGGGCACGAGCTCCGTACGCGTGCGCGAAGTCCACGAGTGAGGCCGTGAAGCCCTCCTCGTCCTGCTCGATCGCCTCCAGGATCGCGTCCTCGGTCGAGAACGGGACGAGAGTGTGACCGCTTTCCTCGTCCGCGACGGCGTGCATCGTAGCGGTGGCGCGGCCCAGGTATTCCACGACCTCCGCGATCGTGTCCACCTCGTTCAGGTCCGACCAGTCCAGGTCGTTCGCGTACGGCGACACCTCGGCGACAAGCTGCCCGACCCCGTCGATGTCGGTGTAGCCGAGCCACGGATCCGCGTGCGCCTGCAAGGCGCGCTGCGAGATGACGGTGCGATGGCCTTCGTGTTCGAAGTAGGACCGCACCTGGGGATCGGTGACGTGGTGGCTCACCGATGGTGTCTGGCCCTGCTTCATGTACAGGATCACGTCATTCTCCAGCGCCTCCGTGTTGCCCTCGATCAGCAGGTTGTACGAGGGCAGCCCGGCGCTGCCGATGCCGACCCCCCGCCGACCGACGACGTCCTTGATGTCGTAGGTGTCCGGCCGCTGCCGGGTCGCGGGAGGCAGCGTGTCGAGGTAGCGCCGAAAGGCCTCCAGCACCGTCGCCTTGATGTCGTCCGACAACTCGAACGCGCCACCGGACAGGGCGAAGCGCCGTTCGTGGTCGACCACGACCGTCTGCGAGCGGAGCAATCCGATGCGGGTCTGCAACCGGGCCTGCCGCAGCACCTCGAGCAGCGGGCCCCCGGTCGTCGCCAAAGTCAGCGCGGCATCCTGCGGCGTGGTCTTGTCGGTCAGCAACCGGAGTTGGTCCAGGTAGGCCGCACCGTAGCCGGTGACGAGGGCTGCGATCGTGTCGTCGCTGAGGGCCTTGCCGTGCCCGATCAGCGCGAGGCTCGCCGCGAAGCGCTTGACGTCCCACGTCCAGGGACCGACGTACGCCTCGTCGAAGTCGTTGACGTTGAACACGAGCTTGCCGTCCGCGTTCATATATGTGCCGAAGTTCTCCGCGTGCAGGTCCCCATGGATCCACACCCGCGAGGTGCGTGCGTCCAGGAAGGGGTCCTCGCGACCGTCGAGGTCGGCGTAGAACAGGCAGGCCGTGCCTCGGTAGAACGCGAACGCCGAGGACGCCATCTTGCGGAACTTCACCCGGAACGCGGCAGGGTCGCCGTCGATCAGTGCGCCGAAGGCCCGTTCGAAGACCTCCAGGATGTGCCGGGCACGATCCTCGGGGTCTGCCGGACCGTACTGCGCGTAGCCGCCCTCGAACCCCACGCCGCCCAGACCGATCCCTATGCCCTCGGCCATTGCGACCGCCTCCCTCGAAGTCTCCCCGGGGTCGGCAGGACCCCGCCTCAGGATCCCAGACGAGGAAGCAGGGACGTCATCGAACCCCCGGAGCGTGAGGGGGGAGTCAGAGGCGCCCGGGGGCTCGACACCCGGCGCCTGCCCGGTCGACGGCCAGTCATGCCCGGCAGGCACCAAAGATGCTCAGGACTCCGGACCGCTTTCGGGAATCGACCTGGAGGGAACTTCCGTTCGAGGGATCGACCCGGTCCCGTTCTCCGGCCCCGCTCCTCTGGGGGTTGCCGTTGACGGCACGGCCGTTGATGTCGGGAGGTCGTACTTTTGCGGGCGAAACGAGGACTGGTAGTTGACGGTGGGTGGGGTTTTCGCCGCCGTTTCGTTGGCGTTCACGGTTACCCACACCTGCCAGACCGGGGCGATCGCCATCGAGCGCAGCCGCTCCATCGGCAGGAGCGGTGTATCGCGGCCGATATCCCCCTTCTCCTCGCGGGAGGCGATCTCATCGATCGTGACTACGACACCGTCGCGACGCACCACTCGAACGGACCAATCCTTGGGCCCTCGTCCCGAAGGACCGGCCTTGCCGTCGGCACGGTTCTCCGGCGTGTCCGGCGCCGCGGGGTAGACCCAGTCCTGCCGCTCCACCACCCGACTGCCGTCCGGAGTCCTGTAGTCCGAGCACGCGGCGTTGGTGCTGCCCTCCTGGTGAGGACACCCTGCCTCGTCAGCCCTCTCGGCGGTCTGCTGCACCGACACCGAGATCAGAGTGGGCCCGGCGGAGTCCTCCAAGACCAACGACACGGTGGCACCGGCGCTGTACACGCCTGTGGCCGTCATATCGCTGTGGTCCACCCCGGTGATCTGGGTGGGTACCAGACCCCCCGGTAGCAGCGGCAGAAGCGAATGCAACAGCAGCGGCGGCAGCACGGGCGCCATCCCGGACGGGACGGGCAATGTCGGCCGAGTCTTGGGCGCGAGCGGGGTGGTGGGCGGCGTGGACACCACCGCCGTCGGGCCGGCCGGCCCCGCCACCTCTCCGGGGCCGCCGTCGGTTCGGTCCGAGGCGACGAACAGGGTCGTGCCCGCCACGGCCAGCACCGCCGCGGTCGACACGCCCACCTGGACGCGCCGTACCAGCTTCATCCGTCTGCCTCTGGCGATACCGCCCGAGACCAATCCCGCCGGGGGGATCAGCCCCGACGCCGACGTCCGCATCACGGCCGCCAGTTCCATTTCGTCAGACCCCATGGACCTACTGTCTCCTCGCCATCCGTGCCATCCGTGTGAACGCAGGTCGTACTGCTCACCAGCCGTACGGCCGTGCCGGCGGTGTACTCAGTGACCCCTCAGGCGGCGGAGAGCCAGCCGGACTCGCTTCCGAGCACGCCCCGCAACTTCTCCAGCGCCCGCATCGACCTGCTCCGCACAGCACCCTCGGACACGCCCATCTGTCGCGCCGTCTGCTCCACGCTCAGGTCCTCCCAGTACCGCAGGACCAACACCGCCCGATCCTTGGGCGGCAGTTCGGCCAGACTCTTCAGGAGCGTCAACCGCAACGCCTGGTCCTCCTCGGGACCGGAGCCCTCCGGCAGGTCGGCATAGGGCTGCTCGGTGCTGCTCAGCCTTCGTCGGTGGGACAGGTAGGTGCGTGTCAGCACAGTGCGCGCGTACGCCTCCGGGCTGTCGGCCCGACTGACCCGCTTCCAGGCCCGGTACAACTTGCCCAGCGTCGTTTGCACGAGGTCCTCGGCGAGATGCCAATCGCCACACAGGAGCCACGCCGTCCGGAACAGCCGACCGCTGCACGCGTTGGCGAACTCCAGGAAATCGGCCGGCTCAGCGTCGAAGCCCGCCATAAACCCTCCTCGTCCCTACGCGCCCTCGCGCGTACCCACCCCATAGACGCGGCGGACCCCCCGACACGTCACAACTTCCGGCCGAGAATACGTATGCGCAGTTCATGGGCCATTCGAGGGGTTGACCCAGGGATCCGCGCGTCGGCCCGTAGCCTGGGCCGGGGTCGATCACCATCGATTCCGCAGCCCCGCCACCCGGAACCCGGCACGGGGATACGAACAAGCCAGGGGAGTCGACGTGACGTCGGTGGACAGCGATGTGGACCGTTTCAGCGCGAAGACTCGCGACTGGGTGGACGAGGCCATCCGCAAGGTGAGCGCCGACGCCAACCGTTCTGCCGACACTCACCTGCTTGCCTACCCGCTGCCCGCGGAGTGGGGGATCGACCTCTACCTCAAGGACGAGTCGACGCATCCGACCGGTTCGCTCAAACACCGCCTGGCGCGCTCGCTCTTCCTGTACGCCCTGTGCAACGGGTGGATCGAGGAGGGCACCACCGTGATCGAGGCGTCCTCGGGTTCGACGGCCGTCTCGGAGGCGTACTTCGCCAACCAGATCGGCCTGCCCTTCGTCGCGGTCATGCCCGCCACCACCAGCCCCGAGAAGATCGAGCTGATCGAGTTCCACGGCGGTCGATGTCACCTGGTTCAGGACGCCGCGACGGTGTACGAGGTCTCGCGTGCGCTCGCGACGGAGACCGGCGGGCACTTCATGGACCAGTTCACCTACGCCGAGCGCGCCACCGACTGGCGGGGCAACAACAACATCGCCGAGTCGGTGTTCGAGCAGATGTCGCAGGAGCGGCACCCCATTCCCGAGTGGATCGTCGTCGGCGCCGGGACGGGCGGCACGAGCGCGACCATGGGCCGCTACGTCCGCTACCGCCGACACCACTCCAAGATCTGCGTCGTGGACCCCGAGAACTCCGCCTTCTTCGACGGATGGCGCACCCACGACCCGGCGTATACCGAGGCGTGTTCGTCGCGGATCGAGGGCATCGGCCGGCCTCGGGTCGAGGCAAGTTTCATGCCGAACATCGTCGACCGGATGATCAAGGTCCCCGATGCCGCGTCGGTGGCCGCGATGCGTGACCTGCACCGGCGCACCGGACACAAGGCCGGCGGCTCGACCGGCACCAATCTGTGGGGCGCCCTGCGTCTGGTGGCCGAGATGCGCGCCGCGGGTCGGACCGGTTCGGTGGTGACACTGCTGTGCGACGGCGGGGGGCGCTACGCGCACTCGTATTACTCCGACGAGTGGCTCGCGCGGCAGAACATGGATCTCGCCGCGTACGAAGACACGTTGCGACACTTCCACGCGACGAGCGAATGGCGCTGATCCAGCAGCCTTAGGCTGGGTGCCGCAGGTCAACGAGGAGGAGCACAGGATGAGCGGGGCGGAAAACGTCGTCTTCGACAAGCGTGAGCAGTTGGAGAAGATCCAGAGCGGGCTGCTGCCGGGCGAGCAGATCATCGCCGTCTACGACGCCAAGGGCGTCGGCACCGGGTTCATCGGGCTGACCGACCGCCGCGCGATCATCCAGGACAACAGTTTCGTCGGCAAGAAGATCGCGATCACCTCCTTGCCCTATTCGAAGATCAGCAGCGTGAGCATGGTCTCCAACAAGAGCTTCACCGGCTCGTACCTGAGTTCCAGCGAAATAGCGATCCACGTCGGCACGCAGACCTACAGCGTGGAGTTCCGCAGCGACGACAAGGGCCGCCACGTCCACGACGTGATCCTGCACTACATCATGCGCTGAGCGAGCGAGACGAAGGCTTCGGAAGAGTCGGGTAACGCGGGTGTTTCAGGCATCGATTGCGTACTCGCGCCCGGCTCTCCTCGCCCTCCGCCCTCACCGAGTGGCCGGGGCCTGTCCGCGCAGCGGCAGTCCCGCCGCGCGGTAGATCGCGTCCATGACGTGCAGCGTCGGCACCGCGTCGAGCGCGGGCGTCAGCGTCGCCTCGCCGAGCCGGATCGCGTCCGCGAAGGCCTGCAACTGCAGGCGGTACGTCGGCGTCCGCGCCGCCTCGCCCAGGTGTTCGCGCCGCCTGAGCCTGCCCGTGTGCACGGTGAACCGGTGTGGCAGGTGCGGCATCAGGTAGTTCAGCACGCGCATCTCGCCCCGGGTGCCCACGACGTGCGCGTGCATGTCCAGCACGCGTCGGGACAACATCGACGCGTGCACGGTGCCCGTCGCACCGCCCGGCAGCCGCAGGCGGGCCGACATCGCACGATCCACCCGCCGGTCCTTGCGGATCGTCAGGGCATGCGCGTCCAGTACCTCGATCGGGTCGGTCGCGTCGTCGCCTGCGAGCAGTCGCATCAGGTGTACGGCGTAGCAGCCACCGTCCATCAGCGCCCCGCCCGCGAGGTCGTAGCGGTAGCGGATGTCGCCGAGCAGCGGCAACGGGAAGCACATCGACGTGGTGATGCGGCGGATCTCGCCCAACTCGCCGTCGTCCAAAATCTCGCGCATGCGGCTCGCGAGCGGGTGATACCGGTAGTGGAACGCCTCCATCGCGATCAGACCCGCGCGTGCTGCGGCGTCCGCGATCTCCTGCGCCTCGGCCTCGTTGGCCGCCATCGGCTTCTCGCACAACACGTGCTTGCCGGCTTCCAGCGCTCGGATCGTCCAGTGCGCGTGCAGCCCGTTGGGCAGCGGGATGTACACCGCGTCCAACTCCGGATCCTCGATCAGAGCGGCGTAGTCCGCGTGCACGCGCGGGATGCCCTGGCGCCGAGCGAAGGCGTCCGCACGGGCCGCGTCGCGGGCGGCGATCGCGGCGACCTGTACCTCCGGAATCAGCCGTGCGGGCTTGACCAGCGCGGCCGGCGCGATGCGAGCCGCGCCCAATACGCCGATCCGGATCCGCTTCATGGCGTCATCCCCCTCGTCGCCGGCCCACCCGACGCGCTCGTATTCCGAGCGCCTGCTCTGGGCCACGTGCCGGACCCACTCGGTGGGTCGTGCCCGACTCGCTGTCCCGCATGTTAGGGGCGCACGCCCGCGTGTGGGGGAGATCGCTCGGAGGAATCCCCGACCGACGGGTCGGCCCGTGTGTGGCGGGTACCCGCACGGACGAGTCGGGGCCTAGACTAGACTTGTCTTGACATCAAGATATCTGCGGGGCGCAGACCCCGGCATCCCTGGTTAGGGTCACCTTGCTTGGCGTACGTCGAGTGGGTGTCGGCAGGATGCGGGAGAAACGCACAAGATCAAGGGAGACCGTCGTGTCCGCGAACAGCTTCGACGCTCGCTCCACCCTGAACGTGGGTGACGAGTCGTACGAAATCTTCCGGCTGGACAAGGTGGAGGGCAGCAAGCGCCTCCCCTACAGCCTGAAGGTCCTGCTGGAGAACCTGCTCCGCACGGAGGACGGCGCGAACATCACCGCCGATCACATCCGTGCCCTGGGCGGCTGGGACGCGAAGGCCGAGCCGAGCGAAGAGATCCAGTTCACGCCGGCGCGCGTGATCATGCAGGACTTCACCGGCGTGCCGTGTGTCGTGGACCTCGCCACGATGCGCGAGGCCGTGAAGGCCCTCGGTGGCGACGCCTCCCGGATCAACCCGCTCGCGCCCGCCGAGATGGTCATCGACCACTCGGTCATCGCCGACGTGTTCAACCGTCCGGACGCGTTCGAGATCAACACCGACATCGAATACGGCCGCAACAAGGAGCGCTACCAGTTCCTGCGCTGGGGCCAGACCGCGTTCGACGAGTTCAAGGTCGTACCGCCCGGCACCGGCATCGTGCACCAGGTCAACATCGAGCACCTGGCCCGCACCATCATGGTTCGCAACGGGCAGGCGTACCCCGACACCTGTGTCGGCACCGACTCGCACACCACGATGGTCAACGGCCTGGGCGTGCTCGGCTGGGGCGTCGGCGGCATCGAGGCCGAGGCCGCGATGCTCGGCCAGCCGGTCAGCATGCTGATCCCGCGCGTGGTCGGCTTCAAGCTCTCCGGCAAGGCACAGCCGGGCGTCACGGCCACCGACGTCGTGCTGACCATCACCGACATGCTGCGCAAGCACGGTGTGGTGGGCAAGTTCGTCGAGTTCTACGGCGAGGGCGTCGGCTCGGTGCCGTTGGCCAACCGCGCCACCATCGGCAACATGTCGCCGGAGTTCGGTTCCACCTGCGCGATCTTCCCGATCGACGCCGAGACGATCATCTACCTGCGACTGACCGGCCGGGAGGAGAAGCAGCTCGCGCTGGTCGAGGCGTACGCGAAGGCCCAGGGCCTGTGGCACGACCCGAGCCACGAGCCGGAGTACTCGGAGTACATCGAACTCGACGTCTCCACCGTGGTGCCCTCGATCTCCGGTCCCAAGCGCCCGCAGGACCGGGTGGTGCTGGCCGAGGCCAAGGTCCGCTTCCGCGACGCGCTGGCGGACTACGTCACCAACGGCGACGAGTCCGGCAAGGAGTCCTTCCCGGCCTCGGACGCGCCGACCGGCTTGAACGGTCGCGTGCACAACCCGACCAAGGTGATCGGCGACGACGGCGTCGAGTACGAGATCGACCACGGCGCGGTCGTGATCGCCTCGATCACCTCGTGCACCAACACCTCGAATCCCTCGGTCATGCTCGGCGCCGCGCTGCTCGCCAAGAAGGCCGTCGAGAAGGGCCTCACCCGCAAGCCGTGGGTCAAGACCACGCTCGCGCCCGGGTCCAAGGTCGTCATGGACTACTACGAGAAGGCGGGCCTGATCCCGTACCTGGAGAAGGTCGGCTTCTCGCTGGTCGGCTACGGGTGCGTGACCTGCATCGGCAACTCCGGCCCGCTGCCGGAGGAGGTCTCCAAGGCGGTCAACGACGCCGACCTCGCGGTCGTCTCGGTGCTCTCGGGCAACCGCAACTTCGAGGGTCGGATCAACCCCGACGTCAAGATGAACTACCTGGCCTCGCCGCCGCTGGTGATCGCGTACGCGCTCGCGGGGTCGATGGACATCGACATCACCACCGCGCCGCTGGGTCTGGACTCCGAGGGCAAGCCGGTCTACCTCGCGGACATCTGGCCGAGCGACGAGGAGATCGCCGAGGTGGTGGCCTCCTCGATCGACCAGGACATGTTCATCGACCGCTACGCCGACGTCTTCGCGGGCGACTCGCGCTGGCAGTCGCTGGAGATCCCGACGGGCGCGACGTTCGAGTGGGACCCGCAGTCGACCTACGTGCGCAAGCCTCCGTACTTCGAGGGCATGCAGATGCAGCCGGCGCAGGTCGTGGACATCGCGGGTGCGCGCGTGTTGGCCAAGCTCGGCGACTCGGTCACCACCGACCACATCTCGCCGGCGGGTTCGATCAAGGGCGACAGCCCGGCGGGCAAGTACCTGGCCGAGAACGGAGTCGAGCGCAAGGACTTCAACTCGTACGGCTCGCGCCGAGGCAACCACGAGGTGATGATCCGCGGCACGTTCGCGAACATTCGCCTGCGCAACCAGATCGCGCCGGGCACCGAGGGCGGCTTCACGCGTGACTTCACGCAGGCCGGCGCCCCGGTGTCGACGATCTACGACGCGTCGGTGAACTACCAGGCCGCCGGCATCCCGCTGGTGGTGCTGGCGGGCAAGGAGTACGGCTCGGGCTCGTCTCGCGACTGGGCCGCCAAGGGCACCTCGCTGCTGGGGGTGCGCGCGGTGATCGCCGAGTCGTACGAGCGCATCCACCGCTCGAACCTGATCGGCATGGGCGTCATCCCGCTGCAGTTCCCGGCCGGCCACAGCGCTGCCACCCTCGGCCTCACCGGCGAGGAGACCTTCGTGTTCGAGGGCATCACCGCGCTCAACGAGGGCCGCACCCCCAAGACCGTCAAGGTCACCACGGACACCGGCGTCGAGTTCGACGCGGTCGTGCGTATCGACACCCCCGGCGAGGCGGACTACTACCGCAACGGCGGCATCATGCAGTACGTGCTGCGTTCGCTGGTGAACAAGGGCTGACCGTCGCACGCATCGACGCACCGGGTCGGGTTCCTTCGGGGCCCGGCCCGGTGTTCTGTTGCGTGCGCGGTCAAGTTCTCGACACGGGTTGGGGACAGGCCGGCTGGAGGTTCTTCCGGCCGGGCGCTCGCACGCCGCTCGGAGAGTTGAACGGCCGACGCGTGCCTCTGCGGGTGTCTGCGCCTGCACCTGCGTCCGCGGGCGATGTGCCCGCATTCGCACCTGCGGGCGGCGTCCTCGTGCATGCGCGGGCGATTGGCGCGGCCGGTTGGCTTCCCAACCGGCCGCAGGGTCAGTTTTGCGCTCGGCCCATGTGGGCGACAGGGTTAGCGCGCTGGTTCACTCAAAAGGGGGAACGCGCGGATGGCGCCGACCACCTCGCCGGCGCCGTACACGGGTGCGTGGGCGAACGGGGCGAGGCTCTGCTCGTCCACGCCCATGCGCCGCAGCAGCGCCGCCATGGCGACGATGTGGGCCCGCGTCGCCCCGTCCGCGATCTTGACCGCGGCGCCACGCCCGTCCGGCAGGCCCACCGCGTACACCGCCTCCGCGCCATCCTTGGCGAGCAGGCCCGGGACGGCCCGCATCAGCCTCGTCACGTCGCGACCGGTGCCCGCGACCCACTCCGGGTGGGCGCGCATCGCGTCCGCGATCCGCCGCTCGCCGGTGCCCTCGGCGGCCCCCGCGAAGCGGCCGAAGGACCGGGCCAGGCCCGCGAGCGAGATGGCGAACAGCGGCGCCCCGCACCCGTCCACGCCGACGGCCGCGACCGGTTCGCCGGCGATGTCCTCGACCGCCTGGCGGACGGCCCGCTGCAACGGGTGCTCCGGCGCCAGGTAGTCCTCGGTCGACCAGCCGTTGTGCACGCAGGTGAGCAGCATCGCGGCGTGCTTGCCCGAGCAGTTCATCGCGATCCGCTCGGGGCCCTTGCCGGTCGCCAGCCACGCGTCGCGCTGCGCCGTGCCCAGGGGCAGGTCCGGTACGCAGCGCAGCGCGCTCTCCGGCAACCCGGCGCGGGCCAGGATTCGTCGGGCCCCCTCCAGGTGGAACGTCTCGCCGGAGTGGCTGGCGCAGGCGAGTGCGAGCAACTCGCCCTCCAGGTCCAGCCCGTTGCGCACCATCGCCAGTCCCTGGAACGGCTTGTTGGCCGAGCGCGGGAACATCGGCGCGTCCACCGCCCCGTGTCCTTCGACCACCGAGCCGTCGGTGCCGGTGAGTACGGCCGTGCCGTGGTGGATCGACTCCAGGAAGCCGTTTCGCCACACGCCGACCAGCGGTATGTGGGCGAATGCGGCCTCGTCGCCGGCGCTGTCGACCTGGATCACGGGTCCTCCTGGAGTCATACGCGAGTCGAACAAAGTGAGCGAAGGGTGGAGCGGAGGTACGGCGGGCGCGGGTGCGACGACGCCGGGGTCGAACGCGAGTGCGGGATATCCCCCTCCATGATCCACGTGTGCATTCCCGGTCGGCCACCGCGCATAATCGAACATATGTACGGCAATGGCGATCGCGACACCCCGGCTTGGGAGCAGCCGGGTCGCTTCACGCGTGCCACGGCCGGGAACGGGGCCGAACCCAAGCCCCGAGGCAGGGACGGAATCGCCCCGACCGGATGGCCGAGAGGCGTTCGGCCGCCCGGCGTCGCGGGCTGGGAGGACACGGCCGTTG
Organism: Embleya scabrispora DSM 41855; assembly: GCF_000372745.1. Taxonomy (GTDB): domain Bacteria; phylum Actinomycetota; class Actinomycetes; order Streptomycetales; family Streptomycetaceae; genus Embleya; species Embleya scabrispora. The sequence goes on along the minus strand of NZ_KB889685.1, from coordinate 23,652 downwards.
CCTGGTTGTTCGACCTGTGCCCACCGGGCTATCGAAGCCACGACGTACTGCGCAAACACCCGTTGATCCTGGCCCGGATGGCCCGCCAGCACGTCGCCGCCGCGCTCGCTGCCGCCCGACACGGCTACGGCACCGCGCGCGTCGAGCTTGCCGAGCGGGTGCCCGTGCAGGCGGTGGAGGCGGCGCTGCGCATGTACGAGTACGAGGGCTCGCGCGCCGCGGCCACCGAGCGTGCGGTTCGGCTGGTCGAGGAGGCCCTCGGGGGCGAACGCTGGGAGCCCCGACTGTGACGTGCGCTACGTCGCGGGCAGCGGTCGCAACCGCGCGATCGGCCACGGCCGCCGGATGCGCGGCCGCGACGCGGGGCGAAAGGTGTATTTGTAACGTTTCATGCGTCCGCCGGTCCGGCGGTGGTGAATAGAGGCCCGATCATGACGCCTGCGTTCAGATTTGACTCTTCTGCCCATACGGAGGGCGCAATAGAGTTCAGGACTTGCACACATCAAGTGCGTCAGATGCACCGGGGCGAGGGGATCGCAGATGTCCGACGGCATAACGGGGGCCCATTTTTCCAAGGCCCAGCCGTCAGGGTCGCATTCGTCCGGGTCCCAGTCCTCGCTGCACCGGGCCAACCTCGATCGGGTCCTGCACGCGGTGCGCATGGCGGGGGCGCTCACCCAGGCCGAGATCGCCAGGAGTACCGGGCTGTCCGCCGCGACGGTGTCGAACATCGTACGGGAGTTGAAGGCCCTCGACATGGTCGAGGTGACCCCCACATCCTCCGGCGGCAGGCGGGCCCGCAACGTCTCGCTCAGCCGCGCCTCGGGCGTGGTCGTCGGCATCGACTTCGGCCACCGCCACCTGCGCGTGGCGATCGGTGACTTCGCGCACCGGGTGCTCGCCGAGGAGCACGTCCCGATCGACGTCGACTCCTCCGCCGACGAGGGCTTCGCGCTCGCGGATCGCCTGCTGGGCGTGCTGCTGGAGCGCGCCGGCGCGGTCCGGGGCGAGGTCACCGGCGTCGGGCTCGGCGTGCCCGGCCCGATCGACATCGACACCGGCGCGCTCGGCTCGACCACGATCCTGCCGGGCTGGGTGGGCTGCCACCCGCGCGAGGCGATGCAGGCTCGGCTGGGCCTGCCGGTCCTGGTGGACAACGACGCCAACCTCGGCGCGCTGGGCGAACTCGTATGGGGCGCGGGCGTGGGCTGCACGGAGATGGCCTACCTCAAGGTGTCCGGCGGTGTCGGCGCGGGACTGGTGATCGGCGGCCGGCTGTACCGGGGTCCTGGCGGCACCGCGGGCGAGATCGGTCACATAACCCTGGACGAGTCCGGGCCGGTGTGCCGGTGCGGCAATCGGGGCTGCCTGGAGACCTTCACCAACGCCTCCTACCTGCTCGACCTGCTGCGCGGCAGCCACGGCACCGACCTGACCATCCAGCGGATGATCGAACTCGCCAAGGCAGGCGACGCGGGCTGCCGGCGGGTGGTCGCGGACGCCGGCAGGCACGTGGGCGTGGGCGTGGCGAGCCTGACGAACCTGCTCAATCCGCAACGGATCATCCTCGGCGGCGACCTCGCGGGCGCCGGCGACCTGCTGATCGCGCCGATCGTCGAGTCGGTCGGGCGGTACGCCATCCCCAGCGCGTCGCGCCGGCTGAGCGTGGTCACCGGGTCGCTCGGCGAGCGGGCCGAGGTGCTCGGCGCGATGGCGATGGTGATGAGCGAGATGACCCCCTTCGCCATCGAACGCGCGCCCGAGATGCAGGTAGCGGGCGCCTCGGCGTGAGCTGTCGCGCACGGATGGCTCATCGGTGTACCCGGATGCGAACCATCGGCCGGCTTCGCCGCGTCTAGACTCGATGGACGCCTCTCCTGCACGCAGACCCGTGGGGGCGGTGACGGATCCGACGAAGGAGGAACGGGTGGCCCTGCTGGACAGCGTTCGAGGACCCCGTGATCTCAAGGCCCTCTCGCCCGAGCAGCTCGCGCAGCTCGCGGACGAGATCCGCACCTTCCTGGTGGAGTCCGTCTCCAAGACCGGTGGTCACCTGGGTCCCAACCTCGGTGTGGTCGAGCTGACCATCGCGATGCACCGGGTGTTCGAGTCGCCGCGCGACAAGATCCTCTTCGACACCGGGCACCAGAGCTACGTGCACAAGATCGTGACCGGCCGCAAGGACGGCTTCGGGCAACTGCGTCAGGCCGACGGACTGTCCGGCTATCCCAGCCGTGCCGAGTCCGAGCACGACGTGATCGAGAACTCGCACGCCTCCACGGTGCTGTCCTGGGCGGACGGCCTGGCCAAGGCGTACCAGGTGCGCGGTCAAACCGATCGGCACGTGGTCGCGGTGATCGGCGACGGCGCGCTGACCGGCGGCATGGCATGGGAGGCGCTGAACAACATCGCGGCGGCCAAGGACCGCCCGGTGATCATCGTGGTCAACGACAACGAGCGTTCGTACGGCCCGACCCAGGGCGGCCTCGCCGACCATCTCGCCACGCTGCGCACCACGCGCGGCTACGAGCGTTTCCTGGAGTGGGGCAAGGGTGTGCTGGGCCGCACCCCGGTGGTCGGCGGACCGGTCTACGACATGCTGCACGGCGCCAAGAAGGGCCTCAAGGACGCGGTCGCGCCGCAGGGTCTGTTCGAGGACCTGGGCCTGAAGTACGTGGGTCCGATCGACGGGCACGACGTCGAGGCGGTGGAGAACGCGCTGCGCCGGGCCCGCGGCTTCGGCGGGCCGGTGATCGTGCACGCGATCACCCAAAAGGGCAGGGGCTACGCGCACGCGGTCAACGACGCGGCGGACCAGTTCCACGCGGTGGGCGTGATCAACCCCGAGACCGGCCTGCCGGTGAAGAAGTCGGGCGCGTCGTGGACGTCGGTGTTCGCCGACGAGATGGTCGCCATCGCGGACGAGCGCAAGGACGTCGTCGGCATCACCGCGGCGATGCTGATCCCGGTCGGGCTGCACAAGTTCGCCGCCAAGCACCCGGACCGGGTGTTCGACGTCGGGATCGCCGAGCAGCACGCGGTGACCTCGGCGGCGGGCCTGGCGACCGGCGGACTGCACCCGGTGGTCGCGGTGTACGCGACCTTTCTCAACCGCGCGTTCGACCAGGTCCTGATGGACGTCGCGCTGCACAAGTGCGGCGTGACCTTCGTGCTCGACCGAGCCGGTGTGACCGGGCCGGACGGCGCCAGCCACAACGGCATGTGGGACATGTCGATCCTCCAGGTCGTGCCCGGCCTGCGGCTCGCCGCACCGCGCGACGCGACGCAGGTGCGTGCCCAGTTGCGCGAGGCGATGGAGGTCGACGACGCGCCGACCGTGGTGCGATTCGGCAAGGGCGCGGTGGGCCCGGACATCGAGGCGATCGGCCGGATCGACGGCATGGACGTGCTGCGCCGCACCGGCCCCGAGCGCAACGGTGGCGGTGAGCGCGGCGACGTGCTGATCGTGACCGTGGGGCAGATGGCCGAGATCGGGGTCGAGGTCGCCGACCGGCTCGCCGACCAGGGCATCGCGGCGACCGTGGTCGACCCGCGCTGGATCAAGCCGGTCCCGGCCGGGCTCGCGCCGTTGGCGGCCCGGCACCGGCTCGTGGTCACGATCGAGGACAACGGCCGGGCCGGTGGCGTCGGCTCGGCGATCGCGCAGTCGCTGCGGGACGCGCGGGTGGACGTACCGCTGCGCGACTTCGGCATTCCGCAGGAGTTCCTCGACCACGCGGAGCGGTCGGACATCCTGGTTCGGATCGGCCTGAACGCCCAGGACATTTCACGCCAGGTGGTCGAGGAGATCGCGTCGAAGACCGTGGACGCGGACGCGGAGCAGCACGAGACGACGGCCTGACCGAGGGGCGCGCACGTCGCGACGATCCCGAGGGCGGGGGCGAGAAGCCAGGGGCTTTCGCTCACGACCCCGGGATCGTTTTGCTTTTCCCGGCTTCCCGGCTTCCCGGCTTCCCGGCTTCCCGGCTTCCCGGCTTCCCGGTCTTCTTTCGGCTTCCCCAAGGTTTTGGGGCTCCGGTCTGCGGGTGTCCGGGTTCGACTCCTCGGGACGAGTTCGAAGATCACCCTGACGCGCCGAGGATCGGTCACCCGAAAACAGGAGTGAAAGCCTCGATCATGGCAACGGTCTCCGCCACCAGGAGGTGTTGCCATGGCCAACGCTTTGTTTCGTACCAAGAACATCGAGCAGTCCATCCAGGACACCGATGTCTCCGAAGGGCACGGCCTGCGCCGGGAGTTGTCCGCACTCGACCTGATGGTCTTCGGCGTCGGCGTGGTGGTGGGCACGGGCATCTTCGTGCTGACCGGTACGGCGGCCAAGGACTACGCGGGGCCCGCCGTGGCGCTGTCGTTCGTGCTGGCGGGGTTCGTCTGCGGGCTCGCCGCGCTGTGCTACGCCGAGTTCGCGTCCACGGTTCCGGTGGCGGGTTCCGCGTACACGTTCTCGTACACCACGCTCGGCGAACTGCCCGCGTGGATCATCGGGTGGGACCTGATTCTCGAACTCGCGCTCGGCGTCGGGGTGGTCTCGATCGGCTGGTCGGGATATCTGACCTCGCTGCTCTCGCAGGCGAACATCGATCTGCCGCAGGCGATCACGGCCGCACCGGGCGACGGCGGGAAGGTCAACCTGCCCGCGCTGCTGCTCGTGCTCGGTGTCGCGACGATCCTGGTGTTCGGGGTCAAGCTCTCGGCGCGGTTCAACCTCGTCATGGTCACCGTCAAGATCGCGATCGTGTTGTTGGTGATCTTCGCCGGTCTCTTCTTCATCAAGACCGGCAACTACAAACCCTTCGTGCCTGATTCGCAGCCGCCCGGGGCCGGGAACGGTGGGCTCAAGGCGCCGCTCGTGCAGACCCTGTTCGGGTTCGAGCCGCAGATCTACGGTGTGATGGGGATCTTCTCCGGCGCGGCGCTCGTGTTCTTCGCCTACATCGGATTCGATGTGGTCGCCACCGCCGCCGAGGAGACCCGCAAGCCACAGCGCGACATGCCGATCGGGATCCTCGGCTCGCTGGTGATCTGCACGATCTTGTACGTGGCGGTGTCGCTGGTCGTGGTCGGCATGCAGCGCTACGACATGCTCTCGCCGTCGGCGCCGTTGGCGGAGGCGTTCCGGTCGGTCGGCAAGGGCTGGATCGCGACCATCATCAGCATCGGCGCGGTGGCCGGTCTGACCACCGTGTGCATGATCTTGATGATGGGGCAGAGTCGGGTCTTCTTCGCGATGAGTCGGGACGGGCTGCTGCCGCCGTTGTTCGCGAAGGTGCATCCCAAGTACGGCACGCCGCACATGAGCACGATGCTGATCGCGGTGGTGGTCGCGGCGATCGCCGGGTTCACCCCGATCCACGAGATCGACGTCATGGTCAACATCGGCACGCTGTTCGCGTTCCTGGTGGTCGCGGCGAGCGTGCTGATCCTGCGCCGGACCCGGCCCGAGCTGCCGCGCGCGTTCCGGGTGCCGCTCGTGCCGTGGCTGCCGATCCTGTCCATGGTGGCCACGCTGTGGCTGATGATCAACCTCAGCAGTGAGACGTGGCTGCGGTTCGTGGCATGGATGTTGGCCGGGTTCTTCGTCTACTTCTTCTACGGGAAGCAGCACAGCCGACTGCGGTGAGGGTGACGCTTGTTCGGTGACCGTTGTTCGGTGACGTGTGCGGGCCCGGGCCGACTCGACCCGGGCCCGCACACGTCATGGACGACGGTCGGGGTTCAGCCCCAGAGTTCGTCCGTGTACTTGTCGGTGCCGACCACGGTGGGAATCCACGGGGCGCAGAAGGTGACCCGGCCGATGCCCGAGGCGTCGATCCGCTCGGCCCACTGCTTGAACGCGTCCCAGCTCTCGCGCGGGTCGCCCTCGAGGAAGTACAACTGCATGCTGCGGGTCGCGGCGTTCGGGTCGCGCGGGACGAACGCGGGAGCGTCGTCCTTGAGCGGCACTGCGGTCCACGCTGCCACCGAGGCGATCGGCGAGCCCTTGAGGAAGTCCGGCAACTGCGCGGAGAACCACGCCTCCAGGTCCTCCTGCGTGGTGCCCTCGGCGCGCTGCACGGCGAGCGAGACCAACCCCTGGTAGTTGCGGTCGAGGGCCAGTTCCAGCGGGACCGGGTCCTCGTCGCGGTACCAGCGACTGTCGTGCAGGTACATGCCGGTGTGTGCGTGGATCCGGTGCTGGAAGCCGCGGTCGTTGCCGTAGAGCCAGTTGACCTGGTCGACCGCCCACGCGTTCCACTCGTCGAACTGGCCGTCGTTGATCCAGTAGATCGCGACGTAGGAGCCCGCCTCGATGTCGGGGACCACGTCGCTGTCGGCCGGGAAGCGCAGCGCCTTGAGGTCGGCGGTGGCCACCCAGCGGCTTCCCGCGAGCATGCCGGGGCCGATCATGCAGCCGGCGTAGTAGTGGTCGCGCTCGTACCAGCGGTTGTAGCCCACCTCGTGGCCGCGCTCGGGGTCCACGGCGGTGAACAGCATGCTGCCCACCCGGATCGGGTATTCCTTGAAGCTCATGACTGCCTTTCGGGTCGTGCGGTGACACGTGTCGGGCGGAACGGACCCGGTCGGGGACGCCGACCGGGCGGGGGTGATCAGGCCAGCCGGCGGAAGCGTGTGGTGCGATGCTCCGGCTCGGTGTCGAGCTTGGGGATGACGTGCTTGCCGAACAGTTCGATGGTCTTGAGCGTGTTCTCGCGGTTGTCGCAGCCCAAGCCGAGGACGAGCTGGTCCACGCCGACCGCCTCGTACGCCTTGACCGCATCCAGCACACCGTCCGGCGCACCGCAGATCAGCGCGCCGGCGTCGGCGGCGAACTCGACCAGCTCGGGGGTCAGGTCGGGCATCAGCTCGGGCCAGTACGGGATGCCCTCGGGATGCGGGAATGTGTCGTGATAGCGGAAGACGTTGCTGGTGAGGTACATCGGCCGGGCCGCGACCGCGTTGGCGACCGCCTGTTCCCTGGTCTCGGCGACGAAGCCGGTGCTCACCGCGAGCACGTTGTCGTTGACGAAGTCGGCGATCGGTTCGGCATTGCCGATCTCGCGCTTGTATCCGGCCACCAGCTTCTCGGCGCTCGCCGGATCGCCGATGGAGAACCCGAGGACGCCCAGGCCCATGCGGGCGGCCATCGCGTAGGAGGGCGGGCTGCCGGCGGCGTACCACATGGCGGGGTGTGACTTGCCGTACGGCTTGGGCAGGATCTTGCGTGGCGGGAGCTGCCAGTAGGTGCCGTCGTAGCCCTCGTAGGTGTCCTGGAGGAACATCTTCGGGAACTCGCGGATCACGTCCTCCCAGATCGCCTTCGTCTCGGACATGTCCTCGATGCCGGGCAGGAAGCCCAGGATCTCGTGGCTGCCGGCGCCCCGGCCGGTACCGAATTCGAAGCGGCCCTTGGTGAGGTGGTCGAGCGTCGCGACCCGCTCGGCGACCTTGGCCGGGTGGTTGACCTGGGGGAGCGGGTTGAAGATGCCGGAGCCGATGTGGATCCGCTCGGTGGCGTGGGCGAGATAGCCGCACATGACGTCGTTGGCGGACAGGTGCGAGTACTCGTCGAGGAAGTGGTGTTCGCTCAGCCAGACGTACTTGAAGCCGGCCCGGTCGGCGGCGATCGCGAAGTCCATGTCGTTCATCAGCGCTTCGTGTTCGGCGTTGGGGTTTCCCTCACGCCGGAACGACGGGTTGTAGCCCTGAAGAAAGATGCCGAATTCCATTGCACTCCCAGTTCCGCGGTCTGGTCGGGGCGAGGTGATCGGTCGGTGGGTTCGGGTGCGTTCGGGTTGCTTCGGTGGCTCGTTCGGGAGCCCCGGGGCGCGGGCGGGGCCGACGGGTGCGGGCGCCGGCGCTTTCGGTCAGGGGGTGAAGGTGCCGTCCGGGCGGCGAACCCAGCCGGAGGCGGCCATGGTGCCGCCGTCGACGTGCAGGGTGGTGCCGGTGACGAAGCGGGCCAGATCGCCGGCGAGGAAGACGATCGGGGCGGCGCAGTCGTCCGGTGTGCCCAGGCCGAGGGGGACCTTGGCGGCGTAGTCGTAGGCGCCTTCGTCGGTCTCGAACGTCTCCGCGAGGCCGGCGTCGCCGGGGGTGGGGATCGCGTCGGGGGCGACGCAGTTGACCCGGATGCGGCGATCCGAGAGTTCGAGGGCGAGCGACTTGGTGAGTTGTTCGACCGCGGCCTTCATCGCGGCGTACACCGCGAAGCCGGGTGCCGCGCGGAACGCCTCGATGCTGGTCACGTTGACGATCGAGCCGCCCTCGCGCATGAGCGGGGCGCCGTGCCGGATCACGTGCGTGACGGAGGTGAAGTTCTCGTCGACCAGTGCGGTCTGGCCCTTGGGGCGGACCTCCATGAACGGCGACCAGAAGCCGCCGCCGGCGTTGTTGACGAGGATGTCCAGACCGCCGAGTGTGCTGTGCGCCTCGTGGAGGAAGCGCTCGACGCCGTCGCCGTCGCGGACGTCGAGTTCGACCGCGAGCGTCCGACGGCCGCTCGCCTCGATCGCCTTTGCGGTCTCCTGGAGGCCGATCGGCTCGCGGTCGCAGATGGCGACGTCCGCGCCGAACCGGGCCAGTGCGACGGCCGTCGCCGCGCCGATTCCCCGGGCGGCGCCGGTGACCACGGCGATGCGATCGGTGAGCAGGGCGGCGGAAGGGTCGAGCAGCACGGGGGCACCTCACTGTGGATCGCGTACGTTGTCGCCTCGGCGCGGGGCCGCCGTCGCGGGCCGTGCTCTGCGCTGGGGTCACCATGCCACCTGACGACCCGTCACCTGAAGGGAGACGGCTGTCTTTTTCCGAGCCGGAGCGCGGGTGTTCACGCAGGTCCGCAGGTGATCTGACGCTTAGTCAGCAAAAGTGGCGGACATCACCGTTCGGTGCGGGTCGTACACGCGTGCCTGGCGGCGGTGGGGGCGGTGCGGGTGCGAGGGGGCGTTGGTTTGCGGGGGAGTGAGGTGGTGGGCGAGGCGGCGTACGCCCCCGGCGGGTGCGGTGCCGGTGTCGGCCGGCGTTGGTGGGCGCCGGAGCGATGGGGCTTGGGCGCGAGTGCCGGTTGGTGTTGGCGGGCGCCGGCGAGAGGCCCGGCGTGTGCTTGCGCCTGCGAGCGGTTGGGGACGCGGGACGCGGGTGCGGCCCTGCGTTGGGCCAGGCGCGGATGGTGGTAGGTGAGGCCACCGGGTGTGGGTGTCGGCGGTTGAGATTGTCGGTAGCCGGTAGCCGGTAGCCGGTAGCCGGTAGCCGGTAGCCGGTAGCCGGTAGCCGGTAGCCGGTAGCCGGTGCCGTGGGTGTGTGGTCGCGAGCGCAGGTGCCGTGCCGGCGGGGGTGGGTGCGGACGGGCACCGAGGTCGATGCCTGCGGGCGCGGGCGCGGGTGCCGAGGCCGGCAGTCGTAGGGCGCCCGGCGCCGATGAGCGAGTGGGGTGCGGGCAAGGTCGTCGGCGGATGCGGGTGTAGTCGTCGGAGGGCCCGGGCGGCGATGCCGGCGCGTGTGGTTGCGGTTGTTCATGGCACGTGGCCGTGGTCGCGGGTGCGGGCGAGTGCGGTCGCAGTTGCCGGTGGCATCGGTTGCGGGTGCCGGCGGAGGCGTCGGTGAGCGCGGGCCGCAGTCGTCAGAGGGTGCAGGCGTCGGTGGCCGCGGGCGCGGGTGCCGATGTAGGCGAGTGTGGTCGTGGGCGCAGGCGGCGTTGTGAGTGGCTGTCAGTGCGTGCGTGCGCGGGTACGTGGACGGGCGTTGGGGGCTCCTCGACAGCGCTTCGGGCCGGCCTCTTGCCGCTTCGCATGGATTGTCCGAAATCCATGCGAAGCGGATGCGGCGCTCACTACGCTCTGCGACGTGGCGCTATCTCCCGATTCCTGCGGCATCGTGGCCGACTTCGGCACGTGGCTTTCGCGAGCGGGCCGGCCGGCCCCTGACGCCGAGCGGATGATCGACGTCGTGGGCACGTTGCTCGATCTGCGGGTTGCCTGCCTGCGGATCGACGACCACACCCACTGGCGCGCCGGCGACCTGAACGCGCTGCTGGAGACGTTGGTGCCGGCGCACGTCGCGCTGCCCCGCGAGGAGACGGTGGGTCTGGTGGTGCCCGCGCTGCGCTTGTTCCTGGAGTTCCTGCGCGAGCGTGGGCCCCTGCATCCGGACAGCGACCGGCTCGACCCGCTGCTCGCGGTGCTGGATCGACACGAGGGCGAGCTCCCGGCCCGGATGGCGGATTCGACCTGCTGGGGCTCGGCGAAGAAGTTGTTTGTGGCGGGCTACGCGACTGGCTTCGGGCGCGGTAGGGCGCTGCCGGCGGTTCGGCTGCCGGACGAGCGCGAGTTGGCTCGGGCCGCGTCGGCGGCGCCGTCGTTCGCCGCTGCGCTCACCCTCGCCCGCTGGGTCGGTCGTGGGCGGCCGGTGACCGCGACCGGTGTCCTGTGCCGGGTGCCGGCCGCCGAGGCCGCGTCACTGCTGGGTATCGACGCACCGGTTGCGGGTGTTCGCAGCGCACGCGACGTCGAGCCGTTGCACCATGTCTGGTCGATCGCCTGTGCGGCGGGCCTGATCGAGGTCGGCCGCACCATCGCGACCGCGGGCGCGCTTACCCGGGCCTTGGCGGTCGGTCGGCCGTGCGACGTGCTGCGCGTGTGGTCGAGCCTGTGGGAGGGCGTGGCGGTCGGCGAGGCCACCGGGCGACCGGCGGTGCGTCGTGCCGGGCATGTGTTGCGCGGCGGCGACGTGATGCGCGAGCTGTTGCGCGAGTTGTACGACCACGCGGGGCGGTGGGTGCCGATGGGCGGGCTGTTCGAACTGCTCTCGTACACGCCCGACGGCCGGCCGAGGTCGCCCTCGGTGGCCGATCCGGCGCTGTTCACCGGCCTGACATTGGCCCACCAGATGGACGACCTGCGGGCGTTCGGTGTCCTGGAGATCCGAGAGCTCGTGGGCGGCGGCGCGCCGTTCATGGCGGTGCGGCTGACCCCGTTGGGACTGTACGGGCTGCGCACCCGCTTCCTCGAACTCGGCGTGCCCGCTCCGCTCACCGGCCCGGGCGGTGGGCCGAGCGAGCCCGCGCTGCCGCCGCTGTACGTGCCACCCACCTCCGAGTGCGCGCTGGCTGCTCGGATGTCGCCGCTGTTGGCGCAGGCGGCGGCGCTCGCGGAGTACGTGGAGGAGCACGGGCCACTGCCGGTCACCGGGGAGGAGGTACTGACGGACGAGGTCGCACGCCGGGCCATGGTCGATCTCGGTATCCCCGAGCAACCCTGTCGCCCCGTTGCCGGCCCGCCCCGTACCGCTCGGGGCGAGCATGCCCTGCACCGGCGCTGGACGCTTGCCTTGGGCACCGGTCTGCTGGTCCTGCTCGACGGCGCGGTGCACGTCGCGGACGGCCTGCGGGTGTGGCGCGAGGGCGGTGACCGCGAGCTGATCGCGCTCGCCGCGCGCGCGATGGTGGTGGTGGCCGAGGACAACGCGACCTTCGGCGAGGCCCACGAGCAGCGATGGGACGTCCCCGAGGGGCTTGCCGCGTCGCTGTTCACCGGCCTGGTGCAACTCGGCGGACCGCTCCCGGTGTCACTGTTCGTGGGCCTGGCGGTGCGTCGCGACCTCGACCACGTGGTTCGGACGCTGCCCACCGAGCCGCCGGCCGACGACGAGGCGTTCGCGCTCGGCCGGATCCTGGACGCGCCCGACCTGGTCCGGGAGATGGGCCGACTGTGCGCTGCGGCTGCGGGTACGCCCGACCCGCGCTCGTCTGCGCCCGAGTCACGCCTGCCTGCGATGGACCTGCGCCGGCCCGCACCTGAGGCCGACTCGCGTCCGCCCGCGACCGATTCGCGCACGCCTGCCCCTGCACCCGCGACCGACTCGCACCCGCCTGCGCCTGCGTCCGCAATCGACTCGCACCCGCCTGCGACTGTGCCGGCGACCGACCCGTATCCGCCCGTGCCCGCGACCGACTCGCACCCGCCTGCGCCCGCGACGGACTCGAGTTCGCCCGCGACGGACTCGAGTTCGCCTGCGCCTGCGCCCGACTCGCGTGCGCCCGCGTCCGATGCGCGTCCGCCTATGCCTGCGGCCGACCTGCGCCCGCCCGTTTCCGACACGTGTCCGCCAGCGCCTGCGACCGGCTTGAGCCCATCTGGGCCCGACCCCCACCCGCCTGCACCCGCGACCGACCCGCGCCCGCCCGCCACCGTGCCCGCCGATCGGGCATCTGACGAGTTGCTCGATCGGGTCCGTGTCGGGGTGATCCTGCTCGCCGATCGGCTGGCCGCGCTCGGCATTGTTCGGCGCACCGCCGAGGGCATTACGCTGACCGGCCTCGGTGGCACGCTCGTGCACCGGATGTTTCGTGAGCAGGGGCTGCCCGTCGCCACCGTCGACGACTACACCGCGGCGTCGGGCGCCCGGCTGCTCGGTGCGATGGGGGCATGGCCGCGACCGGTGGCGACGCGGACGTTCGCGAGCTGGATCGCGTGCCGCCCGGTCGACGCCGCGCTGTCCGAACTGTGTGCGGTTGCGGGCGCGGCCGGCCCCACCGAGCGGCTCATGCTCTTCGCCCACGTGGGTGACGCCGATCTGCCCGAGGCCGCCGTCGAACACGCCCTCGCCGAGGCCGTCGCCGACCCCACCCTCGCCCCGCACGTATGGAACTGGCGCCTCACCCACGACCAGGAAGTGCCACCCGCGACCTTGCGCACGCTGGCCTGGTTGACCGCGGACAACGCCGCCGCGGCGCTGCTCGGCCGGCACGAGGCGGCCGTACTGGGCCTGCTCACCGAGGTGACGGGCAGCCAGGGCCCGGGCGCCGACGTGGTCTTCGGCGAACTCGCGACGATGGGCCACCCCTGCGCCGAGGACGTGCTGCGCTTCGCCGAGGCTGCCCACCCCGACCCCGAGGTGGTCAAGGCCGCGCGCCGCGCCCTGCATCGACTGTGCTGAGCGCTCGACTGCGCCGTGCGCTCGACGCGGCGTTTGTGACGGGCTCAGGGCCGCCACAGTTCGCCGGGAGCCGGCTCCGGCCAGGGGATGTCGGCGCGGACCGCGGCGAAGAGTTCCTTGCAGCGCTTGTCGTCGAGCAGGACCACGCTCTGGCCGCCTCCGCGTTCGCCGAAGCCGGCGACGGGGGCGGTGCGAAACGCCAGGTCGGCTTCGCTGATGCCCTTGAGGTCGGTGGCCAGGTCGAGCAGTGCCTTGAAGTTGAGGTTGTCGTCGACGGTCAGCGACTTGGTCAGCGACTGCAACAGGTTCTCGGTGCGCAGCGGGCTGCCGAGCACGCCCTCCGCGGTGACCTTCTCCGCGATCGCGCCCAGAAGTTGCTGCTGGTGCGCCACCCGATCGAGGTCGCCCCGACCGAGCCCGTACCGCTGCCGTACGAACTTGAGCGCCTCGTTGCCGTCCAGCTCGGCCCGGCCCTTGTCGGCGTCCACCGTCACCCCGCCGAGCGCGTCGACCATGCCCTTGAAGCCGCCGAAGTCCACCGCCGCGTAGTGGTCGATCCGTACCCCGGTCAGGTTCTCGATGGTGGCCACGAGCAGTGCGGGGCCGCCCCACGAAAAGGCCGCGTTCAGCTTGGCCTCGCCGCGTCCCGGGATCGACACCCACGAGTCGCGCGGCAGCGAGATCGCCGAGATCGAGGCCCGACCGGCGGGCAGGTGCAGGATCATCATGGTGTCGCTGCGCCGCCCCTCCAGCGCCTCGGGGTCGGCGCCGGCCGCCGCCGCGTCCATTCCGACGAGCAGGATGTTCAGCGCTCGGCCGGCGGTGGGATCGGCCGGTGGGCGCGGTCCCGCGGCGGGGATGCTCGATCGGTCGAAGACTCCGTCGATGCGCTTGATGTTGGCGTTGAGCGAGTACACCACCCAGACCGTGCACCCACCGACCACGAACAGCGACAGCGTGAGCAGCGCGACCAGTCCCACGACCGCCTTGCGGCGCCGCGACCAGGGCTTGCGCTCGGGCGTCGAGGTCGGCTCGGCTTGCGCGTCCGCTCCGTCGACCCCGTCCGATCTGTCGGCCTCTCCCGTCTGGCCGGCCTCGTCCGCTCCGCCGGCTTCGTCCGTCCCGCCCACCTCGGCGGACTCGTCCGTTGCCCCCAGCGCATCCGTCATGCGCAGAAGCTAGCTGACCGGCCGTCAGCAATGGCAGGGAAATCGGCAAAGACTGCCGGGAATTTCGTAAACCATGTCGAGATCGAAGGCGAACGCACACTACGAGACCGGTGGTCGGTGGACCGGTAGCCGGTCAACCGTTCTCCAGGTGAGCACTCCCCAGAAGTCGGGCCGTTACGAGACCGGTCGTCACGAGACCCGTCGTCCCGAGAGTGTCGTCAGGAAACCGATCGCCACGAGACCGATCGCCGCATGCACACCCGAGGCCACCGATCCAACCCGATGGCCGCCTCGTGTGCCCGGATCGCCACCAGGCCCGGCGTCACCTCGGCGGCGTCGAGTACGCCGAACCCGATCCGCGCGTAGTACGGCGCGTTCCATGCCACATCCCGAAACGTGGTCAACGTCAACGCGAGCCCGCTGTCCGCCTGCACGCGATCGATCAGCGCCCGCCCCAGACCCCGGCGCGCCCCGTCGGGATGCACGGACACCTGCTCGATGTGCGCGGCGCCGTCCACGAGGTCCCAAATCACATAGCCCAGCGCCGACTCCGTCGAAGCTCCGACCACCAGGCATCGCCCGCCCGCCCGGTACGCGTGCAACTCCTCGACGGACAACGGCTCGTCCGCCGCGATCTCGGGCATCCCCACCGCTGCGAAGGCCATCCCGGCCGCCACCTCGATCTCGCGAAGCCGCTCCATCTCACCGACCTGTGGCACCCGAATCAGATCATTCACCCCCCAATCCTGCCGTGCACCCCGGCCGGCCCCCTCGACGGGCACCGAGCCCGGCCCCGTCCCCAGTCGCCCTCCTCGCCTGCCGCCCTGTTCCCAGCCACCCATTCCCCGCCACCGAACCCAGCCCCACCGAACCCCCCGTCACCGAACCCCCCGCCACGAACCCAGCCCCACCGAACCCCCGCCACCCCGCCGCACCGCGCGATCTGCATCCCTTCGGGTGACTTCGCAGTGGTGAAGCACCGCCGAAGACTCCCCGGGCGATATGAGTGGCTTATTCCTGATGGGCGATCTCGAGAGGCGGCACGTGCGGATGTTCGCAAGAGGGCGATTGGTCGCGGTGGCGGGCGGGGCTGTGCTGGCCGGTGTCGTGCTGGCTGCCGCCGGAACCGTCCAGGCGGCTCCCGTGGAGTCCAAGTTCGCCGCCGTCGGCACGGGTTCGGCGCGGGTCGTGTGCGTGAAGCCGTTGGACGGGGACGAGCGGCTGGGTCCGGATGACCTGCCCACCCGCGCGGAGCGGCCGGTGGGCCCGCTGTTGTCCGGCTACCGGCGGACCGGAAACCTGTCATCGGCGGCGTTCCTGGACAAGTACTGGAACAACGAGGCGAACGTCTGGAAGTACCCGCCCGACGACGGCTTCGCCCGGACCGACGGCGAACTCGACAAGCACGAGACGACCCTGCGGGTCGGTCAGGACCTGGATCGTTTCGGGTCGGAGTACGGCAGCTTCCTCGCCCCCGCCGGCGACCGGTACGCCAAGCGAGCCCTGCCGCCGCAGAACCTGATGACGCGCGATTCGGCCTTTCCCTGCGGCTACCACCGTTACGAGGTCACCCGGCCGTTCAAGGTCTGGCAGGGACGCATCGCCGCGTGGTTCGAACAGCCCGGCGGCGGACGGCAGATCCTTCTGGACCCGGTCTTCGTGAACCCGGGCGAGGGTCAACGGCTCAACGTCAAATGGCTGTTGGAGCACGACTACCTCAAGCCCGACGACGACGGTCCGGCCGGATCCGCGTTGCTTGCCGCCGCCCCGACACGCTGAGCGGTGGTGGATCGCCACGAGCTCTTCCTCGCCCTGCGCCGAGGCGGCGTGGCGCCGGGCGAGATGTGGATTCAGGACGCACACGAACCCGTACCGCTCCCACCCGAGTTCGTGTTCCTGCGCCGAGTCGCCGAGGCCTGGCAGACCGGCGTCTTCGAGCGCGGCGCATGGCACGTGGTAGCCGACTTCACCGACGAGGCCGCCGCCTGCGATCACGCGCTCCACGTCCTGGCGTTGCCGAGGGCCCCCTCGACCGATCCACCCATGAATTCGTCGCCCGATTCCCCGCCCCAGCCGTCGCCCGATCCCAGGACGAATCCCTCGCCCGATCCCGAGGCGAATCCTCCACCCGACCCCTAGCCGAACCCCTCACCCGACTCCGGCCCGAAAACCCCGCAGGGGTGGCTCCGAACAACGGAGCCACCCCTGCGTGCGGTTGCCTGCCGCGGACACGGACCCCGGCGGGACCCACCCCGGGTCCCACCGAGCCCTACACCCACGCCCAGCCGCGAGCCGCTACTGCGGCACGGAGGCCACGCCCGCGGGCAGGAAGCGCTTGCCCGCCGTCTTCTCGCTCACGCCCACCCGGTCCAGGTATGGCGTGATGCCGCCCAGGTGGAAGGGCCAGCCGGCGCCGGTGATCATGCACAGGTCGATGTCCTGCGGGGCGGCGACGACGCCCTCTTCGAGCATGCGGTTGATCTCGTCGGCCAGGGCGGCCAAGGCGCGGTCGCGGACCTGTTCCTCCGTGGAGGGGGAGTTGCCCACCTCCAGCAGGGCGGTGACCTCGGGGTCGACCTCCTGGGTGCCCGAGGCCCAGGTCAGGAAGGAGCGCTTCCCGGCCTTGACCACGCGCTCCAGGTTGGGGGAGACGCCGAAGCGGTCCGGGAAGGCCGTGTGCAGGGTCTCGGCGACGTGTGCGGCGATCGCCGGACCGACGAGTTCGAGCAGGACCATCGGGGACATCGGCAGGCCGAGCGGGGCCAGCGCGTTGTCGGCGACCTCGATCGGGGTGCCCTCGTCGACCGCGGCCAGCACCTCGCCCAGGAAGCGGGTGAGGACGCGGTTGACCACGAATGCCGGGGCGTCCTTGACCAGGACCGAGGTCTTCTTGAGCTGCTTGGAGACGGCGAACGCGGTGGCCAGCGCACCGTCGTCGGTCTGCTCCGCGCGGACGATCTCCAAAAGCGGCAGGACCGCGACCGGGTTGAAGAAGTGGAAGCCCACGACCCGCTCGGGGTGCGCCAGCTTGGCGGCCATCTCGGTGATCGACAACGACGAGGTGTTGGTGGCCAGGATGCAGGTCGGCGAGACCACGGCCTCGACCTCGGCGAACACCTGCTGCTTGACCGACATCTCCTCGAACACGGCCTCGATCACGAAGTCGGCGTCCGCGAACGCGTCCTTGGTCAGCGAGCCGGTCACCAGCGCCTTGAGCCGGTTCGCGGCGTCCGCCGAGACGCGCTTCTTGAGCAGGAGCTTGTCGACCTCGGCGTGCACGTAGCCGACGCCCTTGTCCACGCGCTCCTGGTCGATGTCGGTCAGGACGACCGGCACCCGCAGGCGACGTGCGAACAGCAGCGCGAGCTGCGAGGCCATCAGCCCGGCGCCGACCACGCCGACCTTGGTGACCGGGCGCGCGAGCTTTCGGTCGGGGGCGCCGGCCGGGCGCTTGGCGCGCTTTTGGATCAGGTTGAACGAGTACAGCCCCGCGCGCAGTTCGTCGCCCATGATCAGGTCGGCGAGCGCGTCGTCCTCGGCGTCGAAGCCGGCTTGGAGCGAGGCGACGTCGCCGAATCGCGCGGAGCGCGCCGCGTCGATGATCTCCAGCGCGCGGTACGGCGCGGGGGAGGCCCCGTGCACCTTCGAGTCGGCGATCGCGCGACCTCGCTCGATCGCCGCGTCCCAACCGGCGCCGCGGTCGATCTCCGCTCGCTCGACCACGATCTCGCCGGAGACGACCTTGGCCGCCCACACCAGCGACTGGGCCAGGAAGTCGGCGGACTCCACCAGCGCGTCCGCGATCCCGAGCTTGAATGCCTTGGGGCCGTTGAGCTGCCGGTTCTGGTTCAGCGCGTTCTCGATGATCACGGTGACCGCGTCGTCCGGGCCGATCAGGTTCGGCAGCAGTACGCAGCCGCCCCAGCCGGGGACCAGACCCAGGAAGCACTCCGGCAGCGAGAAGGCCGGCACCGCGGTGGAGATGGTGCGGTACGTGCAGGCCAGGCCGATCTCGACGCCGCCGCCCATCGCCGCGCCGTTGTAGAACGCGAAGGTGGGCACGGACAGCGTGGTCAGCCGCTTGAACGTGTCGTGGCCGGCCTTGCCGATGGCGTGCGCGTGCTCGCGCAGGCCGACCTTCTCCACGCCCTTGAGGTCGGCGCCGACCGCGAAGATGAACGGCTTGCCGGTCACCCCCGCCGCGACGATGTCGCCCGCCGCGGCCAGGGCCTCGACCTTGTCGATCGCGCCGTTCAGTTCGCCCAGACCGGCCGGGCCGAACGTGTTCGGCTTGGTGTGGTCGAAGCCGTTGTCGATCGTGATCAGCGCGAACTTGCCCGCGCCGCCCGGGAGGTCGAGCACGCGTACGGGGAAGTGCGAGACCAGCTCGTCCGGGAAGACCTCGGCGGCCAGTCGGGTCAGGTCGCTCACTTGTCGTTCCCCTCGGAGTTCGCGCTGTCCGCAGTCCAGTTCGGGTTCTCCCAGATGACGGTCCCGCCCATGCCGAGCCCGATGCACATCGAGGTCAGGCCGTAGCGGACCTCGGGGTGTTCCTCGAACTGGCGCGCGAGCTGCGTCATCAGGCGCACGCCGGACGAGGCGAGAGGGTGGCCGAAGGCGATCGCGCCGCCGTACTTGTTCACGCGCGGGTCGTCGTCGGCGATCTTGTAGTGGTCCAGGAAGGACAACACCTGGACCGCGAACGCCTCGTTCAGTTCGAACAGGCCGATGTCCTCGATGGTGAGGCCGGCGCGCTCCAGGGCCTTCTCGGTGGCCGGGACCGGGCCGATGCCCATCACCTCGGGCTCGACGCCCGCGAAGGCGAACTGCACGAGCCGCATCTTGATCGGCAGACCCAGCTCACGCGCGGCGTCCTCGGAGGCGAGCAGGCACGCGGTCGCGCCGTCGTTGAGGCCGGCCGCGTTGCCCGCGGTGACCCGGCCGTGCGGACGGAACGGGGTCTTCAGCGCGCCGAGGCCATCGAGCGTGGTGCCCGGGCGCATCGGCTCGTCGACGGTGGACAGGCCCCAGCCCTGCTCGACCGAGCGGGCCGCGACCGGCACCAGGTCGGGCTGGATCTTGTTGTCGGCGTACGCCTTGGCGGCCTTGTCCTGGCTGCCCACGGCGAACCTGTCGGCACGCTCCTTGGTCAGCTGCGGGAAGCGGTCGTGGATGTTCTCCGCGGTGTTGCCCATGACCAGCGCGGACGGGTCCACGAGCTGCTCGGAGATGATCCGCGGGTTCGGGTCGGCGCCCTCGCCCATGGGGTGGCGGCCCATGTGTTCGACACCGCCGGCGACCACGACGTCGTAGGCGCCGAACGCGATGCCGCCGGCGGCCGTGGTGACCGCGGTCATCGCGCCCGCGCACATGCGGTCGATCGAATAGCCGGGCACCTCGCGCGGCAGACCCGCGAGCAGCGCCGCGGTGCGGCCGATGGTCAGGCCCTGGTCGCCGATCTGCGTGGTGGCCGCGATGGCGACCTCGTCCACGCGGGCGGGCGGCAGCGACGGGTTGCGGCGCATCAGCTCACGGATACACGCGATGACGAGGTCGTCGGCTCGCGTCTCGTGGTAGATGCCCTTGGGGCCGGCCTTGCCGAAGGGGGTACGGACGCCGTCTACGAAGACGACGTCCCGGACGTTACGAGGCACGAGCGCACACTCCTCCTGCGATGGGTACGAGCCCCATGCTACTCATGAGTAACCAATGGTCCTAGCCCTCGGTCCCACTCCGCTCGCCGTGATCCGCCGGACCGGCGCCGCCGGTGCTCGGGATCGACCCGGTGACCGGCACGTTTGCGGCGATCGGGCCGACGGCCGGGCGGCGCCGTTCGTGTCCGAGCGGGTGCCGTGACACGCGAACGGGTGTGCGCGGGCAAGGCGTGCGAGCGGGCAACCCTCCGGGCGGGCGGGCGAACGAGGCGGGGTCGCCCATCACCGCATCGGGCGCCGGAGCCGTCATCGCCGCGACGCCCGGGTCCGGGGCGCGAGCGCTCGCATCGGCTGCCAAGGCCCCGGCGGGTTGCCCGCCACATTGCCCCGCCGGGCTGCTCCGAGGTGATTGCCAGGGCTCCGGATTGCGCCGACTCGGCCCGACTCTACGGATTTCCCCGGCTTGCCATGCTTTGCCGCGCCGGAGATCCCCGGCCGGACGTGATGCGATCCACGCTCGACGAGGCGCGCCTTTACTTCGGCTTGACTGTATGGGGGCATTCGGCTGACAAAATAAGCCAAGCCTAGGCTTGGTTAGCCTTGCCTAATAATTGCTTTTTGTCCCTTTTGTATTTCCGCTGGTCCCTGTCGTCCGTCTGCCGGGCATGGACCCGTCTTCGCTTGTTCTCGTCCCCGGGAGAGTCCATGTCTGTTGTCCGTCGCCGCCCCGCCGTCCGCGTGCTGGGCACCGGGCTGCTGCTCGCGTTGCCGTTGGCGCTCACCGCGTGCAGCAGTGACGAATCCTCCGGCGACGCGGTCAAGGTCACCGCCAAGGACAAGTCGTGCGACGTCGCCAAGAAGGACTGGTCGGCGGGCAAGAACAGCATCAAGGTGACCAACAAGGGCAGCCAGGTCACCGAGTTGTACGTCTACGCCCAGGGCGACCGGATCGTCACCGAGCGGGAGAACATCGGCCCCGGCACCTCGGCGACGCTGAACTTCGAGATCAAGGCCGGCAAGTACGAGGTCGCCTGCAAGCCCGGCATGAAGGGTGACGGCATACGACAGACCGTCACCGTCGCCGGCACGCCCGCCGAGAAGCCGGTCGACCCCCGACTCGCCCAGGCGGTCGCGCACTACCGCGCCTTCACCACCGAGACCGTCGACCGGATGTTGCCGATCGCCACCGAGTTCGTGAACGCGGTCAAGGCCGGCGACGTGGCCAAGGCCAAGGACCTCTACCCCAAGTCGCGCCTGGGCTGGGAGACCATCGAGCCGGTCGCGGAGAGCTTCGGCGACCTCGACCCGCAGATGGACGCCCGCGAGGCGGACCTGGAGCCGGGTCAGGAGTGGTCCGGCTGGCACCGGATCGAGAAGACGTTGTGGACGACCGGGCAGATCACCGACGCGGACAAGGGCTACGCCGACCGCCTGCTGGCCGACCTCAAGACGCTCCAGTCGAAGGTGGGCACGGCCGAGATCACCCCGACCTCGATCGCCAACGGCGCCAAGGAACTCCTCGACGAGGTGGCCACCGGCAAGGTCACCGGTGAGGAAGAGGCGTTCAGCCACACCGACCTGTGGGACTTCGTGGGCAACGTGGACGGCGCGAAGAAGGCGTTCGACCTGCTGAAGCCGTACGTGGCGGAGAAGGACGCGGCGCTGGCCGGCACCCTCGACGGCGAGTTCGCCAAGATCCAGGGCCTGCTGAACAAGTACAAGCAGGGCGAGGGCTACGTTTCCTACGACACCGTCGACGACGCCAAGCGCAAGGAGCTCTCGGACGCGGTCAACGCGCTCGGCGAGCCGCTGTCCAAGCTGGCCGGCGTCGTCGCCTAGTCATGCCCCACGTCGCAACGCGCCAACAATCGGCCGCTTCACCAGGCCGGACGCAGCACGCCTGCCGCCGCACCGAACGTCCATAGGGAGGGCACCATGACCGAGATCGAACACGGCACCGAGGCGGTCGAGCAAGCGGGCGACGGTTTCAGCCGGCGGGCCCTGCTGGGCTGGACCGGCGGTGCGCTCGTGGTCGGAGCCGCCGCGGCCGGCGGGGTGGCCACCGCGGTCACCGGGACCGACGACAAGTCGTCCGCGCCGACCCCGGGCGCGGTCGACTTCCACGGCGTCAATCAGGCCGGTATCGCCACGCCGGTGCAGGACCGGCTGCACTTTTGCGTCTTCGACGTGATCACCGACGACCGCGCCAAGCTGGTGCGCATGCTTCAGCAGTGGACCGCCGCGGCGGCCGCGATGACCGCCGGCAAGGCGATCGGGACCGGCGCGGACAGCGGCGTCCCACAGTCGCCGCCGGACGACACCGGCGAGGCGGTCGGCCTGCCGCCGAACAACCTCACGCTCACCGTCGGGTTCGGCCCCACGCTGTTCACCAAGGACGGCAAGGACCGGTTCCAGATCGCCGCGAAGAAGCCCGAGGTGCTCGCCGAACTGCCCTTGTTCCCGGGTGACAAGCTCGACCCGCAGCGCTCGGGCGGCGACATCGCGGTCCAGGCGTGCTCGGACGACCCGCAGGTCGCGGTGCACGCGATCCGCAACCTGGCCAGGATCGGCTTCGGCGTGGTGTCGGTGCGCTGGTCCCAGCTGGGCTTCGGCAAGACCTCCTCGACCACGCCCGAGGCGATGACGCCGCGCAACCTGTTCGGGTTCAAGGACGGCACGCGCAACATCGCCGGTACCGAGACCGACCGACTGCGCGAGCACGTGTGGGTGCCGGCCGGCGAGGGCCCGCAGTGGATGAGCGGCGGGTCGTACCTGGTCGCCCGCCGGATCCGGATGCACATCGAGACCTGGGACCGGACCTCGCTGCAGGAGCAGCAGGACATCATCGGCCGGTCCAAGGGCGTCGGCGCGCCGCATGGTGCGACCGGCGAGCACGACGTGGTCCCGCTCAAGGCGCTGCCGGAGAAGTCGCATGTGCGGCTGTCCCACCCCGACTCCAACAACGGTGTGACCATCCTGCGCCGCGGCTACTCGTTCGTGGACGGCTCGGACGGGCTCGGCCGGCTGGAGGCGGGCCTGTTCTTCCTGGCCTACCAGCGCGACCCGCGCAAGGGCTTCATCCCGCTCCAGCAGCAGTTGGCGGCGAACGACACGATGAACGAGTACATCCAGCACGTGGGTTCGGCGCTGTTCGCCTGCCCTGGCGGGGTGCGCGGTGCGGACGACTACTGGGGCAAGGCGTTGTTCGCCTGAGTATTTCCCAAGCCGCGTCGCTCACCTGCGCGAAGGGCCCGATCCGCACCTGGGATCGGGCCCTTCGCGCATGCCTGGCGCGGTGCTCAGGCGGCTGTCGCGGTCTCTTGCGGCGCCGGCGCCGGGTTCTTGGTGCCGCCCTTGGGGAGCAGGAAGAACAGGGCCATGACCGGGACGAGGTAGAGCAGCCAGACGGTGACCTGGAGGACCGTGGGGTCGGGTTGGAAGTTGAGGATGCCCTTGAGCAGGGTGCCGTACCAGCTGTCCGGGGGGATGGTGTCGCTGATGTCGAAGGCGCGGTCGGTCAGGCCCGGGAGGAAGTCGGCCTCCTGGAGGTCGTGGACGCCGTAGGCGAGTACGCCGGCGGCGACGACGACCAGGCCGGCGCCGGTCCACAGGAAGAATTTGGCCAGGTTGATCCGGACGGCGCCGGCGTAGAAGAGGTAGCCCAGGACGACGGCGGTGGCCAGGCCGAGGGCGACGCCGATCATCGGGTCGGTGTTCTCGCCGGTGGAGCGGGCGGTGCCCCACACGATCACCGCGGTCTCCAGGCCCTCGCGGCCCACCGACAGGAACGCGGTCAGCACCAGCGCGCCGGTGCCCATCGCCAGCGCCTGGTCCAACCGACCCTGGAGCTGCGCCTTCAACGCGTGCGAGGTCCGCCGCATCCAGAAGATCATCCAGGT
>NZ_KB889684.1 GCF_000372745.1 Embleya scabrispora DSM 41855 | reverse complement strand
GTCCCGAGCGAGGGGCCGCCTTTTTCTCGGAGGAGCGAAGCGGGGGAGAGAAAAAGGCGGTGCCTCGCGAGCCGGCGCCGAAGGCGCCCAACAAGCAGCAACGCCCCCGTCACGACTCCGGCCGCGCACGACCCGCCACGCCCGCGACTCCGGCCCGACAGCACCGTCTTTCTCGCGGTTGGGTTCGGTAGTGCTGTCTCTTTCCCGACCCCCGCCCAACAGCACCGTCCTTCTCGCGCTCTGGGTTCGGCAGCGCCGCCTCCCTCCCGACCCCGCCCAACAGCACCGTCCCCCTCCCGACCCGGCAATCAACGCCCGCACCGCGAAAAGCACCACCCCCCAAGCCCTGACTTCGCGGCCCCTCACATGCCCCGCCACCAAGCCGCCCGACAAACACAACCCGAGTGTTTTTCGCCATGTGAGGCGTGGCATTGTTCGGGAATGCTTCCCCTGGTCCATGCCATTCGTTACGTCACGCCGATGCGTGAGGGCGGTTCGCTGCCCGGGCTCGTCGAGGCCGACGATCTGGGCACCTACGTCGTGAAGTTCCGCAGCGCCGGACAGGGTGCCAAGGTGCTCGTCGCCGAGGTCGTGGTGGGTGAACTGGCCCGTCGGCTCGGGCTGCCGGTGCCTGCCCTGGTGCGGGTCGAGGTGGATCCGGTGATCGTGCGCGGCGAGCCGGACCAGGAGGTGCAGGAGCTGGTCCGGGCCAGTGCCGGGCTGAACCTGGGGATGGACTTCCTGCCGGGCTCGGCCGACTTCACGCCCGCCACCTGGGAGCCGGACGCCGAGCTGGCCGCGCGCGTGTTGTGGCTGGACGCACTGACCTCGAACGTGGATCGTTCGTGGCGCAATCCGAACCTGCTGGTGTGGCACGGCCGGCTGTGGCTGATCGACCACGGGGCCTCGCTGTGGTTCCACCACGCGTGGCAGGCCGCGACGTCGGCCGCGACGCGTACGTTCGATGCCGCCGACCACGTACTGGCCGCGCTCGGCGGTCCGGGCCTGCTCAAGGCGGACGCCGAACTGGCTCCGCGGATCACCCGCGAGTTGCTCACCGAGGTGCTCGCACTGGTCCCGGACGAGTGGCTGGAGTCCGGTGACGCCGAGCGCGCACTGGGCCTGGACAGCCCCGCCGCGCTGCGCGAGGCGTACATCGCGCACCTGCTCGTCCGGGCCGCCGCGCCGCGCACGTGGCTCCCGGAGATCGCTCCCGAGGCGGTCGCGCGGCAGGGCACGGCACAACCGTCGAACCGCCCGGATTGGCTCAAGTGATGACGATGACCGCGCAGCGGGAGTTCTTCGAGTACTCGATCATCCGCCTGGTGCCGCGCGTGGAGCGCGGGGAGTGCCTGAACGTCGGCGTCGCGCTGTACAGCCAGGCGTTCGACTTCCTGGGCGCGCGCACCCACGTCGAGCAGTCCAGGCTGTGCGCGCTCGACCCGGACGCCGACGTCACCCAGGCGCGCGCGGTGCTCGCCGCGTGGGAACTGGTGTGTGCGGGCAGCGAGGCGGCCGGCGCGCCCGGGGCCGAGCCGGTCGGGCGGCGATTTCGCTGGCTGACCGCACCACGCAGCACCATCGTGCAGCCCGGACCGGTGCACGGCGGATTGACCGCGAATCCGGCGGCGGACCTGGACCGGCTCTTCGACCTGCTGGTGTTGTGAGACCCACATCGTGAGACCCGGCAGCACAGGCGCAGCCCCAACGCCACACGGTTGCCGGCCGCCACGCTCTGTCCGTGTCGCGAGCTGCTGCGCTACCGTGCCAGACACCGGTTCGTTCCCGGGCTCCGAGGGTGGAGGCGACGATGATCCGCACGTACGGTCCACAGAGTCGGGGCATGGTGGTCTGCACACTCGTGCTGCTGACCATCCTGGGTTTGTACAGCGCGCTGTACGACGCGGTGGCCTGGATGTGGCTGGTGTGGTCGCTGATGGCGATCGTCACGGGCCTGCTGGTGGCCACCGACCGAGGTGTCTGAGGCCACCACTCCGCCCGGTGCGTGGCCCGCTCAGGCGACGGTGAACCCGTGTTTGGCCCCCAGTCGGGTCAGTGACCGGCGCCCCGGAATGCCGTCCGCGTCCGAGCCGCTGTAACCAAGCCGGCGCTGCCATTCGGCGTATGCCTTCACGGTCGCGGTGCCGTAATGGCCGTCGGCCAGGTTGCGGGCGAGCAGGCCCTCGGCGACCAGGGCGTTTTCGACCATGCGGGTGCCCACGTAGGTGACCGGCGTGCCCTCGCGGCTCGGGTCGGACCGTGCCGCGGCGACCAGTTCGACCAGGTCGACCTCGGGGCGCGGGGCGGGGATGTCGACGGGTGGTGTGCCGCCGGTGCCGGCCACGATGCCCGGGAAGACCCGGTCGTGGAACTGCCGTACCCGCGCGTCACCGGGGCACGCGGTGCCGTCGAGGGACCACTTCGCGAACAGCCGGTGGTAGCCGTAACCGGGGTCGTCCCACGCCCGGCACACCCGCAGCGGCAGGTTGTGCCGCTCGTGCATCCACACGCCGAGCCGGATCAGGCTGTCCACCTGCGCGTCGGTCCACGGGTCGGTGTGCTCCAGGTTGCTCGCGCTCTCGCAACTGACCGCGCCGGTGCCGTCCGGGCGCCGGTTCGCCGAGGCGTTGGCGTCGGCTCGGGTCTCGGTGCCGATGTACTGCCACAGGCCGCCGTCGTACGCGCAGCCGAAGTGCGATTCGAGGTTGGTCGAGTCGCGCCAGTACTCGTACATCCGCTCGCCCGACCACGGCGCGGCGATCGAGTGGAAGATCAACTGGGTCGGGCGGATGGCGGGCTGCGCGTCGGATTCCGGCTCCAGTTCGCGCTTGGTGGCTCCCGGGTACCAGGCCATGGCGGTCTCCCTGTGATCGAGGTCGGGGGACGAGTCGCAAATGCCCATGGTCGCGGCGGTTCGCCGGCTTTTCGGCAATTTTCCGAAAAGCCGAGCCGATCGGAACGAAGCCACTCATAATGTCGCCGCACAACCCGCGACCCCCAACCCCCAACCCGCCCAGGCCGCCCAACCCCTTCCAGCGGGTGCGCCCGGACCTGGCGGTGTCGGTGTTGAGCCGGCACATCGAACAGCGTTCGCCGACGAGCTGCTGCTGGACACCCGCGACGGGGTGGGTACGGGGTATCTGCTCAAGGATCGCATCGGCGACGTGACCAAATTCACGGCCGCGCTGGAGCGGGTCGCCGGCGGCGCGATGGTGGTCGATCCCGAGGTGATCCGCCAGTCGCCGGCCCGGCGGCGCGACCCGGCGGCGCGACCCGCCGGCCAGGGCGACGCCGGGCGAGCGGGAGGTGCTCGCACTGATGGCCGAAGGACGCTCCAATGCGGGCGTGGCCCGGGCTCTGGTGGTCAGCGAGGCCGCGGTGTCCACGCACATCGCGAGCGTCCCGGCCAAGCCGAATCTGCCGCCCGCGGCCGACGATCATCGGCGGGTATTGGCTGTTCTGACGTATTTACGGGGCTGAGCCGGTTACCGGTCGGTTGTCGGGACTCGACAAGTAATAGGACGTCCTCTTTATCGGTGTCGATACCCGCGCGCCGCCTTTTCCCTGACAGCGTTGCGGATCAAGTGGCCCATACGCGTGCGCGGGTGGGTCACCCGTGTCGTGTTTCCACAATGCTTCGACAGAGCTGGGGTGCGTTCTATGACGCTCGGCAAGACCGATGTGGTGGTGACGGGGATGGGTGCGACCACGCCGTTGGGCGGGGACGTACCGTCCACGTGGGCGGCCCTCCTCGCGGGCGAGTCGGGAATCGAAACCCTGGCGGACGCGTGGGCGGCCGACCTGCCGGTGCGGATCGCCGGACGGATGCGGGTCTGCCCCGAGACGGTGCTCGACCGGGTCCGGGCGCGGCGGCTGGACCGGTGTCAGCAGGCCGCACTCGTGGCGGCGCGCGAGGCGTGGGAGGACGCGGGCGCGCCGGCGGTCGACCCGGAACGGTTCGCCGTGGTGGTGGGCACCGGCATGGGTGGCGCGATGACGATGCTCGCGCAGCACGACGTGCTGGCCGCGTCCGGCGTACGCCGGGTGTCCCCGCACACCGTGCCGATGCTGATGCCCAACGGGCCGGCCGCGCAGGTCAGCATGGAGTTCGGCGCTCGGGCCGGCGCCTACACCCCGGTCAGCGCGTGCGCGTCGGGTTCGGAGGCGATCGCGTACGGCCTGGACCTGATCCGACTCGGCCGCGCCGACGTGGTGATCGCGGGTGGGGCGGAGGCGACGATAGGCGCTCTGCCGATCGCGGGCTTCGCCCAGGCCCGGGCGCTGTCCACGTACGACGGCGACCCGGCCGCGGCATCGCGTCCGTTCGACGCCGGGCGGAACGGGTTCGTGATGAGCGAGGGGGCCGCGCTGGTGGTCCTGGAGCGGGCCGAGTTCGCGGCGGCGCGCGGTGCGTCCGTGCATGCGTACCTGGCCGGCGCGGGAGTGACCTCGGACGCCAACCACATCACCGCCGGGTACGGGCCGGGCCAGGTCCGGGCGCTGCGGATGGCGATGGCCGAAGCGGGCGTCACCGGCGCGGACGTGGACCACATCCAGGCGCACGCGACCTCGACGCCGGGCGGCGACGCGCTGGAGGCCGCCTCGATCACCGAGGCGATCGGTACGCACGCGGCGGTCACCGCGATCAAGTCGATGCTCGGCCACCTGTGCGGTGCGGCAGGCGCGATCGGCGCGGTCGCGGCGGTGGCGGCGCTGCGCGATGGCGTCGTCCCGGCCACTCTCAACCTGGACTCCCAGGACCCCGACATCGACCTCGACGTCGTCGCGAAGGAGCCCCGGGTGGGCCCCCTGAACGTCGCCGTCACCAACGCCTTCGGCTTCGGCGGCCACAACGCGGCCCTGGTCTTCACCTCGGCGAACTAGCCGCCGCGCCATCACCGCGCCCGCCCGACCCCGGTCCCCGCGTCCCGACGCACCGACCGGGGTCGTCGCATGCCGCCTGCGCTCGCGTCGCGAACGCACGGGGCCAGGCGGGCAGGGGCGGGCCTTGGCCGGTCGGAGCGGGGCCGAAGCGGGCGAGGACGAAGTCGGGAGGCGGGCCGACAACCGTTCCGTGCGGACACGTCGCGGCGGCGAAAATCGGGTGCGGTCGACGTCGGTCTTCCAGCACGCTGGGGGGCGACACGGCCGTCCCGCACCGAGGGGCGGCGTGCCCGGAGGCCAAGCGGGAGAAGGGTTTCGGCGAACCGCCATGTTTTTGCCGAACACCTCGCGCGCACCTGGTGAATCAGGAACGTCTCTGGCCTCATTCGTTTCTAGGCTGAAGGACATGAAGACCACGGGGAAGAGCAACAACGCAGCCGGCGGCAGGGCCGGGAAGTCCGGTTCGATCGCCGCGTTCGCGCGGTTCGTGGTCTTCGGCGGCGGCACCGGGATCGCCTCCTCGGGTGCGCTGGTGGTGCTCTCCGGCACGATGCCGATCGCGGTCGCCAACGCGTTCGTCACCGTGGTCTCCACGGTGGCCGCCACCGAGTTGCACAGCCGGTTCACCTTCGGCGGCGGGCGCGCCGGGTTGCGCGCCCACGGCCAGTCGGCGCTCAGCGCGCTGGTCGCCTACCTGTTCACCACGGCCGCGGTGCTCGGCCTGCACGCGGCGGCGCCGGGGGCGGGTGTCCTGGTCGAACAGGGCGTCTATCTGGGCGCGTCCGGCCTGGCCGGGATCGGCCGGTTCGTGGTGCTGCGCCTGTTCGTCTTCACCCGCCCCGGTGCGCGCCCGCGTCCGGTCGCGCCGGCGCTCGCGCGCACCCACCTGGTGGCCGCCGCGTAGGCGCGAGGCGGGACGACGACGGCTCCGAGGCTGTGTTCCGTCGGCGCGGTCGGCGGGTCGGCAGTCGGCGCGGTCAGCGGTCAGCGCGGTTCGAGCGCCCACCACTGCGAGAGGCGGTCGGTGTCCTCCCACTGGCGTACGTTCCCGCCGGGCTCGGTACTGCCGTCGGCCACCTCCAGGAGCAGTCCGCTGACGTAGTTGACCAGCGTGACCCGGCCCGGCGCGTCGGCGTGCTGCTCCAGGATCCACTCCTGCGCGCCGAAGTTGTTCGCCCGCCACAGCTGAACGTTGGCCCCGTTCTCCTCCGAGGCCCCGGTCACGTCGAGCCGCTTTCCACTGGCCACGTGCTCGACGTGGTACACCGCACCGCCCGCGTGCACGGCGGTGATCCGCCAATGCTGCGCGGCGGAACCGTCCTCCGCGCCCTGCCACACGTTGGCCCCGCTGTGGGTCCGCCCACCCTCGACTTCGAGGACCAGCCCGCTGTGCACATTCCGCAGCACATACACGCCCTCGTCAAAGCCACCCACGTCGCACCCCTTGCCAGGCTCCACCGATCTTGAACGAGTCACCCTCGCACGCCGCACCCACACCTCGCGCGCCGGCTACCGGCCGATCGCGTCATCGGCGGCACATCGCTCCGGCAGATCACCCGGAGTCGCCCGGTTCGACGTCGCCGTGCCCGAGGACGCACACCCAAAAAGCGACGAGCAGATGGCCCTATCCGGGCGCGCGACCACACCGGCCTCGCGAACGCCGACGGCGGGGCCGACGAACCGGAGGCACCGGAGTGGGCTACCACGTGCAACGCCCCTACTTGCGCCCCCCGTTCGGGCAATACCCGGTCATCGCGGCGTCGGTGATGGCCAGTGCCTCGTCGCGCGTGTAGGTGACGCCCATGATGCGGTTGGCGATCTCCTCGCGGCCCTTGCCCATCTGGACCCATCCGCAAGACACGTTGGCCATGCTCAACAGCACGTTCAAGTCGGCTTTGGGGCCCACGAGTTGCGGCGCGGAGCGGCCGAGTTCGGCGACGAACCTGGCGTCGGTGGGCGAGCGACTGCCGTCGGCCGGCGAGGAGTCGGCCCGTCCGGCCGCGGCCGGACCCGCCGCGTCGCCGTCTGCCTTTCCCTGCACCAGACTTGCCACGAACACGGCGGCGCCGATCACCAGGACGATGGCAACACATGCCCCCACGACACGGTTGCCGATTCGTCGGCGCGGCTGCGGCGATTGATTGCTCACGGGACTCCCCACAGTCGGATGCGGCGGAGGCTACGCCCTCCGACCACCCGCACGGGCGTCCTTCACCGAGTCGTGATCCATCCGTGCGCCGGGCCGCCGCCCGGCACCATGACGGCGCCGCCCGCTGCTCCCGTAGCGGACGGCGCCCGTCGTGTTCGGCCGGAACGACGACGCGTGGCTCCGGCCGAGTTCGGGTGGGCTACCGGCCCGTGTAGTTCACCTGGAGTTCCTTGATCCCATTGATCCACGCGTGGCGCAGACGCCGGGGATCGGCGGCCTTGGTGATGTCCGGCATCGCGTCGGCGATCGCGTTGAACATCAGGTTGATCTCCATCCGGGCCAGCGATGCGCCCAGGCAGAAGTGCGGGCCGCCGCCGCCGAAGCCCAGGTGCGGGTTCGGGTTGCGGGTGATGTCGAACTTCATCGGGTTCTCGAACACGTCGGCGTCGTAGTTGGCCGAGCTGTAGAAGATGCCGACCCGCTGACCCGCCTTGATCTCCTGGCCGCCCAGAACGGTGTCCTGGGTCGCGGTGCGCTGGAAGGACATCACCGGCGACGAGTAGCGGACGATCTCGTCCGCCGTGGTCTCCGGCCGCTCCGCCTTGTACAGCTCCCACTGGTCGGGGTTGTCGAAGAAGGCGAGCATGCCGTGCGTGATCGCGTTGCGCGTGGTCTCGTTGCCCGCGACCGCCAACAGCAGGACGAAGAAGCCGAATTCGTCCGAGGACAGGCTGCCGTCGGACTCGGCGGTGATCAGCCGGGTGACGATGTCCTGCGCCGGGCACGCCTTGCGCTCCTCTGCCATGCCCATCGAGTACAGCATCAGTTCGGCGGCGGCCTGCGCGCCCACCTCGGTGGACTCCGCGTACTCCGGGTCGTCGTAGCCGAGCATCTTGTTCGACCACTCGAAGATCTTCTTGCGGTCCTCCTGCGGTACACCGATCAGTTCCGCGATCGCCTGCAACGGCAGCTCGCACGCGACCTCGGTGACGAAGTCGCCGGAGCCCTTGAGCTTGGCGTCGCGCACGATCTGCGCGGCCCGCTCGGTCAGCGCGGCCTGGAGCGCGTTGATCGCCCGGGGCGTGAAGCCGCGCTGGACGATGCTGCGCAGCCGGGTGTGCTCCGGCGGGTCGATGTTGATCATGATGAGCTTCTGGGCATCGATGTTGCTCATGTCCATGCCCTCGGCGAACCGGATGATCGCCGTGTTCTTGTTCGTCGAGTAGATCTCCGGCTTGGTGGAGACCTCCTTGACGTCCGCGTGCCGGGTGACCAGCCAGTAGCCGTCGTCGCCGAAGTTGGACACCTCGGGCGTCTGCGGGACCCACACCACCGGCGAGGTCTTGCGCAGCTCGGCGAACTCGTCGAGCGGGATGCGCGTGGTGTACAGGTCGGGGTCGGTGGGGTCGAAGCCGTGGTCGAGGACCGGACACGTCATGGTGGAACTCCCGTTGCCGAGGGTGTGCGAGGTCGCCGCGGGAACCGGCCGGGGACGAGTGCCGGGAAGCGCGGTGGTGCGGTGGGGCGATGGCGCGGTGCTGCGTACCGGTACCGGTGGTGGGCCGGCGGTGTGCCGCCGGTCAGGTCCCGGCGACCGGGCTCGGTGCCCTGCGACGCGGGCCCAGGAGCTTGCGGACCACGCCGCGCAGGATGCGGCCGAGCTCGTCGTCGGGCAGTTCCGGGAAGGCGGCGACGGCGGAGTAGATACCGCCCATCGCCACGGCCGTGGACACGCGGTACTCGATCGAGTCGTCGACGTCGTCGAGGACTTCGCGCACCCGCGCGGTGATCGAGGCGAGTCGGGGCTGGATGGCGGGGTGGCGTCCGATCGCGACGTCCCGATCGAGGATGACGGCGAGGGTGCGATACCGGATGAGGAAGTCGACGTAGCCCTCGAACAGCAGGCGCTGGCGAGCGGTGGTGCCGCGCCTGCTCTCGGCGACCTCCAACACTCGGTCCAGCTCGTTCAGGGCCGGGCGCAGGAGGGCGTCGAGCAGTTCGTCCTTGGTGCGGAAGTGGTAGTAGAGAGCGGCCTTGGTCACCCCGACCCGGTCGGCGATGGCCTGCAGCGAGGTGCCGGCGAAGCCCTGTTCGCCGAACAGTTCCTCTGCCGCCTGGAGCACCTTGTCATAGGTGTCCTCGGGTGCCGGGATCGCCACGGGTCCCCCTTCCTGTTGGGCATGAACATACGTCGACCTCTGCCAATCGACAAGGCTGATAGGGCGTCAATTTTCATCTCGGCGCGGTAGTTCACAAGGAAAGTGACTTGCCGTTCGGCCAGGACGGGGGATGGCCGGACTGACGGTCGAGCCGGCAGGACGCGGCGGGGCCGAGCGGGGGCCGAACCGAGGCCGGGTCGGGCGCCGCACCCAGGCGGCCGGGCCGCCCGACCGAGGAGGGGCGGCCGTCGCACGTAGGCGGGGTCGGGCCGCCGGGCCGAGGCCCCGATTCGGCGGCGTCCGTGGCCGCCCGTCGTCGGGTTCGCGCCGATAGGTTGCCGCCATGAGCGACTTCGACGCGCGCATCGAGGCGGAGCGGCAGCGGTTGGCGGACCCGGCGGCCGGAGCCGGCGTGACATCGGCCGCGCGTCGACCCGCGGACTGGGCCCGGATCATCGAACGCATCGAGTCGCTCCTCGCCGCGACGGCGGCGGAGTTCGACAGCCGGGGCATCGCGGCGCTGCCGGTCTTCGGATACCTGCCCGCGCGGGGGCTGTCCCGGCTCACCCGCCGGCAGCCGGGCGTCGTGGATCGGCGTCGACCGGTCCTGGACCTGTTCTCGCTGGACCACGCGGGTCGGCCGTTCCTGGAACGCGGCGCCGTACAGGCTCAGGAGATCTGGTTGCGCAACTCGCACCCGGGCCGCGCCAACGCACTGCGCGCGGCCGTACTGCGCGCCGGCCTGACCCCGGACACCCCGATCCTCCGCGCGGGCCCGCCCATCCTGCTCGACCCCGACGAGGCCATCCTCACCGACCGTGCCGGCGGCTGCTTCGGCATCGCAGCCGACGGCACACTCCTGGTACACCCGCCGGCGGCCGACAACGCACCGATCCCACTGATCCAGGTACTCACAACGGCCGTGACGAACACCTCTCCGCAACCCTGAGCGGCCCGGGTGCAAAGCACCCGAGCAACCACCCGATCAGCCCGCCGAGACCAACCGCCGCCGTGCCGAACGCCGCTCCGCGACCTTGAGCAACGCGGCCGGCGAATTGCCCGAGCCGACCACCCGATCGACCCGCCACCCGCTCGGCGCAGCGCCCGTCAGCCCGCGGCCTCCACGTACATCCCCCGGCCGCTGCCCCGCGCCCGCAGCGCGGCTCGCAGCCGCTGGGCCCGCTCCGCCGGCATCGCCGCCGCTCCCTGGTCCGGCGTCAGCAGATGCCAGGCGCGCAACTCGTCGGCTTGGAGCCGGATTTCGGCGAGCCGACGCGGGCTCAACACGCCACCGTCGAACAACCAGCGCATCCCCCCACGGTGGCCGTCCACCGGTGCCACCCACTGCGCCACGAGCAGGTTCGGCGGCCCGTCCAGGGCGATCCCCAACTCCTCCCGAACCTCCCGAACGCAGCCCGCCCACGGGGACTCCCCCGGCTCGACGATCCCACCGGGAAACTCCAACCCGGGCTTGTAGTCCGGCTCGACAAGCAACACACGTCCCTCGCCGTCGAAGAACAACGCCCCGGCGGCGGTGGTCAATCCGCCCGCCGCGCCCCGGTTCGCGCCACCGTCCGTCCGGCGGTCCGCACCGCTCTTCGCAAGGCCGTCCGCGTAGCCGTCCGCTTGGATGTCCATGACCACGAAGTCTGACCCAGCCCCCGTCCCACCGGCCGAACGGGTCCCGACCCGCTCGCCGTCGCCGGGTGCGGCACTCGGCTCAGGGACGCGTGGCGAGGCCGAAGACGACCACGTCGACGAGTGCGGGCAGGCGCTCCGGGTCGTCGCCGCAGCGCTGCTCGTGGGCCCAGGCGATGCCGTGGGCGAGGGTGAACAGCTCGTCCGTGTCGATGTCCGGGCGGACCTCGCCGGCCGCTTGGGCGCGGGTGAGCAGGTCCGCGCCGGCGGCACGCATCGCATGGCAGGAGGCGTACAGCTCCGAGGTCTCGTCGGCGAGTGTGTTCATCAGCGTCGCGCTCATTCCCCGGAACGTGCCCGCCCCCTCGATCAGCAGCCGCAGCCACGTGGCCAACGCGTCGCGCGCGGCCTCGGTGTCGCGCAACGCCTCGGCTCGCGCGGTGAGGCCGTCGTAGCGGTCCCGCACCACCGCCTCGACCAGCGCGTCGCGGGTGGGGAAGTGCCGGTACAGCGTGCCGATGCCGACCCCGGCCCGGCGGGCGAGGTCCTCCAACGACGCGTCCACGCCGTGCTCGGCGAACACCACACGGGCCTCGGCGAGCAGTCGCTCGTAGTTGCGGCGGGCATCGGCACGCATCGGTCGGGTCATCGGCGTTTCCTCTCGGACGTTGTCAAACGGAGCCTGCCTCCATATGGTGGGGCAAGCAAACCGGAGGCAGCCTCCGTATGGGTCGAGGCGGAGCCGTGCCCGGGGCATGGCCGCGCGCCGGGACCGGAACCGCAACCGGCGCCGCAACCGGCGGGCCCGCGCGACAGCGCGGGCACCCGACCCACCCACAACAACCCCATCCACGGCAGCCCCCACCCACGGCAACAACGAAAAGGAATCCGATGACGCACGACAAGGCCGCCCTCGGGCGGCTCGGCCTGTGGACCTTCGCGTTCGACGGGCAACCGGCCGGCGCGGTACGCGAGGCGGCGGCCGAGATCGAGGAGCTCGGCTACGGCGGCCTGTGGGTCGGCGAGGGCATCGGCCGCGAGGCCACCACGCACGCCCAACTCCTGCTGGCCGCGACCCGTACGCTCCCGGTCGCCACCGGAATCGCGATCATGTCCGAGCGCACCCCGCGCCTGACGGCCGCCGCGGAACGCACCCTCAACGAGGCGTATCCGGACCGTTTCGTCCTGGGCCTGGGCGGTCATCGCGCCGCAGGCCAGGGGGAAGTGGCCGGCATGCCCAAGGCCGACACCGCTCCCGCCGTCGCGACCGTCGGCGCCTACCTGGACGAAATGGACGCCGCCGTCCTGGTCGCCACCGCGCCCGACCGCCCCGGCCGCCGGGTCCTCGCCGCGCTCGGCCCGAAAATGTTGGCGCTGGCCGGGACCCGGACCTGGGGCGCGCACACCTACCTGGTGACGGTGGAGCACACCGCGCTGGCCCGCGAGACGATGGGCCCGGAACCGTACCTGTCCGTATCGCTGACCGCGGTCCTGTCCACCGACCGCTCCCGGGCCGTGGACGTCGCGCGCGGCTTCACGGCCGGCTACCGGATCGCCCGGCACCAAGTGAACAACCTGCGCCGGCTGGGCTTCACCGAAGCCGAACTCGACGGCGAGGGCACCCGCTTGGTCGAGGCGCTGTGCGCGCTCGGCGACATCGCGTCGATCGCCGAGCGAATCCGCGCACACCTGGACGCGGGCGCCGACCACGTCTGCCTCCAGGTACTGACCTCCGACCAAGGCCGCATGCCACTCGCGGAGTGGCGCGAGTTGGCCGCGCTGACCGCCGAATTCGGACAACCCGCGGTCGCCCGGCCGGACCCCGCCGCGTAGGCTCCCGCCATGGCTGAACCCACCTTCGTCCCAACGGAATTCGTCGTGCCGGCGCCGCCGAGCACACCGTCCTTCCGACTGGAGCCGCTGGCCGCCCGGCACAACCGGGCCGATCTGGCCGCGTGGTCGTCGAGCATCGAGCACATCCGGGCCACCCCCGGCTTCGCCGATCGCCACTGGCCGCCGCTCGACGGGCTGACCGCGGACGAGAATCTGCGCGATCTGGTCCGGCACGCCGACGACTTCACCAAGCGCACCGGCTTCACGTACACCGTGCTCGACAACGGTGGCAACGCCGGCGACTACGACGTGATCGGCTGCGTCTACATCTACCCGGACCGGGACGACCCCGCCGTCACCGCGGTGCGCTCCTGGGTCCGGGCCGATCGGGCCGAACTCGACGAGCCGCTGTACCGCGAGGTCTCCGCCTGGCTGGCCGAACACTGGCCCTTCGAGCAAATCCGGTACGCGAAAAGGTAGTCGGCATCGGCTCGGCCGGCCTCAGCCCGGCCGGGCCACCGCCCACCAGGGCCCGTCGTCCCGACCTGGATCGGTGATCGCGTCCGCCAACGACGCGAAAGCGTACGTGCGTCGCGGATCCCAGTCGGTGCTGCGCAGCAGCCGGTCACGCATGCCTGCCCAGCCCGGTGCCGCGCCCGCCACCACCCACGCGTCCGGAGCCTGTGCGGTCAGCCGCAATGCCGGACGCAGCCACGAGGCGGCCTGCTCGGGCCACGAGACGAGCGCCACCACCTCACCCGGCCAGGCCGCCGCGAGCGCGTGCGCCGCGGCGGTCGAGGCGCGGTCTCGCCCGTGCCCGATCGCCAACGTCCGGCAGCCGGCCAACCTGGCGAGCAGTACGGCCAGTTCGGCGTCGGTGTGCGGTGCGGGCGGGCGGCCCTTCCAGCGGGCGTAGGCCATCGGCAGGCACACCGCGCACGGTCGGAACCCGGCCGCGATCGCTGCGGCCTCGTCCACGAAGAACACCCGACTCGCGACATAGCCGCCGCGCGCGATGGCCCGCAACGCGCTGCGGCAGTCCAGCCGACCGTACAGCCGACCGTTCGTGGTACCGCCCAACGTGCCGGGCGTTGCACTGCGGTAGGGCCGCCCGTCCGGCCCGATCAGTGTGTACCTCACCTCACGCCGCATCGTGGAAGACCAGGCCGAGTGTGCGGCGCAGCCCGGTGTGCACGGTGCTGACGCCGTGCCGCATCGGCGCCGCCGACCAGCCGCGCGCCGAACGGATCGGCCGGTCCCGGGTGGTGAAGATCAGCCCGTGCCCCTGCGGCAGGCTGATCGCGGTGCCGCGCGACTGGGCCCGGAAGCGCTGCTCGGCCATCAGGAACTCGCCACCGGTGTAGTCGACTCCCGGCTCGTCCAGGCCGATCACCACCTGAAGCGGAAAGACCAGGTCGCCGTACAGGTCCCGGTGCAACGCGTTCCAATCTCCCGGTCCGTAGCGCAGCAGGATCGGCGTCGGCCGGGTCTGGCCTGCCGCATGACACATCGTCAGCCACTCGTCCAGGGTGTCCGGCCAGGGTGCGGGCCGACCCAGACGCTCGGCCCAAGCCCGGGCGATCGGCAACAGGTGCGGGTAGCAGGACGCACGCAGCGCCGCGATCGGCTCGGGCACGGGTGCGGCGAAGTAGCGGTACCGGCCGGAGCCGAAGCGATGTCGAGCCATGTCGATGGTGGCCCGGAAGAGCTCCGGGTGGTCGTACAGCTCGGCGATCTCGCGGCAGGTGTCCGGGTCCAGGATGCGGTGGGTCAGCGCATGGCCGTGTTCGTCCACCCGCGCGGCGAGTTCCGTGCCGGCCACCGGCTCGGCGGCGAACAGCGTGTCCACCGCGCTCACCGCACCCGCGCCGGGAGGGCGCCTTCGTGGGCGAGCAGGTACTCCTTGCGCTCCAGGCCGCCGGCGTACCCGCGCAGCGCGCCGTCCGCGCCGATCACCCGGTGGCACGGCCGGACCAGGAGCAGCGGGTTGGCCCCGATCGCGGTACCGACCGCACGCACTCCCGCCCGCGAGGTACCCACCCGCTCGGCGATCGCACCGTACGTGGTGGTGGTGCCGTAGGGGATCTCGTCGATCGCGTCCCAGATGCGTTCCTGGAAGGCCGAGCCGCGCGGTGCCATCGGCAGGTCGAAGTCGTGCAGCGCGCCCGCGAAGTAGGCGGTGAGTTGGCGAACCACCTCGGCGAACGCGGCCGGGTCCGGTCGCGAGTCGACGGGCACCGCGGCGCCGCCCTTCTGGCCCGGCACGGACAGCGAGGCCAGCGCGAGCGTGCCGTCGGGGCGTTCGTCGCCGATCAGCAGCAATTCACCGAGGGGGCTGTCGAGGGTGGTGTGGACGATCATGAGCGCTTCCTTTCGTCGGGGCCGCACGGGGGCAGCCGGGTGCCGGTCGGTTGGCGGGTGTACTGGCTGGTTGCCATGCGCGCCGGTCCGGTGTCGCGTGCACCGGCCGATTGCCGTGTGCACTGGTCACAGGTGCTTCCGGGTTCCACTGTGCGCGATGACGGGCGCGTCGTCCGGCGGGAATCGGACATCGCGTTGGGCTCGATTCGGGCGTCGATTCGGGTTGCGGAGCGGGTCTCGCCGCGGTCCCACCACGGGCCACCGCCACGCCCAACCGCTCGGCCCGAGCGTCATATTCCGGCAGGATGGTCCGATGATCGAAACCGACCGTCTCCTGCTCCGCCGCTGGCGTGACGACGACCTGCCCGCGCTCACCGCGATGAACGCCGACCCCGAGGTGATGCGCTACGTGGGCGACGGCCTGCCGCGGACCCCCGAGCAGAGCGCCGCCGCCTTGGCAGGCTACGAACTCGCTTGGGAGACCCGCGGCTTCGGCCTGTTCGCGATCGAACTGCGCACCGCCGAACCGGGCCCGGTCGGCGCACTCGCGGGCTGGGCGGGCCTGGCCGTACCGGAGTTCCTGCCCGAGGTGATGCCCGCCGTCGAGATCGGCTGGCGGCTGGCCCGCCCGTACTGGGGTCACGGCTTCGCCACCGAGGCCGCCTTCGAGGTGCTCCGCTTCGCCTTCGAGTACGCCCGCGTACCGCGCCTGGTCTCCATCTGCCACGAGGACAACACCGCGTCCGCGAAGGTGATGAGCAAACTGGGCATGACCGAGGAGCGCCGCACCACCGTTCCCGCGCACGGTCGTCCGGTCCTGGTCACCGAACTCCCACGCGGCCGCTACCTCCGCACCCGTCCCTGACCGAACCCCACGCCGCCCGACCCGAACAGGACAAGCCCTCGACCGCCGGGACGGTGGAGGGCTTGTGGTTGCAAAATCCGAGTCGAGCGGCAGGGCGCGCCCCGTCACTCGCGCATGGTCTCGGTGAGCGTGGCGCGGGGGTGATGGCGTCGACCCGGATCGTGTGCATGGGCCTGTTACCTGTGCACAAACGTGTGGCCCACCCAGTCCCCGAGCGCGGGGCCGCCGGGTATTCGTGCCGGCTTCCGTTCCCGACGATGCGCCCGGCGGCACCCCGCCGAGCTCAGCCGGACATCGATCGCACCGGGATCGGCCCCACCGGCGTCGCCGGCCGGTCCGCGATCAGCCCGAGACGCAGAACTCGTTGCCCGCAGGATCCTGCATCGTGGTCCAATTCAGCCCCGGCGCATCGCGCTCGGCCACCACCGTCGCACCCAGAGCCACCAACCGCTCGACCGCGGCCGGGCGGTCCGACGTGGAGAAGTCCACGTGTACCCGGTTCTTGCCGACCCGATCCTCCGGCACCCGCTGGAACCCCAGGACCAGGGGCTGCGCCGCGACCATCACGAAGTCGCCGAAGTCCTGGGCGATCTCCACCCCCAGCGCTTTCGCCCACCATGCGGCCAGAGTGCCCGGGTCGGCGCAGTCGATCGTGATCATCTCTTGCTTCAATTCCATACGCGCACGATAGAAGGCCGCTCCGACATTGCGGTCCACCTCTCGCCGCGAGTTTCGCAGCCCACACCGACATGACGCCCCCGCGCCTCGGGCACGGT
The DNA here is from genome assembly GCF_000372745.1 of Embleya scabrispora DSM 41855. Classification (GTDB taxonomy): domain Bacteria; phylum Actinomycetota; class Actinomycetes; order Streptomycetales; family Streptomycetaceae; genus Embleya; species Embleya scabrispora. The sequence continues at coordinate 82,054 of NZ_KB889684.1, read as the reverse complement.
CCGCCGCGTACCGGCCCCGGGTCCGCCTCGGGTCAGGAGCGGGCGATGCCTCGGATCAGGGTACGAGCCGTGCTCGCGGCGAACTCGGCCACCGTCGGGCCGTCCTCGATACCCATGAAGTGCCGTAGGAACGCCCGCTGGTAGCACGCGCCGAGCAGCATCGCGGCGGCCGCGTCCGGGTCGGCGTCCGGGTCGATCCGACCCCGGTCGCGTTCGACCGTGAGGTAGGCGGCGAGCAGGCGCAGCGGGACATGCGGACCGGCGCCGATACCGCGCAGCGCCTCACGGTGGCGGTGCAGCAGCGCGGGCTCGGCGAACAGCGACGAGGCGATCGGCATGCTCTGCTCGTAGAACTCGGCGGCCCGAGTCGCGATCGCGGCCAGGCGCCGCTCGACCCCGTCGGAGCCGGACTCCGCGGACCCACCGGACCCGCCGGATCCATCGGGATCGTCGGACCCATCCGGGCCGTCCGACTCCTCCGACTCCTCGGCGAGTTGGGCGAGCAGTGGCCCCAGCGGCGGCAGCCGCTCCTGGAGGACCGCGACGAACAGTTCCTCCTTGCCGGTGAAGTGCTTGTACAGCGCGGCCTCCGAGCAGCCGGCCGCGCGCGCGATCTCCTTGGTCGTGGTCCGCGCGAGGCCGAGCGTACGCATCAGGTGCTCGGCGGCGTCCAGGATCCGCTGCCGGGTGGGCACGACCTGTCGCGGCCCCCGGGTCGCCGAGTGCGGCTCCCGCTGCGGGGGTTCGGGGCGGGGCGAGTGCGGCATCGAGGCGGTCGTCCGTTCGTCGTGGGCGGTCCGATCCGGGGGCTTCGGGTGCCTCCGAGGGGGTTCGGGGCGGTCCGTCTCCCGGACTTGACGTAGTGGTGAGCAAGTATTCACCATGGAGAGGTGAGTGAACACTCACCCACCTCGGGAGGCAGAACATGAGGCTCACCGTCCTCGGAGCGACCGGTGCCACCGGCGAACACGTGTTGCGCCACGCCGCAGCCGCCGGACACAAGATCACCGCCGTGGTCCGGGCGCCGTCCCGACCCGCCTTCGAACACCCGAACATCGAGGTCGTACGGGCGGACGTGACGAACCCGGCCGAGCTGCGCGAGGCGATCGAGGGCCGCGACGCGGTGCTGTCCGGAATCGGACCGCGCAACCGCAAGAGGCCCGGCATCGCAACGGCGGCGACCACCGCGATCCTGGCCGTGATGGCCGACACCGGCGTGCGACGCGTGGTGACGATCAGCGCGGCGCCGGTGGGCCCGACGCCACGCGAGGACTCGGTGTTCGTACGCGGCGCACTGATCCCGATCCTGCGCTCGATGCTCAAGGGGGTGTATGCGGACCTGGCGTCCATGGAGGCCGCGCTGGCCCTCAGCGACGCCGACTGGACCACCATGCGACCACCGATGCTCACCAAAGGCGCCGGCACCGGCACCTACCGCACCCGGATCGGCGGCAGCGTCCCACGCGGCAGCACCATCGCCCGAGCCGACCTCGCGCACGCCATGCTCGCGGTCCTGGACGACCCGGCGACCTACCGCCGACCGGTGGGCATCGCGTACTGAATCGCGCGCCGGGCCGGACCGACGGTGAGATCGCCCCGAGTCGGGTACACGCCACCGAAATCACCCCCACGAGCGGGAGGCACGATGGCCCGGCGCGACACGACCGGCGGACCCACCATCACCGTGCGCCGGGTATACGAGCCGGCCGATCCGGACGACGGCCTGCGCGTCCTGGTCGACCGGCTGTGGCCGCGCGGGCTCGCCAAGGCGGACGCGCACCTCGACGCGTGGCCCAAGGAGTTGACCCCGTCCACCGAGCTGCGCCGGGCCTGGCACGCGGGCGGCTTGGCCGACGAGGTCTTCCACGCCCGCTACCGCGACGAACTGGACGCCGCACCGGCGCACGCGGCTCGCACCGCGCTGCTCGACCGGGCGGGCGAGGGCCGACTGACCCTGCTCACCGCCGTCCGCGACCCGGACCACAGCCACGTACCGGTTCTGATCGAGTATCTGGGCGAGGGCCCGTAGGACCTGGCTCCACACTCCTGCGGTGTCGTCGTACCCCCCACCGGTCCTCGTCCCACCAGGTCCACGAACCCCCGAAACCCCACCGGAACCGCCACACGGGCAGGGCAGCTCGGCCCACCTCGACCGAGGTTCGTGCGCGTGTTCGCTACCCGTGCGCGTGTTCCGCCGCCGGCAACATCGTCCGCGGATCCTGGCCGGCGAACCACATCCCGATCACGATCGCCGCGGTCGCCTCCAGATAGCCCGCCCGGTCCAACCCGCCGACCGTCAGCGGCACCGACCCCAGCGCCGCGACCAAGGTGTGCGCCACGGCGAGCGCGTCCGGGTCGTCCCCGCACAGCGGCACCGCGAGCCCCCTCCCATGCGGCCCCGCCCACAACTCGGCCGCGCCGAGATGGAATGCCTTGACCACATGCGCACCCGGCGCCGCGTCCGCGAGCGTGCGCGCCGCCGACCGCCCTCCGTCGGTGGTCAACATCAGCCCGCCCGGCCCCGGCACGATCGGGTTCGAGCAGTCCAGCACCGCCTTCCCGACCAGCAGGCCGGCCACCGGCGGAATCACCTCGGCGGTCGCGGCGTGCCCGACCGCGACCAACACCGCGTCGCCGTGCCCGGCCGCCTCGACGAAACCGCCCGCCCGGGCCCCGACCCGCTTCGCCGCCTGCCGCGCCCGCTGCGTCGAACGTGCCCCGATCAGCACGTCGTGCCCGGCCTCGACCCACTTCGCGCCCAACGCGCCGGCCATGTTGCCCGCGCCCAGGATTCCGATTCGCACAGCACTACCCCGCTCGCTTCGAGAGACCGACTCCGACCCCTCGAAGCTAGGCAGGCCGATACGCACCATCCGGTAACCATCGACCGGGCCACAATGGCCCCATGACCGAGCACGAGGGCGAGTACGTCGCCGACTGCCGCGCCCGCATCGGCTTCGACCTGCTCACCAACCGCTGGAACAGCGTGGTCGTCTACGCACTGGCCGACGGCCCGATGCGGCCGGGCGCGCTGGCCGCGCAGATCGGCGGGATCAGCGCCAAGGTGCTCAACGAGACGCTGCGCCGCCTGGAGTACCACGGCCTGGTCGTCCGCCGGGCCTACGCCGAGGCCCCGCCGCGCGTCGAGTACGCCCTGACCGAGCTGGGCGAAACCCTCCTGGTTCCGTTCCGCGCGCTCGGCGCCTGGTCGGTCGAACACGGCCACCGCGTCCTGGCCGCCCAGGACGCGGCGGACGTCGCGGCGGATACCGGCTGACCGACGACCCGGGCGCGGTGCGGCGTTCACGGCCCGAGGTCCCGGCCCCCGATCACCGCCCCAACCGAGCCGCCGGCACCGTGGTGGCCAGCGCCGTCGCAGCGATGGCCCATGCCGTCAGTTCGCCCGCGTGGTGGAAGTCGCCACCCACCGACAGGTACAGCGTGCCGAACGCGGCCACCCCGAGCACCTGACCGAGTTGGATCATCGTCACCATCAGCCCGGACGCGTCCGACGCCCGCGGCAGCGGCACCCGGCGCAGCCCGAGCATCATCACCGGGCTGTACGCGACGCCCAGGCCGAAGCTGCTCACGATCATCGTGGCAAGCATCACCACCAGCGGCTGCCCGCTGCCGAACGCCCATCCGGTGGCCGCGAACCCGAGCGCGCCGATCGGCATCCCGATCGTCGGCAACCACCGATGCCAGGCAGCGGGCAACCGCTGCCACCGCAACGACACCGTCGCGAACACGACCGAGGAAGGGATGAAGGTCAACCCCGCCTCCAACGCGCTGTAGCCCAGACCGCTCTGCACGTACAGCGCGGTGGCGAACATCAGCCCGCCGAACGCCGTCATCACCAACAACAGCGTGACCGCACCCGCCACCACGCCCGGCACCCGCAGCAGCTCAGTGGGGATCAGCGGCGCCGGCACACGTCGCTCGACGATCGCGAACAGCGCGAACAGCACCGCGCAGGCGCCCAGGCTGAACCAACCCCAGGTCGGCCAGTCCAACTCGTGCCCCATCACCAGCGGAACGACCAGCGCGAGCAACGCGGGAGCGAGCAGCGCCAGGCCCGGAACGTCCAGGCCGCGCGCCGCGGGGGTCCCGCCGGCCGGCAACACCCGGCGGGCGAGCACGTACAGCACGATCCCGACCGGGATGTTGATCAGGAACACCGGCCGCCAGGACAGCCCGAACAGGTCGGCGCTGACCAGGAGTCCGCCGAGCACCTGGCCGGCGACCATGCCGCCGGCGATGGTCGCCGCGTAACGACCCATCGCCCGGGCCCGGTCGGCGCCGGCGTAGGTGGCCTGGATCAGGTTGAGCACCTGGGGCACCATCAGCGCGGCGCCGCCGCCCTGGACCGCGCGGGCCGCGATCAGTGAGGTGTCGTCCCAGGCCAGGCCGCACAGCAGCGACGCGACGGTGAAGACGACCAGGCCGATGCCGAACACCCGACGGAAGCCGTGCCGGCCGCCGAGCCGCGAGCCGGTGACGATCAGCATCGCGTAGACGACGGTGTAGCCGGAGATGACCAGTTGCAGTCCCGCACCGCTGGTGTCCAGGTCGGTACGGATCGTGGGGCCGGCGACGTTGACGACGGAGGTGTCCAGCAACGCCATGAACTGGGCGGTGAGCAGTGCGGTCAGCAGCAGCGGATGGGCGCGTCGCGCCGTGTCCGGCGCCGCGGTCGTGATGGTCATGCCGCGATCGTGCGGGTGGCGGGATCCTGTTGCCGAGAGTCTGTCGATCCTGGTACCGAGAGCACCTGGCAGCGAACCGCGGCAGGCATGAGGATGGCCGGATGAGCACCAATACCGCGAGCCGACGCACCGAACTGGGCGCGTTCCTGCGCAGCAGGCGCGAACGCCGGACCCCGGAGGACGTCGGCCTGCCGCCGGGCCTGCGCCGGCGTACTCCGGGCCTGCGCCGCGAGGAGGTCGCGATGCTCGCCGGCGTGGGGGTGACCTGGTACACGTGGCTGGAGCAGGGTCGGCCGATCAACGCGAGCGTGCAGGTGCTCGACGCGGTGGCCCGCACGCTGGGACTCGACCCGGCCGAGCGCACCCACCTGTACCGACTCGCGCAGGTGTCCTGGGAGATCGAGGCGCAGGCGGCGACGACGTTGCCGGTGGAGATCCAGGAGATTCTGGACGGCCTGGTCCCCAATCCGACCGCCGTGTACAACGCCCGATACGACGTGCTGGCCTGGAACACGGCGTACCACAAGGTGTTTCCCGGTCTGGTCGAGCAACCGCTCAACGAACGCAACGTGATCTGGGCCACGTTCATGTCTCCTGACGAGTGCAATCCGTTCCTCGACCGGGAGTTCGAGGAGCCGCGCATGGTCGCCGAGTTGCAGGCGTCGTTCGCCCGGCACGTGGGCGAGCCGGAGTGGGAGTCGTTCGTGCAACGCCTGGCGAGTTGCAGCCCGAGGTTCGCCCGGCTGTGGGCGCGCCGCGAGGTCGGCTCGGGCAATCGGCACATCAAGCGGATCGTGCACAACCAACTGGGCCGGATGGACTTCGCCGGCACCCGGCTGGGGCTGAGCGTGCCGGAGACTCGGATGGTGGTGTACACACCGGCCGACGACGAGACGCGCGAGCGCATGGCCGAGCTGATGGCGATGCCGACCACGCACTGGTGCTGCGAGCGGTGCCGGCGGAAGTCCCGCTGGAGCCACCCCACCTCGCCGCTCGGCGTGGCGACGGACCGGACCGGCGACCCCGCGACCGCCGTCCCCGCCGCCCATTGCGGGTGAGCGGGTGAGCGGGACGATGCCGAACGGCGCGGCCTCCGATCGCGGGAGCGGGATCGAGGTGCCGGCGCTCGCCGACCCCGCGCGGCGTCGGCACTGGTGGGCCGCTCGGCGGCGGGCCCTGGAACACACGCTGCGGCTGTGCACGGAGGGGCCCTCGGCCGGCGCACTGGTGTTGCGCGGGAGCATGCCACTGACCGCGTGGCTGGGCGCCGCGGCGCGCGAGCCGGGCGACCTGGACTGGGTCGTCTCGCGCTCGCCGATACGACCGGTCCAGCCGCTCGGCCCGCACCCGCACGTCCCGCACCGCGCCGTGGTCCAGCAGTGGCCCGAGGTGTTCGCCGGCGCGGGCGCGGCCGACCTGTGGTGCGACGAGGAGTTCGACACCCGGGGCATCCGGGTCTGCCCACCGCCCGAGGGAACCGCGTGGGTGCAGGTCGAGAGCTGTTGCGACGACGAGTGGGACGGCGAGTGGGACGAGCCGTACGACGACGAGTGGGACGACGTGGGCGAGTCACCGCACCACGAACTCGTCGATGCCCTGAACGAGTGCCCCGACGCGGGTGCGGGCGTGGTCCTGGACGGCGGTTACGCGCGCGTCGAGGGTGGGGGGTCGTACGGCGCAGACGCGGACGGCGGCGGGCGCGGCGTGCGGTTGATCATCCCCTGGCGTGCGGACGGGCTGCCCGAAGGCACCATCCAAGTCGACTACGCCTTCGACGAGTCGATGCCCGAGCCGGCGCGGTGGACGGCGATCCCCCGCGCCGGCGGTGGGCCGCCGGTGGTGGCGCCGGTGGCGAGCCGGGCGCTGTCCCTGGCCTGGAAGCTGCGCTGGTTGCGCAGGGACGCGGCCGAGGGCGGCGTCTTCGCCAAGGACCTGTACGACGCGGTCCTGCTCGCCGAATCGCCGCACACCCGGCTGCGCCCCGAACTGCTGGGCCGAGTCGTGGGCGGGGTGCCGATCACGGCGGGCGAGATCGCGACCTGGCCGGTTCCGGACTGGGACCGGTTCCGCATCGAGCACCCGTCGGCGCGGGGCGCCCAGGCGGTCTGGTCGACCAGGCTCGGTCGCGCGCTGGGTCCGATTTCGGGCTGACCGGGCCGCGTGTCGAACCCGTCTCGCGGGCGGTCCGCCGAGGACTCGCCGCGGACTCGACCGCCGCGGGCGGCTCAGATGTCGTAGGCCACGGTCACCGGCGCGTGGTCGGACCAGCGCTCCGCGTAGGTGTCGGCGCGTTCGACCACGGCGGTCACGGCCGCGTTCGCCAGGGCGGGGGTCGCCACGTGGTAGTCGATCCGCCAGCCCGCGTCGGTGTCGAACGCCTTGCCTCGGTAGGACCACCACGAGTACGGCCCGGGGCCGTCGGGGTGGATCCGACGGACCACGTCGTGCCAGTCGGCGGCGCCGAACAACGCGTCGAGCCAGGCCCGCTCCTCCGGCAGGAAGCCGGACTTCTTGACGTTGCCCTTCCAGTTCTTGATGTCGTGTTCGGTATGCGCGATGTTCCAGTCCCCGCACACCAACGACTCGCGTCCGCCGATCGCCGCCGTCGCCCGCATCACCTTCAGGTGTGCGACCAGGTCGGCCATGAACCGGTTCTTCTCCTCCTGCTTGGGCGTCTCCGCCTCCCCCGTGGGCAGGTACAGGCTGGCCACGGTCGCCTTGGGCAGGTCCACCTCGATCCACCGTCCGGCCGCGTCGAACTCGGCCGACCCGAACCCGATCCGCACCGCGCTCGGCTCGACCCTGCTGTACACGGCCACGCCCGCCCGGCCCTTGGCCGCCGCCGGGGCGTAGTAGGCGTGCCACCCCTTGGGGTCGCGCACCTCGTCGGTGAGCTGCTCGGGCGTGGCCCGCACCTCTTGCAGGCACACCACGTCGGCCTCGGTCGCGTTCAGCCATGCGGTGAAGCCCTTGCCGGCGGCGGCGCGCAGGCCGTTGACGTTGGCGGTGGAGACGGTGATCATCGGTGCAGATTAGCCCGTTTCGCGGCGCTGCCGAGCAGGGGGGTGAGGTGGCACACGGGATCGGCCGCTCGGCCCGTACGCCGCCCTCGGACCTCAGTCGAGCAGCGTGGCGTGCAGCGCCAACCAGGCCGCGCCACGGCAGCGCGCGGCCACCTCGGCCGGCTCGACCCACTCGGCCGCGTCGCATTCGGACGCGGGGTCGGGCCGGGTCGGCGCGCCCGGATCCGGCAGCCGCACCGAGTAGAAGGCCTGGAACGCCCGGGTCGGATAGCGGTAGTCGGCCGGCGGCGGGTCCAGGAGGGTGATCCGCTGGCCGCCGAGCAGGGTGAGCCGCTCGGGGGGCATCCGCAGCCCCGCCTCCTCCGCGAGTTCGCGTGCCGCCGCCCCGGCCGGCGTCTCCCCCGGGTCCAGGTGTCCGCCCGGCACCTCCCAGCCGCGTCCCGGCCGGTCCACCCGGGTCAGCAGGGTGCGCCCGAGGCCGTCCAGCGCGAGAACGAAGGCGGTGGTGACGGTGTAGTCCTCGGGCAGGTCGGCACAGCGCAGGACGTCCATCCGGTGCGCGGTGGGGATCCAGGGCACGGTCAGCGATGCGAGCACGGTTGACACCATCCCGCCATCCTCCCGGGCCCGGTGGCGGAGCCGGGTCGGGGGTCGGAACCGGTGAACCGGTGAATACGCACCCCACTCGAACCGCGCGCGGCCGGGCGGACCGATCGATCGGCACTCGCCCGGCAGGCCGCGGCGCATCACCACCGCCGGGGCGCTCGCGCGAGCCGGCTCAACCCTCCTCGGGGGTAAGGCGTTCGTCGCGTCCGCGCTCGTCGCCGCGGTTCTCGCGATCGACGCGGGAGTGCTCGCGATCGAAGCGGACAGGACGGCTGCAACGCGCCACACCAGCACGCCGAGGGCGACGAGGAACGTGCTCTCGACGACCGTGTCCCGGGTGTCGCCGTCGAGACCGAGGATCGCGATCACACTCGCGCACAGGACCCCGACCAGACCGGCGAGCAGCAGCCCGGAAAGCACGGCGAAGCCGATCTCGGCGGTCATCGCGTCCCGTTCGGCTCGCGTCCGCACCGCCAGCGCTCCTCCTCGACCCACGACTCCCGACCCGCACCCGCTCCCGGCCGGATCCGCGCGCGTGCCCGCCTCGGTCGGCCGGGGCACCGCACACGGCGGTTGTCCCCCGCGCCGACCGACGGTATACATCTGCATACGCTCGCTCGTCCGCCCGTCGCAACAGGCCGGACCATACGGCCGGTCGACGCCGCGAAACCGGGCCGCCTCAGGCGCCTTAGGGCGTGCCTCGGGCCGCCTTACCCCGCCTTAGGGTTCCTCGGCGCGGCTTAGGTATCGGGCCGGGTTCGGGCACCGGCATAGATGCGGCATCCGCCTCATGCCCGACCCCCCACTGGGACGCGAAGCTGTTACCACGAGCCGGGGAGACCGGGTCGAAGTAACAGAAGGTGGACACAGTGATCGAGTACGAGCTTTACAAGAGCCGTCAGCAGGAGCTTCTCGCCGGCGCCGACCGGGACCGTCTGGTCATGGCGGCCCTGCGCAGCCGGCGCGCCGCCGCCAAGGCCCGTCGCGCCGAGCGGGCGGCCCACGAAGTGGTGCAGAGCGCCGCCGCGATCGAGTCGGTACGCATGCGTCGGAACCTGCAGCTGCTCACCCGGTGACGGCGACGGTGACCACCGACCCGCGGTCCGGATCGACCGGACGATGTCACCACCGGTCGAGCGGCACGCGACACCGCCGGGCAGTGCACGGCAACGGAGCACCACGGAAATCCCCCGGCGACCCCGAGTGGACCTTTGTCCCTCGGGGTCGCCGCACGTCCGGGACCGGTGCCCGGACTCGGCCCACCGCGTCCGCGGCGCCGCAGGCACCGTCCCGGTGTCGATCGGGGCAACGTCGGGCAACGGCCGCCGTCGGAGGCGGTTACCTTGGCGGCGTTCGCTGAAGGAATCGATGAGGAGGCTCTGCCGATGAGCGTCGCGTTGTTCACACTCGGGGGCACGATCGCGATGGCCGGGGCGGTCGGCGCGGATGCCGGGACGGTGGTCGCCCGCCTGAACGGGGCGCAGCTGATCGCCGCCGTACCGGGCCTCGCGGATCTGGGTGTCGCGCTCGACGTGCAGGACGTACAGGCGGTGCCCAGCGGGAATCTGACGTTCACCCAGGTCCTCGACGTGGTCGCCGCCGCGTCGCGCGCGGTCGCCGCGGGGGCGGCCGGCGTCGTGGTGGCCCAGGGCACCGACACGCTGGAGGAGACCGCCTACCTGGTCGACCTGGTCTGGCCGCACCCGGAGCCGTTCGTGCTCACCGGCGCGATGCGCAACCCGACGTTGGCCGGCCCCGACGGTCCCGCGAATCTGCTCGCCGCCGCCCGCGTCGCGGCGGCCGAATCCGCGTGCGGGCTGGGCGCGTTGGTGGTGTTCGGGGACGAGATCCACGCCGCGCGCAGGGTGCGCAAGACGCACAGTACGAGCACCGCCACGTTCCGCTCGCCCGACACCGGCCCGCTGGGGGTCGTCGTCGAGGGCCGGGTACGGATCCTGGCCACGCCGCCGGCGCACAAGCCGCTGCCGATCCCGGAGCCGGTGGCGCTCACCTCGGCCCGAGTGGCGCTGTACTCGGTCACCCTCGACGACGACGGCGCGCTGCTCGCCGACTTCCCGACCGACCAACGGGGCCTGGTGGTCGCCGGATTCGGCGTCGGCCACGTACCGGCCGCACTCGCGCCGGTTCTCGGCGAACTGGCCGCGCGCATCCCCGTCGTGCTGACCTCGCGCACCGGCGCCGGTTCCGTGCTGCGACACACCTACGGCGCGATCGGCTCGGAAACCGACCTGCAACGCCGCGGCCTGCTCAACGCCGGCCTGCTCGACCCGTACAAGGCACGGGTGTTGCTCCGCCTGCTGATCGCCTCGGGCGCCGACCGCGGCGCCCTTGCCGCGGCCTTCGCCGAGCACGGGTGAATCCGAGCCGGGGTCGATGACGCCGGGTGAATCGCATGCCGGCGCCGAGCCGAGCAATCCGGCCCGGCGGCCCAGACCGCCGCCCGTCGACCGGGGCGACGGAGCCGCGGAGCAACGAATTCGCAAAGCTTGCCGGCCCCGGTGGAAAGGCTCGTTCACCCACCCGCGCGGGACAGGAATTGCCGGACATCAGCCGCGAGCATCGCCAACTGCTCGCCCGCCTCCACCACCAGGGTCACCGAGGCGGCCCAGCCGCAGCCGCCCATCCGCCTCGGTCGCAGTTCCCAGGTCAGTTCGACTCGCCCGCCGGACCGGAAGACCGCCGTGACGGTGAGATCGCGATCGTCGGTGTGCCAGCGGCGTTCGCCGTCCCAGCCGCCGAAGTCACGGGCGAGGTCGGTCAGGAAGCCGGCTATTTCCCTCGCCTCGCCGGTCCAGCCGACCACACGATCGAGATGCGCGGCCATCCCGGGCGCCTGGATCTCGACGGTGTAGTGCACGAGCCGCGATGCCGGGTAGCGCGCGGCGACCTCGTCGTCCGGGCTGACCGCGTCGCGGAGGCGGATCCGGATGGCCGGATTGTCGTTGCACCGGATGATCACGTCGTCCGGGTCGGTCGATCCGGTCGGCTCGTACGATTCGTTCGCCGCGTCGAAGTGGGGATGCATCCGCCGAACCGTAGGGCAGAGCGCCCGTCGACGTCATTCCGGATACCGGCACCCGGACACCCGGACTCGGGTGGGCGCGGAATTCCCGTGCCCACCCGTCTGTTTCACTCAGCCGCGAGCGCGTTCGACGCGCCCCTCGTCCCATACCGGGCCGTCCGTCTCGCGGACCCGGCCGTCCTGGCCGAAGACCATGAAGCGATCGAAGGACGACGCGAACCACCGGTCGTGGGTCACCGCCAGCACGGTGCCGTCGAATGCCTCCAGGGCGTCCTGGAGCGCCTCGGCCGAGACCAGGTCGAGGTTGTCCGTCGGCTCGTCGAGCAGCAGCAGGTTGGCGCCGGAGAGTTCCAGCAACAGCACCTGGAATCTGGCCTGTTGGCCGCCCGAGAGGGTGTCGAAGGGCTGCTCGGCACCGTAGGCGAGTTCGTACCGGTCGAGCACCTTCGCGGCGCCCTCGCGGCCCAGCCCACTGCGGTGCTCGTTGCCCCGGCCCAGGATGTCGACCAAAGTCTTGCCCGCGAATTCGGGATGGTCGTGCGTCTGCGCGAACCACCCGGGCCGCACCCGCGCCCCGAGCCGGGCCCGGCCGGTGTGCGCCACCGGCGCGATCACCGTGTCGCCGACCGGTTCGTGCTCGACCTCGGGATCGGTGCCGCCGGCCGCGAGCAGGCGCAGGAAGTGCGACTTGCCCGAGCCGTTCGAGCCGAGTACCGCGACCCGGTCGCCGTACCAGATCTCGGCGTCGAACGGCTGCATCAGGCCGGTCAGTTCCAGCGACTCGGCGATCACCGCGCGTTTGCCGGTGCGAGAGCCGCGCAGCCGCATCTTGACGTCCTGCTCGCGCGGGATGTTCTGCGGCGGGCCGGCCTCCTCGAACTTGCGCAGTCGGGTCCGGGCGGCCTGCAACCGGGAGGCCAGACCGTCGTTGTACGCCGCCTTGTTCTTGTACATCAGGACCAACGCCTTGAGCTTGGCGTGCTCCTCGTCCCAGCGCCGGCCCAACTCCTCGAAGCGTTCGAACCGGGCCCGCCGGGCCTCGTGGTAGGTGCCGAACGAGCCGCCGTGGATCCAGACGGTGTTGCCCGCCGCGCCGAGTTCGATCGTGACGATCCGGTCGGCGGCCCGGGCGAGCAGTTCGCGGTCGTGCGAGACCAACAGCACCGACTTCTGGGTCTCGCGCAGGGACTGTTCGAGCCAGCGCTTGCCCGGGACGTCGAGATAGTTGTCCGGCTCGTCGAGGATCAGCACCTCGTCCGGGCCGCGCAGCAGCGCCTCCAGCGCGAGCCGCTTCTGCTCGCCGCCGGAGAGCGTGCGCACCTCGCGCCACTTGGCGCCGTCGTAGGTGGTGCCCAGCGCCGACTGGCAACACTGGTCCCAGGCCGGCTCGATGTCGTAGCCACCCGCGTCGCCGAACTCGGCGAGCGCCGTCGCGTACCGCATCTGGCGCTTTTCGTCGTCGTTCTCCATCAGCGCCAGCTCGGCCTCGTCGACCGCGCGCATCGCGTCCCGGATCCGCGGCGGGGCGAGCGAGACGAGCAGGTCGCGCACGGTGGACGCGTCTCGGATCCGGCCGACGAACTGCGGCATGATGCCCAGTCCACCCGTTCGGGCGACCGCGCCGGTATCGGGCTTCAGCTCACCCGTGATGATCCGCAGCAGCGTGGTCTTGCCGGCGCCGTTCGCACCGATCAGCGCCACGGTGGTGCCGTCACCGACTCGGAAGGACACCTCGTCCAGCAGGACACGCCCGTCCGGGAGGGTGAAGCCGACGGTATTGACATCGATGTAGCCCATGGCGTGCGCGCGTCCTTCGTCCTGCGGTCGGGGGATCCGAGGGTGGTCTTCCACGGGTCGTTCCGAGGATGACAACCCTTCCTACCCGCTCCACGCCGACCGGGCCAACGCATTTCGGGCTTCCCCGCACGGTAGCGCGCCCCGGGACAGGCCCGGAACACGGCGGCGGGCGTGTCCGTGTCGCGGGCGGCGGATCGCGGATCCGCGAACCCTTTCGCATAGTGCAACTATTGATTCGCGCATCGCAACCTGGAACGGTGACGGCTCATCAGTTTCGGGGTCATTCAAGGAGTCGCGGTGGCACACACGGAACCGCAGCAGATCGCCCGGCAGGTCGCCATGGGCGAGCGCAGCCCGCTCGCGTTCGGGGTCTTTCTGGCCCCCTTTCATCAAGCGGGGCGCAACCCCACCCTGATGCTGGAACAGGACCTGGCCCTGGTCGAGCACCTGGACCGGCTCGGCTACGCCGAGGCGTGGATCGGCGAGCACCACTCCGGCGGCTGGGAGATCGTCGCCTCGCCCGAGTTGTTCATCGCGAGCGCCGCGGCCCGTACCCGGCACATCCGTTTCGGCACCGGCGTCGTCTCGCTGCCGTACCACCACCCGCTGCACGTCGCGGATCGGCTGGTCCTGCTCGACCACCTCACCCGCGGCCGGGTCATGCTCGGCGTCGGCCCCGGCCAACTCGCCTCCGACGCACACATGTTGGGCATCGACACCGCTCGTCAGCGGACGATGATGGAGGAGTCGCTGGAGGCGATCGTCGCACTGCTCGCCGGCCGCGAACCGGTGACCCGGGAGAGCGACTGGTTCACGCTGCGCGATGCCCGGTTGCAGTTGCGGCCGTACACCCACCCGTCGCCGGAACTTGCGGTCGCCGCGACGTTTTCGCCGGCCGGGCCGCGTACGGCCGGGCGGTTCGGTGCGGGCATGCTCTCGATCGCCGCGAGCCAGGAGGGCGGCTTCGACGCGCTCGGCACCCACTGGGGCATCGCCAACGAGGTCGCCGACCGGTACGGGCAGACCATGGACCGGTCCAAGTGGCGGCTGATGGGCATGATGCACATCGCCGAGACCGAGGAGCAGGCGCGCCGCGAGGTGGCGTACGGCCTCGAAGGCATCCAGAACTACCAGGCCAAGGTGCTGCCGATCCCGCTGGACACCACCACGCCACTGGCCGAGCGGATCGAACACGGCAACACGACCGGCTCGTTCATCTGTGGCACGCCGGAGATGGCGATTCGTCAGATCGAGCGGCTGTGGCAGAAGTCCGGCGGATTCGGCACCTACCTGTTCATGGGCGCCGACTTCGCGGACGCGGAGGCGACGAAGCGCTCCTACGAACTGATCGCCCGCGAGGTGATCCCGTACTTCACCGGTGCCGCGCACGGCCCGCTCGCGTCCCAGGACTGGCAGGTGGGCCTGTCCCAGACCTGGCGCGACCGCACGGCGCAGGCCGTCGGCGGAGCAGTGAAGGACTACGAGAACACGAAGGGGAGCACGGCGTGAGCGCGCGGATCGAGAGCGGTGTCGGCGCGGGACGCGTGGCGGGCAAGGTGGCGCTGGTGACCGGGGCGGCGGCGGGCATCGGGCGGGCCGTCGCACACCGCCTCGCGGCCGAGGGGGCGTACGTGGTCGCGGGCGACATCGATGCCGCCGGATTGGCTTCGCTGGCCGCGGAGTTGGGCCCGGAGCGGTGCGTGACCCGGTTGTGCGACGTGACCGTCGAGGAGGACGTGGCGAGGCTGGTGGGGGCGGCCGTGGACGAGTTCGGCGCTCTGGACATCGCGGTGGCCAACGCGGGCGGCGGTACGGCGGCCGAACTGGCCGACCACGACTACGCCGCCTGGCGCCGTGTTGTCGACCTGTGCCTGAACGGCGCGTTCCTGACCGTCAAGCACGCGGGTCGGGTCATGCGCGCCCAGGACGGCCGCGCCGGCTCGATCGTCAACCTGGCCTCGCTCAACGCGGTCCAGCCCGGCCGCGGCATGGGCGCGTACTGCGCGGCCAAGGCCGGCGTGGTCGCCCTGACCGAGGTGGCCGCCCTCGAACTGGGGCCGTCGGGCATCCGGGTGAACGCGGTGGCCCCGGGCCTGATCCGCACGCAGGCCACGGCCGGCATGTGGCATGTCCCGGGCGTGGTCGAGGAGTACGTCGAGAACGCCCCGCTGGGCCGGTTCGCGGAACCCGAGGAGGTGGCCTCCGTCGTCCTGTTCCTGGCCTCCGACGAGGCGTCCTTCGTCTCCGGCAGCGTCTACGGCGTCGACGGCGGCGCCCGCACCCGCCGGTACCCGGATCTGATCGGCGCACTGGAGCGGTTGCCCCGGGGGTGACCGCGGCGCACGAGTGACCGCGGCGCCGGAGCGGCCGGCCGGCGCCGCGCCCACGCACCCGGCGCCGCGCTCGCCCACCCGGCGACCGGATGGTTGTCAGGCGGACGAGAGGGGTTGATCCGATGGATTCCGGCGGAGTGCCGGATCGGTGATCAAGCGGCTGATCAGGGAAGAAATGGGGCGCGAGGGTTCCTCTTCCGGTTACTGACACAGCGTCATATTTCTGTTCGGTAATGGCGCTATCGCCTTCGAATGGTCGTGTCCGCGATCGGTTGGCAGCCTGGTCCGGCCGGGTTCGACCTCTTCGTTCGGAGGCGGTTTTCCGGCCCCGCAGAGGGGAAACCAGAGGGCACCGAACGGGACGGAGGGGACCTGACACCCCCAATGCGCGACGGCGCACCGCATCCCGTGGGTATCAAGGCGCCGGCGGTCGGGCCCACTCCCCCGTGCCCGACCGTCGGCTGCCGCGAACGCCGCGCCCCGGCAGAGCCGGCGACGCGACCTCCGCCGCTCAGCGCACGTCGATGCCGCGCAGATGCCGCGTGTCGTTGTAGCGGATCGCCCGCAGCCGCCCGTCCCGAACGCGCCAGCGGGAGATCGAGGCGTTGCCCACCGGGTCGGTCCGGACCAGGCGGTCCACGTCCGTCTCGGTGAGGCCCTCCAGGATGTAACGCAGCATCAGCACGGTCGCGTCGTGCCCGACGATCAGCACGTGCGCGCCCGGCGCCTCGTGCCGCAGGTCGGTCAGCAGTGTGCGCAACCGCAGCGCGACGTCGGCGAGGGATTCGCCGCCGGGCGGGCGGTAGTACAGGTCGCCGACCCGGCGTCGACGCTCGGCCTCCTCCGGGTAGAGCTGCTCGATCGCGGCGGCCGTCCGCAGTTCCAGGATCCCCATCTCGCGGTCCCGCAGGCGCTCGTCGCGACGCGGCCGGGGCAACAGCAGGCCGACCCGGGCGGCCTCGCGGGCGATGATGCGCATGGTCGAGCGGGCCCGGCGGTACGGCGAGACCAGGACCACGTCCGGCGTCTCGCCCTTGAGTGCGAGCCGTCGCCCGACGGCGCCGGCCTGGTCCTCACCCCGCGCGCTGAGCGCGATGTCGGCGTCCCGACCGGCCGTCGCCAGGTCGAACTCGACTGCCCCGTCGTCCCCTTCGGGTGCCCCGTCGGCCGGCGAGGAGCCGATGCGCGCTTCGGCGGCGGCAAAGGCCGCGTTGGCCATGCTTTCGCCGTGGCGTACGGCGACTATCTCGACCGGCCCGAAGGGCGCGGTGTCCGACGTGCCGACCACGGTGCCCCCAAGCTTCGTTCCCTGTCATGGTTCTCACCACCAAGGAGGCACCGAAACTCCCGACGGCGGACCCGACCACCGGTTGCCACCCCGGACTCGACCACCGGCCGGCGCATCCGGCCCCGGTCGCCGGTCGCCGACGCCCGCCCCGTCCCGCGTCCGCACCGCGCCCGGCGCACGCCTTCCCGCGAGGTGCGCCGCCGGCCATCGGCAGATCGTGCACCGACCATCTCGTCGGTCGTTCATATGAGACACGGTCGGACTTGTGTGATCTTCCGTCCGCGTGTCCGGATAATCTGACCGCATGATCGAACCTCGCGTCGCCCTCGTCACCTGCGCCGAGCTGCCGGACCTGGACCCGGACGAGCGCCTGCTCTTCGAACCGCTGGCCGCTCACGGCATCCGCGCCGAGGCCGCCGTATGGAACGACCCGGCGGTGGACTGGGCGGCCTACGACCTGGTGGTCCTGCGTTCGGTATGGGACTACCCGGCGCGCCGCAAGGAGTTCATCGAGTGGGCCGCGAGCGTGCCGCGGCTGGCCAATCCGGCGTCGATCGTGACCTGGAACACCGACAAGACCTACCTGCGCGACCTGACCAGAGCCGGCCTGCCCGTCGTGGAGACGATGTGGCTGGAGCCCGACTCGACCGTCACGCTGCCCACGTCCGGCCTGCATGTGGTCAAGCCCGCCGTCAGCGCCGGGTCCCTCGACACCGAGCGCTACGACCTGGCCTCACCCGAACAACGCGCACTCGCCGCCGGGCACGCCACGAGCCTGCTCGCGGACGGCCGAACCGTGATGGTCCAGCCGTATCTGGAGGCCGTCGACACCGTCGGCGAGACCGCACTCGTCTACTTCGACGGCGTCTTCAGCCACGCCGTCCGCAAGGGCGCCATGCTCGACGGCACCGCCGAAGTGGTCGGCGACCTGTACCGAAGCGAGCAGATCGAGGCACGCGAGCCCTCCGCTGCGGAGTTCGCGGTCGCGGCCCGAGTGCTGACCGAGATCCCGGTCGGCCCCCTGCTGTACGCGCGCGTCGACCTCATCCCGGGCGCCGACGGCACGCCCACCCTGCTGGAACTGGAGCTGACCGAGCCCTCCCTGTTTCTCGCCCACGCCGACGGCGCCGCCGACCGCCTCGCGGACGCGATCGTGGCCGCGCTTCACCCGTAGCCCCGAGCCCACCCGCCCCGAGGGGTCCGGCCGACGCCCGGCCCGGGCCCCTCGCACGCCGCGTCGCGGCCACAGCACCCCGGCCCCGCCACACCCGCGCACCCCACACGGCAGGGGCACGCCGCACCCGCCGACGGCACACCCGCCCGACCACCCCGAATCCGGGTCCGGGTCCGGTCCGGGACGGGGCCGGCCCGGCCGGACGGCGGTGTGCGATCTGTGTGCCCACCCCGGTCGGGGGACGATGGGTCCATGAAGCGCGACATTTCTCTCGATTGGGTCGGCAACCCCGCGGCCGAGGAGCGGCGTGCCACGGAGGTCTACGCCTCGGTGACCCTTCCCGCCCCGACGTCGCCGTCGCAGACCCCCTCGATCGCCGCCTCGGCCGATGCCGATACCGGCGTCGGCATCGGCTCCGCCGCGGACACGTCCGGCGATCGGATCGGGACCGTCACCGCGCGTCGCGCCGGCCGGATGCTCGGCCGGCTGAGCATCCACGGCGACGGCGAGGCCGCCGTGACCGCGCAGGGCGAGCGGGCCGATCGACTCGCGCGCCGGTTGGTCTGCGAGCCCCGCCCCGGGGCTGCGCCCGCGACCGCCGAGGAACGGGACGCGTTCGTGCGGATGTACCGGCGCGCCGCCGAGCAGGCCCGTACCGTCGGGGCGCGGGTGCTGCATTGGAGCGGCACCGAAACCGGGCCGGAGGGCGAGGCGGCCCGGGTGCTCGGGGCCCGGGTCACCGGCGAGATCGCCCGGATCTGGACGGTCGACCCGAGCGGCTGGTGGCCGCCGGGCGGCCTGCCCGCGGTCCGGGTGCGCACACTGCCCCCGCCCCGGGTGGGCCTGATCGGCGAGGGCGCCGAGCTCACCGTCGCCGTCGAAGACGACCGGGCGTACCTCAACGCGGGCGAGGCGATCACCGCCCCCGGGGTCGGGGCCGCCATCCTGGGAGCCCTGGTCGCCGAACTGGTGGAGTCGATCCGCCGGACGTATCCGGACGTGCGCGAACTCGCGGTGTTCGAATTCGACGGCGACACCGAGGGCGCCGTACGCCAGGCCCTGCCCCTCGCCGGTCTACGCATCGAACATCGGGTCTGGGACTTCGAACTCGCCCTCGACTGAGCCCGCCCCGACCGGGCCCCGCCGCCGACGGCCTCGCGTGGCGGCGGAGCGCGACCGTCGCGCCGTCACGTCCTGCTGTAGGTCGCGACGGACGTCCCGCCGGCGAGCACCGTGCCGCCCGTGCGGGTGAACGCGGTGACCTCGAACTCGCCCGACAACATCGGGATTCCGGTGCCGATCAGGATCGGGTAGGTCTTGATCACGAGTTCGTCGATCTCGCCCATCAGGCTCCCCGCCAGGCGCGCGCCGCCGGCCAGCCAGATGCCCTTGCCGGTCGGCTCGGCCTTCAATTCGCGGACCTTGGCGACCGGGTCGCCGGCCACCAGGGTCACCCCGGGGTCGGGGCTCTCGGTGATGCTGCCGGTGACGACGTACGTACGCAGGTGGCTGTACGGGCTCGTGATACCCACTTGCAGGGCGGGGTCGTAGGTGGCCCGGCCCATCACGACCGTGTCGAAGTGCCGGAACTCGGCGTCCGGTGCGACGCCCACGTGTGGGGCCACATGCGCCGGAAGCGTCTCCGGGTACTCGGCGACGAGGTGCGCCAGGACGTCCTCGCCCACCGGGAAGAAGTCGAAGTTGCCGTCCTTGTCGGCGATGAAGCCGTCGAGGGTCGCGGCGATGAAGTACGTGAGCTTTCGCATCCGGGCTCTTTCCTGTGGGGATCGCTGACATGCGACGATGACTACAGTTATAGTACTTCAGATGTAGTGGTCGCAATGCTTTTCGTCGCCCGCCTGCGGATCCGAAGCCGGTCCGGTCAAGTCCCGCCACGTCGACGCGTACACCGCCTCGACCTCGGCCAACGGCGCTCCGGTCACCGACATCGCACACCAGCAGGCGGGGAAGCCGATCCGGAGGTAGGCGAGTTCGACCAGACCGTCACCGAGATGGAACAAAACCCCAGCCAGAGGTGGTCGCGCCGCCGTGATCGACGCGCCCCCGGCTCGGGCCGTCGGCCGGCCCCCGGCGGCGGTCGCGCCCCGGTCCCGGCACGGTCGTTCGGGCCGACGGCGACCTGCCGCATGGGCACCCCGGACGCCGACACGGCCCGCACCGGGGCGCCCGGATCACGGGTAGTCGAAGAACCTGATCCACCACGTCGGCCCGTCCTCGACCGTGTAATGGTCCGCGAGCCGGCTCACCCCGTCGTACGTCGTCCGCAACACATCCTCCGGCACGATCCGATAGCCGAGTTCGTCGAGCGCGGCCTCGACCCGCTCCAGGTCCGCCGGCGACACGTACGCGGGCGCCGCGCCGACGGGGTGATCGTCCGGCGCGTCGACGCTCGTGACGACCATGTCGCCGAAGTTGCTGACCACCAGGGTGATCCGCCCGGTCCCCGCAAGCGCCGCCGCGGGCACCACGATCACCCCGTGTCGACTCGCCGCTCCGGCCGCGCCCTCGACCGGACAGCGACATCCGAAGTCCGCGTGCAATCGCTCGACCAGCCGGTCGAAACGCTCGCGCGTGGCGACCGCGTCGTAATCCGGCGGAGCCGCCAGATGCTCCGGGTCGTCCAGGGCCCGCAGCAGCGCCCGGGCCTGGTCTTCGTCGAGCATCGCCATGGGTCAGCCGATCCCTCCGGTCTGCGGCGCCTGTACATACCCGGGACCACGACCGGGCACACACCCGGCGGCGCCGCTGCGAGCCCCGCGTCAGTGGTCCAACGGATTCCCGCAGATCCGCTCGGCCCACCCGCCCCGCATCAACTCGGCCGCCACACTCGCCGGCTTGCGCTCCGCCTGATCGCGCGCGGCCCGCAGGAACGCGGGCGCGAACCCGGCTCGCGGCACCGCCGTCAGCAGCGCCGCGGCGAAGTCCGGCTCGAAGGAATCCAGTCCGCGCCCGGACACATCGGCCCCCACCGCGATCTGAAGCAGGTGACTCTCCGGATCCGCCTCCGCCGGCACCGCGTCGCGCATGTGCAGCACGATGATCTCGGCCAGTCGGTCCCGACGCGGCTCGGCCCAGCCCGCCCCCGCCGCGAAGACCCGGGCCAGGTGCGCACCCGCCTCCTCGAACGCGAGCGTATGGCTGTCGAACGGAGCGGTCAGCGACAGATCGTGCAACAGCGCCGCGACGCAGAGCAGTTCGGCGTCGAATTCGATGCCCCGGGCCGCCCCCACCGAGGCGGCCCAGAAGTACGACCGCACCGAGTGGTTCCGCAGCCCGATCTCCGCGTACTCCGCACAGACCCCGTACGCGGCCCGCGCGCTCGCCGTGTCCGGCGCCCGGACTCCGCCCACTTCGGAAATGAACACGTCCGCTCCCCCACGATCGTCGATCGTCCCATTGGAATGCCCGCATCATCCCAGTCGACCGCCCGCCCGCTCCAGTGGAATGATCTTGCAGTCCCCAACGATTCGCGCCACCGACGACCGGGTCACCATGGCCCCCACTTGGGATCACCCGGGTCCGTCCGTCACGCTGTGGGTTCGCGTATCCCTTCCAAACCTGGTGGTGAACCCGGCATGACCGACTTGGATCCGGCCATATCCGCGTCGGCCGATCCCGAGCGGGTCGACCGATCGGCGCTTCAGCAGCGGACCGTACGCGTCCTGATCGCCGCGCAGGTGGTCGGCGGTGTGGGGATGGGTTCGGCGCTGACCGTCGGCGGCCTGCTCGCCGAGGACCTGTCCGGATCGAAGAGCTGGTCGGGGTTGGCGACCACCGCGATCACCCTGGGCGCGGCGGTGTTCGCCATCCCGATGTCGCGGGCCGCGTCCCGGCACGGACGGCGGGTCGCGCTGACCGTCGGCTGGGGGCTCGCGACGGCCGCGGCCGGCGGGGTGATCCTGGCGGCCGTACTGGAGTGGTTCCCGCTGTTGATCGCCGCGCTGCTCGTCCTCGGCGCCGGCACCGCCGCCAACCTTCAGTCCCGATACGCCGCGACCGACCTCGCCGACGACGCGGGCCGGGCCAAGGCGCTGTCGATCGTGGTGTGGTCGACCACCGTCGGCGCGGTCCTGGGCCCCAACCTGAACGAGCCGGGTGCCGTGGTCGCCCGCGCACTCGGCCTGCCCGAATTGTCCGGGCCGTTCCTGTTCTCCGTCGTGTCCTTCGCCGGCGCCGGCGGCATCCTGTGGGCCGCGCTGCGCCCGGATCCGCTGCTGCTCGCCCGCATCGACCTCGGCGACCGGCAGCCGCCCCGCGGCAACCTGCGCGGTGCGCTCGCGGTGGTCCGCCGGGCACCGCGGGCGATGCTCGGGCTGGCCACGATGGCGTTCGGACACGTGGTGATGGTGTCG
Organism: Embleya scabrispora DSM 41855; assembly: GCF_000372745.1. Taxonomy (GTDB): domain Bacteria; phylum Actinomycetota; class Actinomycetes; order Streptomycetales; family Streptomycetaceae; genus Embleya; species Embleya scabrispora. Next base: position 59,711 of record NZ_KB889684.1, on the reverse strand, counting down.
GTGATGGCGATGACACCGGTACACATGAAGGACCACGGCACCGCGTTGACCCTGATCGGGCTGACCATCAGCCTGCATGTCGCCGGGATGTACGCCCTGTCGCCGGTGGTCGGCTGGGCCGCCGACCGATTCGGCCGGATCCCGGTGATCCTGGGCGGCCAGTTCGTGCTGCTGGTCGCGGTGTTCGTCGCCGGCACCTCGGGCCACTCCACGTGGCGCACCATGGTCGGCCTGGTCCTGCTCGGCCTCGGCTGGTCGTGTTCTCTGGTCGCCGGGTCGGCGCTGCTCGCCGAATCGGTGCCGGCGGGCGAACGACCGGGCGTTCAGGGCGTGTCGGACCTGCTGATGAACCTGGCCGGCGCGGCGGGCGGCGCGGCCTCCGGGTCGGTCCTGGGTCTGGCCGGCTACGGCGGCCTCAATCTGGTGGCCGGCTTCCTGACCGCCCCGGTCCTGTGTGTCGCGGCCGGCTTCGCGCTGGGTCGGTCCCGGCGCCCCGCCGGCTGAGCCGCCCGGAGCCGCCGCCGGCGCCGCCTCGGATGGCCCGCCCCGGTCGTGTCGGGCCGACGATCCCCATATGTTTGGACAAAATGTGCCAAATGGTCGCGGGTTTCCTGCCCGGGGCCTTCCCGGAAGGGGCAACCATGGTGCAGCGGGTGGTCGTCGTCGGAGCAGGATTCGCCGGGTTCGAGACGGTGCGCAGACTGGAACGAACCCTCGGTCCGCGCGAGGCCGAGATCGTGCTCGTGAGTCCGATGGACTACATGGTCTACCGGCCGCTGCTGCCACAGGTCGCGGCCGGCGTGTTGTCCTCGCGCACCACGGCCGTGCCGCTGCACCGGATGTTCAAGCGCACCCACGTCCTGCCCGGCGGCGCGATCGGCGTCGACCTCGCGGCCAAGGTGTGCGTCGTACGCAAGATCTCCGGCGACATCACCAACGAGCACTACGACAAGCTCGTACTGGCACCGGGCAGCGTGACCCGCACCTTCGACATCCCGGGCCTGACCACCTATGGGCACGGCATGAAGAACCTGGCCGAGGCGGTCTACCTGCGCGACCACGTGATCGCCCAGTTGGAGATCGCCAACTCCAGCACCGACCCGGCCGAGCGCGCCTCGCGCTGCCAGTTCATCGTGGTCGGCGGTGGCTACGCGGGCGTGGAGACCGCGGCGTGCCTGGAGATGCTCACCACCAACTCGCTCCGGCACTTCCCGCGCCTGGACCCGGCGCGGGTGCGCTGGATGATCGTGGACGTGGCTCCGCGCCTGATGCCCGAGCTCGGCGAGAACCTGGGCAAGGCCACGCTACAGATGCTGGCCAAGCGCGGTGTCGACGTGCGGCTGGGAATCAGCGTGCGGGAGATCACCGAGGACTCGGTGACGCTGACCACCGGCGAGAAGCTGCCCTGCCGGACGCTGGTGTGGACGGCGGGCGTCACCGCGAGCCCGCTGATGAGCACGACGGGCACCGAACTGGTGCGCGGTCGGCTCGCCGTCGCCGCCGACCTGGCCGTGCCCGGCCACCCGGACGTGTTCGCCCTCGGCGACGCCGCGGCCGTACCCGACCTGGCCAAGGGCAACGGCGCGATCTGCCCGCCGACCGCGCAGTACGCGCATCGGCAGGCCAAGATCGCCGCCGCCAACGTGGTCGCTTCGTTGCGCGGACAACGGATGAGCCCGTTCCGGCACAAGGACCTGGGCCTGGTCGTCGACCTCGGCGGCACCCAGGCGGTGGCTCGGCCGCTCGGCTACGAATTGCGCGGCCTGCCGGCGCAGGCGATCACCCGCGGCTACCACCTGATGACCGTGCCCTCGATCCGGGCCCGCACCCGGGTGTTGTCCAACTGGGTCCAGCACGCCTTCGCGGGCGACGACCTGGTCCGGCTCGGCTTCATGTCCGACCTGGACGGCCGGATGGGCAACCTGGAGAAGACCGACGCCTACCTGTCGGCGAACGAGATCACCGCCCGCACCGGATCCCGCGCCGCCCACCCGTGAGCGCGCCGAGGGGGCGCACCGCCCGGGTCGAGCGGCGCGCAGTGGACAGCCGAGCGCCGTACCGGGGTGCCGACACCCGCCCGGGCGGGTACACGGGGGCCATGAACGACGAGCGCGCGGCGGCCCGCCTGCGGATGGCGCTGGTGCAGCGGCTGCGCCTGACCGGGAGCGTACGCACCGAGGCGGTCGCGAACGCGATGACGCAGGTGCCCCGCGAGCTGTTCACCCCCGGCGCCACCTCGTTGGCCCACGCCTACGAGGACCGGGTCGTGGTGCTGTCCACCGACGAGCGAGGGCTTCCGGACAGCACGGTGAGCCAGCCGGCGATGGTCGCGCTGATGCTCGAACAGCTCGCCGTGCGACCCGGGATGCGGGTGCTGGAGATCGGCACCGGGAGCGGGTACAACGCGGCCCTGCTGGCCCGGCTGACCGGTCCCGAGGGCGAGGTGGTCAGCGTCGAGGTCTCCGCCGAGTTGGCGCGCGCGGCCGCACGGCGCCTGGCCGGGCTCGGCACGCGTGTGGACGTGCGGACCGGGGACGGCTGGGTCGGGGTCGCGGACCGGGCGCCGTTCGACCGGATCGAGGCCACGGTGGGGGTGCCGGACCTGCCGCCGGCCTGGGTGGAGCAGCTCGCGCCGGACGGCGTGCTGGTCGCCCCGATGTGGCTGCGGCCGGGCCTGGAACTGGCCGTGGCGTGGGAGCGCGCCGTCGACGGGACGCTGACCAGCGCGTCGGTGGCGCGCTGCGGTTTCCTCCAGCTCCGCGGCCCGCACGCCGGGCCGGGCCGGACCCACGCGCTGACCGGCGACCTCGCGGTGATCGGCGAGGATCTGGCGCCGGGCGCGTTGGACGTGTTGCGCGACCTGCTCGACCACGGCGCGGTGGACGCGGGGCCCGTCCTGGGTCCGGTGGATGTGCGGCTGACCGGTTTCGCGTTGGCCGAGCCGCGCTCGGTGCTGTTCCTGGGGCATCCGGGCGACGGGATGACGTGGGGCCTGTTCGACCCGGAGCGACCCGCGCTGGCGGTGCTCATGCAAGACCGCATCCTGGTCTACGGCGACCGCGACGCGGCGGTCGAGCTGTACTACGGCGTGGCCGGCGCACCGGTGGTGAACGCCGATCGGCTGCGTCTGGAGGCGGTCCCGGCGGGCACCGGCTTTCCGGACGCGCCGGACACAGGCGGGCGGACCTGGACGGTGGAGCGGGAGCACTACCGGTACCGGCTCACCGAGACGTGAGCCCGCCGCGCCCGCGCCCGCGGTGGCACGGGGCGGGCGGCTCACGGGCACGGGACCGCCGCGCAGGGCGGGCGCCGGGCTATTTGGGGGTGCGCAGCAGGCAGAACTCGTTGCCCTCGGGGTCGGTCAGCACGTGCCAACTCTGCTCACCCTGGCCGACGTCGGCGGGCTTGGCACCGAGCGCGAGCAGGCGGGCCAGTTCGCTCTCCTGGTTCGAGCCGATCGCCGGGCTGACGTCGATGTGCAGCCGGTTCTTGACCGCCTTGCCCTCGGGGACCGGCTGGAACAGGATCGTGGGCAGCGACCCGTCGGGCGCGTTCAGCTCGATGTCCTCGCCCTGGACGGTGAGGTCCCAGTCGAGCACTCGACACCAGAACTCGGCGAGGGCGGGGACGTCGTTGGCGTCTACGACGAGTTCGGAGAACACAGCGGGCATGACGGCACCTCGGTACGTAGTGGGACGAGAAGGCCGGAACGGGTGATCACTCACTGGGGCGGCAGTGCGCGAACCACCTGCCCGAATCGCGCGGACCCGGTGAGCGTGGCGTGCTCCGGCCCCTGCCAGTTGACTTCGAGTTCCTCCAGAATGCCCTCGTGCCACCAGAACATCCCGCTGGACAGGGCCTGCTGATCCCGAGTCAGCCCCTGGGCGGTCTTGAGTACGAAGCCGGCCATGCCCACGGTGCGCTGCGAGGTGAGCGGCAGCGCGAGCAGGCCGTTGTCCACGGGCAGGCAGACCAGCGCACCCGCGCGCAGCGGGTCTCCGATCGCCTCGCCGAGCCGGAACAACTGGGCCGATCCGGGCCAGCCCTGACCGAGCAGCGAGTGCAGCGTGCTGCCGGTGGAGATGTCCATCGGCGTGCCGCCGTACCCCTCCATCCGCAGGTTCGTCGCGGCCTGGAGCCAGACGTCCTCGACCGCCATCCCCCAGTGCTGCACCATCGGCGTCTCGACCGTGACGGCGACGCCGTCGGGGCCCTTGACGCACGCCACGGCGACGATCTCGCCGCGATCGCCCAGCGGCCACACCATGCCCTGCGCGCCCAGGTGCGGGCCGGGTCGGCTGACGATCAGCCGCAGGTCCTGGCGGATGCGATCCGGCGGCGCGCTCATCAGGACGCCGCGCACGTCCTGCCCCCAGGCGGTGTTCTGCTGGCTGCGGGACTGGCGACGAAACAACGCCACGGGAGGCTCCTCGTACGGGGTGGCGGGCGGGCCTGACAAGTCATAGTCAACACCCCCCGGCCGGCGCAACATCACCCCCGCCGGGCCGGCCCGCGGCGATCGGGGTCGGGGCTTCCTTTCCGTACCGGCGGGTCTCATCATCGGGCGATGGAGATCGTGGGCTCGGCGCTGGTGCCGGAGATGGCCGGGAAGTACACGACCGGCTACGTGTGCGTGCGATGGCCGTTGGCCGGATTACGGGTCGAGCCCGGTCTGATCACCCTTCGGGGCCGTCCGGCCTGGGTGACGACGGCGTTCAACGGCGCGTCGTTGGCGGTGAGTTCACCGGCGGAGATCGAGCTGATTTTCCCGAGCGTCGGGATGCTGCGGACTCCGATGGTGGGCCTGCGCGCGGCGACGGGGCGTACGTATTATTTCCGGCCCGGTCGCGCTGCCTACTTCCGAGCCTCCCGCCGCACTGCCGAAATCCTCGACCTGTGTGAACGGGAGGGCTTCACGGTGTCCCGGGACGTCCGCAGGGTCGACCTGACCCGATGATCCGCCGCGCCGCCGCGCCGCCGCGCCGCCGCGCCGCCGCGCCGGCGCTCACGCCTGGCGGGTCGGGAGAATCACGATCTGGCGCAGGTTGACGTGGCGCGGTCGGGTTGCCGCGTACGCCACCAGGTCGGCGACGTCGGTGGCGGCCAGGCTGCCGATCGCGTCGAACATGGCGCCGAGTTGGCCCGATTCCCCCAGTTCGGCGTTGTCGATGTGCGAGCCGAGTTCGGTGTCGGTCAGGCCCGGCTCGATGTTGGTGACCCGGACGTCGCGCGGGCCCAGTTCGCTGCGCAAGGACGCGGACAGGTGGGTGAGCGCGGCCTTGGTCGCGCCGTACACCGCGTAGTTCGGGAAGGTCACGTGTGCGCCGATCGAGGAGATGTCGACCAGGTCCGCGGCCCGCCCGTCGGCAGCGGCGGCCACCAGGTCGGCGGTGAACGCGCGGATGATCCGCAGCGCGCCGGTGACGTTGGTGTCGATCATCCGGGTCCACTCGTCGATTCGGCCGTCGTCGAGCGGGTTGGGCAGCATCACCCCGGCCGAGTTGACGACCAGGTCGACCCGGCCGAGTTCGGCGCGGATCCGGGCCGCGCCGGCGTCCACCGAGTCCTGGTCGGTGACGTCGACGGCGACGGCCAGGGCGGTGCCGCCGGCGGCGGTGATCTCGGCGGCCAGGTCCTTGAGCCGATCCTCACGTCGGGCGAGCAACGCGACGTGCGCACCGTGGGCGGCGAGCAGCCGGGCGGTCTCGGCACCCATGCCGCTGGCGGCTCCGGTGACGACGGCGATCCGACCGGCAAGCGCGGTGTAACTCATGGGAAGACTCCAGTGCAGGCGGCGCGAGGCGTGTTCCCCGCTGACCCACCTCACCTTGCCCGCGCCCGCGCCCCCCACCCAGAGCCCGCGTTTTCCTGGGTCTGCCCGTACCACCTTCGGAGGCGGGTCGACGGGGCGCGCGAATACGGGTGGGTCACGGCATTTAGAGTCCGAGCATGAGTGTGGATGCGTCGTTCGAGCAGCTGGGTGACTTCCTCCGCGCGTGTCGGGCCCGGGTCGGGCCCGAGGAGGTCGGGTTGCCGGTGTTCGGGCGCAAGCGTCGGGTGGCCGGGTTGCGGCGCGAGGAGGTCGCGCAGCTCGCGGGCGTGAGTGTGGACTACTACGTGCGGCTGGAGCAGGGCCGGGGGCAGCACGTCTCGGACGCCGTACTGGATGCGATCGGGCGCGCGCTGCGGCTGGATCCGACCGAGTACGAGCACATGTGGGATCTGGCCCGGCCGACCCGGGTGAGCGCGCGGCAGCTCGCGCCGTCGACGGCGCGACCGGGCGTACAGGTGCTCCTGGACCGGATCGACGCGCCCGCGTTCGTACTGGGCCGGTGCATGGACGTGCTGACCTGGAATCCGGCCGCCGACGCGGTGATGGGGCTGAGCGCGATGGCGCCGCACGAGCGCAATATGGCGCGGCACACGTTCCTGTCCCCGGACGCGGACCGGTTCTACCCGGATTGGGAGCGGGTCGCCGCCGACACGGTCGCGTTCCTGCGCCTGGACGCCGCGCGGCACTCGCACGACGCGCGCATGGCCGCCCTCGTCGAGGAGTTGTCCGCCGGCAACCCGTGCTTCCGGCCGTTGTGGGACGCCCACCAGGTGGCCGAGAAGACGCATGGGACCAAGCGCCTGCGCCCCGCCGACGGCACCGTACTGGACACCGCCTACGAGACCCTGTCCTTTCCCGGCGACCCCGACCTCATGCTGGTCGTGTACACCACCGCGCCCCGCACCGCGCGCGTCGGCGCCGAACCGTCCGTGACGGCCGCCCGGCCCTGAACACGGCGGCCCGCCGGCCCGGCGGGCGGGCGACGCCGTGCCTATCCGCTCAGTTCCCGCTCCAGGGGGACACGGAAGCGGGGTGTCACACACGTGCCGGCCAACCACGAGGCGTGCCGGGCGGCCTCGGCCTCGATGGCCTTGGTCGCCTCCGGCGGGAGGTCGACCAATGCCTGCCAGACGACCTCTCCGTCCGCTCGCGTGGCCCACCCGCCGACGACGCGGCCGTTCCACCACACGGTCGGGCCGATGTTGCCCATCCGGTCGAACAGGCGCTCACGCAGCTCGGGCGTGATGTACCAGTCCCGCCCCTTCCAAGCCATCGGCGTGGCGTCCAGCGCCGGCAGCAATGCCGCCCACGGCTCCGGCGTCGGGCTCGGCGCCTCGTCGCCGGGCAACACGTAGCCCACGCTCCCGTCGTCCAACGCGACCTCCACCGCGCGCACCGCCGCGAGCGCGTGGCGGGTGTCGGCCGCCGTCCAGCCGGTCCACCACTTGAGGTCGGCCGGCGTCCCGGGTCCGAACGCGGCCAGCCACCCGCGCACCAGTTCGGCCTTGGCCTCGGTCCTGCCGATCTCCGGCAGCGGCGGTGCGATGGTGTACCGGAACCGGCTGGACAACCACGACCCCTGCGGCCTGGTCCGGACGATCCTGCCCTCGCAGGAGAGCGTGAACAGCAGCCGCGTGGACACCCCCTGGTTCGCCTCGTACGGCTTGCCGATCGCCACCCGGATCTGGGTGCGCAACTGCGGTACCACTTCGCCCAGTTGCACCGCCGTCGCCTCACCCAGCTCGGCGAGCGCGGCTACGGTGGCGGCCTCGACCTCGTCCAGCCACGCCTCGTCGTAGCCACCCGACGCGAGGAACTGGAGCATCACCCGGCGCTGCGTGATCGCGACCGCGTCGGTGCTGGAGCGCTGCACCACGTGCACGAGTTCGCGCGGGACCACGTAGACGGTGCGCCGCATGCCGGGCATCCGGACCAGCGACCTGTCGTCGTAGAGCGCACGTTCGACCTCGGCCGACGACGGTTCGGCCAGGCGCGCGCAGGCGGACACGTACACCGTGGCAGGGTCGGTGGCGTGCAGCAGGAGCACGGCGCGGGCCGCGTCCTCCGCGTTCGCGGCGCGCGCGCCGGCCGCCAGCCGATGCCGAATGCCCAAACGCGCTCGTCGTTCGTCGTCGGTGATCCGTGGCAACGCAGAGGTCATGCGCCGACCATAGGGGTCCGGTGCGACATGTGGCCGGGAATCATACGGCGCGGCGATTCCGGATCGCTTTACCGTGACGGGGTCGGTACAGGAAAGAATCGAGTACCGAGTAGTGCGTAGTGAGTTCACCCCGTACCACCGCACGTCCGTGTGAAGGAGTCAGCATGTCGTCTGCGGGATCGTCCCGGTTCGATTGGCGTCGAATGACGCTCGCCCGCAGGGCGGCGAGCGCGGGTGGTCCGCGTCCGCCCAGGGCTGGGAACGGTCTGGTGATCGGGGCGGTGATCGTCGGGGCGATCGTGATCCTGGCGTGGTGGTTGTTGTCCTCCGGCGGGGGCGACAACGGCAAGAAGTCCGCGGCGGCGACCGCGCTGCCCAACGCGTCCGGGTCGGTGAATCCGTCCGCGCGCGCGAGCGGCTCCTCGGTGCCCTCGCCCACCTCGACGGCCAAGATGGCGGTCATCGCGCGCCAGGCGATCGGCCTGGAGATACGTGAGAAGCCGGGCAAGGGCAAGACCGTCGCCGAGGTGAGCGCGGGCACCGAACTGACCGCGACCTGCCGGGCCAAGGGTGCGAACGTGTACGGCTGGCGCGGCGGCAAGAGCGATCAGTGGGTGCTCGTGACCACCGGACACGGCGCCGGCTACGCGCCCGAGGCGTGGTTGGAGACCACCGGCTCGGCGAAGGACCTGCTGCCGACCTGCTGACCCGCCGGCGCCGGCCCGGGCCGCCGGTGGGACCGGGCCGACCGGGTCGACCATCGACCCGGTGCCCGCTCGCGGCCGATCAGCCACGGGCTCAGCGGGGTCCGCGCGACCAGCCAGGCAAATCCGGTGGAGGCGATCGCGACCACGGCCACCAGTACGACGGTGTCGACGGCGGACGACCACGGCAACGCGGCGGCGAAGCCGTTCAGTTCCAGCAACCGCAGGATCATCGGGTGCACGAGGTAGACGCCGAAGGCCAGTTGCGCTCCGCGCGCGGCGGCACGCCGACTCGGGATCGGCGTCCGGGCGCGCTCCCACCGGGCGGCGAGGGCGTACAGCGCGAGCACCGCGACCGGCCCCCACAGCAGGCTCACCGGCTGGGTGGCGATCGAGGCGGTCGCGGTGTCCCGGCCCGCGGCCACGGTGTGCCGGTACCACGCGTAGGTCAGCGCGAGCATCGAGAGCGTGCCGAAGCAGATGGTCCGGGTGTGGCCCAGGACCCAGGCGTGGAAGGCGTCCAGGTGCACCGCGGCGAGCGCGCCGGACAGCACGAAGAAGCCGTAGGTGGGCAGCAGCATGCCACCGTGGATGCGATACCACTCCAGCGGGCCGCTCAGCGGCGTCTCGTGGAACAGCACCACCAGCGCCGCGAGTTGTCCGAGGCCGGCGATCGCGAGCAGCAGCGAGTGTCGGCCGGCGCAGGCGCGGACCAGCCTCAGGAAGAGCGGGAAGAGCACGGCGATCTGGAGCGACACGAGCAGGAAGTACAGGTGGTACCAGGACCCGCCCCAGACGATGCCGCCGCGCAGATCGGCCAGCGCGCCGGGCAGGTCGTGTCGGATCCGCGCGTGGTCGCCCAGCGCCCAATAGGCGGTGGACCACAGCAGATACGGGACCCCCAGGAGCTTGAACCGCTTGGTGAGGAAGGCACCGACGCGCAGTGGGCGGCCGTAGGCACTGTGGAAGAGCACGAACGTGCTGACGAAGAAGAACACCGCACGTGTCGAGTGCAGGACGAGTTGGGTGAACGCCGGGCCCTCGCCCGGGAAGGGGTACGTGACGCCGATGACGTGCACCACGATCACGCACACGAAGGCGACGTCGCGGATCAGGTCGACCCGGTGCAGATGCGGCCGGCGGCCGGCCCCGGGTGCCGGTGCCGGTGCGAGCGTCGGGCGGGCGCCCCGGGTCCGGGTGTCGTGGGTGCCGAGGGAGAGGGCCATCAACGAGCGCCTGCCCCGAAACCGGCGATCACCTCGCCGCGGGCCCGCCGATTTCGCCGGGGTGCGACGGGCGGTCGCGCCGTCCGTGCGGGATGCGAGCCGGGTCGAACCGCAGGACGCGGGGTGCCACAACGCGGAAAGTCCATGTAGGCAGCATGGACGTGCTACATGAGTGAATGATTAAAGCCGCCCCGAAGTCCCCTTGACGTTGTGTCAGGGTCGGGCAAAGTCCGCCGACGCGCGGAAGGCGCGTCGGCGGGTGGATCCGCGGGCGGCGACGGGGTCGGGTGGGCGACGGGCTCGGCGGGAGCCGGCTCGGGTGGGTGTCGGTCCCGATGCCCCTCACCCGCCCGGTTGGGGATCCGGGACGAACACGGCGCGGTCCCGGTGGAAGGTCATGGTGCCGGCGGTCGAGCCGTCCCAGCCCAGTCCGCCGGGTTCGTAGCGCTTGCTGACGGTGGCCCACCACAAATTGGAGGTCATCACGTGGCCGACCTCGTCGAGGTAGGCCCGCATGCCCGGTTCGCCGCCGTGTGGGCCGGCCATGATGCGCTCGCGCAGGTCGAGGAACTTGCGTTCGGTGGCGTCGATCAGCCCGCAGATCTTGTTCATCGCGCCTTCGAGGTCGAGCCCCTCGGCCTCGCCGAGGTAGTAGACCAGGTTCACCCGGTCGTCCATGACCAGTTCCTTGCGGTACGAGACCAGGTCGTTGATCAGCGTGTATCCGTCTATCGCGGTGTCGTGGAGGGCCACCATCTCGGGCGAGCGAAACGCCTCCTGGGACAGTGCCACGCCCGGGACGCCCTCCTCGGCGAAGCCGAACAGCCAGCGCACGCCCAGACTGTGCCGGCGGTCGTCCATGTAGGTGTCGTAGTCGGATATCCCGGCGTCGCGCCAGCTCTCCAGTTCGGTGGTGAAGCCGTGTGCGAAGTCCTCCATGTAGGAGACGAAGCGAACCCAGCGGGCGGGCGGCATGCGCTCGCGCAACCAGGAGAAGTCCTCGCGCAGGGGGGTCGAGCCGTCCCCCCAGCCGAGCAGATCGGACATGAAGCGGCCGAAGACGTTACGGGTGGCGAACGAACTGCCGCCCAGGCCCGCCTTGTCGACCAGGCTGTTCTCGATGCCGATCAGGTAGTTCATCACCTTGGCCGTGGTCAGGGCGAGTTCGTAGTCGGCGTGCGGAACGGACAACGACACCAGCAGTGTGCCGTCCACGTTCTTGTCGATCCGAGCCGCGTCGCCGGCGTAGGCGAAACCCAGGTGGCGGTGCGCCCACCAGCGGGATTCGCGCATCAGCCGGTCGGTCTCGGGATGGAACGTCATCGGCAACAGGTTCGCGAGCTTCGGCAGATGGAAGCTGATCGGGAGGTCGACGACGGTGGGTGTGCTCACGCCGGGCTCCTTTCGCCGGTCTGCGTCGGAGTTTTCCTGCCCTCGCCGCGCGATCCGGCGGTGCCGGGCGCGGGGGCGCGCAGAGTCGTGGGGTGTAGTACGCCCGGGCCACGCGGGGTGCCCGCGGGGCGGTGCGATCGCAGGGCGAGTCGATTGCCGAGGTGGCCCAGGGCCAGCAGGGTGAAGTGGTCGGCCAGGCACGGGATCACGTACAGGAACGGCCTGGTGCCGAGCATGTCCGGTACCGAGTCGATCCCGCCGTCGCCGCGTTGCGCGCCCAGCAGGTACTCGACGCCGCGCGCCACCGGGCGCGGGTCGTTTTGCCGACACAACGCGGTCAGGGCGTACGCGGTGCTGATCGCGTCGCTGGGGTCGCCGGGTTGCTGGCCCCAGCCGCCGTCCGGGTTCTGCCCCTCGCGGATGGCGACGAGCGCCCGCTTGACGGTGGCCCGGTAGGTCTCGGGACCGCAGGCGTCGATGGCCAGCAGGGCGCGGAAGATCGCGTGGTAGCGGCTGCGGCTCCAGTCCGGTTCGAACGTGCCGTCGGAATGCTGCGCGGCGGCCAGGAACCGGCGCCCGGCGGTGATGCGTTGTACGTGTCGCGCCGCGCGTACGCTCAGCGCGTTGACGGCGGCGGCGGTCATGCACGCCTCCGACGGCGCGCCGGTGATGTACGTGGGGAATCCGCCGTCCGGGCCCTGGTAGGACCACAGCGCGCGTAGGCCGACGTCGATGTTGCGCCGGTAACGCACCGGGTCGGTCGCGTGCAGGAACTCGATCGCCACCGAGGTGTCGTCCACGTCGGCGAGCACCGCCGCGACGGTGTACGACCAGCCGCCGTCCGGCCGTTGGCGCGCCGCCAGGTGGTCGCCGATCCGCCGGCGGACCTCGTACGGGGCGCCGGAGGCATCCAGCGCGACGCCCGCGGTGACCGCACACCAGGTGTCGGTGTCGGTCACGAACGGCACTCCGCCGTCGTCGCGTTGGTGGGCCAGCGCCTTGGCCACGCCGTTGACGAGCAGCGCGTCCAGGTGCGGCCGGTCGGCGAGCGCGTGCAGCACCAGCAGATGCACCAGGATGTTGCCCTCCCAAACCCCCGGTTGTCGCTGGGTGTCCTGGAGCAGGCGCAGTTCGGCCGGGGCGACCCGGTCCGCGTGACCGGTGAGGTCGGCCAGCGCGACCTTGAGCGCGATGGTCTGCACGTGCGCCCACGGGTGCAGGTTGCCGGTGTCGAACGCGCGTGGGTCGAACGGCCGGCGGGCGGCCCGACGCGGTGGGCCGAGCAGGGCCAGAACGGTCTCCAGCATGACCCGTTTGCGGGCGTTGAGAAATGCCGGCGCCCGTCTCAGAAATCGGTCGAGAAGATCGCCCGTCCCGTACTCGCAAGGGTCGCCGACATGGCGTAAAGCGATCGTTGCGAGTAACCGATCCAAAGGTTCGGTGCTGTCCAGGTGATCACTCAGGAACTCGGCAACTCGACGGTGGTGGTCGGCCTCGATACCGGTGCGCTCCAAAAGGCGCAGCAACAGTGCCGATTCGAGCACCCGGCTGCGGCACGGACCGCGCACAGCGCCGTCGTGGCGAACCGAATCGGCGACCCGCCGACGCAGCCGAGCGGTCGCCACGGGCAGTTCGGGTACGAACATTTCCGCAGGCCACCCCGGCAACCGGGTATCTCGCACGCGCATCGGTCAGCGCCTCCCCCACACGTCCTGTCGCAAGCTGTGCCGTTGTATCCGGTGTACCCGGGTATGGCGCGCCGAGCGGGGAATGAGTGCTGCGATTGGGATACCCGGCGCTCGATGCCCGCCCCGGCGGGTGAACGACCCCCATCGCCCGAACCGGGTGTGTTCTCAACACGAAATCACCCGAGGACCTGAATGCGGAAGCCTGTACTCGTTTCTTGTCTGAATTGGTGAGTAATCGCCATCAAATGTGCTGGAAATGAACGGCTATTGTCGGCACTTCAGTCCGTCGGGATCAGCCCTTCGAGCCCTGGAGCGGTCCGGGTGGGCGCGAATTCGACAACGTCGTACGTCGCCGCGCCCTCACTCCGGAACGGGTCTTCCGCCAGCACGGCGTCGAGCTCGGCCCGATCCGTGGCGCGTGCCAGGATCACCCCACCGGTACGGGGCACCCGCCGCCCGGAGGCCAGCAGGGTGCCGGCGGCGTAGTACCGGTCGAGCCACTCGAGGTGGGCGGGCAGGAGCGCGTCGATGTCCTCGATGGGGGCGACGTAGGTCAGCGTGATCACGAACATGCCCCGATCGTAGGGCGTGCCGTGAGCCGGACGAGGAGGTTGTGCCCAGGCGGCACGAATCGCTCGCGGTCATCGCCCGGATGCGTCCACGCCGGCATCTCCGACCCCGGCCGCACCACCACCACGCGCGTCCTCGGACACCTGGTCGCGCACCGCGCCGCCCCGACTGGCGAACCGGTGGCCTTCGCGGGGAAATGCCTTGTTCGGGTGGGGTCGGGTGGGCCATTCTCGGTACATGATCATTCCCGAGACCAAGAGCTGGACGTGGGTTCTCGAGTCGGCCTGTCCCGACTGCGGGCTGGACACCCCGACCGTCCCGCGCACCCGGATCCCCGCGCTGACCCGCGCGAACGCCGCCGCGTGGCACGAGTTGCTCGTCTCCGGCGGCGACGAACTGCGCGTCCGGCCGAATCCGGACACCTGGTCTCCGGCCGAGTACGCGTGCCACGTCCGCGACGTGTTCGTCCTGTTCGACGAGCGACTGCGGCTGATGCTGACGCAGGACGCCCCGGAGTTCGCCAACTGGGACCAGGACGCGACGGCCGTCGAGTCGCGCTACTCCGAGCAGGACCCGGTACGGGTCGCCGCCGACCTCGCGTCGGCCGGCGCCACGCTGGCCGACGCGTTCGCGGCGGTGGCCGAGGACGGGTGGGCCCGTACCGGCATCCGCAGCGACGGCATGATCTTCACCGTCGAGTCCTTCGCGCGCTACTTCATCCACGACCCGGTCCACCACCTGTGGGACGTCACCGGCGTCCGCGCCGAGCGCGGCGAGGAGCCCGAAGGACGGATGCCGGGCGTCGTGGTGCTCGGCGGGGGATTGCAGACACGCCCTAGCGGCGGGTGAGTTCCTCGGTGAGTGCGGCGGCCACCGCGTCGCGGACCGCCCACTCGGTCGGTGTCGCTCGGCCGGTTTCGGCGGCGAGCTCGGCCAGTGACGTCATCGTCGTGTCCGGGAGGGCACACGCGGTGAATGTGCTGAACGCGCTCAGGTCGGGGTCGATGTTGAGCGCGAAGCCGTGGCTGCTGACACCGCGTCGGATCCGCATTCCGATGGACGCGAGCTTGCGGTGGTCGGGCGTCCAGATGCCGACCAGGCTGGGCGCGCCCGCCGGGGTCTCGCGCCGGATCGCCGGGAAGCCGAGTGTGTCCAGCGCGGCGAGCAGGCCATTCTCCACCCGGCGCACCAGGTCCCCGGGGCCGAGCGCCCGCACGTTCACGATCAGGTAGCCGATCAGCTGGCCCGGCCCGTGATAGGTCGCGTGGCCACCGCGGTCCACCTCGACCAGCGGGATCGGCGACGCCGGATCCGGGAGGTCGGCCACCGGGGTGCGTGCGCTGTAGGTGATCACCGGCGGGTGGGTGAGCAGGAACAGTCGGTCGGGGGCGAGATCCTGCTGCCGCTCGGCGACCCAGCGCGCCATGTCGACCTGCGCTGTCGGGTACGCCACCGCGCCCAGGTCGACTCGTACCGGCGCGGTCGCGGTCGTGCCCTGTCCGTGCATCGCGCCGGCCCCCTATCCCGCCGTCGGTCCGATGGTCCGGCGCCAACGCATCGCGGTGGCGAAGGACAGGTCGACGAAGTCCGCGCCCGGGAAGACCTCGCCGTAGCGGTCCCGATACTGCGCGCGGGTCAGGTAGTGATCCGACATCAGGTGGTCCAGCCACACCGCGCCGGTGCGAAAGCGGTACAGCCACCAGGCGTCCCGGGCGCGCATGCGCCGCAGGTCGTGGGCCAGTTCGCGGGCGGCGCCGGCGATGTACTGCCGGCGCGTCGCGCCGGGCACGGTGGCCACGTTGTCGACCAGCACGATCTCGCCGCCGGGTCGCACCAGCGACTTCAGGTGCGCCAACGCCGCACCCAGGTCCGAGAGATGGTGCAGGGTGCCCATGCTCAGCACCAGGTCGAAGCCCTCGCCGTCGTGGACGTCCGTGAGCGAGGCGACCTCGTAGCGGATCCGCTGGTGCGAGCGCCGTATCCGGGCGACCTCGATCAGCGGCGCGCTCACATCCGCGGCCAGCACCTCGGTATAGGAGCCGGCCAGCGCCAGCGCGTGCCGCCCGGAGCCGCAGCCGGCGTCCAACGCACGGTCGCCGGTCAGTTCGAGCCCGGCGAGCCACTCGCCGAGAGGGTCGCACAGTCCCGCATAGCGGTCGTAGTCGCCCGCGAAGGCGTCGAAGAGCCGCGGATCGGCCTTGAGCGGTTTCATTGACTTGGTCAAGAATGGCTTGCGTGTCCCGAACCACGTGCGGGTCCCGACCCAGGTACGCACCGCGGACCGGGCGCGCGCCCCGAACCATCGACGCGACGCCGAACGTGTCGCGTCGGCCGGTTCGCGGCCGATCGCCCGGTCGGCGATCGGGCGGTTCGTCCCGATCGACGGCACCGGAAGCGGATTCACGCTCTTCGGTTCCCCGGTCGCCCGGCCCGACGCCGTGCGACTCGAAGCCCTTTGCCCCTCAATCATGCCGAGGATGACGCCCCCATGTCCTTCGTACTCGTCGACAAGCCCCGCCCCCATGTCACGCTCATCACCCTCAATCGACCGGACCGCATGAACGCCATGGCTTTCGACGTCATGGTCCCCTTTCGTGAGGCTCTGGAAGCCGTGAGCGCCGACAACGATACGCGTGTCGTCATATTGACCGGCGCCGGGAGGGGCTTCTGTTCCGGTGCGGATCTGGAGAATTCCGGCCGCATCCCCGGCATCAAGGGTCTGACCCGCACCAGCATCGCCCGTCGTTCGATGGAGATCCTGGACGACGTGATCCTGGGACTGCGTCGGATGCACCAACCGGTGATCGGCGCGATCAACGGCGCCGCGATCGGCGGCGGCTTCTGTCTCGCCACCGCCACCGACATCCGAATCGCCGCCGACACGGCCTACTTCCGGGCGGCCGGCATCAACAACGGGCTCACCGCGAGCGAGCTCGGAATCAGCTATTTGCTCCCCCGGGCGATCGGGTCGTCTCGGGCATTCGAGATCATGTTGTCCGGACGGGACGTGGACGCGACCGAGGCCGAGCGGATCGGGCTGGTGTCGCGCGTGGTGTCGGGCGAGAAGTTGCTCGACGACGCGTACGAACTCGCCGAGCGAATCATCGGGTTCAGTCGAGTGGGGGTGGAAGTGACCAAACGGTTGCTGTGGTCCGGCATGGAGGCCGGCAGCATGCACTCGCACATGGACCACGAGGGGCACGCCCAGTTGTACGTGCGACTGACCACGGAGAACTTCGAGGAGGCCATTCGGGCCCGCAAGGACAAGCGGCGGCCGGAGTACAAGGACTGACGGGCATTCGGATGGGGCTCGAACGGACATTGGACGGAGGTTGGCCGGACGTCGGGAAGAACCTTGGGACGGCTGTTCGAAGGATCTTCAGCCGAAAGACTGACGGATATTCAGCCGGATGCCGGCGTGACGCCGACCCGATGTCGGTGTCACATGTCCGTAATTACTTGGCCCGGACTCCACACGTTGAGTGAATGTTGAACATGTGTTGACCGGGAACGGGCAAGCTCAGGCTCATAGTGCGGCGGTCCGGCCGAATCCGGCGGGGCCGCCGGCCACACCACGGGGGTGTGAGCGAGATGCGAGGAGAGTTTCCGTGCTTCACGGAAGGAACGACGAACTGGCCGCCGTCACGGCACTGTTGCAACGGACGCGCGCCGGTGACGGCGGAGCGGTCGTGCTGCGCGGGGCCGCGGGGGCGGGCAAGACGACGCTCCTGGCCGAGGCGATGTGGGAGGCGAAGGGGATGACCGTCCTGCGGACGGCCGGCCCGCGCGGCGGCGGCGCCCTCCCCTACACCGCACTGCGCCAACTGCTCGCCGGCCTGCACCCGAGGATCGGCCGCCTCCCGCACACCCGGGCCCAGGCGCTGCGCACCGCACTCGGCCTGGCCCCCGGCGCGGCCGATCGCGGCGTGGTGGCCGCTGCGGCCTGCTCGCTGATCCTGATCGCCGCCCGGGAACAGCCGGTCCTGGTCCTCGTCGACGACGCCCACTGGCTCGACGCGGCCTCGGCCGCGGTCGTCTCCTACATCGCGGGACGCGCCGAGGGCCTGCCGATCGCCGTGCTTCGCGCGACGCGGCAGGGGGCGACCGCGGGGCCGGGTCCGGCGGCGGCGGATTCGGGTGTGGGTGGCGGGGTCGTGAACGAGGCGGAGACGGCGGAGGCGCCGGTCGCGAGCGAGGCGGGCGCGACGGAGGCGTCGGTGGGTGTGGGCGGCCGTGCCGCGGACGGGGCAGGCGCGGCGGAGGCGCCTGGGTCGGCCGTGGGCGCGGGCGGGGCCGAGGTTGGCAGCGCGGCCGGCGGTGGCGGGGTCGAGTCGGGGGCGGCCGAGCGGGCGGCCTCGGATCGCGGAGTCGACGACGGCTCGGCCGCGGGTGGGGCGGGAACCACCGGCCTGCTCTCCGGCACCGGCACCGGCACCGACACCGGCGTTGGCACCATCACCGACGCCGCTCCGACGGCCCGCGCGGCGGAGCCTTCGACGGGCCGCGCAACGGCGGACACACGACGTGGTCGGCCGGAAGGCGCGGCGGGCGGTGTGTTCCGGGGCGTCGGCGCCGCGGAGCAGGTGACGACGGCCGTGAGTGAGGGAGTCGATGCCACAATCGGGCAACTTCCGGACACATCGGGGCAATTCGCAGCAGACGCGGCAGCTCGGGCGGCGGCGGAGACCTCCCGGGGCGCCGCCGAAACGGGTGCGCGCCGGGCGGGTCCCGGTGCGGCGGTCGCCGGTGGGGACGCGCCCTTCGCGGCGCTGCCGGAGGAGGCTCGCCGGCTGCTCGCGTTGGCCGCGCTCGAACCGGCCGCCGACCTGGACCAGTTGGCCGTCGCCGGTCGGCGGATCGGCATCGGTCGGGGCGCTCGGCTCGCGGTGATGCGGGCCGGCCTGGTCGACGCCGCCGAACACCGGGTGCGATTCCGCGACGCGGCGGCGCGCGAAGAGGTACGCCGCTCGCTCAGCCCTGCGGAGCGCCGCTCACTTCACGGAGCGCTGGTCTACGCCGCGAGCGGTGCTCTCGCCTACCGGCGACCGTGGCACCTGGCCGCGCTCGCCACCGGCCCCGACGCCGACCTCGCCGCCGCGCTGGAAGCCGGCGCCGGGCGCACCCGCCGCGAACTCGGCGCGGGCGCCGCCGCCGCGACCTGGGAGCAGGCCGCCCGACTGACCTCGGACCGCCCGGCGGCCCGCCGCCGCTACGTGGCCGCCGCATACGCCGCGTGGGAGGCCGGCTTCCCGACCCGCGCGCGCACCCTGCTCGACACCGCCGACGCCACCGACCTGGACGGCGTCGCCGACGAGGGCTCCTCGGCACACTCCTCCGGCACCGCGATCCGGCTCCGCGCCGCGCTGCGGCACGCCGAAGGACACCGCTCCGAAGCGGGAGCGCTGCTCTTGGAAGCGGCCCACGGTCGCGCCGCGCTCCTGCTCGCCGCGACCGGCGCCGCCTGGGAGGCGGGCGACCGCGCCCGGACCACCCAGGCCCGCACGGCCCTGTCCGCGCTCCCCCTGGCCGCCGACGACCCGCTGCGCACCGTCGTGGCCGCGCTCGGCGCCGACGGCGTTTCCCCGGCGATGGTCGCGCCGGCCACCCGGGCCCGGCTGTACGGCCTGGGTATCGCGCTGTGGGAGGTCACCCCGCTGGCGGTCCACGCGGCGGCCACCGACCAGGCCGCCTACGAGGTCCTGCTCGACGAGGCCGCGGTACTGCGCACGCACGGCGCCCGAGGCGCCCTCGCCGCGGCCCTGATGCCGCTCGCGGTCGCCGGCGCGCTGTCCGGGCGGGCCGTCGAGGCCGAGACGCACGCCGCCGAGGGTCTGCGGCTGGCCCGCTCCACCGGACAGGGCACGCTGGCCGCGTGGTTCCTGGCCGCACTCTCGATGGCCGCGACCACCCAGGGTCGGATCGCCGAGGCGCGCGACGGCGCCTGGCAGGCCCTGCGGCTGACCGGCACCAAGGGGCTCACCCCGGTCGGTGCCTACGCGCTGTACGCGCTCGCGGTCGTCGAACGCGCCGAGGGCCGCACCGAAGCCGCCTGCGAACTCCTGGCCAAGGCACTGGCCGCGCCCGCGGGCGCCCTGATGGAGGTCCGCATCCGCGCCGAACTGGCCACCGCCGGCCCCAACCGCTCCGGCGTCGCCGCCCTCCCCCCGCGCCCGACCCACCCCAACACCCCGCCCCTCGCCCTGACCGGCCGCATCACCCGCACCCCCCAACTCGCCACAGGCAGCGCCTGACCCGCCCCCGACCCGAGGGCTACCCTCCCCACCGCCCAACCCCCACAACCACCCGGGCCGCGCCGGTGGCGGGCAACGCGCCGCCACCGCCGCTCCCACCCCAAGTACCCCCAAACCCGTCGAGATGGACACCCCCAGCCCCGTGGTGACGAGTTCGCTCGTCTGGCCGGCCTCATCGCGGACTTGTTCCGGGGACACCTGGGTAGATCGTCGGCGTGACGGAACGAGGCGCGATCGAGGACTGGGACACCCGGCTGGGCTGGATGCGCGCGCTCGTGTCGGACGACGAGATCGCCCATCGACGCGCCCTGGATCGGTATCTGCGGGTGACCCGGGACACTCGCGAGGCGCGCGCCGCGTACGACACGATCGTCTTGCGCGTGCCCCGCTCGGTCTCCGCCGAGGAGGCGGCCTGGCAGCGCTTCCGCGCCGCGTGGCTCCGCACGCCCGCCGCAGCCCTGCTCACCGACTCGCCCACCCCGGCCGAGGTGCCCGATTGGGGCGGACTGCCGTACGCGCTGACCTACCTGGAGTGGGAGGCCCGATACCCGACCGAATGGACCCGGCACGCCAAGGTCTGGAGCACCAAGCAGCGGCTGATCCGGCTGCTCGCCGTCCCCGGGCACCACGCCGCCGCCCGGGCCCGGCTGCTGGACCTGGTCGAACTGGTGGTGTACCGCCGGCATCGTTGCAAGGACCGCGAGTACTCGCGGATCGCCCGCGTGGTGGACGGCGAGGACCTGCGCGCCCGGCTGGCGAAGGCGCAGGTCTCCGGCGAGCCGTGGACCCGGGATCAGGCCGGCCATGTGCTGTGGCTGTTGCGCAACCCACAGATCCCGATCAACCGCACGAACTGGTTCCGCTGGTTGTCCGCCATGGCGAAGGACACACCTCGCGACACCCCCCACGCCCCACCTCACCCGCCACCCCCGGGCCACCCCGACGCCCCGGCCCCACCACCTCGTTGACGAGCCCTCATTCGCCGTACAACACGTGCTTTCCGGCCATAGGTTGTGCACCGACAACTTCGGCGACAGCGGCAACAGCCTTCCGGGGGACGACATGGGTCGAGCCGACGACATGGCCATCACAGATCGCGTCGAGGCGTTCAGCCGGCGACACATATCGCATGCGCCCGCCGCGGAATCGCAGGCCGCGACCCGGTGACCGCGGAACCGGGCACCGGCCACGCGCCGCACGTGCTGGTCGTGGACGACGACCCCTCCATCCGGCGCGCCCTCGAACGTGGCCTGCGCCTGGCCGGGTACCACGTCTCCCTCGCCCCCGACGGCGCCCGAGCCCTCGAGCTGATCGCGCCCGCACCGCCGATCGTTCCCGCCGCCCCGCCTGCGCCCGCACTCGATCCCCAGGTCGTGGTCCTGGACGTGGCGATGCCCGGGGTCAGCGGCATCGAGGTGTGCGCCGCGCTGCGGGCCCGAGGCGCCGAGACGCCGGTCCTGATGTTGTCCGCGCGCGACGAGACGGCCGATCGCATCGCGGGCCTGGAGAGCGGCGCCGACGACTACCTGGTGAAACCCTTCGATCTGCGCGAACTCGACCTGCGATTACGGGCGTTACTGCGCCGCCGACCGGCGGTCGGCGCGCACGAACCGGTGCTGCGGGTCGGCCCGGTCGCGGTGGATGTGGCCGCGCACGTCGCCACCTGCCACGGCGCCGCCTTGGAGCTGACCCGCCGTGAGTTCGCGCTGCTGGAGGTCTTCACCCGCAATCCGGGCCTGGTGTTGACCCGGGACCAGCTGCTGGACCGGGTCTGGGGCTACGACTTCGACGTGCGCACCGATGTGGTCGACACCTTCGTCAGCTACCTGCGCCGCAAGTTGGAGGCCAACGGCCGACCCCGCGTGCTGCACACCGTGCGCGGGGTCGGCTTCGTATTGCGTGCCTCGGGCGGTCTCGGATGAAGCTCTCCACCCGGGTCGCACTGTCGGTCGCCGTCCTGGTGCCTCTGCTCGTGCTGGGCGCGGGAACTCTCGTGGTGCGTTGGGCCCGACACGACCTGATGCAGCGTCAGGAGCAGCAGCTCCAGCAGCGGGCCGAACGCCTGGCGCCACCCGCCCGGATCCTGGCCCGAGCCGACCTTGACGAGCGCCAACAGGCCATCCGCACCCGGCAGTACCGGATCCTGGGCCTGGCCCTGGACGTCGGCGTCCGCGTCGACACCCCGGACGGACCACTGTTGGTGGGACCCCAGCCACCGGAGGACGCGCCGCTGCCCAAGCGCGCGCCGTCCCCGGTGACGGTGCACGCGGGCGGGCGGTCCTGGCGGATGGTGACCCGACCGGTGCCGAACGGCTCGCTGTACGTATTCGTGCCCTCGGGCGAACCGGCCGCGCAGGCCGCGCTGTTGCGGCGGCGGGTGTACGTGGTCACCGCGTTCACGGTGCCGCTGTCCGGGCTGGCCGGACTCGCCGCCGGCGCCGCGGCCACCCGATCGTTGCGCGCGCTGCGCCGCCGGGCGGCCCGGCTGGATCCGGACGACGGCGCGCACGACGCGGTACACGTGCCGTCCGGCGTGGTCGAGGTGGACGAACTCGGCCGCACCCTCGACGACGTGCTGGGCCGGTACGCGGCGCAGACCGCGCGCACCCGCGAAGCACTGGAGACCGCACGCTCGTTCGCCGCCACTGTCGACCACGAACTGCGCAGCCCGCTCACCGGGATGCGCACCGATCTGGATGTGCTGGCCACCTATCCGGACCTGGCCTCGGCGGAGCGCGAGGACGTGGTCGCGGATCTACGAGTGGGCCACGAACGGGTGTTGTCGGTACTGACCGCGTTGCGCGCGCTCGCCCAGGGCGATCTGGTGGATGCGTCGGCGTTCGGGCCGGTGGAGTTGGGCGAGGTGGCGCACGCGGCGGTCCGGGCCGCGCCGACTCGCCGGCCCGGTGTCGAGGAGCGGGCCGCCGCGAATGGCGTCGACGTGCGCGTCGAGGCGCCGCACGAGGTGGTCGTGTACGGACTCGCGCCCGGGCTGCGCCTGCTCGTGGACAACCTGGTGGGCAATGCGCTGGTACACGGGGCGGGTCGGGTGCTGGTGAAGGTGCTGCCCGGGATGGACTGTGGTGTGGTGTGCGTGGACGACGACGGGCCCGGTATCGCACCGGAGTTGCGCGAGGTGGTGTTCGAGCGATTCCGGCGCGGCCCGGACAGCCCCGGCGCCGGGCTGGGGTTGACCCTGGTCGCCCAGCAGGTCGCGCTGCACGGCGGCCGGGTCACCGTCGGGGTGCCGCCGTCGGGACGCGGCACCCGGGTCGAGGTGGTGCTGCCGCTGCGGGCCGACCCGGTCGCGGCCCGAGAGCGCGCCTGGTTGGGCATCCGGACCCCGGCGTCGGCGAGTCGGCCCGCGCCCGACGCGTTTGACACGCGGCCCACCCCGGCCGTGTCCCGGACCCGGGCCGACGGACCGAAATCCCGCGCGGCGACCCGATCCACCGGGAAAATCCCTTCCCCGGCCGCCCGTTCACAGGAAACCCACAAGGAACGCCCCTAGCCTCGCGCTACGCCGTGCCCGCCCGGGGTGGGGCGGGCACGGCGTTTCGGGGGAGGTCGCGCATGCGTGAATCCGACCGCAACCACAGCACGGCTCCCACCGATCCGGTGCCCACGGGGGCGCGATTTGCCGCGCCCTTGGCGTATGCGGGAACGCCCGGTGGCGGCGGCCACCGGGCGCCCGCCCCGTGCTCGCGGCTGCTGCGGCGGGACCCGCAGCCGGCCAAGGCGCCGACCCGGTTCGACGGCGACCGAAGCGGCACGGGTTCGATGGCGCGCATCCCATGGTGGAGCGCGACGGACGAGCGGCACATCCGGCCGGAGGCGGCGACCTGCCTTCGGAACGACCGGGCCACGCCTTGGCATCCGGCGCCGGAGTGGCGGCGGCGGAGCACCGCTACGAGGGTGCGCGAGGCGTGGTGTGCCGCCCGGCCGGTGAGATCGATCGGGTGAGTCGCGGACGCGCCTTGCCCGCGGCGGCGGCGGGCATCCTGGCGGCGGTGGTGTCGGCGATCGTCGTGCTGACCGCGCGCGGCACGGACGAGAGCGGCATGGGCACACACGAGGTGGGCACGATCGCGCCCGCAGCCGGCCCCGGACCGGCCGCGTTCACGTCGATCGTGCTCGGCGCACACCACGCCGTCGAGTGTGCGCGGACCGACATGCGGGTCGAGGAGCCGGTACAGCCGTGAACCGATCCGCCCCGGGGGCCGATGCCGTGGTCGGCCCGAGGACGGTGTGGGATGCGCGGATCACGGAGGGGGCGATCCGGGCATCCCGCACCGGTCCGCGAAGTCGAAAGCGCAACGGTCCGTTTCTCGAAGCCGCAGGCCCCAGGCGCCGCGGATGGCCCGAGCCGATCCGGCGCCGGACGAACCCGGACAGGGCGGTTCGATGCGCGGGCACCGCCACCCGCCCCTTCGCACAGGCCGGCGCGGCTACCGCGCCCCCGGCCCCTCAGAGCTGCAGATACCGCAGCACCGCCATCACCCGGCGATGGTCGGTGTCCGAAGGCGGCAGGTCGAGTTTGGTGAAGATGTTGCCGACGTGCTTTTCCACCGCGCGCTCCGTCACCACCAGCTTCTTCGCGATCGCCGCGTTCGTACGGCCCTCGGCCATCAGCCCGAGCACCTCGTGTTCGCGCGGGGTGAGCGTGCTCAGGCCGCCGCTGCGCAGCCCGGCGCCGAACAGTTGGGTGACCACCTCGGGGTCCAGCGCGGTGCCGCCGGCCGCGACCCGCTCCAGCGCGTCGGTGAAGTCCCGGGTGTCCACGACGCGTTCCTTGAGCAGGTAGCCCACGCCCGCCGCGTTGCCGCCGAGCAGTTGTGCGGCGTACCGGGTCTCGATGTACTGCGAGAAGACCAACACCCCGATGCCGGGGTGGCCCCGGCGGATGTCGATCGCGGCGCGCAGGCCCTCGTCGGTGTGTGTCGGGGGCATCCGGATGTCGACCACGCACACGTCCGGTTTGTGCTCGACCACCGCCGCTCGCAGGGCGTCGGCGTCCGCGACGGCGGCCGCGACCTCGTGGTCGCGGTCGAGGAGAAGTTGAACGAGGCCGTCCCGCAGGATCGCGGCGTCCTCGGCAATGACGATGCGCATGGGCTCGATCGTCCCATGCCCCCGCGGCCCCGGCTCCCGGGGCCGCGCTCACCCTCGGGCCGGCAACTCGACCGTCGCCTCGGTCGGGCCGCCCGGCGGGCTGACGATCCGCAGTACGCCGTCCACCGTACGCACCCGCTCGACCAGGCCGGTGAGGCCACTGCCCTTGCTCACGTTCGCGCCGCCGTTCCCGTTGTCGGTGACCGACATGCGCAACCGGCCGTCGCGGACTCGTACGTCGACGACCGCCTCGCTCGCACCGGAGTGATGGGCGACGTTGGTGAGCAGTTCGGCGGCGCAGAAGTAGGCGATGGTCTCGATCGTGGCGGGCGGGCGGACGTCGATGTCGGTGTGTACCTGCACCGGGACCGCGCTGCACGCGGCCAGGGTGGCCAGCGCGGCGTCCAGGCCCTGGTCCAGAACGGGTGGGTGGATACCCCGGGCGAGGTCGCGTAGTTCGACGATCGCCTCGCGGGCGTTGCCCAGCGCGCTGTCCACGAGCGTGCGCGCGCGGTCCACGTCCATCGGACGCTCGGTGTCCTCGGTGTCCAGCTTCTCCTTGGCCATGCTGAGGTTCATCGCGAGCGCGACGAGTCGGGCCTGCGCTCCGTCGTGCAGGTCGCGTTCGATCCGACGCAGCGTCGCGGCCGAGTCGTCGACGGCGATCGCCCGGGTCTCCTCCAGATCGGCCACTCGTTGCGCGGACTTGCTCGGCCCGAGCAGGGCGGGAATGAGCAGCCGGTCGAGCTGGACGACCGCGCGTACCGCCCAGGGGGCGAGGAGCAGAATCGGGATGGCGGACACACTCACCAGCAACGAGAGCGGCCAGGTGTCGAAGTACAAGTCGCCGATCTGGATCCCCGAACGGCGCTCGACGCCGTGCGAGTCGGTGGTGTGCGGATCCAACACGACCCGGAGCAGCGGATACACCAGCATGATCAGCCCGTAGCTCCAGAACGCGCCGGTCACCAGGGCCATCAGCACGCTCAGCGGGAACTTGAGCACGTGGTAGGCGATGGCCCGCCAGCCCTCGGCGTTGCCCAGCGCGGAGCCGAGCAGCCCGAGCGGGCCTCGCCTGGGCCGGAACGCGCGCAGCGGCGGCGTCTCGACCCCGAGCATGGTGCGCGCGAGACCCTTGTGCACACCACCCCATGCCCGCGCGCCCATCACCGCGAGGGCCAGGATCGGCAGGCCGATCAGGGTGACGGTCAGCCCGATCCCGAACACCGCGAGCAGGAAGACCGCGGCGAAGCCGAACGTCGCGAGCGGGACGGTGAGGATCGCGTAGCCGGCCTCGGCCCACGTTCGTCGCGTGAACGGGGCCTTCAGGAACGTGTACATGGGGGCATCCTCGGGGCGTAACGGTCGTGATGGTGGAGTGTGCTCATGCTCCCCGTCTCGGGGCACCCGTATCGAGGGTGACAGCCCCCGACCTCGGGGTTCGGTTTGCCCCACCTCTCATACCGGATCCATCCCGGGTGATTCACCCAGGCAATGATCCACCCGGCGCGTCACCGCGTCTGCCGCCGGGTCCCGGTCCGTACCGCGAGGGCCACCGCGTCGGCCAGCCGCTCGGTCTCCTCGGCGGTGAGGGTGGCCACGGTGATCCGCAGGCCGGGCGCGGAGGTGATCCGAAACCGCGAGCCGGGGGCGACCACCCAGCCCCGGGCGAGCAGGTCGGCCACGGCGGTGGTCTCGTCGGACACCTCGATCCACACGTTGATCCCGGTCCGGCCGACCGAGGCCACCCCGCGGGCGCGCAGCGCGTCGATCAGGCGGGTACGGCGCACCCGGTACGCCTCGCGTGCGAGTCGCACGCGTTCGGCCACGTCGGGGTCGGTCCACACATGGGCGACCGCGTGTTGCAGCACGTGGCTGACCCAGCCGGGGCCGAGCCGCTGCCGGC
Source organism: Embleya scabrispora DSM 41855 (assembly GCF_000372745.1). Classification (GTDB taxonomy): domain Bacteria; phylum Actinomycetota; class Actinomycetes; order Streptomycetales; family Streptomycetaceae; genus Embleya; species Embleya scabrispora. The sequence goes on along the minus strand of NZ_KB889684.1, from coordinate 32,868 downwards.
CGCCGATCCGGTCGACGGTGACCGCGTCGCCGCTCACGACGGCGCAGCGCAGGTCCGGCCCGTACGCCTTGGACGCCGAGCGGATGTGCGCCCAGTGGGCGCCGACGCCGGTGAGGGTGTGCAGGTCCAGGCCGGAGATGTCGTTGCCGTGGTCGTCCTCCAGGAGCACCACGTGCGGGTGCGCGGCAAGGATCGGGCGCAGTTCGGCGGCCCGCTGGGCCGACACGCAGGCGCCGGTGGGGTTTTGTGCGCGGCTGGTGACCACGAGTGCGCGGGCGCCGGCGCGCAGCGCGGCCTCGGTCGCGGTCGGGTCGGGGCCGTCGTCGTCGACCGGGATCGGCCGCGGGGTCAGGTTCAGCGCGGCGAGCAGGTCGAGCAGGTTTCCCCAGCCCGGATCCTCGACCGCGACCAGGTCGCCGGGCCGCAGGTGCGCGGTGAGCGCGCGCTCCATGCCGTCCAGCGCGCCGGAGGTGGCGGCCAGGTGCGCGGTGCCCACGCCGCCCGCGCGCAGCACCGCGCGGGCGGCTTCGGCGAACGGCTCGTACAGGGCGGCGTGCAGGTAGAGCGGACGCCAGCCGCTCGGATCGGGCCAGGCCGGCGACGGCAGCAGCGTGGGGTCGGGCTCGCCGTTGGACAGGTCGCGGGTGCCGGGCGGTACGCGAGGGCCCAGGTCGTCGCGCCGGGTGGTCGCCGGGCGGGCCCGGATCCGGGTGCCGGCCCGGCCGTGCGTCTCCACGATGCCGCGTTCGCGCAGGGTGCGGTACGCGGCGGCGACGGTGTTGGCGTTGACGCCCAGCTCGGCCGCGAGCGTACGCACCGGCGGCAACGCATCGCCGGGCGCGAGCTCGCGGGTGTGCAGGTCGCGTTCGACGGATGCGGCGATGTCGGCGGCGGTGCGACCGGTGGTGGCCATGCTTCTCCTGCGTCTGGGCGTCACGCGGCAGATTGCGGCTGCCGGATCTTGCGTACGGCAGGTGCGGCTGCCGTATTCCGCGTTGGGTATCCGGATTCCGCATCCGACTGCGGACCGCGGGCTGCGGGCCGTTGCCGAGACCCCGAATCCGGCGGGTCGTCGGATTATGCCGTTGACATCCTGCCGGAGGCCGGCTCTATTGTACTACTCCAATCACTGATTTGAACTAGTACAAAGGATCATCGTGATGACCGAGTACCCCGCCACCGCCGCCACCACCCCCCATCGGCACCGCGACCGGATGCACTACGACGTCGAGGCGGTACACGCGATCCTCGACGCGGGCTTCCTCGCGCACGTCTCGTTCACCCTCGGCGGTCGACCGCAGCTGATCCCGCTCGCGTTCGGCCGCGACGGCGAGCGCCTGTACCTGCACACCTCCAGCGGCGGACAGCTCGCGCTGGCCGCACGGGCGAGCGGCGCCGAGGGCCTGCCGGTGGCGGTCTCGGTCACCCACGTGGACTCCGTGGTGCTCTCCCGATCGGCGATGCACCACTCGATGGACTACCGCTGCGTGATCGCGCACGGCCCGCTGGTGCACGTCACCGACCCGGACGAGCAGCTGCACGCCTACCGGGTGATCATCGACCACCTGGTCCCGGGTCGCGCCGACGACGTGCGCCCGCCCAACCCGAAGGAGAACGCGCAGACCGCGGTCTTTCGACTGGAACTGGACCAGGTCGCCGCGAAGATCCGCGACCACGGCCTGGCCGAGGACCCCGACGACCTCGACCTGCCGCACTTCGCCGGCGTCGTCCCCCTGACCACCACGCGCGGGCCGGTGCGCCCGGACCGAGACCAGGAGATCCCGGCCTACCTGGCCGAGTGGCTCGACACCCCCTGAGCCCGGACAGCCCTTCCGTCCGGGCTCGGCTCGCCGAACTCGCCGTCGACCCGCTCGCCCCGACTGTGGTCCTCGCCCACGCGCTCGGATCAGTCGTGTTCCACGCGGGCCGCGACGCGGCAGGCGGCGGCCACCGCCACCACGAATATGCCTGCCACGATCGCCAGTTGTGTGGTCGGCAGGTCCACCCGATCGTTCCTGGCGGCGTCGGTGACCACTTCGAGGACGCGTGCCGCGGGGCTGCCGGTGACCACCAGCGCGGCCAGGGTGGCCAGCGCCGCGAGCGGGACGGCGTATGCCGGGCGCCGCAACATCGGGCGGTTGGTCAGCGCGCCGATCGCCACGCCGGCCAGGATGGTGACGAGCTGGGCCACCGCCCCCGCGGCGATCGCCTCGCCCCGACTCACGCCGTGTGTCGCGTGATCGGCGATCCGGTCGGTCGACACGGCCAGCGCCGCGGTGCACAGCGCGGCGAGCACACAGGCCAGGACCAGCGCGACCAACAGCGCGGCAAGATGCGCCCGGCCGGGTCCGACCACGGCCGAGGCGGTCTGCCGGGCCGCCGCGGGCTCGACCGTGGCGGACACGCGCGTGAGCCACACCGCGATCGGCATGATCGCGGCGGCGGCCCACCCGAACGAGGCGAGCAGCGGGTCGCCGCCGGCCACACCGATCGCCATCACCGCCGCGTACACCAGCGCGGGCGGTATCCATCGGTGGGACCGCAACACAAGGGCGGCCTGATAACGCACCACGGCGGAGATCACGCGCCGTCCCCTTCCCGGTGCACCGCGCGCACGCCGACTCCCGGCACGGCGGTGAGCAGATGGCGCAACAACGCGTCGGAGTGCGCCGTGGTGCTGTGCAGCCGAAGCTCGCCCGGGCGCGTCTCCTCTCGGACGGGATCGCCCGGCAGGCGGTCGAGTTCGGGGCGGTGTCCGCAGTCGATGTCGATCACCACGCGGATGGCCTTCGCGGTGGGGATCACCGGCGCGACCCGGCCCGCCTCGACCCGGTACGTGTCGGTCACCTCGTCGGCCAGTCGGCGCGGGTCGTGGTCGACGAAGACCACGGTGGCACCGGCCTCGACCCGCTCGACCACACAACCGTCCAGCACACCGCGCGAGGGGACGTCGAGCCCGGTCCACGCCTCGTCCAGGACGAGCAGATCGGGTTCGGCCATGAACGCCTGGGCCACCGCCACCTTTTGGCAGGTGCCCTTGGACAACCCGCGCAGCGGCGCCCGTACCTTGTCCGCGAAGTCCAGCCGCTCGGCCCAGTCCTCGGCCCGCCGTCGACTCTCCCGGCCGGTGAGACCGTGCAACCGGCCCAGGTGGGTGAGGTATCGCAGTGCGGTGAACGGCAGTTCGGGCGGGAATCGCTCGGGAACGTAGGCGGCCGAGCCGCGTTCGGTGACACTGCCGGCGGTCGGTTCGCAGACCCCGGCGACAACCCGCAACAGGGTGGATTTGCCACCGCCGTTGCCGCCTTCGACCCGGATCAGCCCACCGCGCGGCAGGTGTAGATCCACTCCGCGCAACACCCATGGGCCGCGCAGGGTATACCGCTTGCCGACACCCGTCAGGTGCACCGCGTCCCCCTTCACCGGAACCTCGGCAGCAGACCTTACGGCAGGACGGGGCAGGACGGGGTCGGGCACGAAACGCGGGAACGCGTATGGGCCCGCCGCGGAGGCGACGGGCCCGTACGTACTCGCGGTGCGGTGGTGCGGTGTCGGCGTGGTGCCGTGATCGACGCCCGGGCTGCCGCGTGTGCGGCGTGACGCGGGCCTAGAGTGCGGTCTTGGAAATCTTCGGCGCGGCGGCGACCTTCACTTCCGCGGCCGCCGGGTTCGGTACCGGGTCGGGGAGCTTTTGGCAGACCGCGTCGGCCTGGCCGTGACCCCTGCCCTTCGGGGTCTTGCCGGTGACCAGGTACTCGTTCAGGTAGTCGTCCAGGCAGCTGTTGCCGCTGAGCGAGATGCCGTGGTTGCGGCCGCCCTGCTCGACCACGAGGGCCGAGTCACGGAGCAGGCGGTGCATCGTGACGCCACCCTCGTAGGGGGTCGCGGCATCGTTGGTCGCCTGGAACAGCAGGGTCTTGGGCAACTTGTCGTTGGCGACGTTCACCGGCTTGAGGCTCGACGTCGGCCAGAACGCGCACGCCGCGTTGAACCAGACGTTGTTCCAGGTCAGGAAAGGCGCCTTGGCGTACGTCTTGACCGCGTCCCGGTGCCAGGTCGCCCAGTCCTTGGGCCAAGCCGCGTCCCGGCACTGGGTGGCCAGGTAGCCACTGTTGATGTTGTCGTTGCCCGGGCTCGCCGCCGCCAGGTCCTCGTACGCGGTGCGCAGCGGAGCCGTGACGTGGTCGACCACGTATCCCGAGAAGCCTTCGGCCAGTTCGGCCCACGTCGAGTCGTTGTAGCCGCCCTGCGCGAACGCGTCCTCGATCTCGGCGCCACCGACGACGCCCTCGGCCGGGGTTTTGCTCAACTCGTCGCGCATCGTGTACCAGGCACGCTCGACCTTGGCGGGGTCGGTGCCCAGGTGGTAGTTCGCGTCGTACTTGGCGACCCACCCGAAGAACGCCTTCATGTTGCTGTTGAAGGCCACGTCCTGGGTGAGCTGGCCGCCGTACCAGACGCTGTCCTTGCTCGGGTCGACGATGCTGTCCAGCACCAGTCGCTTGACCCGACTCGGGAACAGCTTGGCGTAGACCGAGCCGAGGTAAGTCCCGTACGAGTACCCGAAGTAGCTGATCTGCTTGGCCCCCAGGGCGGCGCGGATCGAGTCCATGTCCGCGGCCGAGGCCGGCGTGTTCATGTGCTTCAGGAAGTCGCCGTACTTGTCGCCGCACGCCTGGGCGTACTCGTACACCCGCTTGATGTTGGTCAGTTCGTCACCGAAGTTGTCCGGGACGGTGTCCGGACGAACCGGGTTGTTGAAGCCCGGGACACAGTCCAGGTGCGGCTCGCTGGCGCCCGCGCCGCGGGGGTCGAAGCCGATCACGTCGAACTGCGCGGCCACCTCGGGGCGCAGGTTCTTCGCGACGTAGCCGGCCAGTCCGCGACCCGGCGCACCGGGGCCACCGGGGTTGACCAGGAGCGGGCCGAGCGACTTCGCAGCGGTGTGCGGAACCCGCGACACCGCGAGGGTGATCTGCCGACCGCCGGGGTTGCTGTGGTCCATCGGGACCTGGAGTGAACCGCATTCCAGCGTCGGATAGTTCGAGCTGCCGCAGTTCTTCCAGGCAATGGGGGTGGCTGAGGACTCGGCCTGGGGTGCGGGCGAGTCGTCCGCCAAAGCCGGCGGAGCGAGGGTCAGGAGCCCGCCCACCAACGTAGTGGCGGCTGCGAACGCGACGAGAGTGTGTCTCTTCACGTGGGTGTTCCTCCATGTGACGGATCTGTCACGAGTGACATCGACGCCGCAGATGCTGCCGTGTCGGTGACCGATGCGACGAGGGGGCGGTTGGGTCGGAGCGGGAATCCTTGCCAATCGGAGGGGTAGCCATTACCCAGATTTTGGGTTTACCACACGCTAGGTCCGTTTGGCGGCATATGCGGGCGAGCCGGCGAGGAGCCGGTCGATCGCGCTCCGTGGCCGACGCGCGTAGCTGATCGAAGGCTCGACGTGATGATCGCTCGGCCATCGGGCCGCCCCTGCCCGGCGGACGCCGGCCTTCGCTCGGAGCCGTCGGATGTTTGCCCGGTACTCGTCGGGCGATCACCCGGTCGACGCCCGCCGTGCGATCCGTACCCGACCCCTCTTGCATTTCCACCGGGAGCGGGCCCGAACCGCCCTCGATGCGCGCGTGATCCGTACCCGGACCGGCGGCGACCCGGATCGGGCCCGTGTCGAGCCCGATCCGGGTCGGTGGGTACGGGTTCGGTCAGCCCAGGTACGGCGGAGTCTGGCCCCAGTCCCAGCGCGGCATCGGCGAGTCCGGGAGCGGCGGCGGGTTGGCCCCGGAGTACAGGATCGCCATCCGGGTGCCCCACTCCAGGTAATACGCGAGCACCCCGCGGAACTCCGGGTCGGCCGGCAGGTCCACGTCGTCGGCCGTCTCCAGGAGCAGCGCGACCCACCGGCGCCGCTGCGTCTCGGTGATCCCCCGACCCAGGTGGCGCGAGGCCATGTGTCGATGCCCGCCCAACTCGGTGCTGTAGCGGGACGGGCCACCGAAGACCTCGCCCAGCCAGGACGCCACATGCTCGGCATGGTGCGGATCCATGTTCGCGAACACCGGAGCGAGGATCTCGTCCTTGGCCACCCGCTCGTAGAACGTGCCGAACAGCCGCTCGAACGCGGGCGCACCACCGGCCCACTCGTACAGCGTCGGGGTCGAACCGCCCTTGCCCACCACGTCGGTCACCGCGTAGTGCCGCATCTCCTCGATCGCGGTGACATACGGCCGGATCGCGGCGAAGAAGGCGGCGAAGTGCTCACCCTTGCGGAAGCCGTTCAGGTGCGCGTCCGTCGAGGTCCAACGGATCCGCAGGATGTAGGCGGACGCCTCCTCCTGACACCTGCTCAACTCGTAGTCCACACACTCGGGCGCGGCCGCAAGCGACTCGGCCGCGCGCGTATACGCGGCCTCGAACTCGGTACTGTCCGCTTCGGCGATCGTGTAGCGGATGTATTCGACGATCATGAACGGTCCCCCATGCAAGACGCTGGTTCGATCGCGTCAACCATAGGCATGACCACCCGCCCGCTGATCATCGACGCGAGCCGATTTCGCCGACCGCGTAAGGCAATGCACCCGCCACCGCGCGCACCGCGAACGCCGGCACGCCCGGGTCGTCCCCGGGCCGACGCCCTCAAACCCGCTCGATCTCGGCCGGCGCCACGTCGAGCACCGCCTTCCCCGCCACCCGTCGTCCCGCGAGCGCCGCGAACGCCCGCGCCACCCGCTCCCACGGCTCACGCAGACCGATCTCGACGACCAGTTCGCCGGAGGCCACCAGCCCGACCGGCGTGGCGAGGTCGGGCCCCGGGTCGCTCGCGTCACCGAAGGAGCTCAACGTCCGAGCCACCCCCGACGCGAACGTCGAACAGGGCGGGAAAACCGCCGCTTCCCCCGAGGCCCAACCAATGCTCTGCACGTTCCCCCGGGCGCCAACAGCCGCCAGACGGCCACCAGTTGCGGCCCGCCGACGTTGTCGAGCACCACATCCAACGGCTCGTCGACCCCGTCCAGGCCCACCACGACCTCGGCCGCGCCGAGTTCGACCAGCCCGGCGCCGCGTTCCGGGGTGCCGACGGACGCGATCACCCGCGCGCCGGCTCGCGCCGCGAGTTGCACCGCCATCCGACCCACGCCACCGGCCGCACCGGTGATCAGTACCCGCCGGCCCACGTCCATCCGCCGCCGCCCGAACCACCACGCCCGCCGCGTCATGGCCCGGCACCGTCCCGGCCGGCCACACGTCCGTGCGCACATCACCATGGTTGACCGACACATGCCGCACCTCGACCAACACCTGACCGGCCCCGGTGCCGGCTCGGGGATCTCGGCCTCCCGAATCCCGCCCGGCGCCTCCGGATCGACAATCAGAGCACGAACAGCCATACCGGCCCCCTCGATCGCACGGCCGGCCGCCGATCGCATCGACCGCCGGCCGGCCGTGTGGACTCCACGGTCACCACCCGTGCCTATTCGGACCATCAGTCCGGATAGACCCCGGGGTAATATGCGGACTGTCAGTCCGATTGTTCAAGGTGCGATGCCCGCCCGACGGCCCGTCCGATCACCCGTCGCGTGACCCACCCCGCCCCAGGAGCCCCTGTGTCCCAGCCGGTTCACGAGCGCGCCGATGCCACGCGCAACCGCCGCGCCATCCTGCACGCAGCCGAAGTCCTGCTGGCCGAGCACGGCTTCGAGTACGTCTCCCTCGACAAGGTCGCGGCGGAGGCCGGCGTCGGCAAGGGCACTGTGTTCCGCCGCTTCGGCAACCGCACGGGCCTGCTCCGCGCTCTGCTGGAAGAGCGCGCCCTCCTCCTCAGCGAGGCAATCGCCACCGGCCCGCCACCACTGGGCCCGGAATCCCCCGCCGAGGTGCGCCTCCCGGCCTTCCTCGATGCCCTCGCCGAACTCGCCGCCGGCAACATCGTCCTGCTGGCCGCGCACGAACGCGCCTGCGCCGAGGACAAGTACACCGATCCGACCTACCTACGCTGGCACGCCCACATCACCGACCTGCTCACCCGCTCCCACCCGGACCTGGACGTCGACTTCGCGGCCCACGCCCTCCTCGGCATGTTCGACGCCGACCTGGTCCGCCACATCGTCGACAACGGCGGCCCCGAGCGCCTCACCACCTCGGTCCGCTCCCTGACCACCGCGCTACTGCGCTCAGCCCCCGCCCCGAAGCCCTGACCCCCACCTCGACTGTCGTATCGGATCGCACGGAGGACGCCATGGACGTCAGGGCAGCGGTAGACGCGGACGAAGCCACGTGCACCGGGGGTTCCAGGGGACTCGCCGACGCCGACCGCACTCGGAAATCGGTGGACGCCACGAACACCACGAACACCACGGACACCACGGACACCACAGGAACCGGGCACGCTTGGGCGCCCACGCAGCCCGCGCAGCCCACGCAGCCCGGCGGGCCACGCGCCGGCGACCCCGCCCCCTTCGTCGGAATCGCCGCATCCGCCCTCGCGCCCCTCACCCCCGCCGACCTCCCCGACCTGCACGACTTCCTCATGCGTGCCGATCTCACGCTCAGTGGGCTCGATGCGGCCGGTGTGCGGTTGTGGCTGCTTCGGGACGGCGGCGGGAAGGTGCGCGGCAGCACCGGGTACGAGTTGTCAGCCGCCGGTGATCATGCGCTCATTCGTAGCGTCGCGGTGGATCGGGATGCCCGGGGGCGCGGTCTGGGGCTGGAACTGGCCCACTTCGCACTCGATCGCGCTGCTGCGGCCGGCGCCCGACGGGCGTGGCTGTTCAGTCGCCGATCAGGTCCGTTCTGGCAGCGGTTGGGCTTCGAGCCGGCCGATCGTACCCGCCTCGCGACGGTCCTGGCCGACACTCACCAGGTGACCCTGTTCCGCGCGAGTGGCCAACTCGACCGCGAGGTGGCCTGGTCGCGCGATCTCGACCGGGGCGCGTCGCACCCGACGCCGGCCCGATGACGTCGGACGCACCGGAGCCCGTCCCCCGATCCCGCCGGGCGCGACGCGGCGGGATCGGGATGGACGGGCCCTGGCCCGGCCCAATCATCGGGCCAACTGCGGGACGCGGGCGGATCGGACGTGCGCCCCGCAGAGTCACTCGGACATTTGATCACTCGGGCGTCCAACCATGCGATCCGGTGGCCCCTCGGTCCACTCGATCACCCGGCAGGCTCGCGAATCGCCATGCTCGCGACCCTATGATCCGGCCTCGTCGTCCGCGACTTCGGGTTGTGCTCCGAGCCACAACCCGCCTCGCCAACGTGTCGGTTGCGTACGGGATGGTCATGCCCGTGGCACGAAAGGCGACGGGCCCATCGGGTCCGGCGTCGTTCATGATCCACGGGCAAAGGCTTGATTGTGCACGTCGGACCGGCATCCCGTGGCCGGAATTCGTATAGCCACGGCAAAAAATGCAATATCCGGAAGTCCCTCATCCGGTTGGTGCGCGGCCGGCGTGCGGCTGGTAACCGCGTCCGGTCGTCCCCTCCGCCGGATCTTCGCGATCCGCCCGATCACCACCGATCGCCATCGGCCTCCGCATCACGCCCCCCGTACACCCGTGCCAACGCCGTCGCCGAGGCACGCATCCCCGCCCGCAGTTCCGGTGGCCCGAGCACCTCCGCCTCGCCGCCGAACGGCAGGAGGGTCGTGATCGCCGAGTCGACCGACTCGATCGGAAGGACGACCTCGACCCAGCCGTCGGCGTCGGGGCGGGTGGCGCTCGTGTGGGCCGCGCGTACGACGACCGGCTCCAGCACGTCCGTCAGCCGCTTCATCGCGATCGGCGACATCCGCACAGTCGCCGACGCGCGATGCCGGCGGCGGTCGAACCTGTCCAGGTACTCCTCCCAGTACCCGGCCAACGCGAACCCGGCCGGTCGCTCGAACGTCTCCGCGAGGGCGTCGAGGTCCAGGATTCGCGACACCCGGTACGTACGGATCCGCGCCCCCGTCCCGCCCCGCGCTGCCGCCTCCGCCTCGACGCGCCCCTGCCCGTACGCCTCCACATGCCCCGCCACGAGATACCAGGCGCCCGCCTTGAGCACCACGCCGTACGGAGCCACCACCCGCGTGTTCTCGTGCGGCTCGGCCCAGCGCAGATAGCGGATGCGCAGCCGTCGCCGGTTCCACACCGCATCCGCGGCCTCGGCCAGGTGTGGGGTGTGGTCCTCGGCGCCATACCAGGAGGGCGCGTCGAGGTGGAAGCACTCGGCGATCCGCCCGGCGCGGTCCCGCAGTTCGGGCGGGAGCGCGGCCATCAGCTTCAGGTGCGCGGCGGTCACCGCCGAGCCGAGGCCCAGATCGGCGGCCGCGGTCGGCAGGCCGGTGAGGAACAACGATTCGGCCTCGCCGGTGGTGAGGCCGGTCAGTCGGGTGCGGAAACCGTCGAGCAGTTCGTATCCGCCGCGATGGCCCGGATCCGCGTACAGCGGCACCCCGGCCGCGCTCAGCGACTCCATGTCCCGGTAGATCGTCCGGACGGAGACCTCCAGGGTCTCCGCGATCTCCCGCGCGGTGACCCGCCCCCGGGTCTGCAACAGCAACAGGATGGAGACCAGCCGACTCGCCCGCATCCGGGAAGTCTGCCCGACTCCACTGACACAACGTGTCAGTGGACCACGTCTACGTTCCCGTCCATGAACGCCATCCACACCACCGACAAGACCGTTCCCGCCACCCCCACCGACATCGATGTCGACATCGACGCGTTCGTCGACCGTTACGTGGCCGTGTGGAACGAGCCGGACCCGGGCGCCAGGCGGGCCGCCGTCGAGGCGCTGTGGGCGCCGGACGGGATCCAGACCATCTCGTCCGGGGAACACATCGGGCACCACGCGCTGCTGGATCGCATCACCGATGCCTACGAACAGCTGGTCGACAAGGGCGGTTTCGTCTTCCGCTCGGCCGAGGACGCGGTCGGCCACCACGGCGCGATCACCTTCACGACCTACATGGTTCCGGCGGCCGGCGGCGATGTGGCGTGGACCGGGAGGGTGGTCGCGCGACTCGGTCCGGACGGCCGGATCCGGCACGACCACCAGTTCACCGTGTCGACCGACCCGACGCCCGGTACGGATGCCGTCGTCGCCGAGTTCGTGCGCCGCGTCGGGTCGGGCGAGCCGGATCGGATCGCCGAACTGTTCGCCGACAACGTGGACTGGCTGCTCGACTGGCCTGCCGAGGGCCACCCGTCGACGCCGTGGATCCGGCAGCGTTCGACGCGCGCCGATGTCGCCGCGCACTTTCGCGAACTGGCCGCCGCGCACACCGACGACCACCCCCGGGAGGGCGACGATCCGGTCGCCGGACCCGACCTGCGGATCCTGGTCGACGGGCCCGAGGCGGTCCTGCTGACCGAGATCCGGCGTACGGCCGCGTCCACCGGTACGGCCTACCGGGCGCGGTGCGCGCTGCACGTCACCGTCGAGGCGGGCCTGATCAGCCGCTACCACGTATACGAGGACAGCCTCACGGTGGCTCGGGCCCACACCGCCGCCGACTGACCGGACCGCGATCCACCCGAAGCCCGCCCGCACCAATCCCGCGCCCGGCCGGCGGCAGGCACGAGCAGCCCGCCGTCGGCCTCACGGCTGCGCGCCGCCGGGCCGGAGGCGGACGCGTGGTGGCCCCGATACGACGTGAGCGCGCTGTCCTCGGGCCGAAAGCGCCTTCGCCACCCGCTGTTGGGGCGCCTCGACCTCACCCACGTGGTGCTTCGGGTCGCCGACCGGCCGGACCAGAAGATCGTCACCTTCACCGCCGAGCCACCACACCGGGAACGGATCGCCGAACTCGTCCGTGACGCCACTCGGCAGGCCGGCGACCCGTCCCGGCCACGCCCGACGATCCGTCTCGACCAGGACCGAACCCGACCGTGGTCGGCCCCGCCCGGATTCGGGCCCGACCACACCCGCATCCGCACCGGGGCCCGGACTCGGCCCCGACCACACCCCGGTCGAGCCCTACCTCCCGAACACCCGCTCCCCACCCACGAACGTCTCCGACACCCGCGTCGCGCCAATCTCGCTCTCCGGCGCTGCGAACGGGTCGCGGTCGAGCACCACGAGGTCCGCGTGCTTGCCCACCACGATGCTGCCCGTGGCGTCCAGGTGGTTCACGTACGCGCTGCCCGCCGTGTACGCCGCGAGCGCGGTGTGCAGGTCGAGCCGCTGTTCCGGGAAGAAGGCCGGCGAGTCCGACCCGTGGATCCGCCGGTTCACCGCCACGTGGATGCCCTGGATCGGGTCCGGGCTGGACACCGGCCAGTCACTGCCCGCGACCAACGTCGCACCGCTGCGCGCCAGCGCGCCGAACGGGTACTGCCACGCGGCCCGCTCCGCGCCCAGGAACGGGATGGTCAACGTGTCCATCTGCGGCTCGTGCGCGGCCCACAGCGGCTGCATGTTCGCACTCGCCCCGAGTTCGCGGAACCGGGTGATGTCGGCCGGGTGCACCACTTGGAGGTGGGCCAGGTGCGGCCGGGTGTCCTTCCACCCGTTCGCCGCGCGCATCGCGGCCACCGCGTCCAGCGCCTCCCGGACCGCGCGGTCGCCCAGTGCGTGGAAGTGCACCTGGAAGTCGTCCGCGTCCAGGGCCGTGACGTATCGCCGCAGCGCCTCCGGCTCGATGAAGCTGATCCCGCTGTTGTCGGAGGCGCATCCGCACGACGTCAGATACGGGCTGAGCATCGCGGCGGTGAAGTTCTCCGCGACGCCGTCCTGCATGATCTTGACGGTCGTACAGGACAACCGTCCGCGCGTGCCCGCGGCGCGACGCGCGCGCAGTTCGTCGATCTGCTCGATCCCCCGGTCGCGCTGCCACCACAGCGAGCCGACCACGCGCGCGGTCAGCAGCCCGCGGTCCATCGCCGTCAGGTACGCGGCGCTCGCGTCGCTGATGTTCGCGTGCGCGCCGAGCAGCGCGTCCTGCCAGGCGGTGATGCCCAGCGAGTGCAGCAACCGCTGTGCCCGGAGCAGGCCGGCCACCTGGTCCTCGGCGGTGAGCGGCGGCAGCAGCCGGCCGATCAGGTCGGCCGCGCCCTCCTGGAGCACGCCCGTCGGTTCACCGTCCGGGTCGCGCTCGATCCGGCCGTCGGCCGGATCCGGGGTGTCCCGGGTGATGCCCGCCAGCCGCAGCGCCACGCCGTTGGCCCACGCGCCGTGGTGGTCCCGGTTGGGCAGGTACACCGGCCGGTCCGAGACCAGGTCGTCGAGCATCGACCGGTGCGGCAGGCCGCCCGGGAACGCCTCCATCGACCAGCCGCCGCCGGTGATCCATTCGAGGTCCGGGTTGGCGTCGGCGTAGGCCCGCACCACCTGCCGGTATTCGGCGAGCGTCTCGTACTCGGACAGGTCGCACTGACCCATTTCGACGCCGCCGCCCACCGGGTGCACGTGCGCGTCCTGGAAGCCGGGAATCAGCAGCCTGCCCGCGAGATCGACGACCTCGGTGCGATCGCCGATCAGCTCGCGCACCTCGTCGTGCCCGACCGCGACGATCCGCCCGTCGCGCACGGCCACGGAGCTCGCCCGGCTGCGCGCCGCGTCGACGGTGTACACCGGGCCGCCGGTGAAGACGACGTCGGCGACGCCCGAAGCGAAGGCAGGGGCCGCGAAGGCAGGGGCCGCAAAGGAAGCGGCGGAAGCGGTCTGCTCGGTCGTGCTCATGCGATTCCCTTGGAGTTGAACGCGTCGAAATCGGCGGCGTCGTTGTAGCGGTCCATCGGCAGCTCGATCGAGTCGCCGTCGGTGCCCCGGCCGGTCTCGAAGTAGGCCGACTTGCGTACGTACTTGGCGTACGCGGCGAAGCCCAGCCCGCTGAGGATCACCACCACCGGCACGGAGAACATGAACCAGCCGTTGTCGGGGCTGAGTTCGAAGCTGTCGCTCATGGTCAGGTAGTCGTAGGAGAGGTAGGCCCCGACACCCAGCAGCGCCAGCCCGCTCAGCCCGGGGATGACCACGGCGCGCACGCCCTCACGCCGGTCGGTGCGCAGCGTCGGCCAGAAGCGGACCGCGCAGGCGATGGCGGTCAGGCCGTAGTAGAAGGCGACGATCAGGCCGATCGAGTTGACCGCGGCCAGGATCATGTCGTTGAGCTTGGGGATGCCGATGGCCAGGACGGCGGTGCCGGCGGCGATCGCCATGATCAACATCGTGCCGATCGCGGGCGATCCGAAGGTCGGGTGGATCCGGGTCCACACCTTGCCGAGCGTCTGGTCGCGGCCCATCGCCAGCATGCCACGCGCGGTGGGAATGACGCCGGACTGCAGGGAGGCGATCGCGGAGAAGATCAGCGCGAGCAGCGGCAGGCTCGCCCACGGGTCGGCGGCGAGGTGCGCGCCCAGGAAGGTCAGGCCCTGCGGCCCGTTCTCGGCCAGTTCCGGGGCGGTCATCACGCGCTGGAAGGCGATCGCACCGAGCAGGAACATGCCGAGCATCACGAACAGCGCGATCAATCCGCCGCGCGCGGAGTCCTCGGGGTTCTTGGTCTCCTCGGTGACGCTGAACGCCGCGTCCCAGCCCCAGAAGAAGAACACCGCGAGCACCAGGCCCTGGGCGAAGTCCGAGGCCGAGTCGATCTCGAACGGGTTGAACCAGGAGAACGAGAACGGCTGCTCGCCGGAGGCGATCGCCCAGACGCAGAAGATCAGCAGCACCGAGTACTCGAAGACGAGCAGGAAGGTCTGCAACCGGGTCGCCTGGTGCACGCCGGTGATCGCGAGCACGGTGACCACGACCAGGACGACCAGACCCAGGACGGTGCTGAGCTTGGTCGAGTTCGGGTCCAGGGCCAGCCCGGCGAACTCGTGCCAGCCGGCCTTGTTGGCGAACTGGAGCAGCACCGAGCCGGTGATCGCGCTGGTGTACGCGAGGAAGATGATCGATCCGGCGAGCGCGACCCAACCGGTGAGGAACCCGGAGTACGGGCCGATCGACTTGCCGACCCAGACGTAGCCGCTGCCGCAGTTCGGCTCGACCCGGTTGAGTCGGGCGTACGCGCCGGCGATGCCGAGCATGGGCAGGAAGGCGATCAGGATGATGGCCGGCGTGGCCAACCCGACGGTGGCGGCCAGGCTGCCCATGCCGACGCCGATGCTGGTGGTGGCCGCCGTGCTGGACGCGGCGACCGCGATGCCGTCGACGACACCGAGCGACTTGCGCAGCGCGGGCGGTTGATCGTCCCGGGGCAGGTTCGTGGACATCGGCGCTCCAAGGGAGGCTAAAGCTGACAGGGGGTGGACGCCGATGAAACAGCCTGCGTCAGAATTACGTCAATGGTGTTGACATAAGATGCACGCGAGGGCGGTGACGCGCAGGACGGTGGCATTCGGACCGAGACACCGGGAACCGGGCTCGGCGCACGCCGAACCGGTCGCGGAGAAACGAGTGGAACGCATGGAGCATGTGGACCGGGGGGATCAAGCGGACCGGGCGGATCGGGTCGTGGGTGAACGTCGCCGTCGCCGGCCGACCAAGTCGGGGACGGTTTTGTCCGATGATGTCATTGTTGATTGTGCGGTACGCCTGATCGGACACCAAGGCGCGGAGGCGCTGACCGTACGCAAGCTCGGCGCCGCGCTCGGGTGCGACCCCACCGCCATCTATCGGTATTTCCGCAGCACCGACGACCTGCTGCTCGCGATCGCCGACTTCCTGATCGGCGAGACCCTGGTGGGCTACCGGCCGGGCCCCGACTGGGTGGCGTCGCTGCGCGAGCTGGGCCTGCGGGTGCGCGACGGCTATCTGCGCCACCCGCGCGTGGCCGCGATCGCGGCGGCCCGGGTGACCCGGCGGCACAACGAGTTCCGGGCCGTGGAGATGGGGGTCTCCCTGCTGCTCTCGGCGGGCTTCTCCCCCGCCGACGCGGTTCGCTACTACCGCGCGTTCATCGACACCGTCCTGGCGCACGCGGCCCTGGAGGCGTCCTACACCGCACTCGCACCCGAGGTGCGGGCGGCCGACGACCGATCCTGGGAGGAGACGTACAACACGCTGCCCAAGGCGGACTACCCGGCGATCGGCACGGTTCGCAGGCACCTGGCCGAGGAGATGGCGGGCAGTCCGTTCGAGGATGTGCTCGACCTGGTGCTGGAATCGCTCGCTCGGCGGGTGTGAACGCGGTCGGGCGGGGCGGTATAGCCGATCACGATCGGTGTCGTGACGAACATTTGACACTGCGTCAACAGTGCAGGTGGGTACATGCGTCGTAGGGGGTGCCGCAGACTCGATAAGGTGGCGCGTGTTTCCAGACCTCACCCACTCCCACGGGGGATCCGTGCTGATCGACAAGTTCATGCATGGCGTCGTGGCGCCCACCGCGAAGGCGATCTATCGCCCGCACACCGAGGGCCGCGAGAACGTACCGATGACCGGCCCGGTCATCATCGCCAGCAACCACCTGTCGTTCGTTGACAGCGTCGCGATCCCCGTGGTCATGCCGCGCAAGGTGTCGTTCCTCGCCAAGGCCGAATATTTCGACGGCCCCGGGCTCAAGGGCCGGGTCGGCAAGGCGTTCTTCTCCGGAATCGGTGCCGTCCCGGTGCCCCGAGGCACGCACAGCGCGGCGAAGGCCGCCCTGGAGACCGCGCTCTCGGTGCTCGAACGCGGCGACGCGTTCGGGATCTACCCCGAGGGCACCCGCTCTCGCGACGGCCGGCTGTACCGAGGCAGGACCGGCGTCGCGTGGCTCGCGCTCGCCGCGCGTTGCCCGGTGGTGCCGGTCGGGATCATCGGCACGGACCAGGTCCAGCCGATCGGCTCGAACATCCCGAAGTTGTCGCCGCGCGCGCTCATCCGCTTCGGCGAACCGCTCGATTTCTCGCACCACTACGAGCGCAAGGACGTGGCCCGGGCCCGGCGCGAGATCACCGACGAGATCATGGAAGCGATCCAGAAGTTGTCGGGTCAGGACTACGCGGGCGTGTACAACGAGACACCGGCGGAGGTCTGAGCCCGAGTGCTTCGGACCTGCGGGTGCGCCTCAGCGCACCCGCCCGTCCCACCGCCACGCGCCGGCCGGGATCCGCGGCCGGCCCGGCAGGTCGCCCCGGCCCGTGCGCCACAGCAGCACGTCGGCCGGGGCGTCGCCCGCAACCGCGGGCGCGTCGGGGAACAGTCGGGCGAGCGCCGGGGCGGCGAGTTCGTCCGGCGGCGACCAGGCGAGGCCGAGGGCCCGGGTGACGTCGTACGTGTGCAGGAGGAGTTCGGCCACGCCCATCGCGGCGAATCCGGTCCGATCCGCATGGCCCCACGGATGCCACGCGCGGACCTCGGGCGGTGTCTCGCGCACGGTCGCCGCGAGCAGCGTCCCGGCGCGGCCCGTCCGAACATGCGTCGATGGGCGCCGGCGGATCGAGCGAGGCGAAGAGCGTGATGTAGCGATCGGTCGGCCGCGCGATCAGCAGACCCGCGTAGCCGACCAGGCCCAGCACGATGTGGTCGAGCAGTTGCCGACAGGACCGCTCGTCGTCGGCCTCGCGGGCCCAGGCGGCCTCGTCGGTTCCGGCGCGTTCACTTGCGGAGCCCCTCGATCAGCCGGGCGTAGCCGTCCGAGCCGTGCCCGGCTGCGATCGCCCGCCTGGTGTACCCGCGGTACAGCTCCGCGAGCGTGGTGTCGATATCGCGCGCCCGGCTCGCGTGGACCAGGTGATCCATCGTCGCGAGGTGCACGTCCAGTGTGGCGTCGTCGCCGGGGTAGGCGCCCGCGTCGACCTGCCTGGCGTACTCGCCGATGAAGCCGGCCACGGCGTGCGTCAACCAGCGGTTGGCGACCGGCGTGAAGTCGGCCGCGCTCACCCCGTCGGCGCCGACCACGGCGGAACCGTGCAGCCAGCCGGTCAGCGCCGCCCACATCACCCCGGAAGGTCACCGTCGACGACAGCGTGCTCTACGTCGACGACGGCACCGTACTCACCAGCGCCGGCATGACCGCGGGCCTCGACCTGTGCCTGCACATCGTGCGCACCGACCTGGGCGCCCACATCGCCAACCAGCTCGCCCGCCGGATGGTGGTCCAGGCCCATCGACCCGGCGGCCAGGCCCAGTTCGTGGACCTGTCCGTCCCCACCGCCGACGACGAGGGCCTGGCCCCGGTCCTGCACTGGGCCGGCGCCCACCTCGACCGTCCGCTCACCGTCGAGGACCTGGCCCGCCGGGCACGGATGAGTCCGCGCACCTTCTTTCGCCGTCTCCAGGCCGCCACCGGCACCACTCCGCTCCAATGGCTGCTCACCCAGCGCCTGGCCCGGGCCCAATCGCTTTTGGAGACCACCGACCTCCCCGTCGAGCAGATCGGTGAACGCAGCGGTCTGGGCACCGCCGCCAACCTCCGCCGCCACTTCGCCGGCCGCCTGGGCATCTCCCCCGCCGACTACCGCCGCGCCTTCACCTCACCCGCGGCCGACCGAACCCGAGCCGACAGGGGAGTGGACCGGCGACGTGTGGAGTGACAGGGTGGAGTGGTCAGCCATTCCTCCATGTCTATTGCGGAAGGTGGCGAAATGCCATGGCTGAACATGCACACGCCGCATTGATTCGTCGGGGCTACGAGGCGTTCTCGCGCGGCGATATGGACACCCTGCGCGCGATGATGACGACCGACTGTGCGCACCACGTCCCCGGCGACCACGCGCTGTCGGGCGACTTCAAGGGCGCGGACGCGGTCCTCGGCTACTACGTACAGCTCGCCACCGAGACGAACGGCACCTTCCGGGTCGAGTTGCAACACCTCTTCGTCGACGGTCGTGGCCACGTGATGTCGGTACATCGAGCCACCGGCGAGCGAGCGGGCAAGACGCTCGACCAGGTGGGCGGCATCGTGTTCCGCGTCGTCGGCGAGAAGATCACCGACCTCGACGAGTGCGTCGAGGACATGGCGGCGGCGGAGGACTTCTGGGCCTGAACCGACCGGTCGCGGGTCCGGCGCCCACTCATCCGATGCGGAACGTACCCCCGGGCGGAGCCGGCGACGGGGTTGCGGTCTCGTCCGTCACCGGCGCGACATCCCGCGAGAACACCCGGGCCTCGATCCCGGAGAGCACCCGGGCAGGCGTGTCGTCGCCGGCCGTACGCCGGGCCAACTGCGACACCGGCAGCGTGATCGTGGACGCCACGACGACGAGGTTGCCGAAGCGCCTGCCACGCAACACGCCCGGCTCGGCCATCAACGCCACCTCCGGGAACACCGCCCGCAGGGTGGCCACTTGGGCCCGCGAGAAGTCGAGGTCCCCGCCATCGGCGATATTGGCCGCGTACACCCCGCCGGGCCGCAACACCCGAGCCGCCTCGGCGGCGAACTCGCGCGACGTCAGGTGAGCGGGCACCTGCGCTCCCCCGAATACGTCGGCGATCACCAGATCGGCCGAGTCGTCGGACCGCGCCGTCAGCTCGGCACGGGCGTCGCCCGTGTGTATGGCCATGCTCTCGCCCTCCGGCAACGGCAGATGCTCCAGCACCAACGCCACCAGTTCGCCGTCGAGTTCGGCGACGGTCTGCGCCGAGCCGGGCCGGGTGGCCGCGATGTAGCGGGGCAACGTCAGGCCACCGCCGCCCAGATGCAGCGCGGCAATCGGCGCACCCTGTTCGGCCACGAGGTCGACGACGTGGCCGAGGCGCCGCGTGTACTCGAATTCCAGGTGCTCGGGCCGGTCGAGATCCACGTACGACTGCGGCGAATCGTTGAGCGTGAGCAGCCACGCGTGGGGCCGGTCGATGTCGGGCATCAGCAACGCCGCACCGAGATCCGTCGCCCGCCCCACCGGAATCGACTCGGTCGGTTCTTGCTGGTCGTCGTACATGCATCGATTGTCTCCCAGCCGCGCCCCCTCCCCGCCCCGGCATCGATTGCCTTGGCATGATCGACCCGGGCAGCGGCAACAGGCACCGCAGCGCCGCAGCACCGCAGCACCGAACAGGCTTCACGAAACGGAACCCACCCAGGAGGCGGCCATGCAGTTCACCAAGCTCGGCCACGCGTGCGTACGTCTGACCACGGATCGGGGCACCATCGTGATCGACCCCGGTGCCTTCAGCGAACCCGACGCGATGGTCGGGGCCGACGCCGTACTGATCACCCACGAGCACTTCGACCACGTGGTCCCCGACACGCTTCGGGCCGCCGCCGCGGCCAATCCGGACCTGGAGATCTGGACCAATCCCGCCGTCGCCGCGCAGTTCCCCGACCTGGCCGGCCGAATCCACGCGGTGACACACGGCGACACATTCGAGATCGGCGGCGCGCAGGGCGTGGCGGTGCACGTACACGGCGAGAAGCACGCCGTGATCCACCCCGACATCGCCGTCATCGACAACGTCGGCTTCCTGATCGACGGCCGCGTCTTCCACCCCGGCGACGCGTTCACCCTCCCCGGGGAAGCGGTGCCCACGCTGCTGGTGCCGGCGGGCGCCCCCTGGCTCAAACTCGGCGACGCCGCCGACTACGTCCGCGCGGTCGCCCCGGCACAGGCGTTCCTGATCCACGACGGCGTGTACAACGACACCGGCCTCGCCCTCGCCGAGCGCATCCTCGGTCAACTCGCCGGCTCCGACACCCGTCCCGTCCGACGCCTGGCCCCGGGTGAGAGCACCTCGCTCCCCGGCACCTGACACCGCACGCGCACCGCACGCCCCGAGCCCCTCAGCGGGTGGTGAGCGCCGCCGCCGCAGCCGCGTACATGGTCGACTTGATCACGCCCAGGGTGGTGCGATCCTTGCCCGCCAGCGGCCGTATCCGGGCCGTGGCCGCCTCGACCAGGCCCGCCTCGTCGGCGACGTCGTCGACCAACCCGACCTCCTGCGCCCGGACGCCGCCGAAGCGCTGTCCGGTGGTCATCGAGGCGACGGCGGCGGCCGGGGTCAGCTTGGCCTGGACGAGCGCGGCCATGCCGGGCGAGAAGGGGATCCGGATGTCGACCTCGGGGAAGCAGAAGTAGCCGCGGTCGGCCCGCATGATCCGGAAGTCGTGGGCGATCGCGAACATCGCGCCGGCCCCGAACGCGTGGCCGTTCACCGCGGCGATGGTCGGGACCGGCAGCGTGAGCATTCGGGCCAGCAGGTCCTCGACGTCGGCGACGTAGGGCACCATTTGGTCGCCGTGCTCGGCCAACCAGTCCAGGTCGAGGCCGTTGGAGTAGAACTTGCCCTCTCCCGTGGTGACCAGGACGGCCGGCTCGGGGTGCGCGACGACCGTGTCGAGCAGGGCGTGCACGCTCTTCAGCCAATCCGGCGCGAATCGGTTCTCGTCGTCGCCGAGGTCCAGGACGAAGACGGTGTCCTCGTGGCGGAGTTCGGGCATGGTCATTCCTTTCCGGAAGCCGCCGTGCGCCCGGCATGCGGGGGCGGCAGCGGGAGGGCGAGCACCGCGCGGACCGCGGCCGCCAAACGTTCTCGGCTGTCGGCGCCGACCCGGGGCCGACCATCGACGGCCGGCCCGGTCAGTTCCCGGCGGAACACGGCCGTCGGCAGATCGACCACACACAGCGTCACCACCTCGACACTCGGCCCGTCCGCCCGGCCCCACATTCCCCGCGCCAGCCGGGTGAGCAGTGCCAACACCCGCTTGTCCAGGGCGAACAGCGCCTCGGCCGACTCCTGCGGCACCTCGGGACCGAGCAACTGCTCGCGACGCACGCCCATGAGCAACCGAGCCGCCTCGGGTCGTCGATCCGCGAACACCGCGGGCGCGCTCGCCGCGGCCACCACCGCCCGAACACCGCTCTCGGGCCCGTCCGACCACACCGCGTCGACGAGTTCCGTCTGCAGGTCCAGGAAGTCGCCCGCCGCGCGCGACCACACCCGTCCGAGCATCACCGGCAGCGACCCGAACGCGTGATAGATCGCCCCATTGGACACCCCCGAGGCAACCGCCAACGACCGCACGGTGAACCGCTCCGGCCCACCATCGGCCACCAGCCGCTCGGCCACGTCCAGCAGCCGATCAAGATCGTGAACCCGAGGACGCGGCATGCCGAGACCATAACAGAGCAGTCGCTCCATAACATCCCCCGACTGCCGCACATGTCACCGCCGACCGCTCCCGCCTACAAAAGCCGGCCTGGTCGGCGGGCCGTCCCGGGACAGACTGGCAGCCGTGGCGGAAGCCCAACAGATCGCCCGCCGGCTCGCCTACGACGCCGATCGGCACGAGTTGTCCCATCGACCGACCACTCGGGCCGTCCGGACGGCGCGCCTGGCCGGTGATCGCTCCGCCGAACACTTCGCCCTGTCCCAACTCGCGATGCAGGCCATCCCCCTGTTCGAACAAGCCGCCGCGGGCCGCATCCCCGGCAGCCGCACCGCGCACAACGACCATGCCTACCTGCTGCACGCCCTCGTCCGAACCCGTGCTTGGCGCGACGCCGGCGATCTCCTGGAATCGCACATCCTCCCGGCCCGATCCACGATCGCCTTCGGCCGCATCACGCGGCTCCTGGCCGACACGGCGGACCCGCCGACACTCCGTCCCGCCGCACCCGCGGGCCACGGCCCGGCCCACGACCCGACCGCGCTCCTCCGGGGCACCCGCGTACCGGCCACCACCGCGAACCGCGATCGCCCCCGGCATCGGTAACCCGGGGGTTAACCACGGTTCCGAGATCGGCCGTTGTTCGAGGCGAGCGCGCACGACAGTCTTGAGACATCGAAGAACGGGACGGCAAAACGCGGAAACCGCAGGCCGAACCCCACCGACAACCTTCATTCTCAAGGGAGTTCACCATGGCCGCCATCGACCGCACCCTCCTCGCCGGCACCGACGCGATCAGCACCACCCGCGACACCGTCGGTCGCTGGCTCACCGCCGGCGCCGTGGCCAACACCCTCATGGCCGGCACCTACGTCGCCTTCTCCACCGTCGTCATGCCGCTGCTCGGCACCAAGGACGACGCCGACTTCGTGCACTCGATGCAGCAGATCAACACCGGCATCGAGAACCCGCTCTTCTTCACCGTCTTCACCGCAGCCCTCGCCGCACCGGCCATCGCCGCCTGGAAACTGCGCAAGCACACGACCGCCGCCACCGTCCTGCGCTGGACCCTGGCCGCCCTCGCCCTGTACACCACCACCGTGCTGACCACCTCCGGCATCAACGTCCCGCTCAACCAGGCACTCGCCCACGCCGGCAGCGTCGACCCGGGCAAGTCCCGCGCCGACTTCGAGAGCACCTGGAACATCTGGAACGGCATCCGCGCCGCACTCTCCACCGCCGCCGCCGTCGCCATGCTCAAGGCCCTGCGCCTGCACCGCCGCAACCGCGTCTGACCTCCCGCCGACCCGTCCCGGACCGATCGCCGCCCGCGAGGGCCCATCACGCTCGGACCTGGCCGGGCCCGCTCAGGCGAAGCGGATCTCGTGGTCGTGTGGGGTGCTGAAGGCCGGCAGGCGGGTGGCTTCGGCGGTCAGGGCCGCCTCGGTTTCCTTGGAGATCGGGCGGAAGGGTTGCACGTCCAGGACAAGGGGCGGGCCGGACGGGCGGACGGCGGCGGGAGAGCCCGCCGAGACCGGTTTGCCGCCTCGGGTGAGCCGCCACATGCCCGCAACCATGCCGTCCACCAAAAAGGTTGCCCGAATGATGCCGTTGACGGTGAAGAGGCGTTTGCGGTCCTCCTCGGAGATGATCCGGGCGCGATCGGCGTGGGAGAGGAGGATGTTGTCGAACTCCGGGAGGAACCGAACCGGAGCCGGGGCGTCCTCGGGTGGCAGCGGAGCGTCGGGGATGTCGTAGAGTTCGCGGCCGGCCTCGTCCCGGTAGACGGCCAGGCTCGGACGGAGCCGATCGACCGCCGCGCGCAACCCGCTCAGGCCGGACCAGGCCTGCATGTCGGCGATCGTGGCCGGGCCGAAGGCCGCCAGGTAGCGCAACAGCATGGCGTCCGGGGCGGTTTCGGCCGCCAGTGACCGGCCCAACCAGTGTTCGGCGGTGGTACAGGCGGATTGACCGCTGCGGCCCCACAACGCCCGCGGCGGGACCTGGACCAGGGGCGCCTGGCTGCGCAGCGCGTGCGCGAGGGCCTTAGGGTCCTCGTCCGGGAAACGTTCCGCGAGCGCAACCCCGAGCGCCTTGGCGGTCAGCGGTTGCTCGGCCATCAACTCCCGCCCTGCGATTACGAGTTCGGCTACATCGACGTTCGATTCACCGAGTCCGTGCAGGGCATTGCGGTACAGGTCCACGTCGTAGATCGACTGCACGACGGGCCGGAGCGTGAGGCAGTCCGCGGCGGTCACCAGGTGCACCGTGCCGCGCATCAGGCCCAGGCGCACGACGCGGCGGTCGGTCAGCAGGTCGGCCAGTTCGGTCGGCCTGAAGTCGGCCAGGCGGGTCCACAGGCCGATGTACGGCGGGTGCGGGGCCTGCGCCTGCATGCCGACCAGGTGTGTGATCGCCGCCTCCGCCGATATCGGGTGCCGCCGGGTCAACAACTGACGTTCGAGCAGCGCGCGATTGAGTCGACGGGTGCTGAGAGTGGTGATCTCCATGCACGAAGACTAGAAGCGAATGCGGACGGAAACCTGCCTCATTCGACGCCACGCTGATCACATGGACACGCTGGAGAGTACGACCCGCCTGCTTCGTCTGCTGTCCCTCCTCCGATCCCGACCCGAGCAACGGTCCGACCCCGAGCAACAGTCGCGATCGAAGCGCCGCGACCGCGCCGACCGGCCCCTCCCACCCGATGCGCCGGGGTGGACCGGTCCCCGACTCGCCGCGCACCTGGGCGTCAGCCCCCGAACCGTCCGGCGCGACGTGCAACGACTGCGCGCCGCGGGTTACCCGGTCCGCGGGTCGTCCGGCGGCTATCGGCTCGACGCGGGCGGTCCGTCGCCGCCGCCCCTCTTGGACGACGACGAGGCGGTCGCGATCGTGACGGGCCTGCGCACCGCGGTCGGCGGTACGGTCGCCGGGATCGAGCCGACCTCGGCCCGGGCGCTGGCCAAGCTCGAACAGGCGCTGCCCGCCCGGGTGCGCCACCGGGTCGACGCACTCGACGCGGTCACCGTGTCGCTGCCGGTGTGCGGCGAGACGGTGGCCCCCGCCGACCTGGCCGCGATCGCGGCGGCGTGCCGCTCCGCCCGAACGCTCCGCTTCGACTACCGCACCCACGACGGCCGCGAGGCCGTCCGCACGGCCGAGCCGCACCGAATCGCCTGCACGGGACGCCGCTGGTACCTGCTGGCCTGGGACCTCGACCGGACCGACTGGCGTACGTATCGCGTGGACCGGATCCGGCTGCGTCCGCCGACCGGCCCGCGCTTCGCGCCGCGTCCGCTGCCGGACCGGGACATCGCGGCGTACATCCGCGCCGGCATCTCCACGCACGCCTTCGCACATCACGCGACCGTGCTCCTGCATGCCTCGCCGGAACTCGCCGCGGCCCGGATCGGTGCGACCGACGGCGTCCTGGAGGCGATCGACACGCGGACGTGCCGGTTGACCACCGGGGCGTCCTCGATCGACGCGCTGGCGATCCGTCTCGCCTTCCTCGATCTCGACTTCACCGTCGAAAGCCCACCCGAACTCCTGCACCGGGTCGCCCGATTGGCCGGGCGCTGGAGTCGAGCGGCAGGTTGAGAGCGGCTCATCGGGGCCCACGACGGCCGAGCCGCCCCGGGCGTCCCGCAGCCCTCAAGCGGGCGGACCCACCCACCCGCCGGCCCGACGTGTCCCGGCCGGTCGATCTTTATTGACCGCCCGTTCTCGAATGCCTTAGAGTCATGCCGTGGCCAGGACCAAGGAATTCGATCCCGACGCCGCCTTGCAGTCCGCTCTCGAACTCTTCTGGGAGCGCGGCTACGAGGCGACCTCGATGGCGGACCTCGTGGCTCGCCTCGGCATCGCCCGAGCGAGCATCTACGCGACGTTCGGCAACAAGCACGACCTCTACCTCGCGGCACTCGACCGCTACCGGGAGAGCCGCAACCCGGAGTTGTTCGAGGAGTTGTCCCAGCCGGGCCCGGTATTGCCGGCCGTTCGGGCACTGGTCGAGCGGTTCGCCCGCGAGGCGGCCGAGGAGCCGAGTCGGCTGCTCGGCTGCTTCCTGACCAACACCGCCGCCGAACTCGCCGCGCACGACGCGGGTGCCGCGCGGATCGTCGAGTACGGCTGGAGTCAGATGGAGACCAATCTGACCGTCGCACTCACCCGGGCCAGGGCGCAGGGCGAACTGGGTCCGGATCGGGACCCCCAGGTGCTGGCCCGCTTCCTGTTGGTTTTGCTGCAGGGGATGCGCGTGGTCGGCAAGGCCGGCCCGGACTCCGTCCGACTGCGGGACGCGACCCGGCAGGCACTCGTACTGCTCACCTGAACCACGCACCCGAACCACGCACCGGGCACCACGCGCCGATCGGCAGCCGACCCCGATTCCGCATCCGCATCCGCATCCGCATCCGCATCCGGCCACGCGACCACCGTAAGCATGCCCTCATTCCAGAACGATCGATCTATTAAAGGCGACCGGGGGTACCTACATGACTGGCAGTGGCACGAGCACGACATCGCGCCTCGATCCCCAAAGCGCCACGAACACATCCACGACCTCCGCCCCCTCTCCCACCCCGGCCCCGCACGCCACCGTCGCCTTCGCCGTACTCGGCACCGTGCAGGCCACGCTGATCTTCACCATCACCGCCATCGGCGTGCCCTTGCCCGACATCGGCCGGGAGTTCGGCCTGGATTCGGCCGACCTGGTGCTGCTCAGTGCCGCGTACGGGCTGCCGTTCAGCGGGCTGTTGTTGTTCGGCGGTCGGCTTGCGGATCGGTACGGCGGACGCCCGATGTTCGGGGTGGGCCTGCTCGTGTTCGGCCTCGCGTCGACGATCGCCGCGTTCGCGCCAGGCTTCGCCGTGCTGATCGCGGTTCGCTTCGGGCAGGGCCTGGGAGCCGCGTTGACCGCGCCGGCCGCGATGGCGGTGCTGCGCGCGGTGTACCCCGAACCGGGCGCGTACCGGCGGGCGATGGCGACCTGGGGTGGCCTGTCCGTACTGGGCGCCGCGTTCGGCAATCTCGCCTCGGGCGTGCTCACGACCTGGGTGTCCTGGCGCTGGATGTTCGCCATACCGGTCACCGTGGCCGTGGTGGCCCTACTCCTGACACCGCGTCTCCTGCCGAACGGGAAGTCGACGTACGCCGGGCCCACCGCCCACCCGTCGGCCGAGCCGGGCGGCCGTCCCGGTCTCGATCCGCTCGGCGCGATCCTGGCCACGGTCGGCATCACCCTGGCGGGCTACGGCCTGACCGTCACCGGCGACCACGCCTGGACGTCGGCGGCGGTACTCGCCCCACTCGGCGTCGGCGCGATGCTGCTCGCCGCGTTCGCGGCCGTCGAACGGCGGGTGGCCGACCCGCTCCTCCCGCCGGGCTTCGTCCGCGACCCGCGCCGGATCCTGGGACTGGTCGGAGTACTGCTCGCGGCCACCGGCACCGGCCTGGTCAGCTTCCTGATCTCGCTCCACCTCCAACAGGACCGCGCCTGGTCACCACTCGCGACCGCCGGCGCGTTCGTACCGTTCACCCTCGCGCTGATCGCGGCCGGTCGAGCGGCCGGGCCATTGATCGGCCGATACGGTCCGGGCCGAATCACCGTGGCGGGCTTGCTGATCGGCGGCGCGGGCCTGCTCCTGCTCACTCGCCTGGACGAGGGCGCCCGGTACGCCCCCGACCTCCTCCCGGGCCTGATCCTGCTGCCCGTCGGCGCCGCCCTGATCTTCGCCGGCACCGCCGTCCTGACCACCCGGGACGTCCCCGCCCACCGAGCGGGCCTGGCCGGCGGCGTGCTGAACACCGCAATGGAACTCGGGCCCACCGTCGGCCTGGCCGCGCTGATGTCGGTGGCCGCGACTCGCGCCGACGCGATCGCCGGCTACGCCTGGGCCTTCGGCACGGCCGGGGCGGTCTTCCTCCTGGCCGCCGTGGTGGCGTCCCCCCTGGTCCGCGACCGGGACGGCGACCAAGAACACGGCTCGGCCCGCGAACCGGAAAGCCCCCGAACCAACTGACCGACAGACCAACCCACCAACCCACCGACCGACCAACCAACCAATCAAGACCCGGGAGAACCACCATGTCCGCACGTTTCACCGCCAAGACCGTCCTCGTCACCGGCGCCGGCACGGGGGCCGGTCGGGAGATCGCACTCGCCTTCGCGCGCGAGGGCGCCGCCGTCGTGGTCGCGGGCCGCAGTGCCGCGCCGCTGGCGGAGACCGTGCGGTTGATCGAGGCCGAGGGCGGACGCGGCGCGGCCGTCACCGCCGACGTCACCGACTCGCCGAGCCTGGCAGCCCTCGTCGCCCGCACGGTCGAGTTGTTCGGCGGCCTCGACGTCGCCGTCAACAACGCGGGCGTGATCCAGGGTGTGGGCCCGCTCGCCGACCTCGACGAAAGGGATTTCCGGACCACCCTCGATGTCAACGTAACCGGCACGTGGCTCTCGATGAAGCACGAGATCGGCTACATGCGGGCCAACGGCGGCGGGGCCATCGTGAACATCGCGTCCAACCTCGGCGCCCACGCCCGACTCGCCAACCTCGGCGCGTACGTCACCTCCAAGGCCGCCGTGAGCGCCCTCACCCGCGGCGCAGCACTCGACCACATCGGCGAGGGCGTGCGGATCAACGCGGTCAGCCCCGGCCCGCTGGCCACCACGATGTCGCTGCGTCCCGGCGAGAGCGAGGCCGATCGCGCGGACCGGATGAGGGGCGAGAACCCGTCCGGCCGGGTCGGCACACTGGCCGAACTCGCGTCTGCCGTCCTGTACTTGGCCTCCGACGAGGCCGGCTTCGCGGTCGGCACGGACCTCGTCCTCGACGGCGGGGCCAGCGCCTGACGGCAGTACGAATTCCCAGCCCCGGCTCGGCCGCCGTCACCCGACGCGGCCGGGCCACCTCGGCATTCCGCTCGACGTGCCGAACCACCTTGGTCCGACCGGCCGTTTGACTATTCCCGGTCGAGCACCTCGACCAGTGCCGCGGCGAACTCGTCCGGCCGCAACACGTAGCCCACGTGATCGGTCGGGAACTCCACGACCGGGAGGTCGAGGCGCTCGGCAAGCAGTGCCGTGGTGCGGTGAAGCAGCGTCTGCGCACCCTCGTTCGAGACCACCGGCACCAGCGGGGCGCGCCGCAGCGCGGTGAAGTCCGGTTCGAAGCGGGCGAACGACGAGAGTTCCCAGGACAGATTGAAATGCACGTTGGCCTGCACCCGTTCGATCAACTCCCGCACCGGAGCCGGCAGGTCCGGTGTCGGTTCCGGCGGGCCGGCCAGCCCGAACAGCGCGCTGAGTTCGCCCATCGCGGCCTGCACGCCGTCGGTCCGGTACAGCTCGCAGACGTTGTCGAACCTCTCGTGCCACTGCTTCGGCTCGGGCAACAGCCCCAACACGAAAGGCTCGTGGGCGATCAGCAAGTCGACCTGTTCGGGATGTCGAGCGAGCAGGTCGAGACCGATCGTGGCACCGGAGCTGGTCCCGAAGACGGCGGCGGGTTCGGAAGTGAGGGCGCGGAGCAACCGATGCGCGTCGTCGGCGTGCTCGTCGATGCGCTGTTCGCCGGGCGGACCGGTGAGCCGGCTACGGGAGTTGCCACGTCGGTCGTACGCGACCACGGTGTGGCGATCGGCCAGGCGATCGCCCAGCGCCGAGAACAGCCCGGTGTCCCCGTTGCTGCCGTTGATCAATAACAGGACCGGTCCGGAGCCGCGAACCTCGTAGTAGAGGTCGGCTCCGGGTACCGCCAGCGTGCCGGATTCCATGGGACCTGCCTTCTGTGCGGGAACCGCTGCATCCCAACGCTACGGACGCGAGCAACGCCCCGTCCGGCGAACCCGGTTTCCCACCCCGGCGGCCCGGGCGCTCGCCCCGAGCGCACTCGCGGACCGGGCCCACCGACTGGCCGAGGTGCGCTCGACGCCGACGACTCTCGTTCGCACCGTCGTCGACGTTCGGCACCACGGGCGGCGATCGACTCACCCACGTGAGGGACACGGGCTCCTGCTCCTCGACGCCGCCGGCCGCTCCGCCGTCGAGTGGGCGCCGGTCGTCCGGTTCACCATGTGGGCGGCCGTCACCGCGTCCGCGGGTGTCCAGAGCAGCACCGTGGTCTCGGGCGCCTCCGCCGGCAGCAGCAAGGACATCGTGAAGCGCAGTGCAACGCCCCCCGTCGCGTACCCCTCGGCCGCCCGGTCCGCCCCGGCCGGCGCCGCGACCGGCCCCGTCGCGGTCTCGCGAATCCGCACCGTCCGAGCCGCGAACACGCCCACCGCACGGCATCGCCACCATGCCGACAAGTCCGGGCGCTCGACCAGTAGTTGTGTCGCGACGGTGCGCCCGCGCGCGTCGTCGGGGCGGGTGCGCAGGTGCCGGACCAGGTCGAGGGCGATCGCCTCCCGCTCGGGGAATCCCGCCTCGTGGGCAGGGTCGGTCAGCAGCATGAGCAGCAGGTTGCGACGCGCGATCGGCACGGCCGCCGGATCGGGCCGAACCGCCCGCCAGGCGTCGTTCCAGGCCAGTACGTCCAGGGCTCGGTCGAGCACGAGCGCCGGACTGGTCGGCCGGCTCTCGACCATCGCCCGCAGGGCGTCGGCCGGCGCCGGGCCCGAGTCGGCCGGCACGTGGAAGCCGGCGAGTTCGAGGACGTGCCGGCGTGCGTCGGCGTCCAGGCGCAAAGCCCGGGCCACCGATTCGAGCACCTGGCGCGAGGTGTCCACCCGGCCCTGTTCCAGCCACGTGTACCAGGCCACCCCGACCCCCGACAGGGCGGCGACCTCCTCGCGGCGCAGGCCCGGTGTGCGCCGGCGCGGCGATCGGGGCAGTCCGACGTCCTCGGGCGCGAGCAGTTCGCGGTGCGCGCGCTGGAAGCCGCCCAACCCACGCCGGCGATCCTGCTCGTCCTCGGTGGCCATCGACCCAGCCTATGACCGCTGCTCACCGTATGAACCGGAGCCTGGCCCGGCCCGGGCGACGTCGCGAGGGTGGTGGCCGTACCCATCGACACCGGCCGCCCGATCGGCCGACGCACCGACAAGGAACCCGAAACCATGACCGGCGAGCCCACCCCCACAACCCCCGCGACCATCAGGTCCGCCGTCGGGTCCGCCATCGACGCAGTCGATCCCACCGCCGACATCGTGTGGCGTCGCAACAACGACTCGTCCATGCTCACCGCGCCGCGCGCGTTCCTGCGGGTCTTCGTCGAGCCCGGTGGCCTGGAGGCCGCGACCGGGTTCTACGAGGACCTCCAAGGCGTCGAGCGCGACATGTGGTTCACCTTCCGCGAATTCGGCATCGCGCTGTCGGCCGTGGGCGGCTTCCTGCTGATCGAGGGCGCCGCAGACACGGTGGAGCGGTTCCGGTCCACCACCGGCACCCTGCTCGTCCCCGAACTGGCGCCCTACCTCGAACGCCTGACGGCGGCCGGCGCCGAGATCCTCGAACCGCTGCGGCGTGTGCCCACCGGTTCGGGGGTGACCGCTCGGCATGCCGACGGCACGATCGTCGAGTACGTCGAGCACCGCCCGACGCCCGAGGGCCGCTGATTCCCGCGCAGGTACCGGTTACCGAATGCCGGCCCTGGTGTCCCCGAGCACCCGTTCGCACTCGGCCCAGGCGGCGGCGCTGAGCAGCGGACGGAACCCGGCCAGCATGGCCCGAAGCTCCCCGCCCCACTGCGCCCGAAGCTCCGGGACGACGCGGACGATGTCGAGTTCGTTGGCCGCGGTGAGCTCGGCGAAGTCGCGTCGCTCGGCCTCGCTCGGCCGGTAGGTGCGGCCGGTGAACCGGTCCCGGAACGGGCCGTCGACCAGCGTGCCGTGGCTGGCGGCCCGGTCGCAGCTGCCGTAGAAGTACACGATGCGCTCGGCGCCCACGCCGATCCGGCCGGCGAGTTCGGCGCGCCGGTCCAGCGGGAGCAGTGCGGTCGCGAAGCCGTCCGTGCCGTAGAAGGCGTGACACAGGCCGGCGGTGCGCAGTTCGGGGCGTGCGCCCCAGGTGCCGAGCAGGGCCTCGACCCGGCTCAGGTGGGCCAGCAGGGTTCCGCCGGGATGCTCGATGCGGTCCCCGCCGAGCATCCGGATGTAGTCGACGATCATGTGCCACCCCTTGCCACGTAATGGGTCGGCGCCGACTGTCCGGTGGCCGCCCGATGACTTCGGGCTCACGATAGCGCTGACGAACCGTCAGATCCCAGGGCCTCGGGCATACATGTTGCGGGGTGCCCGGGCTCTGCTCGGCGTTCACAATGCGGTGGACGACGTGCGGGTGCCGGGCACGGCATCGGGAACGACATGCCGGAAACGAACCTGCGGGGAATGACGCCGCGGCCATCCGCTTTGTGGATAACGTCGAGGCCGGCTGCGAACGAGTACGGAGATCAGCGTGGGACCGGATCAGTTCTGTCTGGTGTTGTTGCGGCGCATGGGCGATTACCAACCCGATCTGGTCGCCGACGCCATCCGCGAGTTGGAATTCACCCGCACCCGGATGCGCGAGGTCAACGCGCAGTGGCAGCGCATGGTGCGCAGCCGCTCGGTCGGTGGCCCCGGCCGCGCGTACCGGGCCGCGCTCGGCGAGCCGTCCGGCCGGGCCGAGCGCAGGATCGGGGATCTCACCGCCGATGCGCAGTGGTGGGTGTTGCCGCTGTGGCCGGAGTTGCGCTTCGAGATCCTCACCGGCCCCGACGGGCGGGTCTGGCAGGAGTGGCTCGTACGAGCCGATCCCGCCACGACGCCGCCGGTCGAGAGCGTGGCCGGGCTGCAGCCGTGGCGGTTCGTGATCGGCGACATCGAACACGCGTACCCGGACCTGCGACACGTCGAGGGTTCCGCCCCCAGCCGCTGGGCGAGCCTGATCACCGAAGGCGAAAGCACATACCGGGCGGATTTCG
>NZ_KB889683.1 GCF_000372745.1 Embleya scabrispora DSM 41855 | reverse complement strand
GCGCGAGGGTCGCTGGATCCAGGTGCACGACGGGGTGATGGACTTCCGCCGGTTCGGCATCCTGGACGACAAGGTCCCCGCCGACGCCGCGCTGGACGCGATGGTCAACGACCCGTACGTCCACCGCGTCGAAGCGCACAGCGACCTGCTGTTCGTCAAACGGCACACCTTCGGCCGCTCCCGGATCGTGCTCGACTTCGGCGGACACACCGTCCGCACCACCGGCATCGAGAAGAACACCCACGACAACCCCTTCGGCGCCGTCCTGTACTTCAAGGGCAAGGTCACCGACACGGTGGTCAAGGCCAAGCTGTCCCAGCCGATGCCCGACCTGGCCGACGTCTTCGAGGTGCCGGACAGCGCGGCCTTCAAGGTCGGCGACTGGTGGGCGGTCACCATCGACCCGGAGCCGGGCAAGGGCAAGTACGAGCAGGAGGTGCAGCGTCTGGTCGAGATCACCCAGCTCGTCGACGCGACGCACATCCGGGTCGGCTACAAGATCGGCTGGGACCTCGCCGCCGGCCGTACCTTCACCTGGACCCGGATCGAGCCGGTGGACCGCGCACACGTGCGCAACATGGTCTTCCAGGGCATCCAGGACGGCGACCAGTACACCGGTTCGCACCCGATCGCCTACGAGTACACGATCCACTGCGACGTCGAACACGTGGACGCGGTCGGCACGTTCTGGCCGGTGGTGATGCGTCGATGGTGCACCCACTACCGCACCCGCGCGTGCACGCTGAAGAACCCGGCCAGTGTCACGTGGGGCGGCGCCGGCTACCTCACCCAGCAGATCTACTGCCTGTACGGGCACGTCGAGGACTGCCACGTCGCGAACAGCCGGCACCTCAACGACCTGACCGCCTCGGCCTACTGCTACGTGACCAACTGTCACGGCGACGGCGACGACCAGGGCCCGTTCGTGACGCACGGTCAGTTCGAGCACGACCTCGTCTACACCGGCAACTCGGGTCTGATGACCTTCGCCAACTCCGGTGCCGCGTGGGGTTCGGTGGCCAAGCGCATCACCGTGCGCAAGCACGTGTGCTCGTGGTTCGTGGCCCGGGTCAAGATCACCGATCTGACCCTGGAGGACATGCAGGTGATCGGCAAGCCGGCGCTGGCCGGTTCCGGGATGTTGTGGGTCAACGCCGACGGCGTGCAGATCCGCGGTTGCACCGCGTCCGGACCGCTGATCGTGTCGCAGGCGTCCAACCGCTCGCAGCGCGCCAATGTGATCGCCGACTCGACGTTCACCCTCGGCAAGGACGCCGAGATCACCCAGGCCAACGTGAGCGGCGAACTGCACCTGCACCGGGTCACCCTCAAGGGCCTGGACAACGCGAGCCTGAAGAACGCCGGCCGGCTCGTGCTGACCGACTGCACCCTCGTGGGCGCCCCGACCGCCGCGCCGACCACGGTGACCGGCGCCGCGCTGACCGTGGCCGGCGGCGAACTGCGGGACACCGGGCTGCGGTTCGCCGGCACCGGTGACCAGAGTGTGGCACTGTCGCGCACTCGACTCGGCGGCACCAACGCGGCCCGCGCGCTGCTTTCGCGCACCGGCGGCGCCCGCACGGTCTCCTGGCAGCTCGACGGCTGTGTGTCCACCGCGGCCGACGCGGCCACCGCACACGTCCTGATCACCGACGGGTCCAACCGCTACCGCGCGGCGGGCAGCACGTTCACCGGCGGCCGGCTCGAACTGACCGGCGCGGCCTTCGGCGGAGCCGGCGCGCTGCTGCACAGCGGCTGCGTCGAGGACGGCGTCACGCGCACCGCGCTGCCCGACGAGGGTCCGCGCGTCGCGCACACCGCCGGCAACCAGCTGATCTGAGTCGCCGTCACCCTCGGGCCGGCAGCGCTCGCGCGCGGCCGCCACCCTCGTATCCGCAACTCCCTCGCACCACGGGAAGCACCATGACCGCCCCCAGTTTGACCACGAACTCCGGCCGACCGGCCGGTACCGACCGACCCGTACGGATCGCGCTCGTCGGAGCGGGCAACCGAGGTTTGACCTACACCGATTGGATCCATCGCCACCCCGACCGCGCCGAACTGGTCGCGGTGGCCGACCCGCGCGCCTCCGCCCGGCAAGCGTCCGGGGCGAGCGTGCAGTTCGAGGATTGGCGTCCGCTGCTCCGGGAGCGGATCGCGGACGCGGTGATCGTGGCCACCCAGGACCGCGAGCACGTCGAGCCGATCCTGGCACTGGCCCGGGCCGGCTACGCGATCCTCACCGAGAAGCCGATGGCCGCCACCGAGGCGGACTGCCGGCGGATCATCGAGGGGGTCGCCGAGACCGGCGTTCCGTTCGCGGTGTGCCACGTGCTGCGCTACACCCCCTACACCGACCTGGTGAAGGGCGTCCTGGACTCCGGCGTGCTCGGCTCGATCGTCAGCCTGGATCTGCTGGAGCCGGTCGGCTGGTGGCACTACGCCCACTCCTACGTGCGCGGCCCGTGGAGCCGCGAGGCGGACTCCTCGCCGATGATCCTGGCCAAGTCCTCGCACGACCTGGACTGGATCGGCTACGTCACCGGTGCCCGGATCGAGACGGTGGCCGGCTTCGGCGGTCTCGCGCACTTCAAGCCGGAGAACGCGCCGGCCGGCTCGGCCCGCAACTGCCTGGACTGCGCGGTCGAAGCCGACTGTCCGTACTCCGGTCCCAAGCTCTACTTCCCGGCACTGCGCAAGACCGGCGACGCGTGGCCGATCAATCACGTCACCGACGCCGCGCACGGACCGCAGGACCAAGACGAGTTGGTCCGGGCGCTGCGCGAAGGTCCTTACGGTCGCTGCGTCTACCACTGCGACAACGACGTCGTGGACCACCAGGTGGTGGCGATGCAGCTGTCGGGTGGGATCACCGCGACCTTCACGATGACCGCGTTCACCGAGCAGACGCACCGTCAGGTGCGGATCTTCGGCAGCCACGGCTGGCTGCGCGGCGACGGCGAGAAGGTCACCGTGCACACCTTCGCCGACGACAAGGTGGTCACCCTCGACGCGGGTACCTCCGGATCGAACGCGGCGGACGGACACGGTGGCGGCGACACCGCGCTGATGGACGCCTTCGTCACCGCGCTGGCCACCGGCGACCGGGCCCACATCCGCTCCAACGGCGCCGACTCGCTCGGCAGTCACCTCGCCGCCTTTGCCGTCGAACGCTCCCGACACGGCGGCAACACCGAGGTCGTACCCGCGAGTTAGCGACGCCCCCCGAGCCGGACCGGCCGCTCGCGCCGTCCCACGATCGCCGCCTGCGAGCGGTGGGCGAGCGACCGGTCCACCACCTCGGCCCCTGAACTGACACCCCGTCGAACCCCGCTGTCAGGAGACACGACCCTCATGAGAAGAAACATCCGTCCGCGTACCGTCCGCGCGATCGCCCTCCCGGCACTCGCCACCGCCCTCACCGTGGGCCTGGCCGCGTGCGGCGGCTCCTCCGGGCCCGGCTCGGGCGGCAAGACGATCACCACCTGGATGTACCCGGTGATCGCCGACGAGGCGAAGAACAAGGAGTACTGGGCCGGCCTCACCGACGCCTTCGCCAAGGCCAACCCGGGCTACAAGGTCAAGGTCGAGACCTACCCGTGGGCCAACCGCGACACCGCGCTGGCCACCGCGATCGCGGCGAACAAGGGCCCGGACGTGGTCTATCTGGTGCCGGACCAGCTGCCCAAGTACCAGCGCAGCCTGGTGCCCGCGGACGAGTACATGCCGGCCGCCGACAAGGCGGACTACCGCAAGGCCGCGCTGGATTCGGTGAGCGTGGACGGCAAGCCGATGGCCACTCCGCTGCTGATGAGCGCCAACCCGCTGATCTGCGACAAGCGGGTGTTCGCCGCGATCGGCGAGAGCACCTACCCGAGCACCTGGGACGACCTGCTCAACCTGGCGCCCAGGCTCAAGGACAAGGGTTACCAGGCGACCAGCTACAGCGGCGACACCCAGCAGACGCTGAACCTGACCTGGTATCCGATGTTGTGGCAGGCGGGCGGTGAGGTGTTCGCCGCCGACGGCAAGTCGGTCGCGTTCAACTCCGAGGCCGGCGTCAAGGCGCTGAGCTACCTCAGGACGCTGGTGGACAAGGGCTACACCGACAAGGACCAGGTCACCACCACGCCCAAGCTGGAGCAGACCCCGGTGGCCAAGGGCAAGGTCGCCTGCACCTGGCAGAACACCCCGGCGGACGTGGAGAAGTTCTGGGGCAAGGAGAACGCCGTCGTGATGCCGCCGCTCAAGGACGTCAAGTCCGCGGGCTACGGGACGGTCGGCTCGTTCGCGATGCTCAAGGGCGCCAACAAGGACGCCGCGGGCAAGTGGATCTCCTTCGTCGCCAAGCCGGAGAACAGCCTCGCGCTGGTCAAGTCCAACGGCTACTTCCCGGCCCGCACCTCGGCCGCCGACCCCTACCCCGGCAACGCGCTCCAGGCCGAGGTGGCCAAGACGCTCGACGTGATGAGCGCCGGCCCGCTCAAGGAGAAGTCGCGCGACGTGATGGGCGTGCTCGCACCGGAGATCCAGGCCGCGCTGATCGGCAACAAGAGCCCCAAGGACGCGCTCAACGACGCGGCCAAGGCGGCGAACGCGCTGCTCGCGCGCTGACCCCGACCGGGCGGCCCGGCCCCCGTCCGGGCCGCCCATCCCCTCCCACCCCTTCCCGTCCCGCCATCCGCTCTTCAGCCCAAGGAGGTCCCCGTGGCCGCAGTCGCGGAACAACCCCGCAGGCTCCGCCGACGCGGGCCGCACGCCCGCCGCGAGGCCCGAATCGGGCTGCTGTTCGTCCTGCCCGCCTTCGTGCTGTTCGTGCTGTTCCGATTCGGCCCCAGCATCGCCGGCGTGCTGCTCGGCTTCACCGACTACTCGCTGATGGACTCGCCGAAGTTCACCGGCCTGGACAACTTCACCCGGCTGTGGGACGACCCGGTCTTCTGGTCCTCGCTCAAGGTGACCGTGCTCTACACGGTGATCACCGTGCCCGGCACGATCATCGCCGCGCTCGGGCTGGCCCTGCTGACCCGGCGCGCGTTCCGCGGTTCGAAGTTGTTCCGTTCGATCTTCTTCCTCCCGGTGGTCACCAGCCTGGTGCTCGCCTCCACCGTGTTCATCTGGATCTTCTCCACCGACGGCCCGTGGTCCACGGTGATGAGTCTGGTCGGTGGACACACCGGATCCTGGCTGGCCGACGACGTGTTCGTGGTGCCCGCACTGGCGATCGTGGGCATCTGGTCGCGGTTCGGCTACGGCATGCTGATCCTGCTGGCCAGTCTCCAGAACGTGCCGCGCGAGCTGGAGGAG
The DNA here is from genome assembly GCF_000372745.1 of Embleya scabrispora DSM 41855. GTDB lineage: Bacteria > Actinomycetota > Actinomycetes > Streptomycetales > Streptomycetaceae > Embleya > Embleya scabrispora. Next base: position 95,761 of record NZ_KB889683.1, on the reverse strand, counting down.
GCCGCGCTCACCGACGGCGCCGGCCCCTGGCAGCGCTTCCGTCACATCATCGCGCCGAGCCTGAAACCCGCGCTGTTCTTCCTCGCCGTGATCGAGACCACCGCCAGCTTCCAGGTCTTCGACGCGGTGTACGTGATGACCGGCGGCGGCCCGGCGAACGCCAGTTACACGCTGGTGTTCCAGCTCTACGACGCCGGCTTCAAGTACTTCGATCTCGGCTACGCCAGCGCGATCGGCCTGGCCCTGTTCGTGCTGACGCTCATCGTCGCGATCATCCAGCGCCTGGTGATCGGGAAGGAGAAGTGACCATGTCCCTCGATACCCACGAGGTCACCGAGATCACGCCGCCGCCGATCGTGGCGACCGAGGACGAACCCGCGCGCTCGCGCCTGAGGTTGCGCCGGGACCGCCGGCGCGCGGGCCGCGAACAGGACACCGTGCCGTACGCCCTGCGCGGCACCCGGCGCGGCAAGGTGCTGCGCGGCGTGCTGCTCGGGGTGGTCGCACTGGCCACGATCTTCCCGTTCTACGCGATGGTCGTGCTGTCCCTGAAGCCCTCCGGCGCGGTCGAGTTCCCGGGCAGCCTGCTGCCGTGGAACCTGACCACCAGCGCCTACAGCGACGTCCTCGGTTCGCAGGACGTCCCCCAGTGGTTGATCAACACGCTCATCTACTCGATCGTCGGCGTGCTCGGCACGCTGCTGCTCTCCGCGCTGGCCGGCTACGCGTTCGCCAAGAAGCGCTTTCCCGGCCGCGAGGCGATGTTCTGGTCGTTCCTGTCGATGGTCATGGTCCCGTACCACGTGACGATGATCCCGACGTTCGTCCTGATCGCGAAGATGAACGGCGTCGACACCTACTGGGGTCTGATCCTGCCGTCGCTGGCCAACGCGCAAGCGGTGTTCCTGATGCGGCAGTTCATCCAGGGACTCCCGGACGAGCTGTTCGAGGCGGCCAAGATCGACGGTGCCTCGGAGTTCCAGATCTTCGTCCGGATCGTACTGCCGCTGATCAAGCCGATCATGGCCACCCTGGGCACGTTCGTCTTCCTGTGGCACTGGAACGACTTCCTGTGGCCGTTGATCGTCGGCCAGAGCACCGACATGCGCACGCTGACCGTCGGCATCGCCTCCCTGCAACAACAGAACGTGCCGCTGAACGTGGTCCTGGCGGGCTCCGTGGTCGCGTTCGTTCCCATCTTCATGGCCTACCTCGTGGGCCAGCGCTACGTCACCGAAGGCGTGGCGGCAACCGGAATCAAGGGCTGATCACGCGTCATGAATGCTGTAGCTGTAGCGGATGGTGCCTCCGGGCGACTCGGCTTCCCCGATGGTGAGGCCGCGCTGGAGGAACTCCTCGCGACCCCTTCGGCGGGGCTGATCGCAGACCTGTCCGGCCTGGACGGCGACCTGGTCGTGCTCGGCGCGGGCGGCAAGATGGGCCCGAGCCTGTGCCGGTTGGCCCGCCGCGCGCTGGACGCGGGAGGGCGCGCCGACGCGCGTGTGTACGCGGTCTCGCGCTGGTCGGACCCGGCGGCGGCGCAGGCGCTGGAGACCGACGGCGTGCGAACCGTCGCATTCGACCTGATGACCGGCGACCCGGCCGAACTGCCGGACGCGGGCAACGTGGTGTTCATGGTCGGCGCCAAATTCGGCTCGGCCGGCGCGCCCGAGCACGCGTGGGCCGTGAACGCCGCACTGCCGGACCGGATCGCCCGCCGCTACCCGGCCGCGCGGATCGCCGCGTTCTCCACCGGCAATGTGTATCCGCTGGTGGACGCGGGCTCCGGCGGCAGTGTGGAGAGCGACCCGGTCGGGCCGGTCGGCGAGTACGCGATGTCCTGCCTGGGCCGCGAGCGGGTGTTCACCCACGCCGCGACCACGCGCGGCACCCGGGTCGCGCTGATCCGGCTCAACTACGCGGTGGACCTGCGCTACGGCGTGCTCGCCGACATCGCCTCGGCGGTGCACGCGGGCGAACCGGTGGATGTGACGACGGGTCAGGCCAACGTGGTGTGGCAGGGTTACGCCAACGAGGTGGCGCTGCGCGCGCTCGGACACGCGGGCACGCCGTTCACGGTGAACCTGACCGGCCCCGAGACCGCGTCCGTACGGCGCCTCGCGGCGATGTTCGGCGCCGAGTTCGGCCGGGAGGCGATCGTGACCGGTGCCGAGTCGGGCAGCGCGCTGTTGTCCGACGCGAGTGTGTGCCACGAGTTGTTCGGCTATCCCGAGGTCCCCCTGCGCACACTCGTGGCCTGGCAGGCGGACTGGATCCGGCGCGGGCATCCGCTGTCCGGCAAGGCCACCAAGTTCCAGGTCCGCGACGGAAAGTTCTGAGGCATCGTGATCAACTCCGCAACGGATTCCCCGGCTTCGGTCGGCTCGGTGGACCCGGTCGATCCGGCCGGCTCGCTCGACGCGGCCGGTCCGACCGGCGCGGCGGCATCCCCGCCCACGCCGATCGAGCTGCTGCTCGAAGGCACCGTGATCCCCGCGCATCCGCTCGCGCTCGATGTCGAGGGCCGGTTCGACGAGCGTCGGCAGCGGGCGCTGACCCGCTACTACCTCGCATCCGGCGCGGGCGGCCTCGCGGTCGGCGTGCACACCACGCAGTTCGAGATCCGCAAGCCCGAGGTCGGGCTGTTGCGGCCGGTGTTGGAACTGGCCGCCGAGACGGTCGCGCGCGAGGCGGGCCGCCCGGTGGTGCGGGTGGCCGGCGCCTGTGGGTACACCGCGCAGGCGGTGGCCGAGACCGAGTTGGCCGCCTCGCTCGGCTACGACGCGGTGCTGCTCAGCCCCGCCGTGCCGGGGGCGGACGAACAGGGCCTGCTGGACCGGGCGCGTGCGGTCGGGGAGGTGTTGCCGGTGATCGGCTTCTACCTCCAGGACGCGGTGGGCGGCCGGTTCCTGACCCCCGAGTTCTGGCGCGCGTTCGCCGACATCCCGAGCGTGGCCGCGATCAAGATCGCGCCGTTCGACCGCTACCGCACCTCGGACGTGCTCGCGGCGGTGGCGGACGCGGACCGGGCCGGCGAGGTCGCGCTGTACACCGGCAACGACGACGCGATCATCACCGACCTGCTGACCCCGTATCGGGCCGGCGACCGGCCGCGCTGGTTCGCCGGCGGGCTGCTCGGCCAGTGGGCGGTGTGGACCTCCACCGCGGTCACCCTGCTCGACCGGGTCCGCCGCGCCCGCGCCGGCGACCACCGCACCATGGTCGAACTACTGGGACAGGCACCGGAGTTGACCGACGCGAACTCGGCGGTCTTCGACGTGCGCGGCGGCTTCCGCGGCTGCATCGCGGGCGTGCACGAGGTGCTGCGCCGGCAGGGGCTGCTGGCCGGGACCTGGTGCCTGGACCCGGCGGAGACGTTGTCGCCGGGACAGGCCCGGGAGATCGAGCGGGTGGCCGCGGCGTATCCGTGGTTGACGGACGACGCGTTCGTGGCGGAGCACCTCGATGCCTGGCTCGCCTAGTCCGGTGTCGGCCGCCGGGCGGCACGGTCGCGCCGTGGTCGCGCTGGCCGTCCCGCCCGGGCTGCGCGCGGAGTTCTTCGGTGTGGACGATCCGGCCGGGCCGGGTGGTGTGGCCGAGCGGCTGCGGGCCGTGGCCGACGTCGTGCCGGTGGATGATCCTGCCGATGTCGCCGCGCTGCGGGCGGCCTTCGCGGGTGCGGACGTGGTCGTGTCGTCGTGGGGAATGCCGCGGCTGACCGGCGAGTTGCTCGCGGCGGCGCCCCGGGTCGGGCTGCTGGCCCATACCGGCGCGGCGATCACCCCGTACGTGGGTGCCGACGCGTTCGCGCGCGGGGTGCGGGTGACCCAGGCCGGGCAGGGCATGGCCCGCTCGGTGGCCGAGGTCGCATTGGCCTTCACACTCGCGCTGTTGCACCGGACTCATCGCTACGATCACGCGTTGCGCGGCGGACGCGACTGGGCGGCGGCCTCGGTCGCGCCCGCCCGGCACGAGGTGCTCGGTGCCCGGATCGGCGTGATCGGCGCGTCGCGGACCGGGCGGGCGTACATCGAGGTGGTCCGGGCCCTCGGTGCCCGGGTGCAGGTCACCGATCCCACCCTCGGCGCCGCCGACGCGGCCGAACTCGGGGTCGAACTCGTCGGACTGGACCAACTCCTGACGAGCGCTCGGATCGTCGCGCTGCACGCGCCTTCGCTGCCGGCCACGCGGCACCTGATCGGGGCCCGCGAACTGGCCCTGCTCGCGGACGGCGCGGGCCTGGTGAACACCGCACGCTCGTGGCTGGTCGACGAGCGGGCGCTGCTCGCGGAGTTGACCACCGGACGGATCGACGCCGCACTGGACGTGTTCGACGACGAGCCGCTGCCCGTGGGGCATGCGTTCCGGGCATTGCCGAACGTGCTGCTGACGCCGCATCGGGCCGCCGGTACGGTCGAGTGTCGCCGTCGTCAAGGCGACATCGTCCTCGACGAGGTGGAGCGCTACCTGACGGGCCGTCCGCTGGACCACGAGGTCGGCCCCGACGCGCTCACCCGGGTCGGCTGAACCTCCCTTTGCACTGTCCCGATCACACCACCGACACCCCCGACACCCCTCACGTACCTGGAGAGATCACCGTGCGCCTGATGCGCGTAGGCGAACCCGGCAACGAACGCCCCGTACTGTTCGCCGCCGACGGCCGCCACTTCGACCTGAGCCGGCTCACCGCCGACCTCGACGCAGCCTTCTTCGCCTCGGACGGCGTCGAGCGGGTCCGCGAGGCCGCGGCGGCGGGCCTCCTGCCGGAGATCGACATCGCGGGCCTGCGCGTCGGCGCACCGGTGGCCAGGCCCGGCGCGATCCTGTGCATCGGTCAGAACTACGCGGCACACGCGGCCGAATCCGGCGCCGAGCCGCCGAGCACGCCGATCCTGTTCTACAAGGCGCCGCACACCGTGGTCGGGCCGTACGACGACGTGCTGATCCCGCGCGGTGCGGTCAAGACCGACTGGGAGGTCGAGCTCGCCGTCGTGATCGGCCGCCGGGCCCGCTACCTCGCCTCGCCCAAGGACGCGTTGGCCCACGTCGCGGGCTACACGATCAGCAACGACGTGTCCGAACGGGCTTTCCAGCTGGAGCAGTCCGGCGGCCAGTGGTCCAAGGGCAAGAACTGCGAGACGTTCAACCCGCTGGGCCCGTGGTTGGTGACCACCGACGAGGTCAGCGACCCGCAGACGCTCGGGCTGCGCTCGTGGGTCGACGGGGAGAGCCGGCAGGACTCGACGACCGCCGACATGATCTTCGGCGTGGCGTATTTGATCCACCACCTGTCGCAATACCTGGTGCTGGAACCCGGCGACATCGTCAACACCGGGACGCCGCAGGGGGTTGCCCTGTCCGGGCGCTTCCCGTACCTGGCGGAGGGCGACGTGATGGAACTGGAGATCGATCGGCTGGGGCGGCAGCGGTCGCACCTGGTACAGGCCTGACGGGTCCGCGGCCGCCGCCGGGTGGCCCTTGGATGCCGTGACCGGGAAGTCGCACCGGTCACGGCATCTTTGCGTGGGCACCCGCGCCGGCCGGCGCGATCGCCCGGCCCGCGCTTCGGGGCGTCGGGTGCGCGGGTCAGGGGCGTACCGCGACGGCGTCGACCTCGAACAACATTTCCGGCAGGGCCAGGGACGCGACGCCGCTGAGCGTCTGGGTCGGCGGCACGTCGCCCCAGATCGCGCCGATCGCCTTGCCGAGAATGGCCAGCTTGTCCGAGTCGTGGTCGACGATGTGGGTGCGCAGCTGCACGATGTGGCTCAGGTCCAGGCCGACGGCGGCGAGCGCGATGCGCAGGTTGTCGAACGACTCCTCGACCTGCTCGGCGAAGTCGTCGGTGGTCACATGGCCGTCGGCGTCCGACGCGTACTGTCCCGCGACGAACACGAGTTCCCCGGACGCCACGGCGACGTGGCTGTAGCCGAAGTGCACCGGGTCGTGCAGGCCGTCGGGGTTGATGATGCGGTGCGACATGGTCTGGGTCCCTCCGAAGCGAACGGTCGTCGAGTACAGGTCGTCGGCGCGCCTGATCATTCCCGATGCCGGTGACCGTCGAGTACGCCGGTGCGGCGGACGGGAGACGACGTGCCGACGACCGACACCACGACCACGGCCCGCTCGGGTGCCGCTTCGCGCCCGGGCCTGGGGCGTGTGCGTGTGGTCCGGTCGGCCCGGACCGGACCACACCGACCTACCGGGGTCCGCTCGGCGGCGTGCCGGCCTGGCCGGCGAGGGCCTCGGCGAGGGCGGTGGCGGCCTCGCCGGAGAGCGGCCGGTGCTCCAGCAGGAAGCGGTACCAGAACAACCCGTAGAGCTGATCCACGATCAGGTCGAGGTCGGCGCCCGGCGCGAGTTCGTTCGGATGGCGGGTGAGCAGGGCTCGCAGCGCGTCGCGGCGGGACGCGGTGAACGTGCGGACCAGGTCGGCCGCGTGCGGATCGCGCGCCGCCTCGCGGACCAGTGAGCGCAACACCGACGCGGTCGATTCGGCCCGCGCGCCGCGGAACGTGGCGGCCACGAAGGAGGACAGGTCGGCGCGCAGGGTGTCGGCCTCGGGAGGTGACACGACGTCACCGGCCAGGCCGGTCAGTGCCTCCAGCAGGACCGCGCCCTTCGAGGGCCACCAGCGGTAGATGGTCTGCTTTCCGACGCCGGCGGCGCGGGCGATGGTGTCGATCGTCACCGGCGCACCGCCGGATTCGGCGAGCAGGACCAGGACGGCGTCCAGGATCGCGCGTCGGGCGTCCTCGTTGCGGCGCCGGCCCGTGTGTGCGCGGCGCGGGGAGTCGTCGTCGGGGTCGTCGCGGTTCATCGGGCCAGCATATGCCCTTGACGAGACCGATGGTCTCGGCAATGCTTTATCGAGACTGATGGTCTCGGCAAGTCGCGAGCCGGCCGCCGCGGATCGCACGACCCCACGACGAGAAGGCAAGGCACTCATGTCCGTGTCCCGTTCACTGCAAGGTCGGTACGTCGTCGTCATGGGCGGCAGCTCCGGAATCGGCGAGGCGACCGCCGCGCTCGTCGCCGCCGATGGGGCGGAGGTGGTGATCACCGGCCGCGATCGTGCCCGGCTCGACGCGGCGGTCGAGCGGATCGGCGGCAAGACCACCGGTCATGCGCTGGACGCCACGGACGCGGACGCGGTGGCCGAGTTCTTCGCGGCCTCGAACGCGCCGATCGACCATCTCGTCCTGGCGCTGAGTGGTGCGTCCGGCAGCGGCCCGATCGCGAGCCTGGACCCGGATCGGCTCGCCGCCGGATTCGCGGGCAAATTCTGGCCGTTCGTGCGCACCCTGCAAGCGGCGCTGCCCCGACTCTCGGCGCACGCCTCGGTGACGTTCGTGACCGCGGCCTCCGCTCGGGCGGCCTTCCCCGGCACGGCCGGACTGGCCGCGATCAACGGGGCGTTGCAGGCGATGGTGCCGCCGCTCGCGGTCGAACTCGCGCCGATCCGGGTCAACGCGGTCTCGCCCGGCGTGATCGACACCCCGTGGTGGGACTCGATACCGACCGAGGCGCGCGCCGAGCTGTTCACCGGCATCGGCGCCGCCACCCCGGTCGGCCGGGTCGGCCGTGCCGACGAAGTCGCGGACGTGATCCGCCTGTTCGTCGGCAACGGCTTCATGACCGGCACGGTGATCGACTGCACCGGCGGCGCCAACCTCCCGACGGGCCGCTGACCCGGAGTCGCAACGGTCGCGCCCGAGCCGCCGGAGAATACGGCAAGCACCGCGAAGAATTGTCACACCCATGTCCCAATCCCGCTCATTCGAATTGTCGAGCCGGTTTGGTATGTGTGCAGGGAAATGAATCGTGCTGTCGACAAAACACGGATTGCATTCGTGGGAATACGCATGGGATTCGCGGGTGAAAACGACAAGGGCCCCGCCGTGTGTCGGCGGGGCCCTTGTCGTCGGCTCGGATCAGGTGGTGGCCCGACCCGGTTCAGCGGTGTCGCGGGTGCTCGGGTGTCGCGGGTGCTCAGACCTGGTGGCGGCCACGGCGGCGGTTGAGGTGGATCGCGCCTGCGCCGGCGGCGAGCAGCGCGGCGGCCGCGCCGGTGATCATGACCACGGTGGAGTTGTCGCCACCGGTGTTGGCGAGGTCCTTGCCGTTGCCGGCCGGGGCGACCGGGAGCCACGGCACCTCGACCGCCGGGTTGTCCGTACCCGGCTCGACGATCGGCTTGGTCGGCCCCTCGCTACCCGTGGGCTCCGCGCTGCCGGACGGCTTCGCGCTGGTGGCCGGTGCCGCCGTGGTGGCCGGGGCGGACGTGGTGCCGGGCCCCGCGGAGGTCGCCGGAGCCGAAGGGGTGGCCGGTGCCGAAGACGTGGCCGGGGCGGAGGACGTGGCCGGGGCGGACGTGGCCGGCGCCGAGGTGCCCGGACCGGGAGGGGCCGTGCTGGTCGGCGGCTTCGACGTGGTGGGCGGCGTGGTGTTCACCGGCGGCGGCGTCGTCGCGGGCGCGCTGGTCGGCGGCGTGGTCGTCGGCGGGACCGTCGGGGTCTCGACGCAGTCGAGCGTGCCCGTGTAGGTCTGCGAGAAGCCGGCCGGGCCGGTCACGGTGACGGTGTAGTTCGTGTCCTCGGCGACCTTGACGAACTGGGTCTTGGTCGAGTTCGGCGGCACGCTCACCTTGGTGCCGTTGAGCTTGAAGTCGGCCGGTCCGTCACCGGTGTTCTTCAGCGTGACGGTGACACCGCCCTGGACGCAGTCCTCCTTGTACGCCGACGAGGGGACCGGAACGGGCTGGTGGCTCCACTTGACCTGGGCCGAGGCGGCGACCGAGAACGGCTGCGAACCCGCCGTGATCAGGGTCTGCGAGTGCTTGCGGTCCTTGGCCAGGAAGACCCGGCCGATGTTGACGCCGGCCTTGGTCGAGGCCGAGATCCTGGCCTCGCCCGGGTTCTGGCTCTTGGGCACCTTCACGTACAGCTCGGTGCCGTCGGCCGCGGTGCCGACCGGGTTGCCGTCCTTGCCGACCAGCGAGACGCCGGTGGGGACGGTGCCGTCGAGCTTGACCGCGACCGGCTCGGTCGAGGTGGTCTTGACGGTGACCGGACCGACGCCGGGAGTGTCGCCGTCCTTGCCGCTGGTGGTGGTGGGGGAGAGCTCCAGGGAGGCGCCGGGCTCACTGGCCTCACCCTTGTTGGCCTCGCCGGTGAGGTACTTGTACAGCGCCACGACGTCCTTGTCGTTGCGCGATTCGGACGCGTTGACGCCGTTGCTGTAGTGCCAGATCGCCGCCTGGGTCGCCGCGACGGCCTCCTGCGCGTCGAGCTTCCCCTTCTTGTCCGACACGCCCGCGGCCTTGGCCAGCGCGTCGAGGTCGTTGATCTTGGGGTACGAGTGGTTCAGCACCCAGTTGATCTTCGCGACCTTGGCGGTGTCCTTGAGCCACGAGTCGGCCCAGGCGCCCTCGCGGTAGTCGACCCCCTCGCGGACGGTGGTCTCCAAGTCGATGCAGTACACCAGGACCTCGGGCGCGCCGGCCTTCTGGGCGCTCAAAACCATCAGCTCGGTCTGCTGCTTCCAGAGGAAGCCCGACAGGGCGACCTCGCCCTCCGTGTGCTTCACGTGACCACGGAACTGGAGGGCGGCGCCGTCGGCGTATGCGACGGGCGAGAACCCGATGACGGCGACCGCGGCCAGACCGGTGACGGCACACGCCGATGCCGCGCGGGATATACCCCGCTGAGTCGTGAACATGAAAGAAAGGACTCCTTGCGAAAAGGCGGCCCCCGCTGCCCGGGTCTGTCACCGGGATCCCCACCCCTGGGCCGCCGAACGCAAGAATCGTGGCATTGCGATGGTTAGTCAATTCACCGGTGGAGAATCCGGCCACAAAATCGCCATGCCCTCGAAACCACTCGATATCATATCGCATTATTGCCGGTAATTCAGGCGTTCCCGCGTCGATGCCCGGCTCCCGACGCTCGGGTGACACACCTCGGCCGCCGTCCTCCGCGAGGGGGAGGCGGCGGCCGAGGCGGTTCGGTTCAGCCCTGGGCCGCGTCGTCGGCGAACGTGCCCGCGCGGGCGGCGCGTTCCGGGTCACGGGCGCGCAGGACCGCGTAGCCGGCGATGCCCACCACCAGGGCGCCGACGAAGACGTACGGCAACACGTTGAGCGGCGACTCCGGGACGGGCCACAGGTTGCGGTAGAAGACATAGACCATCGCCGCCGCGCCGATCAGGCCCAGGACCCAGGCGAGCAGCAGGGCCCGGGCGCCCGTCCTGCGGACGAACAGCGGCGCGGCCAGACAGACCAGCACGTACGACAGCATGTAGCCGAAGACGCCGATCGTGTCGATGTACGTGGTCGCGTCCAGGCCGTCGGTGCCGGCCAGTACGACCGCCACCGTCGGGATCGCCACGAATGGTGTGACGACCCAAATCGCGGCCGACGGGGTCTTGTGGGTCGGGTGCGCCCGACCGAGGCGGGCCGGCACCACGCCCTCCCTGGCCATGCCGAATAGCAGCCGGGCCGCGACCGTGACGCAGGCCATCACCACCGCCAGGAACGAGGCCGCGAATCCGGCGTGCAGGAAGAACTTCAGGAAGCCCAGGCCGGAGAGTTCGGCCAACTCGTCCATCGGGTCGGCACTGGCCACCAGGCCGTCGGGGCCGCCGAAGCCGACCACCTGGGCATAGGCGGCGAACATGTACAGCAGCCCGGCCAGCAGCGCGCTGCCCATCACCGCGCGCGGGATCGCCTTGTACGGATCGGTCGCCTCCGCCCCCAGCGAGGCCGCGCCCTCGAAACCGACGAAGCCGAGCACGCCCAGCACGACCGCGAACACGATGCCGTCCACGGTGCTGCCGCTCAGGGTGAGCTGGTCGGTGTCGAACAGGTCGTTGCCGCTCTTGAAGAACACCGCCAGGAGCACGACCACGATCAGCACGATCGAGATCACCTCCAACGTCGCCGCCACCCGCGCCGCGGTACGCACGCTCGCGATGGTCAACCGGACCGCGATGGCGGCCAGCAGCACGTCGAGCAGCACCTGGCCGGCCACCCCGGTGAAGGCGCCCACGCCGATCCCGTCCAGCGCGCGGCCCGTGTAGTAGCCGGCGCCCGCGAGTGAGCCCGAGCCGATGCACACCGCGCCGATCAGCAGCGCCCAGCCGGTCACGAACGCGCCGGACGGCCCGAGCGAGAGCCGGGTGAACGCGTACAGCGAGCCGGTGCCGGCTCGGCGGCGGGCGAACACGCAGATGCAGTACGCGATCGCCAGCACCGCGGCCATGGCCAGGAAGAACGAGAACCACGCGCCGTTGCCCGCGGACGCGGCCATGCTCGCGGGCGCGAACGCGATCACCGCGCTGGGCGCGACGTTGGCCACGCTCTGCGCGCCCACCTCGAAGGTGGTCACACTGCGCCGGGCCAGGCCGTCGTCGGACACGCCGGAGTGGGCGCCGAAGGACGGGGGCGAGGCTGCGGATGTGGGCACGGGTGCTGCCTTTCCGGACTTTCCGGCCGAATTGCCTGGGGTGAGAGTAGTCATCGGTCAGCCCTCGCGCTTGGTGGGGTCGTACCCGGACGGGGTGTGTGTGGTCGAACCGGAGGCGGAGCGAGGTGCGACGTACGCCGTGTACGCCTCGTAGGCGGCCGAGTCGGAGCCGGCCACGCCGGCCTCGGCCGGGTCGTACGGCGCCGGCCGGTAGCCGGTGATCAGCAACTGCCGCAGTGCGCGGCCCTCGTTCAGTTCGGCGAGGGCGTCCCCGGCCTCCTCCAGCGGGCGCCGGGCCGAGATCATCGACTCGACGTCCAGGAAGCCGCCGACCACCAGGTCGACCAGGATCGGGATGTCGCGATGGGCGACCACCGAGCCGTAGTTCGAGCCGAGGATGCGCTGATCGGCCTCGGCCAACGCGAGCGGGTCGAAGCGGGCGGTGCTGCCGGTCGGCGGGAGGCCGACGATCACCGCCGCGCCGCCCTGGCCGAGAGCGGCGATGGCCTGCTCGGTGGTGGCGATCTTGCCGATCGCGTCGAACACGTAGTCCAGGCCCTCGGGGACCAACGTGCGCAGCGCCGCCACCGGGTCGACCGCGCTCGCGTCGATGGTGTCCGTGGCGCCCAGCGTGCGGGCCAGGTCGAGCTTGTCCGCGACCACGTCCACCGCGACGATCCGGCCCGCGCCGGACAGCCGGGCGCCTTGGACGCAGGACAGTCCCACGCCGCCGCAGCCGATCACCGCGACCGTCGCGCCGGCCTCCACCCCCGCGGTGTTGCGTACCGCACCCACGCCGGTGGCGATCGCACAGCCGACCAGGGCCAGCGCGTCCAGCGGCGCGTCCTTGCGCACCTTGATCGCGCCGGAGACCGGGACCACCACGCGGTCGGCGAACGAGGACACGCCCAGGTAGTGGTGCAGTTGCTCGCCGTCGGCGGAGCTGAGCCGGCTGGTGCCGTCGTACAGCACACCCTTGGGCGCGACCACCTCGGCGACCAGCGAGCAGGCGGCGGGGCGGCCGGCGAGGCAATAGCGGCAGGTGCCGCACGCCGGTACCCAGGACAGCACCACGTGGTCGCCGACGGCCAGGCCCGAGTCACCGGTGTCCGGGCCGAGCGCGGTCACCACGCCGGAGCCCTCGTGGCCCAGCACGACCGGCATCGGCACGTCCCATTCGCCGCGCACCACGTGCAGGTCCGAGTGGCACACGCCGGCCGCGACCACCGCGACCTCGACCTCGCCGGAGCCGGGTGGGGCCAGTACGAGGTCGGTCATGGCGAGGTCGTTGCCGGGGCGCAGGACCACGCCGCGGATGCGGTCGGCGGATGCCGGCGAGGGGATGGGGCTCATGGCTGCTCCTGGCTGGACGAGGTTGCGTTTAGTGGAGCTAAACTTTCGTCAAGGTTTTACAGGAGTAAACTCGTGGCGTAAAGACCCCCGAGCGGGGTGAATCCGAACCTTTACGGACCGCCCCGCGGCTCCGGAACGGTGCGCTGAAACGGCGGGAGGGCGGGTACCGTGTCGCGCGTGCCAGCACATACCGGAGAAGCACCCGGCGAAGACCCCAGCGAACCTTCCGGCGCCGAGCCGGAACCCGCAGTCGAGGCCGAGCCGGAGGCCCGAGCCGGAGGCGGGACCGGCGCCGAACCCGCGCCCGGGGACGTCGCGTCCAGGGACACCTCCAGTCGGATGTCCCGGGTCGGCCCGCGCCTGCGCGAACTGCGCCAGGCGCAGGGGCTGACCCTGGTTCAGGTGGCCGGCGCCGCCGGGGTGACCAAGGGCTTCCTGAGCCTGGCCGAGCGGGGCAAGGCGTCGGTGTCCGTGCCGACCCTGCTGCGCATCTGCGACGCGGTCGGCACCAGCATCGCGGCCCTGTTCGACTATCCCGACCAGGATGTGGTGCGCAGCGGCATCGGCGCGCCGCTGGAGATGGGCGGCATCGGGATCGAGGAATTCCTGCTGACGCCGGCGGACGAGACGCACGTCCAGGTGATGCGCACCGTGCTGAGCCCGGGCGGCGGCTCGGGCGGCGCGTACGCGCTGGAGGCCGAGACCGTGTTCGCGTACATGGTCCGCGGCAGCCTCGAACTGACCGTCGACGGCGCCGTACGACACCTGGGCGCGGGCGACTCGACCACGTTCTCCGCGCGACTTGAACACGGATGGACGAATCCGGGCGAGATCGAGGCCGAGGTGTTGTGGTCGATCGCGCCGGCCCTGCCGCGCCACGTGACGAAGCTGCGGCCGAACCGGTAATCACCGGTTGCCGACCGATTGCCGACCGGGGGCGATCGAGTGCGGGCCCGGTACGGACCGGGTGGCGGCCCGATGTCCGCCGCGCAGCGGGTCGGTTCGTCGCGTCCACATCGACGTCGGCGCCACACCGCCGCCGGGGCTTTCTATGCTTGCCGCGTGACCGACCCCAATGACCTCGATGTCCGACCGGCGTTCTCGCCGTCCGCAGCCGCCTCCGCCCGGGGGGTGATGGCGCTAACCTGCGAGCGTGTGGCCGCGACATTGGCTTCGTACGAGCTGCGGGTGCTGCCGTCGACCGTGGCCCAGTGGGAAGCCGGTACGGAACGCCCGAACGAAGCCGAACTGCTCGCCCTCGCCAAGTCCTTGGTCGTCCCCGTGAGCCAACTCATGGGCGGCCGACCGACCAATCTCCAGGACCACCGAATCGCCGCCGGCCTCACCCGCGCCGAACTCGCCAACCGGGTACGGATGAAGGAGGTCGGCTACGCGCGACTCGAACGCGCGAACAAGTGGCGGGCCGACGAGGAGCGGACCGGCTTCCTGGTCCGCGCGCTGGGCCTGTCGATGCGTGACCTGGCCGAGGTGTCGGGCGTGGGCCCGGAACTGGAAAACCTGCTCGCCGAGGCCGTGGTGGGTCGCTGGAAGACCCAACTGCCGGACATCACCCGGCTGATCGGGATGCGCCGCAAGCGCATCGGCGAGGTGCTCGAAGTGCTGAGCTCGGTCTTCCCGGAAGGCATGGATGCGGCCGACGTGCCGCGGGCCGCGGTGGTCGAGCGGTTCTGGGGCCTGCTCGGCGACCCGGTGGCGGACCCGGGCGCACCGGGCGTGTGGCTGCTGCAAGGACGTTTCGCGTAACCGACCCCAGGAAACGAACGGTCCTGCCGTTCCGTCGGATCCGACGGAACGGCAGGACCGCATTTTGTTCGAGCCCCTTCGAGCCCCGTCGAGCCCTTTCGAGCCGCTTCGAGCCGCTGCCTGTTCGAGCCGAGCCGCCTATACGGGCACGCCGACCAACGTCCCGCCGTCGGCGAGGCGCACTTCGAAGCGGGCGAGTTGGTCCTTGGGCGTCCAGGTGCCGGTCTGGACGACCAGCGGCGCCTCCGAACCCGGTACGCCGTAGCCCTTCGGCGGAACCGTCCAGCCGGAGATCTGCTGCTCCTTGCCGTCCTTGCCGACCGCGACCAGCGAGCACCGCAACGGGCCGCGCACGTTGCGCAGTTCGAGCGCGAGATTGGTACCCCAGGCCTTGCTCTCCAGCGCGATCCGGGCGGCCGCGCCGGTGCGCGGATCGGTGGCCTGGACGGTCGTACCGTTCCTGGCGATGGCCGCCATCGGGTCCGCGGGCACGTTCTGCGCGGCCGTGGACGAGTCCTCCTTGAACCAGGTCCGGCCGGCGAGCACACCCGCGCCCAGGCCGATCACGAGCAGCGCGACGCACGCGGCGACCAGGAGCGCCGGCCGAGACCGGCGCCGGGCGACCCGCCGTGCGCCGAGCTCGTCCACGGGTCCCGACGCGGCGGCCGGTGTCGGCAGCGGTGGTGCGGGCGACATCGTCCGCGGCGTCTCGATCGGCTCCGGCACCGAAGTCGGGGTCGGTCCGGGCACCCGCGCCCCTTCGGCCGGCGACGGGGCCGAAGCCGACGGCTCCGGCAGTTCGTACACACCCTCGTCGCGCAGCTCGGTCAGCAGCGTGGCCATGCCGGAGAAATCGGCCAGCTCGTCGAGACACCGGTCACACGTGGCCAGGTGCTCCTCGAACGCGTCCCGGTCCGCCGGCTCCAGCAGGCCGAGGGCATATGCGGCGATATCCGCGTGTTCGGGTTGGATGCTCATGCCGACACCCCCCTCTCCTCCAGGACGATCCGCAGGGCGCGCAGCGCGTAGTACACGCGTGACTTCGCCGTACCCGCCGGGATGCCGAGTACGTCGGCCGCCTGATTGACAGTACGGTCGCGGAAGAAGGTTTCGATCAAAATTTCCCGGTGTGATGTGGAGAGGGCGTCCAGCGCGTCGCCGACCACCACCGCGCGCAGCAGCCTGTCGACCTCGTCGCCGGTGGGCAGCGTGGCCAACGGCTCGTCGCCCACCTCCGGTGGGCGGGCCGCGCGGGCCCGCTGTTCGTCGATGACCAGCCTGCGGGCGACGGTGACCAGCCAGGGCAGCAGCGGCGCGGCGGGATCGAGCTTCGCGCGATTGCGCCAGGCCCGGACCAGCACCTCCTGCACGCTGTCCTCGGCCCGCTGCCGATCGCCGCCGTTCAGTCGCGACACGACGGCGAGCAACGGTCGCGAGTACTCGCGGTAGAGCATCGTGACGAACCTGGTCTCCTCATCGGAGCCCGGCGGGTCGGAACCCGGCGGGCTCGATCCCGGTACGTCCACATCGGACATTCCCGACCCGCCTCCTCATCCCGTAGCCGAGATCCGTATCCCGGAACAGGCAACACCCTAGGGGGCCGCATGCCCTCGGATCGGCCCGGACCGGCAACCCGGCGTGCGCCATCGCCCGGGCCGGCGCCGCGCGGAAGGCGGAGAACGCCGACGGGCGGCGGACGCCGACGCGGTGTCGGAGCACGCCGCCCTGGGACGGAGGGGGTTGCGCGAAGCGGCCCGCGCTCATGTCGCCTACCGCGGGTCGCGGTTGAACGACGCCTTCGACCAGAAGTAGCCCAGCACGGTCAGCGCCAGACACCAGGCGACGGCGAGCCACCCGTTGTGGCCGATCTCGGTGCCGAGGAGCAGGCCGCGCAGGGTCTCGATGGCCGGGGTGAACGGCTGGTACTCGGCGATCGGCTGGAACCACCCCGGCATCGCGTCGAGCGGGACGAAGGTGGTGGAGATCAGCGGCAGGAAGATCAGCGGCAGCGCGTTGTTGCTGGCCGCCTCGGCGTTCGGGCTGATCAGGCCCATTCCGACCGCGATCCAGGTGAGCGCCAGGGAGAACAGCACGAGCAGCCCGAACGCCGCGATCCACTCCAGGACGGTGGCATCCGTGGACCGGAACCCGATGGCCAGCGCGATGACCCCGACGAGGATCACGCTCAACAGGCACTGCAGCACACAGCCGACGACGTGCCCGATGAGCACCGACCCGCGATGGATCGCCATCGTCCGGAAGCGGGCGATGATGCCCTCGTTCATGTCCGTGGCGACGGACACCGCGCTGCCGATCGTGGTGCCGCCGATCGTCATCATCAGGACGCCCGGGACGAGATACGCGACGTAATCGGACCGGTCCGCCCCGCCGCCCCCGATTCCGGCGCTCATCGCGTCGCCGAAGATGTAGACGAAGAGCAGCAGCAGCATGATCGGCGTGAGCAGCAGGTTCAGCGTGAGGGACGGGTAGCGACGCGCGTGCAACAGGTTGCGCCGCAGCATCGTGGACGAGTCGCGCACGGCGAGGGCGAGGGAGCTCATCGGACGGCCTCCTTGGGCTGGGCGCTGCTGCTGCCGCTGGTCAGGGCGAAGAACACATCGTCGAGGTCGGGGGTGTGCACGGTCAGCTCGTCCGCCTCGATGCCGGCCGAGTCCAGCCGATCGAGGATGAAGCGCAGCTCGCGCTGGCTCCCGTCGCTGGGGATCTGCAGCGTCAGCGCCTCGTCGTCCCGGGCGACGTCGTGCAGCGCGGAGGCGGCGGACCGGTACGCGGCCGGGTCCGAGAAGCGGAGTCGCACGTGTCCGCCGGGGATGAGCCGCTTCAGCTCGTCGGCGGTCCCCTCGGCCGCGATCTTGCCGTTGTCGAGCACGGCGATGCGGTCGGCGAGCTCGTCGGCCTCATCCAGGTACTGGGTGGTGAGGAAGACGGTGACGCCGTCGGAGACGAGCTCGCGGATGATCCCCCACATGTTGTGCCGGCTGCGCGGGTCGAGACCGGTGGTCGGCTCGTCCAGGAAGATGATCCGCGGGTTGCCCACCAGGGTCATGGCGATGTCCAGGCGCCGCTTCATGCCACCGGAGTAGCTCTGCGCGGGCTTTCCGGCGGCGTCGACGAGGTCGAATCGCTCCAGCAACTCGGCGCTCACCCGCCGTCCTTCGCGCTTGGACAGGTGGTGCAGATCCGCCATGAGGAGCATGTTCTCCTCGCCGGTGATCAGCCCGTCGACGGCCGAGAACTGCCCGGTGACGCCGATCGCGGCGCGCACCTTGTCCGGTGACGTGGCGATGTCGTGGCCCGCGACCTGCGACTGGCCGCCGTCGGCGGTGATGAGCGTGGACAGGATCTTGACGGCGGTGGTCTTGCCGGCGCCGTTCGGCCCGAGCAGTGCGAACACGGACCCGGCCGGGATGTGCAGGTCGATGCCGTCGAGGACGGTCTTGTCGCCGTACGACTTGCGCAGACCGACGGTGGCGATGGCCGCCGGCGACGGACGGCCGTTCCCCGGCCTGGATGTGGGGATGTCAGAAGAAGGCATGGGACCCTCCCGCTCGAAGGCTGAGGTGGCTGGGGAAATGCGTGAGTCGGGGCCGGCCTTTCCGGGGTCGGCCTCGGCGCGGCGGACGTCGGCGCTGCCGTGCCGGGTGCCGCCACCCCTCGCCGCGGCCGCCCGCGGCCGCGTTCTCGAGCGGCTCGACGGGCGGGTCCGGGTGCTCGGCGACACCGCCGTCGACGGGCGGCGTCACCACGACGTCGGGGTCGAACACGCCCAGTCGTACGTCGACCGAGCCGATGCCTGTTTGCGGTGGGGACGGTCGGCGCACGGCGTGAGGTTCATAGCGCCAGCATGGCACCATGATGGCGGCATGTGCAAGCCTGGATGGCGCCGTGGCTGGAGCGGGCTCCGTAATGACCACTCTGACCTGCGGAAACGGCAAGGAGAAGGCTTGAATGATGGTGGCGCCATACGTGCTCATGGGTTTTCGGGAGGCTGAAAATGGCTTCGGATGACATAGGATGGCGCCAGGCAGTACTGCATGGCGCCAAGTGATGCCACGTGATCTCCGCCCGCTTGGGGCGAGGAGCCACGTCGTGCGCAGGTCGGCGGCGACGCGGGTCGGCCGAGCGCTTCGCGCGCTCGCCACTGTGCGCACGCCGTGGCGAACCCTGCGCCGGTCGGGCACTTCGGGTCACCCGGAATTCCGGCCGATTTCCCGGCCGCCGATACCTCCCGGGCGATTCCTCGATGACCGACCGGTTGAAAGATGAACAGGCCGTCGGATGGGGAATGGCGCGAGCGGGCTGTTCCCGACGCCGGTCGATGAGTGGGATCCGAGGGTGGGCTTGGCCCGGGCATCGATCCGGGAATTCTGTCGATCCTGCCACGGACCGGATCCGGATCCTGATCGAGTTCCCGGACCGCATGCCGGCACCCGTTTTCGACCGGGCCCGAGCATACCCTCGCCCGGAATCGGTGAACGGGCGCGGGATAAGGGCGCGTCGGTCGCGAACGCTTTCGCCCTCGGGGAATTCTCGGTGTTTGCGCGAGGAAGGGAAGGCGGGCCCGCCCGGGAATTCGCGCCGGACCTCGAACCGGGCGGACGAGCCGTCGGCTCCGGTGCCACCGGAGGGTGTCCCGTCGACGGGACTCGGCCTCGACGAGCCGCCCGCCCGCCCGCATCGGGGCCGATCAGCCGCGCAGTTCGAGCGTGCAGCACTTGGCGTTGCCGCCGGCCTTGAGCAACTCGGTCAGGTCGATCCCGATCGGGACGTAGCCGCGCTCGCGCAGCCGCGGCCCGACGAGTTCGACCGCTCGCTCCGGCAGCAGCACGTGTCGGCCGTCGGAGAGCGCGTTGAGCCCGAACGCGGCGGCGGTGGCCTCGTCCGCCAGGATCGCATCGGGAAAGCGCTCGGCCAGTCGACACCTGCTGTCGGGGGAGAACGCCTGCGGGTAGTACATGACCTCGTCGGGACCGAGCACCGAGAGCGCGGTGTCCAGGTGGTAGAACCTGGGGTCGACCAGCGTCAGGCTGAGCACCGGGATGCCGAAGAACTCCCGTGCCTCGTGGTGCGCGCGCACGTCGCTGCGGAAGCCGCAGCCGGCCAGGAGCTCGCCGCCCACGTAGAGGAAGTCGCCCTCGCCCTCGTTGAAGCTCTCGGCCTGACGCACCTCGGACCACCCGCCGGCACGGAACCAGTCGAGGTAGGCGCGCGACTCGTCGGCGCGCTGGCCGTGACGAAACCGTGCGACGAGCACCTTGCCGTCCACGACGGTCGCACCGTTGGCGGCGAACACCATGTCGGGAAGACCGGGCACCGGTTCGATCAACGCCACGTCGTGCCCGAGCGCCACGTAGGCGTCGTGCAGCCCCTTCCACTGGGCCAGCCCGGTGTCCGCCGAGGTGGGCACGCTCGGGTCCATCCACGGATTGATCGAATAGGTGACGTCGAAGTAGGTCGGCCGGCACATCAGGAAACGCCGCGGCCGAGCGGTGCGGTTGTCGTTCGAGGTCTGTTCGATGTTTGTCTGGGTCACCTTGATTCCCTTGTTCTCCGTGATTGTGTCCGGGGCGAAATCAATGCCGATGCGAAACGGTGAGTTCGACCGGATGGAAACACGACGTGTGCCCGATGCGGGGCATGCCGGAAAAGAGCGGGATCGCCGCGGGCCGAAGCTAGCACGAGGTGCGGGTCGCACTCGTCCCGTTGACGGGACAACCGTGGTCGATGGATATCCACGATTTCGCCGAGGTCGATTCGGGTAATTCCACCGGGCGATATGCCATGCGTGCTCCCGGGAGCCGTCGCCTGTCGAGCACGGCGAATGGAACTCGCGCCGTATCTCGCGCCGTATGTCGACAAACCGAAGCGCGAACCTTCGGCGGTCCGGGCGAGGCGGAGGGCCGGCGGCCCGCGCACGGGCCGAGCGCTCCCGCGGCGCCGCCGATGTGCGCGGGCCGGCCGATGTCGCCCGAGGTACCGGTGGCTGCCGTCGACAAGATCACCCGGGAACCGGGGTGGCTCACCCGCGCGCTGTCCACCGCCGCGGACGGCGAGGGTCCGGCCCGACTGGCGCCGCACCCGGCCGGCCGGATCCGATCGTTCGACGGGCGCGATCCACACCCGAACGGACCGCCCGGAAAAGCGTTCGAGTGGACGAAGTCATTCCGGATACGACCCGCTTGTGAATGTGCGATGACGCTTACCCGGCGGGGCCGTTAGGAAGGCGTCAAGACGACCGGATCCCCGAGCCGCAGCAGGAACGTACCTCTATAGTGACCGCCCCGCGAACCGGGTCGGTCCGTTCGCCATAGCCGCGCGTCGAGACAATCCGGTTGGGCGAATCCTTTTTGGCCGGATACGGAATGAGGAGATCGACTACCGAGCACGTGCGGTCGGTATCTCTCCGAAACAACCGGCGGTCGGTTCCTTGATTTCCGGGAGTTGCTGGGATCTACTCGGGTTGGCCGTCGAAGAGAACCCACATTGAATGTGGATCTTCAGGTGCCGGCAGGGCGTGACGCCGGTAGCCGCAACGCCAACGGGGATCTGTGAAGAGGCGAACGGGGCGAGTCGTTGATGCACGCATTCGTACACATGTCGACCATTTCCGACCGCGCGGTCTCGAAGATCGCGCGGCACGGTCGTACGCAGGTGGAGCCCGGGCCGTCGACCAACCGGCCGGTAGCGATCGAAGGGCGGCAGTCGTGCCCGATCGCGCCGGTGGGGTCGGCGGTCGGCTGAATGCATATCGGATATGTCTGATATACCGCCCGAGGCGGACTCCCCGTGGCAACGAGCTGCGCAAGAGCGGCAACCTGCGCAACGACGTGCACTCACATGGAGGCATGGTGGCGAATCAAACCAGAAGTCATGAAATCGGGAGAGAGGCACAGCTCCACTCGGGCCCCGGGGGCGTTCCCCGACCCCGAAGAGCTGTCGGGGACCATCCGCATCACGGCCGGTTGCTCACGACAAAAGTGGGTTTGCAAATACCTGCCGATATGACCTTCGAGGACTGGGAGCAGGCCGGCCGCAAACTATCTGGAATACTGGATTCCTCGTCGTGGTGGCTCGGCGACTGGTTGGTATACGGGAAAGACCACTATACCGACCTGTACCAGCGTGGGATACGCGCGGCTGGGTTAAGCTACCAGACGTTAAGGAATTATGCATGGGTCTCACGGCGTTTCGAGTTCAATCGCCGGCGATCGGCACTGAGTTTCCAACATCATGCGGAGTTGGCCTCGCTGCCCGTCGCTGAACAGGAACTGTGGCTGGACCGCGCCGAAGAGATGAGCTGGACCACCAAGCAGTTGCGCAACGCCATCCGCGACGTCCGGGCGGCGGCGGAAGGGCAGGATGCCCGGCAGGCCGAGGCGACCCGTCGCCTCGCGGTGCCGGGTGATCGTATCCAGTGGTGGCACAAGGCCGCGGAGCAATCGGGGATCGACTTCGAGCAGTGGGTGCTCGCGACGCTGGACAACGCCGCCGAGCGGGTTCTGGAGGACGTCGAGGTGCCGGCGGCCGTCGGCGCCTGAGGGCGGCCGATCGAGGTAACACGGGGTGATCGAGGCAGGCGAACCGCCCGGGGCGGCTCGACGGGCCACGATCCCGGGGGCCCGTGCTCGCGAGCGCGGGCCCCTTCGGCGCTTCAGGAGTGCCAATGGATTACCACGGATCGACCGAGCCGGCCGGAAGCCGCCCCGTTCGCGATACCGGGTGGGAACAATAATCCGGAACTCGCCTTTCGGTAATCCGATGCCGTGACGACCACGCGCACTACGGACGCACCGGAGGAGCCAACGCCTCGGTGCGCCGGCACGAGTGAGTCGGCGGCCCGGTCGGAGCGTTGTCCTGTCGGCGGGACGGCGTATGCCACCGTATTAAGGGCCGAGCCCTTGAAAGGTTTACTCGGCCCCTCTACGTTGAAGTTGCGGTGCCCTCCCGGCGCGATATCGAATGTCTTTCTCCTGGACGGCCGGTCGAGAGATACGGGAGCATGGGCACGTCGGACGGTGTTTATCGTGAATCCCCGACCAGGGTCCTCCATGTGCTTTCCGTGACCGACCCGTCGAAGATACGGAAGTCCCTGTCGCCGCCACGCTAGCGGGAGAGTTTTCTATGGGCACTTTTGCACGCGAGATCTACGACGTGGTGGGCATCGGTTTCGGCCCGTCCAATCTGTCGCTGGCCATTGCGTTGGACGAATACGGATCCGAGGGCCCGGGCCGCCGATCGCAGCCGTCGGCGATGTTCTTCGAGCGGCAGCCCTCGTTCGGATGGCATCGCAATATGCTGTTGCCCGCGACGACCATGCAGATTTCCTTCATGAAGGACCTGGCCACGTTTCGCAATCCGGTGTCGCGATTCGGCTTCGTATCGTATCTGCACGCGTCGGGCCGGCTGACGCGGTTCGTCAACAACCAGGACTTCTTTCCGACCCGCCAGGAATTCCACCAGTACCTGGAATGGGCGGCGGCCGGCTTCACCGACCGGGTCCGCTACGGCACCGAGGTCACCGGGATCCGGTTGCCGGCGGCGACCGAGGCGGCGGCCGAGGCGTACGTGGAACTGGAGGTCCGCAGCGGCTCCGCGACCCGGGTGGTGTTCGCGCGCAACGTGGCCATCTCCACCGGCCTGGTGCCGCGCATGCCCGAGGGCGTGCAGCGCGACGAACGTGTCTGGCACAGCTCGGAGTTCCTGGACAAGTACGGCCGGATGAACCCGTCCGAACTGAAGACCGTGGCGGTGGTCGGCGCGGGCCAGAGCGCGGCCGAGATCACCCGCTACTTCCACGACGAACTGCCGCACGCGCAGGTCTATTCGATCATCCCGTCCTACGGCTACTGCGTGGCCGACGACACTCCCTTCGCGAACCAGGTCTTCGACCCGGGCGCGGTGGACACCTACTACTTCGGCACGGATCGTTCCCGAGAGGCGTTCTGGCGCTACCACCGCAACACCAACTACTCGGTGGTCGACGACGAGGTGATCCGGGACCTGTACCGGCGCTCGTACGACGAAGAGGTGCGCGGCCTCGGCCGGTTGCACTTCCTCAACCTGACCCGGGTCGCCCGGGTCAAGCGGGCCGGTGACGAGACGCGGGTGTCACTGCTGTCGTCGACCGACGAGACGCCGGAACTGGACGTGGACGCGATCGTGTTCGCCACCGGGTACGACGCGATGGAGCCGACCGCGCTGCTCGGCGACCTCGACCGGTACTGCCTGCGTGACGAGATGGGCCGGCATCGGGTCGCCCGCGACTACCGGTTGCTCACCACTCCCGAGGTGGGCTGCGGCATCTACCTTCAGGGCGGCACCGAGCACACCCACGGCCTGACCTCGTCGCTGTTGTCGAACCTGGCCGTCCGCAGCGGCGAGATCGCCGAATCCATCATCGGCCGGCGTGCCGAGCCGGCGGCCGAACCGCCGCTTCGCCGGGTGGTCGCCGCCGAGACCGGGTGATCCCCTCCACTCGGGGCCCACGGCCCGTCGGCACCCCCGACGGGCCGTACCCGAGTCCGCGGGCCGACGGTCAGTGCTTGATGCCGACCGCGCCGTAACCCCAGACGTTCTCGACCGTGTCCAGCGGGTGTTCCGGCTCCGCGTCCGGGTTCCAGTGGGTACGCAGACCCGGGTCGACCAGGTCGAAGCCGGCGAACATCGACAGGATCTCGTCGTGGCCGCGCATGGTCATCTCGGCGGAGGCGTTCTTCCATCCGTCGGCGCCCTTGCGGCCCTGGTGCGGGTTGGCGTCGAAGGACGCGTGCGAGAGCAGCAGCATGCTGCCCGCCGGCAGCGCCTCGCGGAGTCGGGCGACGATCTCGTGCGGCTTCTCGTCGTCCCGGATGAAGTGCAGTATCGCGACGAGCATCAGCGCGACGGGCTCGCCGAAGTCGATCACCTCCAGCACCTCGGGCGCGGACAGGATGTCCTCGGGGGAGCGCAGATCGGCCTGGGTGAAGGTGGTTCGGCCGGGTCCGGCGTCCGTCATCAGTGCCCGCCCGTGCACCAACACGATCGGATCGTTGTCCACGTACGCCACCCGGGCGTCCGGGGCGATCTCGTGTGCCACCTCGTGCGTGTTGCCCGAGGTGGGGATGCCGGTGCCGATGTCCAGGAACTGGCGGATGCCCCGGCGCGCGGCGTAGCGCACGGCGCGGCGCAGGAAGAGCCGATTGAGCTGGAGGGTGACCGGCAGGTCGGGGATGGCGGCGACGATGGCGTCGGCCGTCGCGCGGTCGACCGCGAAGTTGTTCTTGCCGCCCAGCAGATAGTCGTAGATCCGGGCGGTGTGCGGAATGCTCGTGTCGATCCGGGCGGGCAGCCGGCTTTCGACCTCGTCGAGGCGAGGCAACCGCCAGGCCTTCTCGTTGCCCTCTCCCGCGTCCCCCGCCGGTATGGATGTCACGTTCGCAAGCCTCCGCACAACCGATTCCCTACGTTCGCCGAGCGTACTGCGGGCATTCGCGGTTTGAGTTCGCGCCGAGGGGGCTGTCGAGGAATCGGTACACACCCGAAGTCGCCGGGCAACCAACCGGATCGCGCCGGTGGGTGGGTCGGTGCCGGCGGTCGGCCCCCGTGGCGCGGACCGCCGGCGAGTGCCCGAGGAACTACTCGGGCGCGCCTTCGTCGACCCAGCGGGCGAACGCGTCCACCCGGTCGGCCGGCCAGGCGCCGTCACATGGCATGCTGCCCTGGCGCAGGCGGGCCAGGATCGCCTCGGCATGCGCGCTGACGTCGGCGTGCGACCACAGGTCGAACATG
Source organism: Embleya scabrispora DSM 41855 (assembly GCF_000372745.1). Classification (GTDB taxonomy): domain Bacteria; phylum Actinomycetota; class Actinomycetes; order Streptomycetales; family Streptomycetaceae; genus Embleya; species Embleya scabrispora. Next base: position 70,391 of record NZ_KB889683.1, on the reverse strand, counting down.
AAACTCATCGACTTGCGGTCCATCTCCCGGAACAGCGGCTTGATGTGCTCGGCGAAACCGATCGCCTCGTCCGCGACCGGCAACGGCATGTCCGTCGTTTCCTCGTCCGGTGGCGGGGCAAGGGCGGACACCCGGGCGCCGGGGGTGGCGCCGCAGACCCACCACCAGCGGGGTACCGGCATGTGGGCCGGCGGCCGGGCGCCGGGCTGCGAGTTCTCCACCGCGATCCGCGAGCCCCACTCGACGTAGCCGGCGAACGCGGCACGGAACTCGGCGTCGGTGGGCAGGCCCGCGTCGTCGGCGGCGAGGCTGATCAACTGGGCCCAGCGGGCCCGCCATTCCTCCTTGAGCGCCTTGCCGGCGTGCTCGCCGACCATGTGGTCGTAGCCGCCGTAGCGCTCGGAGTACAGCTTGGGTCCGCCGAACGTCTCGACCAGCCAGGCCGCCACCCGCTCCGGGTGATCGGGTGCCATCCGGGCGAACAGCGGTGCCAACAGCGGGTCTTGCGGGACGTACTTGTCGTAGAAGATGTGCGTCATCCGGGTCAGCGCGGGCAGTCCGCCGGCCCATTCGTAGAGCGTGGGCTCGGCGGAGAGCGGCGGATCGGCGAAGGTGACGTACCAGTGCATGCCGCTACAGAACGGCTTGTTCCGCGAATGGCCGCACCGGCACAGGCTGTAGTGCTCGGTCGGCGCGCCCGGACCGCGCGGCTCCGGCTCGCCGTCGGCGCCCACCAGCGGGATCCCGCCGGTCACCCGGTAGGGGCCGTCCAGCGACACCTCGATCGCCGGTTCGCGCTGCTGCGGCGGTGGTTGCCGTCCGTCGAGCAGATAGTCCAGGGCTCCGGACGGACAGGCACGCACGGTCCGGACGATCTCGTCCATCCGGCCGCCGGACGGCGCCACGAACGGCTCTTCCTTCTGCCGGAAGACCGCGGACAGCCGGTCGGTGCACAGGCCCGAGTGTGCGCACAGGCCGCGGTTGTCGGTCACCACGACCGGGTCGCCGGGATGGCTGTGCCGTTCGTCCGGCACCCGGGCGGGATCCTTGGCGCCGCTGAAGCCGATCCGGGCGTGGCTGCCGTCGCACAGCGGCTTGGTGGCGGACTCGCCGCACCGGCACAGCGCGGTCTGCGGCAACACCGGGATCGGCTCGCCGAGCCGATCGGTGACGTGGGTCGCGTTGGTGACCAGGTACGGGCCGTTGGGAGCGACCTGGATGCGGGTGGGCAACTCGGCCTGGATCGCCGCGAATTCGGCGACCAGCGCGGCCCGGCTCGGGTCGTCCTCGGCGAACAGCCAGGCCAGGTGTTGCAGGGCCGCCGCGGCCTCGGGCAGGGTCGGCGGCGGTTCGCCGGCGACCTCGGTGCGCAACCGGGTGAGGTCCGCGGCGAGTTCACGGACTGTGGTCGCCGGATCCCGATCGGCACCGGTGGAGTCGGCCGGCTCCGGGCCCTCGGGGTCGCCGCCGAGCGCGACCAGCGCCTCGGTCAACGGTCGGATCACCGTGTCGCGCAGCGGCTCGGCCGCGTCCGCGTCGGTCATCCGGCCGGTCAGTTCGTGGTCGAGAACGCGGGCCCGGGTCAGCAGCGTCCGCAGGCGGACCTCGATCGGCGCGCCGGTCATGACGTGCAACCGGTGGGTCGGCTCGACGCGATGATGGGACGGTTGAACACGATGGTCACGCTCGCTACCCCTGTCTCGGTGCGGTGCTGATTCAATACAATACAGGAGTGTATTGAAATGGAAAGTGGCAGTCGCGGTTCCGGTCGCGCCCGGGACAGTGCGATCGACGCCCGGATCCTGGCCGTGGCGGGGCGCCATCTGGCCCGGGACGGGTACGCCGCGATGTCGCTGGCGGCGGTCGCGCAGGAGGCGGGCACCACCCGACAGGCGCTGTACCGCCGCTGGCCCGGCAAGGCCGAACTCGCCGCGGCGGTGGTCGCCGCGCTGGACGAGGAGGAGCCCGGCGACCTGGCCGCGGACAATCCGTTCACCACGCTGGTGGCCGAACTGACCGACTTCCAGCGCGGCGTTTCCAAGCCCGGCCGACTCTCGCTCGTCGGCACGATGCTCCAGGACACCACCGACCCGGACCTGCGCGCCCGCTACCGGTCGCGGGTGATCGCCCCGCGCCGGGCCCGCCTGCTGGCCGCGCTGGAGGCGGCCCGCAGCCAGGGCCTCCTCGCCCCCGACGCCGACCTGGAGATCGCCCTGACGATGTGCACCGGCGCCTGGTACGGCCGCGAACTCGCGGGCGCCCCGATCCCGGTGAACTGGCCGTACCGCACCGCGTCGCTGATCTGGCGCGCCCTCGGCGGCACGATCCCGCCCGGGACACCGCCGCCGGCCCCCACTCCGGGACCGACGGCGGATCCGAGGTGACCCGTATCCGGCCGCCTTCAGCCGCGTCGGCGCACGCGGTGCCGATGCCGGCGGGAACGACCGGCGAGCAGGATCGCCACCGGGATCGCCACCGCGAGTAGGACCCAGGCCCAACGGTCGAGATGCAGCGCCCAGCCGAGGAGCACCGCCGCGATCGCGAGCAGCACGGGCCGGCGGCCGAGCCGGCAGCCACCGGACCGCAGCCGAGGGAAGGCGCGCTCACCGTGTCCGTCGTTCTCGTGGCGGCCGCCTCGCGGACCCGCTTCGCGCCGGCCGGCCCGCCGGTGTTCCGCCGGCCGGCCATGCCACCGGTGCCGTTCGTGCCGCTTCGACCACGTGCGTTCGCCCGGTCGAGCGTCGACCCCGTCGGCCGTTGCCGGTACCGCCAGTCCCGCCGTCGCGCGATCCAGCGCCGCCGCCGAGTCGGCGGTGAATACGGCCGACAACCGGCGATCCAGGTCCTCGATCTCCAGCGTGCCCACCGCGTAGTGCTCGGCGAGCAGTGCCGCCGCCGCGTCCCGCTCGACCTCGCGCACCGGTTCCGGGGAAAGGGACCCGAGCGGCCCCATCGCGGGCTGCGCGGCCCCGGTCATCGATGTGCTCCGGACGGGTCGGCTGCCGCTGCGGCGGCCGCAGGCGGAGGGCTCGTCGGGTCGATCGCGGGCCGCCCGGGCGGCGGGGTCTCGGCCGATACGCCGTGCTCCTCTTCGCGTGGCCGGCGCGGCAGCAGGAACGCGGTGAGCAGGACGAGTGCGAGCGCGGCCACGACCACCCACAGGGTCTGTTCCAGCGCGTGGGTGTAGGCGCCGGCCCGCCGCGGGCCGTGCGATCCGGCGGCGGCGTCGAAGAACAGGGTGCCCAGGACCGCGACGCCCAGCGTGGCGCCGAGTTGCTGGTTGGCGTTCAGTACGCCGGACGCGGAGCCGGTCTCGTGCTCGTCGACGCTCGCCAGCGCGATGTCGAAGAACGGGGCGAGCACCAGGCCCATGCCAATCCCCGCGACCAGCAGGGCCGGCGCGAGTTGCCCGGCGTCGGCGTCGGCGCCCACCTGATGCAGCGTCAAGGACAGGCCGGCCACGCCCGCGGCCATCACCACGGCGCCCGCGTGCAGCACGGCGCGGCCGAACCGGGGCACCAGCACCGCACCTGCGGCCACCGCGCCGAACACCACGCCCAGCGCGATCGGGGCGCTCGCCAGGCCGGCGTGGATGGCCGACCAACCCAGGCCGATCTGGAGGAACAGGCCGAACACCAGGATCAGTCCGTTCATCGCGGCGAAGAACACCAGGCCGACCAGCAGGCTGCCGGTGAACGCGCGCTTGGCGAGCAGGCTCGGTACCACCAGCGGTGATCCGCCCGCCCGGGCGATCCGCCGCTGCCACCACGCGAAGGCCGCCAGGACCGGCAGGGCGCCCGCCATCGAGGCGAACGTCCAAGCGGGCCAGCCCGATTCGCGCCCTTGGACCAGCGGATACACCAGCAGCAGCACGGCGGCCGAGACCAGCACCATGCCGATCGGGTCCAGCCCGGGGCGCCGCTCCGCCCGCGATTCGGGCACGTAGCGCAGCGCGCCGAGGATGGCCAGGACGCCCAGAGGCACGTTGATCAGGAAGATCGCCCGCCACCCGGTGCCCGCGGGGTCCGCCTCGATCAGCGCGCCGGCCACGATCGGGCCGCCCACCGAGGCCAGCGCCATCACCGGGCCGAACAGGCCGAAAGCCTTGCCGCGTTCGGCCGGCGCGAAGACCGACACCACCACGGAGTACGTCTGCGGGATGGTCAGCGCGGCGAACAGGCCCTGCACCGCGCGCGCGGCGATCAGCAGTCCGATCGACGGCGCGCCCGCGCACAACGCGGAGGTCGCGGTGAAGCCGCCGAGTCCGATCAAGAACATTCGACGGCGGCCGACGATGTCGCCGAGCCGACCGCCGGTGATCAGGCCCACGGCGAAGCTCAGCGTGTACGCGGCGGCGATCCACTGCAGGCCGGTCGAACCGCCGCCCAGATCCGCTCGCACCGAGGGAGCGGCCACGCCGACCACGGTCGAGTCGAGCAGGTCCATCGTCTCGGCCAGCAGAACCACGGCGAGCGCCGCCCACCGCCGGGGATGGGCGGCTGCCGGGGACGAGGGCCGGTCCGGGGCCGGCGGTGCCACCGGCGGGGGTGTGTTGGCGTTCATGTCTCTCCTTGACGAATGATGTTCGTACTACCGAATCATGTTCGGTGTAACGATCGCTGTTCGTTCCAGGAGTCAGTGTTCGGGTCAACTACGCTGTTCGCAACCCTCGATCGAAACAGGACGGCAACAGATGGCGAGAACGTCGCGGACCGGGCCTCGAGCAACCCCCGGCCAACCGGCCGCGGACGCGGGCGCCGACGTCCCGGACCTGCCCACGCCGCCGTGGCGCCGCGGCCGGGCGAAGCCGGTGCGCCCACCGCTGAGTCGGGCGTCGATCGTGCGGGCGGCGCTGGCCGTACTGGACGAGGGCGGGCTCGAAGCGGTGAGCATGCGCCGGGTCGCCGACGAGCTGCACACCGGACCGGCGTCGTTGTACGTCCACGTGTCGAGCAAGGAGGAACTGCTCGAACTCGTGCTGGACCACGTGCTCGGCGACGTGGTGATCCCGGCGCCGGACCCCGAGCGCTGGCAGGCCCAGCTCAAGGAGGTGGTGCTGGGCTTCCGGGCGGTGCTGGCCGCGCACAACGACCTGGGCCGGGCGGTGCTGGCGGCGATCCCCTCCGGGCCCAACGCGCTACGGATCAGTGAGGGGTTGCTGGCCGTCATGCGCGGCGGCGGTGTCCCCGAGCAGGCCAGCGCCTGGGTCCTCGACGTGCTTCAGCTCTACATCTCGGCCGACGTCTACGAGGCCGCGCTGCACCTGTCCCGGTCCGAGCACGGTGAGGACCCGATGGCGATGGCCCAGGCATATCTCGGCGAGGTCATCGAGGCGCTGCCGCAGGAGCGATTCCCGACCCTGATCGCACTGAAGCCGCACATGACCAGCGGCGGCCGGATGGCACGGGTCGAATTCGGCCTGGACATCTTCATCCGCGGACTGGCCGACATCCGCCAACCGTGACCCGACCGCCGCCGCGCCGCCGCCTCAACGCTCGCCGGCGTACAGGTCGTCAGGCGTGCGGGGCCTCCATGGCCGGGCGCAGCCGCGCCAGCAGGCCGAACAGCGCGAGGCGTTCGTCGGTGGTGAGCGCGTCGAGCGCGGCGCGCGTGGTCTTCATCTCGCTGCGGATGCGCCGGATCGTGGCGTGGCCCTCTTCGGTGGCCACCACGTTCTTGACCCGGCGGTCGTTGGGGTTGGGCTCGCGGCGGACCAGGCCACGCGATTCGAGCCGGTCCACGATGCCGGTGACGTTCGAGGCGTCGCACACCAGACGGTCGGCGAGCCCGCGCATCGGCAACGGGCGGCGGAGCAGCGAGAGCGTCTTGGCCTGCACCGAGGTGAGGCCGTGCCGGCTGACCACGGCGGCGAAATCGTGGAAGTACGCCGTGCCCACGGCGGCCATGGCGTCCATGATCTCGGCCGTGCTCGGGTTGGTGGGGTCGACGTCGGTGCCCGCGGCGCTGCTCATGGATCCAAGTTAACGCAAAAAGGTTGAGGACTTCAACCTTTGAACTTGACGTAGCAATTTCCGAGTGTCTACGGTCGGATCCGACGTATTGCTTGAAGACTTCAACCATCGAGGCTGCCAAGCTTTGCCTCGGTCTCCCGAAGTCCCCCACCGAAGTCCCTTTCGAAGTCCCCTCCAAGGAAGAGCACCCCGTGAGCCCCACCCCGCCCGGCAAGGGCACCGGCACCGGCACCGTTTCCGCCACCGCCGACAAGCGACGATCCGGTGCCCCGCTGATCCTCGCCCTGGGTCTGGCCGCCATGGTCGTCGCGATGGCGCAGACCCAGGTCATCCCGATCCTCGGGCTGCTCCAGCAGGAGCTGGGCACCACACCCGCGGGCGTCGGCTGGGTGACCACCGCGACCCTGCTGTCCGCGGCGGTGTTCACCCCGCTGCTCGGCCGCTTCGGCGACCAGCACGGCAAGAAGCCGACGCTGATCGGCGTACTGATCGTGATGATCGCCGGCTCCGTGCTGGCGGCGGTCACGTCCTCGCTGCCGCTGCTGATCCTGGGTCGGGTGCTCCAGGGCGCGGCGACCGCGATCTTCCCGCTCGCCTTGTCGATCATTCGCGAGGAACTGCCGGTGGAGAAGCTGCCCGGCGCGATGTCGCTGATCAGCGGCACGCTCGCGTTCGGCAGCGGCCTCTCGCTGGTGGCCACCGGGCTGCTCACCCGCGGCGACGACCCGAACTACCACCTGGTCTTCTGGTTCTCCGCGATCCTGTCCGCCGTCGCCCTGCTCGCGGTGATTCTGCGGGTGCCGGCCAGTCGCGCCAAGGCGGGAGGCCGGATCGACCTGCTCGGCGCGGCCACCCTCGGCGTGTTCCTGGTACTCCTGCTCCTGGGCATCTCGCAGGGCCACGAATGGGGCTGGGCGTCCGGCCGGACCATCGGCGCCTTCGTCGGCGCCGTACTGATGGCGGGTGTGTGGGTCCGGGTCGAGCGCCGGGTCGCCGACCCGCTGGTGGACCTGCGGATGTTCGTACACCGCCCGGTCCTGCTGACCAACCTGGCCGGCCTGTTCGTCGGCTTCGCCGCCTTCAGCCAGTTCATCGGCATCTCCTACCTGGTCCAGATGCCGGAGCGGGCGGCCGGCTACGGATTCACCGCGTCGGTGCTGCGGGCCTCGGTCGAATACCTGCTCCCGGGCGCGCTGATCTCGCTGCTCGCGGCCCCGCTGGGCGGTCTTCTGGTAGGCAGGATCGGCGCCCGGGTGACCCTGGCGATCGGCTCGGTGGTGGGTATCGCCGGCTTCGCGTGGCTCGCCTTCGGCCACGGCGCGTCCGCGTCGGTGATCCTCGCGGGCATGCTCACCGGCATCGCGATCTCCTTCGGGTACGCGGCGATGCCCGCGCTCATCGTGGCCAACGTGCCGCACCACCAGACCGGCATCGCGAACGGCATCAACTCCATCTCGCGCAGCGTCGGCAGCTCGATCGCCAGCGCCGTGATCACCTCCCTGCTCGCCTCCAAGTCGGTCGAGGGCCTGCCCGCCGGCCTCCCGCCGATCCCCGCCGAGAGCCAGTTCACGCTGAGCTTCGTGATCGCCGGTGTGATGCTGCTTCTGGTCGTCGGGGTGGCGTTGCTGGGCCTCAAGCGGGTACCCGCCAGGGCCGAATCCGTGGCCGTTTCCGTGCCGCCGGCCCGACAGTCCGTGGACGCCTGACGGACGAACCGCCGCATCGACCGCCGCACCGACGCCCCGACCACCGCCACCGTCGAGAAAGGCCACATTGATGACCCCCACCACCAGCCGCGAATGGCACATCCTGGCCCGCCCCAAGGGCTGGCCGAAGGAGGAGGACTTCGCCCTGCGCGAGGTCGAGATCCCGGAGCTCGCCGACGGGCAGATGCTGATCCGCAACCTGTTCCTGTCGGTCGACCCCGCGATGCGCGGCCGGATGAACGACGTCAAGTCGTACACCCCGCCGTTCGAGCTGAATCAGGCCATGGAGGGTGGCGCGGTCGGCCGGGTCGTCGCGTCCAGGGCGACCGGCTTCGAGGTCGGCGACACGGTGCAGCACTGGCTCGGCTGGCGCGAGTACTCGGTGGTCGAGGGCAAGGGCGCCGGGGCGGTCAAGGTGGACTCCGACCTCGCGCCGCTGTCCGCGTACCTGGGCGTCCTGGGCATGCCGGGCTTGACCGCGTGGGCGGGCCTGCTCGACGTCGCCTCCTTCCGGCCGGGTGACGCGGTGTTCGTCTCCGGCGCGGCCGGCGCGGTGGGCAGCCAGGTCGGCCAGATCGCCCGGCTCAAGGGCGCCTCGCGCGTGGTGGGCAGCGCCGGTTCGGCGGAGAAGGTCGCGCTGCTCGTGGACGAGTACGGCTTCGACGCCGCGTTCAACTACAAGGACGGACCGGTCGCCGAGCAGCTCGGCAAGGCCGCGCCCGACGGCATCGACGTGTACTTCGACAACGTGGGCGGCGAGCACCTGGAGGCCGCGATCGGCGCACTGCACACACACGGGCGGGTCGCGATGTGCGGCGCGATCGCGCAGTACAACGCCACCGAGCCGACCCCCGCGCCGCGCAATCTGGCGCTGTCGATCGGCAAGCGGCTGCGGCTGCAAGGCTTCATCGTGATCGACCACTTCGGCAGGCGCGACGAGTTCCTCGCCGAGGTGGGCGGTTGGCTGCGCGAGGGCAGCCTCAAGTACCGCGAGACGGTGGTCGAGGGGATCGAGAACAACCTCGAAGCACTCCTGGGCATGCTGCGCGGGGAGAACACCGGGAAGATGGTCGTCGCCCTGCCGGAGTGAGCCGGCGAGCGGGTCCGGACCGGCCGAAGGGCCGCGCGTGGGGGTGGACGCGCGGCCCTTCGGGGCCTTTCGGGATGAGCAACCCGGCTCGGGGGAGCGGGGGTTCGAGTCAGCCGAGGAACAGGTAGTCGGCCTGGTAGGGCACTTCGGCGGTGGGCCGGCCTGCCGGGTCGCACGTGCCCGCCGGCGCCACCCCGCCCCGCGTGTTCAGCCGCAACACCTGAGTGCTCGCGGAGAGCAGCAGATCCGGCTTGCCGGTCTGGGTCGCGTTCAGCACCAACTCGGGGATGTTGCCCTCGCCGTTGGGCAGTTTGCTCGCCACCGCACCGGTCACCGAGCTGCCGTCCGGAGCGATCCACTGCGGCGGCCCGGCCGTCGGGTTCACGAACGTGTGCTTGAGATCGCCCTGGAGCTTCGCGGCCACGTCGAGCTGGGTGAACGCGGTGACGCCGTCCTTGGTCGTGCACTGGTATATCTGCTTGCCCGCGACCACCGACAGGTTCAACGCCGGCGACTTCGGGGTGACCTTCCGCTCCAGTTGCCCGCGCACCGCGCCGCCCGGGAACTCGCCCGTGTGCAGGTTGGTGTAGTAGTTCGCGGGTGTCGCGTTGATCCGCTCGACCACGGCCGGGTCGATCCCCTCCACGGTGCCGGCCAGACCGGTCACCGACTGCGGCAGCCCGCCCTTCGCGTCGAACAGCGGCGCGACCACGTCGCCGTTGCTGCCCGCCGCCGCCTTGTGCAGGTGGCCCACTGTGGGCGGGGCCACGCCGGTCCAACTGAACGACCAGTCGATGCAGTTGCCCCACGGGCGTACCGAGGTGTCGGCGCGGCCGTCCGGGTCGCCGGTCTTCTTGCCCTCGGCGTTTTGCACCTCCTGCTTGCCCGTCGCCTCGGCGGGCAGCGTGCCGTTCTTGAGCACGCTGTTCACGTCGGCCGGGCGGGCGAGCTTGACCAACTGGCCGCGGACCGCGCCGCCGGGGAACTCGCCGGTGTGCACGTTGAAGTACAGGCTCGCCGGGTCGGCCTTGATCTTCTCCAGCAGCGCGGCGTCGGTGACCTTGACGCTTCCGGTGACCGCGTTCGCGGTGCCGGGCAGCGCCGATGCGAAGAACGGCACCTTCACCTCGCCGTTCGTGCCCTTGCCGCCCAGGTGCAGATGGGCCGCGGTCGGCGCACCGATGCCCTCCCAGCGGATCCCGAAGGACACCTGGTCGCCCTTGATCCGGACCAGCGCGGTGCCCTTGCCGTCCTTGTCACCGACCGCCGCGTTGCCGCCCGGGACCTCGTTGGCACCGGACAGGCCCGCGGCGAAGAAGGTCTCCTCGCCGGTCGCGGGTGCGGCCGCGCCGGTGGTGGTCCGGTCGGACGCGGGGGCGGTTGTGCCGTGCTCGGTGCCGTGTTCGCCGCCGGGCGAGCCGGGGTCGTTGGCGCCCTTGGCCACACCGGCCGAATCGGCTTTGCCGGCACCGGACTCGGTGTCCGAGGACGAGCAACCGGTGACGGCGAACGCGAGGCCGGCGGCGAGGGCGATGGTGGGCAGCGTGTACTTGCGTGCGGGCATGACGTGTCTCCCCGAGGACATGGGTCGGTGGATTTCGCGTGAGTGGATCGGCCGGGCCTCGTCCGCGTCGGTGGCGCGGGGGTGCTGGGCCCAACTTCCGGGTGACCCCCTGCGGTGCTGATCGGCAACTCGGCCGTGCTGTTCGGGAGTCGGCAGGTGGAGCGGCGGCCGGGTGGGCGGCCGCCGGCGCTCGGGTCGATCAGTAGCCGGAACCGCCGCTGCCGGTCGAGGGCTTGTCGGTCTGCGGCGCCGTGCTCGTGGCCGCCCCGGCCTTCTTGCCGTCGGGCGTCACCGCGAACCAAGTGCCGTTCACGCCTTGGCCCTTGGTGTCGCCGGGCTTGGCGTCGGCCGCGAACCGGTACACCGGCCAACCGCCGATGGTGACCTGGGTGCTGCCGTCGCTGCGGGTGACGCTGCCGACCGCGGACTGGTCGACACCGTCGAGGGTCACACCGCCCGTGGTGGTGACCGCGGGCCACTTCGCGGCGCAGTCGCCGTCGCAGTTGGACTTGGACGGCTTGGCGGTGTCCTTGTCGAAGCGGTACAGGGTGAAACCGGAGCCGTCGGCGACGATCGCGCCGAGCTTGGCGTCGGTGCCCGCCTTCAACACGGCCTTGCCCGCCGTGCCGTTCGCGCTCTGCCCGGGAGCGGCGGGCGTGCCGGGTGTGTTCTGCGCGGGCTGGGACTGCTGCGCGGAGGGCTGTGTCGTGGTGCCGGCGGCCTTGCCGTCGTCCTTCGAGTCGCTGCCACAGGCGGACAGGCCCAGACCGAGCGCGCCGGCGATGGCGACGGCGGCGATGCCGCGGGTGCTGAAAACAGACATGGTGAACCCCCGGGGGATGATCGTCGGATGTATCGAACGGCGGTACGGGAGGCGGATTTCGGTATCCGTTCCCGAGTCGACCGGTTCGCGTGCCGGTCGTTGCGCGTCGACATCCAGCAGTACGGGGGAGGGGTCGAAGAGGGTTCAACGCCGCCGAAAGTTTTTTTCGAGCAACCCCGCCCGAACCCGAACCGGCCCCGGCGAGAACCTCCGCCGGGGCCGGAACGCGCAGGTGGGCGGCCTACCAGGCGGCCGGCGCGTAGTCCTTGAGGAAGCAGCCGTACAGGTCCTCGCCGGCCTCGCCGCGCACGATCGGGTCGTAGACCCGCGCCGCGCCGTCGACCAGGTCGAGCGGCGCGTGGAAGCCCTCGTCGGCGAGTCGCATCTTCTGCGGGTGCGGGCGCTCGTCGGTGATCCAGCCGGTGTCCACGGCCGTCATCAGGATGCCGTCGGAGAGCATCTCCTCGGCGCTGGTGCGGGTCAGCATGTTCAGTGCGGCCTTGGCCATGTTGGTGTGCGGGTGACCCGGCCCCTTGTAGCCGCGGCTGAACTGGCCCTCCATCGCGGACACGTTGACCACGTACTTGCGTCGGGCCTTGGCCGCGGCCATCGCCGGACGCAGCCGGCTGACCAGGACGAACGGCGCGGTCACGTTGCACAGTTGGACCTCGAGCAATTCGACCGGGTCCACCTCGTGCACCCGCTGCGTCCAACTGTTCACCGGGTCCAGGTCGGGCACCAGGCCGCCCGCGTCGATCGCGGTGCCGGTTTCGATCCGGGCCGGCGAGGCCGATCCGCTGGTCAGCGCGAGGGCGGTGAGCGCCTGCGGGGTCAGCGCCTGGTCCTCGGTGCGGGACTGGCCGGGCAGCAGCACGTGGCCGCTGCCGCCGATGTGGCCGAACGAGACCATCTCCGGCAACTCGCCGGCCGGGAGCGGCGCGGCCTCGGCGGCGGCCAGCGCCGCGTACGCCTGCGGAGTCCGGCGGACCGTCTGCGCGGCGTTGTTGATCAGGATGTCCAACGGCCCGGCCTCGGCCACCGAGTCGGCCAGGGCGACCACCTGGGCCGGGTCGCGCAGGTCTATCCCGGCGATCTTGAGCCGGTGCAGCCAGTCCGCGCTGTCCGGCATCGCGGCGAACCGGCGGATCGCGTCGTTGGGGAAGCGGGTGGTGATCGTGGTGTGCGCGCCGTCGCGGAGCAGGCGCAGCGCGATGTACATGCCGATCTTGGCCCGGCCGCCGGTGAGCAGGGCGCGGCGTCCGGTCAGGTCGGTGCGCTGGTCGCGGCGGGCCCGGTTCTCGGCGGCGCACTCGGGACACAGCTGGTGGTAGAACGCGTCCACCTCGCGGTAACGCTTCTTGCAGATGTAGCAGGCCCGGGCGCGTTCGAGCACGCCGGCGATCTCGGTCGTGGTGACCGTGGTCAGTGCGATGCCCAGCGTCTCGTCGTCGATCCGCCCCGGCGCGCCGGTCGCGGTGGCGGCGGTGACCGCCTCGTCGTTGGCGATCACCCGGTCCCGACGCTCCTTGCGGCGGCGCTCCTTGACGCTCTTGTAGATGCCGGCCGTGGCCCGCCGGATCCGCACCGCGTCCGGGTGCTCGACGTCCAGGCCCTCGACCTCGGCGAGCACGCTCAGGCACAGCTCCATACGCGCGGGGTCGACCCCCTCCGCCACGCCCGTGTCCGCCTGAATATCGCTACTCGCTGTCATCGCCGTTGCCGTTTCCTGTGTTCGCCGCCACCACAAAACCCCGGCGAAACTCTACGTCGTGCCGGGACCTGGACCAATTCCCGCGCTCGGCGGGCCGGGCGGGCCGGCGTCCGGTCACCGCGCATCACGCGCCGCCACGGCGTCGGTGCGGTCGGCGTTCTCGACGGCCCGCCGCCGAGCGGGGCGGACCGCGTCGGTCGCGCCCCCGGCCCCCCCGTGCGGGCCGGGAGCGCGACGTTCTCGGGTCGGGCCCACTCAGGTGCGAGACCAGCCGTAGGTGCGCTCGACGGTGATCCGGATGACGACGCGGCGTTCCGCGGCCATCACGGCGCGGTACTCGGTCCAGTCCGGGTGTTCGCCGACGATCCGGCGGTACACCTCGACCAGTTCGTCGGCCGCCGGGTCGTCGGCGGAGCGGCATTCGGCGCCGATCTCGGCGTGGCCCTCGGCGACCAGGTAGCCGGCGTAGTCGGGGGCGGTGACCAGGAAGCTCGCGCGCGGGTCGCGGGCGAGGTTGCGGGTCTTGGCGCGGTCCGCGGTGGCCGAGATCCGAATCAACCGGCGGTCCGGCTCCCACAGGTAGGAGACCGGGGAGAGTTGGGGGCGGCCGTCCCGCTTGAGGGTGGTGAGGACGCCGCGTCGGTCGGTGCCGAGGAGTTCCGTGTCCATGGTCGGTGGCTCGTTTCCGATACGGGCCCCAGCGTCAGCCGGGGCAGGAACCAGTGGGCCAGCGGCCCGATGGTGAGGGTGAACACGACGGTGCCTACGCCGACCGTCCCGCCCAGCAGCACGCCGGCCACCAGGACGCTCGCCTCGATCACGGTGCGGCCCAGGCGGATCGAGTGGCCGCGGGCGGCCCAGCCGGTCATCAGCCCGTCGCGTGGGCCCGGGCCCAGGCCGGCGCCGATGTACAACCCGGTGGCGATCGCGGTCACCACGATCGCCGCGGCCAGCAGCCCCGCCCGCAGAGCCGGGTTCTCCGGCGCCGGCAGCAGCCACAGCAGCGCGTCCACCACCAGGCCGACCACCACGACGTTGGCGATCGTGCCGATCCCGGGTCGTTGCCGCAGCGGGATCCACAGCAGCAGCACCAGGACGGCGGTGCCGATCACGATCCGCCCGAACGGCAGCCCGGTCCGCTCCGCGACGCCTTCGTGCAGCACGTTCCAGGCATCCAGGCCCAGTCGCGCCCGCACCATCAGCGCGATGCCGAGCCCGAACATGGCCAGGCCGAGGAACAGCCGGATCAGCCGATTCGGCAGGCGATCGAGCGTGCTCACGCGGCACCGGCCTTCCTGGCCACCCCGTCGGCACGGACGTCGGGCAGGACGTCGGGCCGCAGGGAGTAGTTGATGTGTCATGTAGATCGTCCCGGGCAAGTACATGACATGTCAAGTAGCTGCTAGATTGGTAGCCATGGCCCGTATCGAGGAGACGCCCTGGCTCGACCCGGGGCAGCAGCGCGCGTGGCGGGGATATCGTCGATTGCGGCTGCTCGTGGACACCCGGGTGGCCCGTGATCTGGCCGTCGACTCGGGCCTGTCCGATCCCGACTACGACGTGCTGTCCGAACTCTCCGAGGCGAGCGGGCACCGGCGCAGACTGGGCGAGTTGGCCGAGCGCATGTTGTGGTCGCAGAGCCGGATGTCGCATCACGTCAAGCGCATGCAGCAGCGTGGCCTGGTCCGCCGCGAGGAGTGCGCGCGGGACGGGCGCGGCGCCGAGATCGTGCTGACCGGCGAGGGGTTGCGGGTGATCGAGGAGGCCGCGCCGCACCACGTCGCCTCGGTCCGACGGAACCTGATCGACCTGCTCACCGCCGAACAGATCGCGATGCTGGAGCAGATCGCGGACACCGTGGTCGAGCGCGTCGAACCGCGTCCCTGATCCGATTCCGGCCGCCCGCCGATCGTCCACCCGTCGGCACCGCCGCACGACGCGAGCCGCCCACGACCTCGGTCGTGGGCGGCTCGTGGAAGACGACCCCGCCCGGGGTGCCTTTCGGTGGGACCGCGTGCCGCCCGGCGCTCCCGGCGGGCGCGTGCGAAGCCCGTCAGGCGCCCTGCGCGTAGCCCTTGGCGACGTGCTCGAGCCACCACGGCGGCGCGGCGTTCATCAGCGTGCCGAAGTCCCAGTAGTCGTGCCAGCGCACGATCTTCCCGTCCCGGAACTCGTGGACGGACACGAACGGCAGGACCACCTGCTCGCCGCTCTCCCAGTGCCACTCCTCGGCGTGTTCGGTGACCACCAGGTCGCCTTCCGCGACGGTGCTCCGGTGGTGATGGATGTAGCCGGTGAGCATCTCCAGCCCCAGCCGCAGCCGGGCCTCCACGGCGGCCGGCCCGGTCGCGCCGGGACCGGGCGCGGCGACGTCCGTGTAGTGGCCGTCGGCGGCGAAGTAGCCCGCGACTTTGCCGAAGTCGCGGGCGTACAGGTCCTGCCAGAACTGTTCGATCAGCCGCTTGTTCGCGGTCGCGTCACTCATGGCGCGCACCCTACGCACGCACACCGAAACTAAACAGAGGCAAGCTTCTCGATGGCGTGCCGACCCGGGTCCGCGACGCCGCCGTCACCTCGCGGGCGCGGCACCGGGTCGGCTTCGATCCAGCAGCAACGCCGTGAGCAACGGCGCGTCGGGCCAGGCCGGACGCACATTGCCGAGCACCCGATAGCCCCACCGTTCGTAGAGCGCGAGGACCTTCGGGTGGGTCGGATCCACCAGCAGGGTCACCCGCCGCTCGGTACGGGCCGCCACCAGCGTGTCGTGAATGGTGCGGGCCGCGCCCGAACCGCGCCACGGTTCGCGGACCATCAACTCGTTGAGCGCGAACGTGCGCCGGCCGTCCTCCTCGATGTCCACCGCGGGCACCGGCTCGGTCAGCCCGATCCACCATCGGGCTCCGGCCTGGAGGGTGTAGCCGAACGCGTAGCCCACCGGGACGTCCCGGCTCCAGCCCACGACGCACTCGAAGCCCGGCGCGGCGGCGTATCCGGCCAACCGCTCCGCGAAGCTGCGCACCGAGTGGAAGGGGCGGTCCAGGTCCGCCGCGTATACCTCGGCATAGATGTCGAGCAGCACCTGCCGAATCTCGTCGAGGTCGCCGCCTCGGTGATGGGTCCGCTCGATGTCGGTTGCCACGCTTCCTCCAGACAGAGGTCATCGCCCCCCGCAGCGGGCCTTCCCCGCGCCGCGCACGCCCACGCTCCGCCGCCCTGATGAGCCGTCAACGACCTTGCCCGGAACGGAGATACTCGACGCGGACCGGGTTCGCGTGATCCCCTGCCGGTATGGCTGACCCCCTCCACGAACGCGACCTCGCCCGGCTCGCCCTCGACCTGGTGGCCAAGGCCGCCGGGCCCTACCTGGAGGCGCTTCCCGAGCTGCCGGTCCGGGAGCCGGCCGCCGACGTGCTCTTCGACCGGTTGGGCGGTCCGCTGCCCGAGCGTGGCGACGGCACGCTGGCCGCCGTCGAGGAACTGCTCGACGTCGGCACCCGAGCCGCGATGCAGTCCTCGGGTCCGCGGTTCTTCCACTTCGTCGTCGGCGGCGCCACGCCCGCCGCGCAGGCCGGCGACTGGATCACCGCGCTGCTGGACCAGCCGGCCGGCCTGTGGGCCGCGTCGCCCCTCGCGACCGAGACCGAGACGGTGGTGCTCGGCTGGCTCAAGGACCTGTTCGGGCTGCCCGACGCGTACGGCGGCGTGCTCACCCCCAGCGCCACCTTCGCCAATCTCACCGCGCTCACCTGCGCCCGCCACTGGTGGGCCGCGCGGCACGGCGTCGACGTGAGCGCCGACGGGCTCGCCGGACTGCCGACCATGCCGGTGCTGGCGAGCGGTTACGTACATCCCAGCAATCGCAAGGCGTTGCAGATCCTGGGCTGCGGGCGGGACACGCTGCGGGTGTGCGCGCGCGACGACGCGGGCCGGGTGGACATCGACGCGATGGAGCGGGCGCTGATCGAGATCGACGGACCCGCGGTGCTCATCGCCACCGCGGGCGGGGTCGACACCGGCGACTTCGACCCGATCGACGCGCTCGCCGACCTGGCCCGGCGCTACGGCGCGTGGCTGCATGTGGACGGTGCGTTCGGCCTGTTCGCCGGGGTCTCGCCGCGGCTGCGGCACCTGGTCCGGGGCGTCGAACGGGCGCACTCGGTCGCCTCCGACGGGCACAAGTGGCTCAACGTGCCCTACGAGAGCGGCTTCGCCTTCGTGCGCGACGCCGAGCTGATGGGCAGGGCATTCGGCGCGTGGAACGCCCCGTACCTGCCCGGCGCCGGCGACACGCACCTCAACTACGCCTCGCTCGGCCCCGAATCCTCGCGCCGAGCACGGGCGTTGCCGATCTGGGCCACGCTGCGCGCGTACGGCAGGGCCGGATACCGGGCGATGATCGAGCGGCACAACGACCTGGCGAACCACCTCGGCGCGCTGGCCGAGGAGGCCCCCGATCTGGAACTGCTGGCGCCGGTACGGCTGTGTGTGGTGTGCCTGCGCTACCGCCCCGACGCCGTGCTCGGCGAGGCCGAACTCGACGAGCTGAACCGCCGGCTCGGCGCCGAACTCAACGAGGACGGCCGGGTGTACGCCGGCACCACCGTGTACGAGGGCCGGGTCGCACTGCGCCCGGCGATCGTGAACTGGCGGACCACCGCGGCGGACGTCGAACTGTTCGCGCACGTGGTCCGGGAGATCGGCGCACGGGTGGCCGCGGAGCTGCGCGCGGGTGCGCCGGCGGGCACCGAGGAGCCCGACTCGGGTGCGGGCGCCGTCGAATAACTTTGCGATCGCACCGCGTGAACCCCGCCTTCCGGGGCAGACGTCCGAGCGGAGGTGGTTCACGATGATTCCGCTGCTTGTAGTGCTTTTGCTCGCTTTGATCCTGTTCGGTGCAGGATTCGCCCTCAAGGCTCTCTGGTGGATAGCCGTCGTCGTACTGGTGCTCTGGGCCCTCGGGTTCGTCTTCCGCAGCGCCGGCGCGGGTGGTCGTCGCGGGCGTTGGTACCGCTGGTAGCCGACGCGTCGCCGAACCACCGGAGACGGGGCCCGTCCATGCGACGGGCCCCGTCGCCGCGCCCGGAGGTCGGCGCGCGGCGGGCCGAATCGGTCCCGACGCGATGTCGAAACGATTTTGTGCAGGGGTCTGGACGGTGGAACGGTAGGAGTACTTTGGGGAGACCGAGGGCACCTCGTATGCCGTCAACCATGGCGGCGTCGTCTGCGGCGATCCGGACATCCGCGCACCAGACCGACCAGAGGATTCGAACCCATGTACTCACAGCACTCGATCGCGGGACACCGCCGAAGCGCTCGACCGGAGACCACGGTCGAGATGACCTACGGTCTGGCCTGCACGATGTGCGGCCGCGACCTGCGGGCCGCAGCGGACCGACCCGCGCACGACGCGGTGCCGGTCGGACACGTGGAGGGTCGGCAGACCTTCGCCTGCCGAGGGGTGTGCGCACGGTTCGCGAGCGGTTCGGCGGACGGCATCGCCGAGGAGCCGGTGCCCTTGGACGAGCGGATGGCGGCCTTCCCGAACGAGTGAGGTCCGCGAGAGGCCGCCCGGCGATCGGTCGACCCCATGTCGACCCCATGCATCGAAACACGGCGTCGGGGGACCCTCTCGGTATGCCGGACCGTATCGCCACGACAGTCGACGGACGTTCGCTGACCCTCACCCACCTCGACAAGGTGTGGTGGCCTCGAACCGGATACACCAAGGGCCGGGCGCTGGACTACTACGCCAGGATCGCCCCGGTCCTGCTCCCACACGTCACCGGACGCCCGGCCACATTCGTCCGCTATCCGGACGGCGTGGACGGCGGCAGCCGCTTCTACAACAAACACGTGCCGCCCGGTGCGCCCGACTGGGTGCGCACCATCGAGGTGGCCGGCCGGGACGAGAGCCGCGATCAGGTCGACGTCGACTCACTGGCCGCCCTGATGTGGGCGGCCAACCTGGCCGCGATCGAGATCCATGTGCCGCAGTGGGGCGCCGACCCGGACCGCCACGATCGGCTCGTCCTGGACCTGGACCCCGGTCCGGGCGCGGGTATGCCCGAGTGTCGCCGGGTCGCGCTGCTGGCCCGCGACCTGCTGGCGGCGGACGGGCTGACCTGTGTGGCGAAGACCTCGGGCAGCAAGGGGCTGCATCTGTACGCGGCCCTGGAGCCGACATCGGAGGCGGCGGTCGGCGGGTACGCCAAGGCGCTCGCGATGCGCCTGGAGCGGGAGCACCCGGAACTGGTCGTGCACCGGATGGCCAAGAACCTGCGCGCCGACCACGTATTCGTGGACTGGAGCCAGAACGCGAGCGCGAAGACCACCGCCGCGCCGTACACGCTGCGAGCCCAGCCCGAGCCGACCGTGTCGGCACCGGTGACCTGGGCCGAGATCGAGTCGGACGCGGACCTGGTGTTCGGCCCGGCGCAGGTGCTGGAGCGGGTGGCCCGGGACGGCGACGGGTTCGCGCCGCTGCTGGCCGCCGAGACTACCGGGCGGTTGCCGTAGGACGCTTCGGGCGCCGGGTTCACCGGGCTCAGGACCCGCCGGCCACGGGGTCGGCGGTGCGCAGGGCTCGCCCGCCCGATCGGGTGGTGCCGTTCAGTCCTCGGCCAGGTCCGGGCGCAGCCGGTGCCAGGAGGGATGGCGCAGCAGGCCCGCGCGGGTGCGCATCGCATACCGGACCTCGCCGACCAGTCGCGGCAACACCCAGCGCGCGTCTGCCACCTGCGGCCGGGGTGTGAACGGGCACGTGTCGATCGCGGACACCCGCAACAACTCGCCGAGCACGACCCGATCCCGATCGGCGAAACCCGTGCCCACCGCGCCGACGTAGCGCAACACGCCTTCCTCGCGCACCCCCACCAACAGCGCGCCGGGCAACCCGGTGAGCCGACCGCGCCCGGGGACCCAGCCGCCCACGATCACGTCCAGGGTGTGCACGTGCCGCACCTTCACCCAGTTCGGCGAGCGCTCGCCCGGCGTGTACACCGAGTCCAGGCGCTTGCAGACCAGCCCCTCCAGGCCCTCCGCCCGGGTCGCCGCGAGCGCCGCCTCGCCGTGCCCGACCAACGCGGCCGGTGTGGACCAGTGCGGGCCGCGCAGATCGAGCCCGTCGAGCACCCGGCGCCGATCCGCGTACGGGCGGCGGATCAGCGACCCGCCGGCCAGGAACAGCACGTCGAACAGGAGCAACCGGACGGGCACCCGATCGCGCATCCGAGCCACCTCGCCCAAGTGTTCGGCCAATCCCATCCGGGGCTGCAGGCGCTGAAAGTTGCTGTGCCCGCGCTCGTCCAGGGCGACCACCTCGCCGTCCAGCACCGCCGAGCGGGTACCGAGCGCCGTACCCAGCGCGTGCAACTCCGGATAGGCCGCGGTGATGTCCGCTCCCGAGCGCGACCGCAACACCACCGTGCCGTCACCCGGCAGGTAGCCGACACATCGCTGACCGTCCAACTTGGTCTCGTACGCCCAGCGATCGTCCTCGGCGGCCGGCGGCAGCGTGCCCGCGGTGGCGAGCATGGGCGGATACACCGGCAGATCGGCCATGGGGTGAACGTGGTCGCCGCAGCGGCCGGGTACACGCCCGCTCACCCGAACGGTCCACGTTCCGTCCGGGCCCTCCACCGCCGGGCACCCGCCATCCACCGATCGGTGGATGGCGGGCACGCGGTCAGCGGGTCAACAGGGCCGCGACGGTGGAGCCCGGGGCTTCCGGGGACCAGGTGGGGTCGCAGCCGGCGAGGGCGGCGAAGACCGGGGCCCATGCCGTCGGGTCGGTGCCGAGACGGGTCTCGAGCAGGGCGGCGATCTCCGCCCGGGCCTCGGTCGCGGCCGCGCGGATGGGCGGTTCGACGTCGATGCGATGGGCGGCCTCGGCGATCCAGCGCAGCACCGAGCCGGCACCCCGGGCGACGTGCACCAGGTCGTGGCCGGTCAGCAGGCCGGCCGTGACCAGGTTGTCCAACGTTATGTACCACACGGCGTCGCCCAGGGTGTTGTTCCCGAAGGCGACCGAGGCGCGCGCGTGCTCGGCGTCCAGGGACGCCGCGTTCAGGGCCACCCGGTAGTACACCGGCCCCAGTTCGAGCAGCCGCGCGGGCGAATCCGGCTGGAGCACGAGCCGGTTCAGCACCTCGGCCGGGAACGGCTCCCGCTCGTGCTCGGCGACGATCAGGTCCCAGTCGCGCAGATAGGGCAGGTCGAGCACCTCGTCGGTGTCGGTCGTCCCGAAGCACCTGCGCAGCTTGGCCACCAGCTTGTCGCCGGCCCGCTCGCGGTCGATCCGCTCGGTCAGCGCCGCGTCCGGATCGGCCGTCGCGAGTGCCTTGACCACCACCCGGCCGGCCGTCGCACCGAGCACGCCCTGCTCGACCAGCTCGCCGATGCGCGCCGCGCCGCCGTACCGCAACAGGCCCCGCAGGCCCAGGAGTCGGTCCAGCAGCGAGCCCTTCTTGCCCAACTGGCGCAGGGTGTGCTCGATCAGCTCCGGGTCGGCCGCCTCGACCTTGATCCGCAGCGCCGGCAGCACCGACCCGGTGGCCCGATGGTCGACCAGCAACCGCTCGCGCAGCGCCGGATCCAGCGGGAGCAGATCCGTCGGCCCGCTCGCGGGCCGCCCCCGCGGCACTCGGGACAACACCGCTCGGCGCACCGCGACGCCCTCGCGCACCAGCGGCGTCCCGTACAGGTCCGCGTTCAACTCCGGGTCGTCCAGCCGCAACAACCGGGCCCGGACGTCGGCGTCGCGGCGCCAGGCCGCCATGATCCGCAGCGCGGCCCGGTCGTTCGCCAGGAACGGGTACTCGTCCATCGCGCGCGACGCGTGTTCGGCGTGGCGCGCGTACGCCCACAGCGTGGGGTAGGCGTGCTCGCCGAGGCGAGGCAGCACCACCGTGAGCGCCTCGGGCGACGCGCGCAGCAGCAGGTCGCCGGCCGGCCACCGCCAACCGCGGCGAATCCGCCAGGTGTTCGCGTGGGCCGCGGCGAACTCGATCGTGATCGGCGACTCGACCCGCTGCCAATCACCGTCCCCGTCGGCCCCCGACCGCGCGGCCGCGTCCAGGAGTTCGGGCAACGAGCGGTCGCCGGCGGAGTCCATCGCGATCAGCGCGGCCAACCACCGTTCCGGGTCGACGCCCAACCGCTCGGCGACCAGCGCCTCCACCGCCCGGTTCAGCGGACCCGCCACGATCCGCGAGCGCCACCTCCTGGGCAGCGGGGTCAGCGCCCGCGCGGGCAGCACACCGAGCACGTCGATCGGCCCGACGAAGCCGTGCCGATAGGCGCCCTCGGCCAGGAAGTCGCCGCCGTCCCGCTTTTCGTGGAAGTACTCGCCGATCCAGCGCAGATACGAACCGGGCCGGCTCGGGCCCGGCCAGGTGTCCTTCGTCGGGTACCGCTCCGGGCGTTCGGCCGGGGTGCCGGCCAGGATCGAGGCGAGTCGATCCCTCGTCGGCTCCTCCAGGTCCTTGTTCTCGGCCATCGCCGCCAATACCTCGGGCTCGCCGAGGTCGATCAGGTCGTTGGCCACCGACTCGTCGAACACCCGGCGCCCCAGGGCCACCCGCGGCTGCACCGAATCGCTGCCGAAGCACGCCTCGTAGAGCCAACTCGGGAACTCGTACCCCGGCGTGTCGACGATCCGCACCGACGCCAGTGCCGCGAGCACGCTCGGATCGTCCGGCACCGGGGCGGAATCCGGCCCGAGTTCCGGGTCCGACCCCGCCGCCATCGTGCGCAGCAGATGCGCCGCCACCAGTGGGGAGGTGCGATCGAACTCGGCGGCCCGGCCCGCCTTGGCCCGCCCGGCCGTCGCCGCGGGCGTGGACACCTGCTCGCTGTTCGCCGTCTCGGCCGCCTCGCGCCGCGCGACCTCCAGCGCCGCGGCGTCCGCCCGAGCCAACTCCTCGGCCTCGGGGCGCGGACCCGCGGCCTGGCCGGCCAGCACGATCAGCTCGGCGAGCGACCCGGAGAAGCCGTCGATCAGGCCGACCGCGACGGCCAACGCCTCGGTGTGGCCCGCGAGATGCTCCCGGGTCAGCTCGGCCAACCGGGCCCGCATCGGAGCCAGCACGGCCTCCGGGCTCAGCCCGTGCGCGGACAGGACCACGGCCTGCGCCGGATGGGCCACGTCGACCAACCGGGCCGGATCGAGCAGGCCGTGCTCCACCGCCCCGTTCACCCAGTCCTCGTCCCGGTTGAACGGCTCGGAGCGCAGCCACTCCAGCGGCGGGGTGTCGATCGACCGGCGCGCGTACGTGCGTTGGGCGTTGACCAGCATCAGCCGCAACCGCGCTCGATCCTCGTCGGTGGCGTCCTCGTGCCGGATCAGGTCGTCGATCGCCTCGTAGGCGAACGGCTCCTCGCGGTTGGCCGCCATCAGCAGCGGGAAGTCGTGCGCGTACGGCTCGTGCACCAGATCGCGCACGGTCGTGCGGCTGGTCCGGGTCTGGAAGCGGTGCGGCAACGTGGCCGGGTCGTCGTACGGTTCGCCGCTCGCGCGCAGGTCGGTCAGGCCGTCCTCGGCCTTGAGCGCGGCCTCCACCCGCTTGCGGATCTGCGCCGCGGTGGCCGTCCCGGTGCTGTCCAGGAGCGCGCGCACGCCGTCCGGGCCGTGCCGCTCCCACACCCTGACGTAGGCGTACTGCTGGGCGATCTTGCGGCAGCCGAACGACAGGGCCCGCTCGGCCAGTTCGGGTTCGCCGCTCGCCAACAGCGGAAGCAGGGTGCGCCGGTCGCCGTGGGTGAGCAACTCGCTGCGCAGACCCGGGTCCAGGGCGGGGCGTCGGGCGATGGTGCGGCGCAACGACGGGGTCGAGCGCATGCTGAGATAGGCGGCGGCATCCACCGCCGGGACCTGCTTGGCGACCAGGCGGGCGAGCTCGCGGATGTCCAGGCCGACATTGCGGGCCATCGCCTCCCACGCGCGCGGGTCGGTCGAGGTGATCGCCGCCTCGTGCACGTGCCGCGGGAGCGATCCGCTGGAGAGCAGGTCGCGGACCAGGACGTCGGGCAGGTCGGGCAACAACTCGCGCAGGTCGTCCGCATCGGCGCAGGTCAGCAGGTGCCGGAACGGCTTGGTCAGAGTCGGCGGCGGGCCGCCGACCTGCTCCGGCGGTCCGGTGACGGTGCCCGCCTCGATGCCCGCCAGCAGGGCCGGCAGCGCGTCACGATGCCGGGGCAGCACCGCACGCAGGGTGTTCCAGCGGTCGGCGTGGGCGCCCAGGTGTCGGTGCGACAACTCGCGCAGCTCGGCACACTCCGGGAGTTCGACCAGCGCGGCGACCGCGGTCCGGGCGGGAGCCACCTCGTACAGGATCCGGGCCAGGTCGGCGGGCTCGGCCAGGTCGCGGGTGAGCGCGGCGATCCGGGCCAGCGCCGGGTGCTTGGGGGTGTCGATCGCCGCCCGCAGTACCGCGAGCGCCGGCCGGGCCACCGGGCCCACCGTCGTCGGATGTGTGGTGTACAGCGCGACCAGCAGGTCCTCGGGGCAGTCCGGGTCGGCGGCGAGCAGTACGGCGGCCGCCTCCGGCAGCGGCTCGCGCCGCTGTTCGTCCCGCAGCGCGGCCCAGTCGATCTCCCGACGCCAGGTGGAGGGATGACCTCCGGAGCGCAGTTCGGCGATCAGCCCGACGGGGCCCTCGGCCTCGGCCACCGCGGCGGCCAGGGCGTCGAGTGCGCCGGTCGCCTCGCCCGCTCCGGTCGCCTCGACCGGCCCGGTGGCGAGCGCGGCCACCTCAGGCCGCACGTGTCGCAGCGCCTCGGGCAGCAGGTCGGTGCCGCCGTGGCGGCTCAGCGACAGCAGCCCGCGCAGCTCCTCGGCGGGGGTCAGTGTGCCGGCGCACACCCGCAGCGCGTGCGCGACCAGATCGGGTCGTTCGGCGACCACGGCGGCGCCCAGCCCGCGCGGTTGTTCCCCCGCCGCGGGCAGGCCGAGCAATTCCTCGTGCAGCGCGGTCAACGGATGCGGCGTCTCGGTGTAGCGACCGGGGGCGAGCACGACCCGGCGCATCCAGGTGGTGGCCTCGGGATGTGCGTAGACGATCCGGTCGACCACCGGGTCCGGTTGTTCGAGCAGCGCGGCGAGGTCGGCCGGCGTGAGCACGGTTCCGTTGTGCGCGAGGGTGCGGCGTATCCACGGGTCGGGATCGCGCGCGGCGAGCGCGCGCAGGCTCGGCGCGGGCTTTCGGTCGCCGAGGAGCGCGCCGATCACATCGTCGCCGATGCGGTGGCGGACCCGGCCGAAATCGCCGACGGCGGCGCCTTCGAACAGCAGTCCGACCAGAAGAGCCTTGTTCGCGACCTGTACCCGTGACACCACTCAACCCCGTATTCGCCCGTTCCGCTTGCGGGTTACACCCCATCACAGGGCCCGGACATCTGGTGCTCCGGCCCCGTCGCGAGGCCGCGCCGCCCGGACGCGACCCCGGGTCGACGTGTCGACCTGCGGTGGATACGGGTACAACCGAGCGAGTCCTCCCGAGTAGTACGGCCTGTCCGGATCTTGGTCGAGCACGTACTGCGGCGTGATGTGCCACACCCGGTGGGGTTCCGGAGCATGGCCGGGACCGACGGGTGGCCGGGCACGCGCGGCGCACACCGACCCGGACGGGTCATGTCCAGGCGGAGGCCCTGCCCGGCGGGTTCGCCCGCTCGAAAGGACGGTTCGGTGATGACCACTCTGGGGGTCGAGGAGGAGTACCTGCTCGTCGACCCGGTCAGCGGACTGCCGGTACCGGCGGCCGAGCGGGTCCGGGCCGAGGTGAGTCTGCGGCCCGGGTTCGACTTCAACGACGTGCAGCCCGAGTTACTGAAGGCGCAGTTGGAGGTGGCGACCCCGGTGTGCTCCTCGCTCGACGAGATCGGCGGGCACCTGTACCGGATGCGGCACGAACTGTCGGCGGCGGCCGAGCGGGTCGGCTGCCGGATGGTGGCCTGCGGGACCGCGCCCGCGGGTGACGGGAAGCCGATGGAGATCAGCGAGCATCCGCGCTATCTCGCGATCGCCGAGAACGCCCGGCGATTGGCCGACGTGCAACTCATACACGGGATGCACGTGCACGTGGCGGTGCCGGATCGGGAGACGGGTGTGCAGATCGTCAACCGGATCCGTCCCTGGTTGCCCGCGCTCGTCGCGTTGGGTGCCAACTCCCCGCTCTGGCAGGGGGTGGACACCGGGTTCGCGAGTTGGCGCACGATCCACTACGCGCGCTGGCCGGTCGAGGGGCAACCCCCGGTGTTCATCGACCTGGAGGAGTACGAACGCAGGGTGGACGCACTACTCGGACTGGGGGTGATGCTGGACCGCGGTCAGGTGTACTGGCAGGTGCGGCTGTCCGAGCGGTTTCCCACCATCGAGATCCGTTGCCCGGACGTGCAGTCGCGGGCGGACGATGCGGTGATGTTGGCCGGGCTGGTCCGGGCGCTCGTGGTCACCGCGCTGCAACAGCACGGCGACAAGGCGCCGTACGCCACTCCGGACGCGGAACTGCTGCGTGCCGCCTGCTGGTTGGCGGCCCGCGACGGGTTGGACGGGGATCTGTTCGGGCCGGTGGGACCGGCGGGGACGGCCCGTCGGGTCGACGCGGGCGACCTGGTCCGCGAAATGCTCGCGCACGTCGCTCCGGTGCTGGACGAATTCGGGGACACCACACGGGTGTTCGCCCTGGTGGAGCGGATGATCCGGCAGGGTACGGGCGCCGACCGGCAGCGTGCGGCGTTCGTCGCCGGGGGGCTGCCGAGCGTGATGGACCTGTTGATCTCGGACACTTCGGCCAGGTAGCCGATGGTCGGGCCACGCGGGGGTACCGGCCCGGAGACGATCGGCCCGGAGGAGGGACCCGGGACGCCGGTCGACTTTCCGTGCCGTCCTTCGCCCCTCGGCCGCCCGCCGCGCACAGGATGTCCGAATTTCACCTTCGCTGTCACGCTGAGTTGTCGACAGACTGCATAGCGACACGATCGTCGAGGCAATGAAGGAGAGGGTGAGCGGGGATGTCCAACGAATTCGCGCCGGAAGCGGGCGCGGAAGCGGGTACGGGGTCCGGCCCCGGAACGGCCGATGTGATCTTCCACGGCGGCGAAATCGAGACGGTGGCGGGTGGGCCCGGCCCGAAGGAGGTCGTGGCGGAGGCCGGTGCGCGACCCGAGGCGGTCGCCGTCAAGGACGGCCGGATCGTCTTCGTCGGCAACCTGGACGAGGCGCTCGCGCGGTGGCAGGGGCCCGCGACCGTGCTGTACGACCTGGCCGGCCGGGCGCTGCTGCCGGGCTTCATCGACCCGCACGGCCACGTGGTGGGCACCGGCCTCCAGGAGACGATCGCCGACCTGCTTCCCGAACCGGACGGCGACGTCGGGGACATCGACACGATCGTGCGCAAGTTGCGCGAGTTCGCGGACGGCGAGGTCGGCCGGCGATCCGGGTGGATCGTCGGGTTCGGCTACGACGACGCGCTGCTGGACGGCGGGCTGCATCCGACCCGGGAGGACCTGGACCGGGTCTCCACCGAGCGGCCGGTGCTGGCCATCCACCAGTCGTTCCACCTGGGCGCGGTGAACAGCAAGGGGCTGGAGGTCCTGGAGTACAGCGCCGCCACGAAGGATCCGAAGGGCGGGAGGATCCGACGCGGCGACGAGTCGGTACTGCCGTTCGGCGAGCCGGACGGGGTGTTGGAGGAGACCGCGTTCCTTCCCGCCTCCGGTCGCGCCATCATGGGCATCGCCGAGCAGGACCGGGCGCGCTTCCTGGACAAGGGTCTGAAGGCGGCGGCGAGCTACGGCTTCACCACGGTGCAGGAGGGCGCCACGGAACTTGCGGTGCTGGGCGATCTGCGCGCACTCGCGGCGGCCAAGGCGTTGCCCCTGGACGTCGTCGTCTACGTGAAGGCGGCCGAGGCGATCAAGACGCCGCATCTGGTCGAGGCGAGCGCGGAGTACGTGAACGGCCTGCGGGCCGCCGGGATCAAGCTGAACCTGGACGGCTCCCCGCAGGGCCGGACGGCTTGGCTGCGCGAGCCGTACAAGCCCCTGCCGGGCGATCCGGACGAGGAGTACTGCGGTTACCCGGCGCTGGAGGACGAGGACGCCCTCGACCAGGTCCGGGCCGGTTTCAGGCACGGCTGGCAGGTGATCGCGCACGTCAACGGGGACGCGGCGATCGCCCAATTCATCCGCTGTGTGCGGATCGCCACCAAGGAGGCGAGGCCGGCCGATCGGCGCACGACGGGCATCCACTGTCAGACGGCGGGTGAGGACCAGATCGAGGAGTTTCGCCGGTTGGGCATCATCCCGTCGTTCTTCTCGATGCACACGTTCTACTGGGGCGATTGGTACTACGAGACGGTGCTCGGAGAAGAGCGCGCCGTCGAAATCTCACCCGCGGGGTGGGCCCTGGCCCGCGGCATGGTCTACACGTCCCACCACGACGCGCCGGTGGCCCGGCCGAGTTCGCTCGCGATCCTGTCCAGCCAGGTCACCCGGAAGACCCGGAAGGGGATGACCCTCGGCAAGCACCATTGCGTGTCGGGAGCGGACGCGGTGCGGTCGATCACCATCAACGCGGCCTACCAGTACGGCGAGGAGGGCGACAAGGGCAGCATCGAGGTGGGCAAGCTGGCCGACCTGGTGATCCTGAGCGCGAATCCGGCGACGGTGGCGGGTGAGGCGATCGGGGAGATCACCATCGAGGAGACGATCAAGGCGGGCCGTACGGTCCACCCGCCCGTCGAGGAGATGCCCGTCCCGGTGCCCTCGGGCGTGGGAACGAAGCTGTTCACGCACCACTGCTGACGGCGCGTTCGTCCTGCCCGGGTCCCCTCGGCGCGGGCAGGACGATCCGACGGTCGGGCCGGCGGTACGCCGGGATCAGGCCGGCGGTAGGCCGAGGCCGGGCAGGACCTGTGCGCCCGGGAGTTCGGCCAACAGCCGGCCGGGCACCCACAGTTTGGAGCTGCGGATCCCGGAGCCGACCACGATGCGCGGATGAGCGGCGACGGCCGCGTCGATCAGGATCGGCCAGTCCGCGGGCAGACCGATCGGGGTGATCCCGCCGTACTCCATCCCGGTCGCGGCGAGCACCGTGTCCACCGGCGCGAACGATGCCTTGCGGGCATCGAGGTGCCGGCGGACCAGGCCGTTCACGTCGGCCCTGGTGGTGGCGGTGATCAGACATGCCGCGTAGGTGACCGTGTCGCCACGCTTGGCGGCGATCACCACGCAGTTCGCGCCGTCGGCCGGGGCCACGTCGTAGCGCGCGCAGAACGCGGCGGTGTCGGCCAGTTCGGGATCGATCGCGGCGACCTCGACCAGGTCGGCGGCCTCGGTCGACCAGCCGGCCAGGACACGGGCCACGGGCTCGGCCAGGAACTCGGGGTGGGACAGGGCGGGATGAACGGCGAGTGCGGTGCTCATGGGGCCATCCAATGCAATCGGCCGCACTCGTGCGCGAGAGCGCGCGGGAGACGGGCGTCGCCGTCCGGCCGGCGGGCGTGGTGTTCACCCTTGCTCACCCCCGGACGCGGCGGACGGTGCGGGCGTACATCGGGCGGCCGACCAGGTGCCAGATCAGCCGGGCCGGGAGCGGCAACCCACCGAGCATCGTGGCCCGCTCGGCGGCGTCCGCATCCTCCAGCACTACGCCCAGCAGAAGCAGGATCTGCGGCTTGGGCGTGGTCTCCACGAAGTGCTCGCCCATCGCCTGCCACTCCTGCGCGGTCAGCAGCCGCTGTGCGAGCGGGAGCAGCTCGGCCTCCTCCTCGTCGAGGTGCTCGACCAGCGCCGCGCGGTGCTCGACCAGCGCCGCCACCGCCGCGTCGCGCTCGGAGACCCCCGCGCCGGGCGCCCACGCCGCGATGAGCTCCCCGGCGGTGGTCAGCGAGCCGGCCACCCGCTCGTGCTGGGCCTCCATCCGCAACACCAGGTCGGCCTCCAGGTCGACACGCGCCAGCAGCGGCGGCCACAGCAGTTCGTCCTCGCCGGTGTGGTGGCCGTGCAGGCCCAACCGGTACAGGTCGAAGTGGTCGGCGAGCACCTTGGCCCGGGCGGTGTCGCCCGGCTCGACGGCGGCGATCAACTCGATCAGCAGGCGCGATTCGCGGCGCAGCCCGCGGTGGACGATCACCATTTCCCGGGTGTCGAAGCCGGCCGAGGCGGGGGAGACGGGCGAGGAGGACGAGGCGCTCATGGTGGGTGATCCCTTCGGTGGGCCCTCGACGGGGTGTCGCCGGGCATGCTCATAGCCTGGTCCCGGCCTCTTGGAGGAATCCTGGAAGGAACATGGAGCCGCCCGGCGGGGTTGTCCGGCGAGCGGCTCGCCGATGATGGGCCGCGCGAACCGCGTCGGGTAAAGGGGGAGAGATGGTGTACCTGCGCGTGCTCGGCCCGTTCGAGGCCGAAGTGCACGATGCGACCGTCCCACTGGGTGGTCCGCGTCAGCGCGCCGTACTCGCGCTCCTGGTGGCCGCCCGCGGGCGGGTCGTGTCGATCGACCGGATGATCGAGGACCTGTGGCGCGGCGAACCGCCCGCCCAGGCCGTCACCTCCCTTCAGGCGTACGTGTCCAACCTGCGTCGTCTGCTCGAACCGGGTCGGCCGCGGCGAGCCCCGGCCACGATCCTGGTCAGCGCGGCGCCCGGATACGTGTTGCGACTGCCGGACGACGCGGTGGACGCGTGGCGCTTCGAACGCCTGCTCCGGAGCGCGCGGGAGTCGGCCGAGACCGACCCGGCCCGGGCGCGAACCCTGGTCGAGGCGGCGCTGGCCCTGTGGCGCGGCCCGGCGTTCGCCGCCGCCTCGGATGAGCCGTGGGCCCTCGCGGAGGCCGCCCGACTGAGTGAACTGCAACTGAGCGCACGCGAGTTGCACATCGCCGCCGGCCTGCGCTCGGGCGCTGCGGCGGGCGCTGCGGCGGATGCCGAACGGCTCACCCGCGAGGCGCCGTTGCGCGAGGAGGCGTGGCGACTGCACGCACTGGCGCTGTGGGCGGACAACCGCCAGGCGGACGCGTTGGCCACGCTGCGCCGGGCCCGCGCGGTACTGGCGGCCGACGTCGGCCTGGACCCGGGTCCCGCCCTCACCGAGGTCGAGGCGGCGATCCTGGGTCGACACATGGACGTACTGCACGCGGCGACGGGGCCGGTGGGCGCGGCGGCCGGCGGCGACCGGCCCGCGGTCGGCGACGCGGAGGGTGACGCCGCCAAGGGCGCATCGAGACCGGCGACCGGTCGAGCCGACCTCGGCGGCGACCCGCCCGGTGGCTACGCCGACCGCGACGGCTTCGACGCCGGGCCCGAGCGTCCGCCGCCGGGGGGCCCGACCGCGGAGCCCGCGTTCGGCGCGATACCCGCCGACCCGCGACCCGGCGGCCCCGCCGATTTGTTCGTCGGGCGCGAGGACGAACTCGCCGCGCTGCTGGGCGCGGCCGGACAGACCGGGTCGGCCGGCCTGCGGGTCGCGCTGGTCACCGGCGAGGCCGGGTTGGGCAAGTCCGCGCTGCTGGGCCGGCTCGGCGGTGAACTGGAGCGGGCCGGGCTGCTCGTGGCCACCGGGCGTTGTCCCGAGGTGGACGGCGCACCGCCCGCATGGGCGTGGGTGGAGGCACTGCGGTCGATCGCCGCGGTCGTGCCGCCGCCACCCGAGTCGGCCGCCGCACTCGCGCCGCTGCTGGGCGACGACGCGACCGAGGGGCCCGAACAGGACACCGCGGCGGGCCGGTTCCGGCTGCACCGGGCGGTCTGGTCCTGGCTCGCGGCCGGTGCCCGGCGCCGGCCGCTGGCCGTCCTGCTGGACGACCTGCACCGGGCCGACGCCGAGACGCTGGCCCTGCTCGCCGCCGCGGCCGACGGCGACGCCGCGGGGGCGCCGGTGTTCGTGGTCGCCGCGTACCGTCCCGACGAGGTGGACGGCCGGCTCACCGAGACCCTGGCCGGCCTGGCCCGCCGATCGCCGGTCCGGCTGGCGCTGCCCGGCCTGCCGGAAGCCGCCGTGGCCCGGGTCGTGGCCGCCGTGTCGCAGACGCCCGTCGACCCCGCGACGATCACCGCGCTTGCCGAACGCACCGGCGGCAACCCGTTCTACATCCGGGAGAGCGCCCGCCTGCTGGACAGCGAAGGGGCCCTGGTCGCGCTCTCCGACGTGCCCGAGGGGGTCCGGGACGTGCTGCGCCGGCGGCTGGCCCGGTTGCCCGACCCGGCCGTCGCGGTGCTGCGGCTGGCCTCGGTCGCGGGCCGTGAGGTGGACGTGGACGTGCTGGTGGACGCGGCCGAGGTCGAAGAGGGCGGCGTGCTGGACGCGTTGGACGCCGGCCTGATCGCCGGCCTGCTCACCGAACCGGCCCCCGGTCGAGTGCGGTTCGTGCACGCGCTGGTCCGCGACACGATGGTCGCCGACCTGAGCGGGCTGCGCCGCACCCGGATGCACACCCGAATCGCCGCCGCCCTGGAACGGCTCGGTACCGGGGACGTCTCGGCGCTGGCCTACCACTACGGCAACGCGGCCGGCGCCGGCACCGCGGCTCGGGCCGTCGAAGTGTGCGTCGCCGCAGCCGAGTTGGCCGAGCGCCGTTTCGCCCACGACACGGCCGTCGACGTGCTCGCCCGCGCACTGGAATGCCTGGACCGGATTCCCGCCGACACCGCCGGCGACCGGGACGGCCGACGGGCCGACCTGTTCGGCCGGCTGCTGCGCGCCCAGGTCCGCGCCGGCGACGTCGCGGCGGCCCGGCAGACCCGGCAACGCGCCTTCGAAGCGGCCGAGTCGGCGCACCGCGACGACCTGACGATCGCCGCGTTCACCGCGTGGACGGTGCCCACGCCGTGGCAGAGCCGGCCGTACGGCAGCCTGGACCTCGGCGTGGTGGCGGCGCTGCGCCGGCTGATCGCGCGGACCGACCTCGACCCGCGGACCCGATGCCGGCTGCTGGTCGGCTACGCCGGCGAGCTGAGGGGAGAGGACGTCGACCCCAGCCCGAGCGCGGCGGCCGAGGAGGCCGTCGCGCTCGCGGCCGACCTGGGCGATCCCGATCTGCGGGCACTCACCCTGACCACGCTCACCGGCAACCTGGACAGCCTGCCGCACGCGCCGGCCCGGGCCGAGGTTTCCGTCGAACTAACCCGGATCGCGGACGAGTTCGATCTGCCGGAGTACCGCTGGTACGGCAGATACAACCTGGCCACCGCTGCGGCCGACCACAACGATCCGGCCGTCGCGCGCCGGTTGGTGAAGGAGAGCGCGGCAATCGCCGAGGCGTACCGGATGCCGGACGCGATCGGCGTCGATGCCGTCGCGCTCGCGGCCCTCGCACACATCGACGGCCGTTTCGAGGAGGCCGAGGAGCGCTACGTCCGGGCCACCGAGCCGATGATCGCGCAGGGTTCGCTGCACGCGTACGGCCTGCGCCGGCTCGCCCTCGCCACGATCCTGCTCAGCCGCGGCCGGATTGCGGAACTCGCGCCGGAGGCACCGGAGATGCTGGCCGGCTTCGGACCGTTCGTGGCCGACCTGTGTGCCCTCGCGGTGGCCGCCGACGGCCGGATCGAGCAGGCGCGGGCGATCCGGTCGGTCATCGAGCCGATCCGCCGCGACTTCTTCCACACCCCGATGTCGGTCCTGCGCGCGGCGGCGGTGGTGGCGTTGGGCGAACACGAGGAGGCCGCCGCGCTCTACCCGACCCTGCTGTCACTGCGCGATGCCGCGCCCGCCTGTGCGGGGTTGTCCCTGGCGATCCGGCCGCCCGCCCACACCCTGGGCGAGCTGGCCCGCTTCCTGGGCCGAGAGACGGAAGCGCTCGAACACTTCGACCGCGCCGCGGAGATCGCGGACACCTGGGGAGCGAAGCACTGGGCAGCGCAGGCCCGCGCGGCACGAGGGTAGCCGGACCGGCCGGCACCCCGGCCGGCCGAGCACGCGATCCACCCGCGTGCCGGGTCGCCACGAACCCCCGGCCGGCCGTCGGCCCGACTCCCGACCGCCGACCGCCGTCAATCGTCCGTCGGCCGCAGGCCCGAGCGCACCTCGACGATCGGCAGTCGCAATGCCCCCGGCGCGCCCGCCGGGACCACCGGCGCCACCGGTGCGGTGCAGGCGATCCGCCGGTAGGGCGAACCCAACTCCGGCCGCGGGTCGGCCTGTCCGCGGTTCGGCCACAACGCGGTCGCGCGTTCCGCCTGCGCGGTGATGGTCAGGGACGGGTTGACGCCCGGATTCGCGCTGACCGCCGCTCCGTCCAGGACATGCAACCCGGGGTGGCCGTACACCCGCTGATACGGGTCGACCACCCCGGTCGTCGCCGAGTCGCCGATCACGCAGCCGCCCAGGATGTGGGCGGTCATCGGCACGTTGGCCAGATCGCCCCAGGTGCCGCCGGCCACCCCGCCCAGCCGCTGCGCGATCCGGCGTACCGCCTCGTGGCCGGCCGGGATCCAGTTCGGGTTGGGCTCGCCGTGGCCCTGCCGGGTGGTGATCCGGGTCCGTCCGAACACGCCGCGCTTGCGGTACACGGTCAACGAGTTGTCCCGGGACTGCATCACCAGTGCGATGATCGCCCGTTCGGACCAGTTGCGTACATTCAGCAGCCGCAGCTTGGCCGGGTCCCGCAACGACTGGCGCAACAATTGGCGGACCCGCGGCCGGTCCCCGTCGGTGAGCAGGGTCTGCAACAGCCCCATCGCGTTGGAGCCCTTGCCGTAGCGGACCGGTTCGATGTGGGTGTCCGCGTCCGGGTGCCACGAGGACGTGATGGCCACCCCGCGCGTCGCGTCGATCACCCCGGTGGTCGGTGCGACCGCGCCGACCAGCGCCTCGGAGTTGGTCCGGGTCAGCCGGCCGAGCGTGCCGGACAGGTGCGGCAGCGTACCCTCGGCCGCCATCCGGTGCAGCAGGCGCTGGGTGCCCAGCGTGCCCGCGGCGAACACCACCTGCTCGGCGGTCCAGGTGCGGGGCATACGCGGCGCCGTCGCCGGTCCGCTGTGTACGGTCTCCACCGCGTAGCCGCCGGTGGACCCGTCCGCGTGCCACCCCGCGCCGAGCGGCCGAACCCGGCGCGCCGTACGCTCCGCATGCACCTCCGCACCCGCTCGTTCGGCCAGGTACAGGTAGTTCTTCAGCAGTGTGTTCTTCGCGCCGACCCGGCAACCGGTCATGCACGAACCGCATTCGGTACACGTGGTCCGGCGCGGCCCGACCCCGCCGAAGAACGGGTCGGCCACCTCTTCGCCCGGCCGCTGCCCGCCCTCGGGAAACAACACGCCGACCGGCGCGAGATGGAAGGTGTCGCCCACGCCCATGTCCTCGGCGACGGCCTTCATGTGCTCGTCGGCGGGCGTCATGTGCGGGTTGGTCACCACGCCGAGCATGCGCTTGGCCTGGGCGTAGAACGGTGCGAGTTCGGCGTGCCAGTCGGTGATGCGACCCCACTGCGGGTCGTCGAAGAACGGCTGCGGCGGCTCGTAGAGCGTGTTCGCGTAGTTCAGCGAACCACCCCCCACGCCCGCTCCGGCCAGCACCACCACGTCCTTGAGCACGTGGATGCGCTGGATGCCGGTCAGGCCCAGCGCCGGTGCCCACAGGAAGTCGCGCAACTGCCATGAGGTCTTGGGGAAATCCGCGTCGGCGAAGCGCCGACCCGCCTCCAGGACGCCGACCCGATAGCCCTTCTCGGTCAGCCGCAACGCCGCGACCGAACCGCCGAAACCCGAACCGATGACCAGAACGTCGTAGTCGAACACGGGGGACCCTTCGCCGGGCGGGCAGGAGGCATGCCACGAGATCTCGCGATCCGGCGATCCTACTGCTCGGTAACCCGGCGAAGGCAGCCCCTCGCCGATTCGATTCGACGCACAGGGAATCGGTGCGCAGGGCGGTTTCGACTCAGCCGCTCTTGCGGCGGAACGAGCGCTGCTGCGCGGCGGGCCCGTGCGCACCGTGGATCTTCGACCCGTCGCCGCCGGGACCCTCGCCGGTGCCGTCGGTCTTGGTGCCGCGCTTGCGGGCGAGCGCCTCGCGGAACTTGCGCTTGGTCTCGTCCTCGGGCGTCTCGGGCTCGGTGGCCTCGACGACCGTCTCCTCGGGTGTCTCGTTCGCGGGTGTCTCGTCAGCCATGGTGCGTTCCTGCTCTCGAACTGGATTCGATCCGTGGGGACACCCTTCCATGCCGGAGCCCGCAATGGCACGCCCGGATCGGGTGATGCCCACAAGAGCGGACATACCGGCACCGGCGGACCGGCGGGGTCCGAAAAGCGCGCGCTCGCGTCCTAGGACAGCCGGGCGGTGCGGATGACCAGTGTGTCGATGAAGTCGGTCAGCGGCGGCCAGTCGAAGACGGGCGCGGTCATCCGCAGCAGGATCGCGCCGTGCATCGCGGCCCACACGGCCAGCGCGTCCTCGAACGGATCGGTCCCGGCCGATTGGCCGGCCGCCGCGGTGGCGGCGATCGCGTCGATCAGGGTCTGGAAGACGTCCATGCGACTGGGCAGCGCGGGCGGCGGCGAAGGCGGCTCGTTCGCATCGCCGGCCGGCGGGCGCATCCGGTGGAACAGCGCGCGGTAGCGGCCGGGGCGCTCCATCGCGAACCGGGCGTACGCGCGACAACCCGCGAGCAGCGAACGGTCCGCCTCGCTCTCCTCGGCGGCGGCGGCCACGATGGCCGCCTGCAAGTCGTCGAAGTAGCCGTTGAGCACGGTGTCGAGGATGTCGTCGAGGTCGTGGAAGTGCGCGTAGATCGACGGCGCGGTGATCGCGGCCTCGCGCGCGATCCGGCGCAGCGTCACATCGCCGGAGTGTCCGTCGCGTTCGATGAGTGCGGTTGCCGCGGCGAGAATGTCGTCGCGCAGAAGCGCACCCTGGCCGCGGCGATTGCGTCGGCGG
This sequence comes from Embleya scabrispora DSM 41855, assembly GCF_000372745.1. Taxonomy (GTDB): domain Bacteria; phylum Actinomycetota; class Actinomycetes; order Streptomycetales; family Streptomycetaceae; genus Embleya; species Embleya scabrispora. The sequence continues at coordinate 33,654 of NZ_KB889683.1, read as the reverse complement.
TTCGGCCCCTGATCGTCGTCCATGGCGGCCAGCGTACGAGGCGTGGAAGCGGCGCTTGCGGGCATGGTGCCTCCTCGGGTGTGTCGACGATGGGTCGCCGGACGACGGGTGCACGGCGACCGGGTCGGCCCGGTCGCCGTGCGCTGGGGTGACGCTGCGTCAGGCCGCCGGTACGGCACGGGTGTTGGCCGATTCGGCGGGCTGCCCGACGGCGACCGGGGTGCTGCCCGCCCGGCGCGGGAGGCCGAAGGCGACCACGATCGCGCCGATCGCGGCGACCGCCGCGGCCGTCAGGGCGCCGTTGTTCATCGCGGTGGTGAAGGCGTGGTCGGCGGCCGAGGTGAGTCGACCGGCGGCCTCGGGGGACAGCTGCGCGGCCACGGCGTGCGCGCTGGGCAGGTCGTGTTCGGCGACGGCGGCCGGGCCGGTCAGGTGCTGGTCGGCCATCTCGCCCCGGTAGTGCGCGGAGACCAGCGTGCCCACCACCGCGATGCCCAGCACGCCGCCGAGTTCGCGGACCACGCTGTTGAGCGCACCCGCCATCGCCGAGAAGCGGACCGGCACCGATGCGGTGATCTCCATGCTCGCCGGGGCCATCATCATTCCCATCCCGGCGCCGACCAGGGCCATTTCCCCGGCCAGCGCGACGAACGGGGTGGTGTTGTCGGTGGTCAGACCGAGCACCGACAGGCCGACCGCGATCGCGCCGAGCCCGACGGTGAGCGTGCCGCGGATGCCCAACCGGGCGGTGACCACCGGCGACAGCCCGGACATCGCGGCCATCGCCACGGCGAACGGCATCGCGGAGAGACCGGCCTCCAACGGGCTGTACCCGTGCACGAGCTGGAAGTACTGGGAGAGCACGAACAGCGTGCCGAAGAGCGCGAAGAAGGTCACCGCCAGCGTCGCGGCGGCGAGCACGAAGCCCCGGTTGGCGAACAGGCGGACCTGCACCATCGGTTCGTCGCGGCGCAGTTCCCAGGCCACGAACACGGCGGTGAACACCACGAACGCGCCCAGTTCGGCGAGGGTGACCGGCGCGGTCCAGCCGCGCTCGGGCGCCTCGATGATCGCGTCGACCAGGGTGCCCAGGCCGACGATGGACAACACCGCGGCGGGCAGGTCGAGTCGCGCCGTGCCCTGGCGCGGGATGCTCGGCACGATCCGCAGGATGCCGACGAGCGCGGCGAGCACGAGCGGGACGTTGATCCAGAAGGCGCTGGACCAGGAGAAGCGCATCAGCAGCGCGCCACCGGTGACCGGGCCGATCAGCACGCCGACGCCCGCCGCGGCCGACCAGACGGCGAACGCCTTGGGCCGTTCGACCGGCGGGAACATCCGGATGATGATGGCCAGCGTCGCGGGCATCACGAACGCCGCACCCAGGCCCATCACCGCCCGCCAGGCGATCAGTTCGGCCGCGGTCGAGGACACCGCCGCGATGGCCGACCCGGCACCGAAGAGCGCGAGGCCGCCGAGCAGCGCGCGCCGGGCGCCGAACCGGGCGCCCAGGCTGCCGGCGAGGAGCAGTAGGGCGGCGAAGACCAGCGTGTACGCGTCGGTGATCCATTGCAGATCCGACGTCGACGCGTCCAGCCCCTTCGCCAACGAGGGCAGCGCGGTGTTGAGCACCGAGTTGTCCAGCGTCACCGCGACCAGTGTCGAACTGAGCACGAGCAGCGCGGCCCACCGGCGCGGGTGGCCCGCGGCCTCCGGGGCGTCGGCGGGGCCGGCGCCGGCCGATCGGGTTTCCGGACTGCTCACGAGGTACCCCCTGATTAAAATTAACGCCTGTGTGCTTACGGTCGTAAACATAGCCCGTGGCTATACGCATGTAAAGTCAAGGATTGGCAAAGTCGTCTGACGGTCGAGGGTGCCGCAAGAAGCGGCTGCCGCCTGCTGCGGCCGGCCTGTCCGCTGCGCCTGTCGTGAGCGGCCTGTTCGCTACGCCTCCGTAGTCGGCCTGCCGCTACGCCTCCGTAAACGGCCCGTCCTCGACGAAGCGGCGCAAGCCGCGGGCGAAGATCCGCGCCTCGTCCGCCGGCCACTGCGCGAGTGCCGATTCGAGCCGCTCCGCGAGTCGCTCGCGCAATTCGCGCACGCATGCCGAACCCGCGTCGGTCAGGGTGAGCAGTACGGCCCGGCGGTCGTCCGGGTCGGGCTCGCGGCGGACCAGGCCGGCGGCCTCCAGGCGGGATGCGCGGCGGCTGACGCCGGACCGGTCCAGCCCGATCTCGCCGGCCAGGTCCGCCGCGCTGCACGGCCCGGTCCGAGCCAGGCCGCTGAGCACGGGATACGTCACGTCGTCCACGGCCGGCCCCAGGCCCTCGGTCAGGCCCGCGTACAGGGTGGCGCGGGTGCTGCGGCGGAGCAGTCGCCCCAGGGCGTCGGCGACCTCGTGTCCCCTCGAATGTTCCATGCGCCCAGATTAGCGTGCGCCGCGCACGCTTATGGGCTATGGTCAAAAGCGTGCGCAGCGCACGCATTATCGATAGGCCATCTCGATCGGAGTCGTCCCGCCATGCCTCGAACCGCACTCGTTCCCGCCCTCACCGACCTCCTCTTCCGCCCGGAGCTGCACCTCGACACCGCGATCGACCGGCACTTCGCACCGGACTACCGCCAGCGCACCGACGGCGTCTGGGCGGATCGGGCGGGCTTCGTCGAGCACATCGCGCACCTGCGCTCGGTCGTGGTCGACGGCCGGATCCGACTGCACGAGGAACTGTCCGACGGGTCGCTCTACGCCGACCGGCACACCATCGAGGTGCGCAAGACGGACGGCTCGACGGTGGCGATGGAGGTGTACCTGTTCGGCGAGTTCGCGCCGGACGGCCGGTTCCGCCGGATCGAGGAGACCACGCTCATGCTCGCCGGATCGGCCGCCGATCGTGGTCTGGGGTCGGCCCGATGAAGTTTCTGTAGCGAGCGCTAAAGAAAAGCGGCCGCCGACGAAGGGGCGCCACCATGCGCAAGCTCACCGCCAAGACCGCGCTCGTCACCGGCGCGAGCAGGGGAATCGGCCGCGCGGTCGCGGACGGGCCGAGGCGCGGGCGGCGAGCCGCGCGGCCCTGGGTCGGGTCGGCCGACCGGCCGACGTCGCCGACCTGGTCGCGTTCCTGGCCTCCGACGACGCGCGCTGGGTGACCGGCGGCACGATCGACGCCACCGGCGGGTCGGAGCTGTAGCGCGGATGCCGCTCGGCGCCGGCCCGCCTACCCGTGACGCGCCGCCGCGCGGCCTTCGGTCGGACTCCCGCCGCCCGGAAATCCCGCCGCCCGAAACTCCCGCCGGTCAGAACCCCCGCGCCACGTCCAGCGGTCCGCAGGACAGCGTGCCGCGCGCGTGGGGTGCGGCGATCCAGCTGTCCGTGCTCACGAAGTCCCGCCCTCGCTGGTGCGCCTCGCGGGGCGGCGTCGGGTCGTCCCAGGTCACCGTCAACGGCTTGTGCTCGACGTCCCACTTGGCGCCGCCGAGCGCGCGGTCGTCCGCGGAGGTCGCCTCCACGTGGGTGAGCCGACCGGCGTCGGTGGCCAACACACCCGCGTGCCACAGCGTCACGCCCGCCTCGGTGCGCACGATCGCGGGCGGCGCGACCAGCGCCGGTCCGCTGCCGTCGTGGCGCTCGGAGTCGAAGCGCAACACCAGGCGACGCGGAATGGTCGGCAACACCACGTCCAGGACGAGATCGCCGTCCGGGACGGGACCGAACAGACAGGAGGTGAAGCGGATCGGCCCGGCCGACAAGGTCGTGGCCAGCGCCGAATAGGCGAACCGGTCGCCCGAGCGGGTCACCGACACCCCGTACTGTCCGAACCGCGGCGGCGCCGGCGGGCGCGGGCCGGCGGGGCGGGCCGGGGTCTCCATGCCGATCGTGGTGTACAGACCGGCCGGTGTGCGCAGGATGCCGCCGTGGAAGACCCGTACCTCCTCGTGCGCAAGCAGGATCTCGGGCGGCCTGACCAGCTCGATGTCCATCGGGGCGGGGCCGGCGGTGCTGTCGCTCATGCCGCGACCCTATCGGCGGGCCGCAGCTGGTACGGGCGGCCCGGAGCCGCCTCGGCCGCCGTCGGCGGCGGGTTGCGACAAGCTCGCGACATGACCGCCCGGTCGTACCCGGCGCGAGGTTCCGAGGTACCCGCGATGACGGGTCACGACCCGATCGCGGCGCCGGTCCCGCCCTGCGGCGGGCTGCTCCGAGCGGGCGTCGGCGATGCGTTCGGACGTCGCCCGATCGGCCCAATCGGGTGTACCGGGGCGTTGTTCACATAGGGTGTGCCGTCCGGTCGTGGCCGGATCCCGCGTGACCTGCGGCAGAGTTGGGCGCGGGGCATTTCGGTCGCCTTCGAGGGGCGCATACGGGATTCGAACCGCCATATCGTGGGGACACTTTCCGGTTACGGCTTCGCCTATACCGCCCCCGAACGCCCCGCGCGTCACCCGACAGGCGCATACTGGTGGGGATGACGACGTCAGCCGTGACCCGGCGCATTCTGCCCACCAGTCCCTTCAATGTCCCGGTCGCTCCCATCATCGAGGATTTCGAACTCGGTGCACGAGTGACGCACGATCAGTACGGACTCGGTCGGATCGTCGGTGTCGAAGAGGACATCGCGGTCACTGTCGATTTCGGGTCGCGTCAGGAGCGGATCTGCCGTCCCTACGCGAAGCTGAGCAATCTCTGAACATCCCGACTCCACGCGGTCGGCACATGGGAGGCGCCCCCGGGTAACCGGGTCGGCGCCTCCTTTCGTCGCGCGACAGCGCCCCGAGGACGGCGCCATCGCTTGCCCGCCTCCGGCCATTTCCGGCCACGCGCCCCGAGCGGCGCCCGCCCCGCCGGCTCGGTCGGCGGGCGAATCGACAAAGACGTCAGGTTGTCAGACAAGTTGTGCTAGCGTCGTCGCCATGAAGCTGCGCGTCCTCCTTCTCGGTGGCCGCGGCGGGGCCTGATCCGACCGGCACCCCGCCGCGGGGTTCGGTGCTGCCGGTCGACCCTTCGAACGGCGAGGACGACTCCGCACCATGACCGACGACAGCTTCCCCACCCTGCGCACCCCGGCCGGCCCCATCCCCGACGGCCGACCGCACTGGAACCGGCAGCGTTCGAGCGCGATGCCGCATCACCGCTACCGCCCGGCGCACGAGCGGGTCCGGGTCGAGATCGACCCGAATCGGCGAACCTGGCCGACCCGACGGATCGAACAGGCCCCGCTGTGGGTCCCGGTGGACCTGCGGGACGGCAATCAGGCGCTGGCCGAGCCGATGGACCCGGTGCGCAAGAGGCGGATGTTCGACCTGCTGGTTGCGATGGGCTTCAAGGAGATCGAGGTCGGCTACCCGTCGGCGAGCCGCGCCGACTACGACTTCGTCCGGCATCTGGCGGAGAGCGACGCGGTCCCGGACGACGTGACGATCGTGGTCTTCACCGCCGCCCGGACCGACCTGATCGAACGCACTTATCAGTCCATCGAGGGCCTGCCGCACGCCGTGGTGCACATGTACACCGCTACCGCGCCGACCTGGCGCGACGTGGTGCTCCGGCACGACCGGGCCGCGCTGCACGGCCTGATCCTGGCCGGCGCCAAGGACGTCGCCCGCGGCGCGGACGCCCGGCCGGGGGCGGACATCCGCTTCGAGTTCTCGCCCGAGGTGTTCAACCTGACCGAACCCGACTATGTCCTGGAGGTGTGCGACAGCGTCACCGAGCTGTGGGACGCGAGCCGGGACCGACCGGTGATCCACAACCTGCCGGCCACGGTCGAGATCGCCACGCCGAACGTGTACGCCGACCAGATCGAGTACATGCACCGCCATCTGGCCCGCCGCGACGCGGTGATCCTGTCCGTGCACCCGCACAACGACCGCGGCACCGGGGTCGCCTGTGCCGAACTGGCGCTGCTGGCCGGGGCGCAGCGGATCGAGGGCTGCCTGTTCGGGAACGGCGAGCGGACCGGCAACGTGGACCTGGTCACGCTCGCGCTGAACCTGTACACGCAGGGCGTGGATCCGATGATCGACTTCTCCGACATCGACGAGATCCGGCGCACCGTCGAGTACGCGAACCGGATCGACGTACACGCCCGCCACCCCTACGGCGGCGACCTGGTCTACACCGCGTTCTCCGGCACCCACCAGGACGCGATCAAGAAGGGCTTCGCACACCACGCGCGGCGGGCCGAACGGCTGGGCCGGACCGTGGCCCAGGCGCCGTGGGATGTGCCGTACCTGCCGATCGACCCGGCCGACGTGGGCCGCGACTACGAGGCGGTGATCCGGGTCAACAGCCAGTCCGGCAAGGGCGGCATCGCCTACCTGATGCAGAGCGCGCACGGTCTGGACCTGCCGCGCCGGCTCCAGATCGAGTTCTCCCGGGTGGTCCAGGAAGCCACCGACGACAGCGGCGAGGAGATCACCGCGGCCGAACTGGGCGAGTTGTTCGGGCGGGAGTACCGGGACCGCCGCGCGCCGGTCGACGTCACCGGGTGGCGGGCGGAGGAGACCGAACCGGGGCGGCACCTGTTCACCGGGACACTGACCGATCCCACCGGCGCGCGCCCGGTGGTCGGCGAGGGAAACGGAACGCTGTCCGCACTGACCTCGGCATTCGGCGCGGCCGGGATCCGGGTCGAGATCCTGGACTACGTCGAGCACTCGATCGGTGCGGGCGGCGACCGACAGGCGGCGTCGTACGTCGAGTGCCGGGTCGACGGAGTCACCCGCTGGGGGGTCGGGATCGACACCTCGATCCTGGCCGCCTCGGTGCACGCGACGGTGTCGGCGGTGAACCGGGCGCGCGTGGGGGAGGGGGCGGGTGTTGTGCCCGGCTAGGGTTCATCGGACGACCTGAGATGTGAAGGTGACACGCGATGACGTTCGGCCCCCTGCGCCGCAGCCCGCTGGTCGGCCAGGCGGCCGAACGGCTTCGTGACCAGATCGCCGCCGGGCGCTGGCCGGTGGGCGCCAAGCTGCCCGGCGAGGTCGCGCTCGGCAAGGAACTGGGCATCGGCCGCTCGACCGTCCGCGAGGCGATCCGCGCGCTGGCGGGAGCCGGGCTGGTCGAGTCCCGGCAGGGGGCCGGCGTCTTCGTGATCGCCACCGAACCGGTCGAGGACCTGCCCGCGCGGCTGCGTCGAGCCTCGGCGGCCGAGGTCTACGAGGTGCGCAACCTGATCGAGGTGCGAGCCGCGATGTTGGCCGCGGAGCGGCGCACCGACGAGGACCTCGCCGCGCTGGACGCCGGCCTGGCCGCGCGGGCCGCCGCGCTCGGCGACGACGCGGCGTACATCGACGCGGACATCGCCTTCCACGCGAGCATCGTCGCGGCGGCGCACAACGAGGTACTGACCGACCTCTTCGCGGTCTTCCAGGTGACCATGCGGCCGAGCCTGCTCGACCTGCTCGCCGTCATGGACGAAAAGAACCTGCGAACCGCCTCCCCGGACCCGGGCGCCGACGCCCACGCGGCCATGGTCGCGGCAATCCGAGCGGGCGACGCGGAGAGGGCAGGCCGGGTGACGGAAGCGGAGCTGGCGGTAAGCCTGGGCATCCTGCGCGAGTAGGCGCGGGGCGCGGACTGGGCGGGGGTGTGGGCGCGGCGCGGGCAGCGCGCGGCGCGGGTGGCACACGGCCGCGTAGCGCGTCCCGCCCAGTCCGCGCCCCTCCGGTCCCTCGTGCCCCAGCGCGGCGACGCGCCGGCCCGCGCCGCGCGCCCCCTTCGGGAATAGCGCGGTCGGGATCTCGCTTTCACCCGGTGATTGACTGTTCAACTAATGAAAGAGTGGTCACCGTGCAGTTCGGGATCTTCACCGTCGGAGACGTCACCGTCGACCCCACCACCGGCCGGGAGCCCACCGAGCACGAGCGGATCAAGGCGATGGTGGCGATCGCGCTCAAGGCCGAAGAGGTCGGTCTGGACGTGTTCGCGACCGGGGAGCACCACAACCCGCCGTTCGTGCCCTCGTCGCCGACCACGCTGCTCGGCTACGTGGCCGCGCGGACCGAGCGGATCATCCTCTCCACGTCCACCACGCTGATCACCACCAACGACCCGGTGAAGATCGCCGAGGACTACGCGATGCTCCAGCACCTGGCCGACGGCCGGGTGGACCTGATGATGGGCCGGGGCAACACCGGACCGGTCTACCCGTGGTTCGGCCAGGACATCCGCCAGGGCATCCCGCTGGCGATCGAGAACTACGCGCTTCTGCACGAGCTGTGGCGCAACGACGTGGTCGACTGGGAGGGCCGGTTCCGGACCCCGCTCCAGGGCTTCACCTCGACCCCGCGACCGCTGGACGGCGTCCCGCCGTTCGTGTGGCACGGCTCGATCCGCAGTCCCGAGATAGCCGAGCAGGCCGCCTACTACGGCGACGGATTCTTCGCCAACAACATCTTCTGGCCCCGGGACCACTTCGTCCGGCTGATCAACCTGTATCGCGACCGCTTCGAGCACTACGGCCACGGCACGCGCGAGCAGGCCATCGTCGGGGTCGGCGGGCAGGTGTTCATGCGGAAGAACTCGCAGGACGCGGTGCGCGAGTTCCGTCCGTACTTCGACAACGCGCCGGTGTACGGCCACGGTCCGTCGCTGGAGGAGTTCACCGACCAGACGCCGCTGACCGTGGGCAGCCCGCAGGAGGTGATCGACAAGACGCTGACCTTCCGCGACTCGTTCGGCGACTACCAGCGCCAACTCTTCCTGATGGACCACGCGGGACTTCCGCTGAAGACCGTGCTGGAGCAGCTCGACCTGCTCGGCGAGGAGGTACTCCCGGTGCTGCGCACGGAGTTCGCGGCCCGACGCGGAGCCGACGTGCCCGCGGGCCCCACCCACGCGGCGCTGGTGGCCCGGCGGGACGAGGCCGCGGCGGAGAGCGCCGCGAACGAGAGCGCGCCCGCGCTCTGACCGGCCGTACGTACCGCCGTACTCACCCCACCGAGAGAAAGGAAGAAGGATCACCATGGCGCAACCCGTCAAGCTCGTGGTCGTCTCGGCCGGACTGGGCAAACCCTCGTCCACCCGCATGCTCGGCGACCGACTGGCCGAGGCCACCGGGCGGCAGCTGCTCGATCGGGGTGTCGAGGCCGATGTCCACACGGTCGAACTGCGCGACGTCGCGGTGGACATCGCCCACAACCTGGTCACCGGATTCCCGCCGCCGGGACTGCGCGCCGCGATCGAGACGGTCACCCGCGCGGACGCGCTGATCGCGGTCACGCCGATCTTCACCGCGTCCTACAGCGGGCTGTTCAAGTCCTTCTTCGACGTGCTGGACAACTCCGCGCTGACCGGGAAGCCGGTACTGATCGCGGCGACCGGCGGTACCGCGCGCCACTCGCTGGCCCTGGAGCACGCGCTGCGCCCGCTGTTCGCCTACCTGCGGGCCACGGTCACACCGACCTCGGTGTATGCGGCGACCGGCGACTGGGGCGCGTCGGCGGGCGCCGGCGACGACCTGGCCGCGCGGATCGCCCGCGCCGGCGGCGAACTCGCCGACCTCGCGGCGGGACTGCCCCGGGCCGCAGCTGCGCCAGCCGCGGAATTCGAGGAAGTGGTCCCGTTCGCCGAGCAGTTGGCCGCGCTGCGCCGCGGCTGAGGACGTCACGGGCGAGGACGCGGCGGACCGGAACGCCATGGACGGGGACGCCGCCTACGAGGACGGCCGCCCGGGCGCCGAAGACCCACTTCGGCGCCCGGGTCGACGATCGGCGCCCGGCTCAGGCCCGTTCGAACCACCGGCGCGGGTTGTCCACCAGCATCGCGGTTACATCCGGGTCGGGCACGCCGTGCGCGCGCAGCGCCGGAAGCACGTCGTTCAGCACGTGCCGGTAGTGCCAGTCCGGCAGCAGCGGCATCAACTCCGGGTCGATCCAATCGATATGGCACGCCGCGTCCTGGGACAGCACCATGCTCGACGCATACCCCCGACGGCACATCTCGACCACGATCGCGACCCGCTCCGCAAACGGCATCGTGGTGTCCAGGCCGAACCGGTCCATCCCCAACAGGTAACCCGCGTCGGCGAGTTCGGTCAGGTGATCGGCGTCGTCGGTGTCCCCGCTGTGCGCGAGCTGCACGCGTGCGGCGGGCACGCCCTCCTCGGTCAGCACCCGGCGTACGTGTGATCCGGTCCGGCTGCGCGGGTGGGTGTGCACCATGATCGGCACGCCCGTCTCCAGATGCGCCCGGGCCACCGCGCGCAACACCCGCTCGACGCCGCCGGTCAGGCCCGGTTCGTCGATCGCGCACTTGAGCAGCGCGGCCTTGACCCCGGTGCCCTGGATGCCCTCGCGGATGTCCCGGACGAACAGGTCGACCATCGGATCCGGCAGACCCGGCAGCGCGCCCGGGCCTCGATGGCGGAAGAAGGCCGGGACGTCGACGTACGTGTAGATTCCGGTCGCGACCACGATGTTGAGGTCCGGGACCTGTTCGGCGATCCGCCGCACGCGCGGCACGTTCCGCCCGATCCCGTCCACCGTGGGGTCCACGATGGTGGTCACACCGGCCGCCCGCAGCGCTCGCAACCGCTCGACCGCGTCCGCGACCCGGGCCTCCTCGTCCCAGTCCGGGGACCAGTTGGCCTGGCTGTCCGGGGTCAGCACGAAGATGTGCTCGTGCATCAGGGTCGTGCCGAGCGCGGCGGTGGGCACCGGCCCGAGCACCGTCTCGATCTCGTTCACCGGCACCTGCGGCTCCTTCGGCTGCGTCGGCTGCGTCGCGCCGGCCAAGCCTGCGGCACGGCGCCGCCGTCTCGAACCGGATGATCAGCCTTCCTGCCCCCTGCCGTCCTTCGCAAATTCCAGACGGGCCTGGAGTTTGCGCATTCCGGCCAGCCAACGATCGGGATCGGCGGCCCGCCCCGCGTACATCCGGGCCACCTCGGGGTGTGGCAGAACCAGGAACGGCGCGTTGTTCGTGATCGCCTCGGCGACCACCTCGGCGACCTCCGCCGGATCGACCGCGCCGTCGTTCAGCAGCAGCGCCGCGGCCTCGCCGGTCGCGCCGAGCAGCGCGGTGCGCACGCCCAGCGGGCAGACCGCCTGCACGGTGATGCCCTTGGCGCCGTAGGTGATCGCCATCCACTCGGCGAACGCGTACGCCGCGTGTTTGGTGACCGAGTACGCCGACGCGTCCAACATGGTGAGCAGGCCGGCGGCGGAGACCGTGGTGACCAGGTGGCCGCGGCCCCGGGCCAGCCAGGCCGGGGTGAGCAGTCGCGCGGCGCGTACGTGTGCCATCACGTTGACGTCCCACGAGCGGTCCCACGACTGCTCCGAGGCGTCCAGGCCCATGCCCTCGCCGATGCCGGCGTTGGCGCAGTAGATGTCGATCTCGCCGCCGAGCGCCTTGCGGGCACCGGTGATCAGCGCCGCGACGCCCTCCTCGCCGGCCGCGTCGCCCGGCAGTGCGATGCCGTCGATGTCGGCGGCGACCGCACGGCACGCGTCGGCGTCCAGGTCGTTGACCACCACACGCGCGCCGTCGGCGGCGAAACGCCGGGCCAGCGCCGCGCCGATCCCGGCGCCGGAGCCGGTGATCACCACATTGGCGCCGGCGAGCGCGGTCATCCGACACCGCCGGACAGGCTCACGCCGCCGTCGACCAGCAGCGTCTGACCGGTGATCCAACCCGCCTGCTCGGACAGCAGGAACGCCACCGCGCCGGCCACGTCCTCGGGCACGCCCAGCCGGGCCATCGGATAGGCCGCCGCGACCTCTTCCTCACGGCCCTCGTACAGCGCGGTCGCGAAGACGGTCTTGACCACGGCCGGCGCCACCGCGTTCACCCGTACCCGCGGCCCGAGTTCGCTCGCGAGTTGGGCGGTCAGGTGGGTCAGCGCGGCCTTGCTGACGCCGTAGAAGCCGATCCCCTGGGCGGGCCGCTCGCCGGCGAGCGAGGACACGTTGACGATCGCGCCGCCGTGCTCGCCCAACCACGCCTTGTGCACCCGCTGGGTCCAGGCGAGCGCGGCGAGCAGGTTGACCTCCAGGATCTTGCGCCCGGCGTCCAGGTCGAGTTCCACCAGCGGGCCGTACACCGGGTTGATGCCGGCGTTGTTGACCAGCATGTCGATCCGGCCGAACGCCTCCAGGGTCGCGGTCACCGCGGCGTCCTGGTGGACCGGGTCGTGCGCCTTGCCGGCGACGCCGATCGCGTGTTCGGGGCCGCCGAGCGAGGCGACCACCTCGGCCAGCGTGTCCGCGCCGCGCGCGGTCACGCAGACCCGGTCGCCGCGCGCGACCAGGGCCTGGGCGATGCCCAGGCCGATGCCTCGGCTCGCGCCGGTGACGATGGCCACGGGACGGGACGACTCGCTCACTGGGCGGCTGCCTCTCGGTAGGACTTGAGCTCGCGGTGGGCGAGCGAACGACGATGTACCTCGTCCGGCCCGTCGGCCAGGCGCAGCGTGCGCGCGTGCGTCCACAGCGACGCGAGCACGAAGTCCTGGGACAGGCCGCCCGCGCCGTGCGCCTGGATGGCCTTGTCCAGGATCCACTCGACGGTGAGCGGCGTGGCGATCTTGATCGACTGGATCTCGCGGTGCGCGCCGCGGTTGCCGACGGTGTCCATCAGCCACGCGGTCTTGAGTACGAGCAGGCGCAACTGCTCGATGCGCACCCGGGACTCGGCGATCCACTCCTGGATCACGCCCTGATCGGCGAGCGGGCCGCCGAACGCCTCGCGGGCGACCACCCGTCGGCACATCAGCTCCAGGCCGCGCTCGGCCATCCCGATCAGCCGCATGCAGTGGTGGATCCGGCCCGGGCCCAGCCGGGCCTGCGCGATGGCGAAGCCGTCGCCGGCGTTGCCGACCAGGTTCGCGGCGGGCACCCGTACGTTGTCGAAGACCACCTCGGCGTGACCACCGTGCGGCCCGTCGGTGTAGCCGAAGACGTGCATCCCGCGGCGGATGCGCACGCCCGGGGTGTCGCGCGGGACCAGGATCATGCTCTGCCGGCGGTGGCGTGGCGCGTCCGGGTCGGTCTTGCCCATCACGACCAGGATCTCGCAGGTGGGCGCCATCGCGCCGGAGGACCACCACTTGCGGCCGTCGATTACGTACTCGTCGCCGTCGCGGACGATGCGCGTGGTGATGTTGGTGGCGTCGGAGGAGGCGACGTCCGGCTCGGTCATGCAGAACGCCGAGCGGATGGTGCCCTCCAGGAGCGGCTTCAGCCACCGCTCCCGCTGCTCGGGAGTGCCGAAGTCGTGCAGCAGTTCCATGTTGCCGGTGTCGGGCGCGGCGCAGTTGAGCGCCTCGGGGCCCAGGTGCGGACTGCGCCCGGCGATCTCGGCCAGCGGCGCGTACTGGAGGTTGCTCAGACCCGCGCCCTCGGCGCCCGGCAGGAACAGGTTCCACAGGCCGCGCTTGCGGGCCTCGATCTTGAGCTCCTCGATCACCGGTGGCCGGCCCCACGGATCGGCGCCCGGCTCGGCCACCTGCTCGGTGAACACGGCTTCGGCGGGGTACACGTGCTCGGTCATGAACGCGAGCAGTCGCTCACGCAGTTCCTCGGTCCGTGCGTCGTAGCTGAAGTCCACCGGCGCCTTCCTCTCCCTGGTCGCGGACGACGCGGACGTTTCGTGGCCCGTAGGGTGCGCGAAACGTGCCGTGCGCGAAATACGGTACCGACCGGTCGGTATCTTGGCTAGGGTAGCGTCGAACGCTCCCTCGAAAGGTTGGACATCATGGCGGCTAGAGGTCGCGGAAACGCGGCACCGGTACTGTCCGAGGCCGACGAGACACCCCTGCCACAGCGGCTGCTGCGGATCGCCTCGCGGATGTTCGCCGAGCGCGGCTTCGAGAGCACCTCGGTCCAGGAGATCGTGGCCGCCGCCGGGGTCACCAAGGGTGCGATGTACCACTACTACGCGTCCAAGGACGACCTCCTGGTGGAGATCTACCACCGGATGCTCGCGATGCAGACCGAGCGGCTGAACACCATCGCGGACGGCACCGAGCCGGTCGTGGACCGCCTGCGCGAGGCGGCGGCGGACGTCGTGGTCACCACGCTGGGCAACATCGACGACGCGGTCGTCTACTTCCGCTCGATGCACCTGCTCGCGCCGGACAAGCGCAACGAGATCCGGGCCGAACGGCGGCGCTACCACGAGCGCTTCCGCTCGCTGATCGAACAGGGCCAGCGCGAGGGCCTGTTGCGCGCGGACGTGTCGGCCGACATCGCCACGCACAACTTCTTCGGCGGCGTGCACCACCTGAACAGCTGGTACCAGCTCGACGGGCCGATGTCCCCGCGCGAGGTGGGCGACGTGTTCGCGGACCTGCTGCTGCATGGGCTGGCGCCGACGACGGGGGAGCGGTAGGAGGGCGGCCGGCGTGGCGGAATTCGTTCGCGTGGGAGGGTGCGAGGCGTCGAGAATCGACCATGCTCACTGATCATTGGCCGGTGTTCGGCCTACGGTTGACCACGCCTCGACTGGAGCTTCGACCGGCGAGCCAGGACGACCTGGTGGAACTCGTGGAACTGGCCGCGCGCGGCATCCATCCCCCCGACCGGATGCCCTTTGCCAAGCCGTGGACGCGTCAGGCCCAGCCGGCCTTCGCCCGCAACGGTCTGAAGCACTACTGGGCCACGTGGGCGAACTGGCAACCGGACGACTGGCGGCTGATCCTCGCCGTCGTACACGAGGGCGTGATCGTCGGTACCCAGGACTGCGGCGCCAAGGACTTCGCCCGCCGGCGCGAGGTCGGCTCGGGCTCCTGGCTGGGCCTGGCCCACCAGGGCCACGGCTTCGGTACGGAGATGCGCGCCGCGATGCTGGAGCTGGCCTTCACCGGCCTCGGCGCCCACTGGGCCGTCTCCTCGGCGCTCCTCGACAACGTCCCCTCCCTCGCAGTCTCCCGACGCCTCGGCTACACCGACGACGGCCTCGAAATCCTCCCGGCCGACGAATCCGGCCCCCCACGCCCGGTCCGCCGCCTCCGCCTGACCCGAGACGCCTGGCACGAACACCGCACAATCCCAACCAAGATCGAGGGCTTGGCGGCATGCCGAGAGATGTTCGGCTGCCCCTCGGAAGCGGTTCCGGAGGCGTAGGGGTCGGCCGGGTCGAGTCAGCCTTGGAGGGCGTCGGTCAGCGCTGTCCATGAGGTCACGCCGATGAGGAGTTGACCCACGCTCGGCTCCTTCGAGTCACGTACCGGGACGATGCCCGGGCGATCGTCGCGGACCTCGACGCAGTTGCCTTGATCTCCGTTGCTGTACGAGCTCTTGCGCCACGTGGTGACGTCTGCGTCTTGGGTTCGGTGCATGGTTGCAACTCCTTGATGGTTGCCCGGATCATCGCTGCCGACTCTTTCGGGGAAAGGCATAGGCGCGTAGCCGATCGTATGACGTGAGCCGGTGGTCGGTTCCCGCGATTCTCGGCCGGTCTGCGGGCGTACCGTGGGGTCAGCGCCTACCTCGCCGGGAGTCCGAACCATGCAAGACAGCATTGGGGATCGCATCGCGCGGTTGCGCCTGCGGAGGGACCACACTCAGGAGTCGCTCGCTGCCGTTGCGGGAGTCTCCGTCGATGTCGTTCGCAAGCTGGAACAGAACCAGCGACTCACGGCCCGGCTCGCGACGCTCAACGCGCTCGCGAGGGCGCTCGACGTGGAAACGTCGATCCTGATCGGGCAGCCGACCACGTTCGAGGGCGCGGCGCACCGGGATCCCCTACCGAGCCTGCTGGCGCTCCGGCGGGCCGTGACTCCGGTCTCCGAGTTGATCGAAGACGAGATGGAGGTCGCCGACGGGGAATCGCCGTCCGTCCTGGATCTCCGGGCGTCGCTGAGGTCGACGGAGGTGATCCGGCGCGAAGGGAAGTTGTCGGAGATCGCCGCCGTATTGCCGCGCCTCATCTCGGACGCTCGCTCCGCGACGCGCGAACACTCCGGCGCCGACCGCGCCGCCTCGTTCGCCATCCTGGCGGAGGCGTACCAGGTCGCGGCGACGACTCTGGCCGCGTTCGGCAAGGAGGACGCCGCGTATACGGCGATGGAGCGAGCCGGGATCGCGGCCCGGCACTCCGATGACCCCCGACTCGAAGTCATGGGCATGTCGACGCTGTCGTGGATCTTCAGCAAGCAGGGCCGGATAGACGACGCACAGCGGGTGGCCGAGGCAACCGCGGAGAAGATCGAGCCGTCGTGGACGAAGACACCGCTGATCGACGTGGCCCTGTGGGGCATCCTGCTGCTACGCGCCGCCTCGGCCGCCGTACGCGCGGAGCGCAAGGACACCGCCGCCGAACTCCTGCGCCTTGCCAACGCCGCCGCTGCCCGGATCGGCACCGACCGCATCGACTACGCCACCCCGTTCGGCCCCACCAATGCCGGTGTCGCCACGGTCAACGCCTTCGTCGAAATGGACCGACCCGAACAGGCGTTGGCCGAAGCACGGCGCATCACCGACCTGACCAGCCTGCCGCCCACGTGGCAGGCGCGGTACTACGTCGACCGCGCACTCGCCCACATCGACCTCGCAAACGACGACCGGGCAACCCGCGCCATGCTCAAGGCCGAACACACCGCCCCCGAATGGATGCGCTACCACGCCACATCCCGCCGAGTAGTCGCAGACCTCGCCTCCCGCGAGCGCCGCCGTTCGGCCCCGATCCTCGCCCTCGCCGACCGCTTGCAGATCGGCACCGGGTAGGACGCAACGTCCTACCTCGCGAGCAAGGTGGCCCATAGCGTCCCTGGTCTCGCCGGGCAGTGGTTTCTACGTTCACAGGTACACCAATTCGCCCGAAAGGCTCGGGAGTTCCTGTGACACATCAAATCGGATGGACCCAACGCGGTTCGGTGCGCATGCCGAGCGGCGGGGAGCGCGACGGGCAGGACGAGCGGTTGTGCTTGCTGGTCCGAGAGTGGGTCGGTGGGCGGGGCGCCGAGACTCCCTCGTTCGCCCCGTCTCCGGTGCCGTTTCGGCGCGCGTGGCTACGTTCGCGTCGGTTGGCGGTGCGGTTCCGTGGGCTGCGCTCGGGTGGGCGGAACGCCCGATGACCACTCGACAGCGGGCATCCGGGAGTACGCAGGAGGATCTCGACTTGGGCCACGCGTTCTTCGAGCGCTACCGGCACGCGTGGTGTCGCGACGCCTATTCGGGCCGAGAGGGTGTGCTCATGGACGTGCGCGGGCGGCAGGTTCACCTACGGCTGCGCAGCGGAATCGAATTCGCCTGCTGGGTGCGGGACTTGGTCATTCTTCGGCCGCCTCCGCCGATTCTGTACCGGAGCGTGAGATACGTCGGCGTGGAAGACGCGACCCTCCGGCCGGACGGCACGCTCACGGAGTTGTGCGCCGTGGACAAGGGCATGTTGGCGACGGTTCAACCGCCGCTCGGCCCCGAGTGGTTCGCATTGTTGTCCGACCTGGAGCGAGTCGGCTGCCCGTTGGGCGCGGTGGCCGATTGGTCGGAACCTCCTTTCCTGCTCGACGAGGAGGAGCGATGACGGCGAATTCGATGCCACCACCGACCGACACCGGCTCGACCTACAAAAACTCGGGAGGTACGACGATGGGGAATCACGCCAAGGACGACAAGGACGGCGACGCCAAGACCCCCCAACGACAGCGCGATGGCCAGTGGGACAGGCCCGTGCCGCCGGAGGACAAGGACCGCGACAAGGAGAGGGACAAGTGAGTGCCTTGGTCGACTGGGACGGCGTGTTCGCGGACACGCCCCGGCGCTCGTACGTCCCGGCGGCGGTGTGGGGGAATGACGACGTCCGGATCGACCGCGACACCGACCCCGAGGCGTGGGCGGAGGCCGTGGCGGCCGACATCCCGCTTGTCACCCAGATGGATGACGGCATGCCGGGCGGGAGCCTGATCCCGACGTCGTCGTCGTCGCAACCCTCCCTCGTGCGGCACATGCTCGAACAACTCGACGTCGACCCGAGTCACGACATCCTCGAAATCGGTACCGGCACCGGATGGTCCACGGCGCTGTTGGCCACCGCGCTCACGGCCGGCCGGGTGACCTCGATCGAAGTGGATCCCCTCGTTGCGATCCAGGCGCAAAAGTCCCTGCATGACGCCGACTTGAAGCCGAGCCTGATCGTCGGCGACGGGTTGCTGGGCTACCGGGAAGGCGCCCCCTACCACCGGCTCATCGCCACCATGGCGGTACGGAACGTGCCCTACGCGTGGGTGGAGCAGGTCCGGCCCAAAGGGGTGATCCTCACCCCCTGGGGCACGGCCTTCCACAACTCCGGACTCCTGCGCCTGGTCGTCGCGGCCGACGGCACGGCGTCGGGCCGGTTCGTGGGGAACGTCAACTTCATGTGGGCCCGGTCGCAGCGTCCGAGGTTCGAGACCCGGCGCTTCGTGGGCGACGTGATCGCGGACCCGAGCGCGGGCAGGGTCCGCCACATGACGACGGATCCGCGTCCCCGTCAGGAGGAGCACGCGGATTTCGCGATCGGGCTGCGGCTGCCCGACGTCGAGCAACGCACGTTCTTCGGGTCGGGCGCGCACGCCGGGGAGTTCACCACGTGGTACGCCGACGGACAGTCCTGGGCGTCCGTCGACTACGTACCGGACGCCCCCTCGTTCGAGGTGAACGAGGGCGGCCCGCGCGATCTGTGGCGGGAGATCGAGGCCGCCTACCAAGCGTGGCGGGCGCGGGGTGAGCCCCCACGCGAAGAACACGGCCTCACCGTGACGGTCGATGGCCAATGGACATGGCACGACGGGCCGCTTGGTCGAGTGGACTGCGGGCCGTCGATCCTGCGGAAGGCCCTCTAGAGGATCGGAAGGATCAGCCCCGACTCTCCGAGTCACACAGCGTCGGGGCTGTTCCGACCTCGGCGTCGGCCACGGTGCGTCGGTGGGGCGGCCGGGGGAAATCGGCGGCGGGAGTCGGGTGCCGGTCGCTGTATGGCCGCCCCCCGCCGCTCACATCGTTCGGGTCGGCGGCATGCCCGAGTGTCCCGAGGCCGGCGTCTTGATCGCCAGGATCTGGTTGACGCCGATGCGGTTTTGTTCGAAGGCCAGGGCCGAGGCCGCCATGTACAGGCGCCAGACGCGGACCCGGCCGGGGGAGGTGAGGCGGGTGGCGCGCTCCCGGTCGGCCTCCAGGTTGGCCACCCACGCGCGCAGCGTGGTCGCGTAGTGCTCGCGCAGCGCGTGTACGTCGCGGACCTCGAAGCCCGCCTCCTCCAGGACCGACACCGTGCGGCCCACCGGCGCCAGTTCGCCGTCGGGGAAGACGTAGCGGTCGATGAACTCGTCGACGCGGTAGGCCGCTTCGTTCGGCGCCGGGCGTCTGGCGATCTGGTGGTTGAGCAGCCGGCCGCCGGGGCGCAGGAGTTCGTACAGCGAGTCGGCGTACTCGCGGAAGCGGATCCGGCCCACGTGTTCGGCCATGCCGATCGAGGAGATCGCGTCGTAGGGGCCGTCGGCGTGTTCGCGGTAGTCCTGGATTCTGATCTCGACCCGGCCGGTCAGGCCCGCCTCGGAGACCCGTTTGCGAGCCAGGTCGGCCTGTTCGCGCGAGATGGTGATGCCGACCACCTGGACGCCGTAGTGCTCGGCGGCGTGCAGCGCCATCGAGCCCCACCCGCAGCCCACGTCCAGCAGGCGCATTCCCGGGCCCAGGGCCAGCTTGCGGCAGATCAGGTCGAGCTTGGCCCGCTGGGCGTCCTCCAGCGTCGCGTCGGGGCGGTCCCAGTAGGCGCACGAGTAGACCATCGAGGGGCCCAGGATCAGCGCGTAGAAGTCGTTGCCGACGTCGTAGTGGTGCCGGATCGCCTCCTGGTCGCGCCGCACGCTGTGCAGTATGCCCTGGCGGCGACGGACCTCCTCGACAGGCGCCGGCGGCGGTACCGGCAGTCCGGTCAGGGTGAGCGCCTCGCCCATCGGGCGCAGCGCGCCCAGCGCGGCCCGCACGGACGGGAGCGGGCCCTCGGCGCGGCCGGCGTGGGCCTTGGCCGCCGGTGCGCCGCCGGGCGGCGGTTGGTCGCGGTGCAGGGCGATGCCGGCCAGCCGGTCCAGCGCGTCGTACAGGTCGCCGTCCACGTCGAGATCGCCGGAGACCCAACCGCGGGCGAAGCCCAGCTCGCCCGGCTTCCACATCAGCCGGCGCAGCGCGCGTCGGTTGCGAACGACCAGGGCCGGCCCGTCCGGCGGCCCGGCCTCGCTGCCGTCCCAGGCCCGGATCCGGATCGGCGTGGGGCGCCCGAGTACCTGCTGGGCCAGCGCGGCCAGACGGTCGGCGGTGTGCGGCATGACGGATTCCTCCGCGGTGTGGAACCCCGGACTCCCGAGCCGGGTGACACCTTTTTCCTACCCCGACGAACCGGGACCGCGAACGGAATTGCTCCGTCCGGGGTGGATCACCGCCCCGGACGGAGCACGATGCGAGATAATCGCACCGCCGTCACAGCACCTTGGACAGGAACGCCTTCGTGCGCTCGTGTTGCGGGTTGGTCAGCACCTCGCGCGGCAGGCCGGCCTCGACGACGAGTCCGTCGTCCATGAACACCAGCGAGTCGCCGACCTCGCGGGCGAAGCCCATCTCGTGGGTGACCACGATCATCGTCATGCCGTCCTCGGCGAGGCCGCGCATCACGTCCAGGACCTCGCCGACCAGTTCGGGGTCCAACGCGGAGGTCGGCTCGTCGAACAACATCAGCTTGGGGTCCATGGCCAGCGCCCGGGCGATGGCCACCCGCTGCTGCTGGCCGCCGGAGAGCTGGGCGGGGTAGGCGTTCGCCTTGTCGGCCAGGCCGACCCGGGCCAGGAGCTGGTGGGCGCGCTCCCGGGCGTCGGACCTGCTTATGCCCTTGACCTGGGTGGGCGCCTCCATGATGTTGCCCGCGGCGGTCATGTGCGGGAAGAGGTTGAAGCGCTGGAACACCATGCCGATGTCGCGCCGCTTGAGCGCGACCTCGCTGTCCCGGAGTTCGTAGAGCTTGCCCTCCTTCTCCCGGTAGCCGACGAGTTCGCCGTCCACCCACAGCCGCCCGGCGTTGACCTTCTCCAGGTGGTTGATGCAGCGCAGGAAGGTGGACTTGCCGGAGCCGGAGGGGCCGACGATGCACATGACCTCGCCGGATCCGACCTCCAGGTCGATGCCCTTGAGCACCTCCACCGCGCCGAACGACTTGCAGACGTCCTCGGCCTTGACCATCGGTCGCCCGGGATCGGCCGCCTTGGGCGCGGGCTTGTCGAAGTTGGTCGTCATCGGATCTCGACTCCCGAACGCCGGGTGGGGAACAGGTTGGCCCTGATCCGCTGGAGCGGGGTGGGCGGCAGCGCCCGGCTGGCCCCACGCGAGAAATAGCGTTCCAGGTAGTACTGGCCGATGCTGAAGACCGTGGTGAGCAGCAGGTACCAGAAGCAGGCCGCGAAGAGCAGTTCCATCACCGCGAGGTTGTTGGTGTACACGTCCTTCGCCTTCTGCAGCACCTCGGGGTACACCACGGCGCTGGCCAGCGAGGACGTCTTGAGCATGTTGATGAATTCGTTCCCCGTGGGCGGCACGATCACCCGCATCGCCTGGGGCAGCACGATCCGTCGCAGGGTACGGCCCTTGGACATGCCGAGCGCGTGCGCCGCCTCGGTCTGACCCTCGTCGACGGACTGGATGCCCGATCGCACGATCTCGGCCATGTACGCGCCCTCGTTGATGCCGAGGCCGAGGAACGCCGCCATGAACGGGGTGATCACGTCGTTGGTGTTCTGGCCGAACATGGTCGGGAAGACCAGCGCGAGGTTGCCCCAGATGAGCAACTGGACCAGGACCGGGGTGCCGCGGAAGAACCAGATGTAGACCGAGGAGACGGTGGAGGTGACCGGGTTGCCGGACAGCCGCATGATCGCCGCGACGATGCCCAGGACCAGACCGAGCGCCATCGAGGCGAGGCTGATCAGGAGCGTGTTGCCGGCGCCCTTCATGATCTGGTCGTCGAACAGGTACTTGCCGGTCATGCTCCATTGGATCTTCGCGGTCGCGAAGGCGTTGATCAGCAGGCCGACCCCGACCAGGACCACGACGGCGGCGACCCAACGCCCGTAGTGCGGCACCGGGATCGCTTTGATGTGTTCCCGCTTGGCCGGCTGTTTGTCGGCGGCGGGGGTTGGGGGCGTGGTCACGGGAAGGTGACCTCCTCTTGGAGCACGAGTGCGGAAGCGGGCGCGGAGGGACCGAGGGAACGGTCCGCCGGTCCGGCCCCGCCGCCGCGGGGCGGCGGGCCGGACCTCGGATCAGGAAGTGCCGCCGTTGATGGTCACCTCGTTGACGGCCCCGGCCTCGACCTTCCAGTTGGCCAGGATCTTGGCGTATTCGCCGTTCTTGATCAGAGCCTCCAGCGCCGACTTCAGCGCCTGCTGGAGCTGCGTGTTGTCCTTGCCGACGCCGATGCCGTAGAGGCCGGCGTCGATCTGCTCGCCGGTGACCTCGAAGTCCTTGCCGCCACCGGAGGTCTGCGCGTTGTACGCGGCGACCGGGAAGTCGTTGAGGTCGGCGACGGAGGCGCCGGTCTTGAGCTTGAGCAGGGCCTCGCCGTCGTGCTCGTACTTCTGGATCGTGATCGCGCCCTTGCCCGCTTCCTCACACTTCTTGGACTGGGCGATCGCGACGTCCTCGTTGGTCGTCGCCTGCTGCAACGCGACGGTCTTGCCGCACAGGTCGTCGAGGGTCTTGATGTTCTGCGGGTTGCCCTTCTGCACCAGGATCGAGGTACCGGCGCGGAAGTAGTCCACGAACGCGAGCCCCTGGCCCTGGCGCTCCTTCTTGTCGGTCATCGCGGACATGACCATGTCGAAGCGCTTGGAGGTGATCCCGGTGATCAGCGAGTCGAACTGGGAGTTCTTGTACTCGTACTTGACGCCGAGTTGCTTGCTGAGCGCGGCGGCCAGCTCGGGGTCGACACCGACCGCCTTGCCGTCCTTCATGAACTCGATCGGCGCGTACGCGATCTCCGAGCCGATCTTGAGCTTGCCGGACTTCTGGACGTCCGGCGGGAGCATCTTGAAGAACGGCGCGTTCTCGTCCTTCTTGCCGAGCGCGCTGTCGCCGCCGTCGTCCCCACAGCCGGTCAGGAGCATGGAGCCCGCGACCAAGGTTGCGGCGCAGGCGATCAGGCGGCGGTGGGTAAGGCGTCCGCTCATGTGCGGGTTCCTCCAGGTATGAGGGGACAACAGGGGGATCGGCAGGGCACGAGCCGGCTTGCGGTGCCCGATCTGCGGGCGGTTTGTGTGAATCCGGGATCGAGCTATGGGCATGAATGATTTCCTGGTGCTCTGAACTGGACAATGGGACAGATTGTTAAATACGAAGATCCAATTTGACAGTATGTCAAGCAGCGATGGGGACATTTCATCCGATCAGCCGCTTTTCCGGGGCATATCGAAACGGTTCTGGCCGGGCCCGGTCTACGCGCATTGGCGTGATGATCGTCGGACCCGACGTGATCCGGGTCGCGCGATGCCGGTACCTCTGCGCAGCAGCAGGGCCACGTCGATCGCGGCGACGGCGATCGCGGTGACGAACGGGACCCCGGGACGCCGGCCGCCGAGCAGCGCACCCGCGCCGGCCAGGGCGCCGGCGCCGGCCAGGGCGAGCCGGCCGGCCCGGTCCGGCCGGCCGTACGCGAGCAGCGCGGTGGCGCCGAGCAGCGGCAGCGGGGTGAGTGCGCGAATGCGGGCCGGGCCGAGCCGGTGCGGCAGCCCGTGTACGCCGCCCGTACGGTCGGCATCCAGGTCCGGCAGGGCGTCGGCCAGGTGCGCGCCGCAGCCCAGCAGCGCGGCGGCGGCGACGATCCACCACGTGGGCGCCGGCCGCCCGGGCAGCCCGAACGCGACGAACGCGGGCAGGCCGGCGAAGCCGACCGCATAGGGCACCCAGGACCAGGCGGTGCCCTTGACCCCGAGGTCGTAGGCCCACGCGGCTCCCACCCCGACCACATGCGCGGTGCCCGCCGCCGGTCCCGACGCATAGGACAGCGGTACGCATGCCACGAGCGCGGCTCGGGCGGCGAGCGCCACCCGTTCGGGCCCGACCAGGCCGGCGACCACCGGCTTGCCGGTCCGTTCGGCGGCCCGATCGCGGGCGGCGTCCACCGCGTCGTTGCACCACCCGACCGACAACTGGCCGCTGAGCACCGCCGCGCCGACCAGTGCGCAGCCTTTGGCGTCCCGGCCGGCCGCGGCGGCCAGCGCGGTCACCAGGGCCGTGACCGCGACGGTCGGGCCGGGGTGGCAGGCGAGCAGGAGACCGAGGACGGGGGCGCGTTCGTGGGGGTGCCCGGGTGTGATCACGGTCGGGTGGCTCGACGTCGCGGCTTCGCTCACGAGGGTGACCTTTCCGGGAGATCGGTGCGGGGCCGGCGCATGCGGGCCGCGAGCGCGGGCAAACAACGTGGGTTCGCTGTTCCCGCCGGGCACCGTGCCGGCGTTCCCGATTGCCGGCGGTTGCGATCGCTGCCGTTCCGCCTCCCGCCGTCGTCCCGCCGCGCCGTCCGCCCTCGTCTTCCGCCTCACCTTGTCGTCCCCGCTCTTCTATCGCCCTCGTCGTCGCCTCGGCAGGTGATTCGGCCACCCGGTGTGAACCCGCACCCGTTCAGCGCAACCGCCGCCTTGGCCATCCCCGTTCGCCGTCCAGCATTTCCGCTCCCTCTCCCTCATCCCGTCGGGGGTACGCCGTGACCCGCATCGCCGCCGTCCGTGGTGCACTGCCGCCGCACCGATACCCGCAAGCCGAGATCACCGAGACGTTCGCGGCGATGTGCCTGCCGGCGGGCGCCGATCGCCGCGTCCTGAACCGCCTGCACGCGAGCGCCCGGGTGGACACCCGCCACCTGGCCCTACCCCTGGACCACTACGCCAAGCTGGACGACTTCGGCGCGGCCAACGACGCATATCTGGACGTCGCGGTCGAACTCGCCGCCGAGGCGACCGAGTCCGCACTCGGCGCCGCCGGGTTGAGCGCGCGCGACGTGGACCTGATCGTGTTCACCACGGTGACCGGAATCGCGGTCCCCTCGATCGACGCCCGCCTGGTCGGGCGGCTCGGCCTGCGCCCCGACGTCAAGCGACTGCCGGTGTTCGGCCTGGGCTGCGTCGCGGGTGCCGCCGGGATCGCCCGGGTACACGACTACCTGCGCGGGTGGCCCGAGCACGTCGCGCTGCTGGTCTCCGTCGAGTTGTGCTCGCTCACCCTCCAGCGCGCCGACGCCTCGATGGCCAACCTGGTCGCGGGCGCGCTGTTCGGCGACGGCGCGGCGGCGGTGGTCGCCTGCGGGGACGCGCGCACCGGCCCCGGGCACGGACCGCGCGTGGTGTCCAGTCGTGGTCGGATGTACCCGGACTCGGGCCGGGTGATGGGCTGGGACGTGGGCGGCTCCGGCTTTCGGATCGTGCTGGGCTCGGACGTCCCCGACGTGGTCCGCGAGTACCTGGGCGGCGACGTGCGAGCCTTCCTCGCCGAACACGAGCTGACCGCGGCCGACATCACCGCGTGGGTATGCCACCCGGGAGGGCCCAAGGTGCTCGAAGCGGTCGCCGAGACGCTCGAACTCCCGGCCGGCGCGCTGGACCTGACATGGCGTTCGCTGGCCGCGACGGGAAACCTGTCGTCCACCTCGGTACTGCACGTGCTGCGCGACACGATGGCCGCCCGACCCGAACCGGGAACGTCGGGCCTGATGATCGCGATGGGCCCGGGGTTCTGCTCCGAGCTCGTCCTCTTGGAGTGGTAGGTCGGGGATGTACTGGTATTTCGCACTGGTGGGCCTGGTCGCCCTCGAACGCGTCGCCGAGTTGGCGGTGGCCCGACGCAACCTCGCCTGGAGCCTGGCCCGGGGCGGCGTGGTCAGCGGACGGCGGCACTATCCGCCGATGGTCGTGCTGCACGTCGGCCTGTTGGCCGCATGCGTGCTCGAAGTGTGGTCCGCCGACCGGCCATTCGCGCCCTGGTTCGGATGGACCATGGTCGCCCTCGTGCTCGCCGCGCAGGCGCTGCGCTGGTGGTGCGTCACCGCGCTCGGCCCACACTGGAACACGCAGGTGGTGGTCGTGCCGGGGCTGCCGCTGGTGCGCCGCGGGCCGTACCGGTGGACCCGGCTGCGGCATCCGAACTACCTCGCGGTCGCGGTCGAGGGCCTGGCGCTGCCCCTGGTGCACGGCGCGTGGGTCACCGCGCTCGTGTTCACCGGGCTCAACACCGCGCTGATGGTGGTCCGGATCCGCTGCGAGTCGGCCGCGCTGTCGACGGCGACCGCGTGATCGACCTGCTCGTCGCGGGCGGCGGGCCGGCCGGCCTGGCGACCGCGATCCACGGTGCGCTCGCGGGGCTGCGCGTGGTCGTGGTGGAGCCGCGGCCGGCCCCGGTGGACAAGGCGTGCGGCGAGGGGCTGATGCCCGCGGGCGTGACCGCGCTCGCCCGGCTGGGCATCACGCCCGCCGGACGGCCGTTGGCCGGGATCCGGTACCTGGACGCCAGGCACGCGGTCGAGGCCCGGTTCCGGGCGGGTCCGGGGCTGGGCGTACGACGCACCACGCTGCACGCGGCGTTGTACGAACGGG
The DNA here is from genome assembly GCF_000372745.1 of Embleya scabrispora DSM 41855. GTDB lineage: Bacteria > Actinomycetota > Actinomycetes > Streptomycetales > Streptomycetaceae > Embleya > Embleya scabrispora. The sequence goes on along the minus strand of NZ_KB889683.1, from coordinate 7,108 downwards.
CGTCGGCGCTCGGGGTCGAGCACCGGGTCGGCCGGGTCGGCGACGTGCGGCAGGACGCACACGGGGTGGCCGCCGCCGGACTGACCGCGCACTGGCTGGTCGCGGCGGACGGCCTGCACTCGCCGATCCGAGCCGCCCTCGGGCCCGCGCGACCGGATCGCCGAGCCCGGCGGTACGGCCTGCGCCGGCACTTCGCGGTCGCCCCCTGGACGGACTTCGTCGAGGTGTACTGGTCGCCGCACGGCGAGGCGTATGTGACGCCGGTGGGACCGGACCTGGTCGGCGTCGCGGTGCTCGGGCCGCGCGGGCGGCCCTACGACGACCACCTGGCCGCGTTTCCCGCGCTGCGGGCCCGGCTGGCGGGCGCGGCGGCCGGCGACGTACGCGGCGCGGGGCCGCTGCGCCGCCGGGTCCGCACCCGGGTCGCGGGCCGCGTCCTGCTGGTCGGCGACGCGGCCGGCTACACCGACGCGCTCACCGGCGAGGGCATCGCCCTGGCCCTGGCCTCGGCCCGGGCCCTGGTCGCCGCCCTCGTCACGGGCCGCCCCGAGCGCTACGAGGCCGACTGGCGCCGCCTGTCCCGCCGCCACCGCCTCCTCACCGAGACCCTCCTCACCGCCCGGGCCCACCCGCACACGGCCCGCCTGATCGTCCCCGCGGCCCACCGCCTGCCGGCGGCGTTCAACACGATCGTGAACGCGTTGGCGTAGGCCGGGCCGCCGTACCGGCACGACCGCCGGACGGGCGACGGCACCGCCCGCACGACCGGCTCGCTACTCGCCCTCCGCCGGCGGCAGCGAGCGGCACAGCGCCTCCACCGCTGCCGGGTACGAGTGGTCCGGGGGCGTCGCGTAGCCGACCACCAACCCGTCCGGAGCCGGGCCCGTCGCGTCCGGGTGGCGGAACGTGGAGAGGCCGTCGAGAGCCAGGCCCTGCCACGTGGCGGCCTTGACGGTGGAGGACTCGGTGCCCGGTGGCAGGCGCAGGACGGCGTGCAGGCCGGCGGCGATGCCGGTCGCGGTGACGTGCGGGGCGTTTTCGGCCAACGCGGCGAGCAGGTGGTCGCGGCGGGCGCGGTAACGCTGGCGCATCCGGCGAATGTGCCGGTCGTAGTGGCCGCCCTCGATGAAGTCGGCGAGGGTGAGCTGATCGGTGACGCCGGCCCATGCCTCGCGCAGGCCCTTCACCGCCAGGACGTCCTCCACCAGGTGCTCGGGCAGCACCATCCAGCCGAGCCGGATCGCCGGGGACAGGCTCTTGCTGACCGAGCCCACGTACACCACGCGGTCCGGATCCATCCCCTGGACCGCGCCCACCGGACGCCGGTCGTAGCGGAACTCGCCGTCGTAGTCGTCCTCCAGCACGATCCCGCCCTGGGCCCGCGCCCAGTCCAGCGCGGCGACCCGCCGCTCGGGCGACAGCGGGCCGCCGGTGGGGAACTGGTGCGCCGGGGTCAGCACCGCCACACGCGCGCCCGACAGGACGGGTGACGCGTCGGTATCGGCGCCGTGTTCGTCGATGCGCAGGGGCAGCGTGCGGACGGACGCGGCGGCCAGGATCGAGCGGTGGAAGGCGAGCCCATACGACTCCACGGCGGCCGGCCCGCGCAGCACGCCGGCGAACAGCAGCCGCAACGCGTGCGCGAAGCCCGAGCAGATCACGATGCGATCCGGGTGGGTACGCACCCCGCGCGCCCGCGCCAGGTAGTCCGTCAGCGCGGCCCGCAACTCCGGGCGTCCCTGCGGATCGCCGGGCCCGAACGCCTCGTTCGGCGCGGCGTTCAGCGCCCGGCGGGCGGACGCGACCCACGCGGTACGCGGGAAGGACGCCGCGTCCGGCTGCCCCTGGCGCAGATTGTGCGTGGAGCCGGCAGGCCGCGCCGGCAGCCCGGTCCGGGCACGGCGGCGCGGCGCGGCGAGCGGTTCGGCCCGGCGGGCGACTCGGGTACCGGAGCCCTGACGCGCCGTCAGCCAGCCCTCCGCGACCAACTCGGCGTACGCGTCGGCGACCGTGTTGCGGGCGATGCCCAGATCGGCCGCGAGCGACCGGTACGGCGGCAGCGGTGTGTCCGGAGCCAGCCGACCGGTGCGGATCGCCTCACGGATCGCGCGGATCAGCACGGCCCGCCGGCTTCCCGTACCCGACAACTCAAGGTGCAGGTCGCGGCCGATCCACTCGGCTGAATTGACCTCGATTTCCGACATGGAACTGCACCCTATACCGGGTCGCTTCCGCGCCTAGATTCGTCGTCATGAGCAGCGAACGCCGCACCGACCGGCCCGCCGAGGCCGACCTCGAACCCCATCCCCGCCCCGACCCCGGAGCCGTCCGGGTCGACTTCGCCCGCGCCGCGCCCAAGGCGTTCAAGTCGCTGATCGGCTTCGACGTCGCCGCCCGGGAGGGGCTGGACCCCGCGCTGGTCGAGCTGGTCCAGGTCCGCGCCTCGCAGCTCAACGGCTGCGCGTACTGCCTGCACATGCACTGGACCGACGCGCACAAGGCGGGCGCGGGCGACGAACGCCTGGCCCTGGTCGCGCTGTGGCGAAACGCCCCGCACCTGTTCACCGAGCGGGAACAGGCCGCCCTCGCGCTGACCGAGGCGCTGACCCTGGTCGCCGCCGACGGCGTCCCGGACCACGTCTACGCCCGCGCCGCGGACCGATTCGACGAGTGCGAACTGGCCCGCCTGATGGCCCTGATCCTCACCATCAACACCTGGAACCGAATCGCGATCGGCACCGGCAAGGTCGCCGGCACCGACGAACGGGGGAAGCAGCGATGACCACCACCACCACCACCACGGGCACCGAGAGCGAAACGAAGACCGGGAACACCACGAACCGCCGGCGCCCCGCGCTGATCCTGGCCCTGCTCGCCTTCGCCCAATTGATCATCTCCGTCGACTACAACATCGTCTACGTCGCGCTGCCCCAGATCGGCGACGGCCTCGGCTTCACCGCGCAGAGCCTGCAATGGGTGGTCAGCGCCTACGCCGTCGCGTTCGGCGGCCTGCTGCTGCTCGGCGGCCGGGCCTGCGACCTGTACGGACCACGCCGGATGTTCGTCCTGGGCCTGGCGCTGTACGCCGGGTCCTCGCTGGCCGGCGGCCTCGCCGGTGACCCCGGGCTGCTGATCGCGGCCCGCGCGGTGCAAGGGGTGGGCGGGGCCTTCCTGTTCCCGGCGACGCTGACCCTGGTCGGCACCCTGTTCGCCGAGGGCAAGGAGCGCAACCGGGCGTTCGCGGTGTGGGGCGCGGCGGGTGGCAGCGGGATGATCGTGGGCTCGCTGCTCGGCGGGGTGCTGACCCAGTTCCTGGGCTGGCAGGCGGTGTTCTACGTCAACGTCCCGCTCGCCGGCGCCGCCGCGCTGACCGCGCTCCGGCTGATCCCCGCGGACGGCGCCCGGCGCGCCGACCGCCGCTTCGACCTGGCCGGCGCACTCACCTCCACCATCGGCACCATCGCGATCGTGTTCGCCTTCGTCCAGGCCCCCGAGTCGGGCTGGACCTCCGCGCCGATCCTGGCGAGCGTCGCCTTCGGGGCGGTCCTGATCGGCGCCTTCCTGGCCGTCGAACGCCGCAGCCCGGACCCGCTGATGCCGCTGCGCCTGCTGCGCGGTCGCAACCTGAGCACCGGCATGGCGGTCACCTTCCTCTACATGGCGACGATCGGCACGCTCGCCTACTTCCTCACCGTCTACTTCCAGGAGGTCAAGGGCTACACCGCGCTGGAGACCGGCCTGGCGTACCTGGTCCCGATGCTCGCGATCACCGCCGGCTCGCTGCTCGGCGGCCGGGCGGCGACCCGGTTCGGAGCGCGCACCGCGATGATCGCGAGCCTGCTCGTCGGCGCGGCGGGCACCGTCGTGGTGGGCCTGTCGATGTCCGCAGACGGCTCGTACGCGTCCATGGTCCCCGGCTTCGTGATCCTGGGTCTGGGGCAGGGCGCCGGCTACACGCTGATGTTCGGCGCCGCCGCGGTCGGCGTGGCCGGCCACGAGCAGGGCATCGCGTCCGGCATGGCCTCCACCGCCCAGCAGATCGGCGGCGCGGTGGGCCTGGCGATCCTGGTCGCGGTGGCCAACGCCCACTCGTCGACGCCGGCCGGGCTGCGTACGGCGGTGCTGATCGCCGGCGCGGGCGTCGGCGCGACCGCCCTGGTGGCACTGCGCTTCGCCCGCGGCGCCGCGGCATCCGTGCCGGTCGCGACCGGCACGCCGACCACCGATTCGGCGGCCCGGATCCCGGCGGTGCGGTGATCGCGGGTGGATCGCCCACCCCGTACCGGGACCTCGGCCCGAGGGCGGTTCGCGCACCCGCGAACCGCCCTCGGGCCGAGGCTCGTTGCCCGCGGCCCCGCGACCGGCCGTTACGGCTTGCGGGCCACCGCGCCCAGGACCAGGCGCTTGGTGACCGACAGGGTCGCCTCGTCCACCGGCTCCTCGGGACGCCACAGGTCGATGTAGACCAGGCCCGGTTCGGCCGTCTCGAGACCGTCCAGGTAGGCCGCGATCTCCTCGCGCTCGCGGAAGCGCCCGCTCTTGTGCGAGCCCTGCATCACCTGCTCCATCCGCTCCGACTCCGGGCCGCTGCGCAGGAAGTGGGTCAGGAACAGCCAACTCCCGGACGGCAGCGCGTCGAGGTAGGTGCGCAGCAGGCCGGCCGGGTCCTCGTCGTCGTTGATGTGGTGGATCACCCCGAGCAACATCAGCGCGACCGGCCGATCGAAGTCGATCAGGCGCAGCACGTCCGGGTTCTTCAGGATCGACGCGGGCTCACGCAGGTCGGCGGTGATCACCGTGGTCCGCTCGTTCTCGGCGAGCAGTGCGCGACCGTGCGCGAGCACGATCGGGTCGTTGTCCACGTAGACCACGGTGGTCTCCGGGGCCAGTGCCTGGGCGACCTGGTGGGTGTTCTGCGCGGTCGGCAGCCCGGACCCGATGTCGACGAACTGCCGGATGCCCTGCTCGACCAGGAATCGCACGCCCCGGTGCAGGATCCGGCGATGCGCGCCGGCGTCGTGTTCGAGGTCGGGCGCCACCTCGATCAACTTCCGGGCCACGGCGCGGTCGGCGGCGTAGTTGTCCTTGCCGCCGATCAGGAAGTCGTAGATGCGCGCGACGCTCGGCACGTTGACGTCGATTCCGGCCGGCGGCCGCTCGCCGGCGGGCTCGGTGGACCACACTCGGTCTCCAGTGTTCTCGGACATGATCTCAACACCTTCGGGCCGCCGATCGGGGGTGGTGCGGCACACCGCCGATGGTAAACCGCAGGTAACGCCCCCCGTCATCAATTGCCGTCCCATCGACGGCAGTTCGCGTCCAGGCAAGCGAACAAGTCGGGTGATGTACGCCCCTGCCGGATATGCGCAAGGCCCATCCGCCGACCGACGCCCCGACGGGCTCGGCATCGGCGAGAGAGGTATCCCGCGCCCTCGGCCGCCGCGTTAATCCGGCGACACCGCCGACCGGGCCACCTACGCTGACCATCTCCTCGGGTGGCCGTCTACCACCCGCCGTACCCGGCGCGACCAACGCGCCCGCAACCAAGGGAGTTGCCGCCATGCCGCGCACCCTCGTCCGAGACCTGTCCGAGCATCCGGGTGAAACGGTCACCGTGCATGGTTGGATCGATACGCTCCGGCTGCAACGCCGCATGCAGTTCGTCGTCCTGCGCGACCACACCGGGCGGGTCCAGGTCACGCACGCGCGGGCCGGCGCCGACGACCCGATCGAGGCCGCGTTCGAGCAGGCCACCGTCGAGTCGGCGGTACGGATCACCGGCAAGGTGGTGACCAACGAGGTGGTCCGCCTCGGCGGCCTGGAACTGCTCCCCGAACGGGTCGAGATCGTCTCGCCCGCCGAACCCGGACTGCCGATCGACGCGCACACCGGCCCCGAGCGCCGTCTCGACTGGCGCTTCCTGGACCTCCGCCGTCCCGACCGGCGACTGGTCCTGGACGTACAGACCACGGTCGAGCAGGCGATGCGCCGGGTCACCGCGGCGGAGGGCTTCACCGAGTTGCACACGCCCAAGCTGATGGGCACGGCGTCCGAATCCGGCGCCGAGGTGTTCACCGTCGACTACTTCGGCCGCCCCGCCTACCTGGCCCAATCGCCACAGTTCCACAAGCAGATGGCCATCGCGGCCGGCGTCGACAAGGTCTTCGAGATCGGGCCGGTTTTTCGCGCCGAGCCGTCGTACACGTCCCGACACGCCACCGAGTTCACCGGTGTCGACGCCGAACTGGCCTGGATCGACGGCGTCGAGGACGTGATGGCCTTCGAGGAGCGCCTGCTGGGGGCGGTACTGGCCGACGTCCGGGCCGTCCACGGCGCGGCGATCGAGGATCTTCTCGGCATCGAGGTCACCGTCCCCGAGCGGCCGTTCCCGCGGATCACCATGGCCGACGCGTTGGCCCGACTGCGTGCCGAGGGCTGGGACCCGGCGGGCACCAGGGTGGACCTGGACCCCGAGGGCGAACGAGCGCTGTGCGCGCGGATCGCGGCGGAGACCGGACACGAGTTCGTCTTCGTGACCCGCTTCCCGGCCGGGATCCGGCCGTTCTACCACCTGCGCCCGGACGAGGACCCCACCGTCACGGAGAGCTTCGACCTGCTCTGGAAGGGCGTCGAGATCACCACGGGCGCACAACGCGAGCACCGTCACGACCGGCTGCTCGGCCAACTGCGGGAAAAGGGCATGGACGCCGCACCGCTCGCGTCCTACCTGGACTGCTTCCGCTACGGCATGCCGCCGCACGGGGGCCTGGGCCTGGGGCTGAGCCGACTGCTGATGTTGCTGTTGGACCTGCCCTCGATCCGGGACGCGACATTCCTCTTCCGCGGCCCGCACCGGCTGGCGCCCTGACGACGCGGCCCGCGGGTGTGGCGCCGGGTACGGACGGAGGCCGCCAAGGTGGCGGTCCGTCCGTACCCGGGGTCCTGCCTAGTCCAGGTAGTCGCGCAGCACCTGGGAGCGGGACGGGTGGCGCAGCTTCGACATGGTCTTCGACTCGATCTGGCGGATCCGCTCCCGGGTGACCCCGTAGACCTTGCCGATCTCGTCGAGCGTCTTGGGCTGACCGTCGGTGAGCCCGAAGCGCATCGA
>NZ_KB889682.1 GCF_000372745.1 Embleya scabrispora DSM 41855 | reverse complement strand
ACCCGGGCCGACGCGGACGGCACCGCGCGGTCCGGCCACGACAGTCGCGGCCTCGGGGTCGTCCGGCGCGGCACCACGACCTCGTGGCGCAGAGCGGGTATCTCCGCGTCCTCCGACGCGTGCGACCGCGCGAACAGAGCGAGCCACGTGATCACCCGAACGACGAGCCGGTACACCAAGTCGACCGCCATGACCGGTGATCATCCGATCAGACGAACACGCTGGTCAAACCCTGCGGCCGAGTATTCGACCAGGACAGGCGAGAACGCCCTACACGCGCGGCACCCGAGGCGACGGGCGAGGGCGCGGCACGGCGCCGGCCCGCGCACCTGAAGGCACCGGCGGGGACCCAAGTGCGGGTCCCCGCCGGTGTGTTCGCTGTGCTCTCACGGCCGCCGGGGATTCCGGCGGCCTGGGGTGGGCGGCGGCGTCAGGTGATCGTGACGGTGGTCGGGCCGCCGAGCGGCGTGTAGCCGTCGTTGTGCAGGTACCAGGCCGTGTACGTTCCGGGGGCGCATCCGGTGGTCGGCAGTGCGACGGTGCCCGTCGCGGCGGGGGCGTACCTCCAGACAAGGGCTTCGCCGTTGCCGGGGCTGGTCCCGGCGCGGTAGAGCCCGACCCAGTTCTTGGGCGCGACGGTCGCCGACGGTGTGGAGTAGGCGAAGGTGATCTCGCCGCCGCGGGCGACGGTGGGGTTGGCGGCCATCAGCACGGGTGTCGTGGCCGGGGCGGGTGCGGCGGGCAGCGCGGGTGCGCCGGGGTTGTAGTAGGCGGTGACGCGGGCGGTGATGGCGTCGGTGTAGGGGACGAGGGTCGGGAAGCGCGCGGCGATGGTGTCCTTGGTGGCGGTGGCCAGCGCCGCGGGACTGCCGGTGGACCGGGCCAGGTGCGGCTCCAGTTGCTTGAGCAACTGGTAGTCGCTGGGGATGCCGAGCGCGCCCATCGCCCTGGCCAGGGAGGGCGCCGCCGTGCCGGTGTCCTGGACGCGGCTGACGTACGTCACCCGGTGCAGGACGCGCCAGCACGGGGGCTTGCGGTCGCCCTGCCGGGTCTGGCGCAGCGCGCGGGCGGCGGCCCCGGTGTCTCGGTCCAGCCATTCCGGGTCGATGACCTTGCCGTAGAAGTCCTCGTAGTTGTCGCTGGAGCTGTCGAGGTAGAACGTCATGAACCGGTAGGCGTCGACCCGGCCCGGCGCCAGGACGGGCTTGCGGTCGATGTCGAAGACGGGTTTGCCGTCCTCGTACTTCTGCAGGTTGCGGCCGGGGTCGGCGACGACGTCGAGGCTGAACGTACGGGTGGCCTGTTTGGTCTTGCTGCGGGTGATCGCGTAGGCGCTGCCGAAGGACATGCTGAGGTTGAGCTTGATCTCCCAGGCGACGGCCTTGACTTCGACGCCGACCGTGAGGGAGTCATTGGTGACCAGGCTGTACTGGCCGGAGACGACCTCGCTGACCTGGTTGGTCGTGGTGGTCGTCTCGGAGAACAGGCCGCCGGCGGCGGTCCACACGAAGGTGTTGGCCATGTGCCGGCGTGACGCGTCCTGGGCGGCCTTGCGTGTCGCCGCAGGGTCGGAGCTGTCCTCCTCCTGGGGCGGTTTGACGCCGCCGAGCATCCCGCGCAGGACCCGGTCGGCCTGGTCGCGCACCGGGTTGCGCGACTTGCGGGAGGCAAGGGTGGTGTGGCTCGTGGAGAGGGACTCGTAGAAGCTCTGGAGTTGCTGTTCCTCGCGCTGGATGCGTCGTTTGAGGGCGTAGGCCTCGCGGGGTCGGTAGTAGCTGTACTCGCCGTTGTCCCCGGCGTTGGGGAACGCGGGGTCCGGGAAGGGCTGCAGGGCCCCCGACGTTCCCTTGGGGGCGTAGCCGACCAGGCCGTCGAGGGAGCCCTGCTTGGTGTAGCGGGGGTTGATCGGGAAGGCGAGGATGTTCCAGTCGCGGGGGATGTCGGCGTTGGGGACCATCCGGTAGGCCACCAGTGCTCCGGTGTGGGCAACGCGCAGGGCGTAGAGGTCGGCGGTCGCGGACTGGACGACGGCGAAGCCGGTGTTGGCCGGCACCCACCGGCGTCCCGCGGCCGGATTGACCTGGCCGCTTGCGGCTGCTTCCTCCCACTGGCCGGTGAGGCTGACCTTGCTGGTGCGCGTGGTCCCGGTGCCCTGCGAGACCTGGACGTTGTTCGACCAGCCGTGGGAGTTCTTCACCTCGGTCTCGTACTTGGCCACGCCCTTGACCTGCAGGGGTTTGGCTTCGCCCACGCCGAGCGGTGCGGTGACGATGTTGGTGACGTACGTGAGCGAGCCTTCCAGGGACATCTTGGCGGAGGCGTCGGAACTGTCCTTCCTGTCATGGGAGATCGTGTTGGTGATCGAGTCCGCCTGGACGAAGGCCACCGATGCCGTGCCGGAGTATTCGCCCGTGCCCCAGACCAGGTTCTCGGACGGCACGGGCGGGGCGCCCTCCAGGAATCCGATCAACTGTGGGTCGAACTGCGCCTGTCCGACCCATGTCGTGGTCAGGTTCCCTATCTTGTACCCGGTGCGCAGGTGCCACCGGTTGTGCCGGATGTACGCGTAGACCCGCTTCATGACACCGGCGGGCCGGCCATTGGCGTCGACTTGCAGGTCGCCGTACTCGGATGCCGCCGGCGTGGTGTCGACGCCGGAGTTGAAGGTGCTGGAGATGCCGGTCAGTGCGGACCGGACCTCGGGCGCGTCCGTGGAGATCGGCGCGGTGGAGACCACGTTCTGCGGCGCCGGGGACGACGGGGTCAGGTCGACGCCGCGCGGTCCGGCGTCCTTGACCTTGGCGCCGGGCGTGGTGGACGCGCCGTCGAACGGGTAGTACACGACCAGGTCGTTCTGCTCGCCGCGCAGTCGGCCGAACATGTTGTCGAGGATCTGCTCGCGGCTACGGCAGGTCCGCCACACCCGGAGTTCGTCGAGTGCGCCGACGAACGGGGCGCCGAGGTCCACCTCGGTCTGCCCGGCCGGCGGCGTCGGGGCAGGCGCCCCCTGCGAGATCTGCGCCGTCGCGGGCACGCCGTTGACGTAGAAGGTGCCCTGGTTGCCGTCCAGGTCGGGGGTCCGGATGCGACGTGCGCCCCGGAGCTTCGCCGGGAAGGCTCCGCACGCGTCCTCGGTGATCGGGCCGTCCTTCTCGGGGAAGTTCCACCAGGCGACCAGTCCCGGGGTGTCGGGCTTGACCGGCAGGCCGATCTGTTTGGCGTCTCTGGCGATGTTCCAGATCCGCACGTCCATGAGGCAGCCCCGCAACCGGTTCGCGTCGTTGCCCCAGCGGGTGCGACCCAGTTCGCAGTCCTCCTCGTTCCCGATCGGCGGGGCCCCCTCGAACTCGTAGGTCGACGTCGACACGTAGGTGCCCGCGATGTACATGGTGATGGCGTGTTTGCCCCTGCCGTCGCTCTTGCGGGTGATCGCGAGTCGGGCGACGGACTTCACCTGCAACGGCTTCTGCGAGCGGTAGCTCGTCACTCCGCCCCGGCCGTCCCCGGATTCGAACGCGAACCCGAGGTGCCCGTCGGCCTCCACCCACATCGAATAGGGCACGGCCGTTCCCGCGCGTCCGCCGCCGAGCGCTCCCTTGCCGACCAGGCCGTGCACGACCCCGAGTCGGTCCAGGTACACGCTTGCCTCGATGGTCAGGTCGCCGGTCAGATCCAGTCCCCCGGGTCCGCCCGCGTCCAGGTGTCCGCCGTCCGTGGCCATTGCCCACTTCTGCTTGTGTGCGAAGGCGATGTGCGACCAGTCCCCGAACGGGATCTTCGCCGTATTGAGGGAGAACCCCTGCTCGCCGACGGTCACCGCCGGCCGGTAGCCGAGCAGCGGGGACCGGGTGCTGCGGAAGGGGCCGGTGAGTGTGGCGTCGTGGCCGTTGCCGGAACGGTCGACCGTCAGCTTGTCTTCGAACTGCCAGTACGCCAGCAGGTCGGCCTCACCGCCGCGGAGCCTGCGCTGCAGACCCGCCCTGATCTGTGTCTCGCTCCTGGTGGTGCCCCATACCCGCACTTCGTCGATGCCGACCGGAGAGGAGAGGGCCTGCGGTTCAGCGCCGATCCGGGTCCTGAGGGGACCGCCGGTGAATACCACCGTCTCCGTGTAGCGGTGGGCGCCGCCGGGGTTCGGGTTGTTGCCGGAGGCGTTGATCAGCCCTACGGCCGCGCCGTCCCGGTACACCTGGAACCGACCCGACGAGAAGACGACGCTCCACTGCTCCCAACTGCCGAAGGTTCCCGTGTTGGTGGTCACGAGGTTCAGGGGGGTGGGCCCGGACACGGTGATGGAGAGCGCACCCTGCAGGATGTCGATGGAGAACGCGGTGTCGCTGCCCTGGCCGTAGGTGACGAGGTTGCGGTGATTGCCGTTGGTGAGGCATACCCGCATCTCGACGGTGAAGTCACGTCCGTTCAGGTCGAGGCGGTCGCCGCAGTCGAGCCAGTTGTCGGGTTCCAACGTCAGGCTCTGGTGGAGGTGGCCAGTGATCAGCTCCATGAGTACGCGGGGTGAGCCGGTCGCGGAGACCTGTGCGACGCGGTACTGCTTCGTGCCGGGGTCGCCGATCTTTCGGCCCGGGGCGACGCCGGGTTTGACCCAGGCTTCCACGGTGACGTCCGCGTCCGTGTCGAAGTTCGCGGCGGCAGACCCACGCAGCGTCTGCGTTCCGTCGAATGTCGGTGCCCGGCCCGGGGCGTGGCCGCGCCAGTGCGGGCCGACACCGTCGCCGGCATCGGTCGCGATGCCGTCCGGTACGGCGCCGGTGGCGTCGCGGGGGACGGCACCGACGATCTGCGAGCCGCAGGACAGGTCGACGCCGGGCACGTTGCAGGTGGCGTCGGCGTAGTCGTAGAGGACTGCCGTGACCTGTGTACCGGCTCCGGCGGTCACCGCGTCGCCGGTGACCGTGAACGTGGTCGCGCCGACGGGGGCGGTGGCGTCGAGTCTGCGGATCCGGCCGCCCACCGACACCCGGCTTCCGACGGCCAGCGGTTCGGCCAGTGGGGTGGCGAGTTCGACGAGCCGGTCCTTGACCGACCGCACACTGCCCAGGACCGTGCCGACCGGCGGATTGCCGTTGAGGACCGCCGTGAGCGACGCCGCGGCGCGCGGCACACCCCGGAACGTCTCGGTACGCGTCCCACGGGTGACGGTGACGGTACACAGGTCCGCGGCGGCGTCCGCGGCCACCTGGACGGTGAAGTCCTTCATGCGGGTGCTCGTGTCGCGGGCGACGAACTGCACGGATCCGTTGCCGACCTTGGTGCTGCGGGTGGCCCGGGAGACCAGGGCGGAGTAGTAGGCGCTGAAGAACTGGCCGGTGCCGCCGCGGAAGTACAGCACGACGTCGCCGGTGGACGAGTCCAGCAGGAACGGCGCCTTGTCGGTCCAGGCGAACGCCAGAAGCGCGCCGAACACCGTCAACCCGTCCCGGTCGGTCGACACCAGCGGCATCTCGACGACCACGTCCCCGCCGCCGAGGGTGCCGCCCGACACCATGACCAACTGGTTCTCGGCCGCGTCCAACTCCGCCTGCCGACTGCCCAGTCGCTGCTGCGCGGCCTGCGCCGCCCGCAGCCGGAGGGCCAACCCGGCCTCCAGCATGAAGCGCGGGCTGCCCAGGTCCCAGCGGCGATTCAGCTCCAGCCACCACACGTTCACGTTGTTGGCGGCGCATTCCGCAAGGATCTGTGGGATCTGGGCGGCAAGCACGCGGTCGGCGGCCAGTGCGGCGCGTGCCGCGTCCACGGCCGCCTGAGCGTCGGCGACGGTGATCGCGGCGTCGCCGAACAACGCGGTCTTGCCGCGTTCGGGCAGCGTGACGGACGTGGGTGCCCACGCCAGGCGGCCGTCCCGGGTCACGCCGAAGTCCACGGCCGTGACATAGCTGCGGTTCGCGTCCCCGCCCGCCGGGGCGGGCCCGGTCGTGCCGCAGACCAGCAGCAGCCGGGTCTGGCGCTTCTCCTGCACGACCGTGGTGCCGCCGTAGCCGGACACGGCGGGTTCCTGCTGGGTGTACAGCGTGGCCGCGAGTCCCGTCGACACCGTGCGTCCGACGATCCCGAAGACATCCCGCGCCAGTCCCGTACCGTCTCCGACCGGCGCGCCGGAGCCCACCCACTCCGGGGTGTTCCGGGCCTCCGCGTGGCGGCGTGCCCGGGTGTGGTCCCCGACGACCGTGCCGGTGCCCTCGTCGAAGCGGTAGTACCCGGACAGGCCCGGCTCGATCCCGGTCAACCGCCGCCCGCGGTCGGCGAACTCGTTTGTCTGCCGGGCGCGTTCCCAGATCCGGACTTCGTCGACGTCGCCGTCGAGGCTGTACTGCGGCGCGTCCGCGCCCAGCCGCGCGCCGATGACGGCCGCCGCGCCCGCGTTGGGCACGGCCGTCGCCGCGACACTGCCGACCGTGTCGCCGTTGACGTAGAGCACCGCCTTGCCGCCGTCGTACACGGCGGCGATGTGCGTGTACGTGTCGAGCAGCACCGGCTGGGCGGACACAACACGGGTGCCGCCGAAGTCGGCGACCGGTTTGAGGTCGCGGTCCAGTTCCAGGGCGAAGGTGCTGGTGGGTGAACTCGCGGGGTGGTGCGACACGATCGTGCCCGGGGTCGCCCTCGCTTTGACCCAGGCTTCCACGGTGTAGCCCTTGGGCGTGGCGGACTCGGCGCCGGGCAGCGCGGGCACCCGCACGTGGGTCGACTTCGCCGGGTCGAACCTGAGCGCGGTCCCCGCACGGTCGCTCACCGCGGGCACCAGGACCAGCGGCCGTCTGGTGAACGGGCATGTGCCCGGCGCGCGTTCGAGCACCGACGGGGCGAACTTCGGGTCCGGGCTCGTGTACAGCTCCGTGCCGGCCACGTCGAAGGCGCCGTCCTCGCGCTGGGCGCAGTTGTAACCCTCCACCGCACCAGCCGCGTTCGTGGCGAACAGCTCCCACCGGAACTTCCCCGCGACCGCCGTGGGGATCAGCAGCGCGGCGAACTGCCCGTCCCGTACCTGTCCGACGAACGACAGCTTGGACGTCGGCTCATGGAACGGGTTGCCCTCCATGTCCCGGGTGCCGAGCGAGTCGCTGTCCGACGCGCCCTGCCTCTTCGACCGGGACCGCTGGAAGCGCACCTCCACGACCGGCTGCAACGCCGAGCCCGCCAGGACGAACCGGTCGCACAGCAGCGACCGGTCCACCACCGCCGTCGCGGGCGCCGTGCTTCCGGTCGGCGTGTGCAGAACCATGTCCCGGTGCGCCGCCTCGACGGACTCCCGGAACAGGATGAGGTAGCGACCGTCCGAGACCACCTGGAACTGCTGCGCGGCGCTGAGCCTGGCCGTCGTGGACAGGAACCCGTCGCGCTCGTCCTCGGGCACCGGCGTACCGACGACCGCCGTGCGGCTGCCCTTGCGCACCACCGGCATCCGCAGCGCCGTCAGAGACAGGCCGGTGGCCGCCGCCCCCGGGCCCGCCACCTCGACCAGTTCACCGGGGAACGGCACCAAGGCCGGTTCCTCGTTCCAGTACTTCGCGTCCAACGGCCCGCGCTTGGCGGACGCCTGCTCCAGATCCAGAACGGTGTAGTAGATCCGCCGCTGATCGTCCATCGCGAACGCCACGGTGGTGCCGTTGTGCTGCACCATCGTCGTCCACTGGTACCGGCGATCCCGATAGACCCTCACCGAACCCTCGTCAAACACCACGAAATCCCCCCGAAGCCCGTGCCCGCGCGCAGGCGGGCGCCATGACCGTGCACGGCATGGCGGCGCGTCCCGGCGCATGCCGAGGCGCGCACGCGGACAACCGCGCACGGAACCGGATACACAACAGAAGCGACACGGCCGACCGGCCGCCGCACACGCACGTCGACGGACACGAAGCCCCCACCGGCCCCGCGACCCGCTGTGGCCCTTCGTCACCCCGGACGGGCAAGACCTCTGCGTACCAGCGCAGTCGATGCGAAACGCTACCTTCGGAACCCGGTCCGGAACGGGAACAACCGGCCGTCTTCACCGAATCAACACAACCGCACGCGCCGTCCGGCCTGGTCGGAGGTCTCCGTGCGGGCCTCGCGGAGATCGGCGATGCCGACTCCGAGGCCGGCGTCGGCGAAGGCGGTTTCGATGCTTTCGGGCTCGGGCGGTTCCAGCGCCGTGTCGCCGAGAGTGAAGCCGACGGGTGCCTTCTCGTCGTGGTGCATGTCCGCGGTGTGTCCGGCGACGCCGGTCAGGCCGAGCGCGCTGGTCGTCGTCGAGCAACCATCCCGTACAACGGTGACGAGCAGCAGACAGCCGAGTGGCAGGCCCGCTACGCGGTCCGCTCCGGAGTCGAGGGCACCGTCAACGAACTTGCCCACGGACACGGCATCGGCCGCTGCCGCTACCGCGGACGGCCGAAGGCCCATGTGCAGCACGTGCCGACACGGGGTTCGAATCGGGGTTCCACTCGGGGCCGACTCGGAGGTCGATTCGAGACTGTGCGCCGGCCTGCCCCCGCGCGGCGAGACGGCCCTTGGAGACGCCGCAGCGCCATCACTGGACGGGTCATTCGAGGCATTGGAACGCATGTCCTCGACGAGGAAGTCACGCACCTTCCGGTGGCTCGCGGGAGCGGGTCGTCGAACGCTGCTCGCTCCCCTGCGTGGCCATCTATCCTCGGGCGCTCCCGGCCCTTCGGTCCAGCTGCTGCTCCGCCCAGATGGTCTTGCCGTCGGGTCCGAATCTGCAGCCCCAGCGTTCGGTGACCTGGGACACGAGGAACAGCCCGCGACCGCCCTCGTCGGTGCTGCGGGCTCGCCTGATGCGAGGCTGGGTGCTGCTGCCGTCGCCGACCTCGCACACCAGCAGGTCCTTCCCTCGGATCAGCCGAACCGTCATCGAATCGCCGCCGTAGCGGACGGCGTTTCCCGCCAACTCGCTGATCACCAGTTCCGTGGCGAATGCCTCCTCGTCGAGTTGCCACACCGCCAACTGCCCGGTCACCAGCCTGCGGATCTCGGGCACCGCCTCCGCCCGAGCCGGAAACACCCACCGGACCGTGTTCGCGGGGGATATCGAGCGCATCCGGGCGCACAGCAGGACCACGTCCGTCGACTCGCCGTCGGGCGCGAGCTCTTTCACCACGTCCCGAGACACGTCGGCCATGGAGCGGCCCGCCCGGCACCGCCGAGCGATCGAGCGCCGCAGTCGGCGCGGACCCGCGCCGGCCGAATCCCCCTGGCGATCGAGGAACCCACTGCCGGCGAAGACGAGCACCGAGGAAGGCCCCAGTTCCAACTCCGCCGTCTCGAACGGGGTACCGCCCACACCCAGAGGCGGCCCGGGCGGAAGTTCGACCAGGGCCGGCTCGCGGTCGGGGGCAACGAGCAGCGGGGCGTGATGGCCGGCGTCCGCGAACACGCAGCGCGAGGTGACCGGGTCGTACACGGCATAGACACACCTCGCGCCCACCGGGTCCGCGCCGGGCTCCGTCTCCACGCCCAGGCGCCGGACGAGATCGTCCACGTGGGTAAGCAACTCGTCCGGTTCCAGGTCGAGGTGGGCGAGGGTGAGCATCGCCGCCCGCACCCGGCCCATCGTCGCGGTCGCGACCAGCCCCCGGCCGAAGGCCTCGCCGACGACCAGGCCGATGCGTGCCGACGACAGGGGGATCACGTCGAACCATTCACCGCCGACTCCCGCCCCTTCCCCGGCCGGACGGTAGATCGCCGTGGTCTCGGCCGCGTCGGTGTCCGTGGTGCCCCGGGGCAGCAGCATGCGTTGCAACCCGACCGCCGTGGCGTGCTCGCGCGCGTACCGGCGGGCGTTGTCGACGGCCAGCCCGCCGCGCAAGGCGATCTCCTGCAGGATCTCGACATCGTCGGGACGCATGGCCCGCGCCCGGTCCTGCCACACGATCAACACCCCCAACAGCCGCCCTCGCGCGAACAGCGGGGCGACGATCCCCCGCGAAACGCGATCGGGCACCATTTGCCGCGCCGGCTCGACACCGTGCCGCGAGGTGATGAACCCCCAGGCGTCCTCGATCACCGCCACGTTCCCGGCCGTCAGGGCGGCGTCATACGGGCCTATCGACAGCGACGGCACCCGCTCGCCCGCCGTGATCATGCCTTCCGGAAGGTCACCACAGACCGCGAAACGCGCGATCATCCCCTGCGGCGGAGGAGACACACCCACCGCGTCCTCCCCCGCGGAGACAGCCTCGTACAGGTCGACGGTCGCCAGTTTCCCCAAGGCCGGTACAACCACGTCGACGATGTCCTGCGTCGTCCGGCGCAGATCCAGATGGGCACCGATACGCGCCGCGGCCTCGTACATCAACCGCACCCGCAAGCGCAGCCGCTCAACCTCGTCCTCCGCGCCCATCGGAACACCTCCGAGTCCTGCCCACGCTACCCGCGCACCACATCCACTGCTCGGCAGGAACAACACCAGACGCCACCGACGTACTCCACGGACCGTCTTGCGTAAGTCAACGCCGGCCTTCGATGCCGTCACCTGTGGGTGGGAAGCGCCTCGGGACGATGGACCGGTGGCCCACGTGCACGCCTACGCGATGGTCGGTCTCGGTGTACGGGCGGGCCCGGCGATGGGCGCCGTCGACTACGGGTGGTCGGCGCGGCGGCGGGCGGATCGGGCGCGGGCCTCGCGGTGACGTGCTCGAACTCGCGCACCGAACCGAACCGCCCAACGCACCCGCCCCGACCGCGCGTACGATCGGGGCCACTCCCCCACCCGAACACACCGCACGCCACGTGGAATTCACAACCGCGTTGCCCGACCTTCTCGAACCCGGCAACACCGCAGGTCAACGACCCCTCGCCGACGAACACACCCGACACCACACACCGAAACCCCAGGTCACGAAACACGAACCACCATTCTCGATCCGGGCCTCAACGCCGGGGCCGAGCGCTTCGCCGCGCTCTCGCCGGGACCTCGCGAGGGTTGCGGTTCCGGTTCGACGACCGGGTGCGGGAGCGTCTCCGGGCCGAGAGCGCCGCCATGCTTTCGCTGGGGCGACGCGGCGACACCCACCGCGCCCCCCGATAGCCGACAACGCGGCCTGGAGTCGGCCGCGCCGGCCGGCACCACGACCCGCTCCCTGTTCGACATGCTCATCTCGCCGCGTGTCGCACGGGCCGTCCCCCGCCGGGCGGGCGTCGGGGGGCGTCCGCGTGTGGCGAGATCTTGTTCAGGTGCGCACGCATTCCTCGATGATCGCGGCGACCTGTCGGATGGCGGGTGAGTCGCGATGTGCGCGGTGGCCCAGGACCAGGTCGACGGTTTCCGCCTCGGCGAGCGCTACGTAGGTCACGCCGTCGAGGCGCAGGCTCTGCACCGACTGCGGGACGAGGGCCGCTCCGTGTCCGGCGGCCACGAGGACGACGATGGTGGAGGTCTCGCCGACCTCGACGAGGGAGGGTGGGCGGAAGCCGGCGCGGTCGCAGGCCGAGAGCACGCGGTCGTACATGGCGGACCGGGGCCGGGACGAGTGGATGACGAAGGGTTCGCCCGCCAGCGCGCTCAGCGGGATTACGGGGTCGGCGGCCAGCCGATGGTGAGCCGGCAACACAGCGACAAGGCGTTCGGTGCGCAGCGGCGTGAGGGTCGTGCCCTCGGTGGCGGCGCCGGGGCGCAGGACCGCCAGGTCGTAGGTGCCGGCGGTCAGGCCGTCCACGAGTTGCGGGGTGAGCAGTTCGCCGCGCAGGTCCAGAGTGACGTGGGGCAGTCGGGCCCGGACGGTGCGGGCGACGCGGGGCAGTACGTCGTAGGTGGCGGTGCCGATGAAGCCGACGGCGACCCGGCCCGCGCGCCCGGTGGCGAGTTCCGCCATGTGCAGGCGCGCGCGTTCGGCCTCGACGACCAGCGTGCGCGCGTAGCCGGTCAGGTGCCGTCCCGCCTCGGTGAGTTCGACGCGCCGGGTGGATCGCGCGAACAGAGGGGTGCCCAGTTCGTGTTCCAGTTGCTTGATCTGCTGGGAGAGCGCGGGTTGGGCGATGTGCAGGCGGGCCGCCGCGCGGCCGAAGTGACACTCTTCCGCGAGCGTGAGGAAGTAGCGGACCTGACGGAGCTCCATGGACCCGATTATATAAAAGGGCCTTATCAATGGAGAAGAATTCCGTCTTGGACGTGATGAATCGGCGCCCCTACCGTGAACCGGGTGACCGACAGTTATGTGTACGCAGCGACAAGAACACCCTTCGGACGGTTCTCCGGTGCGCTCGCCTGCATCCGGCCGGACGACCTCGCGGCGCTCGCCATCGGCGGCGTCCTGGCCCGTGTGCCGACGTTCGACCCGGCCGGGATCGACGATGTGGTGTGGGGGAACGCCAACGGCGCCGGCGAGGACAATCGCAACGTCGGCCGGATGGCCGTGCTCCTGGCCGGACTGCCCACCTCGGTTCCGGCCACGACGGTCAACCGACTGTGCGGATCCTCCCTGGACGCAGTGATGATCGGGTCCCGCGCGATCGAGAGCGGCGACGCGGACGTCGTGCTGACCGGTGGCGTGGAGTCGATGAGCCGGGCGCCATGGGTACTGCCCAAGCCGGAACGGGCGTACCCCGCGGGGGACGTGACCGCGGTGTCCAGCACGCTGGGATGGCGGCTCGTCAACGAGCGCATGCCGAAGGAATGGACGGTCTCCCTGGGCGAGGCCAACGAGCAGCTCGCCGAAGGTTTCCACATCTCGCGGGAGCGGCAGGACGAGTTCGCCGTGCGCTCCCACCGACTGGCCGACGCGGCCTGGGAGGCGGGCTTCTACGAGGCCCTGGTGGTGTCGGTCGCGGTGGGCGACGGCGAGGGTGCCGTTCTCGTGCGGGACGAGGGCATCAGGCTCGGATCCACGGTCGACACGCTCGCCGGGCTCGAGCCGGCGTTTCGACCGGACGGGGTGATCACGGCGGGCAACGCCTCGCCGCTGAGCGACGGCGCCTCGGCCGTGCTCCTCGGCTCGCGGGCCGCCGCGGGCCGTATCGGCGTCGATCCGCTGGCCCGGGTCGCGGGGCGGGGGGCGTTCGCCCTGGATCCACGGATGTTCGGTTTCGCGCCGGTGGAGGCGGCGAACCGAGCCCTGAGGCGTGCCGGAATCACGTGGTCCGACGTCTCGGCGGTCGAACTCAACGAGGCGTTCGCCGTCCAGGCGCTGGCCTGCGTGGACGCCTGGGACGTCGACCCGGACACGGTCAACGCCAAGGGCGGCGCGATCGCGCTCGGCCATCCGCTGGGGGCCTCCGGGGGCAGGCTCCTCGGGACGCTGGCCCATCGGCTGCGGGAGTCCGGTGGGCGCTGGGGTGTCGCCGCGGTGTGCATCGGGGTCGGCCAGGCGCTGGCGATGGTCCTGGAGAACGTCGCGGAGGCGAACCGATGACGGCGCGGGTGTACGTCGACGCCGACGAGGCGGTCGAGGGAATCCGGGACGGGTCCACGGTCCTGGTCGGCGGCTTCGGCATGGCAGGCATGCCTGTGCGGCTGATCGACGCGCTCATCCGCCAGGGCGCCGAGGACCTGACGGTTGTGTCCAACAACGCCGGCAACGGCGACAAGGGCTTGGCGGCGTTGCTGGCGAAGCGGCGGGTGCGCAGGCTGGTCTGCTCTTTCCCCCGACAAGCCGACTCCTACGTCTTCGACGGGTTGTACCGAGCCGGCGAGATCGAGTTGGAAGTGGTGCCGCAGGGCACCCTCGCGGAGCGCATGCGGGCCGCCGGGGCGGGTATCGGGGCGTTCTTCTGTCCCACCGGTGCCGGGACGATGCTCGCCGAGGGCAAGGAGACGCGCGTGATCGACGGCCGCACCCACGTCCTGGAGTATCCGATCAAGGGCGACGTCGCGCTGATCGGCGCGTACCGGGCGGACCGCATGGGCAACCTCGTCTACCGCAAGACCGCCCGGAACTTCGGGCCGGTCATGGCCACCGCCGCGACCACCGTGATCGCGCAGGTCCGCGAGGTCGTCGACACCGGCCGCATCGATCCGGAGGCCGTGGTGACGCCGGGCATCTACGTCGACCGTGTGGTGCAGGAGGCGGACGCGTGAACCCCGACCAGCCCGTAGCCGGTGCGCGGCACGAGCGGCGACCGTTGGACGGCGACGCGATGGCCGCCCTGGTGGCCCGGGACATTCCTCGCGGGGCGTTCGTCAACCTGGGCATCGGCCGGCCGACGCTCGTCGCCGACCACCTGGCGCCCGACGCCGCCGTGGTACTCCACACCGAGAACGGCATGCTCAACATGGGCCCCGCCGCCCGGGGCGACGAGATCGACCCCGACCTCACCAACGCCGGCAAGGTCCCGGTGACGGAGCTGCCCGGGGCGGCGTACTTCCACCAGGCCGACTCCTTCGCGATGATGCGCGGCGGGCACCTCGACATCTGCGTCCTGGGAGCCTTCCAGGTCTCCGCGACGGGCGATCTCGCCAACTGGCACACCGGTGCGTCGGATGCCATCCCCGCCGTCGGCGGGGCCATGGACCTGGCGGTCGGAGCCGGGCAGGTCTTCGTGATGATGACGCTGTTCACCAAGAGGGGCGCGCCCAAGCTGGTGCCCCGGTGTACCTATCCGCTGACCGGGCAGGCATGCGTGAACCGGGTCTACAGCGATTTGGCCGTCCTCGACATCACCCCGCGCGGCGTCGAGGTCCGGGAGACGTTCGGTATCGGCGTCGACGAACTCGCGGGGCGCCTGGAACTGCCGCTGATGGCCGCCGGGTCCTGATCCCTGCCAAGGGCCCGGATTCGGGTTCGGGTTTGGGTTTGGATGCGGGTTCGGCCCCGGACCCGCGCCCGATCCACGAAGGCGCGGGTCGTCGGCGTCGGGTCCCACCTCGTGGAACCGTGTAGTCGTTTGACGTGAGGGCCGCGCGGATCATGGCCGCCACGGGCCGGTCCGCGGCCGGCCCGGATCGTTCGTGCTCCGGCGTCGGCGTGCGTCTCGTCGGCATCGACGGGCCCGGTCGGGACGGTGGTCCGCGGGTCGGGGTGACGTGTCGGAGAATCCGCCCCGGGTGGCGGCGCATTGGTCCTTGACGTGTTCCGGCAGCATTCGGGACCGGCCGCTGCCGAGGAGAGATCCTCGGCCGTCGAGGCAGTGGACGGGGTCGAGCGTCGGCTTCATCGTGCCCCGCCCTCGGCCCGTGGCGTGAACGCGAGATCGCGTGCGATTCCTGCCGCCGCCTCCAGCAGCGGGGGCAGCAGGTCGGAGCGCATCGCGTCGAGGGTGGATCGGCCGGCTTGGCTGGACACGTTCACCGCCGCCACGACCCGCCCGGTCCGGTCGTGCACCGGAGCCGCGACCGAGCGGATGCCCTCCTCCAGTTCCTGGTCGACCAGCGCCCAGCCCTGGGCCCGGACACGCACCAACTCGGCCCGCAGCGCCACCGCACTCGTGATCGTGCGCCGGGTGAACCGTTCCAGGGTCGCCTCGGCCAGGTAGCGCGTCACCGCGTCCTCCCCCAGCCCGGCAAGCAGGACGTGGCCCATGGACGTGGCGTAAGCGGGGAACCGGGTTCCCACGTTGATCGACACGGTCATGATGCGCGACACCGCGACCCTGGCCACGTACACCACATCGGTGCCGTCCAGAATCGACAACGAGCACGACTCGCACACCGACGCGGCCAGCCGTTCCAGGTGCGGCTGCGCCAGTTCGGGCAGGGGCAGCCCGGACAGGAACGCGTACCCCAGTTCGAGCACGCGCGCGGTCAGCGCGAATTGTTTGCCGTCGGTGCGGACGTACCCGAGATCGGCCAGGGTGAGCAGGAAACGGCGGGCGGTGGCCCTGGTCATCCCCGTCGACTTGGCCACCTCGCTGAGCGTCATCTCCGGCGTGTTCGCGCCGAACGCGCGGATCACCGCGAGACCCCGCTCCAGCGACTGCACGTAGTGGGCGCCGCGTTCGTCCATCAGCGCTCTCGGATGTGGTCGAGCATCAGGCGGTTGAACTCGTCGGCCCGCTCGTAGTTGCCCACGTGCGCGGCGTCCTCGATCAGTTCGAGGCGCGCTCCGGGTACGCCGTCCGCGATGAGTCTGCCGTGCTCGGCCGGGAACGCCGGGTCCCGGCCGCCCGAGATCACCAGGGCCGGCGCGGTGATGCGCGGCAGATCGGCGACCAGGTCCGCGGTGCCCAGGGCCTCGCAGCAGCTCGCGTATCCCTCGTTCGGCGTGTTCGCCGTCATCGCGCGGAGCCGGGCCGCTTCGTCGGGATGCTCGGTCCGCCAGCGCTGTGTGCACCACCGGGTGATGCTGCCGTCGGCGATGGCGGACAGCCCCTCTCGTCGGGCCAGCGACGATCGATCCTTCCACATCGGGGCATTGCCCGGCCGGGCCGAGGTGAACGCCGCCACGAGCGTGCGGACAAGGTCCGGTCGGTGGCGGGCCAGCCAGAGCCCGGTCATGCCGCCGATCGACACGCCGACCCAGTGCGCGCTCGGCACGTTCAGGGTGTCCAGCAGCGCCGACGCGTCCTCGCCGAGGTCGGCCAGTGTGTACGGGCCGGGCGGGACCGGGGAGCGGCCGTGACCGCGCAGGTCGTACCGGATCACCCGAAAACCCTTGTCCAGCAACGGTTTCCGTTGACGTTCCCAGATCCCGACGTCGCTGCCGATCGACCCGCTGAGCACCACGACCGGGCCATCGGCCGGTCCCTCGTCGACGTGGAACACCTCGATCGCCATGACACCTCCGGGCACGCGGGACAGGGGCGGCGGGGTCGCCGGGCCGGATCTCCACCCCTGACATCCGCCTGTGTTCGCATAGCGCACACATGTTCTCCAACTGAACACTATGCCGTCGACGACCGAGGGGTCAACGGCGCCCGGTCCGATGGCGGTGGCTCCCATCGCCGGCGAATGCGTCAGGTCCCGGTGTGTTCGCCCCAGGGGTGCAGCACGCGCGCCGCCGTGCGCAGTGCCACGACGAGCGGTGACGTGTCGGCGGCTCGCGTGCACAGGGAGACGGGGCAGGGCTCGACATCGGTGATCGGGACGAACGCGACTTCGGGGTGGCGATATCCGTCGGCGACGAAGCTGCCCGTGATCACGACGGCCTGCCCGGCCGCGACGGCCTCCAGCATCTCGTCCATGGTGCGCACCGACGGGCCATAGCGGACGGGCACACCGCTGGGGCGGGGGTCGCAGGACCACCAGCGCACCCATGCGGGGTCGGCTTCGTCGTCGGTGAGGTGGGTTTCGCCGTCGAGGTCCGCGAGTTCGATCGTTGCGCGTGCCGCGAGGCGGTGTGTGGCGGGCAGCACCGCGATCCGCGGCTCGTAGTGCACGACGTCGAGGCGCAGGCCGGTCGCGTCGGCGATCGGGGGGCGTATTACGGCGGCGTCCACGAATCCGTCGCGCACCGCGGTGGCCTGCCGCGGCCAGGGCAACTCCACGAGCCGGATCGACAGTCCGGGCACCTCGCGGCGCGTCTCGTCGACGATGCGTCGGACGAGCGGGCCGGCGGCGGCGCTCATGAATCCGAGCCTCAGCGTGGCGGCGAGTTCGCGGCGGTGGGCCTCGACGGCGGCGACGGCCCGATCGGCCGCGGCCAGGGCGTGTCGCGCCTCGGCGAGGAAGCGGTGGCCGGCGGGGGTGGGGCGGACGGGGTGGGCGGAGCGGTCGACGAGTTCGACGCCGAGCGTGCGCTCCAGTTTGCGGATCTGCTGGCTCAGCGCCGGCGCGCTGATGTAGAGCTTCTCCGCCGCGCGGCCGAAGTGTCCCTCGTCGACGACCGCGACGAGGTAGCGCACGAGGTGCAGATTGAGGTCCACGTCGGCTCCTTACGCCGCCCGCAGTGGCGCAGCTCACTCGACTGTAGCGCCTTGACCTGTGGGATTAACCGATCGTCTTACTGATCGACGCATGGTTGTCATGGACGCCCGCGAGCGGCGAGCCGAGGATGTGCGCACTCCAACCGACGCGAAGAGGAGCCAGGGTGAGTCCCTACGAACACGATTTTCGGCACATGTTCGCCGGCCTCGAAAAGCAGATCGCGCAGACCGACAATCCGCGGCATCGGGCGATCCTGAAGAACTATCGTCTGCACGCGCTGCTGGAGGTCTCGGGGCGCTACGAGGAACTGCTCGCGCCGAGCATGACCGTCGAACAGCCGCACTACCGCATCCACGAGGGCGGCAAGTCCTTGATCCTGGACGGCATGGCCGAGGTCGTCGGGTTCTACAGATCCCTGATCGAGGCCAACGCGCAGGTCATGTGGGTGGGCAGGCAGGATATCGCGGTCAATGACCACGGATTCTCGGGCGAACTGGAGTTCTTCGAGTTCGTGCCCGGCGCGATGCTCGGCGAGACGACCATGTTCGGCTCGATGCGGGCCGGGGACGACCCCGGCGACGTCTACCTCGCCAAGCGCACGCTCGCGTTCTACTGGCCCTACGACGAGCGCTGCCGACTGATCGGCGAGCACGTCTACGAGGACTCCGCCTCCCGGGAGTTCACCAAGGTCGATCCGGCCGACGTCATCTCCCCGGCACGGGCGGCCGAACTGCTCGCCCCCGAGATCGAAAAGGTGCTGCCGTGAGCGTCGCACTCGTCACCGGTGCCGCGGGCGGCCTCGGCGCCGCCATCGCCGCCCGCCTGGCGCAGGAACACGCCGTACTGCTCACCGACGTCGACGCCTCCCGTGTCGCCGACACCGCCGCCGACCTGGCCGCGAGCGGCGCCAAGGTCGCGCACGCGGTCTGCGACGTCGCCCGGGAAACCTCGGTGGAGGAAGCGTTCGCCGCCGCCGAGGAACAACTCGGCGAGGTCGACATGCCGGCCAATGTCGCGGGCATCGGCGGGGTGATGACCGAGTTCACCACGCTGACCGAGGAACAGTGGGACCGCACCTTCGCGGTCAACACGCGAGGAACGTTTCTGACCTGCCGGGAACTCGTCCGCCGCCGCGCCGGCCGCCCGGGGGCGATCGTCAACATCGCCTCCATCGGCGCCCGCCTCGGCTGGGAGGGCATCGCCGACTACGGCGCGTCCAAGGCCGCGGTCCTGGAACTGACCCACACGGTGGCCCGGGTCGGCGCCCCCACCGGACTGCGGGCCAACGCGGTCATGCCCGGCCTGATCTGGACCGACATGTGGCGGCACGCGACCGAGTGGATGATCGCGAACGACCCGGAGGCTGCCGGCGCCTCCCCGGAGCAGGTCTTCGCGAGCCACGTCGAGCGCATGGTCCCGATGAAGCGCCCACAGACCGCCACCGACATCGCCGAGGCGGTCGCGTTTCTGCTCTCCGACAAGGCGGCCAACATCACCGGCCAGACCATTTCCGTCGACGGAGGCGTGATCATGACCTGAACCGTCCCTCGCCGCACAGCGGCGGAGCGAACCTTCGAGTGAGACGGCCGACATCGGCAGGACGGTGAGTGTGCCGTCCGGAGCGCGTGGGTCGGCTCGCGGATGCCGTGTTCGGGGTCGCCGCCGCAGGCGACCCCGAACACGGCGCGGCGGAGCCTCGCGGTTTCGGCGCCTGCCGGGGATGTCGTCGGTCGGTGAGTCACACCGACCGGTGGCGGCCCGGCGACGTCGGCCGCCGGGGCGTTCGCGCCGACACCGAGATCAGGACCGTCACATCATTTCGCGAGGCAGCCCGATGACCCTGGACGAGACCGTCGCCGACCTGGCCCACCGCGTCGCGGTCCTGGAGGCCGAAGCCGAGATCCGCCGGATCCAGGCGCGGTACATGTTCCTCTGCGACACTCCGTGCCCCGAATTCGGCGTGCTCGACGACAATCGCCGAATCGACACGATCATGGAGCTCTACACCGCCGACGCGGTGTGGGAGGGCGTCGGCGAGTACTACGACGGCCAGTTCGGCCGGGCCGAGGGCAGCGACGCCATCCGCGCCCACTTCCAACGGTTCTGGGGCGCCGAGCGGGATCCGAGGCTGGTGTTGAACGCGCACTACCTGACGTCGGAACAGATCCACGTGGCCGGCGACCGGGCGACCGGGCAGTGGATCCACGTGCAGCCGTGGGTGTTCTCCGACGGCACGTCCCTGCTGCGCTCCAGCCGCCTCAACAACGCCTTCCGTCGCGTCGGCGGCACGTGGCGGATTACTCGTACCCGCACCGAGAACGTTTTCGTCGCCCCGTTGACACCGGGTTGGGCGATCGACCACCCGTCGACCTCGGTGTTGATGAAGCCGTGACCCGCCCGTGGGCCGGAGGATTCGTGGTGGGGTGGATTCGATGACGTTCCCCGAGACACGGCCCGACCCGGTCGTCCACGTCGTCGACGACGACGAGGACCTGCGGCAGTCGCTGGTGTTTCTCCTGGAAAGTGTCGGGATCCAGGCGCTGACCTACCCCGACGCGCGCACGTTCCTCGACGAGTTCGACCCGGGAGAACCGGCGGTGGTCATCGTCGACGTGCGCATGCCCGGTGTCGGCGGGTTCGGGGTGCAGGAGAGACTGACCGAACTCGGCTATCCCGCACCGGTCGTGTTCTGCTCGGCGCACGGCGACATCCCGATGTCCGTGCGCGCCCTCACCGCCGGCGCGGTCGACTTTCTGGAGAAGCCCTACCAGCCGCAGCGCATGGTGGAGGTCGTGCAGGCCCAGTTGGTCGAGGCGCGCCGCAGGTTCGCCGAGCACGCCGAGCGGCGAACCGTCGGCGCCCGGTTGGGGACCCTGACCCGGCGCGAACGCGAGGTACTCCGGCTGGTCGTCGACGGACTGCCGAGTCAGGTCATCGCCCACCGGCTGGGCACCAGTGTCAAGACAGTCGACGTGCACCGGGCCCGGATCAAGGCCAAGACCCGAGCCGACAGCCTCGGCACGCTGATCCGCGACATCCTGACCCACCGCGTCAACGTGTGAGCACGGACGGTCGGATTCCGCCGCGCAGCACGCCCTCCACCCAGCAGCCGATGCCGAGCAGCGCGGCCTCGCCTCGTGCCCGGCCGACGAGTTGTACGCCCAGTGGCAGGCGGGTGTCGCCGCGCAGACCCGGCACGGTGACCACCGGCAGACCGAGCGCCTGCCAGGCCCGGCTGAGCACGGGGTCGCCCGTGGACGCCAACCCGGCCGGCGCCGACCCTTGTGCTGCCGGTCCCAGTACGGCGTCGTAGGAGGCCGACACGAGGGCGAGTCGCTCCGCGGCTCGGGCCACGGCCCGCCGCGCCGCTTCGTAGTCTTCGTGCGGGATCGCCGCGCCGGTTCGAAGCAGGCTCCCCAACGGTTCGCTCAGTCGGTGTGCGACGGCCAGTTCCGCCGCTCGCTCCCGCGCCGCCTCGTAGGCCATCACGACCCGGTGGGCGATGGTCAGCGCCGAGATCGGCGATTCGTCGGCAATCTCGTCGACCACGGCGCCGGCGGCCCGCAGGCGGCTCGTCGCCGCGTCCATCGTGGCCCGCGTCGCCGGCTCGACACCGCTGTGCGCCTCGGCGCGCCACACGAGCAGGCGGGGCGGCCGTTGCTCGTCCAGTCCGGCATCAGGGTCACCGGTCAGCGCCGACCACGCGAGCGCGACGTCGGAGACCGTCGCGGCGAACAGGCCGTGGCTGTCCAAGCCGGGGCTGAGTCCCACGACGCCGTCGAGAGCGAACCTGCCCCGGCTCATCACCATCGCGGCGATCCCGCAGAACGCGGCCGGGCGGGTCACCGATCCGGCCGTCTGCGAGCCCAACGCGAGCGGTACGTGACCGGCGGCCACCGCGGCGGCCGACCCGCTGGACGAGCCTCCCGGGGTGTGCCCCGGCGCGGCCGGATTGCGGGTCGGCCCCGGGGCGAAGAACGCGAACTCGGTGGTCACGGTCTTGCCGATCGGCACGGCACCGGCATGGCGCCACGCGCGCACGATCGCCGCGTCGGACGCCGCGGGCCCGATGTCGACCCGCAGCGCCGAACCACAGCGGGTCGGCAGGCCTGCCACGTCGATGATGTCCTTCACCGCGAGCGGTACCCCGCCGAGCGGGCCCGCCGTCGCGGTCACGGCGGGCGCGGGGTCGCAGGCGACCCAGGCGCGCAACTCGGCGTCCGTCTCGGCGATCCTGCGACGGGCCCGGGCCAGCGCCTCGTCCGGCGTGGTCCGGCCGGCACGCAGGTCGGCGACGAGTTCGCGCAGGGGCCAGGGCCGGAACCGCGGCGTCATGGCCGTGCCCAGACGGCGTCGGCGATCCAGTAGTCCACACCGCTCCCGCCGATCCCGTGACGCCATTCGGATGTCCGCCGCAACAGCGGTTCGACGCGTGCGGTCACGGCGTCGGCCGCGTCCGGGCCGTCGCCGGGTGCCTGCCAGTGCACCCAGTCCAACTCTCGCCCCTCGGCGTCGTGGACGAACAGGTCCACATGTCGCCAGCCGTAGCCGTGGGTGTCGTTGTAGCAGGTCAGCGTCAAGCGATGGGCTGTGGTCATGGTGGGCCGATCCACGGGGTCCCATACCTTTCCTCGTAGGGATGTTCGGGTCGTTCGTAGGAGCAGGCAATCCCGGCCCTCGCCAGACGTCGGCCGAACGTGCTTCGGGCCCTCATCCGCGACGGCCGGACCGTCCGTGCCCGCCTGTGCGAACCAGCTGCCACCGCAGCGCGGGGAAGCTCCCGCGAGCCGCTCCCGGCGGCTTGACGACATCATGGGGAATCTCCTTTCGGCGAAGGGGCGGTCAGGCACGTAGCGGTTGGGCGGCCAGGCTGTGGAACCGGCGTTGGAAGTAGATCAACGCGCCGCTGCCCTCTCGGGTGATCACCTTCTCGACCTCGACGAACAGCACCGAGTGGGATCCTTGTGCCTGCTCGGCGACGATCCGGCCGACGACCGACACGGGCGCGCCGCGCAGGACGGGAACGCCTTCGGACTCGAGGTCCCAGCAGTCCTCGGTGAACCGCTGCGCCGTGGGTATCCGGGTCGCCCCGGCGAAGTGCATCGCCATGCGTTCGTGTTCGGCGCCGAGAACGTTGACGCAGATCCGGCCGTTGGCGATCAGGACGCTGTGGGATCGGCTGGACTGATTGATGCAGACCAGCACCGTCGGCGGCGAGTCGGTAACGGAGCAGGCCGCGCTCACCGTCATTCCGGCGAGACCGCGGGGCCCGTCGGTGGTGACGACGTTGACGGCCGCCGAAAGGTTGGCCATCGCGTCGCGGAATTCGCGCTGCGTCCGGGTCGGCTCGGACACGGTTCCTCCTAGCGGGCGAAAACGGAGTACCCGGTCGGTACCGGGGCCGTTCCGACGCTACGCAGCCGATCGTGTCCGGGATATCGACAGTTCTCCGGGTGCGTCTGAAGGATTCCTAACGCCGGTCGCCCGATCCGAGTTCGGCTTCGTCGGCAAGCGGCAGCGCGAACCCGAAGCGCGAGCCGCCTTCGGCACGACGCTCGGCCCAGATGCGGCCGTGCTGCCGGGTGATGACACGGTGACTCAGCGCCAGACCGAGCCCGCTGCCGTGCTCTTTGGTGGTGAACGACTCCTCGAACGGATTTCGCGGGAAGCCGCGGCCCCGGTCGTCGACGGTGAGCACCCCGGCGGCGGCCTCGATCCCCGTTTTGATGACGACCCGCCGTCGCGACCGCGGGCACTGGGCCATCTCGTCGATGGCGTTGAAGCACAGGTTCAGCACAACCTGACCGGTGAGGACGCGTTCGCAGCGGACCGGCACGGGCCGCGCGGCCGGCTCGAAGGCCACGTCGACGCCGGCGGACGCGGCGCGCAGGCGAACGAAGTACAGGCATTCCTCGACGATGGCGTTGAGGTCGACGACCTGCCGGATGTGTTCGAGATGTCCGACGAACGCGCGGACCGACTCGACGATGGTGCTCGCCCGCTCGATCTGCCGCATGGCGCCGTCGATGCCCTGGACGAGGCGCGCCGCCGCGACGTCCGGGTCGCCTGTCGCCGTCTCCGACTCCTGTGCCCGCGGTCGCACACCGGCGAGGAAGTTGCCTGCCGCGGCGAGCGGTTGGCCGAGTTCGTGGGCGATCGCCATCGCCATGTCCCCCATCGCCGTGTGGCGCGCCAGGTAGTTCTCCCGGTGCAGCTCACGTTCTCGGCGGACCTCGTCGCGCACACGCCCGGAGACGTCGTGCAGCAGCATCAGCAGCGCGTCGCCGTCGCCCTCCTCGAACCGCTCCAGGCTCCCCTCGAGCCACACCGGTTCACCGCCGTCCCCGGCGGGCACCTCCAGGCTCACCGACGTGACAGGCCGGGCCTGATCCACCACGTCGTCCCAGGTGGACACTCGGCCGTTCATCCGCAACGCGACGTGGTCGGTCAACCGCCCCGGCGCCTCGTCGGCGCTCGCGCCGAGCACCGCGACGGCGGTGTCGGTCGCGAATCGCACCGTGCCCGACGAGTCGAGCATCAGCACGAGAGCCGACGTGTGGTGGGCGAGCGCGGCAACCCAGGACGTCGTCAGTCGCAATTGCCGCTCGATCTCCTGTTCACGCTCGATGTCGCGGAACTGCACCATCACCGCCGGCCCCTGCGCGAGCTCGACCCGCACGGCGACCGCGTCGGTCGGAATCACCCGGCCGGACTTCGCGCGATAGTGCCATTCGACGCGGCCGACACCCTTCTCCACCGCCTCCTGGAGCCAGGCGCGTCCGACGACCCGGTCGTACTGCCACGCGGAACTGCTCATGTCGTCGGCCTTGAGCGGCCGCAGCTCGGTGACGTCCCACCCGAGCATGTCGCACGCCGCCGGGTTGGCCCACAGGATGTCCTTCGTCGCGCCGTCGTGGACGAGCACGCACATCCGGGTGGCGTTCATCATCGCCACGAAATCTTGCGTCGTCAGCTCCGGCGCACGAGGGTCGGCCTCCATCTCGCCAGCATAGGTGGCCGCGCCGCGACCCCACGCTGAAGAAATCCCTTACGTCCGCATAGGCAATACCGATTCCGCCCACCCGGGCACGTTTCGTAGCGTCTGGGAACACCCGGCCCGACAAGGAGCAGAGATGGTGCACACCGACGAGAACCGCCCCGAGGTCGCGGCGGCGATAACCGGCTCCGGGCGTGGCGCCGTCACCTTCGAGAGCGTTCTCGACGAGCTCGCCGAGCGCCGAGCCCGGTTCCAACAGCAGCGCCACGTTCCGACGGATTTCATCGCCCGGCTCAAGCAGGTCGGCATCTACCGGTCCGCCACACCCGCGAGGTTCGGCGGCGAGCCTCTGCCACCCGCCGAATTCCTCGACCGGATCGAGCAGATCTCGGTCGTCGACGGCTCCACAGGCTGGGTGGCGAGCTTCGGCTCGGCGTTGATCTACCTCGCCGCCCTCCCACTGGAGACGCAGGCCGAACTCTACCGGGACGGCCCGGATCTCGTGTTCGCCGGCGGACTGTTCCCGGTTCAGCCCGCCCCTCCGACCGAGCGGGGCTTTCGCGTCGACGGACGGTGGAAGTTCGCCAGCGGCTGCGTGGGCGCCGACATCCTGGGCGTGGGCATCCCCGGCGATGCGTCGACCGGCGGGAAGCCGCGCACCGCTCTGTTGCACCCCGACCAGGTCGAGATCGTCCGCGAGTGGGACGTCGTCGGCATGCGCGGCACGGGCTCGTTCGACCTGGTCGTCCGCGACGTCGAGGTCCCACGGGAATGGACGTTCGTCCGGGGCGGACAGCCGACCGTGGACGAACCGCTCTACCGCTATCCGACGATCGCCTACGCGGCACAGGTCCTCGCCGTCGTGGGCGCCGGGGTCGCCAGGGCCGCGCTGGACCACGCGGAGCGCGTCGGCGCCGGCTACGCGGGTGTCACCGGCGCTCCGAAGTCGGCCGACCGCGCCTACTACCGGACCGGAGTCGCCGAGGCCGAAGCCGCGTTGCGGTCGGCGAGGGCCTGGTTCTACGAGATCAGCGACGAGGTCTGGGCGACGGTGCTGGCCGGTGACGAGGCCACCCACGAGCACAACGCCCACCTGCGGCTCGCGTCGGCGCACTTGGCGAGGACCGCTTCCCAAGTCGTCGATCGCCTGGTGGAGATCTCCGGAACAGCGCCGATCCACACCGCACACCCCCTGCGAGCACTGCAAGGCGACGCTCTGGTGCCGAAACAGCACGCCTTCCTCGGCCCGGCCATGTTCGACGCCGCCGGCGCGGTCCTGATGGGACTGCCGGCCACGACGCCCGGCTTTCGCTGAACCGACGACCGCCACCACAAGGAGATCCCATGGCAACGCGGCCACTTCGCGTGCTCTTTTGCATCGGCATCAACCGGAGCTTCTTCGACCTCCCCCGGGACGGCCTCACGGCCGGCGACGTCTGGAAGGCGTTCGTGTCGATGACGGACCGGCTCAAGGCCCTGCCGGGCATCACGTTCATCGGCGACATCGACGACGACTCACACATGGTCGGCCCCTCCGACGGGTGGCCCTGGACCTGCTACATCCTCGCCGACGCCGACAACCGGGACACCGTCGAGGCGGCCTGCGACCTCTTTCGCACCACCCCGGTCGGCGACGGCGACCTCAAGCTATGGCGCTTCGCCAAGGTCGAGGCTCGCATCGGCCGAGCCCTGACCGTCCGCGACGACGTCGTCCTGCCCGACTGATCCGCACCCGGAGAGTCCGATGACCGACACCTTCCACGACCGCAGCCCGGCCGACCTCGTCGCCGAGGACCACGTCGCCGGCCGCCTCTACACCGACCCGGGCATCTTCGAGCAGGAGATCGCCATGATCTTCGAGCGCACCTGGGTATGGGTCGCCCACGAAAGCGAACTGCCCGCTGCGGGCAGTTTCAAGTCCACCCATGTCGGCCGGCAACCGGTGATCGTCACGCGCGACCGCAGAGGCGCGCTGCACACCCTCCTCAACCGCTGCCGCCACCGCGGGGCGAGCGTCTGCGAGAAGCCGCAGGGCCTGGCCAACGGATTCACCTGTCCTTACCACGCCTGGTCCTACGGCCTAGACGGCACGCTGCGCGGCATCCCCTACCCCGACGGCTACGAAGGGGTCGTCGACAAGGGCGACCTCTCCCTGCGGAAACTGCGCACCGAGTCCTACGGCGGCATGGTCTTCGCGACGTTCGACGACGACGTCGAACCCCTCGAGGACTTCCTCGGCGACGCCAGGCTGTGGATCGACCGCTTCATGAAGCAGGGCGGCGGCTACCCGATCAAGGTACTCGGCAGGCACCGGTTCAAGTTCCGCGGCAACTGGAAGATCCAGCTCGAGAACACCACCGACGGCTACCACTTCCCCATCGTGCACCGCTCCTGGATGGCCTCGGTCGACCCCGAGACCGCCGACATGATGTCGTTCATGACCGACCCCGCGGCGGTCACCCACGCGCTCGGCAACGGCCACAGCGTCATGCAGATGGTGCCCGAGCACTCCGACCTCGACGCGGACGACGGAACCGAGCCCTTGCAGAGCCGATTCGACCCCCTCGTCCGGGAGTTGTCGCGGACACTCGACCCCACACGGGTACGCAGGCTGATCCGCGCCATGCACGGCACCGGGTTCAACCTCAACCTCTTCCCCAACGTCTCGATGTCGGCGGCGTTCTTCCGGGTGCTGCGCCCGATCTCGGTCGACGAAACGTGGATCGAGCACATCGCCATCGGCGTCGACGGTCCGCCCGGGGTCGAGGCGGTCAACCGGGAACGGCTGCGCATCCACGAGCACTTCCAGGGGCCCTTCGGTTTCGGCACCCCCGACGACGCCGAAGGCTGGGACCGTGTCCAGCGCGGCGCCCGGGGCGCCCCCGAGATGCCGATCCTGATCAACCGCGGACTGGCCCGGGAGACCACGGGGCCCGACGGCCGACCCACCTCGCACGTCACCGACGAGACGGGCATGCGCGCCGCCTACGCCAAGTGGAAGGAGATGATGAGCGATGCCTGAGCGCACCGACGCGCCCGCCCCCATCCCGATGACCGACCCGCGCGTGACCCGCGCCGTCGAACTGGTCTGGCGTGAGGCCGAGTTGCTCGACCGCAAGGACTACGTGACGTGGAACGAGCTGTTCACCGACGACGGCCTCTACGTGATTCCGGTCGATCCGACCGGCGACGACTTCGCCGACACGCTGAACATGGTCTACGACGACGCGCGCATGCGGCGTATGCGCGTGACCCGGATGACCGAGGGCTACGCCATCGCCGCGGTCGACGCCGCGCGCACGGTGCGAACCGTGTCCCGGTTCGTGCCGCAGTCGGCGTCCGACGAGGAGGTCGTGCTGCGGTCCGCACAGATCCTGATCGCCTACAAACGTGGCAACCACGACATCTGGGCGGGCGAGGTACTGCATCGGATCCGATTGTCTCCCGAGGGCCCCGGAGGCGACCGGATCACACGGAAGGTCGTTCGGCTCGTCGACAGCGAAGAGGCCGTCCCGGCCGCGGGGTTCCTGCTGTGAGCGCCGACCCGACGCCCCGAATCGCCGTGGTCACCGGCGGTGCCCACGGACTGGGCGAGTTCATCGTGCGGCACCTGCACACCGAGGGCTACCGCGTCGCGATCGCGGATCTCGACGGCGACGCGGCGGCCACGCTCGCGAGGAACCTCGACGGCGCCGGCAGGTCCGCACGGGCCTACACCGTCGACGTCGGCGAACGCTCGGCCCTGGAACGGCTGAAGGCCGACGTCGTCCGCGACTTCGGCGCGGTGCACGTCCTGGTCAACAATGCCGCCCGAACCCGGGCAACGCCGCTGCTGGAGATCACGCCCGACGAACTGGACACCGTCATGGCGGTCAACTTCACCGGGACGTTCGTCGCCTGCCAGATCTTCGGCGCGCACTTCGCCGGACAAGGCTACGGACGGATCGTCAACATGGCCTCGCTGGCCGGCCAGAACGGCGGCACGGCGACCGGCGGACACTACGCCTCCTCCAAGGGCGCCGTCCTGTCCGCGACCAAGGTCTTCGCCCGCGAACTCGCACCCCACGGCGTGACCGTCAACGCCGTATCGCCCGGGCCGCTGGATGGCTCCACAGTGCGGTCGATCGTCGGCGTGGACAGTCTCGCGGCCTTCTCCAGGGACATCCCCGTCGGTCGACTCGGCGATCCAGCCTTCATCGCCCGCATGGTGGCGCTGCTGGCCGCTCCCGAGGCCGCATCGGTCACCGGGGCCTGCTGGGACGCCAACGGCGGGCTCCACCTGCGCTGAGAAGGGAGCGACGATGCCGAACATCCTGGTGCGCGTCGCCGCGGTGGTCGAGGAGACGCCCGACATCCGGGCGTTGCGCCTGGTCCGCGACGACGGTCGCCCGTTCGAGCCCTATCAGGCCGGTGCGCACGTCGACGTCACGGGCCCGACCGGAATCGTGCGGCAGTACTCGCTGTGCGGCCCACCCGACGACCCCACGGCACTGCTCATCGCAGTCAAACGCGAGGCAGAGTCACGGGGCGGCTCGGCGGCGCTGCACACGGTCGCGGAGGGCGACGAACTCCAAGTCGGCGCGCCTCGAAACCTGCTGACGCTCGCCGCCGATGCCGACCGGCACGTGCTGGTCGCGGGGGGAATCGGGGTCACCCCGCTGCTGGGTATGGCCCACCGACTGCACCGGGACGCGGCGGACTTCGAACTCCACTACTTCGCCCGCAGCCGAACCGACGCGGCCTTCACCGAGCTGCTCGAACGACGTATCAACTTCCGTGATCGGGTACACCTGCACTTCGGGGTCCCCCGCGACGATCAGCCGGCCGTCCTGGCCGGGGTCGCCGCCCGCCTGACCGCCGACTGTCATGTCTACACGTGCGGACCGCGAGGATTCATGGACCGGGTCGCCGGCGTGTTCGCACCCATGGTCGGCGAAGCGCACGTCCACATCGAGCACTTCACCGCTGCCGGGATCGACACCGGCGCCGATCGGCCGTTCATCGTCGAACTCGACACCGGGGAGGTCTTCGACGTCCCCGCCGACCGGTCGATTCTGTCGGTGCTGACCGAGAACGGCATCGACGTGTTCAAGTCCTGCGAGGAAGGCATCTGCGGGTCGTGCGTGTCGGGTGTCCTGGAAGGCACGCCCGACCACCGGGACGCCTGCCTGTCGGTGAGCGATAAGGCCGCCGGCGATCAGATGGCGCTCTGCGTGTCCCGCGCGCTGACGGACAAGCTGGTGATCGAACTCTATTGAGCGGCCCCTCGGCTCGCCGCGGCGCCCGTCCGGCGTGCGAAATCCGATCCTCGCGCCGGGAATCGAACCACGGGTTGCGCGGATGTCGGACGGGAGGCCGTCCGCCCACCACCGGCCCTTCCCACTACCGACCCTTTGAGAGGACCTGGTGAAAATAACCGGCGTGGAGGCGATTCCGTTCGCCATCCCGTACCGCAAGCCGCTGAGGTTCGCCTCCGGTGAGGTACACGTTGCCGAACATGTGCTGGTTCGGGTTCGGACCGACGACGGAATAGTCGGGGTCGCCGAGGCAGCGCCTCGCCCGTTCACCTACGGCGAGACCCAAACCGGGATTCGAGCCGTCATCGACGGGATCTTCGCCCCGCAACTCGTCGGACTGAACCTGCTGCAGCGTGAGCTGATCTCGGCCCGTCTCGCCCGCACGGTCGGCAATCCGGCCGCGAAGGCCGCGATCGACATGGCCGTGTGGGACGCGCTCGGCCGCAGCCTCGACGTCCGGGTCACCGAACTGCTGGGCGGCTACACCGACCGGATGCGGGTGTCGCACATGCTCGGTTTCGACGCGCCCGCGGCGATGGTCGCCGAGGCCGAGCGCATGGTCGACCGGTACGGCATCACCACGTTCAAGGTGAAAGTCGGCCGCCGGCCCGTGTCGCTGGACACCGCGGTCGTCCGGGCCCTGCGCACCGGGCTCGGCGACGACGTCGATCTCTACGTCGACGGCAACCGCGGTTGGACCGCGTCCGAAGCCGCCCGTGCGATGACGGAGATGAACGACCTCGGGCTGTCGTTCGCCGAAGAACTCTGCCCCGCCGACGACGTCCTCGGCCGACGATGGCTGGTCTCCCGGCTCGACGTGCCGTTCATCGCCGACGAATCCGCCGTCACCCCGGCCGATGTCACGCGGGAGATCCTCGGCGGCTCCGCGACCGCGGTCAACATCAAGACCGCGCGCACCGGATTCACCCGATCGCAGCGTACTCACCACCTCGCCGAAGGTCTCGGACTCGAAGTGGTGATGGGCAATCAAATCGACGGGCAGATCGGTTCACTGTGCACTGTCGCGTTCGGAGCCGCATACCCCCTGACCGCGCGACGCGCCGGCGAGCTGTCGAACTTCCTCGACATGAGCGACGACCTGCTCACCGAACCTCTCGAGATCACCGACGGTCAGCTGGCCATCCGTCCCGGCGCCGGGCTCGGTTTCGAGATCGATCCGGACAAACTCGACCACTACCGCCAAGACCACTGAACGAAACGACAGAGCCCCACGAAAGCCACGGAATCCAGGAGAATCCCATGACCACCGATCCCAAGGCTCCGACCGCCGCTGGGTCCGGCGCCGACGCGACCGACCGATTCAAGACCGACAAGGCCGGACCCGGTGCCGATACGCCCCCCGAGCGTGTCGATGTGCTCGCCCGCGAAGTGCTCGCGGCGGTGCACGCCATCATCCGGCGCCACACGGTCACCTACGCCGAGTACAACGCCCTCAAGGCGTGGATGATCGACGTCGGCGAGACCGGCGAATGGCCGCTGTTCCTGGACGTCTGGGTCGAGCATGTCGTCGAGGACGTCGCCACCGAACACCGCAAGGGCAACAAGGGCACCATCGAGGGCCCGTACTACGTGCCCAACGCTCCCGACCGGGGCCCGCGCGGCTCGGTCCCCACCCGGTCCGGCGAACCCGGTACCCCACTGGTGTGGACCGGGCAGGTCACCTCCACCGACGGCCGGGCACTGGCCGGGGCGAGAATCGAGCTTTGGCACGCCGACGCGAACGGCCTGTACTCCCAGTTCGCGCCGGGCATCCCCGAATGGAACCTGCGCGCCACCTTCACCGCCGACGACGAAGGCCGCTTCGAGATCCACACCGTGCGCCCCGCCCCCTACCGGATCCCCACCGACGGCGCCTGCGGCCGACTGATCGCCGCAGCCGGCTGGCACTCCTGGCGGCCCGCGCACCTGCACGTGAAGGTCTCCGCCCCCGGGCACGAACTGCTCACCGCCCAGCTCTACTTCTCCGGAGACGCCCACAACGACGACGACATCGCCTCGGCGGTCAAACCCGAACTCGTCCTCGAACCGAGGCCCACGACCGGCGGCGCGGGTGAAGGCGTCGCGTACGACTTCGCCCTCGACCCCGTCCGAGCCTGACCCTGGAGTCGCCGATGTTGTTCCACGTCCGGATGGATGTCCGCCTTCCGACCGACCTCGACCCCGCGACACGGGCCGACATCGTGGCTCGTGAGAAGGCCTACAGTCAGCGGCTCCAGCGCGAAGGCAAGTGGCCGCACCTGTGGCGAATCGTCGGCGAGTACTCGAATTTCTCGGTCTTCGACGTCGAATCGAACGACGAACTGCACGAGTTGCTCTCCGCGCTGCCCCTCTTCCCTTACATGGACATCGAGGTTACCGCCCTGGCGCGCCATCCCTCCAAGACGACCACGTGCGAAGCGCCCTGACCGGAACGACGTGGGGAACCTGCGGTCGCCGTCGCGTACACGGGCGACGGCCATCCCCCGCCCGCCGACCGGAGCTCGCACGCCGCCCTCCGGTTCGCCTACCCGGCCGCACCAGCCTGCCGACGCCCCCCGACACCCGCGTGCACGTCCTCGCCGAGGACACAGGCGCCGACACCCTGCTCGACCTGGACATGCCGGCCGACCCGGTCGCGCCGGACACCGAACCGATCCTCGCCCCACTGTCGCCGTCGCCGCCGCTGCTGCCGCACGGTGAACCGACCGTCGACAACCGGGCGGCGGTCGTCGGAGCCCTGCTGCCCCCGGAGGCCGTTGTCGTCGACGAGTCCATCACCGCCGGCATGGCCACCCTCTGCCAGGTCGACGCCCTCGACGGCCGGCGCGGTGTTCTCGAAGTGGCCGTTGACCAGCACGTGCCGCCGGTGCGGCGCACGAG
The DNA here is from genome assembly GCF_000372745.1 of Embleya scabrispora DSM 41855. Taxonomy (GTDB): domain Bacteria; phylum Actinomycetota; class Actinomycetes; order Streptomycetales; family Streptomycetaceae; genus Embleya; species Embleya scabrispora. The sequence goes on along the minus strand of NZ_KB889682.1, from coordinate 71,660 downwards.
GCGGCGGCGAAGCGCTCGGCGATGTGCGTGTCGGTGTCCCACCGGCAGGTGCGGGCCGTGCTGCTCGATCGAGCCGAGCGGCAGGAACAGCACCTCGTCCGCCGCCCGGGCGGCGATGTCTGGGCCGGTGAGGTCGCGCAGCCGGGAGGTCTCCCGCCATGAATTCCACCGCCTCCCGCGTGAACGGCGACGACACGACCACGGCGACTACGCCATCGAGACAACTCGGCGTGTACAACGCCTCCCCGCGGGGCCCACAGTCGGCCGCCACCGGCGTCACGTTCGACGTGATCGCGGTCGACGCGCCCCTCGGCCTGGCGGCCCTGCGGCTGCTGCACGAGCGTGCGGTACCACTCGGCGCGGTGATCCACGATCACCGGCGGCACCGCATCGGCTTCCTGGTGCCTCCTCGGAGCGAGGGATCCGCCTCCGATGTCGAACCGGGGGCGGCGTGCGTCAGGTCGGGCCGGGTTCCCGGGTCGTGCTGCCCAGCGGCGATCCGGACGCCACGGTGACATGGCTGCGGCCACCGTCGACCACCGCCCCCTCACCCCGACCCGGTTCGTCCGCGAGGCCCTCCGCGAGGCCGCGACCACCCGGCTGAGCCGGCCGAGCCGACGACACTCGTGACGGCAAGGTGATCAGGGCCTGACCGGTGGCCTCCGGGCAAGGCGCCCGACAACGCGACTCGGCGACGGCGGTTGTTGCGGGAACAGCAAGGATGTTTGCCGGCAGCACGACCGGAGAGGCACGCTCAAGGCGGAGGTGATCGCCATGAACGACACGACGAACAATGTACGAAACGCCGCCGCCGACGATGACGTGTACGACGTGGTGGTTGTTGGTGCGGGCGCGGCGGGACTGAACGCAGCCCTGCTCCTGGGCCGGGCCGGCGCCGGGTCGCGGTGGTCGATGTCGGGAGCCCGCGCAACGCTCCGGCCCCGCACATCGGGCCGACGCGGCCGACTTCGCCGCGCCGGCCCGGCTGTGCGACGAACGCGACATCCACCTCTTCGGCGACGAGGTCTATCGCGGCCTCGAGCGCGACACCCGACGCACGCTGCCCAACGCCGCCGATCTGTCCCCGCGCGCCCTGTCCCTGAACGTCACCTCGAAGTCCCTGGGTCTGCCCGGATTGCGCGTCGGCTGGATCACCTGCCGTGACGCCGCCCTGCGCTCGCGTCTGGAACGGGCCAAGCACTACACCACCATCTGCAACGCCGGGCCCAGCGAGGTCCTGGCCCGCATCGCCCTCAAGTCCCGCACCATCATCCTCGAACGCAACCGGGCCCTGATCGCCGCGAACCTCCCCGTGTTCGACGCGTTCTTCGCCTGGTTCCCCGAACACTTCGACTGGCAGGCCCCCGACGGCGGTTGCGTCGCGTACCCCCGCCACCTGGGAGCCGAGGGCGTCGAGACCTTCTGTACCCGCCTGGTCGAGGAAGCCGGCGTCCTCCTGCTGCCCGCAAGCATCTACCACTCCGACCTCACCCCGACACCCGTCGACCGGTTCCGCATCGGGATCGGCCGCGCCCACCCCGAACGGGGCCTGGACGCCTTCACCTCATGGATGCGAGACCACCGGTGAGCCTCCCCCTCTTCGACAGACCCGCCATCGCCGAGGCCGCGCCGCCCCATCTGGTCATGAAGACCGTCCGCGAGGCCCTGATCGCCCACGCCGAAGGCCGTACCACCGTCCCCGCACCCCTGCATCTGGACTTCCCCGACGCCGAAGGGGACTGTCACGTCAAAGCCGGCTGGATCGCCGGCTCCGACACCTTCACCGTCAAGATCGCCACCGGGTTCTACCGCAACCACCACGAGGGGCTCCCCTCCAACCACGGCCTGGTCTGCGCGCTCGACGCGCGCACCGGCCGAGTCCGCGCCCTCCTGAACGACGGCGGACTGTTGACCGCCCTGCGCACCGCGGCCGCAGGCGCACTGATCACCCACGCCCTGGCCCGCCCCGACGCCACAACCCTGGCCGTCTTCGGCACCGGCGAACAGGCCCGCCTCCAAGTGACGTGGCTCGCCCGGCTCCGCCCCCTCACCGATGTCCTGGTCCACAGCCGTGCCCCGCACCGGGCACAGGACCTCTGCGCGTGGCTGAACACGCAAGGGCTCCATGCCCGCCCCGCCGGCGCCCGCGCGGCAGCCGAAACCGACATCATCGTCACCGCCACCCCCGCCACCACCCCCGTCCTCGAGGCGCAGGCCGTCGGCGAGGGCACACACGTCACAGGCATCGGCGCCGACATGCCCCACAAGAACGAACTGCCCGCAGCCCTCTTCGGCCGCGCACAGCTGATAGCCACCGACGACCGCGAACAGTGCCTCGACCACGGCGACTTCGGCCACGCGGTCCGCAGCGGCATCGTGGACAGGCACGCCGACCACGCTGCGGGCCTGCTTCTGAAGGACCCACCCCACCGACCGCGCACCGCCATCACCGTCGCCGACCTCACCGGCGTCGGCGCGCTCGACGCCGCCCTCTCCTCGGCCGTCCTGCGCAACCTGCTGCCCTGAGCCGCCCCCGCCTGCCGCCCGACCCCACCGATGAACACGGTGACCCTTGCGCCACGCGCCCATGACCTCGCGCACGATGACGGTCCCGTCCCGGGACGCACCTCGACCTCGATGCGGAGATGCGGACCGTCACCCGTCCCCGGGCCGGAACCCACCACCGGCAATCCTTGGGGCGGAGGATCAGCCGCGGTGCAAGGCCCGCAGGTCCTTTCGCAGGATTTTTCCCGCGGCCGATTTGGGTATGGCGTCGATGAATTCCACCTGGCGCACCTTTTTGTGCGGGGAGACCCGGTCGGCGACGAACGACATCACGGCCTCCTCGGAGAGTTGCGCACCGTGCCCACGCACGACGAACGCCTTGGGTACCTCTCCCGCTTCGGTCGGTACGCCGATCACGGCGGCGTCGGTGATCATCGGGTGGCCGAGCAGAACCGCCTCCAGTTCGGCCGGAGGCACTTGGTAGCCCTTGTATTTGATGAGTTCCTTGAGTCGGTCGACGATATAGATCGTGGAGTCGGAGTCGACCACGGCGATGTCTCCGGTGTGCAGAAAACCCTCGGCGTCGATCGTCGCGCGGGTCTCGGCCTCGTTTCCCAGATACCCGGCCATGACGTTCGGTCCTTTGACCCAGAGTTCGCCCGGTGCGCTGCGGCCGTTCTCGGGCAGCGCCACCTCGATTCCCGTCTCGGGGTCGACGATCTTGTTGACGGTGTTCGCGACCGGTCTCCCGACGGAGTCGGCCGGGGCGTCTTCGTCGACGCCGACCGTGTGGCTCACCGGGCTGAGTTCGCTCATCCCGTATCCCTGGTAGACCCGGCACGCGAGTCGAGTCGCCACCGCTTGGGCCAGGGCCCCGTCCAACGGTGCCGCGCCCGAACAGATCGTGTGCACGCTCGACAGATCGTGGAGATCGACCGACGGGTCCTTGGCGAGTGCCAGAGCGACCGGTGGTGCGATCAGCAGATAGGTGCAACGGTGCCGTTCGATGGCGCCGAGGAAGTCGGCGAGGTCGAACCGCGGCATCGTGACGAGCGTGGCCCGGTGGTACAGGGCGGCGTTCAGGAGCGCGGTCAGTCCGTAGATGTGGAAGAACGGCAGTACCGCGAGGATTCGGTCGCTGTCCCTGATTCCGGTCGGCTTCGCGATCTGACAGACGTTGGCGACCAGGTTGTGATGCGTGAGCATGACGCCCTTGGGCCGCCCCGTGGTGCCGGAGGAGTAGGGGAGCACGGCCGTGTGCGTGCGCGGTTCGATCACCACGTCCGGTGCCGACAACCTCTGGTCGAGCAGTTCGCGAAGCGAGGGATGCCCGGCGGCCCCGTCCAGCACGATCACCCGTTCCACGGCCATCCCGACCAGATGGGCGGCCGAGCGTGCCTGTGGCAGGAGTGCGTCGACGGTGACGAGGAACTTCGCCGACGCGTCGCGCAATTGGGCGGCGATGTCGCCGGCGGTGTACAGCACGTTGATCGTGGTGGCGGTGCCGCCGGCGCGCAGGACGCCGTGCAGCACCGCCGCGAACGAGGGGCTGTTCGGTGCGTGGATGGCGACCACGTCGCCCGATGCGAGGCCCCTGCCGGCCAGCGCACCCGCGACGGCCTCGATCTCGTCGAGGAGTCGACGGTAGGTGACGATCGAGGACGTCGGGTCGTCGATCAGGGCGGGCTTGTCGAGGTGACCGTCCTCGAAGGCTCCGAACAGGAACCGGTGGACGGGTACTTCGGGTATGTCGACGTCCGGATGCGGACTGGCGAAGCTCAACGGAGGACTCCTTCGGAGGAGGACGCGGGGACGCTCCCGGTGCGAACCCGGGTCAGCGCACGGTGGGCAGTTCGACGGGTTCGTCCGCGAGCAGGGTGTGGACGTCGACCATCTGGCCGTCGCGTTCGACGTAGCCCATCAGGTTCGCGCCGGAGCCCCACCCCAGCAGCCGCTGGATCTCCTCGGACAGGCCGAGCAGCCGCTCTCGCGGGATCGACACATATTGGTTCTCCTCCTGGCGCAGGCACGCGAGGTCGAACGCCATGGTCACACCGGTCCGCGGGGCGTTCGAGGAGTTGTTGCCGCCGCCGTGATAGGTCGACCCGATCCAGATCAGTGCCGACCCCGCGCGCATGCGCGCGGAGACGGCCTCCTCGCGTCGGGGCGGGCGTTCGTCGTCCCATCGGTGGCTGCCCGCGACGACCAGGGTGCCGCCGTTGTCCGCGGTGAAGTCACTGACGGCGACCATGATCTGCACGCGTCCCTCGCGGCCGTAGTCGGGGTGCCGCCACAGGAAGCTGGAGTCGTCGCGGTGCAGCGGCTGTTCGCCCTGCCCGGGATGGATGCGGATGGCCTGGGTGACGCCGATCTGGATGTCCGGGACGATCTCGATCCGGTCCTGTCCGGCCCAGATCGGGACGGGCTTCTGGAGGATCTTCTTGGCGGCGCCGTGGTACAGGGGGTGCAGGGCGATCTGCGGCATCACGTCGAGTCGGCCGAACAGTCCGCCGGCGCGTCGGGTGTTCGTGCCGGCGAAGTACGCGTCGTCGCCGCATCGCGTTTCGTCGAGGATCGGCTCCAGTTGGCGGCGCAGTTCGGTGAGGACGGACGGCTCGAGGAAGCCGTCGACGATGACGCCGCCGTCGCGGCGGATAATGTCGACGACCTCGTCGACGGTGGTGGTGGCGCCGGGCAGGGTGGCCAGGCTCGTCGCGGTGGTCATGGGGTGTCCTTCAGCGGTCGGTGGTGTCGGACGGGGTGGACAGGATTTCGATCTGGGCGAAGACGCCCAGGTGGCCGTATCCGGCCGCGCAGGCGCGTTCGAGGTTTTCGAGGTTCGCCGTCATCAAGGCCGCGCGTTGTCCCGCGCGCAGCATCGACTGTTGCCACGACTTCGTGGCGGCGGCGTAGACGTCGAGCGTCGCCTGGTCGGTCGTGTAGTCGCCGGTCTCGAACGTGTCGACGGCCTCTTGGAGCAGTTCGAGCAGCTTGCCGGTCCACAGGTGGAGGATGTGGCGCATCTCGGAGACCGCGACGCCTTCGGCTCGCACGTAGGCGGCCGCCTCGTGGAAGGCCCCGAGCGCGACGTTGAAGAACGCGCCCGCCATCGCGGCGTCGATCACGTTCGCGGCACCGGGACGGGTTCCGACGAATCGCGACTGGGCGGCGAGGGGCAGGAGAAGGTCGCGAAGCTCTTCCCACGCCTGCTCGGATCCGGAGTAGTTGACGGCGGATGCCTCGGTTCCGATGTCCTGCGGGTAGGCCGCGATGGCGCCGTCGAGATACCGTGCGCCCTCGCTCTCGATCCACGCGGCGAGCGAGGTCGCCTCGTCGGGGGATTCGGTGGGCGTGTTGACGATGGTCTTGCCCGTCAACGGACCGCATTCGGCGAGAACCGATCTCGCGACGTCGTAGTCCAGGAGGCTGATGACGACGATCGGGCTCGCCTGCACCGCGCTGCGGGCGGACTCGGCCACGGCCGCGCCGGCGTCGGCGAGGGGCTCGCACTTGGCGGGTGTGCGGTTCCACACGGTCACCCGGACGCCGTTGCGTAGCAGTGCGTGGGCGAGCGCGGATCCCATCAGCCCGGTGCCCAGAAGCGATACGTTCATGTGGATCGGCCTTCCTGTGTGGTCAGTCGGCGGTAGTGCGACATGCGAAAGAACTTCGTGCGCAGCCAGTACTCGACCGTGGTCGCCGGCCAGAGAGTGTCGATGCGTCCGTCGGCGGACTGATACCAACTGGTGCAGCCGCCGGACGCCCATACCGTTCGCCGCATGCGTTTTTGGGTGGATGCGTAGTCGCGGGTCTGCGCCTTGCGGTCGAGGTCGACGGCATCGACGCCGGCCTCACGCGTGCGGCTTATCGCCGAGGCGATGTACCGGGCCTGTGCCTCGATCATGAAGACGATCGAGTTGTGTCCCAGCCCGGTGTTGGGTCCGTTGAGGAAGTACAGGTTCGGAAAGCCCGAGGTGGCGATGCCGAGTCTGGTCGCGGCGCCGTCCCGCCAGGCGTCGAGCAGTTCGATGCCGTCGCGGCCGAAGACCTTCATCGGGGCCAGGAAGTCGGTCGGGGTGAACCCGGTTGCGAAGACGATCGTGTCGACTTCGTGTTCGGTGCCGTCGGAGGTGACCACAGCGTGCGGTCGGATCTCGGCGATGGTGTCGGTGACCAGGTGTACGTTGGCGCGGCGGAGCGTGGGATACCAGTCGTCGGAGACGAGCCGCCGTTTGCAGCCGGGGTCGTAGTCGGGGGTGACCTTCGCTCGCAGGTGCGGATCCGGCACCTGCGCGTGCAGGTATTCGAGGGCGGATGCGCGAAATCGCTCGATCAGCTTGCGGTTTCCCAGGAAGGCCCGGGCGAGGGACTCGAATTCCCAGTAGGTGCGCCAGCGTCGCAGTCGCTGCCGGGCGGGACTGCGGGCGAACATCGCTCGCGTGGCCGCGGACAGCGGGGCGTCGCCGCGGGGCATGATCCAGTGCGGCGTGCGCTGGAAGACGTACAGCGTGTCGGCACGGCGGGCGATCTCGGGCACGAACTGGATGGCGCTGGCGCCGGAGCCGATCACGGCGACACGTCTGCCGGCGAGGCCGTGGTCGTGCTGCCACCGGGCCGAGTGGAAGATGGTGCCCTCGAAGGACTCCAGGCCGGTCAACCGGGGGATGAAGGGTCGGCTGAGCCCGCCCGAGCCGTTGACGACCACGGAGGCGTCGACGGTTTCACCGGAGGCGAGTTGGAGATCCCAGGTGAGGGTGCGCTCGTCGAAGCGCATCTCGCACACTTCGGTGCGGAATCGGATGTGCCGCAGGACGTCGAATCGCTCGGCGACCGACCGCAGGTAGGTGTGCAGTTCGTCCCACGGCGGGTAGATCCGGGTCCAGTTCGGGTTCTGTGCGAACGAGAACGAGTACAGGACGCCGGGCACGTCGCAGGCCGCGCCGGGATAGGTGTTCTCGCGCCAGGTGCCGCCGATGTCATCCGCGCGTTCGAACAGGGTGAAGTCGTGAATGCCCTTTCTCTTCAGCGCGATCGCCATGCACAGACCGGAGAATCCCGTCCCGATGATCGCGATGTGTCCGCTCTTGTCGCTGGTTGTCATGGTGCGCTTTCGGTCAGAGACGGATCCACGTCGTCTTCGTCGACGTGAACTTGTCGAGGGCGTGGATGCTCTTGTCCACGCTGTGGCCGGACAGCTTGCGACCGCCGAAGGGCACCGAAAGGTCCCCTTCCTCGTAGCAGTTCACCCAGACCAGTCCGGCGTCGATCTCCCGGGAGAGGCGGTGCGCGCGGGAGAGGTTCGAGGTCCACAGGCCGGCCCCGAGTCCGAACGGCGAATCGTTCGCCAGCCGGATCGCCTCGTCGGCGTCCGTGAAGGTGGTGACCGCGAGGACCGATCCGAACACCTCCTGCCGGAACAGGTCGTGCTCGGGCCGCACGTGGGTGCATACGATCGGATCCAGGTACGAACCCTCGCCCTCCCGCGCCTTCAGGGAGCCCAGCGCCGGCGTCGCTCCCTGCGCGACGGCGGTCCTGGCGTGCGCCAGGATGTCGGCGCGGTGCTGTGCGCTCGCGACCGGGCCGATCCGGGTCGAGGGGTCGAACGGGTCGCCGATCGGGGTGTTTTCGATCTCGGTGATCACGGCCGCGACGAACCGTTCGGCGATGGTGTCCTGGACCAGGAGCCGAGAGCCCGCCGTGCACATCTGACCGGCGTTGAAGGTGATCGCCCAGGCTACGGTTCTCGCGGCTTCGGCGAGGTCCGGCGCGTCGGCGAACACCAGTTGCGGGCTCTTGCCGCCGAGTTCGAGGTGCACCGCTTTCGCGTTCGACTCCCCGGAGTAGGTGAGCAACCGTTTGCCGACCTCGGGAGATCCGGTGAACGTGAGGCAGTCGACGTCCATGTGCCGTGCGAGGGCCGACCCGGTGCCGGCGCCGGCACCGGTGACGACCTGGAGCACGCCGTCGGGAAGGCCCGCCGCGGAGCCGAGCTCGGCCAGTCGCAGGAGGGACAGCGGCGACTGGGTCGCGGGCTTGACCACGATGCTGTTGCCGGCGAGCAGGGCCGGCGCGATCTTCCAGGCGCTCAGGGTCAGGGGGAAGTTGTACGGCGTGATGGCGGCGACGACCCCGACGGGCTCGCGGGTGACCAGCGCGACGGCGTCGGTCAGGCTCCGCGGGGCCTCGTCGAGCAACTTGTCGGCGATTTCGCCGTACCAGCGAAACGTCGCCTCGACGGCGTGCAGTTCGATGTCGCGTGCCTGCACCACCGGCTTCCCCATCTCGAGGGTGATCAGCGCGGCGAGCTCGTCTCGGCGCCGGTGGATCAGATCCGCCCAGCGGCGCAGCACCGCGCCCCGCTCCCGGGCGCCGATCCGCAACCATCGCCCGTCCCGAAATGCCGTACGCGCTCCGGCGACGGCCCGGTCGACCACCGCGGGTGTGGCCATCGGGACGCTCGCGACGGCCTTCCCCGTGTGCGGTGACACGACGTCGTGTCGAGCGCCGTCGGCACCGTCGCACCACTGTCCGTCCAGCCACATCGCGGACGGCACGGTGAGCGCCGACGCGAACCGGGTCCACTCGTCTCGGGTGTTCATCGTCCCTCGCCTTCTCGGTTCTCGGCTCGGTTCTCGGCCGCGGGGCGGCCCGGCCGCGGCACGGCCCGGGAGCCGCCCGCGTGGACGGGCGGAACGCGTGCGTGCCAGGGGGCCGCCTCTTCGAGCTGCGCGGCCACGGCCAGCAGCAGGTCTTCACGGCCCGGTGCCGCCGCCAGTTGGACCCCGACGGGCAGTCCCGCGGACATGCCCGTGGGCACCGAGATCGCCGGCCGACCGGTCACGTTGTGGACGGCGGTGAACGGCGAGTATCGCGACAGCGTGTCCACCCAGCCACGGGCGTCGATGCCGGGTCGGTTCGAGTCGAGTTCACCGATCGGCCAGGCCGTGGATCGCGTCACCGGGGACAGGACCAGGTCGAATCCGTCGAGGAAGTCGGCTGTGGAGCGGGTGAGTTCGTTCTGGTAAGCGCGTGCTCGGGACACGTCCTGCCACCGCAGCGACAGCCCGTGGCGCACCATCGCCGCAGTCGCGGTCTCCACGAGCGCGAGCGCGTCCTCCACGTCCTGCCCGCCGGTCAGCGCTCGGAGGGTGTCGGCGATCGAGGCGGACCAGAACGTCAAATGGAGATCGCGCAGACGTTCGTCGTCGACCACCGGTTCCGCCCATTCCACGCGCCCGCCGAACTCCTCCAGCAACCCGGCGACCCGGGCGACCTCGGCTGCGACGGCCGCGTCGGCGCGCGCGTCCGGCGAGCCCGTGGACACGGCCACGCGCAGGCCGCGAGGCCGATGCCCGAGCGCGGCGACGAACTCACCCGGAGCTCGACGCCGGAGGTGGTAGCGGTCGCCCGGCGCGCTTCCGTGCACCAAGTCCAGCAGCGCCGCGGCGTCCCTGACACTTCGGGTGACGGCGAACTCGGCCGTGAGGCCGAACAGCGGTTCGTCCGCGTCGGGACCGGGGGGCACGAGTCCGCGCGAGGGTTTGAGCCCGACCACACCGCACAGGGCGGCCGGCGTACGGATCGATCCTCCCGCGTCGTTCGCGTGGGCCCAGGGAAGTGCCCCCGCGGCCACCAACGCCGCGGATCCGCCGCTGGATCCCCCCGCCACGCGGTCCGGGTTCCAGGGGTTGCGGGTGGGAGCGTGCGTCGCCGGTTCGGTCGTCGCGCTGAAGCCGAATTCCGGTGTGCTCGTACGGCAGAGCACGGCGAGCCCGCCCGTCCGCCAGCGCGCCATGAGGTGCGAGTCGCGCGGCGACACGTGTCCGGCCATCAACGCGCTGCCGTTCTCGTTCCGCACCCCCGCCGCCGTACACAGCAGGTCCTTGACGGCGAAGGGAACACCGCCGAACGGCCCCGACGACGCGTAGGCCAAAGGCTCGTCGAATACCTCCCCGACCACGGCGCCGAGCACCGGATCGACCTGCTCGATCGCGGCGCGCGCCAGGTCGAACACCTCGCCGGGGGTGACTTCGCGCCGGTCCAGAAGGTCCTTGAGCCCGGTGGCGTCGGTGTGGGCGTACTCACGCAGTTCCATGGAGTTCCTCCTTGTGCGCCGATGCCGCCGCGCGGACGAGCCAGGAGAAGATCGGATCGTGCTTGCGCCACTCGGGATGCCACTGCACGGCGACCACCGGTGCGCCGCCCAGCTCGACGGCTTCCACGACGCCGTCGGGGGCCCACCCGGTGACGGTCAGTCCCGAGCCGGGCCGGTCGACGGCCTGGTGATGCAGCGAATTCACCAGGGTTCGATCTCCGTGGATCCCGGCCATGGTCGACCCGGCCCGGAACCGGACATCGTGGGTTTCGTCGGCGACCCCCCTTCCGGGCGATCGGTGGTCGATCGCGCCGGTGGCGAGGTCGGGAATCAACGTGCCCCCGAGCGCGACGTTGAGGATCTGCAGTCCTCGGCAGACGCCGAGCAGTGGCATCCCCCGTTCGATCGCGTCGGTGATCAACGCGATCTCGTGGAGGTCTCGGCGGGGATCGCTGTCGGGATCGGCGGGTGGTGCGTCGATGCCCAGCGTCGCGGGGTGGACGTCCTGGCCTCCGGACACCACGAGGGCGTCGAGCCGATCCACGAGGTCCCGGCCGACCGCCTCATAGGGCAGTTGCACCGGGACGGCGCCCGTCTCGGCCAGTCGCACCGCGAAGTCCGCGTAGTGCATGTCGAACTCGCGGGTGCGATAGCGGGGTTCGACGTCGAGCCGTCCGGCGCTCGCGCGCCGACCGGTGATCCCGATCAGCGGCCGTCGCGGCCGCTCAGGCGAATTCCACGACGACACGGTTCACCCCTCCCTCACGCAGGGACGCCAGACCCGATTCGAGGTCGTCGAAGCCGATCCGCCGCGAGATCATGCCGTCGAGTTCGAGACGGCCCTGCGCGTACAGCTCGGTCAGGCGGGGGATGTCGGCGGGGAAGTGATGGGAGCCCAGGAGCGAGCCCTGCAGCCTCTTCTCCCGGAAGAACAGCTCCGAGGCGGTGATGCGCAGGGGTTGGTCGTCGGGCACCATGCCCAGCACCGTCGCGACACCGCCCGGTGCGAGCACGGCGAACGCCTGCTCGACGGTGGCGCCCCGGCCGATGGCCTCGAACGCGTAGTCGACGCCGCCCGACGACAGGCGCCGTACCACGTCCACGACGTCCTCGGTCCTCGCGTTCACGCCGGCGGTCGCGCCGAGCCGACGCGCCTGCTCCAGGCTGTGCTCGTCGATGTCGACCGCGATGATCCGGCCGGCGCCCGCCAGACGGGCGCCCTGAACGACGGCCAGCCCCACGCCGCCGCAACCGATCACGGCCACGGTCGCTCCGGGCCGCACCCGAGCGCTGTGCCAAACGGCGCCGACTCCCGTGATCACGGCGCAACCCAGCAGGGCGGCACGGTCCAAGGGGATGTCTCGGCCGATGGGCACCACGCTGTTCTCGTGCACCAGCATCGTCTCGGCGAAGGCACCGATCCCGCCCATCCTTCCCACCGCGACACCGCGATGGTTCAGCAACGCCGGGCGCGGACGGGTGCGGAGCCTGGCATGGTCGACGCACAGGGTGAGCCGTCCCTCGACGCAGTATCGACAGCGCCCGCAGAAGGCCGTCATGCAGGTGACCACGTGATCACCCGGAGCCGCGGCGGTGACCTCGGTGCCCACCGCCTCGACGACGCCGGACGCCTCGTGCCCAAGGACTTCGGGCAGGGCGGTGGACCAGTGCGCGTCGATGTACTGCAGGTCGCTGTGGCACAGACCGACCGCCGCGGTGCGGACCACGACCTCCCGGGGGCCGGGTGTGTCGAGTTCGAGGTCTTCGACGTCGAGCCGACCGGGGGCGGCGTTGAGTACTGCGGCCCTCATCGGGGTCCTCCCTTTTGTGGGGTCACACGTGTTCGAAGTAGCGCTCGAGTTCCCAGTCCGAGACGCCGGCCTCGGGGTCTCCCCCGGTGGTGTGGAACTGGAGCCATTCCCAACGGCGGGTGCCGATCCAGTAGTCGACCAACTCGGCGCCCAGGATCTCGGTCAGCTCGGAGTCCGCAGCCAACGCCGCGACGGCCTGTGACAACGTGGCAGGCAGCCGCGGCGCCCCCGGGGGCAGTCCCCAGGCCATGACGGTGCAGGCCGGGCCGGGATCGACGCGCTCGCGCAGCCCGATGACCCCGCCGGCGAGGAACGCGGCCATCGCCAGGTGGATGTTGACGTCGGCGGACGGCACCCGGTACTCGACGCGGGTCAGCTTCGCCGAACCGCAGATCGCGCGCACCGCGGTGCTCTTGTTGTCCACGCCCCACGTCGCGGTCGTCGGCGGCCCGTCGAACTCGACGATCCGCCGGTAGGAATTGACCGTCGGGTATTGGAAGGAGCTTGCGGCGGGCAGCGTGCGCAGCACACCGCCGATGAAGCGCCGCATCGTCTCTGACGGTTGCCCGGGTGAGGTGGGGTCGACGAAGACGTCCTCGCCGTCCCGTCGCAGGGAGAGGTTGATGTGCGCGCCCTGACCGTACTGGTCCGGCGACCAGCGGGCCATGAACGTGACGGTGCGCCCGTGTTCGTAGGCGACCTCGCGCATCACCTGCTTGGTCCGCACGTACAGGTCGGCGGCGGTAAGCAGGTCGGTGGGCGGCAGGTTGATCTCGATCTGGCCGTGCGCGGATTCGTCGGCCCAGCCCTCCCACGGGATGCCGGCCTCGTCCATGCGCGCGGCCATCGCGTCCAGCAACGTGGTGAAGTCCCTGGAGCGGCTGAGCACGTAGATGCCCCCGTGCGTACCGCCGAGGGGATGCAGGTTCTTGAAGCCCTGGGCTCGGGCCTGTTCGACGGATTCCTCGAAGACGGTCGCCTCGATCTCGACGGCGGCCCTGCCGGTGTAGCCCAGCGCGGCGAGTTCCCCGATCACCCGCTTGAGCGTGGATCGTGAGCACACGGGAAGCGCAGTACCAGTGCGGTCGACGAGATCGCACATCACCGAGGCGAGTCCGGGCAGCGCCGCGTCCGGGGCGAGGGTGTCGAGGTCGGGCTTGAGGATCACGTCGCGCATCTCGCCGCGCCAGTCGCCGAAATCGAAGCCGAGTTGGGCGCTGTTGGCCAGGTCGACGGCGAGGGCCACGTCGGCGAAGCCCCAGCCGGACTCCGCTCCGGAGACGAACTTCCGCGGCGACAGGTGCTTTCCGACGAGCACACCGTCCAGGGTCACGGTCTGCACGCGGTACGCCCGTACTGCGTCGGCGTCGATCCGCTCGGCCACGGTGGGGGAATCAGACATCGTAGACCGCCTTCATCGAGGCTCCGGTGACCACGGACAGTTGACGATGCGTCCCCTCGATGGCGAACCGACCCGCACGCACGCTGTGCACGAGCCAGTCGAACCCGGCCGTCAACCGACGCAGATCCAGGTCGCTGCCGTGAATTTCGTACGGCCGCTCCTGGGGCCCGACGCGCACCACCTCGCCGGTGTCGAGGGCGTGCAGGACGAGGCCGGGCATGCCGGGCAGCGAGGCGGACAGCGCCCAGAACTCGTGGCCGGCGGCGGCGAGGGCCGGTGGTTCGGGGTTCACCAGGGCCGAGACGACCTCGACGGCGAGCACGTCGGCGTTCGCGGACGACACGGTGAGGGCGAGCGGGTCGACGTCCAGCGTCGTTGCCGGTGCGGCGGGGGCGGGCGTGTCCAGGTGCAGGCCCTCGGCGGTGCGGGTCAGCGTCACGCGCTGTGTGTCGACGCTCGAACGCAGCACGATCGGGCCCGGTCCGGGAAGGCGGTACAGGGCGCCGCGACCGCCGGGGCTGCGCAGCGCCACGCGGATCCGGGTCGCCACGGCCCGCACGATCGGCGTGGGGTCGGCTTCGGTGGTCACCGTCGGAGCGGGACGAGGGGGTTCGTCGATGCCGTCCGGGACCGGCGGACGCGGGTCCGCCGCCGCTCGGGTGTCGGTCATGGGGCCTTCTCTCTGGCGTCCCGGCCGGGAGCGGGGACTGCGCGAACGAGGGGGTCGCCGGCATCCGCGCGGACCGCCGGGTGGCGGAACGCTGCCGGCGACGGGCTACGAGGAGGAGTGCAGCCACTCAGCCAATGTCAGTCGGTCGACTGACTTGAATCAGGTGACTGAGATTAAGTGGGGGTCGGGATTCCGTCAATGGGTGCGTACGATCGGCGCCGAGAGCACGCGGCACGGCCCGCCGAGCGGATGGCGAACAGGGCGGGGCCGACCCGCGCGCCATGCCGTCGGCACATGGGCGGGCGGCATATCCGTCGCCGCCCGGATAACCTGGCCGTCGCGCTCGTACGGCGTGGTGACCAGGACGGACAGAACAGGGGGCGATGGTGGCGACATGGGATACCTGACGGCGGCGGAACGGCACTCGCGCATCGTCGAGGCGGCCACGCAGGTCATCGCTCGTGACGGGCTCGCCGCCGCGACCACCCGAAGGATCGCCGACGAAGCCCAAGTGAACCTTGCCTCGTTGCACTACAGCTTCAAGGGCAAGGGTGAGATCTACGCTGCGGTCGACGACGCGCTACGCACCAGGATCATAAATTCGAGCCCCGAATCGGCGCAGGCCCACAGCTGCCAGGAGATCGTGCGCTCACTGATCGGCCGGTTCCAGAACCTGTTGCGCACCGAGCGGGAACTGGCCATCGCCCAGTACGAGTTGCTGTTGTGGGCGCTGCGCACCAAGCACAAGGAGCAACACGCGGCCGACAGCTATCAGGCTTTCATCAGCGCGTTCGCCGACGAGCTCGCGCGAGCGGTCGACCTCGAGGACAGGGACGTCACGCTGCTGGCACGCTACGCGGTGGGCGCGATCGACGGTATCTACATGCAAAATCTCGCTGCGGGGACGGGAGGCGTGAGCGAGCCCGAACTCGACGCGATCTCCCGTGCCATCGTCGACATCGCCGACTCGGTACAACCGCGCACGTAACGGGGGCTCGCGCCGGGCTCTCCGGGTGCGAGGTGATCCGAAGGGGACGGCCTTGCCCAGTCGGTTGTTCGCAGCGAGGACCGGGGCGTAGTCGGCGAGTTGCCCCGGAGTGGTCGTCAGGCGGATGTCCGGGCCGTGGGCGTGCGCCTCGGGGAGGGGCGCGCGCAGGTCCTTCCACATGCCCGTCTCGGTCTCCGAGGCTTCGAGCCCGGCGGCGCATCCGGACCGCACCCGCTGCGCGATCCGGATGCGCCGGAGTGGGACGAGGACGAGGTGCCGGTTGGCACCGCGGGCCAACCGGGTTCTCGGTTCCGGTGTCCGTGGTCGCGTGGAGGCGAGGCCGGAGGACACGCCTCAGCGGTCAGTCGAGCAGCGCGGTGGCCTCGACCTCCACGAGCACATCCGGCTCGAAGAGGTACTCGACACCGATCAAAGAGGCCGGCGGCATGGGGAGCCGAAGGCCGATCTCGTCGGCGACGGACTCCACACCGGCCATGAAGTCGCCGATTTTCTCCGGGCTCCATCGGGTCACGTAGAACGTCAGGCGCAGTACATCCGCGAACGACGCGCCCGCGCCTGCCAGTCCGACGGACGTGTTGCGCAGCGCCTGGGCGACCTGCCCGGCCAGATCGCCGGGAGCGACCGGAGTCCCGTCGGCCCGCCGTGCGACCTGGCCACTGACGTGGATGTGTGTCGCGCCGGTACCAAGGGCCACGTGGTGATACGGAGCCGGTTGCAGCATGCCTTCCGGCGTGAAGTGCCGAACAGTCATCGGGGTTCTCCCTCTGAGTAGGTATCTGTAAGCTACCTAGTTGAAGAAGGACACTTCAACGAGACCAGGTTTCTCCATGGATACCGAGAGTGAATTCCTCATCGGCCCTCCGCATCGCGAACTGCTCGATCAGGTCCTCGACAAGTGGTCGCTCAGCGTTCTCGGCGAACTGTGCGAACGCCCTTGCCGCTTCAACGAGTTGCGTCGGGCCATCCCGCAGGTCACGCAGAAGTCGCTGACCGCGACGCTGCGACGACTCGAGCGAAACGGCGTGATCGAGCGCGAGGTCGTCTCCACCCGCCCGGTCGCGATCAGGTATCGGATCACGCCACTCGGCAAGACCCTGCGGCCTCCCGTCGACGCGTTGATGGCGTGGGCCTCGGAGAACATGCCCGCCATCACCCATGCCCGTGAAGCCTTCGACACGAGAGAGGAGACAGCCCTGTTCTCGCATAGCTGATCAGTACTTGACGGCTCTGGTTCGGGACGTTGCTCCCGGACCGGGGTGTTCGAGTGCCGGACCGCCACGCCTGTCGTATACCCGCCGTCCGATGCCTTGCCGTAGAGCGGCGGCCCCGGCGACCGTGCACCGCGTCCTCACCCGCGAACACCACCGGCCCCGGCGCGCGACGGCCGAGGCCCGCCCACACCGTCCGCCAGTGGGTGGAGGCGTGGCGAGCACACGGGTGCTGTGCCGGGTGGTGACGGGGTGTCAGTGGGCGGTGGTGGCGGGAGTGTTCGTAGGGGCATCGACGGCGGGCGGCGGGCCGACCTTCTTCAGTGGCACTTCGATGACGAACAGGGCGGCGAGGAACGCCACGGCGCAGGCGATCGCCGCGGCGAGGAAAATCTGGTGGGTGCCGTCGGTCACGGCTTGCAGGTAGGCGTGCCTTGCGGCGGCGGGAAGCCGGTCCAGGGCATCGGGGTCGGTTGCGGTGTCGCTCGCTGCGGCGGGTACGTGGGAGTGGAGGGAGCGGGTGAAGAGCGCGCCGAACAGGGCCACGCCGAGGGAGCCGCCGAGGGTGCGGAAGAGGTTGACCGAGCTCATGGCTGCGCCCATGTCCCGCATGGACACGCTGTTTTGGGCGATGGTGGAGGCCATCTGCAGGGTGAAGCCGAGGCCGATGCCGACCAGAACCATGTACAGGGCGGTCGTCCCCGGTGAAGTCGCGGTGTTCATGGTGGCCAGCAGGCCGAGGCCCGCGGCCAGGAACGTGGTGCCCAGGACGGGGAAGATCTTGTAGCGGCCGGTGGCGGACATCACCTTGCCTGCGATCGCGGAGACGATAACGACGGGGATCATCATGGGCAGCATGAGCAGGCCCGAGTGGGTGGCCGAGGTGCCCTGCACGGTTTGTTGGAACAGCGGCAGGTAGAGTCCGGCGCCGAACATGACGACGCCGGCGACCAGGATCAGGACGGCGGCGAGCGGGTAGTTGCGGTGGTCGGTGAACACTGTCGGCGGCAGCAGCGGCTCCGCAGCCCGCCGCTCCACCGCGATGAACGCGGCGAGTCCGGTGACGGCGACGGCGGCCAGGGCGAGGATCTGCCAGGACCCCCAGGCGTAGGTGGCGCCGGCCCACGTGGCGGCGAGCACGATCGCGCTGATGGTGAGGGTCAGCAGTACGATGCCTGCCCAGTCGATCCTCGCCTTGATGCGCTTGGCGGGTACGTGGAGTGCCAGCCACAGCCACCCCAGGGTGAGCAGGCCGAGCGGCAGGTTGACGTAAAAGGCCCAGCGCCAACCGAAGTGACTGGTGATGAACCCGCCGAGCAGCGGGCCGCCGATGGTGCCGATCGCCATGATGGACGCGCCCATGCCCTGGTACTTGCCGCGTTCGCGCGGCGGGACGAGGGCGCCGATGAGGGCGAAGGCGCCCGCGCCGATGCCGCCTGCGCCGATGCCTTGCACGATGCGGAAGACGATCAGCTGGGTCATCGATTGGGACAGGCCGCATAGTGCGGATCCGGCGACGAACACCGCGATCGAGGCCAGGTACATGGGCTTGCGGCCGATGAGGTCACCGAACTTGCCCCAGACCGGAGTCGTGACGGCGGTGACGAGGGTGTAGGCGGTGACGACCCAGGAGATGTGCTCCAAGCCGCCGAGGTCGCCGACGATCGTGGGCATCGCGGTGCCGACGACCATGTTGTCGAGCATCGACAAGAGCATGGCGAACATCACGCCGAGCAGTACCCAGCGCACGTTCTTCGGTTCGGCGGCGGGCGTTGCCGAGTCGGCGGAGGGGAGGGATGCAGACATGACTGATCGCTCCTTTCGGGCAGGGGAAGAGAAGGAGGCGGTCGGGCAGTGCCCCACGACCGCCACCCCAGAAGAGCACACTCGTAAACTAAGTGCAACCAATGCACTTTTGAAGTTGGGCAATCGAAGGGTAGGCTCCGCATATGACCGAGACCGGCGCCGCGCCCGCACCACTGGGCCGCCGTGAGCGCAAGAAGGCCGCTACCCGCCAGGCGATCGCCGACGCCGCGCTGCATCTGTTCCTGGAGCGCGGCTACGACGACGTCAGCATCCGCGAGATCGCGGACGCCGCCGACGTGTCCACCACCACGCTCTTCAAGCACTTCTCGGGCAAAGAGGCCCTGGTCTTCGACCGGCAGGACGAGATGAAGGCCCACCAACTCGCCGTGGTGCGCGAACGCCCCCGGGGCCAGTCCATCCCCGCTGCCCTGCGCGAGCACGCCCTGCGCTACCGACAGATCAACCCCGGAGACGAACCCGGCGTCGTCGCCTTCCTCGATCTGGTCAACACAACCCCGGCGCTACTCGACTACCAGCACGCCGCATGGCTGGCGAACACGACGGCCCTGGCCAGGATCATCGCCGAGGAAAGCGGCCTTCCGGCGAACGATTCGGCCTGCACCGCCCTGGCCCACTTCGCCCTCGAAGCACCCCGTGCCGCCCGCCACCACAACGACAGAGCCGAAGCCATCAACCGCGCCTTCGACCTCCTGGAACACGGCTGGCAGAGCATCACGTCAAGGACTCGGAGGTCCTGACACAGGCGTTTCACGCGGCGGTGTATGAGATCCCCGTACTCGGCGATCACCTCGCGCGCCGCGCCCACGATCGCCGCGCGCAACGGATCGGTGTCGCTGCGCATGAGGTGTTCGATGTGCTGCTGCAGGGTCATGTGCCTGGTTTCGGCGGGCTGGCGGGCGGCCTCGGCCGCGTCCTCCTCCAGGCGCACGTTCGGCCGGGCCTTCGCCATACCCGTCGTGCCGGCGGACGCCAGTCCGTGATGCGGGCGGACGATGTCTTGTCCGGCGTGACCGGGCCCGGGGGTCCGGCCGTTGGTGGACTGGGTCGGGATCGGGTTCGGCCACGGTGAGGCCGGATTCGGCGCCGGCCGATCGTCGGGGTCTGTCTCATCAGGGCACGGCCGGGGCGAGGGCCGATGGTCACGGCGCGGATGGTCGTCCGTGGGATTCACGGCCGGCGGCAACGCCCGCATGTGCTCGCGGAGTTCGTCGCCGGCGCGTACGTCCCGGGGCAGGCTGTGGGTCAGGCGGTCGAGGCGAGGGCGTGGTGGTCGTGGGTGGCGATGAGGTCTTGAGCGGCGAAGACGAGGCCAAAGTCGCGGGTGACGGCGCTATGACCGCCCGGTTCGCCCACCCCGACGCGTGGGGGCGTGGTGCGCCTGCCGCCCGGGTTCTTCGGCACCCCGGTCGTACTCGTCGATACCGCGCCGCCGCGCCGGCGCGCACGGTGCCCTCGCGTCGATGCCGGGCCGAACCAGGTCGACGGGACGCCTGCCGTGCGGTTCCGCGCCACCGGTCGGATTCCCGGTCCGGGCTTGCCTCGGTCCGGGGATCTCAGCCGGAAGGGCTCGCCTGGGAGGAGGGCTGCTCGGGCCGTGCGTAGTAGCCGGCGATGTCGCAGTGTAGGGGACCCCACACGCCCGGCTTGCCGAGTTCGCGGAAGTTGACGTCGACGTCGGTGACGGGTCGGCCGCCCGGGATCCGGGCGTTGGCCGCGGTGCAGGTGAGTTGGTGGATCGCCTCCACCGGCACTCGGCCGGCGTCGAGGGGCAGCGTGAGTGTGACGCTGCCGTCCCCGGTGTCGACGCCGACCCGGCCGGCCACGTTCGTCAGGGCGGTCGCGAATCCCTGCCGCTGTTCGGCCACGGTCGGTCCTTCCAGCAGCAGTGCGAGCGCCTCGCGGGGGTCGAGGGTCGTGTCGGTGGGTCGGGACACGGCTTGGACACCGTCGAGGGACACGAAGAACAGACGAGTCCGGTCGGGGACGGCGCCGATCTGAGGAACGCCACTGGCAGGCGGACCGACTCCGTGTGGCTTGGTGGCGGAGATGCCGCATCCGGCGACGAGGGCGGCCGTGAGGGCGGCGACTGCGGCGGTGGGGAGTTTCACTGATCCTCCGGACGTCGGTGTGCGATCTCGCCCGACGAAGCAGGCGCGTCGTCGTGATCGGTTCCGTGTGTGCCGATGTCGTCGAGCCGTCGGGGGTCCGGCGGGGTGGAGGGCGGTACCAGGGGGAGTTCGATGGTGAACACGGTGCCCTCGCCCGGGGCGGTGGTGGCTCGCAGGGTGCCGCCGTGCAGGTGGACGTTCTCGCGGGCGATGGCAAGTCCCAGGCCGCTGCCCTCGGATCGGGTCCGGGCCGAGTCGCCCTTGTAGAAGCGGTCGAAGATGTGGGCGAGCACCGCCGGATCGATGCCGGGACCGTGGTCGACGATGTCGAGCACGACCCGGGCGTCGGCGCGGCGCAGCTCGACCCGGACGGGGCTGCCGCCGTGGCGCAGGGCGTTGCCGACCAGGTTGGCGAGGGCGACGTCGAAGCGTCGAGGGTCGAGTACGACGCGGATCCCTTCGGCGAGTTCGGTGTCGACCCGGTCGCTCCAGCCGCGGGCCCGGAGGGTCCGGCGTACCGCGGCGGCGACGTCGACCTCGTCGGTGTGCAGGATCGCGGCCCCGGCGTCGAAGCGGGAGATCTCCATGAGGTCGTCGACCATGCGGGCGAGTTTGCGGGTCTCCTCGGCCACCAGTCGAAGCGCTTCGGAGGTGTCGGGGTCCAGGTGGGCGGTGTCCTCGTCGAGAACCTCGGTGACGGCGACCATCGCCGCGAGGGGGGTGCGCAGTTCGTGAGAGACGTCGGCGGCGAACCGACGGGCGCCGGCTTCGAGGCGGCGGCGTTCGGTGGCGTCGCGTTCGATGGTGTCGGCCATGGTGTTGAACGTCGTGATCAGGTCCGCGAGTTCGTCGTTGCCGCGGACGGGGATGCGGGTGTCGAGTGCGCCCTCGGTGATGCGGTGGGCTCCCGCGCGCAGTCGTCGTACCGGGCGCAGCACGTGCGCGGCGGCGATGAGCGCCGGGACGAGGGCGAGCGCGACGGCGGGGATGGCGCCGTAGCGGGCTGCGGTGACCAGGGCGTGGATGTCGGCCTGCTCGCCGCGCAGGGACATTTCGGCGTACACCACGATCCGGGTGGGGGCGTCGTCCTGCCGCGTGTGCGTGACCGGCATCCCGACGACCAGCCACGGGCCGCCGGGCCGTGTGACGCGCTGGGCCACCGCGCCGTTCTCCCGCAACAACGCGGACCGCAGGCTCGCGGTGATCACGCCGGGATCACCGGGCGCCTCGGCGGGGACGAGCGGGCCGTCCTGGTAGGAGACGTGCGTCCGCCAACCGCGCGGAGTGCCCGCGCGGTCGAGCAGGACGGTCAGTCGCAACAGGTCCTCGCTGCTGGGCGGATACGGTAGATCGGCCGCGCGCGAGTCGAGTTGGGCGCGCAGTTCGTCGGTCGCGGCGCTCTCGGCGCGATCGAGGATCGCGTCGCGGGCCTTGTCGAACGTCAGCGCGGAAGTGATCAGGGCGCTGAATGCAGCAACCAGCAGAAAGGCGACAACCAACCGGGGACGAAGACTCCGTGGCGACAACCACCGCCGGCGTCCGAGGGTTCGCGGCGACCGGGGCGCGGGATGGGAACGCGCGGCGGGCTCGGTCACAGCGGTCCGAATCGGTAACCGAAGCCGCGGACCGTCTGTACGTAGCGGGGGCGGCGCGGGTCGTCCTCGACCTTCCCGCGCAGCCGCAGCACGCACGCGTCCACCAGTCGGGCGTCCCCGGCGAAGCTGTGTTCCCAGACGCGTTCGAGGAGGATGTCACGGCTGTAGACGCGCCCGGCGGAGGCGGACAGGTACAGCAGCAGTTTGAGTTCGGAGGGCGCGAGCGCGAGGTCGGTTCCGTTCTTGGACACGATGAGGGCGGCCCGGTCGACGGTCAGATCGCCGTACCGGTCGGCCCGGGCCGACACCGAGTCCTCGGCGGTGCCGTCTTCGGGGTCGGCGGGAACGGCGCGGCGCAGGGCGGCCTTGATCCGGGCGCCCAGGACCTCGCCGCCGGCCGGCTTGACGACGTAGTCGTCCGCGCCGGCCTCCAGGCCGACCACGATGTCGATGTCGTCGCCGCGGGCGGTGAGGATGATGATCGGGAGTTGGTGTCGCTCCCGGATCCGGCGGCACACCTCCAGGCCGTTGATGCCCGGCAGCATCAGGTCCAGCAGGACGAGATCGGGGCGGAAGTCCTCCAGGGTGGCGAGTCCGGCCTCCCCGGTGGGCGCGACGGCGACTTCGTGGCCGCGTCGTCGCAGTGCGATGCCGACGCCTCTTCGGACCGCGGGATCGTCTTCGATGAGCAATACGCGTGGCATGGTGGTGACAATTCCCTGCTGAGTCGTCACGGCGGATTACGGGGGCCGTGTCCGGGCCGTCCGACGATGTCGTGGTGAGGCGGGGACGGCGGTCTGCGGTGGCGTTCGACTTTACGACGGATTTCGCGATGCCGATCCCCTCCGGAACCGGTCGGCGGGCGGTGGGCGCCTGCTCGCACGGCTCAGAGCCTCGCCGTTGACCACCGTATGGTCCCGGGATGACGGACCCGTGCGCGATATGTGACGAGACGATGACGGCCTCCGGTTTCGATACCCGAACGTGTTTGGCTCGGCGAGCAGTCGAACGAAGACCCGGGATATCGAGACAGGAATATCTGTGATGATGGGTGGAATACGTCGCCGCGACATGGCGAGGGGCGCGGGCACGGCAATAGCCGTCATCGTGACCGCGGCAACCCTCGCGAGTTGCGCCGGCGCCTCCGACACACCGGCGAACCGGCCCGTCGGCGGCACCCGCCAGGCGGCCCGCCCGGTGCCGGGCGCCGCCGGTGTCGAACCGCCGATCGCCCCGCGCCCCAAGGAGGGCGCCAGGGTCGATCCGTCGATATCGCGGCACTCGGAGGACGGCGGCAAGACGGTCAACCTCACCCTCGACGACGGCCCGGACCCCGTGTGGACGCCCCGCTTCCTGGATCTGCTCGGGAAGCACGACGCCAAGGCCGTGTTCTGCGTCCTGGGGCCCGCGGCAAAGGCCAACCCCGAACTGCTGGGCAGGATCGTCGACGCCGGCCACCGCCTGTGCGACCACTCGGTGCATCACGACACCGGCATGGACAAGAAACCGGTCGACTACCAGACACGGGAAATCCTCGACGCCAAGGACATGATCGACCGGGCGTCGGGAGGCCGACGGATCTGGTACTACCGCGCACCCGGTGGCGCGTTCACCCCGGAAAGCCGCCGGGTCGCCGCCGACCACGGCATGCGTCCCCTCGGTTGGAACGTCGACCCGAGCGACTACCAGCGCCCCGGAGTCGACGCCATCGTCACCCGCGTCCAACAGCAACTGGCCAAGGGACCCACCGTCTTGATGCACGACGGCGGCGGCAACCGCGAACAGTCCTTCCAGGCTCTCGAAAAGCTCCTGACCTGGTTCGACGAACAGGGCTACCACTACAGCTTCCCGCAATCGTGAACCCGCGTGGGCGACCGGCCGCAGCTCGCCGAGGCGCTCCGACTCGCGGCATGCGCGCCACGCCCTCGAGGCCCGGGACCGGCCGGCCTCGTCGCGCAAACCTCAACGCGCGATGGTGAGTTGGGTGATGTCCACGGGGTCCCGCCCCACTGCGGGGCTCCGGGATCACCGCCCACAGGACCGCCATCGTGGCGAACGTGGCCACCAGGGCAACGGCCCCGGTCCGACCGCGCGCCCAGCCGGCCCGGAATCGGATCGGATCCTCCACCACGACCTTGGAAAACACGGCGGCGGCAACGGAGACGGCCACGATGACGGCCGTCCGTTCACTGAAGGCCCGCCCCGCCCGGCTACGACGGTCGAGGTTCGCCCCGGTTCATCCGTTCGCACGGCGCCGCCGGCCCTCCCAGCCTCGTTGGGTGGATATGGGAATGCGGGACAAGAAGAGTGCGGAACAAGCGGATCGGGCCGCAGAACCACCCGCAGGTCCTCGCGGCCGTGGAGTTCGCCGGCACGTGGCCTGCCGCCCTATCCGGTCCCTGCGGCGCGGCCGGCGCGACGCGACAGCTCCGCGAACGCCGCACGCAGCTCCGGCGGGGCAAACACCTCGATCTCGGTGTCGAAGCGGACCAACGCCGCCGCGAGGGCGTCCCAGGACCAGGATCCCGTCGTCAACCTGGTCCGGTCGGCGCCGAGTTCCTCGACGCCACCGTCGCCGGCGAACGGGGCCACCTCCGCCACCGGCAGGCCGAGGATCACCTCGCCACGGCAGGGCCAGGCGTCCGCGCTCTCGGAACCCTTGAACCGGGCCGACAGGAAGGCGGTCACGTCGCCACCCGGCACTTCACGGGGAACGAACCGCGGCCCGGTCGGGACCCGCGGTGTCATCCGGTCGACACGGAAGGTCCGCCAGTCGCCGCGGTCGGGGTCCCAGCCGACGACGTACCAGCGCCCGGCCCGCACCACCAGGTGATGTGGCTGCACCCGGCGAGGCGGGCGCGGCTCGGCATCCTCGGTGCGCCCCGGTGAGCGGTAGTCGAACCGCAGCTCCTCCCCCGCGCGGACCGCGGCACTCAGCGTCAGCAGGACCCCGGTATCGACCTGCGGATCGACACCGTGCCCGGCCGCGCTGATCTCGAGGGCGTCGACCCGCTGCCGCAACCGCAACGGCAACACCTGCCGCACGGTGGCCAGCGCCCGCGCGGCAGCCTCCTCGATGCCCGCGCCCGTCCCGACGGCGATCCGCAGCGCCACGGCCAGCGCGACCGCCTGCTCCTCGTCGAACAGCAGTGGCGGCACCTGGCTGCCCGCTTCGAGCCGGTAGCCGCCGTCGGGGCCCTTGATCGCCCGCACCGGGTACCCCAGCTCGCGCAGCCGGTCGACGTCGCGGCGCACGGTTCGTTCGCTGACGCCCAGCCGCTCGGCGAGCAGGCCGCCCGGCCAGTCGCGGCGGGCCTGCAGCATGGACAGCAGCGCCAGCAGCCGGCTGGAGGTCGTCGTCGAGGAGGCGATCGGCACGTTTTCACCATGCCACAAGTAGCGGACGTTCCCTGACCTGTACTGCCGACATCGTCGGTCCCGTCGCCGGAAACCTCCGGCACCGGAAATCACTCGTGAAGGACCGGAACACGATGTCGCTCAACGCTGTCACGCACCTGAACTTCCACGGCCAGGCCCGCGAAGCCCTGGAGTTCTACCAGTCGGTCTTCGGCGGCCGGCTCACCGTCGCCACCTACGCCGACTTCGGAATGCCCGCCGAACTGCCCGGCGCGACGAACGTCGTATTCGGCCAGGTCGTCGCCGACAACGGCTTCCGGGTCATGGCCTACGACGTACCCGGCGAGCACACGCCGGCCGCCCCTGGCACGCCCACCACACGTCGGGAAAACGGCACCACGATCACCCGGGAACCGTTCTTCCTGTCCGTCCGCGGCGACAGCGTCGACGAGGTCACCCCCGTGTGGGAGGGCCTCGCCAAGGGCGCGACCGTGATCGAGGCGTTCGGTCCCGCCCAGTGGGCGCCTGCCTTCGGGATGCTGGCCGACCGCTTCGGCGTCACCTGGATCGTCGACGTCGCGGCCGAGTACACCCAGGCCTGACCGTTCCGCGAGGTGTGCGGCCGGACCGGCCGCACACCTCCACCCCGGGAGAAACCCATGCGAACCCGTCCGCTCGGCCGTACCGGCATCCAGGTCAGCGCCTACACCCTGGGCACGATGATGTTCGGCCCGTACGGCAACCCCGACCCCGACGACTGCGTCCGCATCGTCCACCGCGCCCTCGATGGCGGCATCAACGTCATCGACACCGCCGACGTCTACGGCGGCGATGGTGAAGCCGAGAAGATCGTCGGGAAGGCCCTGCGCGGCCGCCGCGACGACGTCGTCCTGGCCACGAAATTCAACGGCCCGATGGGATCCGACCCCAACCGGCGCGGCAACTCCCGCCGGTGGATCGTTTCCGCCGTCGAAGGGTCGCTGCGCCGCCTGGGTGTCGACCACATCGACCTCTACCAGGCCCACCACCCCGAGCCCGGCACCGACGTCGAGGAGACCCTCGGCGCGCTGACCGACCTGCTGCGCGCGGGCAAGATCCGTGCGATCGGCCACTCCAACCTGCCCGCCTCGGACATCGTCGAAGCCCAATGGGTGGCCGAACAGCGCGGGCTCGCCCGCTTCCGCTCCGAACAGCCGCACTACTCGATCCTCAACCGCGGGATCGAACGCGAGATCCTGCCGGTCTGCGAGCGCTACGGGCTGGGTGTCCTGGTGTGGAGCCCGCTGGCGATGGGCCTGCTCGCCGGTCGCCTCCGCAAGGGCAGCGCGGAAACGGCCTCGGCCGGGCGCCTGCACTGGGCACGGCGGCACATGACCGACGAACGCAAGCTCGACGCCGTCGAAGCACTCGCCCGGATCGCCGAGCAGGCCGGACTGTCGCTGCCCCACCTCGCCCTGGCGTTCGTGACCGCCCACCCTGCGGTCACCTCGGCGATCATCGGCCCACGCACACCCGACCAGCTCGACGACCTGCTCGCGGGCGCGGACACGCTCCTCGACGACGACCTGCTCGACCGCATCGACGAGATCGTGCCGCCGGGAACCGACGTCGGACCCGTCGACGTCGCCTACGTCCCACCGGCGCTCGCGCAGCCGGAACTCCGCCGACGCACCACGGAAACCCGGGCAGCGCACCGACAGTCGCCACCGTGACGACGGCTTCGGCATTGCCAGGACTGGCATGGGGCCACAAGTCCGAGTCGTCGGAGGTGTGCCTTCGGCCGTTTTGGCAAGCCGAGTTGCCTTCTCAGTCGTGCACGGGTGAACGCGCTCGGATTCCTGCCGCCTCAGCGTGTATCCGACCGGTCCGACCGGTCCGACCCCGGCAAACGGGGCGGTCCCGGCTCACGAGCTTGTGGGTGTGGTTTCCGGACCCGTCGGGTTTCGGGGCCGGCACGGGCTTGTACTGGTGTTGTCGAGGTTCTCTTCGACCCAGGTGCGCAGCAGGCCGAGGGGGACGGCGGCGCTGTGGCCCAGATCGGTGAGGGCGTATTCCACATGCAGGGGTACGGCGGGGTAGACGGTGCGGGTGAGGATGCCGGAGTCCTCCAGGCGGCGCAGGGTCTGGGTGAGGACTTTGGGGCTGATGCCCTGGAGGCGCCGCTGGAGCCATCCGAAGCGTTGCGAGCCCTGTTCGAGTGCGCCGATGACCAGCGCCGACCACTTGTTGGCGAGCAGGTCCAGCATCGCGCGGCAGGGGCACTGGGCGGCGTAGACGTCGTGGTCGCCGTGTCGGCCTGTTGCACACTCCATGGCCATGAACCGCTCCTCGCCTGGTTGCTTCCCAGAGGGAAGTAGTGAACCTTGCGGGTAACTATATGCGCGTGGATACGGTCGTCAGCATCAACGGGAGGCCGCACGAGCGACCTCCCGCCGTTCCACCCACTCGGAGTTGACGCATGTCCGCAACATTGATGCGCGCGGTGATCCAGAACGATTTCGGCGGTCCGGAAATGCTGCGGGTGGAGCAGGTGCCCCGGCCTGTGCCCCTCCCGACCGAGGTCCTGGTGCGGGTGCACGCCGCCGGGATCAACCCGGTGGACTGGAAGACGCGTTCCGGCACGGGTATGGCCGGGGTACTGGGCGAGCCGCCGTTCATTCTGGGCTGGGACGTCTCCGGGGTGGTGGAGGAGACCGGCTTCGGGGTGACCATCTTCGAGCCCGGTGACGAGGTCTTCGGGATGCCGTGGTTCCCCCGCGCGGGCGGCGGCTACGCCGAGTACGTCACCGCACCGGCGCGCCAGTTCGCCCGCAAGCCCGCCGGTCTCACCCACGAACAGGCCGCCGCCGTTCCCCTGGCCGCCCTTACCGCGTGGCAGGCGCTGGTGGACACCGCGGGGCTCCGCGCCGGCCAACGGGTACTGATCCACGCGGCGGCGGGTGGGGTGGGGCACTTCGCGGTCCAGTTCGCCAAGCACCTGGGCGCGCACGTCATCGGCACCGCGAGCAGTGGCCGCCACGACTGGCTGACCAAACTCGGCGCGGACGAACTCGTCGACTACACCGCCGTCCGCTTCGAGGACGCCGCCCGCGACGTCGATGTGGTCATCGACCTGGTCGGTGACGATCACGACCGCACCAGCACCCGATCGCTCGACGTGCTGCGCCCCGGTGGCCTGCTCGTGGCGATCCCCGCCGGGGTCTCGGCCGAGCTGGCCGAGGCTGCTCGTTCGCGCGGGATGCGCGCGAGCGCCTTCCTGGTCGAACCCGACGGCCCGGCCCTGACCCGAATCGCCGAGCTCATCGATGCCGGCGTGGTGACCGTCGAGGTCGAGGCGGTCTTCGCGCTGGAGCAGGTCGCCCGGGCCCACGCCCGCGGCGAAACCGACCGTACCCGCGGCAAGCTCGTCCTGCGCGTCGCCTCCTGACGCAGCCCTTGCCGGCATCCGCACCACCACCTTCGCCGGGCGCACGACCGGCCGGCCTCGACCGGGCCACGCCGCCCGGCTCCGAACGTCCGGCAACCACCGGGGCGCAGCCGCGTCCCGGTGACGCCTGCCGACGCTGGTCGGCGATCAGGGAGGAGACCCCGTCGTGTTCTACGAGCTCCGCCGCTACCAGACCCGACCCGGACGCCGGGACGAATGGGTCCGCTACATGGAACAGGTCGTGATCCCGTTCCAGACCTCGAAGGGAATGATGGTCACCGCGTCCTTCACCGACGAGGAGGACCCGGACGGCTACATCTGGATCCGGCGGTTCGACAACGAGGTGCAGCGCGTCGAGTTGTACGCCGCCGTCTACGACAGCGACCTCTGGAACGACGTGATCGAACCGGTTGTGAAGGACCTGTTGATCCTTGAGAAGTCCGTGGTCACCCGCGCGGCCCCGACGCCCTGCTTCGCCCCGGGCTGACGCGTCCTCGAACCCCCTCCACGAACACCACGAACACCCCTGCACAACAAATCACCCCCAACCTCATCCGTCTCGCAAGAAGGCACCGATGACCCGTCGAACGCAGGCGAAGTCACAGTCCGCTCCCACCATCACCCGCTCCGCGGCCTCCGCGCTGATCGAAGCAGTGCTCGCCACCGCCGATGAGATCAGCTTCCCGGTCGCGGTTGCGGTCACCGACACCGGAGGTCATCTCAAGGCGTTCGAGCGCACCGATGACGCGCCGTTCCTGGCCGCCGAGGTGGCGGTCGACAAGGCATGGACAGCCGTGTCCTATCGCGTCGCCACCCATGTGTGGAACTCCTACGTCACCGACCCCCACGTCGCGCCCCTCGCGCACCACCCCCGGCTGATGGCCGTGGGCGGCGGCTACCCGATCATCGAAAGCGGCACCGTCGTCGGCGGACTCGGCGTCTCCGGCGGCAGCTACGAACAGGACCGGCAGGCCGCGGAGGCCGCACTCGACATGCTCGGCTTCGACATCCCCGCATAGCGGCAACCACCGCATTGGCGGGGGCTCGACGCCGGCGGGCGGTGGGACCGCCGGGAAGGACACGAACGAACCTGCTCGCCGGCACGACGGCACATCCGACGTCGCCCGGCCCTGATCGACAACCGTCTCACCGGAACCGGAACCGGACCGGACCGGACCGGACCGGACCCACCATCCGACAACACCCCGAGCCGATCACCAGGAAATGAGGACTCACTTCATGCCGATCCCACTGTCCGCGTTGGATCTCGTGATCGCGGAGCAGGGACGCACCGCCGCCGAGTCGCTCGGCGCGACCAGCCGAACCGTGATTCGTCTGGACGACCTCGGATACCGGCGTATCTGGTTCGCCGAGCATCACGGAACCGACCTTTCCGCGAGCGTGGTACCGGCGGTTCTGATCGCGCACTTCGCAGCACGGACCAGCAGGATTCGACTCGGGTCCGGCGGCGTTCTGGCACCCAACCATGCGCCACTGGCACTCGCGGAACAGTTCGCCACACTGGCGACGCTGCACCCGGATCGCATTGACATGGGCATGGGCCGCGGACCGGGTACCTTCGACCAGTCGATCGTGCGGGCGCTGCGCCGAGGCGGCGAACCGAGCACGGACCTGGAGTACGGCGAAGACGTGGCCGCGGTGCTGCGTTACCTTTCCGGCGAAGGCGGCGTGCAGCTGATCGCGGGCCGGCAACCGGACAAGGGCGGCACCCGCCCGTGGCTGCTGGCGTCCAGCCCGGCCAGTGCGGAACTGGCGGCACGACTGGGACTGCCGATCGCGCTGGCGCACCACATCCGCCCGGACCGGACAATCGCCACGGCAGTACGTTATCGGGAACTGTTCACGCCATCACGGTGGGCGGACCGGCCCTACGTGATGGTCGCGGTCGAGACGGTCGTAGCGGACACGGAGGTGGAGGCCGCACGCCTGGCCCGCCCGACCGACGTCGCGAGATCCAGGCAGACCTCATCGGCGCTGCTGTCCCCGGAAGAAGCAGCCGTCCACGAGATTCCGGAAGAGACCCGCGGCTACGTGGAGGCCACCGGTGCGGCACAGGCACGCGGCACGGTGACGACGGTACGGCGACGATTCGCGGAGATCGTTGAGCAGACCGGCGCGAACGAGCTGATGCTGTACGCCTCCATCTACGATGCCGACGCACGGATCCGCTCCTATGAGCTGGCCGCAAAAGCCGCCGAGTAGGCCCAACGGGCGACACGACACTTCCGACCAGGTCTTCGAGGTCCGGCAGGAGGGTGCGGGCGGTATGGGGTGGTGAGGAGTTCGTCGGGCGTGCGTGGGGTGGCGCAGTGCGAGTCGGTGGTGGTCGGGGTCGTGGGTGTGGCTTTATTCACGAGTAGTTTCTCGTGAACATTCCCGAGCCCGTCGACCTCCAACTGCTGCCCGAAGTGTCGGACAAAACGCTGCTGTCGACGCCATCGGGGCCGCACGCCCACAGCAGTGAACCGGTACGCCCGGGCGGCCACGCCCACCGCCGAGGAACCGGCGCCCATCGAGGTGCAGGCGCCCGGACGAAAGCGGCGGCGCTCTCGGGCACCGCACTGAAGAACACCGCTCGCCCACGTCGACGGCCTTCGCCACCCACCGCCGTCACGGGGTCGACAAGCGAATCGAGGACCATCGGCACAACGGACGCCGAGGCGGCGAGCAACTCCGTCCCAGCGCGTCGGGGGCGAGGGGAGAAGCGCCGGCCGTCCTCTCTCATCCCTCTGCCTTGCGCTGCTCCTACTCGTCGCCGCGCCTCAGGCGTTCGCGCAGGTCAGGGGCTGTCCTGCGCGAGTAGCCGCGCAACGACGTCGTCGAGGATGGCGAGCAGGTCGTGCAGGGGGTACGTGTAGTCGCCGAGTGCGTGGTGGAGTTCGATGCCGTCGACGGCCGCGTAGACGAACTCGCCGATGACGCGCAGGCGTTCGGGATCCAGCATCGGACGTTCGTTCGAAGCGGCGTCGCCGTGGATCGTGTCGGCGAACGCACGGACCGTCCAGGCGTTCAGTTTGGCGAGCCGGGCGCGCAATGCGTCGTCGTGGAGGCCGAGTACGGCAATGGCGAAGTACGCGCGGGTTGCGTCGCCGTCCTGACACATGCGTACGACGCCGTCGAGGTACGCCTGCCAGCGCTCGCGCCCGGGTCGCAGTTCGCGGGCCTTGTCGGCGAAGTCGGCCGCCTGGTCCTGGTAGAGCCGGTCCATCAGGGATTCGATGAGTCCGTGCCGGGTGCCGAAGTGGTACGAGACGGTGGTCACGTCGACGTGGGCTTCGCGAGCGACGGCGACCAGAGTCAGCCCGGCCGTCCCGGCGCGGAGCAGGACGCGGTGCGCGGCGTCGAGGATCGCGGCAGTCGTCCGTGGAGAGTCCGCGGGGCGACGGTCCAGCGGGGTGCCTTCCCCGGGGGCGCGGCGGACGACTTCGCGCGGCCGACCGCGTCTGCGGCGAGGCTGGGGTGTGCCGGGTGATGTGTCCATGTCACTCCGTTGAGATGCCGGCGAATTCTTCCCATGGTCGCGCGTTCTGCGGCGACTAGCGTCACCCGCCTGTCACGTCGCGAAGGGGAGACACGGATGAAGCATCTCAGTGCGGACGCAAAGTGGGGGATGACCCGGGCATGTCTGGTCGGCGCGAAACATCTTGCCTTGCCGTTCAAGGAACTGCCCTCGGCGTCGCCGGAGCGTTTCCCCAAGGTGCGGGTGGTGCGGGGCGCGATGGTGTCGATGCGCGACGGCGTGCGCCTGCTGACGGATGTCTACCTGCCGGCCGACCGCACCGCACGGCCGTCCGGGAACCGGCACCCGGCGATGCTGATCCGGATGCCGTACGGGATCCGCGAGGCGTACGCGTACATGCCCGCCGTCGGCCGTTTCTGGGCCCGGCGCGGCTACGCGGCGGTGGTGCAGGACGTCCGCGGCCGGTTCGGTTCGGAGGGCGAGTGGCGTCCGTTGGTGCACGAGGTCGACGACGGCTACGACACGATCGACTGGGTGGCCGACCAGCCCTGGTGTGACGGCCGGGTGGCGATGACCGGCGAGTCCTACTACGCCTTTACCCAGTGGGCCGCCGCAGCGTCCGGCCATCCCGCGCTGGCCTGCATCTCGCCGGGCGACATGGGGCTGGACATGCACACGCTGCTGTTCGAGGGCGGCGCGCTGTGCCTCGGCAGCACCGCGATGTGGGCGTGCGACCAGGCCGGGCGCGGGTTCCTCAACTGGCACCGCTTCGATACCCGGCATCTGCCGGTACGGGACATGGCGGACGCGGCCGGACTGCCCAGCGGGCTCTACCGCGAGTTCGCCGACCGCCCCCAACGCACGGAGCGCGACGACGACTTCTGGAACGCGCACGACTTCCGGCACCTGCTCGACCGCGTCGAGGTGCCGACGATGGTGTGGAGCGGCTGGTACGACAACCTGCTGCCGGGCACGCTGCAGTGCTGGACCGAGCTCGAGGAGCGCCGCCCGGACCTTGCGCACCTCAGGCGCCTGGTGATCGGCCCGACCGACCACGAGACGAGCTGCGACTTCGACGGCAAGGTGGGCCGCATTGCGATCCCGACCGGCTCTCGCTCCTGGGACCGGGTGCTGGCGTTCACGGACGAGGTCCTCGCCCAAACCGGCGGGTCGACGGCGGTACCCGTCAAGCTCGACGGACCCCGGGTACGGGCGTACGTCACCGGAGCCGACCGCTGGCACACCGACGACGCATGGCCACCCCGCGACACCGCCGAACTCCGCCTCTACCTGCGGGGCAACCGCGAACTCACCGCCGGCGAACCCGAGGTCACCGAGCACGCGGCACGGTTCGCCTACGACCCGGCCGACCCGGCGGCGCCGTGGGAAGGCAAGGACCTGTGGGCGATGACCAAAGCGCTGGCAGACCGCCGCGATCTCCACACGCGCCCCGATGTGTTGGTCTACCGCAGCGATCCGCTGACGGACGAAATGGTCGTCGTCGGCCCGATCACGGCCACGATCCACGCCTCCACGACCGCTGATGACGCGGACGTCACCGTCGCGTTGGTCGACATCGCCCCTGACGGTTGCGCCCAGCTCGTCCAGGAGGGCATCCGGCGCCTGGCGCACCGCGATCCCGCCAACGCGCCGACGCCGGTGGAACCGGGTCGCGTGTATGCCGCGCACGTCAGCCTGGGGGCCACCGGTCATCGCTTCCGCGCGGGTCATCGAATCGGCGTCGAGATATCCGGCAGCGCCTTCGACCGCTGGGACCGCAACACCCGTGCGGGCACGACGACGATTCATCACGACGCGGCCGCCGCGTCCCACCTGGACCTGCGGGTTGCCGGAGGCACGTCATGACACGCCCCGCATGCGCCCGGGCCCTGCCGAGACGCGTGCGGTGGGGGTATGGAGGCGGCGAGTGGGCCAACGCCGTGATGTGGACGGCGTTTTCCACCCTGTTCCTCTACTACATGACCGACGTCGTCGGCGCGTCCGCCGCGCTCGGTGGAACGGTGGTGGCGCTGGGCACGGTGTGGAACGCGGTCCTCCAGCCGTACATCGGCCGGCGCTCGGACCGCCTGCGCTCGCGCCACGGACGCAGACTCCCCTTCCTGACGGCCGCGGCGATCCCATACACGGTAACGTCCTGGCTGCTGTTCACCGACTTCGGCCTGACGGGCATCGCCCGTGCGGCCTACTACACCGCGGTCGCACTGGCCTGGTTCACCAGTCTGACCGTCTTCTACGTGCCGTACGGAGCCCTCGGCGCCGAACTGAGCACCGACCCGACCGAGCGCACCGCCCTGTCGAGCGTACGCACCGCCTTCTCACAACTCGGCGCACTCGTCGGCGCAGTCACCCCCCTCGCGCTCCACGAGGTACTCGGCGACGCCCTGGGCGGGAGCGACAAGGCGGGCTGGTCGGCCGCCGCCGCGGTATGCGCCCTGTTGGCCACCGGCGGCCTGCTGGTGACCTGGGCGACGGCGCGCGGCCGCGAACCGGCGGCAGAACCGGCGACCGTCCGACCACGAGACGGCATGGCGATGGTTCGCGAGTCCCGGACCGTGCGACTGACGCTGGGCATGCTCGCGTTCGGTTGGGCACCCTTGAGTGTCACGGGCGCGGTCGCGGTGTACTACGGCATCCATGTCATGGGCTACAGCGAGGACACCGCGTCCCTGGTGATGCTCACCTGGTTCGCGGCCGGACTCGCGTGGCTGCCGTTGGTGCGCCGAATGACCGACCGGTTCGGCAAGCCCCGTACATACCTGCTGTTCACCGGCTGCTGGGCCGTGGTGCAGTGCCTGTTCGTCTTCCCGGGCCGGGGCGACGACGTCCTGTTCTGGACGCTCATCATGCTCAGCTCGGCCGGCAGTATGGCAGTCGCCGTCACCGGCTGGGCCCTTCTCCCCGACATCGCCGACATCGAATCGGCCCGCACCGGAGAACGCCGTGAAGGCACCCTCTACGGCCTGGCGGCCTTCGCCCAAACCGCACTCGCCGCGGTCGTCGTCTGGATCGCCGCCCTTGCCCTGTCCTTTGCCGGGTACGGCGGCGGCGACCACCCGGATGCCCGAGCACGTCACGCCATCACCGTGCTGATGTCCCTGGGAACCGCCATGTGGATGCTCCCGGGCATGTGGTGCGGCTGGCAGATCCACAACACCGTCCGCGCGCCCCAACCACAGGTGGGGGTTCTCCCCGATGCGAGGACACGTCTTATGCGGCTTGAGTGAGTGTGGTTGTGCTTGTGGTGAAGGCCGCTTCGTAGGCGGTGGGGCCGACTTGTCCGAGGCTTGAGTGCCTGCGGCGATCGGAAGGTGTCGAGGCGGGCCTGGCAAGCGGTGTCCCGGTGTGTCATGCGACTGGTGTTCGCGTATGCCATCTCGTACAGGTCGGCAAAGTAGGTGCCGCGGGTGTGGTGGATGGGGGTGTGGTGGCCGCGCCGGTGGGTCCCGGGCAGTCGACAAGCCGGCCTTCGGGGCCGTGCCGGATCCGTTCGGGCGGCGCTGGGCGTACGGCTGGGGAGCAGGCGGACCGGGATCGTGGCTGCGACCGCCACGCCGCACGTGAAGATCGAGGACGTCGCCAACGCACGGGCCGCAGCGCCGCCCCGGTCACCGGCGGCCGGGGCGAAGGAGCCGAAGAAAGAACACTCCGATGACGGCGCCCGCGAGCGCGCCGCCGACCTCGCCGCCCGAGGTCTGCTGCCCGGCGTGGAACTGATCGTCGTCGAACCCGCTGCCGGGAACGACACCGCCCCGTCGATTGCGGCGGGGAAGCGCGTGCGCATCCCCGTCCCGCACACGATCGCCGACCGGCCAACCATGTCAGGTCAACTGACGATGCCACCGGAGAGACACGCTCCAGTGAGGATCGCGTGAGCGCGCCAAATATGACCGTCAGTCTAAATCTGCCGCGCAAAATTCAGCCGAAGCGCCAAAGATGCCCAGGGCATCGGCTGGTCTACTGATCGGAATACGAGACGCACATTCCGCGAGGGCGCACCTTCGAGGACGTGGACACGCCGGTCGCCGGCGTGAGGGAGGCTCAGTATGTCGTGGAGATCCGCATCAGGTTGTCGCAGGTTTCACCCCCGAGTCTCTTTCTCGCGAGTCGCCACCGCGTCTCTGGCAGCGATAGCTCTTGCAGCGTTCCTTACCAGCATGTTTACCGCGTCCTCCGCCGTTGCCGGTCATCAGTCGGGGACCGATGCGGTTGCATCAGGACCTGGCAGCGCAGGCACGCGGGGCGCGGGCGGAAAGCTCACTATCGGGGCCGTTGGCGAGGTCGACACGCTTAATCCCTTGACATACATCCTGTCCAACTCGTACGCCCTCATACCGTACCTGTTCGAGGCGCTGACCTCGCCCTCTCACGATTCCCTCACCGAACAGGGACCGGGGCTCGCCGAATCGTGGAATGTCGCGACTGACGGCCTTACCGTCACGTACCACATGCGGCCTGGTCTCAAATGGAGCGACGGGACACCGCTCACCGCGGCCGACGCAGCATATACGCTCGGCCGCGTGCTTAAGGGTGGGCAGGGGAACAGTACATGGGGAAATTATCTCGACAACGTGCAAACCGTGGAAGCCCCGGATGACAACACCGTCGAGCTGAGCCTTGGCGCGCCGAGCGCGACACTGCCAAAAATGCCGATCCCTATACTCCCGAAGCACATCTTGGAGCATTATCCCGACGAGAAACTCGACCGGTATCCTCTCGGTCCGAAAAGCTTGGTGACATCCGGGCCCTACCGACTTCTTGAGGGAGGGACGGGCAGCTCGCTGTACCGCTTCGAAGCGTGGCCCGGCAACTGGCGTGGGCTCAGTCCGGTCACGTACGTCGACTGGCAGTTCTTCAAAGCACAGGACACGATCATGCAGGCGATTCGAAAGGGGGAGATCGACTATACAGCGAGCGTGAACGCGCTGCAGGTTCGAAAGCTCAAGAGTCAGCAGCACATGTTCGCCGATCAATTCCCGCTCCTCGGCAACTTCGTCGAAGTGGGTTTCAATTCGGGCTCTGCCGACCTCGAGACAGGCCACCCGCTCGGTGATCCGAACCCTGCGGTTCTCGATCCGAAGTTCCGTTTCGCGTTGTCCACCGCCTTCGATCCGGCGGAGCTTTCACGCAAGGCGTTCAAAGGAGGCCTGTCACCTCTGCGGACGATCGTCCCCGACGGCTTCCCGGACTTCCAGTGGAAGCCGCCGGCAGACGGCACGGCGTACGATCCGAAACTCGCCGCCAAGAGGCTCGACGAGGCCGGCTACAAGCTGGACGCCCACGGAAGGCGCACCCTTCCGACCGGCCGCTCGGTACCACGGCTCCGGATCGCGGTTGACGCGTCGGACCAGTCATCCCTTCTCGCCACTCGACTCATCCGCGAGTGGATGGAGAATCTCGGATTCGACATCACGATCGACGCGATGACGGCCGACAAGCTGACCGATGAAATCCTGAGCGGGAATTACGACATGTTCTGGTGGGGGTGGGGATTCAGTGACGACCCCGACTCGATGCTCGTCTACCTGACCTGCGGCCAACGCGCGCTTCAGAGTGACAGCTGGTACTGCTCCAAGGAATACGACGAACTGTACACCAGCCAGAAAAACGAACTGGACCACGACAAACGCGTCGAGATCATCAAGAAGATGCAGCAGATTCTCTACCACGATGCTCCCTACATCGTGATGGGACAGCCGATGGCGCAGCAGGCATATCGCAGCGATCGGTGGAGGGGATGGACTTCCGCGTTTCAGCCTGGCGGTGACGTCATGGCCGACGTCACCAGTCTCTACGACCTGAGGCCGACCGATGGTGCCGCTCAGGACGTGAGTGCGGACCGAACCGCGCGAACGGCCACAGTCGTCTACCGCAGCCTCGCAACGCTGATTCTGGTCTTGCTACTCGGGCGATTCGCAGTAGCGCGATGGCGCCGAGCGACAGCGGAGGAGCGAGAATGACGTCGCAATCGATCTCTACCACCCCCCATGTCGACGGGCTGGTCGGACCAGGCTTTCCTCATCGACGTTCACGGCTCGCCGGCCGCTTCAGCCGCAGGTTCGTGCTGACGCAGTTCGCCGGTTCGGCTTTCGCGCTGATGTTCGTCATCGTCGTGAACTTCTTCCTGTTCCGGGTGATCAACCCCCATCCCGAACGGACCCTCGGACGAGGAAAGGCTCGTACCGCAGAGGACCTGGAAGAGATCCGGCGCCGGCTGGGACTCGACGAATCGATGTGGATCCAGTTCGGAAAATACCTGAAGCAGGTCTTCACGGGAGACTTCGGCGTTTCCTTCCAGTACTCCAAACCGGTCCCCGAGCTCATCGCGGAGCGCGTATGGCCGACCCTCCTCCTCGTCCTGCCGGCGACAGTTCTGTCGATCTGGCTGGGAAGCCGGCTGGGCAGCCGGCAGGCGTGGAAGCACGGCGGGCGGTTCGACCGCTCGACATCGGTCTTCGCGACCGTCATGTACTCCATGCCGGAATGGTGGCTCGGTCTGTTGCTGTTCATGGTGTTCGCCGCCAACCCCGTCTTCGGCGTCTTCCCCATCGGCGGGCTCCATTCGCCCGGAGTCGAACCGATGAGCGTCGAGGGCGTCGCGGACACCATCTGGCACCTCGTCCTGCCGACGACGACACTGACGGTCACGTATCTCGCCGAGTACTCGATGATCATGCGGTCGTCAATGCTCGACGTCATGGGAGAGGACTACCTGCTCACCGGGCGCGCCAAGGGGCTCTCCGACCGGCAGGTTCTGCACCGACACGCCCTTCCGAACGCCCGGTTGCCCCTGACCACGCTCATCGCACTCAACCTGGCGTTCACCGTGGGTGGTGCGATCACCATCGAGACCGTCTTCTCCATCCCGGGGCTCGGACTGCTCACGAGCGAAGCCATGAGGATTCCCGATCTGCCGCTTCTGCAGGCGCTGTTCCTCGTTTTCTCAGCCGCGGTCGTGGTCGCCAACATGGTGGCGAACTTCATCTACGCACTCCAAGATCCGAGGGTGAAAGTATGACCACAGCACCCGCTCCCCCTCGACGGTCCAGCGCGACAGCGCTCCGTTGGAAGCTCCGTCGCGAAGCCTGGGGTCGTACGTGGGCGAAGTTCCGCGCGAACCGGGCGGGCATGGTTGGACTCGCCGTACTCCTGGTCTTCGCGGTCATCGCGGTCTTCGCGCCGCTGCTGGCCGACTCCCATGAGTTGCGCGTGAGCGCCGCGTCGGGTCCGATCCTGGCGCCGCCGAGCCGGAAGTATCCGCTCGGAACCGATGACAACGGACGTTCGGTGCTCACCCTTCTCATATTCGGGGCCCGCGTTCCGCTTCTGGTCGGCCTGATGGCCACGGTCATCTCGATGGTGATCGGCACGATCGTCGGCATGGCCTCGGGGATATCGGACGGGTGGGCAGGCACCGTCCTCTTCCGGTTCACCGAATGGTTCATCGTCATTCCGTTCCTGCCCCTCGCCCTCGTCCTGGCGACCTTGCTGGGCGGCTCCTTGCTCTCGATCATCGTGGTGATCGGCATCACCGGCTGGCCCGCGACGGCGCTGGTGATCCGGGCGCAGACATTCTCGGTGCGCGAACGGCCGTTCATGGAACGAGCGCGGGTGCTCGGCGCGGGGCCCTGGCACCTCATGTCGAAACATGTGTTCCCCAACGTGCTGCCGCTCGTGTTCGCGAACACGACACTCACGGTCGCCGGGTCGGTTCTTGCCGAGACCACGCTGTCCTTCCTCGGCTTCGGCGACCCGACAGCGGTTTCCTGGGGCACGATGCTCAACGCGGCGTTCGGCACCGGCGCCGTATCGCTGGGGGCATGGTGGGCGCTACTCCCGCCCGGTATCTGCGTCATCGTGGTGGTACTCGCGTTCACGATGGCCGGCCAAGCGCTCGAGGACATCGTCAATCCGCGCCTCAAGGAGGGCCGATGACCCAACTGCTGAGGATCGAGGATCTCCGGGTCACGTACCGATCCAGTCGAGGAGACATCGCCGCTGTGCGCGGCGTTTCCCTCTCACTCGACCAAGGCCGCTCCCTTGGCATCGCCGGCGAATCGGGTTCGGGAAAGTCCACGGTTGCGAGCGCCGTGCTGCGGCTCCACCCCCGCAAGGCAGGCGTGGAGGGGCGGGTCGAGGTCTGCGGCAAGGACGTCAACTCCCTCACCTGGGGCGCGCTGCGCCGCATGCGCTGGTCGGATGCCGCGATCGTCTTTCAGGGAGCGATGAACTCGCTCAACCCCGTGCGGACGGTGGGCGAGCAGATCGCCGAACCCATTCTCGTCCACCGACCCGAGACGACGCGGCGTGCATCCGATCTCCGCGTGGCCGAACTGCTCGACATGGTGGGCCTCGCGGCGGAGCACACATACAGCTACCCCCATCAGCTTTCGGGCGGACAGAAGCAGCGCATCATGATCGCCATGGCACTCGCCTGCGACCCCAAGCTGCTGATCGCTGATGAAGCGACCACCGCGCTCGACGTGAAAGTGCAGGCCCAGATCCTGCGCCTGCTTCGAAACCTGGCGGTCGAGCTCGAGCTCGGCTTGATGATGATCAGCCACGACCTCGCGGTCCTGTCGAGCGTGTGCGACGAAGTGGTCGTCATGCACGGCGGCCGCATCATAGAGCAGGCTCCCGGTCCGAGGGTGTTCGAGCAGGCGAAACATCCCTATACGCGGGCTCTCGCAGGCGCGTTCCCCACGATCGGCGACCCGGCGTCAAGGTATCGGCCCCAGGGGCTCGCGGACGATCCAGTCACCGTCATCGACGACGTGGCCGAGCGTGAATTCGCCGCGCAGTGCGCGTCTCTCGACGGCGACTGCCTCGTCCACAAGCCGGAGTTCGCCAGGTACGCGCACGGGCTGAAAACCGGCTGCCTGCGCGCCGAGGATCTGGGCATCGCCCGTACCGAATCGACGGTGGCCCGATGAACCGCATCGTGCTGAGCGCGACCGATCTCCATGTCACGTTCCCCTCACTCCACGGTCGCAGCGAGGTCCGTGCCGTCGACGGCGTGAACCTCGAGGTCCGGGACGGCGAGATCCTGGCGCTGGTCGGTGCGTCGGGCTCCGGAAAAACGACGCTGAGCAGAGCGCTGCTCGGCCTCGAACGTCCCACAAGCGGAGAGGTGACCGCTCTCGGCAAGCGGCTTCCCACCGGTGGCGCCGCGCTTCGCGGCTACCGCCG
This sequence comes from Embleya scabrispora DSM 41855, assembly GCF_000372745.1. GTDB lineage: Bacteria > Actinomycetota > Actinomycetes > Streptomycetales > Streptomycetaceae > Embleya > Embleya scabrispora. The sequence goes on along the minus strand of NZ_KB889682.1, from coordinate 29,958 downwards.
CCGGGTCCAACTCGTCATGCAGGACCCGGCGGGTGCGCTCAACCCGAAGCACTCCGTCTACGAGTCGGTGGCCGAGGGCATTCGGCTGCACCGGCTCGTCGCCGAGCACAACGCTCGCGGCGAGGACGTCACCGAGGTCGATCTCGTCGCACGAGCGCTCTCGAATGCCGGCCTGCGCCCGCCGGAGCAGTTCTTCCTGAGCTACCCTCACGAGCTTTCCGGCGGTCAGCGTCAACGCGTCCTCATCGCCGGTGCGCTCGCCGTCGAACCCGAGACCATCATCGCCGACGAGCCCGTCGCAAGCCTCGACGCGTCGCTCCGCGGAGAGATCCTCAGCCTCTTCCTCCGGTTGCGCGAACGGATGCGCCTCAGCGTCATGGTCGTCACGCACGATCTCGGCCTGGCCTGGAACATCGCCGATCGTGTCGCGGTGATGCAATCCGGACGGCTGGTCGAGGTCGGAACGACCGAAGAAGTGCTGCTGAATCCGCAACACGCCTACACGCGTGAGCTGCTGGCCGCACTGCCAAGCGAGCAGCACCGGACCGGCCATGAGCCGGCCATGAAGGAAAGTGAAGGATGAAACCGACCATCCACTACGACGGACGTCCTCAGGCCGGTGCGGACGACGAAGCACCGTACGCCGACGCGTTGCTTCGTCATGCCGCCCGCAGGCCGGTGTCGTTCATGGTGCCCGGTCATGGTGCCACCGGCGACGGTTTCGCCGCGGGGCAGGCGGAGTTCGCCGGGGAACGGGCGCTGGCCATCGATGTCACACAGCTGCTCGACGGCATCGACCTCGGAAGCGACTCCCCGCGCGAGCGTGCCCATCGGATGGCCGCCAGGGCATGGGGCGCCCGGCGGACCTGGTTCCTCACGAATGGGTCCTCGCAGGGCAACCGGCTCGCGGCGCTCGCGGTGAGTCAGCTGGGTGACGGAATCGTCATTCAGCGCAGCGCGCACTCGAGTGTGGTGGACGGTGTCATCCTCGCCGGGTTGCGTCCGGCCTACGCCCTGCCCGGCGTGGACGTACGCAACGGCATCGCCCACGGTGTCACGCCGGCGTCCATCGCGAAGGCGATCGCCGGCCATCCCGGGCCGGTGACAGCGGTCTACATCGTGAGCCCGAGCTATTTCGGGGCGGTCGCCGACGTGCCGACCATCGCCCGGTTGGTCCACGACGCGGGCGCCGTGCTCATCGTTGACTGCGCCTGGGGAGCCCACTTCGGGTTCCACCCGGACCTGCCCCCCTCCCCCGTGCGGCAGGGGGCCGACATCGTCGTCATGAGCACGCACAAGATGACGTCATCCCTGCACCAGAGCGCGGTGCTGCACCTCGGCGACACCGATCTCGCCGACACTCTGGAGCCCGCTCTCGAACGGGCCTATCGAATGACGACCTCCACGAGTGAGAGTTCACTGCTGATCGGATCGATCGATGTCGCCCGTCGCGACCTTCAACGGGGCGGGCCGCAGGTCGATGACGCGCTGCGTGCCCTGGGAGCGGCGCGTGACCGCATTCGGGCGGAGCAAGGAATCTCGTTGATCGAGGACACCTTTTTCTCCCACCCGGACATCGTCGACCATGATCCCCTGCGCATGCCGATCGACGTCAGCGGGATCTGCGCGGATGCGCACGCCCTTCGGCTCACGTTGGCGCGCGACTTCGGCATATGGGTGGAGATGGCGACGCGCACGACTCTCGTCCCGCTCGTGGGGATCGGCAAGCGAACCTCGTTCGACCGACTCATCGACGCCGTCCTCGAAACCCGAGGAGACGCGGCGCCGAATGAGATCGGGGACCTGGCGGACCTGCCGTCGCCCGGGAGAATACAGGTCTCTCCGCGCGACGCGTTCTACGCGCCGTCCGAGGTCGTCCCGCACACGGAGGCGGTGGGCCGGACGAGCGCTGACGCCCTTTCCGCGTATCCTCCGGGAATCCCCAATATTCTGCCCGGCGAGGAAATCACTCGACCCGCCGTCGACTTCCTGCGGCAGGTCGCCCGTTCACCGGGCGGGTACGTTCGAGGCGCCGTGGTTCCCGACGTGAGCCGCTTTCGCGTGATCGGGAAGCCGTAGCGGACATCGACTCTCGGGAATCGGACCGCGGCACCTCTTCGGTCACGCCCCGCGTCAGGAGGCCGGGACTCCGGAATGAGTGCGCAGCTGCAACCAGACGCTCAAGCACGAATCGGCATCCTCCAGGTCCACTCCTGTCAGTTCGGAGAAGCGGCGAAGCCGATACCGCAGCGTGTTGGGGTGTACCTGGAGCGCCTGCGCCGCCCGGCTCACCTCGAACCGTGCGTCGAACCACGCCGCCACGCTGCCGGCGATCTCCCGATTGCGGGCCGAGGCGGTGAAGATCCGGGTGATCTCCGTATCACGCAGCCAGGGAGTTCTCGTCAGCTCGGCTGCGACGTGTCGCAGAATCACGTCCACCCGGACGTCGCGCAGGGTTGCGGTAGGCCGGTCCGAGCGGGCGACGAGCGCCTCCAGCACGTCGTCCGCCTCGGCGCGCAGGTCCGTGAGCGGCCGCGTCGCGTCATGGTCGACGGCCAACGCTCCGAACAGCCGCCGCACTCGGCCTCCCGGGATGCCGGTGATCGACTCGGCCAGGGAGGACGCGGCAGAGCTCACGTGATCGTCGGCGAGGAGGACGTACACAACCCCTCCGGACACCGTGATCGAGGCGCTGGGGCGCAGAGCGGTGATCTGACGTGCGACATTCTGTGCGGCGCGGGCCGTCGCCGAGGATTCGGACTGGTCCGCCGCTGTGCCCCCGAATCCGAACGCGAGCAGTGCGCGAGGCACATCGTCCCGCAAACGGAGCCGCGTACGCGCAACATCCGCGTTTCCCGTTCCGTCGATGAGCGACCGCAGAGCGTCGCCGCGGAGTTCGTGATGGAGCTCGAGAGGGCCGCGCGCACGCAGCATGTGCAACGCCGCCAGCTGAGCGCCCTGCCGCAGAGCGGCTTCGTCACGAGCGCTGACGCCGTGCTCGCCCTCGATCGCCCAAATCGTGCCGAGCGGAAGGTCACCGGCCCTGATGGCCATCGCCGCACGCGCGAGTTCGTCACCGTCCCGCTCGAACCTGACCACGCCGTCCGACCGCAGGATGCGCCCGTACCGTTCCCGATCTCCCGGATCGTGCGGAGCGCTCCGGTCGAGGATGCCTTCGCTGCGTACCGCGTCGATACGCTGGCCCGGAACGCTCGAGTAGGCGACGACGCGCTGAGCGAGATCCTCGATTGACACCGAGCCACCGATCGTCGCCGCGACCGCGTCGGCGATCACGTACAGCTCCTCGACACCGACAGCGGGTCCTCCATCGGACGGTGCCCAGTGCGATTCGATCACCGTGTCGAGCAGAGCGGCCAGCTCACGCCAGTTCAGCTCGCTGTCGAAGGACATCAGCGAAACCCCGGCCTCGGCTGCCGTGCGCAGGACTGTCGGCGTCGCCGACGCACCCGCTCGGAGGAACACCGCACTGAACCCACGCTCGGCGGCTTCCCTCACCGATGCCTCGATCTGCGGCACGTCGCCGTACCCCGCCAGTAGGAGGATGCCACCCGACACATCGGGTAGCCCCTCCCCCGGCCCCGCGATGACGGTGCTACGCACGAAAAGCGCACCCGCGGCGGTCGGCTCGACGAGAACGGTGACCTGCAGCGGGAGAACCCGCTGCAGGAGTTCCTCAAGGGAGCAGCCGGCTTCTGGCCGATCGGACAAGTTCATACGTGAATCCTAGTCACTTCGGCCACAGATTCGCCCCGGATCGAGTCCCTAGCCTGATCGTAAATCAGAAGGCGGGAACTCATATGACGACGTCGACCCTCGACGCATCAGACACAAATCCGAACGACGACGCGCGCGCATTGATTGAATTGTTCCCCGAAGGAACATATGTCGATGCCGAGGACGAACTGGTCGTGGGAGGCGTTCGGTTGACGGATATCGCGCAGCGGTTCGGCACCCCTGCGTACGTGCTCGACGAGACCGCGCTGATCCGCCGGGCGACATTGTTCCGCGAGGCGCTGGCCGCCAGATGGCCGAACTCACGCGTTGTCTTCGCATCGAAAGCGTTCCCGGCGACAGCCGTCTATCGGACGCTCGCGGAAGCGGGGCTCGGGGCGGATGTCGCGGGCGGTGGCGAGCTTGTTCTCGCGCTCGGTGCGGGGGTTGAACCCGACACCATCGTGATGCACGGTAACGCGAAGTCGGTGGACGAACTCCAGGCCGCGGTCGACGCGGGAGTGGGGCTCATCGTCATCGACAACTTCGATGACATCGCGAAGCTGGAAGAGATCGTCACCGGCCGCCAGGACGTTCTGATCCGTGTGCTCCCCGATGTCGCGGCCGAGACGCATGAGGCGCTGGCGACGGGAAAGCAGGGGTCGAAGTTCGGTCTGCAGCGGGCAGACGCCCAACAGGCGATCACTCGCCTCCGTTCCAGCGAGCACCTCAATCTTCGCGGTCTGCACATGCACATCGGAAGCCAGATATGCGAAGTCGAGCCCTATGTCGCGGCCGTGCGAGCGCTCGCCTCCTACGGCGAGTTCGACATCTACGATCTGGGCGGCGGTCTGGGTGTCCGCTACACATATGACGACGCTCCGCCGAGCGTCGAAGTATGGCTCGACGGCCTCATCGGCGCCGCCACGGAGTATCTGCCGCCCCACGCGCAGTTGCTGATCGAGCCGGGCCGCAGCGTCGTGGCGCGAAGCGGGCTGACGCTGTACCGGGTCGTCTCGGTGAAGGAGGGACGGCCGACGTTCGTCGCGGTCGACGGGGGTATGGGTGACAACCTCGAAGTGTCCCTGTACGGGCAAAGGTTCGAGGCGACCGTCGTGAACCGCGTCGGTGGCGGAGAGGCCGTGGACCTCGTCGGCAGGCACTGCGAATCCGGTGACCGGATCAGCACGGGCGTGGCGCTGCGCGAACCCCGGGTCGGCGATGTCGTGGCGGTGCCCGTGACGGGGGCGTACTGCCACACCATGTCGAACAACTACAACGGTGCCCGTCGGCCACCTGTGATCTTCGTCGGCGGGGGGCGGTCGCGTGCGGTGGTCCGCCGCGAGACCTACGAGGATCTGAGGCGCCGCGACCTCCTCCACCCCGAGGAAGGCGTGTGACATGTCCGAGGTGACGAACGACCTCATCATCCGCGGCGGTACCGTCGTCGACGGGACCGGAACGCCGCGGAAGACCGCCGACATCGCCGTTTCGCGCGGTCGAATCGTTCACGTCGGGGACATCGAGCCGGACGGGCGATTCGAGCTCGACGCGACCGGGCTCGTGGTCGCTCCGGGGTTCATCAACATCCTGAGCCACGCGTACGAGTCGCTGCAGCAGGATGCCCGTGGATTGTCGGATCTGTATCAGGGCGTCACCACAGAAGTATTCGGAGAGGGATACTCGCTCGGCCCGGTCATCGACCGCGCCGTCGAAATCGTCGATCTCACGCCCCGGGAAGACGGAGTCCGCACAGCCTTTCCGCGGTTGAACGACTTCCTCGAGAGCCTCGAGGCCAACGGCGTCGGACCGAACGTCGCGAGTTTCGTCGGCGCCCACAATCTCCGTGCGATCCGCGCCGGCGCGGACGAACGGCAACTCACCGACGACGAACTCCGATCGGTCTGCGGCATCCTCGACGAGGAGCTCGCCGCCGGCGCACTCGGCGTCGGCTCGTCACTCCTGTACGCCCCCGGCATCTATGCCTCCACCGAGGAGCTGGCGGCGTACGCGGGGGTGGCGAGCGCGCACGGCGCTCTCTACATCTCACACATCAGGGACGAGGCCGCGCATCTGGAGAAGTCCGTCCGTGAGGTGATCGACATCGCCCGGATGTCCGCCGGCCGGGTACATGTGTGGCACCTCAAAGCCTCCGGCCGTGACAACTGGCACCGGATGGCCGAAGCGATCCGCCTGATCGCGGACGCGCGTGAGGAAGGGATAGAGATCAGCGCTGATCTCTATCCCTACGAGGCAGGCGGTACCAGCCTGGCCGCGTCCATTCCACCGTGGTACTTCGACGGCGGAGAGAAAGCCCTGGTGAAACGTGTCGCCGACCCGGTTGTCAGGGCGCGGATCATCGCGGACATTCAGGTGCCGGGCGGAACGTGGGAGAACATCTATCTCGATGCGGGCGGCGCCGAGGGTGTCCTGCTCCAAGGCGGACGCGGCTCGAACGCCGAGGCTGCCGGAAAGACGTTGGCGCAGTTCAGTGCCCTCCGTGGCTACGACGATCCCCTCGAAGCGCTCCTGGATCTCGTGGCCGAGGACCCGCACACGGAGGCCCTCTACTTCTGCATGTCGGAGGAGAACATCCGCCTCGGTCTGGAACAGTCGTGGGTGAGTGTGTGCTCCGACGCCGAAGCGGCCTCGACGGAGCCGCCGTTTTCGGACTCCCCGACACACCCGCGAGCCTACGGCTCCTTCGCGCGCGTCCTCGGTCCATACGTGCGTGACGGCCTGCTGACGCTGGAGGAGGCCGTGCGTCGCATGACGAGCCTGCCGGCGGACACGCTCGGACTCGTCGGACGAGGGAGGGTCGAGGCCGGCGAGTGGGCCGACCTCGCGATCTTCGATCCGGACGCGGTCCAGGATCACGCGACGTACTCCGAACCCCACCGCTACGCCACAGGAATGCGCCACGTGCTCGTCAACGGCCGCTTCGCACTGCGTGACGGGAACCCCACGGGCGCACTCGCGGGTCGGGCGCTGCGGCGCGGCGTGCGCTGACGCACCCGAGGACGCCCCCGCAGCATTCATCATCACTTCACGGAGAAGAACACATGGCGATCAGCAAGATCACCCTTGCTCCCGACTTCACCAAGGCCGTTCGCGGGGTGCTGGAGGACACCTCGTGGGCGGCTGGTCTCTCCCTGGCGATCACGGACCGGCACGGGGTTCTCGCACAGACGTCCGCCGGATTCGCCGACCTCGCCGCCGGGAGCCCCGTGCGTGACGACACGCTCTTCGAGATCGGTTCGATCTCCAAGGGTTTCACGGCGGCACTGATCCTTCAGGCACGTGACAGCGGGCTGCTCGACCTGGACGCACCGGTGACCCGCTACCTGCCCTGGTTCACGGTGAAGTCGAGGTTCGCGCCGATCACCGTCCGGCATCTGCTGAACCACACAGCGGGTATCGTCGGCGGCGCGGAGTACACGGGCGAGTCCGCATTCGAGGTCTGGGCGCTCCGCGACACGGAAGCGACGACCCCACCCGGTACCTGGCACTACTACTCCAACACGGGTTACAAGGCGCTCGGTCTCGTTCTGCAGGCGGTCCACCGCCGGCCCTACGAGCAAGTACTCGCCGAGCGCCTGCTCGATCCGCTCGGAATGACGGGATCGGACGCGGCGATCACGCACGACACACGCCGCCGTCTCGCCGTCGGCTACGGTCCCTTCTACGACGACCGGGCGCCTCGTCGCGCTGATGGACTGGCACCGGCGAACTGGCTCGAGACGGCCACCGCCGACGGCAGCATCGCCTCCACGCCCTCGGAGATGACCGCGTGGATACGACTCCTACTGGGGGACGGCAGCGGCCCGGGCGGCGTCCGCCTTCTGCGGACCGACAGCCTGCACGAGATGATCACCGACTGCGTCGAGGCCGAGGAACCGCCCTACACCTACGGGCTCGGCATGTATGTGTACAAGCGTGCGGGCCGCGAGTACGTCGCGCACACCGGAGGAATGGTCGGCTACAACGCCGCTCTCGTCTGCGACCGCGAACGGGGTCTCGGCGCCGTCGTCCTCGCGAACGGCAGCGGAGCGTGGTCGGACGTCGCCCACTTCGCGATCGATTGGGTCGACGCCGCGCTGTCCGGTCGCCCGTCGCCCGCGCTCGTGCTGCCCGAGTCCGCGATGGAGGAAGCGCCGCGGGAGCCCAGCGTCATCGAGGAGCCGCCTGCGGAATGGAAGCCCATCGTCGGCCATTACCGCGGCTACAACCCGTGGCTTTCCAACATCCGGGTGCAGTGCAGCGGAGGCCGTCTCTGGGTCTGGCAGGGCGACTTCGCGAGCGACCTCGGCGAGCCGCTGGTTCCGCTGCCCGACGGCAGCTTCCGCATCGGTGAGGACGAGCGTTCACCGGAGCGGCTGGCCTTCGACGTCGTCCTCGACGGCAAGGCGACCCGGGCGACGCTGTCGGGGTATCCGCTGTACCGGACGTTCACGCCGTGACGTCAGAACCAGAGAAAGGTGCGCCTCGGATGATTCTGGTCATCGACGGGCACAATGACCTCGCGTGGGCGCGTCGCGCACGCCACGGTTACGCCTCGGCAGGACTCAACGAGCACGTGCCGGGGCTGCACACCGATCTCCCACGGCTGACGGCCGGCGGCGTCGGCGGACAGTTCTGGTCGGTATGGGTCGATCCGGAACTCGTGGGCGCGGATCAGGTGACGGCGACGCTCGAACAGATCGACTTTGTCCACCGTCTCGTCGACTCCTACCCCACTCGGCTACGGTTCGCCCGGACAGCGGCGGATGTACGCGCTGCCTTCGACGAGGGACGAATCGCCTCCCTGATCGGGGTCGAAGGCGGGGCGCAACTGGGTGGCTCGCTCGCCGTGCTGCGTCAGTACGCCCGGCTCGGAGCGCGCTATCTCACCCTCACCTGGTCACGGACCACGCACTGGGCGGACTCGGCGACGGACGACGCACGGCACGGGGGCCTCACCGACTTCGGCCGGGATGTCGTCAGGGAGATGAACCGGATCGGCGTCCTGGTGGATCTCGCCCACGTCTCCCCCGCGACGATGCGTGACACGCTGGCCGTGAGCACGCGGCCCATGATCGTGAGCCACTCGGGCGCCCGCCGGATCTGCGACCACCCCCGTAATGTCCCCGACGATGTTCTGGCCGCCGTCGGCGCCGCTGAGGGGGTCGTCATGGTCGCCTTCGTCCCGTCGTTCCTCACCGCCGAATGCTACGCATGGGAGCGTGCCGGTGAGCAGGGGGAGATGCCCCCGGTGGGCGTCGCCGATGTAGCCGATCACATTGAGCACGTGCGCGAGGTCGCGGGCGTCCATGCGGTGGGCATCGGTGCCGACTACGACGGAACCGACCGGATGCCGGCAGGTCTTGAAGACGTCTCGCGCTACCAGGAGCTGCTGCACGAGCTTCGCCGCCGCGGCTGGAGCGAACCCGACCTCGAGCGCCTCGGCCACGGCAACATCCTGCGCGTGCTGGAGGTCTCCGACGCGGATCACCTCTCCTTCCTCCAGGGCACCTCCGACGGCAGCGGGACGTGGACCGCGTGAACGACAGACACAGCGCATCGGTGCGGCTGGCCGTCTCCGAGACGGACGCGGAGACCATCGCGCGGGACTGCTACGGCATTGAGGCGGTGGCGCGCGAGCTGGGCAGCAACCAGGACCGCAATTTCCTCCTGTGGGAACCCGACGGAACGCGCAGCGTGCTGCGGATCGACAACCCGGCCTTCGGGGACGACGCCCGTGATGCCCAGCACGCCGCGCTGGACGCCTATCGCGCCGCGGGTATCCCCGTTCCTTTTGTCCTGGCCGGTTCGAACGGGGAGCTGACACAGCGCAGTGGCGGCGGGTATGCCGTTCGGCGCAGTGAGTTCGCAGACGGCGAACCGATGCTCGACGCAGGTTACTTCGCCCCCGTGGTGCTGCGGGAGTTCGGCGCTCTCGCGGCCTCGTCCGTGAACGCGCTCGCAACTCTCGCGCATCCGGGACTCGACCGCGAGCACATGTGGGTCATGGCGGTCGCGCATCAGGAAGTCGGGAGGTGTGCGCCCGCGATCCGCGATCGCGCGCTCCGTCATCGCGTGACCGCCGCTGCCGACGAGGCCCGATCCGTCCTTGACGAAGTCGCGAGCGGCCTACCGGTCCAAGCGATCCACGGTGATCTCACCGACGACAATGTCATGGGGATACGCGGGGAGGACGGCCGTCTGCACCCCCGCGTCGTGCTCGATCTCGGTGACCTCGCCTATGGCTGGCGCGTCGCAGAGCTCGCGATCACGGCGTCGTCGCTGCTGCATCACGAACCGGAGCGTCCGCTGCGCGTGTTCGACGCGGTCGAGGCGTTCCATTCCCGTGCGCCGCTGTCGGACGCCGAGGCGCGAGCCCTGTGGCCGCTCATCGTCCTGCGCGGCGCCATCCTCGTCGCCGGCGGATGGCGGCAACTGGAGATCGACGGCAACAACGCGTACGCACGCGACCGAATCCGCGTCGAGCAGGCGATCTTCGATGCGGCGACGTCTCTGCCGCTTGCCGAGGCCGTCGAGCACATGACCGGGCGTCTTCGCTCCGCCGACCCTCTCGCGGTGCCGGATCGCCTCGGCTCGGATGCCCCGGAGCCTCACGCGAAACGCGCCCAGTCCTTGCCTGTCCGTTCGCTGCTGCCCGAGATCGCCGGCGACGTTGTCGTGGTGGACGCCGGTGTGGAGAGCCCGTGGCTGGATGCCGGGCGGTGGCTTGACGCCGACGCGGAGGACGGCCTCGTGGCGCGAGCCTTCGCCGGTGGCGCCGCGGTCGCGGTGCTTCCCTTCGGCGTCTACCGCCTCACGCGCACGACGATCGACTTCCCGGACGCCGCGGCGACCTGGCCCATCGGCACGGAACTGCATGTTGCCCCAGGGCCCCGGCTCGTAGTGACGACTCCCGTCGAAGCCACCGTGTTCGCCACGGGCGAGCACGGCGTCAGGCTCCGCCTCGGCGACGGTTGGTATCTCGACATCGACGGTTTTTCCGTCGATGTCGAAGTGAACAGTGTGCTTTCGCCGGGAACGCGCCTGGGCGTGCTCCCCTCCGCGTCGGAATCCCGCTGCCTGTGCGTCACCCTCATTCGCGCTGACGCGGTCGAAGGCGCGTCGCCGCCCGTCGACGCAGTCAAGGAACCGGACACCGGGCGTTCGGGACTGGTCACGCCGGAGCGGGTACCGGCATGGTCGGCTCTCGCCCGCGACCCGGCCGGTCTGCTCGGCCTCCCCTTGCAGGCCGAGCGGGACGAGTCGGCCGACGAACAGCGACGCCGCGAGCAGATCCTCGCCGGCGCTCAGGAGCGCTACTACGAGCATCCGATGCAGATCCAACGCGGTTGGCGTCACCACCTCGTCGACACCACGGGCCGCGCCTACGTCGATCTCGTCAACAACGTGGCCGGCCTCGGGCACGGGCACCCGGGTATCGCCGACGCCGTCGACCGGCAGATTCGCATCCTCAACACGAACTCGCGCTTTCTCTACCGCGAGCTGGCCGAATACAGTGAGCGACTTCTCGCGCTGCTTCCTCCGGATTCGCCGCTCGACACCGTCGTGCTCGTGAACTCCGGATCCGAGGCTGTCGATCTCGCCCTGCGGCTCGTGCAAGCGACGACCGGCCGCAAGACCGTCGTCGCACTCCGGGAGGCTTATCACGGGTGGACAATGGCCAGTGACGCGGTCACCACCAGCGCGTACGACAACCCGTACGCTCTCGATACACGTCCCGAGTGGATTCACGTCGCGGACGTTCCCAACCGCTTCCGCGGTACATACCGGGGCGCGGCGGAGGACCGGTCGGTCGGCGCTCGCTACGCCGCGGATCTCGGAGCCGATCTGGACCGGCTCGCACACCGTGGCCGCCCGGTGGCCGGATTCATCTGCGAATCGGTGCTCGGCAACGCCGGCGGAGTCCTGCTGCCGGAGGGATATCTCGCCGATGTCTACGCGCGGGTACGCGCGGCGGGCGGCTTGTGCATCGCCGATGAGGTCCAGGTCGGCTTCGGGCGCACGGGGTCGGGCTTCTGGGGATTCGAGCGGTCCGCAGTCATACCGGATCTCATCGCCATCGCGAAGCCGATGGGCAACGGTTTCCCCATCGGGGGAGTCATCACCTCGCGGGCCGTGGCCGACGCCCTCACCTCCCAGGGGCAGTTCTTCTCCTCGACAGGCGGAAATCCGCTCTCCTGCCGCGTCGGGCTCGCGGTGCTCGACGCCATGGAGGCCGAGGGCACTCAACGGAACGCGCAGGAGATCGGTCGTCGCCTTGCGGCCGGTTTCCAGGCGCTCGCGGAACGGCACGGGATCATCGGGCCGATCCACGGCGAAGGCCTTTATCTCGGCGTGGAACTGGTCCGCGACCGCGACACCCTCGAACCGGCGGCGCAGGAAGCCGCAGCGATCTGCGAACGCCTGAGGGAACTCGGCGTGATCGTCCTCACCACGTCCGAACGATCGAACGTTCTGAAGGTCAAACCGCCCCTGTGCATCACGGCCGAGAGCGCCGACTACGCGGTCGCCGCTCTCGATCGCGTCCTCACCGAGGGATGGTGACGACACGTCCGAGGCACGCATGCTGGGCGGACACATCGACCTCGTCGAGGCTCCTCTCGACGAGTTCTGGATGCGGGACTTCGGCCCGACGTTCGTCGTCGACGACGAACAGCCGGGCGTCCTCGGCGCTGTCGACTGGATCTTCAACGGCTGGGGCGACCCGGAGTGGTCCGAGTGGCGCCGGTCCGCCGACATCGCCCGCCGGGTGACCGATCTGGTCGGCGCCGAAGCTGTGCGATCCCTGCTGGTGAACGAGGGCGGCGGCATCCACGTCGACGGCGAGGGCACGGTGCCGGCGACGAAGACGGTCCAGCTCGATCCCCGACGCAACCCGTTCGCGCGCCAAGACCACGTCGAGGCGGAGCTCATGCGCACGCTCGGTGCGACCAAGGTCGTATGGCCGGCCCGGGGGCTGACGCGCGACTACGAGCTGTTCGGAACGAAGGGCCACGTCGACATGGTCGCGACGATCCCCTCCCCCGGGGTGCTGCTGCTGCACACGCAGACCGATCCCGATCACCCCGACTTCGCCGTGACCCGCGACTTGCGCGCTCGGCTCTCGGACGAGACGGACGCCGCCGGCCGCCGGTTCCAGCTCATCGAACTCCCTGCGCCCACGGCCATCCGCGACAAGGACGGTTTCGTGGACTACTCCTACGTCAACCACCTCGTAGTCAACGGAGGAATCATTTCGTGCGGATTCGGAGACGACCGAGCGGACCGCGCCGCTCGTGACACCCTCGAATCGGCCTATCCCGGACGGCGTGCCGTCACCGTCGATTCCCGGGCGATCTTCGCCCGCGGCGGGGGTATTCACTGCATCACCCAGCAGCAGCCCGCTCTCACCCCGGAGGAGGTCGCCCGATGACATTCGAGGTCTACGAGGCATCCATCGCAGAGCTACGCCACGCCCTCGAATCCGGTGCCGCGCGGTCCGTGGACCTCGTGAACGCGTACCTCGCACGCATCGCGGCGTACGACCGGCCGGAGAGCGCAACGGCTCTCAACGCCATGGTCGTCATCAATCCCGAAGCCCTCGACGAAGCCCACGCGTCCGACGAGCGCCGGGCGCGACGTGAAGTCCGGGGGCCGCTGGACGGAATTCCCTACACGGCGAAGGACAGCTTCCTCGTCCGCGGTCTGACCGCAGCGTGCGGCAGCCCGGCCTTCGCCGACCTTGTCGCGCAACGCGACGCGTACACGATCGAACGGCTGCGAGCCGGCGGAGCCATCTGTCTCGGCCTGACGAATATGCCACCGATGGCCAACGGCGGCATGCAGCGAGGTGTTTACGGCCGCGCAGAAAGTCCCTACAACGCCGACTGGTTGACGAGCGGATTCGGCTCGGGGTCGTCCAACGGGTCGGGGACCGCCACGGCCGCCTCGTTCGCGGCATTCGGCCTGGCCGAAGAGACATGGTCGTCGGGCCGGGCTCCCGCTTCGAACAACGCGTTGTGCGCGTACACGCCGTCTCGCGGTGTGATCTCGGTACGCGGCAACTGGCCGCTCGTGCCCACGATGGATGTCGTGGTCCCGCACACGCGCACCATGGCCGACATGCTCGAAGTGCTGGATGTGGTCGTCGGCGACGACGAGGACAGTCGCGGCGACTTCTGGCGAGCCCAGCCCTGGATATCCCTTCCCGCCGCTTCCGATGTGCGCCCGAAGGCCTATCCGTCTCTCGCGCCCGCGGATGCGGTGGCCGCGAACCGCACGCTTTCCGGAATCCGCCTCGGCGTCCCGGCGATGTACATCAATGCCGACCCCGGGGCCGGCACGAACCCCGAGGGAGGAATCGGAGGTCCCACGGGGCAGCGCATCCATACCCGCGCGTCGGTTGTCGAGCTGTGGAATGCAGCACGCCGCGATCTTGAAGCGGCCGGAGCAGACGTGCTCGAGGTCGATTTCCCGGTCGTCTCGAACTACGAAGGCGACCGGCCCGGCGCTCCCACGGTGAAGACCCGAGGACTCGTCGGTCCTGCGTTCCTCATCCGGGAGATCGTCGATCTCTCGGCGTGGGCATGGGAAGACTTCCTCCGGGCCAATGGCGATCCTGCACTGTCGACCCTCGCAGGCGTCGACGGCGCGACGATCTTTCCCCACCCGGTCGGCGCCCTGCCGGACCGCTACACCGGCTTCGATGACGACATCGCCGAATATCCCCAGCGGGTGCGCGAGCACGCGTACGCCGCGTTGACGGACATTCCCGAACTGGAAGCGGGTCTGCGGGGGCTGGAGGAAACCAGGCGCATCGACCTCGAAGAGTGGATGGACGAGCGGGAACTCGACGGGGTCGTGTTCCCGGCTGTCGCGGATGTCGGCCTCGCGAACATGGACGTCAACCCGGCATCGGCCGATCTGGGCTGGCTGAACGGGGTATGGGTGGCCAACGGCAACCTCGTCCCACGCCACCTCGGCATCCCCACGATCACCGTACCCATGGGGACGATGCACGACATCGGAATGCCGGTCGGGCTCACGTTCGCCGGACGAGCCTACGACGACACCAGGCTCCTCGCGATCGCCGCCGCGTTCGAGGCGACGGGGGAAAGGCGCACATCGCCGCCGCGCACGCCCCCGCTTGACCGAGGCTGAGCCCGCATCCCGACCCTGTGTCTCCGAGCTGACCCGAGTTTCGTAGAGTCCATCAGACGTCGGCCGGTACCACCAGTGTGGCGATCGCCCCCGAGGTCCCGGTCCGGTCCGTTGAATCGGGGTCCGTGTCACCGGGAGTGAGCGTCGCTGCCGCCGCGGCCGCGGCATCCGCACCGACCTCGGCCACCGAGGCGGATCGACGCAGCCAACTCGAGACGGTAGCGGCCAGGGAACCCTTGGGCTTGAAAGCTCACCGAGCCGCGCGACCAACGCAACGTGTTCGGCCCGGTCGTCTGCGCCCCGACCGCCCGGCGGTCCTGGCGGCCATCGACACCAACGCCCTGACCGCGCTGCGGGCGGCCCGGGCCACCCCCGCAGCGCGGTCGCCCGGCGACAGGCGCACCCGGCTAATCGCGCCGGCACCCGGTATCCCCAGGGTCCGACAGCAGCCCCGCGACCCTACGACGCAGGGATCACCCAGATCAGCCGAAGCGAACCGAAACGCGGAGGTTGATCCTGGTCACTGAGTCCGCCTTGTGCCGGCTCACAGTGCGATCACGATTTTGCCGTGGACGTGCCTCTCGGCCTGCGTCGTCACGGCTTCGCGAATCTGCTCAACCGGGAAGGTCGCCGCGATCGGAACCGTGATCTCGCCGGAATGAATCGCGTCGGCGATCCGTTCCAGGGCGCCCGGACCCGCATCGAGGGCGCCGGTCTTGCGCACACCGGGCGGCGGGGCGGGGCCGTCGGCTACGACGGAGATCCGCTCGGGTGCCACGCCGAGCTTGAGCGCGGTCTCGGCCGCCTCCCTTCCGAACAGGTCGATCGCGGCGGTGATCCCCTCGGGCGCCAGGGCCCGCACCCGGTCCGCCAGGCCGGGGCCGTACGCCACGGGTTCGGCGCCGAGCCCGCGCAGGAATCCGAACGTGCGCTCGGAGGCGGTGCCGAGCACCCGGGCACCCGCAAGCTTCGCCAACTGCACGGCAAAAATGCCCACGCCACCCGCCGCCCCACCAATCAGGACGGTGTCCCCGGTGCGGAGCCCAATCGCGGCGAGCGCGGCGGAGGCCGTCAGGCCGGACACCGGAAGCGTGCCCGCCACCTCGTCGCCGATGCCCTCCGGAGTGGGCCACAGGTGTGCCGCGGGTGTCTTGACCAGCACGAAATCGGCGACGGACCGGCCGATCGCAGCCCCGTACACCCGGTCGCCAGTCGCGAATCCCGTGGCTTCGGCGCCCACCTCGTCCACCACTCCCGCGAAATCGCTGCCGAACCCGGCGGGCAACGTAATGCCGAACCGCGCCGCCATGTCGGGCTGTGTGGTGATTTGCCAATCCATCGGATTCAGCCCGGCAGCCGTGACCCGGACGCGAATCTCGTCCGGTGCGGCGTGCGGCTCGGGTATCTCCTGCAGTTCGAGCACTTCGGGACCGCCGAATCGCCGGTAACGGACAGCTTTACTCATCGGTGACCTCTCCCGGCCAGTGATGGGACTTTGTCTTATGACCGTACACCAGTGATGGGACGAAGTCCCGTACACTGCTCCCATGGCTCGCTGGCAACCCGACGCACCAGGACGACTCGCCGCCGCCGCACTCGACCTCTTCGAGGAGCACGGCTACGAGAACACGACCGTGATCGAGATCGCGGAGCGCGCAGGACTCACCAAGAGCACGTTCTTCCGGTACTTCCCGGACAAGCGCGAGGTGCTCTTCGGCACGGGCACGGTGACCGATCTGCTCGTCGAAGGGATCGCCTCGGCGCCGCCGGCAGCCGGGCCGCTCGACGCGGTGGCGAACGCTCTCGATGCGCTCGGCCGAACGTTCTTCGCCGACGACCGCCGCGAGTTCAGCGGCCGACGCCAGGCCGTGCTGAACGCCAATACGGAACTGCGTGAACGCGAAGCCCTGAAAAGGATCGACCTCACCGCCTCGATGATCGAGGCCCTCAACCGCCGCGGAGTCCCGAACCTGACCGCGCGCGTGGCCGCGAAACTGGGCACGCTCGTCTGGGAGGTCGCCTACGACCAGTGGATCGACACCAACAACAGCAAGGGCTTCGGCCCGCTGGCACGGCAAGCACTCGCCGAAGTACGCGCGGAAGTACGCGCGGCCGGAGCCGTGCGCTAGTGTGATGCGCCAGAAATTCCAGCGATATATTTTGCTAGGGAATTGAGGATCTCGTCGGCGGACTTGCTCCAGACGAACGGCCTCGGGTCCTCGTTTCAGGTCCGGATCCACTCACGGATGTCGACTTCGAGGGCCTGGACCGACCTGTGGGTGCCTCTGCGGATCAGCTTGTCGGTCAGATGCCCGAACCATCGTTCGACCTGGTTGAGCCAACTGGAGCCGGTGGGCGTGAAATGGACGTGGAAGCGTGGGTGCCGCGCGAGCCATGCCTTGATCGCGGGGGTCTTGTGGGGGGCGTAGATGCCCCAAAACTCGCCTGAGCGGATCGCCCCGGCGAGTTCGACGGCGGCCTCGCCGACAACTCCGTGATTCCGACTACGGAGTCGGCCGGTCCGCGATGCTGAGGTCGGCGGGTGCCCTCCTGAGCGCGGCTGCGCAGTCCGGTTGTGGGAATCGACCGGATGGTCTCGGTCCACTCGACAATCAACCGGGCTCCTCCGGGCTCACGACGCCGGCGAAAAGGCGCGTGCGGATCTACTCGACCGCGCCGTGGATCCGGAAGGCCGCCTCATGCCGGCATTCAGCCGGGCGAACCTCGCAACACCGCTGTGCGGTCGGCCCCGGCGCATCATCGAACGCACCCGCCACCGCTACGAGAACATCCTCCACCTGCCGGAGGAACGCCGGACGATCAGCCCATCGCCCGCCGTCTGAACCTCGACCGCAAGGTCGTGCGCCGCTACCGCGACACCGACCTCGACGAGCTGCCGGCCTCCGCCCGCGACCGCCGTCCCAACGGCGTCCTGGAGCCCTTCAAGGCATACCTCAACGCCCGCTTCACCAGAGCCCAAGGCCAGGTCAGCGGCACCCGAGTGTTCCTGGAGATCCAGGCTCGCGGCTGCCGCGGCAGCCGCCGGGGCGTACGCAAACACGTGGCCCCCTCCGTTCAGGCACCGCAGAACCGGCCCGAGCCGACATGCCGCCGAGCCCTGCAAGATCAGCTCGTGGATCACGCGGGCCCGGGAGACGCTCACCGAAAGCCGGAACGCCCGATGCCCACGCACGCCAGCCCTGCGGCCGGCAAACTCAGCCTGCACACCGCTCTCCTCTGAGGGCTTGCTCGGCGCGGGACTCCGCGGCGCCGAGCACCTTCTCCACTGCTGCTGCGGCTCCTGTTCCGGCGAAGACCGCGCTGGACGATGCCGTGCTGGGTGATCAGTCAATCGACGTGGACAGAGTCTCGAGCGGTCGAACCCGTGCGATCTGGTTGCGTGAGCTCTCGAGCAGGTCTTCGGACAGGTAGGGGTCGTCGGCGTACTTGTCGCGGTAGGCGTCGTCGACTTGGTCCTTGACCGCGTCTCGGGTGACCAGGGTGAACTCCGCAGGCAGCGCATTGCCGGCGATTGACACGGAGCCGCGCCGGTAGGTCACCGCGGAGGCGAACCATCGCGAGTCCGGGTTGGCGGAGCGAACGTAGATGTCCTCATCGATCGTCACTGCCCAGACCCAGATCAACCGTCCCGGGGTCAGGTCGGCGTCGCGGTCGGGGGCGATGTGGAAGTCGTTGCCGTGAGCGATGTGGTGCAACCGGTCGTGGGTCCAGCGGGTCATGGCGGTCCTTGGTCGTGAGGTGGACGGTCGTCGACGCCGACCCGTGGTCGGCATGGCGGCTGCAAGGGTCGCGGGCTGGGGCGGGAGGGGTTGGGAGTGGGAGTCCGCGTGCCCCTTCAGCCCTTCTCGCGCACGGTTCCCAGGTGGGCGGACTCGCGAGCCAGTCGTGTCGTCTCCTCGGTCCAGGCTTGGGGGTCGAGGCCGAGTCGGGTGCGCAGAAATGCGGCGGTCAGGCGCATCACCATGGCAGCTCGGGGGAGGCTCTCGTCGGTGGTCTCGGCGACGTCGTATCCGGAGATTCCTCCGAGGCTGTGTTCGCCGCCGTGCACGTCGAGCAGGAACTTTGGGCCAGGTGCCAGGTGGTACGCGTCCGTCTGCCAGGCGGCGCCGATGACGTTGAGGTGCCGGGCATGGTCCCGGTCGCCTGCGACGACCAGGGTGGGCGCGGTCATGGCGGTGAAGTCGGTGTCGGCGAGGACCGGGTAGTGACGCGCCGCGTTCGGGTTGAGGGCGTCGCCACCACGGCCCGGGGCGGCCATCATCACGCCGGCTGTGATCCGCTCGTCCCGGGCGTTCACGAGCTCCCCGGTGGCTGGGTCGCGTGGGCGGGCGCCCAGCACCATCCCCGCCGTGTGACCGCCCATCGAGTGCCCGACAACGGCCACGTGTTCGACGTCGAGGCGTTCGGCGACCTGGGGCACGAACTCGACCAGGACTCTCAGGTGGTCCAGCACGCGTGACACGTCGTGGGCGCGTGAGCGCCAGTAGAGCGGCGCTTCCGGGTGGTCGGCGCTGCGCAGCCCGAGGGTCAGCGAGTCCGGATGGGTGGGCTGCAGGACCGCAAAACCGCTGGCCGCCAGGTAGTTCGCGAGCGAGGCGTAGCCGTACAGCGACGAGACGTATTGGGAAGGACCGTGCCCATGGGAGAGGACGACCACGGGCAACGTCCGGTCCGTCATCGGCGCCGTCACCCGCAGCTGAAGCTCGGCCGGCCTTTCTTCGGACGGCAACGCGATGGGTGCCACCGAAACGAGCGGTCCGGACAGTGGCTCGCCTGCCCGGGGAGGGATGGTGATGTGTTCAGTCATGAGGTCTCCGATCCGGCCGAGGGGTCACCGGGTTCCATGTGCGCTTTGTGAGGTGCCTCGGCACGGACGGAGCCGGGCGACCAACCGTGCCTCCCGGCCCGTGCACGCCTGAGGCGGTGGGTCGGGAGCGAGGGTTGCGGAAGTCAGTCCTTGCGCCGCAAGGATGCCCTCCGCTCGGTCTCCGCTGCGACGCGGAACTCGGACCAGGCGTCGGTGCGGACGTCGAGAGCGTCGAACAGGTAGGCGCCGACCGCGTCGGCCACGAGGGCCACGCGGGCAGGGTCGGTGTCGGTGGTCTCGGCCACGGCCTCCCCGGCGATGCCGCCCAGGGTGTGCTCGCCGTTCGGTACGATCATCAATCGCTTCGGCGCGGGGCTCAGGCGGTAGGCGTCGAAGAACCAGTCCGGGCCTCGGGTGGACATCCTCGACCGGTCCTTCTCGCCGGCGATGACGAGCGCGGGAGTACTCATGGTGCTGTAGTCCGGCCTCATGAAGGACAGATGCTCGACAGCGAACGGAGTCAGGGAGTCCCCCGTTCCGGTCGCGGCGATCAAGACGCCGGCCTTGATGCCGTCGCGGGAGAAGTCCTCCCCAGGGTTGCCGGCGTCGTCGAAGACACGGGCACCGAGGAGCGCACCCACGGTCTGGGCGCCCCAGGAGTGGCCCACCAGCGCGACTCGTGACCCGTCGACCCGGTCGGTGAGCCCGGCCTGCTCCATGACGTGGTCGAGGTGGTCGAGCACACCATGGAGGTCGGCGATCCGAACCCGCCAGATGGCGCCGAAGCGCGGGTCGTCGAACCCGATGCCGAACCGGCGGGAATCCAGATGCGTGGGCTGGACGACGACAAAGCCTGCGGCGGTCCAGCGGTCGACCAACGGCCCGTAGCCGTCCATCGACCACGCGTTGCCGTGGGAGAACACGATGACGGGCAGGTCGGCGCCCTGGACGGGGGCGGTCACCTTCACCCGCAGCTCGAAGTCTCGACCATCGGCGGGAACGACGATCGGCTTGATCGCGATCGTCCGGTGCTGTGCGGGAATAGGCATGGGTGCTCGTCTCCTCATGGAGGGGCACGTGCCGCATACTTGGCGGAACGATGTTCCGTCACTTTAGCGGAACAGTGTTCCGCTAATCAAGGAGAGGCCGTGCCGCGAGAAGGAGGCGCCCGGGAGGCCGGAGCTCAGCGCACCCGTCAGGCGCTCTTGACGGCAGCGGCCCAGGTGTTCGTCGAGCAGGGCGTGAACGCGCCCATTCGTGCCATCGCCGGCCGCGCTCAAGTGGGCCTGGGCACCGTGTACCGACACTTTCCCCATCGAGCAGAGCTGGTCATCGCCGTCTACCGGCATCAGATCGATGAGTGCGTTGCCCTCGCGATCGAGCTTGCCGGTTCGCCGGAACCAAGGAACGCCTTGTCTCGGTGGACCGACGCGTTCGTCGAGTTCCTGGTCACCAAGCACGGGCTCGGGGCGGCCCTGCAGTCGGACGACGCCGGCCTCCACACGCTGCACTCCCTGATGCTCGACAAGCTCGTGCCGGCGTGTGGGCTGCTCATCGACGCCGCCGTGGCTCGCGGACAGCTGGACCCCAGGTTGAACGCGTACGTACTGATGCGAGCGGTCGGCAACCTCTGCATCCTGGGTCCCGGCTACGAGCGGGAAGACGCGCGCGCCATGGTGGCCCGGCTGCTTGCCGGCTGCCGGCCGGATGCATCGCCCACGAGCGTCGTCGACAGTGAGCAAGCGCCCCTGTGACACGCGGCAGGCATCGCCTGGAGGAGGGTGGCGCGGTTCATTGGAATCCCCGCTTTCCGTCGGCTGTTCCCCTGCCGGCCGCCCTGGCGCCCGTCCCCTCCCGATTTCGCAGGTGGCCTCACCCGCCGGCGCTGACCTGCCCGCACGGACGGCCCGAACATCTTTGCCGAGCGCTGCGAGGTAGCCGAGCAGCAAGCGCCCTGGCGATCGCGACGCGTTGACGCTCCCCGCCGGAGAGAGCGGACGGCTTGCGTTGCGTGTACGCGGGAGAGAGACCTACCGTCTTCAACAGGTCGGCCACCGCGCCCGCCGTGTCCTTGATGCCGCTGTCGTGCGACCTGATCGCCTCGGACAGAGTCGATCCGATGCTTCGCATCGGGTTGAGGCTCGCGTAGGGATCCTGGAAGACCATTTGCACAGTCCCACGAAGGCGACGTCGGTCCGCGGCGCTCAGTCGGGACCAGTCGTGCGCGGGAACGCCGTCGATGCTGATGTCTCCGCTGGTACACCGCTCGAGCCCCAGGAGAGTGCGGGCGAGGGTGGTCTTGCCCGAGCCCGACTCCCCGACGATGGCGACGCTCTCGCCTTGGTTCACCAGCAGTGACACCCCGTCGAGCGCGGTGACGGTGCGCTTCCCGATGCGGAATTCCTTGCGAAGGTCCCGGATGTCGATCAGCGGTTGCTCCGACTGCGCCTCTCTCACCAAGGGCTCCGCGACGTCGATCCGGGCTGCTTCGCCTCCATGTCGGCACCGATCTCCGGCAGGCGGACACACGCCGAGTGGCGCAGGTCGCCGACCTCGCGCAGTGGCGGCCGTCCCTGGCGACACGTCCATGATGGCGCGAGCGGTCAGGGACTTGCCGCTCCCGGACTCGCCCACGATCCCGATCGTCTCTCCTGGACCCAGGTCGAGGCCGAACGACGACACGATCGGGTTGCCACCGTCCGGACCCACCGCGTCGACGCCCAAGTCGCGCACCTTCAGGAGTGTGCCTGAGGTCATCCGTCTCGATGCCCCTGGCAGTCGACGTCGGCAAGCAAAGGATCAACCTCGGGAGAACGCAGGTCCGGCCGGACAATGCGGTCGTGGAACACAAGGAGTACGAGGGGCGCACCTATCACGCGTGCGCCGTTGAGACGACTGGCTGCCCGCGCCGTCGCGACCCTGCCCGTTGAGCGAGCGGCTATACGGAAAGTCGCTGCAGCCATTCCGTCAGGAGGTGCCGTTCGGCGTCGCTGAGGACGCTCTGGCCGGGCAGTGCCGCGCGCAGGGCGCGGGCGGCGCCGGCGGGCCCCGGTTCCCGCACGGCCGGTTCCCGGGTGGTGACGGTGGTGATCATCGCTTCGCGCAATGTGACGAGGAGTGCGGGGTCTCGCTCGGACTCGGGCATGGACAGCCAGGTCAGGACGGCGCCGCCGGCAGTGGCGTGGACGATCTGAGCCGCGAGGCCCTCTTCCACACTCAAGAGGCCCGCGGCGGCGATGCGGCGGATTCGCTCCTTGAGGCGTTCGAAGCCGATCCGGAAGACGGCGGTGGACCGGGTGGGTTCGCCGTACATCAGTGTGTACAGCGCGGGGTTGGCCAGTCCGAACTCGACCACGACGTCCCAGCCGTCGCGCAGTTCCTTGACCGGATCCTGCGGGGCGGGATCGATCTGCTGCTTGGCGGCCAGGAACCGGGTGAAGCCGTACACGGCCACCGCGTCCAACAACCCCTCCTTGTCGCCGAACAGCCGGTACAGGGCGGGTGGCTGCAGTCCGGCGGCGTCGGCGACCGCCCGGGTGGTGACCGCATCGCGGCCGCCACGCTCCAGCAGGTCGATCGCGGCGTCGACGACTCGACGGCGCGTCTGCTCACGCGCGGCGGTGCCGGGATCCGCGGCAGGCCGCGTATGGGTCGGTTCGACAGGCATGGATCAACGATAACGCTGCGAGGGCCACAGCGTTACTATCATCGATATCACTGTCACGTTGACATCGATACCATCGCTGGTAGCGTCGAGGGCATTCCACTGGAAACATCGATACGAGGAGAACCGTCGTGTCCGAACGTCTGCGGATCATCGGGGTGGAAGAGACCGTCGTCGTACCGGCCGTCTACAACGCGTACCAGCGGGCCGGATCGCCGCAGATCTTCTCGCGTGGCTTCGGCGACAGCCCCATCGCGAAGAACCTGCACGAGGTCGGTGAACGGCGACTGGCGCACATGGACGACCAGGGCATCGACGTCGCGGTGCTGTCCCTGTCGTCGCCGGGCGTGCAGGACCTGCCGGAAACCGACGCCGTCGCGGTGGCCCGCGACGTCAACGACCAGCTCGCCGAGATCGTCGCCTCCCGGCCCGACCGCTTCCAGGCGTTCGCCGCGATACCCACCCAGTCGCCGGCCGCGGCCTCGGCCGAGCTGGAGCGCGCGGTGTGCGAACTGGGCTTTCCCGGAGCCATGCTCTACGGCCGCACCGGAGACAAACCGGCCGACCACCCGGACAACGACGAGCTGTACGCCACCGCCGAGCGGCTGGCCGTGCCGTTGCACTTCCACCCGCAGACGCCGGTCCAGCCCGTCATCGACGCCTACTACTCCAACCTCCCGGAGCCCGTGGGCACCGTGCTGGCCGGGGCCGGACTCGGCTGGTACTACGACCTCGGTGTCCAGTACCTGCGCATGATCTTCTCGGGGGTCTTCGACCGGTTCCCCGACCTGCAGGTGATCGCCGGCCACTGGGGCGAGGTCGTCATGTTCTACCTCGACCACACCGGCTTCTTCGGCGAGGCGGGCGGTCTGCGGCAGCCCTTGGCGGACTACTTCAAGCAGAACTTCTGGGTCGCCGGCAGCGGCACCAACAGCCCCCGCTACCTGCGCTGGACCGCCGAGGTCATGGGCACCGATCGGATGCTGTACTCCACCGACTACCCCTTCACCTACGGCTTCCGCCCCGGCGGCTTCCCCTACGTCGACACCAGCAACGGCGAAGCCCGCTCCTTCCTGGAGAACTCGCCCTTCACCGACGACCAGAAAGCCGACATCGGCCACCGCAACTGGGAACGCCTCACCGCCCGCGCCAAGCGCCCGACGGCCTGAAGCGTCACCCACAGGGGCCGACCGGAACACCGCCATGCGCTTCGGCAGAGGTCTACGCCAACCTCCTGAACAGCGTTGACGTGCCGGCCACTCAAGCTCGCCATCGGTTTGCGAGAACGCCGGCTGCGGACGCCGTGTGGGGGACGCGTCAGCGGGTGCGTTCGTAGTGGCGGCGCGCCTTTTCGCGGTTGCCGCAGACCGCCATCGAGCACCAGCGGGCACGGTTGGCGCGGCTGCGGTCGAGCAGGAACAGCCGGCACTCGTCGTTGGCGCAGGGGCGTAGCCGGCCGGGCAGTCGCTTCTCGGTGGCGGCCCAGGCGAGAACCGCCTCGACGGCCGGGCGGGCGTGCCGGGGGGTCTTGACCGTCCACTGAAGACCGTCCGCGGTGATCTCCGGGATCTGGTGGACTCCTTCGAGCAGTGGGCTCAACGCGGTCGGCGGGCGTTCTCCGCGTACTACGTCCCGCAGGACGTCCCGCGTCTCGCGCAGCAGCGCCAGTTCCGCGAGGCTGCCTTCGCCGCCGTGCTCCCGCGCCCAGCGTCTGCCACCGACCGGGTCGCCGAGCGCGTCCTGTTCTTCCCCGTTGACCAGTGGCCTGCTGTTGAGCAGGTCCAGCAGCGTGTCCACCGGGCACCAACCTCCCTCTAACCGGATCGAATCATTTGACAGGTTAGCCCATCGCGTGTTTGCATGACGAGGAACTAACCGGATCAGACATTTAAAGAGGTTAGGTATGCATTCGGTGCACCACCGGACCGCCACCGTCGACGGCCACGAGATCTTCTACCGGGAAGCCGGCCCCGCCGACGCCCCCGCGATCGTCCTGCTGCACGGCTACCCGACCAGCTCCTTCATGTTCCGCGAACTGATCCCGCTGCTGGCCGACGACTACCACGTCATCGCGCCGGACCACCTCGGCTTCGGCCACTCCGACGCCCCCCTCGTGGAGGACTTCACCTACACCTTCGACGCCCTCGCCGAACTCACCTCCGGTCTGCTCGACCAAGTGGGCCTGGACCGCTACGCCCTCTACGTCCAGGACTACGGCGCCCCCATCGGATGGCGCCTCGCGCTCGAGCACCCCGAACGAATCTCCGCCCTCGTCACCCAGAACGGCAACGGCTACGAGGACGGTTTCGTCGACTCGTTCTGGACCGACGTCTGGGCCTACGGGGCCAACCCCGGCCCCGACACCGAACCCGCCGTCCGCGCCGCGCTGAGCGTCGACGCCATCCAGTGGCAGTACGTGCACGGCGTGCCCGACCCGAGCCTGGTCAGCCCGGACACCTGGGAGCACGACTTCGCCCTCGTCTCCCGCGAGGGCAACGACGAGGTCCAGCTGGCGCTCTTCCGCGACTACCGCAACAACCGCCCGCTCTACCCGCCGCTGCACGAATTCCTGCGCACCAGCGAGGTCCCGGTGCTTGCCGTGTGGGGCCGCAACAACGAAATCTTCGGCCCGGCAGGCGCGCGGGCCTTCGCCCGCGACGCCAAGGACGCGGAGGTGCACCTCATCGACGGCGGCCACTTCCTCCTGGAGAGCCACCTGGACGTCGTCGCCGGCTACCTGCGCGGCTTCCTCGGGCGGGTACTGGGATAAGAGATCCCAACAAGAACGTGTCACGAAGCAATGGGTGACGAGGCAAACGGCGATCCGCAGGAACACCACGTGGATGTCGTCGCTCCGCCTATACCGGATACGTGGCGCTTGCTGCCCAGCCGCGCGCGGTCGACGGGGCTTGGACCGCTTTTGGGCCCCTACGAGAAGCCCTGACGTGGCTGGACTCGATCACCGCCCGAGACCGGTCGAGAAAGCGACCCCACACCGGCCTCGTTCTGGGCTGCGAGACGACGCCGACACGTCGTCCCGACCCTGTTGCGCGACCGCACGGCGTACGTGACCGATCCGGCCGCCGACAAGCTGTACACGGTGGACCTCGGTACAAGGCAGACCAGGGCCACCACGGATCTGCCCGACACCCCCGAGACAAACTCAGCGGAGTAAGCCCTTGAACGGGCCCCGCCGGGCCCGGGGCGTGGGCCTCAAGGAAGGAGCAACCATGCGGGGAACGACCGGAGCACATGCGTTGGTGCGCACGTTGGTGGACAGCGAGGTACGGGTCTGCTTCGCCAACCCGGGCACGTCCGAGATGCATTTCGTGGCCGCGCTCGACACCGTGCCGCGGATGCGCGGGGTGCTGTGCCTCTTCGAGGGCGTCGCCACGGGCGCGGCCGACGGCTACGGACGCATGACCGGACGCCCGGCCGCGACGCTCCTGCACCTCGGCCCCGGATTGGCCAACGGAATCGCGAACCTGCACAACGCCCGCCGCGCGAACACCCCGATCGTGAACGTCGTCGGGGATCACGCCATCGGCCACAAGCCTCTGGACTCCCTGCTCGAATCGGATATCGATGCGCTCGCCGGCACCGTCTCCGGCTGGGTGCGGCGTTCGGCGACCACAGAGGCGCTCGGCACGGACGCGGCCGACGCGGTCGCGGCGGCGCTGACCTCCGCAGGCGCCGAACCGGCCGGGCAGGGCTCCTCGCGCACCGGCACCTCCGGGTCCGTCTCGACCCTCATCGTCCCGGCGGACCTGTCCTGGTCGGTCGGAGGCCGGCCGGCTCCACCGGTGAAGTCGGCCGCCCCTCCTGCGCCTTCCGAGGCGCACGTGCGAGTCATCGCACGCGTGCTGCGCTCGGGAGAACCGTGCGTACTCCTGCTCGACGGTCGGGCGTTGAGCGAGCGGGGACTGCGCGCGGCAAGCCGGATCGAGCGCGCGACGGGCGCGCGGCTGCTCTCGCGGAACTGGGCCGCCCGTCAGCGCCGAGGCGCCGGAATACCCTCCGTCGAGCCCCTCGCCTATCGGGGCGAGGAGATCACCGTCCAGCTCCGGGACGCGCGGCACCTCATCCTGTGCGGCGCACGCATCCCGGTGACCTCGTTCGCCTACCCCGGCCGCACCAGCCTGCCGACGCCCCCCGACACCCGCGTGCACGTCCTGGCCGAGGACGGAGGCGCCGACACCCTGCTCGCCCTGGACATGCTGGCCGACCTGATCGCGCCGGACACCGAACCGGTCCTCGCTCCACTGTCGCCGCCGCTGCTGCCGCACGGTGAACTGACCGTCGACAACTGGGCGGCGGTCGTCGGCGCCCTGCTGCCCCCGGAGGCCGTTGTCGTCGACGAGTCCATCACCGCCGGCATGGCCACCCTCCACTCGGCCACCGCCTGTGCGCCGCCCCACGACCTGCTGGGGTTGACCGGTCTTTCGATCGGCCAGGGGCTGCCGTCGGCCACCGGGGCCGCGATCGCCTGCCCCGACCGTCCCGTGATCTGCCTCCAGGCCGACGGCAGCGCCATGTACACCCTGTCCGCCCTGTGGAGCCACGCCCGGGAACAGCTCGACATCACGACCGTGATCCTCAACAACAGGTCCTACGCGATCCTGCGTGCGGAGCTGGAACGCGTCGGCGCCATCGCCGACGCGTCGGCCCAACTCTTCGACCTGTCCCGCCCCGACCTGGACTTCGTCTCCCTCGCCAACGGCATGGGCGTACCCGCCACCCGTGCCGGGACCGCCGAGGAACTGGCCCGGCAATTCGAGCGCGCCCTGTCCGAACCCGGCCCCCACCTCATCGAGGCCATGCTGTCGCCCAACGGCCGTTGACCGGCTGGTGGGCGCCGAACCCGAACTCCACGACGCGCTCGACATTTCCGCTCCGTCCCGCAGTGGACAGCACCAGGACGGAAACAGCCATGCACATCGGCATCCCCGAGAACAAGGACCCGCTCGCCTACGTGTGGGTCAGGTGGTACCCGAGATCGGGTTCGCGGCCTCCACCTTCTCGATGAAGGGCTACGACGCCTCGAACCTGGACCTGCGCGAGCTCGAAGCCGCGCGACGATCGCCCGGATCAGCGGGTGCGTCAAGACGCCACGGACACGATCCTCGCCGGCGCCAGGACAAACCGGCGGTCGAACGGCGCAAGCCCGACAGTCGGTGCCCGCGTCGATCGCCATCGGGGATTCCCGCAGGCCCACCCGCGGCATCGTCCGGACCTCGGCACGGCACATCCCGCCAATGGACCGCGGCCCGTGGCAGCGCGGCACCAACGAGAACACCAGCCGGCTGCTTCGGCAGTACCTGGCCAAGGGCGCGGACCTCCGCACGTTCAGCTGGGCCGACTTGGAGGCCATCGCCCACGAGCTCAACCATCGGCCCCGCAAGACCCATGGCTACCGCACTCGGGCAGAGGTCTACGCACCACCTGAACAGCAGTGCTGCGCTGACCACTTGAACTCGCCATCATATGCCGACAGGACCGAGCGGTCGGGTAAGGAAGTGGGAGGGGCACCCGCTGAAGGTCAGCCGAAGCCGGCATCGCACCGCGGCGTACGGATCCGCACCGGCATGGCGGAGCCGCGGGGACAGCGAGTGTCGGGGTCTTCCTAGGGCCTGTTTCAGAAGTGGATCTTGGTTACAGCCATTCGCCGATGGCTGCGATGGTGATGGTGGCTTCGAATCGGACGGCGAGTTTGTCGTACCTGGTTGCGACGGCACGGTTTCGCTTGAGGCGGTTGATGCCGCATTCGACCGCGTGGCGGGCCTTGTAGTCCTCGCGGTCGAACGCGGGCGGCCGGCCGCCCTTGTGGCCGCGTTTGCGGCGGTTGCGGGCCTGGTCGACCTTCTCCGGGATGGTGCAGGCGATGCGGCGCCTTCGCAGGAGCGCGCGGTTGGCTCGGGAGCTGTAGGCCTTGTCGCCGCGCACCCGGTCGGGCCGGGTGCGCGGGCGGCCCGGCCCGATCCGGGGCACCCGGATCCCGTCCAGGACCGCCGCGAACTGCGGCGAGTCGCCCCGCTGTCCGGCCGTGACCAGCACCGACAAGGGTTTCTGGCCCTGTTCGCAGGCCAGGTGGATCTTCGTCGTCAGCCCGCCGCGCGAGCGCCCGAGCGCGTGGTCGTCGGGCTCGACGGCGACACCACCGGGCGGCTCCCTCTGGAGTGCCCCTTTTTACGGGCTCCGGCGGCGTGTTGGTGCGCGCGGCAGATCGTGGAGTCGATGTTGACGTCCCAGGTGATCAGGCCTCGCGCGTCGGCGTCGGCCTGGAGTCGCTCCAGGATGCGTTTCCAGGTGCCGTCGCGCTGCCACCGACGGAACAGGCCGTAGACCGTCTGCCACGGCCCGTACCGCTCCGGCACGTCACGCCAGGGCACCCCGGCCCGCGTCCGCCACCGGATCCCGTCGATCAGCTGCCGTTTCGTCCATATCGGTGGTCGTCCGGACTTGACGCCGACCGGCAACAGCGGTTCCAGGCGCGCCCATTGACCATCCGTCAGATCTCCCCGTCCCACACGATGATCATGGCAGATCAAGATCAACTTCTGAAACAGGCCCTAGC
>NZ_KB889681.1 GCF_000372745.1 Embleya scabrispora DSM 41855 | reverse complement strand
ACATCAGCGTGGCCAACGTCCAGGCGCACCTGTCCCAGCTCAACACGATCGCGTCGCAGAACGGCGGCAACCGCCGCGCGGGCAGCGCGGGTTACACCGCCTCGGTGGCGTACGTGAAGGGCAAGCTCCAGGCGGCCGGCTNCACCGTCACCGAGCAGACCTGCACCTCGTGCACCTACCGCTCCAACAACCTGATCGCCGACTGGCCCGGCGGCCCCGCCGACTCCGTCGTCATGTTCGGCGCCCACCTCGACAGCGTCTCGGCCGGCCCCGGCATCAACGACAACGGCTCCGGCTCGGCCACCCTCCTGGAGAACGCACTCGCCCTCGCCCAGGCCAACCCCACCCTCACCAAGCACGTGCGGTTCGGCTGGTGGGCCGGCGAGGAACAGGGCCTCCAGGGCTCCCAGTTCTACGTGAGCCAGCTCAACTCCACCCAGCGCGGCGCGATCAAGGGCTACTACAACTTCGACATGGTCGGCTCGCNNAACGNNGGCTACTTCATCAACAACNTCAACTCCNCCACNGCNGCNCCGNTGAAGGCGTACTGGGACANNCTGAACCTGCGTCCCGAGGAGAACGTCGAGGGCCAGGGCCGCTCCGACGACTACTCCTTCCAGCAGGGCGGCATCCCCACCTCCGGCTACGCGGCCGGCGCCGACGCGGTGAAGACCTCCGCCCAGGCGACGAAGTGGGGCGGCCAGGCGAACGCCTCCTACGACTCCTGCTACCACTCCGCGTGTGACACCACCTCCAACATCAACGCCACCGTCCTCGACCGCAGCGCCGACGGTGTCGCCTACACCATCTGGAAGACCGCGGTCGGCGGCCCGACTCCCGGCCCCGACTTCTCGATCTCGGTCGCACCCGGCGCGGGCACCGTCCCGTCCGGCGGCGGCACCGTCTCCACGACGGTGAGCACCAGCACCGTGACCGCCCCCGCGCAGACCGTGGCGCTGAGCGCCGGCGGCGCCCCGAGCGGCGTCAGCGTGACCTTCAACCCGACGTCCGTGCAGTCCGGAGCGTCCTCGACCGCCACCATCACGGTCGCGGCCGGCACCACTCCCGGCACCTACCCGATCACCATCACCGGCACCGGCTCGGTCACCCACACGGCCACGTACACGCTGACCGTCGGCAACAGCAACCCGGGCAACGCGCTCCAGAACGGCGGCTTCGAGCAGGGCACCGCCAACTGGACGCAGAGCGCCAACGACATCACCAACAGCAGCCAGGCCACCCCGCACAGCGGTTCCTGGTACGCCTGGATGATGGGTTACGGCAGCACGGCCACCGAAACCCTGAGCCAGTCCAACATCTCCGTCCCGGCCAACGGCACGCTCCGCGTGTGGATCAAGACCACCACCCAGGAAGTCGGCTCCACGGTCTACGACACGCTCAAGGTCCAGGTCAACGGCACGACCCTGGCCACCTACTCCAACGTCGGCGCCACCGGCGCCTACGTCCAGAAGAGCGTCGACCTGAGCGCCTACGCGGGCCAGACGATCACTCTCCAGTTCGCCGGCAGTGAGGACGAATCCGCCACGACCACCTTCTACGTGGACGACGTCAGCATCTCCTGACCCGTCCCGATCGTTCATCCGACGATCGGCGCCCCGCCCCCACGCGTCATCCGGGAGCGGGGCGCCTGGTCGTTCAGGTCCGGCAAGGGCGTCGATCAGGCCCGGTCGTGCGCCCGCAGCCGGCGGCCGACCATACCCAACGCCTCGGCCAGGACTGCGAGTTGCTCTCTATCCAAGACGTCGATCAGCACTTCGCGAACCCGCTCGACGTGCGCCGGAGCGGCGCCGCGCAACCGTATCGCGCCCTGCTCGGTCAGCACCGCGAAGACGCCGCGCGGCTGATCGGGGCACGCGCGTCGGCGGACCAGTCCCAGCTTCTCCAGTTGGGCCACCTGGTAGGTGATCCCGCTCTTGGAAGTGATCAGCTTCTCGGCCAGTTCGGCCATCCGCAGTTCGCCGTCGGGCGCCCCGGAGAGGTGCACGAGGATCTCGTACTGCGGGTGTGAGAGACCGGCCTCGTCCTTGAGCTGACGCTCCAGTGCCCGGTCCACGCGGTGGCCGGCCTCGACGAAGCCCTGCCAGGCAGCCATCTCGAGGTCGTCCAGCCAACGCGGTTCGCTCATGCGCCCCAGCCTACTGAGCTTGTCGAAGCCCGAGTCGGCCTGTAGCGTCGAAGCAGTTCAAATTTGAACTGCCCGTCCCGATCGGACCCACACCCGAACCACGGGCCCGAGTCAAGGGCCCGTCCCGGGATCCGACCCGACGATCGTCCGACGACCTCGCATCGACAGGAGACACCCACATGGCCTCCCCCGCCGAGACGACCCTTCGCGGCCTCGACCGGCCCACCGGCCCCGCGTCGCCGACCGCGCCCGGCCCGTCCCTGCACGGCTACGACCTGGGGCTGGTCCTGCTGCGGGTGGTGGTCGGCCTGACCATGGCCGCGCACGGCAGCCAGAAGTTGTTCGGCTGGTTCGACGGTGCCGGCCTGGACGGCACCGGCCAGTTCTTCACCATGAGCGGCTACCCCTCCGGCAAGGCGATGGCGACCGTGGCCGGCCTCACCGAGACCTTCGGCGGCCTGGCCCTGGTGATCGGCCTGTGCACCCCGCTCGCCGCCGCCGCGATCGTGGGCACCATGATCAACGCCATCGCGGTCAAGTGGGACGGCGGCTTCTTCGCGCCGAACGGCGTGGAGTACGAGCTGCTGCTGACCTCGGCCGCCGCCGCGCTCGCCCTGACCGGCCCCGGCCGACTGGCCGTGGACCGCTTCCTCCCGGTCCTGCGCGCCCACCGCCTCGCCTACGGCATCGCCGCCGTCGCGATCGGAGTGGTCACCGCCGGCGTCATCCTGGTGCTGCGCGACTGACACCGCCCCACCGACGATCGCTCGGGCTCGGGCGGCCACCGCCGCGGCCACGGAGCGTCGTCCCGATCCGACACCGCCGGGTCCGATCACCTGATCGGCGAACGGCGCGGCCGGGGTGCACTCATGTGCACCCCGGCCGCGGTTCGTTGTTGCCACTCTCGATCGGCCCAGGCGGCTTGACTACATACCTAGGGGGGGTATGTTGTAACCGTACTCGCCGACCGGGCCACGTCCGGTGCGGCGGATCCGAGCAGCAGGAGGTTTCGCCATGGGCACGTCCACTTCCGCCGTCGCCACCTACACCGTCACCGGCATGACCTGTGGCCACTGCGTCTCGTCGGTCGAGGCCGAGCTCGGCCGGCTCGACGGCGTCACCGACGTCGCGGTCGACCTCGCGAGCGGCCGGGTCACCGTGACCGCCGATGCCGCGCTGGAGGAGGCGGCCGTCGCGGCGGCGATCGACGAGGCCGGCTACGGGCTCGTCCCGACCGAGACACCGGCCGCGGGCGCGAGCTGCTGCGGCAGCTGCCACTGACCGGCTCGGGAGGGCGGCGGCGCCGCCCTCCCGACGGCTCCATCGACGGCCCCGACCCCGACGGATCACCAGGGAGAGACCATGATCACGGCAGTCAAGGTCGGCGCGTTCGGCGCCGGCATCGTCCTGGCCTTCGGCGCCGCGTTCGGCGTGGGCCACGCGGTCGGCCCGGTCGGCTCCGACCCGGCCCCCGCGCACGGCAGGCACGGCGGCGATACCGCCGGCGCGCCGACCGGCACACGCGCCCCCGGCCCGACCGGCGCCCTGCCCGCCGTCGCCGAGATGCCCGGCGGCCTACAGGTCTCCGAGCGCGGCTACACCCTGGTACCGCCCGCCGAACCGCTGCCGGTGGGCACCGGGACCGACTTCCGCTTCCGCGTACTCGGCCCGAACGGGCAGCCGTGGACCCGCTACGACCGCGCCCACGACAAGGACCTGCATCTGATCGTGGCCCGCCGCGACCTGTCCGGCTTTCAGCACGTGCACCCCGTACTCGGCGCGGACGGGACGTGGAGTGTGCCGCTGACCTTCGCGAGCGCCGGCACGTACCGCGTGTTCGCCGACTTCTCCCCCGCCGGCGACCCGACCGGCCCGCTCACCCTCGGCGCCGACGTCATCGTCGCCGGCGCCTACCAACCGGCCGCCCTGCCGGCCCCGTCCCGCACCGCGACCGTCGACGGCTACACCGTGACCCTGGCCGGCGACCTGTCCGCGACCGAGTCCGGCCTGCTCACCCTGAACGTGAGCAAGGACGGCCGGCCGGTCACCGACCTCCAGCCCTACCTCGGCGCGTACGGCCACCTGGTCGCACTCCGCCAGGGCGACCTCGGCTACCTGCACGTCCACCCACAGGGCGCACCCGACGACGGCAAGACCCCCGCCGGCCCAGGCATCGCCTTCCACGCCCAGGCACCCAGCACCGGCAGCTACCGCCTGTACCTGGATTTCCGACACGAGGGCACGGTCCGCACCGCGGAGTTCACCGTCACCGTCGGCGCCCCGAGCGCACCCGCGACGACACCCGCCGCACCGCCCGCCACCGCACCGGAACACGGCGAGCACGCCCACTAGGAACACCGTCGAGATCGAAACCAAGGCCGACTCCTGTGCGATCGATACCCCCCTAGGGTATAGTCGGCATGTGATCGTGGGACGGCCACACCAGCACGAGCGAGATGCGAAGGAGCAGGCGATGGGTTCGACCACCGAGACCTCGGCGCGACCGGACAGCGGGGAGATCGAACTGTCGATCGGCGGCATGACCTGCGCCTCGTGCGCGATGCGCATCGAGAAGCGGCTCAACAAACTCGACGGCGTGACCGCGACGGTCAACTACGCCACCGAGAAGGCCAAGGTCACCTACTCCGCCGACATCGCCCCGACCGACCTGGTCGCCCAGGTCGAGGCCGCGGGCTACACCGCCGAGCTTCCCGCCCCGCCCGAGACCGCCGGTTCCGCCGGCGAATCGGCGCAGGGCGCGGACCCGGACGGGGGTCGGGTCCGCGCCCTGCGCGACCGGCTGCTGATCTCGGCCGTGCTGACCGTGCCGGTGATCGCGATGGCGATGGTGCCGGCCCTGCAGTTCACCAACTGGCAGTGGCTCTCCCTCGCCCTGGCCTGGCCGGTCGTCGCGTACGGCGCGTGGCCGTTCCACAAGGCGGCGTGGACCAACCTGCGGCACGGGACCTCGACCATGGACACGCTCGTGTCGATGGGCACCCTCGCCGCGCTCGCCTGGTCCGTGTACGCCCTGTTCTGGGGCTCCGCCGGCGAGCCCGGCATGACCCACGCGTTCTCCTTCGCCATCGAACGCGGCGACGGAGCGGGCAACATCTATCTCGAAGCCGCCGCCGGCGTGACCACCTTCATCCTCGCCGGCCGCTACTTCGAGGCCCGGGCCAAGCGCCGCTCCGGCGCCGCCCTCAAGGCCCTGCTCGAACTCGGCGCCCGCGACGTGGCGGTTCTGCGCGACGGCCGCGAGGAGCGCATCGCGGTCGAGCAGTTGGCCGTCGGCGACCTGTTCGTGGTCCGCCCCGGCGAGAAGATCGCCACCGACGGGGTCATCGAGCAGGGCACCTCCGCCGTGGACGCCTCGATGCTCACCGGCGAATCGGTGCCCGTCGAGGTCCGCCCCGGCGACACCGTCACCGGCGCGACCGTCAACGCCGGCGGCCGACTGGTCGTGCGGGCCGGCCGAATCGGCGCCGACACCCAGCTCGCCCGGATGGCCCGTCTGGTCGAGGACGCCCAGAACGGCAAGGCCCAGGTGCAGCGCCTGGCCGACAAGGTCTCCGGCATCTTCGTCCCCACCGTCATCGCGCTGGCCGCCGCCACCCTCGGCTTCTGGTGGGGCACCGGACAGGGCATCGCCGGCGCGTTCACCGCCGCCGTCGCGGTCCTGATCATCGCCTGCCCCTGCGCCCTGGGCCTGGCCACTCCCACCGCCCTCATGGTCGGCACCGGGCGCGGCGCACAACTGGGCATTTTGATCAAGGGCCCCGAGGTCCTGGAATCCACCCGCCGCGTCGACACGATCGTCCTGGACAAGACCGGCACCGTCACCACCGGCCGGATGACCCTCCTCGACACCCACCTCGCCGATGGCGAGCAGCTCGACGAGGTGCTGCGTCTCGCGGGTGCCCTGGAGAACGCCTCCGAACACCCCATCGCCCAGGCCATCGCCACCGGCGCGACCGAGCGCGTCGGCGACCTGCCCGACCCCGAGGACTTCGCCAACGTCGAAGGGCTCGGCGTGCAGGGCATCGTCGAGGGCCACGCCGTCCTGGTCGGACGCACCCGGCTGCTCACCGAATGGGCCCTGGACCTGCCGGTCGAGCTCGAACGGGCGATGGCCGACG
Source organism: Embleya scabrispora DSM 41855 (assembly GCF_000372745.1). Lineage (GTDB taxonomy): Bacteria > Actinomycetota > Actinomycetes > Streptomycetales > Streptomycetaceae > Embleya > Embleya scabrispora. The sequence continues at coordinate 100,096 of NZ_KB889681.1, read as the reverse complement.
CCGAGGCACTCGGTCGCACCGCCGTCGCGGTGGCGTGGGACGGCAGGGCCCGCGCCGTCCTGGTGGTCGCCGACGCGGTCAAGCCCACCTCCGCCGAGGCCATCCGGCGCTTCCGCGAACTCGGACTCACCCCGATCCTGCTCACCGGCGACAACACCACCGTGGCGCACACCGTCGCCGCGCAGGTGGGCATCGACCCGGGGCACGTGCACGCCGAGGTGATGCCCAAGGACAAGGTGGACGTGGTCACCCGGCTCCAGGCCGAGGGCCGGATCGTGGCCATGGTCGGCGACGGCGTCAACGACGCGGCGGCTCTGGCCACCGCCGATCTCGGCTTGGCCATGGGCACCGGCACCGACGTCGCGATCGAGGCATCCGACCTGACCCTGGTCCGCGGTGACCTGCGCGCCGCCGCCGACGCGATCCGGCTGGCCCGCAGGACGCTGGGCACCATCAAGTCCAACCTGTTCTGGGCCTTCGCCTACAACGTCGCCGCCCTGCCGCTCGCCGCGGCCGGGCTGCTCAACCCGATGCTCGCCGGCGCCGCGATGGCCTTCAGTTCGGTCTTCGTGATCAGCAACAGCCTGCGCCTGCGCGGCTTCAAGGCACTCGCCGACGAAACCCACCCGACCCCGACCGAGACGACCGACACGACCGAGCCCACTCCGATCGCCGCCTGACCGCCGCCTGACCGCCGCACGCGAGCACGACCGCCGAAGCCCGCTCGATGCCACCGCATCGAGCGGGCTTCGGCCGATCCACGCACCGCCCCGGCACCGGCTCGCCGGGTCGGGCCCGGTCGGGATCAGGGCGTCGGGCCCACCGCCTGGATCACGGCGAACGCGCCGCCCTGCGGGTCCTGAACCACCGCCATCCGACCCGCCATCATGTCGAACGGAGGCTTGAGCACGTTGCCGCCGGCCCGGACCAGCGCATCGACGGTGCTGTCGGTGTCGTCCACGGAGAAGTACGTCAGCCAGTGCGCGGGCGTACCGGGCGGCAACTGGTCCAGGCCCTGCATCCCGCCGACCACACGGCCGGCCGCACTCAGCGAGTAGTAGCCCTCGGCACCCTCCATCGGCGCGGCCTCCAGGCCCAGCGCGGCCGAGCAGAACGCCGACGCGGCGGCGGTGTCGCCGGTGTTCAGCTCGTTCCAGATCACCGCGCCGGGCTCGTTGACCACCTCCGAGCCACCGAAGTCCCGGGCCTGCCACAGTCCGAACACCGCGCCGGTGGGATCGGCGACCACGCCCATCCGGCCGAGCGTCATCACATCCATCACCGGCATGAGCACCGTGCCGCCGGCCTTCTTGATCGCCTGCTGGGTGGCGTCCGCGTCGGCGGTGGCCAGATAGGTGGTCCACGCGGTCGGCGGCGTCGGCCCGCCATCCGGGGACATCGCGGTCATGATGCCCGCGACGGCCTTCCCGTTCAGCGAGCAAACGGCGTAACCGCCGGTCTCCGCCGGCCCCACCTCGCCCTGCCAGCCGAACAGGTCGCGGTAGAAGTCGAGAGCGGCCTGCTGGTCGGGAACCATCAGATCGACCCAACAGGGTGTGCCGGGCACGTAGGGGTTGGTGACCACGGGCATGACGAGAACCTCCGGAGAAGGAGACGAAGAACGACCCCGTTCTCCTCATCGTCGGCGCCCGAGCCACCACCCGCCACCGGTCGACGTGCGATGCGCGAGCGGACCCCGGCGCCGCGATTCGCCGCGCATCCCCGGCTCCGCAGCCTCTCCGTCGATCAGCGCGTCGCGGACTCCGACAACGCGTCGACCAACGCACGCTTGTCGATCTTGCCGATCGCGGTGAGCGGGAACTCGGTGACGACGGCGACACGATCCGGCAGCTTGAACGCCGCGACGCCGCGCTCGATCAGGAAGGCGCGCAACTGCGCGGACGTGGGCGCGTCGGCTCCGCCGGCCGGGATCACCACGGCGCAGATCTGTTCGCCGCGGTCGGCGTCGGACAGCCCGATCGCCGCGCACAGAGCGATGTTCGGGTGGGCTCGGACGTGAGTCTCGACCTCCTCGGCGGAAACGCTCTCGCCGTTGCGGTCGATGGTGTCCTTCACCCGTCCCTCGACCACGAGGTATCCGGACGGCAGGCGCCGAACCAGGTCGCCGGAGCAGTAGAACCCGTCGGCGGTGAAGGCCGTCGCGTTGACCTCGGGTGCGCGGTAGTAGCCGCGCAGCGTGTACGGCCCCCGGACCAGGAGTTCGCCGACCTCGCCGGGGGCGACGTCGCGTCCTTGCGAGTCCACGATGCGGAGTTCGTCGTCGGGGCACAGCGGGCGGCCCTGGGTGCGGGTCACGATCTCGTCGTCGTCGCCGGCGCGGGTGTAGTTGAGCAGTCCCTCGGCCATGCCGAAGACCTGTTGTACGGCGCAGCCCAGCCCCTCGGGCACGATGCGGGCCACCTCGGCGGACAACTTCGAGCCGCCGGCCTGGAGCAGTCGCAGGCTCGACAGGTCACTGTCGTCCCATTCGGCGGTGTCCAGCCACAGCGGGATCAGCGGCGGGACCAGCGCGGTATGGGTGACGCCCTCGGCCTGGATCAGCGGGAAGGCGGCATCGGGCGCCGGGGACGGGGAGAGCACCACGGTGCCGCCCACGGAGAGCGTACCGAGCAGGCCCGGGCAGGCCAGCGGGAAGTTGTGCGCGACCGGCAGGCAGGCGAGGTAGACCGTGTCCGCGTCGAGGTCGCAGGCTTGCGCGCTGGCGCGGGCGTTGTACCCGTAGTCGTCGTGGGTGCGCGGGATGAGTTTGGGCACGCCGGTGGTGCCGCCGGAGACCAACAGCAGTGCCACGTCGCCCGGGTCGGGCTCGGCGTGCGGGCGGGGTTCGCCGTCCACGGTGTCCAGGGCCCGATGCGGTCCGGGGTCGCCGGCGACCAGGACGTGCCGCACCGAGGGCACCTCGGCGAGCACCCGGGTGGCCAGGTCGCGGTAGTCGAAGCCGGCCACCTCGTCGGCCACCACATAGGCGACGGCCTCGCTCAGCCGGGCCAGGTGGGCGATCTCGGTGATCCGGTGCGCGGGCAGCGTCAGCACCGGGATCGCGCCGAGTCGGACCAGAGCGAAGAACAGCACCGGGAACGCGACAGTGTTGGGCAGTTGCACCACCACCCGGTCGCCGGCACGGATGCCGAGGTCGGCGAGCCCGCCAGCCATCCGATCGGCCCGCGCCTGGAGTTGACGGTACGTCAGGCGCTGTTCGCCGGCCACGACCGCGAGGCCGTCGCCGTACTCGGCGGTCCAGTCGCGCAACAGCCTGCCCAGCGTGCGGCCGTCCCAGTAGCCGGCCGCGCGGTATTCGGCGACCGTCTCCTCCGGCCACGGCGTCAGGCCCGAAGCACGTGGCGGCACCGGCGAGTTGGCTTGGCTCATCGGGTTGTCGACCTCCGGGACGATGACTGTTCGGCACGCGGGACTTTGGTTAGGCTAACCTGAATATCCCGCCGTGTCCCCGCCCCTCGGGAATCGTCATGTCCGGTGCCACGTCCGCCATTTCCGCAGCGGCTCGCACCCCCGGAGTCGACGACGCAAACGCACACCGGCGCAACCGCACTTCCGCACCCCGAAGTTGCCCGTTCGGCATCGACCGGGGTCGCAATTCAGGTTAGGCTAACCTAAGTTTTGCCTGGCTCGGTCTCTTGAACGCTTGTGGCCCCTTCTTGAAAGCGAGAAGAGCTGTGACCTCCCCCTCGGTCTTCCACGAGCGGCGCATAGCCTGTGCCGCCGACCCCATCGCCGTCGCCGCCGCTCTCGCCGCCTCCACCACGGACGAGTTCGTCGTCTACGAGAACGAAGGCGAAGTCGGTTGGGGGGAATCGCCGTACGCACTCGTGTCCACGGGTGTCGGCGCGACCACGCTGACCGTGGAAGGCACAACGCGCACCGTCGCCACCGGACCACGCCCGCTGGACGCGGTGGCCCGGGCCCTGGCGGACGTCGAGGTCACCGGGTGGCGGGCGTACGGCTGGCTGGCCTTCGAGCTGAGCCACGTACTGCACGGCACCGGCCCGGCATCCGGCGTCGGCGTACGCACGGACGATCCACCGATCGCCCAAGTCGCGGTCCCGCGCCGGGAGATCCGACTGACCGAGGGTGAGGCACTGCTGCGCGCCCTGGCGCCGGACGACCTCGACCACCTCGAAGTGCGCCTCGCCGCCGCCGTGTCGGCGGCCGACGCGCCCGCGCGCGAGGACCGGATCCGGGCCGACGTGCACGATCACGGTGCGGACGACTATCGCGCGGCCGTGGCCGCCTCGATCGCCGCGATCTCGACCGGGCAGTTGGACAAGGTCATCGTCTCCCGCCCGGTGCCCGTTCCCGAGCCGATCGACCTGCCCGCCACCTACCTCGCCGGCCGTCGGGGCAACGACCCGGCACGATCGTTCCTGCTGCGACTGGGCGGGTGGCAGGTGGCCGGCTTCAGTCCGGAGATCGTCGCCCGGGTCACCCGCGACGGCACCGTGACCACCCAACCGCTGGCGGGCACCCGCGCGTTGGCCGGTGATCGTACGGCCGACCGGACCCGTCGCGAGGAGTTGTACCGCGACGCCAAGGAGGTCTTCGAGCACGCCATATCCGTGCGCCTGGCCTGTGCGGAGTTGGCCACGGTCTGCACCGAAGGCAGCGGGCGCATCGACGACTTCATGGCCGTGAAGGAGCGCGGCAGCGTGCAGCACCTGGCCTCGCGGCTGTCCGGCCGACTGTCCGAGGGCCGCACCGCCTGGGACGCGGTCGCCGCGCTCTTCCCCGCCGTCACCGCCTCCGGCATCCCCAAGTCCCAGGCATGCGCATTGATCCACCGCCTGGAGGCCGAACCCCGGGGCCTGTACAGCGGATCGGTGCTCACCGTCGACGCCGACGGCACCGTGGACGCCGCTTTGGTCCTGCGCAGCGTCTTCCGACACGGTGAGCGCACGTGGCTGCGGGCCGGCGCGGGCGTCGTCGCCCACTCCACGCCCGAGCGCGAACTCGAGGAGACCCGCGAGAAGTTGTACAGCGTCTCGCGCTTCCTCGTGCCCGAACGCGTCGACCCGACCGGCGACACCGAGGACCCGCAGCCCGCCGTACTGACCGCGACCTGACCACCGTTCCGGCCCGCCTCGACCGGGGCCGGGCGGGCCGGAACAGTACCCCGGCGCCCCACCCGGACCGCGGCTCCCCCGCTCCCGTGCCTGCCCGCCGCCGTCCACCGATTCCGCGCCGGTGTGTTCAATCGGCTCGCATGAGTTCGAGGATCTCGTCGTGCCGCGGGCTCTGTGCACACGGCACCGCGTCGATGGATGTCACCCGTGCGGCGAGCCGGACGCTGGAGACCAGCCAAACACCGTCCGCGGCGCGCAAATCGGCGACCGACAGTCGCGCGTGGCCGCACTTCCAACCGGCCCCGGCCGCCGCGTCGAACAGCCGCCGCTGCGCGATGCTCTCCAGGATGCCCGGATCGAGCGGCGGGGTCCGCAATGTGCGGGCGCTCGCCACCACCACGGCGGCCGTCGGCGCCTCCAGGACCGTGCCGTCCTCGGCCAGGAAGATCGCATCGTCCGCACCGTGCGCACGGGCCCACCGCTGGGCGGCCATGTTGACCGCGTACGACAGCGTCTTGGCCCCGCTCAGCAGCCACGGCGCCCGGTCGGCCGGGGCGGGGAGCACGCCGCGGGTCACCGTCACCGTACGCACCCCCTCGGCCCGGGCCCGCCGCGTGCTCGCCGGAACCGGGTCGACCAGCACGTAGCCGGTTTCCGGGCCACCACTCTCGGGCCCTCGGGTCAGCACCAGCCGGGCGTACGACTCACCGACGACGCCGTGCCCGTCGATCGCCACGGCCAGGCAGCGCCGCCACGCCTCGGCGTCCGGCGCGGACAGCCCGAGAGCGGCGGCCGACCGGGCCAATCGGGCCAGGTGCTCGTCCAGGTGGCGGGGTCGCCCGTCGACGATCAGCAGTGCCTCGAAGACGCCGTCCCCGCGCAGCACCCCGAGGTCGTCGGCACGCAGCGCGGGCCGGGCACGGTCGGCGACGGTTCCGTCCAGGTGCACCAGCGTCCCGGGAACGGGTGCCCTCGACGCGGACGAGTCGCTCACCGCAGCGCCGCCGCGGTCAGCGTCAGCGTACCCGCGTCCGCGTCCAGGTCGGCCTCGACGCCCAGCGGCACCGTGAGTTGACGCGGGCCGTGGCCGAAGCTCAACCCGGCCAGTACCGGGACACCCAGCGGCGACAGCCGATCGCGCAGCACCGCCTCGACCCGCTCGACCGGTCCACAGTCCGTCCAGGTCCCGGTCACCACCCCCGCCACGCCCGCGAACCAGCCCGAGCGCAGCAGTTGGGTGAGCAGTCGATCGATCCGGTACGGCTGCTCGCCGATGTCCTCGAACAACGCGATCGCACCGGTCGCGGGCGACGACTCGGGACATCCGATCGAGCCGGCCACCAGACTCAGCGTGCCACCGGTGGTCACGCCGCGGGCTCGGCCGGCCACCAGCGCATGGACGTCCGGCGACGCCAACTCCACCGCGTCCTCCGGGGCGAACAGGGTCGCCCGCAGTTGGGCGAGGGTGCCCGGGTCGGGTGCTTTCCCGGCCGCCGCACCGAACCCGGCGGTGGCGGGCATCGGCCCGAACAGGGTGACCACGCCCAGTCGGGCGGCGAACGCCGCGTGCAACGCGGTGACGTCACTCGCCCCCAGGAGCACCTTCGGCTCCGCCGCCGCCATCGCCTCCCACGACAGCAGGTCCAGTACCCGCGCCGCGCCGTAACCGCCGCGCGCACACACGATCGCGGCGATCGCGGGATCACACCAGGCGTCCTCCAGGTCGCGCGCGCGGCCGCGGTCGGTCCCGGCGAGATACCCCGACTCCTGCCTGTCCAGGACGTGCGCGCCCAACACCACCTCGAGGCCGAGATCGGACAACACCGCGCAACCGGCGTGCAGCCGGCCCGGATCGACCGGACTGCCGGGGCACACCACCGCGACCCGGTCGCCCGGTCGCAGCCGGCGGGGTCGGCGCAACCCGCGTGCCCCGCCCGGCAGCGGACCCGGGTCGGGCTCGAACAAGGCCGTCACCGAGGGCTCCGTTCGGCGGTGTCGTCGGCGTCGAACCCCGACACCGCACCCCGCGCCTCCGCGATCGCCACGAACAACCGCACCGGGTCCCGGTCGTGGGCGAACGCGGGCCGGCCGAACCCGTGCAACGGAAAACGGAGCCGACCGGGCGCCGTCGCCCAGGGCCGCGCGACGAGTCGGCGCCCTCGGCGCCGGTTCCGGTGGTCGGTCGTGCGTTCAGCCTTCATGCCTCGCATCATGCCCAGGGCAACCGGGAGAGACAGCCCACGTTCACCTCATCGGGTGAACGATCAGGCGAGCGTGAACGCCCTCGCCGGCAATGAGCCGGAACACCGAGCCGAACACCGCCGGCTCCCTGCTCCGTACGTGCCGCCCACCCGGCGCGTCCATCGACCCGCGCCCGCCTCCACGACCCCACCACCCGACCCCTCGCCGTCACCGTCACCGACTGTCGGCACGCGCACCGGGCGACCGACGGCACCCCATTCGCTCGACCACGCACACTCGGCATCACCGCGAAACTCGAACTCGTTCCCCTCCGGGCCCAGGACGCCCACCCGGCCCGAACCGGTAGATGAGCATCGCGCGGCCATTCCCCGACAACGGTGCTCGAGCCCGAATGGTTCCCGAAACGATCGCCGCCCGCCGAGCCAACCCCCGAAAAACCCATCACCGATGTCGTCTTCCCTACACCATCGGGTGCTTCCGTTCATCACACTTGGGTACCGCCGCCCCGCGGAAACCGGTTTCGGTGGATCATGGGCGCAGCGCGGGTGGGATGTCCCTGCTCGCCGGAAGGGGAATCGTCTGCCCGTCAGTGGGTTGCGTTCGCCCTTCCACTGTCCCAGTGGCAAGAGAAGGAGTCGCCGGATGGTCGCATCGTCTGTGGACGAACTGCGGATTTCGTTGGAGAAGGAGGCTACCGAACTGGCCGCGCAGCGAGACCGGCTGCGCGAGGAACTCGTGGACGTGGAAAGGCAGTTGGCGGCTCGGCTCAGCGCGGTGGAGCACCTCGCGCTGATCCGTCCGCTGGTGCCGCTGCCGCGCGTCGAGGGCGAAGCCGTCGCACCGGTCGAGGTCGCGCCGGTCGAGGCCGAGCCCGTCGTCGAGGCACCGGTCGAGGTAGCGCCGGCGGAGGAGGCGCCGGCCGAGGAGGCCGTGGTCGAGGAGACCGCGGTCGAGGAAGCACCCATCGAGGCCGCACCGATCGAAGAGGTCGTCGCCGCCCCGGCCCCGAGCCGGAAGCGGAAGGCGGTTGCGGCCACGAAGGAGAAGACGCGGATACAGGCCGCATCGACGCGCAAGGCTCCGGCGGCCAAGCCCGCCGCCGCCAAGCCCGCGACCAAGCCCGCCGCGAAGCCCGCGACCAAGTCCGCGGCCAAGTCCACCGCCAAGAAGAAGACCACCCGCGCGCAGGCGGCTCCCGTCGAGCCGGTCGCGCCCGAACCGGCGGCCGCTCGCCCGGTCCGTTCCCACCTGCGCGACGAGATCGCCGCGTTGTTGGAAGGCACCGGCGAACCCATGAACGTCCGTCAACTCACCGAGGCCCTGGGCGAAACCGCCACCAAGAGCAGGATGGAAAGCGTGCGCACCTCCACGGAGGGCCTGGTCAAGGCCGGGCGCGCGATCAAGGCCGGCCGCGGCCTGTTCACCGGCCCCGGCGCCTGAACCACCCCCGGGTACGCCCGGATACACCGGCCACCGCCGGCTCGACGGTACGCCTCGCGGCTGCCCCGAGCCGGCGGTGTCGTCGTCGACCGGGCCGGCCCGCTCCGGCCGGCCCGACCGACACCCGCGCTCTCACACCGGGCCACCGCGCCGGCCGCACGTGCCGATGCGCGCCCGCGCGAGCCGGGGAACTACCGGCCCCGGCGTCGCCAGGGTCGCCACCCCGGCGACGTCCGCCGAGTATCGGCCGGGCCGGCCGGGGGCAGTGGAGCGACCCGGTCCGGGTGGGCGGCCCGCCACCGGGCGACGAGTTCGTCGGCGTCGAACGGCTGTAGGCGCAGCAGCGGGCCGGGCGGTGGCATCCGCAGCGCGGCGGCGATCTTCTCGTTGATCTCCGCGACGATCCGTCGGACCTCGCGCTCGGAACGAGCCCGCTCCGCCGCCGCCACCGCGTCCTCGGCCTCCTTGCGCAGGGCCAGGGTCGGTGGCAGGACGGCGATGCCCTCGCTCTGCAACTTGCCACGCACCCACCACAGTTCGTCGTGCGGTGCGTCGATCGCGGCCACCGGCTTCCCGGCTCCGGGCAGATCGTCGAACGCCCCACGCGCCGCCGCGGCGTCGATCTGTCGGTCCACCCACGAGTCGAACGGGACCTCGGGCGGCTTGCGCTCGGTCACGGCCTTCCTCCTCCGTACGGCGACTACGGCTCACTTTCCAGCATGCCCCATCGGCCACCCGACCGTGCCGGCACGGTGCTCGCCTGCGCGTGGCGCGCCGGGAAGACGCCGCTGTACGCCCGCGTGGACGTGGCCCTCGCCGACGACGGATCGCCCCTCGTGATGGAACTGGAACCGGTGGAGCCCGACCTGCTCATCACGGACAGCGACGCCGCCCCGCGCCGCTGCCGGCCTCGTCCGCGAACGCGCCCGAACCGCGACGACCCGACCCGCGTGCATCGCCGGGTCCGGCGCCCGCACCGGTCGGAATCTCCCCGAAGGGGCAACCCCGGTTCCGCAACCTGAACTTCACCCGGACGGATGCCGCCGGCTCGGTGATCCGCCGGTCCAGTGATCCGCCGGTCCGGTGGTGCGCACCGACCGGTCTCCGACGCCGCGGATGTTCGCCGAACGTGATGGAACGTTCACCGAGACGCCTGTCGGCCGGGTGTGTCGGGCGCCTAGATTGGCCTGGACCACCCCACACGGCATCCGGAGATGAGAGTTCGTGGCCGAGTCCATACTCGACGCAGAGTCGGCGTTACCAGAGCGGAAGATCGACACGGAGGTGGCGCATACCGCCCGCGTGTGGAACTACTGGCTGGGCGGCAAGGACAACTACCCCGTGGACCGCGAGACCGGCGATCGGATCGCCGCGATCCATCCGGGAACACGCGACTACGCGCTCGCCGACCGGCAGTTCCTGGGCCGAGCGATCCGCCATCTCGCCCACGACCTGGGTATCCGTCAGTTCCTCGACATCGGCACGGGACTGCCGACCGCGGGCAACACCCACGAGATCGCCCAGGGCGTGGCCCCGGAATCGCGGATCGTGTATGTCGACAACGATCCCCTGGTACTCGTGCACGCCCGGGCCCTGCTGACCGGCAGTGCGGAGGGGGCGACCCGCTACATCGACGCCGACCTGCGCGACGTCGACGAGATCTTGACCCGCGCGGCCAAGACGCTGGACTTCGAGCAACCCGTCGCGCTGGTCCTGCTCGGCGTGATCATCTTCGTCAACGACGACGACGAGGCGTACGGAACGGTCGGCCGACTGCTGGACGCGCTCCCCTCCGGCAGTCACCTGGCGCTGTCCCACACGGTGACCAGCCCCCCGGCGCCGCCGGACGTGGACGACGCCGTGGCGTTCTGGAACGCGCACGGCACGCCCAAGCTCAAGCAGCGCTCGCCCGAGGGCATCGAGCGTTTCTTCGACGGCTTGGAACTGCTCGAACCCGGCGTCGTCTCGTGTTCCCGCTGGCGTCCCGAGGCCGGCGACAAGACGCCGGACGTGGCCATGTACGGCGCGGTGGGACGCAAGCCGTAACCGCCGCGGGCAGTGCCGGTGGCACGCGCCGGACCGCCGAAGACGCCGTTCGGCCCGGCATGGCGGCCCCTCGGATCCGTCCGCATCGGAGGGGCCGCCGGTACAGCGGTGTCGGGCGCTATCGCCGGAGGACTGGCGGCGCCGAGGGATCAGCCCTGGTAGCCGCCACCGTGGTGCTCCGGGGACTCGCCCATGTTGTGCTCGCCCTTGTCGTGCTCGCCCTTGTTGTGCCCGCCCTGGTTGTGCTCGCCCTGGTTGTGCTCGCGCCTGTCGTGGTCGCCGTCGATGTTCGCGCACACGTTGCCGATCGTCGGGTTGAACAGGCCGACGAGGTTGAGGCTGTTGCCGCAGATGTTGATCGGCACGTGGATCGGGACCTGGATGTTGTTGCCCGACAGCACGCCGGGCGAGCCGACCGCCGCACCCTGTGCCTCGGAACCGGCGTTGGCGACGCCCGCACCCGTCATGACGAGCGCGGCGACGCCGACGCCCAGGGCCGCGGTCTTCTTGAACGTGTTCATGTGATCTCCGTTTCGGATGGCGCCGCGGTTGGCGCGACCGCCCGGTGCAACGACCCCAAACCCGGCAGGCAACTGGTGATTCGAGGTGTTCACCCAGGTGGCGGCACCTGCCGAAGCGGAGGCGATGGCAGGTCGATAGGGCGTGTTCGGCACGTCGGCGCGGGGTACTCGCCGCCGAACCGCGCCGTCCGCCACCCGGCGAGCGAAGGCGATCACAAGTCGACACCAGGAAGCAGGGCCGCATGCCTGTCCCCTCCCACCCGACCCGCCGTGCCCTGCTGTTCGGTACGGCCGGCGCCGCCGTGCTGCTCGCCGGCGGCCCACGGACACTGCTCGGCACCGGGGCCGCCGCGCCGCGACCCGCGCTCCCCGTCGCGGACACCGCCGTGTTGCTCGACGCGGCGCCGGTGACGGTCGACCTGGGTTCGCAAACCGTGACCACGTGGGGCTACGGCGACCGGGTGCCCGGCCCGGAGATCCGAGTCACCGCCGGCGGCACCGTGTCCGCGCGGCTGCGCAACAACCTGCCGCAGGACACCACGGTGCACTGGCACGGCGTGCGGGTCGCTTCCGCGATGGACGGTGCCCCCTGGCTCAGCCAGGTCCCGGTGGCGCCGGGCGGCGTCTTCGACTACCACTTCACCGCGCCGGATCCGGGCACGTACTTCTACCACTCGCACGTGGGCACCCAACTCGACCGCGGAGCCTACGGAGCGCTCGTGGTGGAGGACCCGGACGAGCCGCTCGGCTACGACGCGGAGTGGACCGTCATCCTCGACGACTGGCTCGACGGCATCGGCACCGACCCGGACGAGGCGTTGGAGCGCGTCCGCGATCCCGGGCCGAACCCCATGCACAGCACCCTGCTGGGCGGCATCGCCGGCCACATCGCCTACCCGCACTACCTCGTCAACGGCCGCACCCCGCAGGCCCCCGAGGAGTTCACCGCCGCTCCCGGACGCCGCATCCGGCTGCGGTTGATCAACGCCGGGGCGGACACCGCGTTCCGGGTCGCGCTTGGTGGTCACGAGTTGACGGTCACCCACACCGACGGATACCCGGTGGTGCCGGTCACCGTGGACACGGTGCTGATCGCAATGGGCGAGCGCTACGACGTGCTGGTCACGCTGGGCGACGGGGTGTTCCCGCTGGTGGCGGCCGCCGAGGGCAAGGGCGCCCGGGCGTTCGCCGTGGTGCGCACCTCGGCGGGCGAGGCGCCGCCGGCTTCGGTCGACGTGGCCGAATTGCACGGCCGACTGCCCAGGCTGAGCGACCTGATCGCCGACCCGTCGGTCGACCTGGGCAACGCGCCGGCGCGTGGCGTGGATCTCGTGCTGAGCCACGGGACCAAGGGAACCGTGTGGACTCTGGGCAGCGCCGGCGATTTCGACACGCCGCTGCGGGTGCCGGTGGCCGTCGGCGAGCGGGTCCGACTGTCCTTCACCAACACGACACGCATGTGGCATCCGATCCACCTGCACGGGCACACCTTCCAGGTGCAGCGCGCCGCGGGCCGGGGGCCGCGCAAGGACACCGTGGTGGTGCGTCCGCGGGAGAGCGTCACCGTGGACGTGCTCGCGGAGAACCCCGGCGAGTGGATGCTGCACTGCCACAACCTCTATCACAGCGAGCTGGGCATGATGGCGACCCTGGGCTACGGCGACACCCCGCCCACCGGCCCCGACATGCCGGGCATGTCGGGGCCGCGCTGACCCGGGCGGCCGTCGAACGCGTGGCCTCCGGGTGATCGGAGTCGGTCAGCAGTGGCCGGCCGGCTCCGATCGGCCGCATGTGTTCGCCGTGAACGTGTTGACCGCCGCGGCGTCCCGGTTCGCCAGATCCGCCGGCTCGTTGCGCTGCACGATGTTGTCCCGAACCACGTTGTTCGCGGTCGGCTCGCCGGAGAAGCTGGGCACCATCACGATGCCACCCGACATCGGCGACTCGCCCCGGTTGTCCCGGATCCTGTTGCCGCTCACCTGCGTCTCCTGGGCGCCGGTGAGCACGATGCCCGAGCCCTGGATGAAGGCCAGTCGCGGATTGGCCTCGCAATACTTGTTGTTCTCGTCGATGCGATTACGGCGGATCGCCAATGCCCCGGCCACCGGCTTGGTTTCGTCGCCCACGATGAATACGCCGGCGCAGTTCCCGGTCAGCTCGTTGTATTCGATCGTCAACGCGCGCCCGCGCCGGATCAACACGCCCAACCGGTTGCCCGAGGCGTGATTGCGGGCGATGCTCGCACCCATCGCATCGGCGGTGTCGGCCAGGAACAGACCCGCCTGGGCGTTGTCGTCGGTGATGTTGTCGGTGAACTCGGCCCGCGTGGACTGCTCCTGGCCGATCCCGTGCTCACCGTTGTCGTGCGCGGACACGTGCCGCACCCGCATGTGTTCGGTGGCGCTGCCCATCACCCCGGTCTTGGCGAAGCCGGTGACCGCCAGCGATTGGATCCGTACGTCGGACACCGGGTGCTTCGCGGTGCCGAACACGCAGATGCCGTGACCGGCCGCCGCGCACGCGTTCGCCGCGCCCGCCGCGCCCGGGGTGATCACGGTGCCCTCGCCTGCCCCGCGGATGGTTACGCGGTCCGTGCCGATCAGCACGCTGCCGGGGTAACTGCCGGGCAGTACATCGATGATGTCGCCGGGCGCGGCCGCGTCCACGGCCCTCTGGATCGATTCGCCGGGATGGACCACGTGCCGGGTGTCGGCGTGTGCGGCCGGTGCCAGGACCGAGCCCAGCGCGGTCAGGACGGTGGCGCAGGCAAGGGGAAGCAGCCGTTGTACGTGCATGAGCAATGTTCTGCCTTCATGAGAGAGGGAGGAGAGAAGGGAAATCCGAGAGTTCGGTTCAGGAAACCGGCTCGGGTAGAGCGAGTGGGGCGACCTCGGCGCTGTCCGAGGTCATCGTGTCGACCAGGCCGGTGGAGTGCTTTCCGGCGCGGAACACCGGGTCGGCAAGCAACCGGCGCAGGAAGCCCAGGGTGGTGTGCACGCCGCCGCCGGCCACCCGGAACTCGCTGAGCGCCCGCTCGGCGCGTGCGATGGCCTGGTCCCGGTCGGGCGCCCAGACGATCGCCTTGGCGAGCAGCGAGTCGTAGTCGGGGCCCACGGTCCACCCCTCGTGGGCGTGTGTGTCGATCCGTACCCACGGCCCGCCCGGCGGCACGAACTCGGTGAGCCGACCGGGCGTCGGCGCGAAGCCCCGCTCCGGGTCCTCCGCGTTGATCCGGCACTCGATCGCCACCCCCCGCGGCACCACGTCGTCCTGACCGAACGCCAGCGGCGCGCCGGCGGCGATGGCGAGTTGTTCGCGCACGATGTCGACGCCGGTGACCATCTCGGTCACCGGATGCTCCACCTGGATGCGGCAGTTGATTTCCAACAGGTGGAACCGGTGCTCCGGGGTGACCACGAACTCGAAAGTGCCCGCCCCCACGTAGCCGACGGCGGACGCACCGCGCAGCGCCGCCGCGCACATCGCGTCGCGTACCTCGGTCGGCAGGTGCGGGGCCGGGGACTCCTCGACCAGCTTCTGGTGCCGGCGCTGCGCCGAGCAGTCCCGCTCGCCCAGGTGGACCGCGCCGCCGTGCCGGTCGCACAACACCTGGACCTCGACGTGCCGCGCGTCGTCGATGTAGCGCTCCAGGTAGAGACGTTCGTCCCCGAACACCGCGCGGGCGCGGGCCCGGGTGTCCTGGTACGCCCAGGCCAACTCGTCCGGATCGCGCACCACGCTCATGCCGCGACCGCCGCCGCCGGCGACCGCCTTGAGGATCACCGGATAGCCGATCCGGGCGGCGATCTCGGCCGCCTCGACCGGTGAGGCCAACGCGCCTTCGCTGCCCGGCAGGACGGGGAGCCCGGCGGCGGCCATCACCGCGCGCGCCTCGCTCTTGTCGCCCAGCCGCTGCATCACGTGCGGCGGCGGCCCGATGAAGGTGATCCCATGCGCCTCGCAGATCTCCGCGAAGTCCGGATCCTCGGACAGGAATCCGTAACCGGGGTGGATCGCCTGCGCACCGGTGCGCCGGGCCGCCTCGATGATCGCCGGCATGTTGAGATAGCTGGATCTGGCGGGAGGCGGGCCGATGTGCACCGCCTCGTCGGCGAAGCGCACCACGGCGGAATCCCGGTCCGCGGTCGAGTACACGGCCACGGTGCGGATGCCGAGTTCGCGGCAGCTGCGGGCCACCCGCAGGGCGATTTCCCCTCGGTTGGCGATGAGCACGGTGGAGAACACCTGGACCCCCTACGGTTGTTGTCACTGCCGGGTGTGCGGGCCGCCACGGCCCGTGCCGGGACGCTCGTCGGGCCCGCCGTCCTGCTCGGCGCTCGCATCCCGGCCCGCCGCGCGCGGCTCGATCGCGATCAACGGCTCCTGGTATTCCACCGGTTGCGCATCCGGCACCAGCACCTCCACCACCTGCCCGGACACGTCGGCGGTGATGGTGTTCATCATCTTCATGATTTCCAGGATCCCCACCGTCTGGCCGGATCGGACGGTGTCGCCGACGCTGACGAAGGGCTTCGCGCCGACCTCGGGCGCGTGATAGAAGGTGCCGACCATCGGGGCGCAGACGAACCGGCGAGTGCCCTCCGGCGCGACCGACTGCTCGACCCGCGGCGCGGCGGCGGGTGTACCGGAGGCGACGGGTGCCGGGCCGGTCGCGGGGGGTTCGGGCCACTCGATCTCGACGCTGGTGTCGCCGCAGCGCAGCCGGATCCAGCGCGGCGGAACCGGCGCGGTGCGCGCCTGTGGCGACTCGTCGGCAGGTTGCGCGGGTGACTGTGGGTGCGGCTGCGCGGCGTGTGCGGGGTTCAGCGGTTTGACCCACCGCTCGTCCGCGTAGCCGGAGTGGTGGTTGAGGTGGTCGTCGGCGTGCGCCTCACGCGCTTCGGGGGTTCCGTGGTGTTCGGGGGTTCCGTTGTGTGGAGTCATGACGCACTTCCTTGGGCACGAGCGTCCGGCACGACGCCGAAGCTTCGGAATCGGTCCCCGCGTTCGCGCAGGAGCCGGGTCTTGTCCAGCGCGCGCAACTCGTCCACGACCGGGATCAGCGCGGCGCGCAGCAGTGCGGCGGCCCTGCCCGGGTCGGTGTGCGCGCCGCCGGGCGGCTCCGGCACGATCCGGTCGACCACGCCCAGGCGCAGCAGCTCCCGTGGTCGCATGCGCAGCGCCGCGGCCGCCGCGGGCGCCGCCGCGGAGTCCTTCCACAAGATGGCCGCGCAGCCTTCGGGGCTGATCACCGAATAGACGCCGTGCTCGCCGATCAGGACCCGATCGGCGACCGCGAGCGCGAGCGCGCCGCCGCTGCCGCCCTCGCCGGTGATCACGGTGACGATCGGGGTGGGCAGTCGGGCCATCAGGCGCAGGTTCTCCGCGATGGCGACGGCCTGGCCGTTCCGTTCGGCGTCCGGTCCGGGGTTGGCGCCGGGCGTGTCCACCAGGGTGATCACCGGCAGGCCCAGTTTGGCGGCGAGCCGCATCAACCGGGCGGCCTTGCGAAAGCCTGCCGGGGTGGCCATCCCGAACTTGCGGTGTTGTCGTTCGGCGAGGTTGTCGCCGCCCTTCTGATGGCCGATCAACATCACCGGCAGGCCGTCGAGCCGGCCGATGCCGCCGACCACCGCGGGGCAGTCCGCGCCGATCCGGTCGCCGTGCAACTCGTGGAAGTCGTCCAAGAGTCGGCCCGCGTAGTCGAGGGTGGTGGGTCGCGCGGGGTGCCGGGCCAGCCGAACCGCCTCCCACGGGTCGTCCCCGTCGGAGCGCCCGTCCACCGCGCGCCCGTTGACCGCGGTCCCGTTCACTGTGGTCCCGTGGGCGGCGGACCCGTTGGCGGCGGACCCGTTGGCGGCCGGCGCCGGCGCGGCGGGCATGGCCGCGGCCGGGTCGGCCCGCGCCTCCTCGGGACGCGCCTCGCGCGGTTCCTCCAGAGCGAGGAAGTGTCGAATGGTCGCGCGCAGCGCCGGTCGAGGTGCGATCGCGTCGACCATCCCGTGTTCGAGCAGGAATTCGGCGGTCTGGAAGCCGGTGGGCAGGCGTTCGCCGATGGTGTGCTCGATCACCCGGGGGCCGGCGAAGCCCAGCCGGGCGCCGGGCTCGATCAGGATGACGTCGGCCAGTGTGGCGAAGGAGGCCGCCACCCCGCCGTAGGTGGGGTCGGTGATCAGCGACAACACCAGGACGCCGGCCTCGTCCAACTCCGCCAGGGCGTGCGCGGTCTTGGCCATCTGCATGAGCGAGAGCACGCCTTCCTGCATCCGGGCCCCGCCCGAGGCGGTCACCAGCAGCAGCGGAGTACGGGTACGCAGGCTCTCGTTCGCGGCCTCGGTGACCAGCGCGCCCACGGCGCAGCCCAGACTGCCGCCCAGGAAGCGGAAGTCCATCGCGGCCACCACGACCGGCCGGTCGTGGATGGTGCCCCGCGCGCCGAGCGCCGCCTCGTCCATGCCGGTCGCGGCGCGCGCCTCGGCCAGGCGTTCCGGGTAGGGGCGCGAGTCCACGAAGCCCAGTGGGTCGTGGGGGGTGGGGCCGGCGGTCAGCGGTGTCTCCGAACCGGGATCCAGGAGTTGATCCAGTCGCTGTCGCGCGGTGAGTCGGGCGTGATCACCGCAGTCGGGGCACACCTGCAGGTCCCGGGTGAAGCGTTTGCCGTATACGAGTTCGGCGCAGCGTCCGCACTTGACCCAGTCGGGTCGGGCGTGGACGGTGAGCCCGAGGTCGGTCTCGATCATGGCTTCAGGGTCCTTGGACGAAGGGGCCTTGGGCGGGGTTGCCTTGGCCGCGGAGAGCTCGACGAACGGGAGCCGCGACCGGACGGGGTCGAGCCGGGGAGGTCGTAACGACGCCTTGCGGCGGGTGCGGTGTGCGCTATGCCTGCGTGTCCCGCTCCCAGCGGTAGAACTCCCGGGCCATCGCGTCCTGCGGCGACCGCCAGGTCTGCGGGTCGTACGCGCCCACGTGCACGGCCAGTCGCTCGCTGATGTCGCGGAACTCCGGGTGTCCGACGACCTTGGCGACGGCGGGCCCCGGCGGCCGATCGGCCTCGATCAGATGCAGGTACAGGTCGCCGAACTGGAACAGGCTGCGGCCGGTGACCCCCACCAGGTGCGGGAGTTCGCCGGTGTCGGAGGTGGCGAAGATGTCCGCGATCCGGGGCGCCGAATCGGGCTTCATCCGGGCCACGATCAGGGTGCGGTGCATGTGCGGTGGTCCTTCCGGGTCGGTCGGTGGAGGGCCGGTGGGACCGCGGGGTTGCGGCCCCACCGGGAAAGCGCGCCGTCGTCGGTCGGGCCGGCGACGGCGCGGGTCACCAGGTGCGCACGGTGGGCGCGACGCCCGTGTCCCGGGCGCGCTGCTGGATCCGGTCCCGGATCAGCTCCAGTTGCACGCGCGAGTTGCGGTTGATGTTGTCCGTCATCCACGCGTCGTCGACCGGAGCGGTCTCCTTCATCGCGAAGTCCTGTACCCAGCGCATCCGCACGCCGTCGGGGACCTCGTGGTACTCCCAGCGGATGTGCATGTGCGCGAACGGCCCGGTCTCCACTCGGCGGGCCCACACGGTGCGGGCCTCGCGGTCCGCCTCGCGCTCGGAGACCCAACTCCAGACCTTGCCGTCCTTGTCGGGGTGCATGGTCAGCCGGAAGGTGACCTTGGCGCCCTCGCGCGCGAGGATCTCCACCGACGCGTATTCGCTGAACAGGTCCGTCCAGTGCTCCACGTCGTTCGTCATGTCCCAGATCAGGTCGAACGGGGCCGCGATGACGATGTCGTTGTCGGTATGGCCGGTCATGTCACACTCCGGAAGTGAGTTGGGAGTTGGTGGTTTCCAGGAACTCGCGCGGGGTCTTGCACTGGTCCACGTCCGCGCCGAGCGGGAACTGATAGCGCCGCTCCAGTTCGGAGACGATGCCGAGCAGGCCCAGCGAGTCGAGTCCGAATTCCTCGAACGTCGACCCCGGCAGGCTCATCCGCTGCGGATCGGCGGTGACGCCTGCGCAGATCTTCATCAGCGCGGCGAGTTCTTCGTAGGTGAAGGGTCCGTTCATCGCAGGCTTCCTTCTTCCGTGCTTTCTTGGCGGGAGACCGCTATGCGGTCTACATGGGCGTACCGGGCCGGCCGTCGCCGCGGCGCAGCACCAGTGCCGCGTTGTGGCCCATCAGGCCGCGGCTGAGCACCAGGGCGGTGCGCAGTTCGGCGGCTCGGGCCCGGCCGGTGACCAGATCCAGGTCGTGGCAGACGTCGAAGACGCCCGGGGTGGGCGGCACCACGCCGTGTTCCATCGCCAGGATCGCGGCGGCGCAGTCCAGGACGGGCGCGCCGCAGTACGCGCGGCCGATGCCCGCCTTGGGGGCGGTCACCGGCACCTGGGCGGCGTGCGCGCCCAACGCGTCGGACAGGGCCAGTACTTCGGCGTGGTCGGCCTCGCGCACCCCGAGGGCGTCCGCGAAGACCACGTCGATGTCCTGCGGGGCGCACCCGGCGTCGGCCAGCGCGTCGCCGATCGCCCGAGCGAGGCCGTCGCGGGAGGGTCCCCAGCCCGAGGTGCCGGTGAACGTAGCGCCGTGTCCCGCCACTTCGGCCCGGATCCTGGCCCCGCGCCGATGCGCCGCCTCCGTCTCCTCCAGGACGAACATCGCGCCGCCCTCGGCGGGGACGAATCCGCACGCGTTCGAGGTGAACGGAAGGTATGCCTGCCCGGGTTCGCGAGCCAGGCTGAGCGAGTCGTAGCCGAGCTGGCAGACCATCGAGTACGGCGCCAGCGGGGCCTCCGCGGCGCCGACCACGACGGCGTTCGTGCCGCGTCGGATGGTGCGCGCCGCGTGCGCGAGGGCGTCCAGGCCGCCCGCCTCGTCGTTGGCCAGCACCGCGCACGGCCCCTTGAAGCCGCCGCGGATGGAGATCTGGCCGGTCGTGGCGGCGTAGAACCAGGCGATGGACTGATAGGGACCGACGAAGCCGGGGCCCTGACCCCACAGGTTCTGCAGCTCGCGTTGGCCGAATTCGCCGCCGCCGGAGCAGCTCGCCGTGGTCACCCCGACGCCGAAGGTGGGCATCGGGCCGAGCGCGGCGTCGGCCAGTGCCTGATCCGCGGCGACCATGGCGAAGTGCGTGAAGCGGTCGGTCTGGACCAGGAAGCGCTCCTCGACCACGGCGGCCGGGTCGAATTCGCGCACCTCGCCGGCGATCGTCAACGGGAGGTCGCCGCAGCCTTCGCGGCTGATCCGATCCAGGACGCACAGGCCCTCGCGGGTGGCCTTCCAGAACACGTCGGCACCGATGCCGTTGGGCGCGACGACGCCGACGCCCGTCACCACGGTGCGTCTGGGTACGGAGGTGTTCACCGGGGTCTCCTTTCCCGGCGGTCCAGCACCACGGCGGACTGGAAGCCGCCGAACCCGCTGCCCACCGACAACACCGTGCGCAGTGCCATCGGCCGGGCCGTCCCCGGCACGTAGTCGAGGTCGCACTCGGGGTCCGGAGTCTGGTAGTTCGCCGTGGGGGGCACCGCCTTGTGTTCCATCGCCAGGGCGCACGCGGCCAGTTCGATCGCACCGATCGCACCGAGCGAGTGGCCCACCATGGACTTGATCGAACTCATCGGGGTCCGGTACGCGTGCTCGCCCAGGGAGCGCTTGACCGCCGCCGTCTCGTGGCGGTCGTTCTGCTTGGTGCCCGAGCCGTGCGCGTTGACGTAGTCGATCCCGGTGGGGTCGACCTGTGCGTCCGCCAGTGCGCGGTCGATCGCCTCGGACATCTCCAGGCCCTCGCGGGTCAGGCCGGTCATGTGGTGCGCGTTGCCCCGGGTGGCGAACCCGCCCACCTCGCAGTAGACGTGTGCGCCGCGTCGCCGGGCGTGTTCGAGCTCCTCCAACACGAGTACGGCGGCGCCCTCGCCCAGGACGAAGCCGTCCCGATCCGCGTCGAACGGCCGGGAGGCGTGGGCCGGGTCGTCGTTGCGGGTCGAGGTCGCCTTGATCGCGTCGAAGCAGGCGACCGTGATCGGTGAGATCGGCGAGTCCGAGGCGCCGGCCAGGTAGACCTCGGCCCGGCCCTCCTCGATCGCGTGCGCGGCGTACCCGATCGCGTCGAGGCCGGACGTACAGCCGGTGGACACGGTCTGCACCGGGCC
Organism: Embleya scabrispora DSM 41855; assembly: GCF_000372745.1. Classification (GTDB taxonomy): domain Bacteria; phylum Actinomycetota; class Actinomycetes; order Streptomycetales; family Streptomycetaceae; genus Embleya; species Embleya scabrispora. The sequence goes on along the minus strand of NZ_KB889681.1, from coordinate 78,649 downwards.
GCGGGCGTCGAATTCCTCGGCCACCTCGGAGGCCAGGGTGCTCGGGGAGAACGCCCGGTGCAGGAACGGGTCGGCCCGCTTGGAGTCCACCGCCCAGTCGCGGCCCGAGTCGCTGACCGCGACGTAGTCGTGTTCGAGCCGGGTGGTGCCACCCACGGCGGTGCCGAGCGAGACGCCGATCCGCCAGGGATCCTCCGCTTCCCGGTCCAGGCCGCAGTCTCCCACCGCCTCGGCCGCCGCCGCGAGCGCGAACTGTACGTAGCGGTCCGCGCGCTCGGCCCGGACCCGGTCGACGCCGCAGGCGACCGGGTCGAAGTCGCATTCGGCGGCGATCCGGGAGCGGAAGCCGGTGGGATCGAAGAAGGTGATGCCGCGGGTCGCCGTACGGCCGGCCATCAGCATGTCCCAGAACGCGGTGACACCCACGCCGCCGGGTGCCACGACGCCGACGCCGGTGACCGCCACCCGGCGCCTCAAGAGTCGGCGCCCACGGTCTCGGCGGGCTCGATCCCCTCCGTGTCGACGTGCCCCAGTTCCGGTCGGGGCGCCAACGGGGCGAGTTGGAAGACCATCCGCGCCTGTACCCGGCCGACGTTGCGGAACCGGTGCCGCATGTTCTTGGGCACCATCAGGCCCTGATCGGGTCGGAGTTCGTAGGTGATGCCGTCCAGGTCGACTTCCAGCGCACCGGTGACGACGTGGATGAACTCCTCGGAGTACGGGTGGTAGTGCTCGGCGATCATGTCGCCGGGCTCGATGATGGCCAGGCCCATGAAGCCACTGGTGGACCCCACCGTCGTCGGGCCGAGCGTGACCCGCAGGTCACCGCCCCGACGTCGGTTGGGCTCGATCTCGTCGACGTTGACGATGCGTACGGTCTGCGTGGTCATGTGTGCCACCTCCAAGTGGCGGGCGGCGCCCGCGAGGGCGCCGCCCGGGGGGGTCAGACGTCGCGGTCGGCGCGACGGTCGGTGACGAGGGTGGTCTCGGCCGAGGCCAGCAGGTGCCGCAGACCCTCGTCGGTGTCCAGTGCGTCGTCACCGCCGATGTCCAGGAGCCGGCTCAGCCGGGCCGCGGACTCCTTGCGGTCGATGCCCAACAGCAGCGCCGGGTCGTCCGGGTCGCCGCGCAGGTCGAGCACTCGGATCAGGATGTCGCCGCGCACGAACACCGAACTGCTCGCGATCGGACCGGACGCGGACGCGATCACCTGTTCGTCGTGCCGCTGGAGCACGGTGGCGGCGGATTCACCGCGACCGTGCCGGACCGGGTACAGCAGCGCGCGGCGCGTGGTCGAGGCCTTCGCCGACTTCCCGGCCGGCGCGTCCAGGTGGTACGCCTCGGCCAGCGAGGAGCGCATGAAGAACAGCCGGCCGGCCTCCGAGTCGTTCAGGTCGCGGGTCTCCTCCAGGTACGGATGCAGCAACTCCTCGGCGGCCCGCACCTGCGGCTGTTCGGCCACGTGCCGTAGTGCGGCCCGCAGGTCGCCCTGCACCTCGATCGCGCGCACCACACGGTTGCCGAGCATGAACACCGTCGTGCGGCGCAGCGACGTCGTGTCGTTCACCCGGGCCTTCGGCGACTTGTAGCCGGCCAGGATTCGGGCGACCTCGGCCTCGCTGCCGGGCTTGACGGTGAAGGTGAGCGCGCAGCGGACCACGCCGGGCACCGCCGGGGCCGCGGCGCGCGCCTTGTCACTCGCCCCGGACCGCGCCTTGTCGCTCGCGCCGACCCTGGTCCTGTCGTTCGCCCCGGCCGTGGCCCTGTCGGTTGCGCCGTTTTTGGACTTGCCGGGCATGGCCGCCTTCGTCTTCGCGCCGGCGGCTCCCTTGGTGATCACCGAGCCGCCCACGCGGTCGGTCTCCCGGACCACCGCGAAGCGCAACGACCGGGTGCCGCGCACACATCCGTGCAGCGGCTGCACCATCATCTGGTGCTCCGGGCTGTCCACCCAGGCCAGGTATTGAGAGCTGCCCTCCCACTCGCTGGTGATCAGCCACTGGGTCGGGTCCTCGATCGACTGGCACAGTTGGTCGCGCACGTGACCCGGAACGGCGGCGACCTGGTGCCGAATGCGTTCGTAGGCTTCGAGGAAGCGCTGCTCCGACCCTTCGTGCAGCTCCAGCATGAGCAGTACCCGGAGCTTGGTCAAGGTGTCGGTGGTGGGGTTCGCCGCGGAGTGGACGAGGGTGTCCATGTCATTCCTTTGGTCTTGGGATTCGGCCTGCCTGGTGGTGCCCGGTGCGGGCGATCCCGGGGGACCGGGCCGCGCCGAAGCCGACCGAAGGACGGGGATGCGTAGGTGTGACGGTGTGCGTCGCGCCTTGCCGCGCGACGCACGCCTGACACCGACCGATCCGTCCGTCGGGGACCCGGCCTCGACTTCGAGCGTGGCGGCGAATCATCACTCTCTGCATCTTTTGAGGGCATATGAGTGACATTGCGCCATGGTGAACCGCTCATCGGGTTCAGCGGGAACAGGAGGACACCGACGGTCCACGGCCTCCCGCAGCGATGTCGTGTGTCCGCAGTCCTCGCCAACGCAGGAGAAATGATGAATCCCGAGATCGAACACCGGGTACCGGTCCTGGTCGTGGGCGGCTCGCTGGTCGGGCTGTCCACGTCCGTGTTCCTGGGCCGGCTAGGCGTGCCGCACATGCTCGTGGAGCGGCACGCCGACACTTCGCGGCACCCTCGCGGACGCGGCAACAACGTGCGCACGATGGAGTTGTTCCGGACCGCGGGGATCGAGGACCGGGTGCGCGCCGCGTCCGCCGTGCTGGCCGAAAACCATGGCATCCTCCAGGCGGACACGATCGCCGGGGACCGCCAGGAGTGGCTGTTCAAGGAGATCGACCCCGGCGGCGGCCTGGCCAAATTCAGTCCCAGTTCGTGGTGCCTGTGCAGCCAGAACGATCTGGAGCCGGTGCTGGCCGACTACGCCCGCGAACTCGGCGGCGACCTGCGCTTCGGCACCGAACTCGTGTCCTTCGAACCGGACGAGGACGGCGTCACGGCGGTCGTGCAAACCCGGGCGAACGGGCGGCGGCAGACCGTGCGGGCGGACTACCTGGTCGCCGCGGACGGGCCCCGCAGCCCGGTGCGCGAGCGGCTGGGCATCGCCGTGTCCGGTCCGGGCGATCTCTTCCACAACGTGAGCGTCACCTTCACCTCCCGCAGGTTGGCCGAGTTCGTCGGCGAACGGCGGTTCATCGTCTGCTATCTGACGAACTCTCAGGGCGAGGGCGCGTTGCTGCCGGTGGACAACCGGGATCACTGGGTCTTCCACCTGCCGTGGCATCCCGAGCGGGGCGAGCCGATCGAGGCGTTCACCGACGAGCGCTGCGTCGAGCACATCCGGGCCGCCGCGGGCGTACCGGATCTCGACGTGGAGATCACCGGAAAGGCCCCATGGCATGCGGCCGAACGGGTCGCCGAGCGCTACCACGTCGGCCGGGTGTTCCTGGCGGGCGACTCCGCGCACGAGATGTCGCCCACCGGAGCGTTCGGCTCCAACACCGGTATCCAGGACGCGCACAACCTGGCCTGGAAACTCGCCGCCGTGCTGCACGGGCACGCGGGCGCCGACCTGTTGCACACCTACGAGGCCGAGCGCCGACCGGTGGCCCGAGCCACCGCCGCGCGCGCGTCCTCGCGATCGGCCGAGCACAGCCACCCGGGATACGCGGCTCCCCCGGTGGGCGGCGGCAAGCAGCCCGGCGTGCTGGGTGTGGTGCTCGGCTACCGCTACGCGTCCGCGGCGGTGCTCGGCACCGACCCCGAAGTCCCGGTGCTGCCCGAGCGGTTCCGTCCGCCCTCCGGTGAGCCCGGCAGCCGCGCCCCGCACGTGTGGCTGCACCGGGACGGCGTTCGGCTGTCCACCCTGGACCTGTACGAGACCTCGCCGGTGCTGCTGGTCGGTGCCGGTCCGGCGGGCGAGCTGTGGCAGCGGGCCGCGCGGGAGGCGAGTCGGCGGCTGGCGGTGCCGTTGGCGATCTACCGGGTGGGCACCGAGGCGGAGTCCGCGGCGGTGGACCTGGTCACCGAGGCGGACGTGGACTGGGCGGAGCTGCACGGGGTCACCGACGAGGGGGCGGTGCTGATCCGTCCGGACGGGTTCGTCGCCTGGCGGGTGCCGGCCGCCGAGTCGGACTCGGAGGAGACCATGCTCACGGTGCTGCGCGCGGTGGCGTGCCGGACCGAGGCGGACGCCCGGGTGGGCGGCCGACTCGGCCGGTAGGCCGCGCACATCGCCGGCAACGACAGGCCGGCCCCGGAGTGGTATCCGGGGCCGGCCGTGGTGCGTACGAACGCGGGTGAGGGAGTTACGTCGGTGGCAGCAGGTGGGCGAACACCACCACGTTGTCCCGGTAGTCCTTGGCCTTCTTGTCGTACACGCCGCCGCAGGTGATCAGGCGCAGTTGGGCGTCCGTCGTCTTGCCGTAGACCCGCTCGTCGGGGAAGGCGTCCTTGGGGAATACCTCGACGGAGTCCACACCGAACCGGGCCACGCTGCCGTCCGCGCGGTCGATCTCGATCGTGTCGCCGGGCTGCAGGCTGCCGAGCGCCCAGAAGACCGCCGGGCCCATCATCGTGTCGACGTGGCCGAGCACGATCGCGTTGCCCCGGGCGCCCGGGGTGACGCCGTCCGCGTACCAGCCGGCCAGGTTGCGGTTCGCGGGGGGCGGGGCCGCCAGCACGCCGGAGGCGTTCAGGCGCAGCCCGATGAACGGCGCGTCCACCTCGATCTTGGGGATCTTGATCCGCACCGGCTGCGAACGCCGCATCGCCGGCACCCCGTCGGAGCTCGGGCTAGCCGAGGACGCGGCGGTCGGCGGGGCGCTCGGCTGCGCGGCGGCGGGCACCGGTTGCGGCGGTGGCCCGGAGTCGGTGCTCAGATCGTGCTTGATCATCAGGGCGCCCAGCAGGATGGCCGTCACGGCTATCAGCATCAGCTTGCCGGCGCTGGTCCGGCGGGGCGCCGGGGTCTGGGACGTGTCCATGGACGGTGTCGGATCGTACAAGACGATGCCTCTCTGCTGTGCCGGCGGACCGGGCGACGCCGTGCCGACGACGACATCGGCGTGGCCACCGCCCCATTAAGGGCGGTGGCCACGACGTGCGTTGCCAGGGCGAGGACGATCAGGCCTGGGCCGCCGCCGCACCGGAACGACGGCGCAGGGCGTATGCGCCCATGCCGATGCCGCCGGCGATCAGGGCCGCACCCGTACCGAGCGCCGCGCCGTCGTCGAGGAAGGCGCCGCCGATCCCGGTGTGCACGCCACCGTGCGGGCTCTTGTGGTCCTTCCCGGACTTATCGTGCGAGTAGCTGTCGTTGCCCTTGCTGTCGTTGCCCCTGTTGTCGTTGCCCCTGTTGTCGTTGCCCCTGTTGTCGTTGCCCTTGTTGTCGCTGTGCTCGGAACTCTTATCGGGCGTCCACTTCGAATCTGCGGACCAGGACTTGTCCGAGTTGTTCTCGGAGGACGGTTCGTCGGCGTAGGCGGACGGAACGGCCAGGGTCAGAGCAGCAAAACCGAGGGCGGTTCCGGCGACAAGAACGCGTACACGACGCATCGTGGTATTCCTTCCGGCGCTTCGCGAACTGCCGACGGGCATCGACATGCGGGGTTCGACCAGGCGCCTTACCCACCTTCGAACGCCCCCGGCCGACCCGCGACTTGCGTGACTGCATTCGAGCGCCGTCCCTGGTCCTCCCGGGCGGACATCGCGGCCCACTTCACTCGCCGGGAGCAGTCCGATGTTTGACCCGGGTCGTACGGTGTCGCCGCTGCCGGTGACTTCGTTCATGGCGGGCGGGCGGAGCACGTGGGGTGCCGGCTAAGCCGGGACCACGCACTCGAACATGTGCAGGGACGGGTTCACCGCGCGTACGTCCCGGCCGCGCAGGCCCGCCTGTTCGATCAGGGTCAGCAGGCTGTCCGTGGTGTGCTTGCGACCGCCGACGTTGAGCAGCAGCAACAGGTCCATCGCGGCGGTGAAGCGCATCGAGGCGGTCTCGTCGACCAGGTTCTCGATGATCACGACCCGGGCGCCGGGCGCGGCCGTCGCCACGATGTTGCGCAGCGTGCGCAGGGTGCTGTCATCGTCCCATTCCAGGATGTTCTTGACGATGTACAGGTCGGCCCGGACCGGGATGTCCACCCGGCAGTCACCGCCCACCAGGGCGGCCCTGGCGGCGAGTTCACCGCCGTCGCGGAGCCTGGGGTCGGCCGCGGCGACCACGCCGGGCAGGTCGAGCAAGGTGCCGCGCAGCGTCGGGTTGCGCTCCAGCAGGGTGGCCAGCACCAGTCCCTGGCCGCCGCCGATGTCGGCGACGCTGTCGATGTCGGTCAGGTCGAGCACCGCGGTGACGTCCTGCGCGGACTGCCGACTGGACTGGGTCATCGCCCGGTCGAGGGCGGCGGCCGATTCCGGCGCGTCCTCGTGCAGATAGTCGAAGAACTGCTTGCCGTGCAGGGTCGGGAAGACGCTTCGCCCGGTGCGGACCGCCTCGTCCAGGCGCGGCCACACCTCCCACGTCCACGGCTCGGTGGTCCACAGCGCCACGTCGCGCATGCTGCGCGGAGCGTCGACGCGCAGCAGTCGGGACGCCTCGGTGTGCGTGTACCGCCCGTCCGGCTCCTCGGCGAAGATGCCCTGGCAGGCCAGCGCGCGCAGCAGCCGGTGCAGCGCTCCGGGGTGGGCGGACACCGCCCTCGCCAACTCGTCCACGGTCGCCGGGGCTTCGCCCAGCGCGTCCGGGAGTCCCAGACGCAGTGCGGCGCGTACCGCAGCGGCGGACATCGCACTGAACGCGAGTTCGCGCAGTCGGGTGGCCGCCTGCGGGGTAGTGGTGACATCGGTATCGGTCATGCTGATCGCCTCTCAACCGGTGGACCATCCGGGCCCGGGCCGGCGGAACTCGACCGCAACGACCCGCGCACCGACGTCCCGGCGGTCCGCGCCGGGGCTGGAACGACTGTGACCCACGGTCGTCGACCCGCCGCCGAGGCGCGGCCGGATTCGGGCGAAGACGCGCTCGGGAGTCATCCGGATGGCCGCAGATCGGTCGGCCCGGGCGTGCGCTGCGGCGCCTCCCGGCCAGGGCGGGGCAGGCCCTTGCCGCGGCGCTTCCCACCCCGGCGCTGCCCTGCCGGCGGCATGTCCGCCACGGCGCGCCTTGCTCGAGGCACGTCCGCCCCGGCGCTGCCCTGCGGGCGGCCCGTCCCCGCTACGGCACTTCCTTGAGGGCCAGGAGCAGTTCGCGGGCCGTCAACGCGGCCTGGAGTTGGAGGGTGACCTCGGGGTCGAGGGGGTTGGCGCCCAGCAGCTCGCGGATCTGGCCGATCCGGTAGCCGACCGAGTTGCGGTGCAGGTGCAACATCTCGGCCACCGCGGCGCGGCTGCCGTTGGTGGCCAGCCACGCGCTGAGTGTGGCCACCCACTCCTCGCGTTCCAGGATCGGACCCAGGTGCTGGTCCACGAACGCCTGGAGCCGGGCCGGCGGCACCCCGAACAACAGCTGGGCCAGACCCAGCGAGGAGAACATCAACTGCACCTCGCCCGGCCGCCGACGCAGCAGCCCGAGTACCGTCTCCGCGTCGTGGAACGAGCGCGCGGTCCCGCGCGGATCGCTGACCGTGGGCCCGGCTGCGGCCAGCACCGGAACGTCGCCGACCATGCCCTGGAGGCGGATCCGGATCCGACTGATCTCCCGCTCGACGTTGCCCGAGAGCACCGCGAGGCCCAGTTCGCCCTCCTGGCGCACCGGCATCTCCAGCCAGGACAGCGCGGTGGTCCAGGTGCGCTGGTTGGGTCCGGTGTAGGCGAATACCACGGCGGAGTGCGGACGATCCAGATGCAGCCCGAACCGTGCGGCGGTGCGGGTGACGTCGGCGAGGTTGCGCAGCGCGCCGTAGCGCAGTTCGTCGATCAGCCGGCCGGCCGTCTCGGCGGTCGCGGTGGCCACCGCGTCCCGGCGGATCGCCTCGATCGCCACTGCCGTCACCGCCGCCCGCAACAGCGGTTCGTCGTCGTCGGCGCCGTCCGGTTCGCCCAACAGCAGCAACCCGACCCGGCGTTGCGCCACCCGGACCGCGAGGGCCGAGGCTCGCCAGCCCTCGTCGCAGGTGACCTCGACCACCTTGTCCTCGACGAACACATGAGCGACCGCCACCGGGGTCATCGACTCGGTGCCGTCGTCGGTGGCGGCGAGTACTCCGCCGTGCACCCCCACCAGTCGGGCGGTCCTACCGGTGCGTTGGGCCAAGGCGCGCAGGATCGCGAGCCAGCCGTCGCCGGAGAGGGCCAGCACGTTCAGTTCCCGCTCGAACGCCTCTGCCCGGTCCGGCACGACGGTCCGGTGTTCCGTGACTTCTACCTTGTCGATCATGGATTTCCGCACCTTAGCCGGTCGTTGTTACGCGGAACAGATACTTCGATCGGTCACTTCCCGTTACGTCTTTCGTGGGGCAGGATGCGACGCATGCGAGCCTTCGACCTCGCGGCCGGTGCAAAGGCCGCTGCCCAGGCGGCGGTGCACGCCGCCGCCCCGGATCTGGTTGCACTCAGTCACCGCCTGCACGCCCACCCCGAACTCGGCTTCGCCGAGGAACGGGCCTGCGGTTGGCTGGGCGAGCAGTTGACCGAGCACGGTTTCACCGTCACCTCCGGGGTCTGCGATCTGCCGACCGCCTTCGTCGCCGAACGCGGCAGCGGACCGCTGGTGCTCGGGATCTGCGCGGAGTACGACGCGCTGCCGGGCATCGGGCACGCGTGCGGCCACAACGTGATCGCCTCCGCCGCGACCACCGCCGCGCTCGCGCTCGGCGCGCTGGCCGACGACCTCGGCATCACCGTACGCGTCCTGGGCACGCCCGCCGAGGAGAACGGCGGCGGCAAGGTGCTGATGCTGGAGCGCGGCGCGTTCGCCGGGGTGCACGCGGCGATGATGGTGCACCCCTCGCCGCGCGAGCGCCTGGACCCGACCTGTCTGGCCCGCGCGCAACTGCACGTGGAGTACGACGGCCGGGCCGCGCACGCCTCCGCGTGCCCGGAGGACGGCGTCAACGCCGCCGACGCGCTGACCGTGGCCCAGGTGGCCATCGGGCTGCTGCGCCAGCACATGACGCCGGATCAGCGGGTGCACGGGATCACCACGACCGGCGGGCAGGTGCCGAATGTGATCCCCGAGCACACCGAGGCCGCCTATTACGTACGGGCCGCGACGCTGGCCGGGCTGACCGAGTTGGAGACGCGGGTGCGCGAGTGTTTCCAGGCGGGCGCGGTGGCCACCCGGTCGCGGTTGACCATCTCCTCGACCTCTCCCGCGTACTCCGAGTTCCGGCACGACGGCGACCTGCTGGCCGCGTACGAGCGCAATGCGCTGACCGTGGGCCGCGAGTTCCCGCCGGTGACCGCGGCCGACGATCGACAGGCGGGCTCCACCGACATGGCGAACGTGTCGCTGGCCATCCCGTCCATCCAGCCGCTGGTGTCGATCGACTCGGGCGCCGCCGGGCTGCATCAGGCCGAGTTCGCCGCGTACGCGGTGCGGCCCGCCGCGGATCGGGCACTGCTGGACGGTGGCCTGGCGATGGCGTGGACGTGTGTGGACGCGGCGCTGGACCAGGGTCTGCGCGAGCGGCTGTTGGCGGGCGCGCCGGCCGGGGGCTGACCTGCCGATGGGCTCCGGGGCGAGCGCCTCGGAGCCCATCGATCGTGTTCGGCTTCGGCTCGGCATCCGCGCTCACGCGTCGGCGACGGTCACCGGCAGGGCCGCGAGGTATGCCTGCGCGTTGCGGCGGGTCTCGGCCACGCTGTCCCCGCCGAACTTCTCCAGCACCGCGTCCGCGAGCACCAGCGCGACCATCGCCTCGGCGACCACACCGGTCGCGGGCACCGAGCACACGTCGCTGCGCTGCGCGATCGCCTTGGCCGGATCGCCGGTGCGCACATCGAACGTGGCCAGTGCCCGGGACAGGGTGGAGATCGGCTTCATCGCGGCACGCACCCGCAGGAGTTCGCCCGAGGTCATCCCGCCCTCGATACCGCCCGCGCGACCGGTCTCGCGGCGCACCCGGGCGGGGCCGGGCCGGCCGGGGGCGACCGGGGTGATCTCGTCGTGGGCGACCGAGCCGCGCCGGGTCGCGGTGGTGAAGCCGTCGCCGACCTCGACCCCCTTGATCGCCTGGATGCCCATCAGCGCGGCGGCCAGGCGGGCGTCCAGGCGCCGGTCCCAGTGCACGTGGCTGCCCAGGCCCGGTGGCAGTCCGTACACCACCACCTCGACCACGCCGCCGAGCGTGTCGGCGTCCTTGTGCGCGGCCTCGATCTCGGCGTTCATCGCGGCGGCGGTGTCCGGGTCGACGCAGCGCACCGGGTCGGCGTCGATCGCGTCCGCGCTGCCGGGTTCGGGCACCAGCGCCTCGGGCAGCGCGACCGCGCCGATCCGGACCACGTGGCTGAGGATCTCCACGCCCAGCGTCTGGGCCAGGAACGCGCGCGCGACCTCGCCGATGGCCACCCGTGCCGCCGTCTCCCGCGCGCTGGCCCGCTCCAACACCGGGCGGATGTCGTCGAAGCCGTACTTCTGCATGCCCGCGAGGTCGGCGTGCCCGGGCCGGGGCCGGGTCAGCGCGGCGCCGCGCCCGCGGTCCGGGAGCCGGCCCGGTTCGTCGTAGCGCCGGCCGTCGGCATCGGTGGGGTCGGGGGCCATCACCTCGGCCCACTTCGCCCATTCGGTGTTGGCCACCCGCAGCGCGACCGGGCCGCCCTGAGTGAGCCCGTGGCGGACCCCGCCGTTGAACTCGACCTCGTCGCGTTCGAAGCGCATCCGCGCACCCCGGCCGTTGCCCAGCCGGCGCCGGGCCAGCGCCCGGGCCAGGTCGGCGGAGGAGACCTCCACGCCGGCGGGCAGCCCCTCCAGGACGGCGGTGAGCGCGGGGCCATGCGATTCACCTGCGGTGAGCCAGCGCAACATGGGTCTCCTTCTTTCGGGCGTGGGGTGGGACGGGCAGGGACGTCAGGGGCGGCCGAGCAGAGCGGGCCGGACGGACGGACGAGTGGGTCGGACGAGAGTGGTCGAACGGGGTCGGGGCATGGGCGGGGTCGGGTTACGGGAGAGCGGGCGGGCGGGTCGGGCGCGTGAGCGGGGGCGAAGGGGTCAGGCGGGACGGTGCACGGGCGGGATGGGATCGGGTCCGGCCGGACAGCGGGCGGGCGGGACGGGCGGACGTGCGGGTCGGGCGCGAGCGGGCCGGCGGGCGGGTGGTCGGTCGGGTGCGTGGGCGAGAGAGAGGGAGGGCGGGTCGGGAGTGCGGGCGGGTGGCTCGGCGCGTGCGTCCGGAATCAAGGGATTGGTCGAGTCGAGCGGGCGAGCGGCTCCGGCGGCCGTGTGCCGGCAGCGCCACCGCGGCACCCGACCCGTGCCGTGGTCGCGCCGAGACGAGCGTTTCGGGGGGCGGGCGGACGCACAGGCGGGACGGGAGAGGGGACGGGTCGGATCGGGGTGGGAGAGCGGGTAGGGGGTCGGCCGGACGGGATGGAGTGGGTCGAGCGCGGCGGGAGAGCGGTCGGGTCGAGTGCGCGGGTTGAGCGCTCCGGGCGAGTGGTCGGGACGAACGTCGTCGGGTGAGGCGAGCGGGCGAGCGAGTCCGGCGGGCGGGTGGGGCGGGAGAGCGAACGGGACGGGCGGGCGGTGGGAGGGTGGGCCGCGGGGTGGGTAAGGGGTCGGATCATGTGAGTAGTAGGGCCATGCCGACTGTTGTGCCGATGAGGACGACCAGCGTGCGGAGTACCGGTGCGGGTACTCGGCGGCCGAGTAGTGCGCCCAGTCGGCCGCCCGCCACCGAGCCGAGGGCGAGCAGCAGCACCGGTGTCCAGGCCACGTCGGCGGTGAGCGCGAACAGCACCGCCGCCACCAGGTTGACCAGTGCCTGGAGCAGGTTCTTCAGCCCGTTGAGCAGGTTCAGGTCCTCGTCGAGTACGGTGGCGAGCAGCGCGAGCAAAAGCACGCCCTGCGCGGCGCCGAAGTAGCCGCCGTACACGCTGACCGTGAACACCGCCGCGAGCAGCGTCGGGCCGACGCCGGTGCCGCGCCCGGGTACCGCGCGCCGCTCGCGACGCACGCGCAGCCGGCGCGACAACCACGGTTGCGCGGCCATCAGCAGCGCGGCGAGCAGCACCAGGACCGGCACCACCGCGCGGAAGGCGCCCGGCGGCAGGCCGAGCAGGAGCAGACCGCCGCTCGCGCCGCCGAGCACGGCGGCGATCGACAGCGGGAGCAACCGGGCGGACTGCGCGGCCAGTTCGAGCCGATATCCGAGCGCGCCGCTGATCGAGCCGGGGGTGAGTCCGATCGTGTTGGACACGTTGGCCACCACCGGCGGATAGCCCAGCGCGAGCAGGACGGGGAAGGTCAGCAACGAGCCGGAACCCACCACGGTGTTGACCGTGCCCGCGCCGAGGCCCGCCACGAGCACGAGCAGGGCCTCGGCGGGATTCATGCCGAACTGCCGGGCAGCAGGGTGACCTTGCCGAACGCGGCGCCGCTCGCCAACCGGCGGTGTGCCTCGGCCGCATCCGCGAGCGGGTAGGTCGTGTCCGGGACCGGGACCAGGGCACGATCGAGGCAGAAGTCGACCATCGTGGCGAAGTCCGCCGCCCCGCAGGAGCCTGCGCCCAGCAGCGTGATCCCGGTGTGAAAGGCGTGCGGCAGGTCGAACGTCGCCGCGGTGCCGGTGGTGTCGCCGCAGAAGACCAGCCGGCCGCGCGGGCGCAGCGCGTGCAGCGACGCCTGGAACAGTGCCGGGCCGACGTGGTCGAATACCAGGTCGACGCCGGCCCCGCCGGTCGCCGCCCGGGCCAGGGTGACCAGATCCGAGGTGCCGGTGTCGATCAGCACGTCGGCGCCCAACTCGGCCATCCGGTCCAATTTGGCCCGCGAGCCGGACGTGACCACCACCCGCGCGCCCAGCGCCCGGGCCAGTTGTACCGCCGCGATGCTGATCCCGCTGCCCGCGCCGTGCACCATCAGCGTCTCGCCGGCCCGCAGGCCGCCGCGCACGACCAGGCCCTGCCAGGCCATGCCGTACGCGGTGGGCAGACTCGCCGCGGCGACGTGGTCCAGCCCGGCCGGGATCGGGTGGGTGCGGTCGGCGGGTACCACCATCAACTCGGCATACCCGCCGGGCCGGTTGCCGCCGACCACGCGCAGCCCCCCGCACCACGCGTCGTCGCCCGACCGGCAGGCGGCGCACCGCCCGCAGTGCAGCGCCGGGTTGACCAACACCCGGTCGCCGACCCGGCGTTCGCACACCCCCGGGCCAAGGGCGAGCACGTCGCCCGCGACGTCCATGCCGGGCACGTGCGGGAGGGTGAAGTTCGGCAGCAGGCCGGGGCCGCGCCGCTGGAGCAGGTCGAGCCGGTTCACCGCGGCGGCGCGCACCGCGATCAGCACCTCCCCGGGGCCCGGTTCGGGATCGGGCAGCGACACCGGCTCCAGGATCTCCGGACCGCCGTGGCCCCGGTGCAGTACGGCCCTCACACGATCCCCCGTACGAAAGGTGCGCCCAGAGCGGCCGGTTGGCGGTGCGTCTTGGCCAGGAACATCATCGTGAGCAGCGCCAACAGATAGGGCGCGGCGATCAGCAGTTGCGAGTTCAGGTGTACGCCCAGCGCGGGCAGCGCCAGGCGCATCGCATCGGCCGCGCCGAACACCAGGCAGCCGGCCATCGTGCCGCGCAGCGTCCAGCCGCCGAAGATCACCGCGGCGATCACCACGAAGCCGCGGCCGGCGGTCATGTTCTGGTTGAACGCGCCGACTTCGCCGACCGCGAGGTAGGCGCCGCCCAGTCCGGCCAGCACGCCGCACAGGAGCACGCTCTGCCGGCGTCGGCGCCGTACGTCGATCCCGGTCACGTCGGCCGACTGGGGGTTCTCCCCGGCTGCGCGCAGTTCCAGGCCGAACCGGCTGCGCTGGACCAGCCACCACACCAGCGGGATCACGCCCACCAGCAGGTAGGCGGGCCAGCGGTGGGCGAACAGCACCGGGCCGAGCAGCGGAAGGTCGGACAGGACGGGGATGTTCAGCGCGTCGACCTGATGTCCGGTCAAGTCGACCGAGTCGAGCAGGAAGCTGGTCAGGCCGAGCACGAGCGCGTTCAGGGCCAGCCCGACCACGTAGGTGTTGACCGACAGACGGTGGCTGAACTGGGCGTGCACGAACCCGATGACCAGCCCGGCGAGCATGCCGAAGACCAGGCCGAAGGACGCGGATCCGGTCAACGAGGCGCCCCACACGGCGTTGAACGCGCCGCCGAGCATCATCGCCTCGACCGAGATGTTGATCGTTCCGGCCCGTTCGGCGATGTACTCGCCGCAGGCCGCGAAGGCCAGCGGCACGGTGAGTCGGACCGAACTGGCCAGGACCATGGCAAGGTCGTCGATCATGTCAACCTCCTGGTCTCAGGCGCCTGCGGTACGCCGGCGGCGCACCTCGGCGTAGGCGGCGGGAAAGACCGTGGCCAGCACCAGGAGCGCGGTGACCACGGCGACGATGTAGCGCGGTACGCCGGTCGCGGACAGGAATCCGCCGCCCGCGCGCAGCGCCCCGAAGAACAGCGCGACGGGCACGGCCAGCATCGGCTTGTCCCGGGCCACCAGCGCCACCAACAGGCCGTCGAAGCCGACGTTGTCGGCGAAGCCGTCCTGCATGCGGTGGCCGCTGCCGGTGAGCATCACGCCGCCCGCGAGGCCGGCGAACGCGCCCGAGGCGAGCAGCGCGCCGCCGCCGATCAGCACCGCGCCGACGCCGGCCCGGTGTGCGGCCTTGGGGTTGAGTCCGAGCATCCGCACCCGAAAGCCCAGCCTGCTGCGCACCAGTACCACCGAGGTGCCCACGGCGAGCACGAGCGCGATGAAGATGCCCGCGCCGATGTTGAAGTCGGGGTACTCGCCGATTCGAGGCAGCCACACCGACTCGGCCAGCATGTCCGTCTGCGACGTGGTGACCTGGCCGGCCACCGCCTTCTCGCGCAGCAGCGACGGCGAGTTGACCGCGTATGACACGGCCTGATTGGCGACGAAGATCAGGAGCAGGGTGCTGATCACCACCGCGACGCCGCGCCAGTAGAAGAGCAGCGCCGCGATGGCCGCCCACAGGGCGCCGCCGACGGCGGCGCCGAGCAGGGCCAGGATCAGGACCAGCGGGCCGGGGCCCGGAGTGAACAGGGCGATCGCGGCGCCCACGCTCGCGCCGACCAGGAGTTGGCCCTCCTGGCCGATGTTGAAGATGCCCGCGCGGGCGGCGATCACCGAGCCGATCGCGACCAGGAGCAGTGGTGCGGCCTGGTCGATGCTCTGCCCGATGGCCGCGCCGTCGGCCAGGCTGCCGTCGTACATCGCGCTCGCGGCGTCCCAGGGGGATTGGCCGACCAGCGCGATGAGCAGGCCGGCCAGGACGAGCGCGGTGGACAGCGACGCCGCGTACAGCAGCGGGGTGCCCAGGTCGGCGAGCCGGGGTCGGCGGCGCGGATCGGCCGGCGGCGCGGCGACGGCCGGTGCGCGTTCGGATATCAGGGTTGGGGTCATGCCGCCTGACCTCCCATCAACAGGCCCAGTCGCTCGGTGTCGACGTCGGCGCGGTCCATCTCGCCGACGACGGCGCCTCGGTGGATGACCGCGACGCGGTGCGAGAGGGTGAGGATCTCGCCCAGTTCGGTGGACAGCAGCAACACCGCGATGCCGGATCGGGCCGCGGCGTGCAGCCGCTCGGTCATGTACTCGATCGCGCCGATGTCCAGTCCCCGGGTCGGCTGGGCGGCGACCAACACCTTCGGCTGGGCCGCCAGTTCGCGGGCCAGCACCACCTTTTGCTGGTTGCCGCCGGACAGTTGCCGCATCGGGGTGTCCGGCGAGGGGGTGGCGATCTCGAACTCTTCGATCAGCTGCCGGGCCCGGGCCGCCATCCGGCGCCGGCTGAGCAGTCCTTTGCTGGTCACCGAGGACAGGTCCGCGAGGACCAGGTTCTCCGCGACACTCATGTCCAGCACGCAACCGGACACGTGTCGGTCCTCGGGCACGATGCCGACTCCGGCGGCGTGCATCGCGCCGGGCCGGCCGGCGACCACGGGCGCGCCGCACACCTCCACCCGGCCGGCGCTGAGCGGGAGCAGGCTGGAGAGCAGATCGCCCAGCGCCGCCTGGCCGTTGCCCTCTACGCCGGCCAGGCCCAGGATCTCGCCGGCGCGCACCTCCAGGGTCAGTCCGCGCAGCAGCGGACGCCGGTCGGTGGTGCTCGCGTGCGCGTCGCTGATCCGCAGCCGTACCTCGCCGGCCGGCGGCCGGGGATCCGGGGCGGGCGCGGCGGCCGGTTCGCGAACGTCCAGCAGCGCGGTGCCGCCGGTCGGCTCGCCGGTACCGGGTTCGATCAGCGCGTCCAGTGCGCCGACCGCCGATGCGGCGGTCCACTTGGACAGTTCGCGGCCGACCATCTCCCGGGCCAGCGAACGCACATCGGTGTCGGCGGTGGCCCGACGGGCCACCACGCGCCCCTGGCGCATGATGGTGACCCGGTCGGTGGCGTGCACGATCTCGTCCAGCTTGTGGCTGATCAGGATCACCGCCTTGCCCTCGTCGGCGACCACCCGACGCAGCACGGTGAACAGTTCGCGCGACTCCTCCAGGGTGAGCACCGAGGTCGGCTCGTCGAGGATGAGCACGCCCGGGTCCCGGCGCAGGCACTTGACGATCTCGACGCGTTGGCGCTGGCCGGTGGACAGGTCCTCGACGCAGGCGTCGGGGTCCACCTCCAGGCCGTAGCGTCGCCCGACTTCGCGCACCAGCGTCCGGGCTCGGTCCCGGTCCACCCGGCCCCGGTCGCCGAGCACCACGTTCTCCCACACGCTGAGCCGGTCCACCAGGCTGAAATGCTGGTGCACCATGGAGATTCCGTGTGCCGCAGCGGCCGACGGGTCGGTGATCGTGGCCGGTTCGCCGCGCAGCAGGATCCGTCCGGTGTCCGGGACGACCAGGCCGAGCAGGATCTTCATCAGGGTGCTCTTGCCCGCGCCGTTCTCGCCGAGCAGGCCGTGGATCTCGCCGGCCTGCACCCGCAGCGAGACGTCCTCACACGCACGCACCGCGCCGAACCGCTTGCCGATGCCGAGCAGTTGCACGATGGGGGCGGAGAGTACGGACGGCGCGGTCGGCTGGTCGTCGCCGGCCCGGGGTCGCGGGTCGGGTGTGGTCACGGCGGTGTCACTTGCCTGCGGCGACGGCCTCATCGACCTTCACCTTCCCGCTGCCGATGTCCTGGATCAGTGCCTTGAGCTGCTGCTCCTGGTCGCCGGTGGGCTTGCAGAGCTTGACCGTGGGCACCGGGTCCTTGCCCAGGTGCCATTCGCGGGCCACGCCCATCCGCAGGGTGCCCTTCTTGAAGTCCTCCAGGGCGCCGGCGAAGTAGGCGCCGGGGCTGAAGATCACCGACACCGCGTACTGCGCGCCGGGCGTCGAGCAGCGGTCGGTGCCGGGGGTGAGCGCCGGTACGCCCTTCTCGTTGGCGAGTTGGGTGACCACGTCGGTGGCGCCGCCGAGGTAGGGGTAGATCACCTTGACGCCCTGGCTGATCTGCGCCTGGGCGGCCTCCTTGGCCTTGCCGGAGTCGTTGAAGTCGCCGGTGAAGGTCTGCACCATCTCGGCGTCCGGAACGACCTTCTTGATGCCGGCCTCGAATGCCTTGGCCACGTCCCGGGCGAACTGGAGGTCGGGGCCGGTGATGTAGCCGGCCTTCTTGCCGCCGTTCTCCTTGAGGATCAGGCCGGCCGCGTAACCGGCCACGTACAGCGATTCGTTGATGTAGTCGAGGGACTGGGTGAACTCGGGGGTCTGGGTGACACCCTGGCCGCCGCTGATGTACCAGGCGATGCCCTTGCACTGCGGTTCCTTGGCCGCGCTGAGCGCGTCCTTGAGCTCGCTGGCGCCGATCGCGATCATGTCGACCTTCTGCCGACACAGGTTGCGGGCCTGCTGGACCGCGTTCGCCGGGTTGATCTTGTCGACCACCACGAGCTTCCACCCGTTGGCGTCGGCATAGCCGTTCGCCTCGTCGACGAAGCTCTGGTAGTAGCCCTTGTCCTTGGTGTCGCCGGGGCTCATCACCCCGATGACGACCTTCTTGTCCTTGTTGACGTCGGGCTCGTTGGCGGGGAGGGTGCCGGCGCCGGGCGCACCGGCCGAGGCGGGCGCCCCGGCGGAGGCGGAAGAGGAGGAGGAGCCACCGCCACAGGCGGTGACCAGCAGTCCCGGTATGATGACCGAGGTTGCGATGACTCGAACCATGTTCTTCATCGGAAGGTCTCCAGACGAATCAGGGCGCGTTGGTTCGACACGGACCGACGGATGCGCGGCGACCCGGATGGGCACGGTGGGCGTGCCGGGTTCGGGTGTGGAGTGCCGCGGCCGGGGTGGATGTCGGTCCGGCGGAGGGACCCGTTCCGGTTGCGCGGGGGTTTCCGGCCCGGAAGCGGGTGGGGGTCGGTGCGCGGCGCCTGCGGCGCGCGACCGTCCGACAGTGGTGCGGTGGTGCGGTGGTGCGGAGTTGCCGAAGTGCGATCCCGCGACGATGCGAAATCGTGGGACGGGGCTGAGCGTCAGCCGTTGCGGTATTCGTCGCGTGGCGGGGTGAAGATGTCCAGGATCCAGGTCTCGCCGTGCTCGGGGTCGCCGATGAACAGGCTGTCCCCGTGGTCGCAGCCCTTGGGTGCCCAGTAGACGTCGCCCGGGCCGAGCACCTGCCGCTCGTCCGAGTCGATCCGGAAGTCCAGCCTGCCCTTGAGCACCATGCCGTACTGCTCGTGCTCGGGATGGTCGTCGTAGGGGGTGGGTCCGCAACCCTCGCGGATCCGCCACAGGGTCAGCATCATTTCGTCGCCGGTGTAGACCCGGCGCCGGAATCCCGGCTTGACCTCGACGAACTCGCTGTCGTCGAAGGCCCACACGCGTTGTACGTCGCTCATGTCACGGCCGTCCTCTCCGGTTGATTCGCGCAATGGTTCCTCGGGCGGGCCGGCCTTCGCGCCGACCGCGCTAGAACATCCGGGCGGTCATCTGCCGCTCCACCTCGCCGAGATGGTCGGCGGCGGCGCGCGCGGCGGCGTCGGGGATGCCGGCCGCGACCGCCTCGGCGATGCCGCGATGCGAGCGGCAGGACTCGGCGATCACCTGGCGGACCGCCTCGGCGTTGCCCTCGGCGTCGAGGAGCGAGGCGAAGTCGCCGGACGCGAATACCGCGTCGAGCACCTTCGCGTACAGCTCGCGCAGCGTGGTGTTGCCACACGCGCGGGCCAGCGCCGCATGGAAGCGGCGGTCCTGGCGGCGGAACGCCTCCAGGGTCATCTGCGGGTCGAAGCCGGCCGCGAGTTCGCCGATCTCGGCCCGCTCGTCGGGCGCGGCGCGGATGGCGGCGAGGCGGGCGATGGCCACCTCGGTGACCTGGCGTACCTCGAACAGTTCCGAGACGCGCAGCTTGCGGCCGTCGTCCGCGTCGAAGGACACCCCGGGCAGTCGCTCGGCGACATAGAACCGGTTGCCGCGCTTGACCAGGCAACCGATCGAGACCAGTCCCTGGATCGCCTCGCGCACCGAGGTGCGGGCCACCCCGAACTGCTCGCACAGGGTACGTTCCGGGGGAAGTTGCGCGCCCGGGCGCAGTTCGCCTTCGCGCACGCTCGCCAGGAGTGCGTCGCGGACCTCCTCGGAGATCGTGCGGCGCGCGACCTTGGCGAACCGGACCCGGTCCCCCGGTACCCGCAGGGGCACTACGCGTCCGCCAGGGACGCGAAACGCTCGCGTTCCGCGTCCAGGTCCAGCGGCCGGATGATCGCCTCGTGTTCCTCGGCGCCCCAATACGCGGCCGGGACCAGCCACATGACCTCGAACTCGAGGCCGTCGGGATCCTTGGCGTACAGGCTCTTGTTCGCGCCGTGGTCGCTCGCGCCGATCAACGCGCCCGCCGCGGACAGGCGTTCGCGGGCCTCGGCCAGCGCGTCGAGCGTGGGCACCTCCCACGCGATGTGGTACATGCCCACGGTGCGTCGGCCGGCCTGCGAGTCGCCCGCCTCGGCACCGATCGTGAAGAACGCGATGTCGTGGTGGTTCTGTGACGCGGGTGCCCGCATGAAGACGTAGCTGCCGGGCGGGCCGTCGATGACGGTGATGAAGTCCAGCACCTCGTTGTAGAACCGGGCGGTCCGGTGTGCGTCGCGCACGTACAGCACCGCGTGGTTCATCCCGGTAACGGCCACGATCGGGCCTCCTCAGGGTGTGGGTCAGGCTGTTGGTCTGACAATCAGAAGGTATGAAGCTCGGTCAGGTGTGGTCATTGGTCCCCCAGCACAACCCCACGCTTCACCCGCTGTGCACCTGGACGTTCACCGCCTTGGTACGGGTGTACGCGTCCACGCCGGTCCTGGCGAACCCACTGGCCCGACGCGGCTCGCCGCGCCCGCCGTTCATGTCCGGCGCGAAATGGCAGTTCACGTTGACCTCGCCGCAGTCCAGCGCGTCCGAGAAGCGGAAGGCGCGCTCGATGTCGCGGGTGAACACCGTACCGTTGAGGCCGTACTGCGTCCCGTTCGCCAACGCGAGCGCCTCGGCCTCGTCGCGGAAGGGCATCGCGGCCAGCACCGGCCCGAACACCTCCTGCTGCTCCACCTCGCAACCGCGCCGCACCCGGCCGAGCACGGTCGGCGCGACGTAGGTCGGCAGGAGTCCGTCGGGAAGACCCGGTTTGCCCACCACGGAGGCGTCACCGGCGTCCAGTGCCCGGCTCACGAAACCGCGGACCCGGTCCGCGTGCCGCTCGTTGATCAAGGGCCCGATGAAGGTGTCCGGGTGCAGCGCGTCGCCCACCGGCAGCGTGGCCGCCGCGGCCGCGACCGCCTCCACCACCTGGTCGTACACCGACTCCTCGACCAGCAGCCGACTGCCCGCGACGCACACCTCGCCCATGTTCACGAACGCGGCCATCATCGCCCAGCCCACCGCCTGGTCCAGGTCGGCGTCGGCGAACACCACGACCGGCGACTTGCCGCCCAGCTCCAGATGTACCGGGGTCAGGTTGCGCGCGGCGGCGGCCAGCACGTGTCGGCCGGTCTCGGTGCCGCCGGTCAGGCTGATCAGGTCGAACCGCTTGTCGGTGATCAGCCGTTCACCGACCGTCGAGCCCGGGCCCAGCACGATGTTCAACACCCCCGCCGGCAGCCCGGCGGCGGTCAGGATCCGGCCCAGTTCGACCAGTGTCAGCACCGCGTCCACCGGCGGCTTGGCCACGATCGAGCAGCCGGCCGCGAGCGCCGAGGCGATCCGCTGGCTGCCCGTCATCAGCGGCCCGTTCCACGGCAACAACTCGGCCACCACGCCGGCCGGCTCGCGCAGCCGCAGGGTCAGCAGGTCCGGGCCGCCGCCGGGCAGCAGCTCCGGTGGGAAGGACGAGCGCCGCACGTCGCCGTGAGCGGTGCGGCAGATCGCCGCGGCGTAGGAGAAGGCGTTGGCCGCCTCGTACACGTCGTTCGTCAGCGCTCCGGAGATCGCCTTCCCGGTGTCCAACGCCTCCAGCGCGGCCAGCCGGCCGGCGTCCGCGCGGATCGCCGCGGCCGCCGCCTCCAGCACCTCGGCCTTGCGCGGGCCCGGCATGCGCTGCCACACCTTGCCGTCGAAGCTGGAACGCGCGGCGGTGATCGCCGCCTCGACCTCGGCGTCGCTCGCCGCCAGGTAGGAGGCGGGTTGCCCACCCGTCGAGGGGTCGAACACCGGTCGCGGCTCGCCGTCGAACGACTCGCGCCCGTCGATGAGCTGCGGATACGGCTCCGAGCGCAGCCACTCGGCGCGGATGCGCGGCTCGCTGCTGGTGGTGTCGGACATGCGGCAACTCCCTGGACGCGGCGGACGGGCCTTCGAGCCGTACACGCCGTGCCGGACGCCGCAACCTGGTAAGCCTCGCCCGACACGGCACCGGTTCAGGTTTGCCCTCGTCGCCCTGTGCTCGCATTGTGTCCCCGGCATGTACTGGGCCCACTTGATTGTGCTCCCGGCCACGATGCCTGCGGGCGATGCCGGGCCTAGTGTCCCCAGACATGGTGAGTTCGCAGGTGAGAGCAACGTGAGCGGCGCCGGGCCGACACGGCCCGACCTGTTGGTCGTGGGCGGTGACGTGGTCACCATGAACGCGCGCCGCGAGGTACTGCTGGGCGGCACCGTCGCGGTGGCGGGCGAGCGCATCCTCGCCGTCGGCGCCACCGGCGAGCTGCGCGCCCGCTGGCCGGGCACACCCGAGTGGGACGCGAGCGACTGCGTCGTCACGCCGGGCATGGTCAACGCGCACCTGCATCAGACCGGCGACCCGCTGGCCCGCGCCCGAATACCGGACGACCTGCCGCCGGGCGCCTCCGTCGATACCTGGGCGGTGCCGCTGCACGCGGCGCACCGACCCGACGACGACGAACTGTCCGCGCTGCTCGCCGGCGTGGAGAGCGTGCGCAACGGCGTCACCACGATCATCGAGGCCGGCACCGTGGCCCACCCGCACCGGGTGGCCGCCGCAATGAGCGAGGTCGGGGTACGCGGCGGCATCGGCGCGTGGGGCTGGGACGTGCCCGGCGCACCCTTCGCCGCACCGGCCGCCGAGGTGCTGGACCGGCTCGCCGAACTGGTCGCCGCCTACCCGGCCGGCGGGTCGGTCGAGGGCTGGGTCACCCTGGTCGGGCACGGCCTGGCCTCGGACGAACTGCTGTCCGGCGCGGCCGACCTGGCCCGCGCCACCGGCGCGCGGATGACGATGCACCTGTCCCCCTCGGGCGCCGACCCCGACGACTACCTGCGCCGCACCGGGCGCCGACCCGTGCTGCACCTGGCCGAGTTGGGAGTGCTGGGCCCGCACCTGTTGCTGGCGCACGCGGTGTGGCTCGACGACGCCGAGGTCGAGGCGTTGTTGGCGGACCGTACCGCGGTCGCCTACTGCCCGTGGGCGTATCTGCGGCTGGGCCAGGGCGTGACACAGGCCGGGCGGCACGCCGAGTTGTCGCGCCGCGGCGGCCGGCTCGCGCTGGGCACCGACGCGGGCAACGCATCCGACTCGGCCGACCTGCTGCGCACCGCGGCGCTCGCGGTGGGCCTGGCCAAGGACATGGCGATCGACCCCACCGGTCCCGGCGCCGCCGAGGCACTGGAGTGGGCCACCATCGGCGGCGCCGAGGCGGTCGGCATGGCCGATCGCATCGGCTCGCTCGAACCCGGCAAGTACGCCGATCTGGTGGTGCACGACGCCACCGGCCCGCAGTGGACCCCGCGCGGCGACATCGCCCAACAACTGGTGTGGTCCTCGGACGGCCGCTCGGTGCGCGACGTGCTGATCGGCGGCCGGGTCGTGGTCCGCGACCACACGTGCGTGACCGTGGACGAGCGGGCCCTGCGTACCTTCGCCGCCCGCGCCTCGACCACCCTGCTCGCCCGGGCCGGCGTACCGCTGCGCTCGCGCTGGCCGACGCTGCCCGCCCACTGAGTCGCTCACCCGGTCGCGCGCCGCCGACTTCGCCGACCGCCGCGTCCCGCTTCCCACAGTTTTTCGCCTACCGAGGAGCCCCACATGCGAGTTGCCGTAGTCACCGCCCCCGAACAGGTCGATCTGCGCGAGGAGCCGGTTCCCGAGGTCGGGCCCGAGGACGTGCTCGTGCGGGTCGGCCGTACCGGCCTGTGCACCATGGAGCGCCGGCTCTACCTGGGCACCAAGCCGATCTACCCGGTCGCCCCCGGCCACGAGGTCGCCGGCGAGGTGGTCGCGGTCGGCAGCGCCGTCGCCGGGCTGCCCGGGGTCGCGGCCGTCGGCGAGACGGTCACCATCGACCTGCTCACCCGCTGCGGCACCTGCACCTCGTGTCGACGCGGGCGCAGCGCGCTGTGCAAACGACCTCAGGGCGGCGCGCTGGCCGACGGCACCATCTCGATGGGCGCCGGTTTCGCCGAGTTCGTCAAGGTCAAGGCGCTCCAGGCGTTCCGCACCGGCGCCGCACCGATCGCGCACGCCGCGATGGGCGAGCCGCTGGCGTGCGTCGCGCACTCGGCCCGACTCGGCGGGTTGCGGGCCGGTGACCGGGTCGCGGTGATCGGCGCCGGCTACATGGGCCGCCTGCACCTGGCCCTGGCCCGGTTCAAGGGCGCCGAGTCGGTCGGCCTGATCGACATCAGCGACGAGCGGCTCGCCGAGGCCCGCGCGGCCGGCGCCGACTGGACGAGCACCCCGGAGGACGCCGCCGGCACCGGCGGGAAGCAGGACGTCGTCTTCGTCACCGCCGGCGCCCCCGGCGCCCTGGAGAGCGCACTGTCGCTGTGTGACGACGGCGGCACCGTCGTGCTGTTCGGCGCCTTCCCCAAGGACGTCCTGGCCGGTGTCGGGCCGGACCACGTGCACCACCACGAGTTGAGCATCGTCGGCGTGTACAGCCAGGAGCCGCAGGACTGGACCGAGGCCGCCGCGATCATCGCCTCCGGGCGCCTGGCCGCCGACCTGGACGCACTGGTCACCGCGACCTACCCGCTCGGCGAGGTCGACGCCGCCTTCCGGCTGGCGGCCAAGTCGCCGGTCTACCGCGTCCTCGTGGGCGGTTGAGCATGCCCGGCTCGTCCGCGATCGTCGTCGGCGTCGACGTCGGGAGCAACTCGGTACGCGCCCTCGCGCTCGACCCGGACGGCGCCGTCCTGGGCGCGAGCACCGCCGGCTACCCCGGCGCGTCGACGTGGGAACCCGGCCACGCCGACCCGTACGCCTGGTTCGCCGCCACCGCGCAGGCGCTCGCGGAACTGCGCGCGCTGGTGCCCGGCGCGGCCCGTCCCGCCGCGCTGTGCCTGGGCGGCCAGAGCCCGACCACCGTGCCCGACGCGGTGCCCCGGCCCGGCACCGCCACGGCGCTGACCTGCCGGCATCCGGCGGGCGCGACCGGGTCGCCGGTCCAGCAGCATCACGCGCAGCACGCCGCGCTGCGCGCCGCCCACGGGCCCGACGTGCGGGCGTGGCAGCTCTACGACTGGCTGGCCGCGCGGTTCGGCGCGGAGCGGGCTCAGGCCCGCTGGCCCGGAGATCCGCCGCTGACCGACTACGGGCCGATCGTCGCGACCGGGTCGGTGGTGGGCACGGTCGGCACCGGGCACGACGTCGCGGCGGGCACACCGCTGGTGGCCGGCGCCCAGGACGCGTACCTGGCGTTCTGGGCGGGTGGCCTGGACCGTCCCGGCCGGGCGATGGACCCCGGCGGGCGAACCGGCGGCCTGGCCGTGGCGGTGCCCGCGGGCTCGCCGGCGGCGGACGCGTACGCGCTGCCCTCGGCGGTGCCCGGGATCGACATCGTCGGCGGCCCGGTGGCCGCGCACGGACTGATCCTGGAGTGGCTGCGCGACCTCACCGGACGCGACGTGCACGACCTGCTCGCGCTGGCCGCCGAGGTGCCGCCCGGCGCCCGCGGCGTGCTGGTGCTGCCCTACCTGGAAGGCGAGCGCGCACCGCGCTGGAACCGTGAGCTGCGCGGCGAGGTCTTCGGCCTGAGCGCGGGGGCCGGGCCCGGTGAACTGGCCCGCGCGGTCCTGGAAGGCACCGCGTACGGCCTCGCGCACATCGCTTTGGAATTGAGCGCGCGCGGTGCCCGCCCGGACACCCTGGTCTGCGCCGGATCGCCGGCGCGCAGTCCGCTGTGGTGCTCGATCAAGGCCGCCGTGCTCGGCGTGCCGGTCGAGGTGCCCGCGGAGACCGACCTCGCCGCGTACGGCGCGGCGCTCGCCGCCGGCGCCGGGGCGCGCTGGTGGCCCGCGCCGGGTGCCGGGCGGGCGGGCGACTGGCCGCGCCCGGCGATGACCGTGTTCGACCCCGAACCGCACCCCGAGTACGCGGCCGGCCTGCGCCGCTTCCTCGACCTCGGCGACGCCGCCCAGGCGCGTCTGTCGGTACCCGAGGACGCCACCATCGCGACCCGTGCCGCACCGACCCCCTCCGACCGATCCCCCTCCGACCCGACCCCCCTCGACCCGACCCCCCTCGACCCGACTCGCTCCGAGGAGCCGACGTGCCCAATCCGGTGATCTTCATGGACCTGCCGACCCCCGACGTGGAGGCCACGTCCGCGTTCTACGCGGCACTGTTCGACTGGGACTTCAAGCGACGACCCGCCGGCGAGTTCAGCGAGGTGCTCCCGGGCGTCAAGCCCAACCTCGGGATCCGCCGCGAGGCGCGCCCGGCGGTGGGTCCGGTGCCGCGCATCTACGTGATGGTCGACGAGCCGCCCGTCTACCTCGACAAGGCGGTCGCGGCCGGCGCGAGCGTGTTGTGGGAGGAGAAGCCGTGGGCCGAGTTCGAGGCCCGCTACGCGGCGTTCCGCGACCCGTGGGGCAACGAGGTCGTGCTGTGGCGCGACAAGGGCACCTACTTCACCCACGGCCACGCCCACCAGGTCTGACCCCGATTCCAAGTCCGACGCCGCGTCGGATCCCGTTCGGTACACCCGAGTTCCCCCCACCCATGTTTCCCGGAAGGGACCCCGTATGACCAACACCCTGGTCTTCGTCGACATGCCCACGCCCGACGTCGACGCGACCACCGAGTTCTACCGCGAACTGTTCGGCTGGACCATCAACCCGCGCCCGCAGGGCGTCTTCCACCAGATC
Organism: Embleya scabrispora DSM 41855; assembly: GCF_000372745.1. Taxonomy (GTDB): domain Bacteria; phylum Actinomycetota; class Actinomycetes; order Streptomycetales; family Streptomycetaceae; genus Embleya; species Embleya scabrispora. The sequence continues at coordinate 51,946 of NZ_KB889681.1, read as the reverse complement.
GTCCCGGGCGAGGGACTGCACCTGGGGCTGTACGACGAGGTCGCCCAGGTGCCCGACCCGGCACCGCTGCCCCAGCAGCCGCGCGCCGGCCTGCACTCCCGGGTGTACATCCTGGTCGACGCGGCCCCCAGCGAGTACCTGAACAAGGCCGTGCTGCTGGGCGCGACCGCACTGTGGGAGCAGTGCTTCTGGGAGGAGTTCGGCGGACACCACGCCTCGTTCCTGGACCCTTGGGGGAACCAGATCGTGATGTGGGAGAAGTGAGGTAACACCTACACGGCGACATGCCGGTATCCGCGATCCGAGTCGGATCGCGGATACCGGCATGTCCACATACCGGCCCGGAACGGGCCGGCCGTCAGGCGCGGTTCAGGACCGGTCGCGGATAGGGCGAGTCCGCCGGGTTGACGTCCGTGCCGGGGGCGACCAGGGCGTCCAGGCGGGTGAGCGTCTGCGGGGTCAACTCCACGGCGCAAGCGCCGAGTTGGGACTCCAATTGCTCCTCGGTACGCGGGCCGATGATCGCCGACGTGACGTTCGGGTGGGCCAGCGCGAAGGCCAGGGCCAGTTCGGGCAGCGAGCAGCCCGCGTCGGCGGCGATGGCGGCGAACTCCTCGACCAGGGCGGACTTCGCGGCCCGCACCGCGACGTCCGCGTGGTCGAAGTGCTCGGCGTTGCGCACCGCCCGCGAGTCGGCCGAAACGGTCCGGCCGGCCCGGTACTTGCCGGTCAGCCAGCCCCCATTGAGCGGGCTGAACACCAGCACACCCAGGCCGTACCGCCCGCACGTGGGCAGTGCGGCCGTCTCCGCATGCCGGGCGAATGCCGAATAGGCCAGCTGCTCGACCGCGAAGCGCTCGTGCCCGCGCCGCTCGGCGATCCACTGCGCCTCGACGATGCCCTCCGCGGGCAGTGCGGAGGAGCCGATCGCGCGTACCTTGCCCTGGCGAACCAGGTCGGTCAGGGCGCCGAGCGTCTCGTCCGGGTCGGTGCCCGCATCCGGGCGGTGCAGTTGGTAGAGGTCCAGGTGGTCGGTCTCCAGGCGGCGCAGGCTGTCCTCCACGGCGCGAAAGATCCAGCGTCGCGAGGCCCCGCGGCGCAGCGGCGCGTCGGGATCCATCGCCTCGCCGAACTTGGTCGCCAGCACCACGTCGTCGCGCCGGCCCTTGAGCGCCTTGGCCAGGATCGCCTCGCTCTCGCCGAACGCGTACACGTCGGCGGTGTCCACGAAGTTGATCCCGGCGTCGAGCGCGCGATGCACCATGCGTACGCACGCGTCGTGGTCCGGGTTGCCCCACGCGCCGAACATCATCGTGCCCAGGCACAACCGGCTGACCCGCATGCCGGTGCGACCGAGCGGGGTGTACTCCACGGGTGCCCTCCAAGGGTGGTCGTCACAGGTTCTCCCCCGAGGCTGGCACGACGGCGCGTGTGCACCGATGTGGTCCCGGCGCAGCGCACGGGCCGTTTGTTCGTGCCTGAAGCACATATCGGGGCCGTTTCCCGGCGCCTACCTTCGGCTGTATCGCAAACATCCCAGGTGACGGGGAGGAAGCTGTGCCGACTGACCAGCTGGGGGCTGCGGAACGGGCCCTGGACGAGCGGGTGGCGGAACTTCGCCGGACCGCGGCGGCGCGAGAGGGCGACGGGCTCGTGGTCGCTCCCCTGCCGAGCGAGATGTTGCAGCCGTGGGAGGTCTGGGATCGGGACCTGTTCGATCTGGAGATGATCCGGGTGTTCGCCCGCTCGTGGGTGTGGCTGGGCGACACGGAGGATCTTCGCCGGCCCGGCGACTTCATCACCGGGCGGATCGGCAGCCAGTCGGTACTGGTGGTCAAGCAGCGGGACGGCTCGATCAAGGGCTTCCTGAACAACTGCCGGCACCGCGCCTCCGGCGTCGCGTTCGATGCGGCCGGCAACTGCGGCAAGGCGTTCGCGTGCCCGTACCACGCCTGGACGTACGGTCTCGACGGCAAGCTGCTGTCGATTCCGGACATGAACCGGATGTACGGTCCGGACTTCCCGATGCAGCAGTACGGCCTGGTGCCCATCCGGGTGCACGTGGCCTTCGACAAGCTCGTCTTCGCGTGCCTGTCGCACAAGGCACCGACGTTCGAGGAGTGGATCGCGCCGCTGCTGCCGCGCTACACGGCGTACAAGATCGGCGAGTATCACCGCTATCACCGCGAGTTGGACGAGGAGTACCCGTTCAACTGGAAGGCGTTCGTGGAGAACTCCAACGACGACTACCACGTGCGGTTCGTGCATCGGCGGCTGAACAAGGTGCGCAAGCAGATGGACACCATCGTGCGCTTCGAGGGCCGGACCACCAGCGGCTACAAGCCGCACAGCGACGCGTACGACATGTCGCTCGGGCGGACCGACCTGGGCGAGGAGGACCTGCGCGGGAGCTATGCGGAGTTCATCTACCCCAACCTCACACCGCTGCCCTACGCGTCCCAGTTGATCATGGTGCGCGCCGACCCGATCGCGCCGGACCGGACCCGGCTGTTCTCCCGGATCTACGGGCTGACCGACGACATCGAGCTCCAGGAGCGCGAGTTGGTCAACCTGGAGCTGACCAACAAGGAGGACACGGACATGGTGACCGTGCTGATGGAGAACCTCCGTTCGCCGTTCTACCGGGTGGGGCCGCCCAGTGCGTGGGAGGGCCGCGCGCAACACATGATGCGGCAGATCCGCCGGGACGTGGCGACGCCGTTGGCGGCCGACGAGTTCACCGGCCCGATCGACTGAGCACCGCCGCACCGCCGCACCGCCGCGCTCGCGCGGCGGTTCACCAATCCCGACACACCGGAATGTGAGAGGAGCCACCGCGATGGAACCGACGCTGACCGAGGCCCGCTGGACCCATATCGCGCTGCCGTCGTCCGACCTGGAGGCGGCGGTCGAGTTCTACACCTCGTTCACCCCGCTGGTGGTGGTCTCGCGGCACAGCGACGCCGCGGGTTCCAATGCCTGGTTGTCCAATCCCAATCAGGTCCGGACGCCGTTCGTGCTGGTCCTGGTCGCCTTCGACAAGGACAAGGGCAAGCCGCAGCCGCAGCTGACCCCGTTCGCCCACCTGGGCATGGAGGTGGCCGCCCGCGCGGACGTCGACGCCATCGCGGAACGGGCTCGCGCCGCCGGCTGCCTGCACTGGGAACCGATGGACGTGCCGCCGCCGGTGGGCTACATCTGCGCGCTCAAGGACCCGGACGGCAACGTGGTGGAGATCTCGCACAACCAGCAGGTGTTCGCGGAGGTCCGCGAGCTGTGGGGCGACCGGACCGACGCGTGAGCGACCCGGCGCGGACCCGGCGGACCGCCGAGGCATATGTCGCGGCGCTCAACTCCGGTGATCCGGAGGCGATCGCGGCCCGGGTGAGCGAGGACTTCCACAACGAGCACACCTCGGCACTCGGCCGAAGTCTGCGCGGACGTACCGCGTATCGCGAGCGACTGCCGGGATTCCTGGCCGAGTTCGAGGGCTTGCGCTACGCCGTCGAGGAACTGCTCGTGGACGGCGACCGGGCCGCCATCGCGTACACCATGACATTTCGCCTGCGGGGTTCGGCGGCCGCCGAACCGGTGCTGATCCGTGGGGTGTTCCGGCTGCGCATGGTGGGCGATCTGATCGCGCATCGCGTGGACTACTGGGACGGCGCCGAGTTCGAGCGGCAGACGGCCGGGGCCGGGGCCGGTGTGGCGACCACTGCGGCTGAGGCCGGCGACGGGATCGACGCCGACCTCGACAAGAACCGCTGACAACCATCGAAGGGAACTACCGTGCAGACCTTTTCCGCCACCGGAGCAGGCAAGCTCCGCCGGATGCGCCGGATGTTCGGCGCGGACGGCCGCGCCGTGTTCGTCGCGATCGACCACGCCGCCTACATGGGCGAGGGCCCGCCGCTGGGCGAGCCGATGGCACAGATCGCCGCCGGCGGGCCGGACGCGGTGCTCGCGACCTGGCATCTGGCCCGGGCCTACGCCGACACGTTCGCCGATTCCGGGCTGGTGTTGCGGATCGACGGCGGGGCCTCGGAGTTGGGCGACTTCGCCCCGGGCGATGTCACCGACATCATGCATCTGCCCGAGCAGGCACTGAAGCTGGGCGCGGACTGCGTGGTGGTGCTGGCCTTCCCCGGCGCACCCGACGAGCACCTGTCGCTGCAGCGGTTGGCCCGGCTGACCTCGGAGTGTGAGCAGCTCGGTCTGCCGGTGATGGCCGAGATGATTCCCGGTGGCTGGGGCAAGGCGGTGCCGTGGACCACGGAGAACGTGGCCCGCGCGGCGCGGATCGGCGCCGAACTGGGCGCCGACATCGTCAAGACGGTCTGCCCGGGCCGCCCCGAGGAGTTCGCCGCCGTGGTCGCGGCGTGTCCGGTCCCGGTCGTGGCGCTGGGCGGGCCCAAGTCGGACAGCGAGGACGAGGTCGTCGCGCTGGCCAAGGGTGTCGTCGAAGCCGGCGGCGCGGGGGTGGCCTTCGGCCGGAACGTGTGGGGGTCGGCCAAGCCGCAGTTGCTCGTGGAGCGGTTGCGCGATGCGGTTCATGGGGGCGGGGTCTGATCGGGCCTTCGGCCCGCTTGTCCTCAAGCGCCGGACGGCCTGGATATGGGCCGGCGGTCCTCAACCGCCGGACCGGCTGAACAGGCCGGCCTGCGGCCTGCCGTCCTCAAACGCCGGACGGGCCGGATATGGGCCCGCCGTCCTCATGCGCCGGACGGGCCGGACATGCGCAGCGGCCCGGGGTTCGTCCGTCCGGCGTCCTTTCCTTCTTGTGTGCCAAGTGTTGTCTTCGCCATGCCTGTGATCAGGAGTCGCGATCATGTCTCAACAGGTCACCCCCGTATCCCGGGTGGTCATCCGGTTCGCCGGTGACTCCGGCGACGGCATGCAGCTTGCCGGCGACCGGTTCACCGCGCAGACCGCGCTTTTCGGCAACGACGTGTCCACCTTTCCCGATTTCCCGGCCGAGATCCGCGCTCCCGCGGGCACCCTGCCGGGGGTCTCCGCCTTCCAGGTGCAGTTCGCCGACCACCGGGTCACCACCCCGGGCGACGCGGCCGACGTACTGGTCGCGATGAACCCGGCCGCGCTGCGGGTGAATCTGCCCGCTCTTCCGCACGGCGCCCAGATCATCGCGGACGCCGACGAGTTCACGCCGCGCAACCTGGTCAAGGCGGGCTACCCGGCGGGCGTCGACCCGCTCGCCGACGATTCGCTCGCCGACTATCGGCTGCACGCGGTGCCGCTGACCGGCCTGACCGTCGAGGCGCTGCGCGCGTTCGAACTGCCGCGCAAGGACGCCGAGCGGGCGAAGAACATGTTCGCCCTGGGCCTGGTGTCGTGGTTGTTCCACCGCCCGACCGAGGCCACCGTGGCCTTCCTGCGGGAGAAGTTCGCCGCACGTCCGCACCTGGCCGCCGCCAACGTGGCCGCGTTCACCGCGGGTTGGAACTTCGGCGAGACCACCGAGTCGTTCGCGGTGAGCCACGAAGTGCCCGCCGCCCCGCGCGCTCCCGGCAGGCACCGCACGATCACCGGCAACCGCGCGCTCGCCTACGGGCTGATCGCCGCCGCCGACCGGGCCGGACTGCCGCTGTTCCTGGGTTCGTACCCGATCACCCCGGCCTCCGACATCCTGCACGAGCTGAGTCGGCACCGGAATTTCGGGGTGACCACGTTCCAGGCCGAGGACGAGATCGCCGGGATCGGCGCGGCGCTGGGCGCGGCCTTCGGCGGGGCCCTGGGGGTGACCACCACCTCCGGTCCCGGGCTCGCGCTCAAGGCGGAGACGATCGGTCTGGCGGTCTCACTGGAACTGCCGCTGGTGATCGTGGACGTACAGCGCGGCGGCCCTTCGACCGGGTTGCCCACCAAGACCGAACAGGCCGACCTCTTCCAGGCGTTGTACGGGCGCAACGGTGAATCGCCGGTGCCGGTACTGGCCGCCTCCTCCCCCGGCGACTGCTTCGACGCGGCTGTCGAGGCGGTCCGGATCGCGGTCACCTACCGCACCCCGGTGGTGCTGCTGTCGGACGGCTACCTGGCCAACGGCTCGGAGCCGTGGCGAGTCCCGGACCTCGCCGAACTGCCCACGATCGACCCGGCGTTCGCCGTCGAGCCGAACGCGGTCGACGCGGCCGGAACGCCGTGCTTCCAGCCCTATCTGCGTGATCCGCACACCCTGGCCCGCCCCTGGGCGGTGCCCGGCACGCCCGGTTTGGAGCACCGGGTGGGCGGCCTGGAGAAGGCCGACCGCACCGGCGAGATCTCCTACGACGCGGCCAACCACGAACACATGGTGCGCACCCGGCGGGCCAAGGTGGACGGGATCGCCCGCGAGTTGCCGCCGCTGACCGTCGAGGACCCGGACGGTGACGCCGAGGTGCTGGTGCTCGGATGGGGGTCCACGGCAGGCCCGATCGCCGCCGCGTGCGCGGAGGTTCGCGCCGCGGGCGGCTCGGTGGCCCGGGCCCATGTGCGCCACCTCGACCCGCTCCCCGCCGACCTCGGCGACCTGCTCACGCGCTATCGGCGGGTGCTGGTCCCGGAAATGAACCTGGGCCAGCTCGCACAGTTGTTGCGCGCCCGGTACCTGGTCGACGTCGAATCCCTCACCCAGGTGCGCGGCATGCCGTTCAAGGTGGCCGAACTGCGCACCGCGATCGAGAAGGTCGCCGCCGATGTCTGAGTCACCCCTTCTCACCATCGCCGGGCCCACGGCGAACCCGCCGCTGTCCGCCCGCGACTTCCGCAGCGATCAGGAGGTGCGCTGGTGCCCGGGTTGCGGCGACTACGCCATCCTGGCCGCCGTCCAGGGCTTCCTGCCCGAACTGGGCCTGCGTCGGGAGAACATCGTCTTCGTCTCGGGCATCGGCTGTTCCAGCCGCTTCCCGTACTACCTGGACACCTACGGCATGCACTCGATCCACGGCCGCGCGCCGGCCATCGCCACCGGACTGGCGGTGTCCCGGCCGGACTTGAGCGTATGGGTGGTCACCGGTGACGGCGACGCGCTCTCGATCGGCGGCAACCACCTGATCCACGCCCTGCGGCGCAACGTCAACCTGAAGATCCTGCTGTTCAACAACCGGATCTACGGTCTGACCAAGGGTCAGTACTCGCCGACCTCCGAGACCGGCAAGATCACCAAGTCCACCCCGNNGGGCTCNCTCGACCACCCGTTCAACCCGCTGTCGGTGGCCATCGGCGCCGAGGCGTCGTTCGTGGCCCGGTCGATCGACTCCGACCGCAAGCACCTGACCTCGGTGCTGCGCGCGGCGGCGGCCCACGAGGGCACCGCGCTGGTGGAGATCTACCAGAACTGCAACATCTTCAACGACGGCGCGTTCGAGCAGCTCAAGACACCGGGCGTGCGGGACGACTTCCTGCTGCGGCTCGAACACGGCGAACCGATGCGCTACGGACCGAACGGCGCGCGCACCGTGGTGCGCGATCCGGGCGGCGGGCTGCGGCCGGGTGGTCCGGACGACGTCGCGGTGACGCACGACGCGCGGACGAGCGACCCGGTGCCGGCGTTCGCGCTGTCCCGGTTGCCGGAGGCCGGCGGGCCCACCCCGATCGGGGTGTTCCGCAGCGTGCGCCGGCCCGCGTACGACCGCCTGGTGGTCGAGCAGGGCCGCCGGGCACTCGCCGAGCGCGGGCCGGGCAGCGTCGCCGACCTGCTCGGCGGCGACGCCTGGACGGTGCCCGAGCCGCAGCCGGTCGGAGGTGGTCCCGCGTGACCTACGTCATCGGCGCGAACTGCGTGGACGTCAAGGACCTCACCTGCGTGGCCGAATGCCCGGTCGACTGCATCTTCGAGGGCGACCGCATGCTCTACATCCATCCCGAACAATGCGTGGACTGCGGCGCCTGCGAGCCGGTGTGCCCGGTCGAGGCCATCTACCACGTGGACGACCTGCCCACCGACTGGCTGTGGCACCTGGACGCGGCGACCGAGGCCACCGCGGGCCGCGAGGACGTCGAGCCGGTGCCCGATCCGCCGGCCGTGGCCGCATTGCCGACCCGACCCGCGACCGGGTGACCCGCCATGTCCCCACCCACCGAGAAGACACTCCGGACACACCGAGAAGAAGAGGAGGCCTGACGTGACCGACTGGCGCCTTGCCGTAGACATCGGTGGCACCTTCACCGACGTGGTCCTGCTGGATGCCGACACCGGCCGCGTGGTGGTCGAGAAGACGCTGACCACCCCGTCCGCCCCGCTCGGCGGGGTCCGGGCGGGCGTGACCTCCGCGCTGTCCAAGGCCGGTATCACGCCGGCCGACATCACCCGGCCCATCGTGCACGCGACCACACTGATCACCAACGCCCTGATCGAGGGCAAGACCGGCCGGGCCGCGCTGGTGACCACCTCGGGCTTCGGCGACACGCTGGAGATCCGCAACGAGCACCGCTACGACATGTACGACCTCCAGATCGAGTTCCCGGCCCCGCCCATCCCGCGTGAGCTGGTCTTCGAGATCGACGAGCGCACCACCGCGACCGGCGAGGTCCGTACCGCACCGAGTGAAGCCGAACTCGACGCGCTGGCGGCCCGGTTGGCCGCCGACGAGGTCGAGGCCGTGGCGGTGTGCCTGCTCAACTCGTACGCGAACGCGGCCAACGAGCGCGCGGTCGCCGAGGGGCTGGCCAAGCGACTGTCGGTACCGGTGTGCGCGTCGCACGAGGTGACCCCGCAGATCCGCGAGTATCCGCGCATGGTCACCACCGCCTGCAACGCGGCCACGATGCCGGTGATCGGCCCCTACCTGGCCGAGCTGCAAGCCTGGCTGACCGCCGAGGGGTTCGGCGCGTCGGTGCTGATGATGCTCTCCAACGGCGGCGTGGTCTCCGCCGACGACGCCCGCCGGGTACCGATCCGGCTGGTCGAGTCCGGTCCGGCCGCCGGCGCCCTGGCCGGCGTCTGGTACGCCCGACGCCTGGGCGAGGAGCGGCTGTTCTGCTTCGACATGGGCGGCACCACGGCCAAGTCCTGTCTGATCGAGGACTACCGGCCCGAGTTGACCAACGCGTTCGAGGTGGCCCGGGTCTATCGGTTCAAGAAGGGCTCGGGCTACCCGTGCTCGATCCCCTCGGTCGACCTGGTCGAGATCGGCGCGGGCGGCGGCAGCCTGGCCCGAGTCGACGAGTTGGGTCTGCTCAAGGTCGGCCCGGACTCCGCCGGCGCCGACCCGGGCCCGGTGGGTTATGCCCGCGGCGGCACCGTCCCGGCGACCACCGACGCCGACCTGGTCCTGGGCCTGCTCGACCCGCAGTACTTCCTCGGCGGCGAGATGCCGCTCGATCTGCCCGCCGCCCGGGCCGCGTTCGCCCCGCTTGCCGAGCGACTGGGCGCGGGCTCCGACGCGGACCACGTCGCGGTGGGTGTGTACGAGGTGATCAACCAGAACATGGCCGCGTCCGCCCGGATGCACGCCGTGGAGCGCGGCATCGACCTGCGCGGTGTCGCGCTGATCGCCTTCGGCGGCGCCGGACCGGTGCACGCGTGCGGCGTGGCCACGCTTTTGGAGGCGCCCCGGGTGATCTTCCCGGTCAACGCGAGTGTGTTGTCCGCGTTCGGTACCCTGGTCAGCCCGGTCCGCATCGACCTGGCCCGGAGCATGGTCCGCACGCTGGACGAGAGCGTGTCCGCCGACCGGGACACGCTGCTCGCGGACATGCGGCAGGAGGCGCGCCGGGTGCTCGCCGCCGCCGGTGCGCAGGCGGGCGACGTGAGCTTCCGCTACGGCCTGGACGCCCGTTACGAGGGTCAGGGCAACGAGATCACCCTGTGGGTCGGCGAGGGCGACGCGTGGCCCACCTCGCTTGCCGACACCGTCGAGCACTTCCACACCGAGTACCAGAAGATCTACGGTCTGCGGATCCCCGACGTCGGTGTCGAGGTGGTCACCTGGCGGGTCGCCGCGTGGTCGGACGCACCCGGCTTCGAGGTGCCCACGGTGCCGGTCGGCACCGGCAGTCCCACCCCGAACCGGTATCGCGCGGCCCGCTTCCGGCTCGGCGCGCCCGCCGTCGACGTGCCGGTCTACCGCCGCGCCGAACTGGGCGCCGGCCACCGCTTCCTCGGTCCGGCCCTGGTCGAGGAGCGCGAGACCACGTCGGTCATCCCGGACGGCTGGTCCTGCGAGGTCGCACCCGACGGCTCGATCATCGCCACCGCAACCACGGCCTCCGAGGAGGGATCCGCGTGACCCGCACCTTCGACGCGATCGAGCTGGAAGTCCTGTGGGGCTCCCTCGTCGCCACCGTCAACGAGCAGGCCAAGGCCCTCCAGCGGGCCGCGTTCAGTCCGATCGTGCGCGAGGCCGGCGACCTGGCCAACGCGCTGTTCGACCGGCGCGGCCGGATGGTCGCCCAGGCCGTCACCGGTACGCCGGGCCACATCAACTCGCTGGCCATCGCGTGTCGCAACATCCTGGACCGGCATCCGGTCGACTCGCTGGCCCCCGGCGACGTCCTGGTCACCAACGACCCATACCAGACCGCCGGCCAACTCCTCGACGTCACCGTCCTGGTGCCGGTCTGGCGCGGCGGGCGGGTGATCGCGTTCTTCGGCTCGACCATCCACCACACCGACGTCGGCGGCTACGGCATCGGCGCGGGCGCGCGGGACGTGTTCGAGGAGGGCCTGTGGATCCCGATCAGCAAGCTCATGGTCGGCGGCGAACGCAACGAACCGGTTTGGGACTTCGTACTGGCCAACGTCCGCCAGCCCACCCACATGGCCGGTGACCTGCACGCCCAGATGGCCTCCGGCGAGGTGGGCGCGGCGCGGCTGAAGACGTTGCTGGACGCGTACGCGCTGGAGGACATCGAGGATCTGGGTGACGAGGTGATCCGCCGCTCCGAGGAGGCCACCCGCCGGGCGATCCGGGCGCTGCCCGGCGGCACCTACGAGGCCGCGTCGATCCTCGACCTCGCGGACGGCTCGGAGATCACCATCAAGGTCGCGGTGACCATCGACCCCGAGGCGGGCGAGATCCTGGTCGACTACGCCGGTTCGTCCGGCGCGAGTCCGTTCGGGATCAACGTGGTCAAGAACTACACGCACGCCTACACCACGTTCACCCTGCGCAGCCTGCTCAACCCGGACGTGCCCAACAACGCCGGCTCGCTGGCCCCGATCCGGGTCGAGGCGCCACTGGGCAGCATCGTCAACGCGGTGTCCCCGTCCCCGTGCACGGCGCGGCACGTGGTCGGCATGTTCCTGCCGATGCCGCTGCTGAACGCGATGTCGCAGGCGTTGCCGGAGGCGGTGATGGCCGAGGGTTCGGCGGCGGTGTGGACCATGCAGGTGAGTGGGCACGACGCGGAGGGCAAGCCGTTCATCACCGCGATGTTCACCTACGCGGGCGGCGTCGGCGCGCGGGCCGGCAAGCCGGGTCTGTCCACCACGTCCTACCCGACCGGAGTGTCCGCCGTGCCGCTGGAGGTGGTCGAGGCGTCCGCACCGATCCGCTTCCTGCGCAAGGAACTTCGGCGCGGCTCGGGTGGCGCGGGCGCGCAGGAGGGCGGGATGGGCCAGACCATCGAGTTCACCGTCGACTCGCCCTCGCCGTGGGTGCTCAACGCGGTGGCCAGCAGACTCGCACGCGGCCCGCGCGGAATCTTCGGCGGCGGCGAGGGCGCGACGGGACGCTTCCTGGTCAATGGCGAACCGGTACGCACGCAGGCGCGGATCACCCTGCAACCGGGCGACGTGGTACGGCTGGAGCTGCCGGGCGGAGGCGGGTACGGTACGCCGGTCGCCGAGGCGGCGGGGGCGGTCGCGGGCTGATCGAGCCACGCGGCGGGTGACCCGGCGGTGGGCCGTCGGCCCGTGAACGGGAGTCGGCGTGGGTCGACCGGCGGTTCGTGGCTCCCGGCCGACCGTGCGCCCGCCCGCGGGTGGCCTTGCGCAGCCACCTGCGGGCGGGCCCACCGCCGTGGGTCTGCCCGCGTGCGGGCCGCCCGTGCGGGAATGTCCTGTGATTCTTGGTTGTGTCCGGCTCGTTGCCTGTCCGTTCCACTCCCCCGGTCGATGTCCTGGAGGTCGACATGACGTCCGTCCCGCCCACGTTCGCGGCACGGTGGTCCGATACGGTGGCTGCCCATCCGCACGCGCCGTTCCTGATCTGGGAGGCGCCCGACGGGCACGTGACCCGTTGGACCTACGCCGAGTTCGACGCGCTCGTCGCCCGGGTGGCCGGCGGGCTGCTCGCACGCGGCGTCGGGCCCGGCGACCGGATCGGCATCGCACTGCGCAACTGCCCGGCGTACGTCGCGCTGTGGCTCGCCCTGGCTCGCCTCGGCGCGGCGATGGTGTGCTCCGACCCCTCCGCCCGAACCCCGGAACTGGCCGCGCATCTGCGTCGGACCCGTGCGCGACTCGGCTTCTGCGCGCCCGAACGCGCCGCCGACTATCGAGCCGCGGCGAGCGAGACCGGCACGACCGTGGTCGAGGTCGCGGAGGACGACACCGACCTGGCGATCCTGCTCGGTCGACCCACGCCCGTCGGTGCCTACCCGCCCGGTCCCGCCGATTTGGCGGGGTTGATGTTCACGTCGGGCACCACCGCCGAGCCGAAGTGCGTGATGGTCACCCAGGCCAACTACGCCTTCGCCGGCGCCGTGATGGCTGTCGCCGCCGAACTCGGACCAGCGGACCGGCAGTTCGTGGTACTGCCGATGTTCCACGCGAACGCGCAGTACTACTCGTTCGCCGCCGCGATCACCGTCGGCGCGAGCGTCGTACTGCTTCCGGCGTTCTCCGCGAGCCGGTTCGTGGCGCAGGCCGCCCGGCACGAGGTCACCCATCTGAGCCTGTTCGCCGCACCGATCCGGATGATCCTGGCCCGCACCGCCGACCGGGCCGCGCCACCGGGTCTGCGGGTGCGGCACTGCTGGTACGCGCAGAACGTCACCGACGACCAGTACGAGCGGTTCGCCACCCTGCTCGGCGGTTGTCGGCCGCGCCAGTTGTACGGGATGACCGAGACCATCCCGGCGGTGCTGAGCAATCCCGCCGGCGCGCCCGTTTCGGGGTCGATGGGCCGGCCGACCCCCGGCTGTGTCGTGGCCGTGCACGACGCGGCGACCGGCGAGCCGGCGACGGACGGCGAGATCGTGGTCGGCGGCGAACCCGGGGTGAACCTGTTCGCGGGCTACCTCGACGACCCGGCCGCGACCGCCGCCGCCTATCGGGACGGCTGGTTCGTCACCGGCGACCGCGCCCGGGTGGACCGGGACGGCCACTTCCACTTCGCCGGGCGGCGCGGCGACGTGCTCAAGGTCGCCGGCGAGAACGTCTCGGTCGTGGAGATCGAGGCGGTCCTGGCCGAGCATCCGGCCGTGTTGGAGGCCGCGGTGGTCGGTGCGCCGGACGACGTGCGCGACGAGGTGCCGGTCGCGTTCGTGGTGGCGGTGCCCGAGGCCGGTCCGACCGCGCTCGACGACCTCGCCGACTGGTGCGCCGACCGGCTGGCCAAGTCCAAGCGCCCGGTGCGCTTCGAGCGGGTGGCCGAGTTGCCGCGTACCTCCGTCGGCAAGATCCGTAAGTTTCTGCTGACCGAGAGGATCGCACCGTGACCGACGTCGTCCCCGCTTCGCAGCCCGCCACCGCCGCACTCGCCGACCTGCTCCAACTCCGGGGCCGTACCGGCTGGTTGACGCCCCCATTGCGGCCGTTCCAGCGCGGGGAGGGCGCGGTGCTCGGGGCGGCCCGTACGGTCCGGATCGCGGCCGGCCCGGGCGCGCACGGCCTCAAGCCACTGCACGCGCTGCTCGCGGAGGACCTGACCGGCCGGGTCGTGGTGATCGCCGGCGCGAACGCGGCGCCCGGTGCGGTGTGGGGCGAGATCCTGACCGCCGCCGCACTGGGCCGGGGCGCGGTCGGCGCGCTGGTCGAGGGCAGCGTCCGGGACGTGTCGGCGGTGGCGCGGTCGGGCCTGCGGTTGTGGGCGCTGGCGGAGGCGACGGCCGGTCCCGGGGGCGCCGTCCATGTCGCCGAGGTCGGCGGCCCGATCGAGATCGCCGGCACACCGGTGGCGGACGGCGACCCGATCCTGCTGGACGACGGCGGCGCGGTGGCGCTGCCGGCCGCCGACGCGGACACCCTGCTCGCCGACGCGCTCACCTATCACCGGGCGGAGGAGGAGGTGTTGGCGGCCTTGACCGCCGGCCTGCGCCTGCCTCGCGCCTACACCCCCAAGGCCGAGGCGATCACCCGCCTGCGAGGTCGCTGACGCGAGTCGCTGACGCGGCAGGTGACGGAGCAGGTGGGCCGGCGTCGTGCCGGGGCGCCGCGTTCGGGCGATCCGCCCCGGGGCACCGGCAGTTCGGGCCGCCCGTGGCGAGACAACCGGCCGCCGGCGGTCTGCGGTTGCTCGCGGACGACCGTCGGCGATCGGCGCACGCGGGCGGCGGACGGCGAGCAGTGGGCGCGGGCGCAAGCGCGGACGGCGGGCGGTCAGCGGCCGGACGGCAAGCGCGGACGGCGGGCAGCGAGCGTGGGCGGCGAGCAGCGGACAGCGGGCGGCCGTTGGTGGGTCAGCCGCGGGCGTCGGCCGCCAGGAATGTCCCGATGATGTCCGCCACCCGCTCGGGGAATTGGCCGTGTGCGTAGTGGCCGGCGCCCTCGACGACCTCCAGTCGGCCCAGGCCCGTCGGCATGGCCGCGACGATGGCCGCGCCCTCGGCCGCGGGGTCGGACCAGTCGGGGTCGAGCGAGCCCTCGATCACCAGCGCGGGGCAGCGGATGTCGCCGAGCACGGCACCGGCGTCGGTGGGCGCCGACATGCCCATCTTGGCGACCACGGCCATCCGACCGGGCCGGCTCAAGTCGATGTCCAGGGCCGCCACGTGTGCGGCGAATCCGGCGGGCTTGGTCCCCGGGTAGGCGTGCGCGAGGTAGCGCTTCCACACGCCGACGCTGCGCAGCAGGGCGGTACCCATCAGCAGGGACATCCCCTTGCGGTAGCGGGCGTTCGACAACAGCGCCTTGCCGTCGACCTTCTGGGCCCGGGTGAACGGGCTGATCTCCACGATCGCGTCGACCAGTTCCGGTTCGCGGGCGGCGGCGATGGTGGCGGAACCACCGGAGAAGGAGTGGCCCACGAGCACGGCCGGACCGCCCAGGTGTCGGATCAGCGCGAGCAGGTCGCCGGCGGTGTCGGTGCGGGTGTAGGAGGCCCAGCCGACGGTGGACTCGCCGTGGCCGCGCAGGTCCGCGCAGGCGACCCGGTACCCCGACGCCACGAGTCGTTCGGCGACGTCGCGGTAGACCGATCTGTTGTCACCCATGCCGTGTGAGAGCACGATCAACCGACCCTGCCCGCTCACGTCGTAGGCGAGCCGGCCACCGTCGATCTCCAGGAATTCCGTCATGATCACTGCCCCCATGCGTCCCATGCGTTGATGTCTGTGATCACGGAGCTAACACCGTTAGCCAAACGATGTCAAGCATCGCCGCCATCGGCCACGCTCGGTCGCGGGCCGCCATCGCCACCGCCCGATCGCCACCGCGCGCTCGACCCCGGGCACCGGGAGGGGCCGCCGGGCCGGGCGCTCACCAACACATGCGAAAACCCCGTCGCGCCCACCCGTGTGGGTGGGCGCGACGGGGTCGTCGGGTCGATCAGGCCGCGGCGGCCTCGGCCGCGGCCAGCTTCACGCACACGGCGACGGCCCGCATCGCGCGGCGGACCTCGTCGACGGTGGGGTAGCTGGGCGCGAGGCGGATCTGGTGGTCGCGCGGGTCGTTGCCACCCGGGAACGCGGCGCCCGCCGGGGTCAGCGCGACGCCGACCTCCTTGGCCAGCCGCACCACCTCGGCGGCGCAGCCGTCCGGCACCTGCAGGCTGACGAAGTAGCCGCCCTCGGGCCGGGTCCACGTGGCGATACCGAGCGGGCCGAGCTCGCGCTCCAGCACCTCGTACACCGCCTCGAAGCGCGGCGCGAGCAGCTCGCGGTGCAGCCGCATGTGCGCGACCACACCCTCGGTGTCACCGAAGAAGCGCACGTGCCGGAGCTGGTTGATCTTGTCCGGGCCGATCGTCTGCTTGGCCAGCAGGCCGGTCAGCCAGGCGACGTTGGCCTCGGACGCACCGAAGAAGGCGACGCCGGCGCCGGCGTAGCTGATCTTCGAGGTGGAACCGAAGACGAACGCCCGGTCGGGGTTGCCCGCCTCGGCGCACGCGTCCAGGACGGACAGCAGCTCGACCGGGGTGTCGGTGAGGTGGTGCACGGCGTAGGCGTTGTCCCAGAAGAGCCGGAAGTCCGGCGCCGCCGTCGGCATCGCGGCCAGGCGGCGCACCGTCTCGTCGCTGTAGCTCTCCCCGGTGGGGTTGCTGTACTTGGGCACGCACCACATGCCCTTGATCCGCGGGTCGGCGGCGACCAGCGCCTCCACCTGGTCCAGGTCCGGGCCCGCGCCGGTGAGCGGAACCGGGACCATGCCGATGCCGAACCGCTCCAGCACGCCGAAGTGCCGGTCGTAGCCGGGCACCGGGCACAGGAACAGCACCTCGGGCTCGTCCACCCAGCGGCGCTCGGCACCGGGCACCTTGGACAGCAGGGCGTTGGCGATCACGTCGTGCATCAGCGTGAGGCTGGCGTTGCCCAGGGCCAGCAGCTGCGCGGCGGGCACCTGGAGCAGCTCGGCGAAGATCGCGCGCAGCTCGGGCAGGCCGTTCAGTCCGCCGTAGTTGCGGCAGTCGGTGCCGTCGGCGGCCTTGAAGTCCCCGTCGCCGGGCAGCGTGAGCAGGCCGTCGACCAGGTCCAGCTGCTGCGGCGAGGGCTTGCCCCGGGTGAGGTCGAGACGGAGGCCCTCCGCCGCCAGGGCGGCGTACTCCTCACGAGCGGCCACGAGGTCGATTTCCGGAATGGACACGGTGGTGCTGAGCGGCACGGAATCCCCAAAATAGGCGGAGGCCGCAGACACTTGCGGCAGGGTCAATCTAGCAACACGCCCGGGGTGGATCCCGTGGGTGCCCTGCCCTCACCCGGTGTGCTCGGGGGTCCCGTGTCGGCGAGTGCGGTCGCGTACCCGCGAGCGGTCGGATCCGCCCGCGCCCGCACCGCAGACGCCGGCGCCGCCTACCATCGGCGGGACACCCTCGATTCGGGAGTATGACCATGAGCTCGTGGCGCACGGCCAGGCGGTTCCGGCACGGCGGCGCGGTATCGGCGCCCGAGACCGGGGCTTCGCGCGCACCCGTGGTGGTGGACTGCGCGCTGTACGACAAGGGCGTGCGGCGCCCGGGCCGGGTGGCGCTCAGCGACGCGCTGGACGCGGCCGAGGCGGGCGAGGACACCTTCGTGTGGATCGGCTTGTACGCCCCGCTCGCCGAGGACCTGGCCGGCGTCGCCGACGCGTTCGACCTGCATCCATTGGCCGTGGAGGACGCGGTCGAAGCCCATCAGCGACCCAAGCTGGAGTATTACGACGACACGTTGTTTCTGGTCCTGAAGACCATCGTCTATGTGGAGCACGACGCGCTGACCGCGACCAGCGAGGTGGTCGACACCGGCGAGATCATGGTCTTCGCCGGGGAGAAGTTCGTCGTGGTGGTCAGGCACGGCAGTGCGCCGCCGCTGGTCGAGCTGCGCCAGGCGCTGGAGGCCGACCCGGCGATGCTGGCGCACGGGCCGGCCGCGGTCGTGCACGCGATCACCGACCGGGTCGTCGACGACTACCTGCGCGTGGCGGACAAGGTCGAGGACGACTTCGAGCGGTTGGAGGTCGACGTGTTCTCGCCCCGGCCGAGCAACGACGCGGAGCGGATCTACCAGCTCAAGCGCGAGCTGATCGAATTCAAGCGGGCGGTCCTGCCGCTGGCCCGGCCGCTGGAGCGGCTCGTCGGGGGCACCCTGCCCGGCGTCGGCACCACCTTCGACGCCTACCTGCGCGACGTCGCCGACCACCTGGCGCTGGTCCGCGAACGCCTGGCCGCGTTCGACGAGTTGCTGGACGGCATACTGTCGGCCAGCCTGGCCGGGGTGACCGTCCGGCAGAACACCGACATGCGCAAGATCGCCGCCATCGCGGCGATCCTGGCCGTCCCCACACTGATCGTCGGAATCTACGGGATGAACTTCGACCACATGCCCGAGCTGAAGTGGACGTACGGGTACCCGACCGTCCTGATGGTGATGGTCACCGCGTGCGTGCTGATGTTCCGGGCGTTCCGCCGCAACGACTGGCTGTGACCCGCGTTCGGCTCACTCGCTCGGGACCACACCACCCGCGGCTGCCGGCGCGGGCAGTTCGCGGCGTTGTCGGGCGATGTGCTCCGGGTCCCAGCCGGGGCGCGGGATCGAGGCGAGCAGCAGTCGGGTGTAGGGGTCGGCGGGCGCGGTGAGCAGGTCGCCGACGGGTCGGTGCTCCACGGTGCGGCCCCGGTGCAGCACGAGCGCCTCGTCGCACAGGTAGCGGACCACGGCCAGGTCGTGGCTGACGAAGATCAGCCCGATGCCGGTGTCCCGGCGGATGTCGGCGAGCAGATTGAGCACCTGCGCCTGGACCGAGACGTCCAGCGCCGACACCGCCTCGTCCAGGACCAGCAGCGCGGGCTCCACCGCCAGTGCCCGGGCGATGGCCGCGCGTTGGCGCTGGCCGCCGGAGAGTCCGCGCGGTCGGGTCGCCGCCTCCCGGGGACCGAGGCCGACCTGGGCCAGCAGTTCGCCGATCCGCGCGCTGCGGGCGGCCGGATCGCGCACACCGTGCAGTCGCAGTACGCCGTCGAGCGTCGCGCCGATGGACAGCCGGCCGTCCAGGGACAGGTAGGGATCCTGGAAGACCATCTGGACCGCCTTGGCCCGGGCCAACCGGGCGGCCCGACCGCGCACGGTCTCGGCCAGGGGCGTACCGCGCACCATGATCCGGCCCGCGTCGGGGCGTTCCAGGCCGAGCAGCATCCGGGCCGTGGTGGTCTTGCCCGAGCCGGACTCGCCGACCAGGCCCAGCGCGCCACCGACCGGCAGCGAGAAGGACAGGTCCTCGACGGCGACCACCTCGCCGGTGCCGGTGCGATAGGTCTTGCGCAGGCCGCTGACCTCGATCAGGGGTGTGCCGTCATGGGGTGTGACGTCGGTGGTCAACGGTCCTCCGAGTCCGGGGCGAGGTGGGCGAGCACGGGCGGCTCGAGTTCGTCCGCGCGATGGCAGGCGACCCGACCGGCGCCGTGCGGTTCGAGCACGGGCGGCGCCTGATCGCACCGTCCCGGCTCGGCGAACCGGCAGCGCGGCGCGAACGCGCACCCGGTCGCGGACTCCAGCAGGCTCATCGGCGCGCCCGGGATGGGGGCGAGCCGGGTCAACGGCCCTTCCTGCGGCGGGGAGGAGCCGAGCAGTCCGGCGGTGTAGGGGTGACGGGGGCGGGCGAACAGCTCGTCCGCGGTCGCCGTCTCCACGATCCGTCCCGCGTACATCACGTAGATCCGGTCGCACGAGGCGGCCGCGAGTTCGATGTCGTGGGTGATCAGCAGCAGGCCCAGGTCGCGCTCGCGGCGCAGGCGTCCCAGCAGGGCCAGGATCTCGGCCTGGGTGGCCACGTCCAGGGCGGTGGTCGGCTCGTCGCACAACAACAGCCTGGGTTCGCCGCACAGGGCGGCGGCGATCATCACGCGTTGCAGCATGCCGCCGGACATCTCGTGCGGGAACTGGCGCAGGTGGCGCTCCGGGTCGGGCAGGCCGACGGCGGCCAGCAGTTCCGCCGCGCGGGCGTCCGCCCGGGCTCGGGACCAGCCGCCGACCAGGCGCAGCGCCTCGGTCAGGAAGTCGCCGATCCGACGCACCGGGCTGATCCCGGCCCGGGGGTCCTGGAAGATCATCGCCGCGATGCCGGTCCGCACCTCGCGCAGCCGCGCGGCGTCGGCGCCGACCAGGTCGATGTCCTCCACCCGGACCCGGCCGGCCAGGTCGGCGCCGGCCGGGAACAGGCCGAGCGCGGCGCGGGCGGTGACCGACTTGCCGGAGCCGGACTCGCCGACCAGGGCCACGGTTTCGCCGGCGGCGACGGTCAGTTCGATCCGGTCCAGGATCGGCCGGGCCATCCCGGGGAGTGTGACGCTCAGCGCGTCGATGTCGAGCAGTGCCATCAGGCGTCCCTTCCCGCGACCCGGTCGGCGAGGTGTTCCCCGACGACGTTGAACGCGACGACCACCAGCACGATCGCGAGCGCCGGCACGATCGCGGACAGCGGTCGTTCCTGCAGAACGGCCGACTGCCCCTGGTTGATCATCGAGCCCCAGTCGGGCGTCGGCGGTTGTACGCCCAGGCCCAGGAAGGACAGTGCCGCGAGGTCGAGCAGCGCGTAGCCGAAGTTGACCGTGGCCTGGGCCAGCACGGTGGGTGTGATGTTGGGCAGCAGGCCGCGGACCGAGACGAACACGGGTGAGTGGCCCTGGACCCGGTAGGCGGCGATGTAGGGCCGGGACTTCTCCGCGGCGGCCAGGCCGCGGACCAGGCGTGCGGTGTAGGGCAGGTAGGCGACGGCCATGGCCAGTACCGGCGCGGTCAGGCCCTTGCCGAACAGGGCGACCGCGAGGATCGCCAGCAGCAGCGCCGGGAAGGCGAACAGGATGTCGAGCACACGTCCGATGGCCGCGTCGACCCAACCGCCGCGCCACGCGCTGAACAGTCCCACGGCGATGCCGGCGACGGTGGCGAAGACGACCACCGCGAGCGGCCCGAACAAGCTGGTGCGGGTGCCCTCGATCAGGGCCGAGAAGGTGTCGTGGCCGCCTTGGTCGGTGCCCAGCCAGTGCGCGGCGCCCGGATCGGCGAAGGTCTCCGACAGCGCGCCGAACCTAGGGTCCTGCGGGGCCAGCCACGGTGCGGCCAGGGCGACCACCAGGAACACCGCCAGGATCACCAGGCACGTGTTCACCAGCCACGAACCGCCGAGCCGGCGGAGCCTGCGCAGCGGGTCGCGGCGCGGCGGGGCGGCTGCGGAATCAAGCGTGACGGCGCTCATCGGGCGCTCCCTTGTGCCGCGACCCGCGGGTCGATCAGCGGATACAGCAGGTCCACCAGTGCGTTGATCAGCACGAACGCGGCCACCACGAGCAGCACGATGGCCTGCACCACCTGGAAGTCCTGTTGGCTCACCGCCTGCACCAGCAGCGAGCCGACGCCGGCCATCCCGAACGCGGTCTCCACCAGCGCGGTGCTCACCAACATCCCGGAGACGAGCAGCGCCGAGACGGTCACGATCGGCCCGAGCGCGTTGCGCAACACGTGTCGCCTGATCACGCTGCGCCGCGGGATACCGCGACTGAGCGCGACCTCGACGTGCTCGCGGCGCAGTTCGTCGAGCATCGCGGTCCGGGTCACCCGGGTGACCAGCGCGGTGAAGGTCACCGAGAGGGCGATCGCCGGCAGCACCACGTGGTGCAGCCGGTCCAGCGCGCCCTCGCCGTTGCCGAATGTCGGGAACCAGCCCAGCTGTACGCCGAACACCGAGCGCAGCAGGATCGCCGCGACGAACGAGGGCACCGCGGCACCGACGGTGACCATCAGCAGCACGGTCGAGTCCGCCCAGGTCCCCCGGCGCAGCGCTCCGACGATTCCGGCGCCGACCCCGAACACCGCGATCAGCAGCATCGAGACGCCGATCAGCAGCAGCGAGGCGGGCAGTCGGGACCAGACCACGTCGCCGACACCCTGGTGGAAGAGGTACGAGCGGCCGAAGTCGCCCTGCAACACGCCCTCCAGCCAGTGCCAGTAGCGCACCGGGAAGGGGTCGTTGAAGCCGTACTGCTCGCGGATCGTGTCCAGTTCCTGCGGGCTGGGACTGCGTCCCTTGACCAGGAAGCTCACCGGGTCGCCGGGAGCCAGGTAGAGCGAGGAGAACACCAGAAAGGAGGTGACCAGCAGGGTCGTCGCCATGCCGGCGAGGCGGCGCAGCGCGGCCAGGGCGAGCGCCGGGCCGCGCCCGCCGCGCCCGCCGGATCGGCGGGTCGCGGCGGGCACGGCTGCCTCGGTCGAGGATGCGAGGGTCAACTCTTCGCCCCGATCTCGGCGGCCCACGGGTAGTAGAGGTAGGCGATGGACGGCTGCACGCCGGTGATGCGCTTGCCGAGGAAAACGCTCACCGGCGAGGTGTACAGCGGCAGCCACGGCAGTTCGCGCAGCGCGATCTGCTGGGCCTGCGCGGCCGCGGCGGACTGCGCGGCGGGGTCCGGGGCGCCCAGGGCCTGGTTCACCGCGGCGTCGAACTCCGGGTGCGACCAGCTGCCGTAGTTGCTGAACGCGCCGGTCTGCAGCGAGCCGTACATGTCCAGCGGGTCGGTGATCGAGGTGTACCAGAAGGTCAGGAACAGGTCGATGCCCTTGCGCGCCTGGGGATCGGTGAACAGCGAGGAGTACTTCTCCGGCGAGATGGTGTCGATCTGCGGCTTCAGGCCGATCGCGGTGGCGGCCTGGGCGACGGCTTGGGTGATGATCGTGGTCTGCGAGTCCAGCGGGCTGGTGGCGATCACGATCTTCTGCCCGTTGACGCCGGCCTTGGCGGCCAGTTCCTTCGCCTTGGCCACGTCGTACGGGTATGCGGGCGTCGCCTTGGTCAGGTCGTCCCGGACCGGGCCCGGGGCGCCGGCCCAGACGTCGTCGGTGACCAGCGAGTTCGCCACTTGGCCGATGCCGCCCACGCCGGCGTCGACGATGCCCTTGCGGTCGATGGCCATCAGCAGTGCCTGACGGACCCGGGCGTCGCCGAGCGGGCCCTGGAGGTTGCCGACCACCTCGTCGGCGACGGTGGTGTTGCGGCCGAAGTAGAGCTTGCCGGCCGGGGTGTTGCGCAACTGCCCGTAGGAGTTGGCGGGGACCATCCAGCCGCCGTCCACCTCGCCGGTCTGGAAGGCGTTGACCCGGGTGGTGGCGTCCGGCAGGAAGACGAACTTCACCTGTCCCGACTTGGCCTTGAGGTCGGGGTTCCAGTAGTCGTCGAAGCGCTTGAGCACGATCGACTGGCCGGCGGTCCAGGAGGAGAACGCGAACGGGCCGGTGCAGTTGACGCCCTTGGCCGGGTTCCCGTAGTCCTTGCCGGCCTTGGCCAGGGTGGCCGCGGACTCGACCGTGCCGGGGCTGGCGGCGAGGTACTTGTTGAAGGTGGAGTCCGGCGTCTTGAGGGTGACCGTGACCTGCATCGGGCCGCTCTTGTCGACCGACTGCACGTTGCGGTACGGGTAGGCCCAGTAGCTGCCGACCTCCGGATCGAGGTTGCGGCGCAGCGAGGCGACCACGTCGTCCGCGGTCAGTGCGGTGCCGTCGTGGAAACGCACGCCGGGACGGATCTCGTAGACCCACGAGGTCGGCGTCGGGTTGGTGTACGAACTGGCCAGGCCGGGCGAGGTGGTCAGGTCCGGGTTCCAGCGCAGCAGGCTCTCGCACACGTTGGCGAGGATCTGGTTCGGCGGGTAGTCGAAGGCGTACGCGTAGTCGATCGACGCGGGCTCGGCGAACAGCGACCACGTGAACGAGTCGATCGGCGTGCCGGGCGCCGTCTTGGCGGTCAACTCGTAGGCGTGGTCGCCGGATGCGGCCGGCTTGCCGCTGCCGCCGTTGCACGCGCTCGCGGCCAACGTCGCGGCGAGGGCGCAGGCGAGGGCGATGCGGCGGAGGCGTCTTGGGCGTCCGGTACGAGGTGCGGGCATCGTCTTCCTCCGGGAGGTGGGGGCGTGGCGGTCGGGCGGGGCGGGGTCCGTGCTCGATGGGTCGTGCGGTCGGCGGCGGCGGTCAAGCGGTCGCGGTGTCGTTCGCGGTGCGCGATCGGTCGCGGTGCTCGATCGGTCGCGACGCTCAGTCGGTCGCGGTGCTCAGTCGGTCGCGACGAAGACCGGGTGGCCCTCGACGTAGGTGCGGCGGACCCGGGTGGTGGCGATCTCCTGGGGCGCGCCCGCGAACGGGTCCCGGTCCAGCACGACGAGGTCGGCATACTTGCCCTCCTCGACCGTGCCGGTGACGTCGTCGAGGTGGTTCACCCACGCGCTGCCGGCGGTGTAGGCGGTCAGTGCCTGGGCCAGGGTCAGCGCCTGTTCGGGCAGGAACGGCTTGCGCGGAGCCCGGTCGGTGGGCGCGTTGGGAGCGTCGTGCGGCACGATCCGGTTGACCGCGACATGGATGCCCCACAGCGGGTCGGGGCTGCTCACCGACCAATCGCTGCCCGCGACCAGCCGGGCGCCGGCTCGGGCCAGGTCGCCGAACGGGTATTGCAGCGCGGCGCGTTCGGGTCCCAGGAACGGGATGGTCAGGTCGTCCATCTGCGGTTCGTGGGCCGCCCAGAGCGCCTGGATGTTCGCGGCGGCGCCCAAGGCGGCGAAGCGCGGCAGGTCGTCGGGGTGCACGACCTGGAGGTGGGCCAGGTGGTGCCGGTTGTCGTTGCCCCCGTTGGCCGCGCGGGCGGCGGCCAACGCGTCCAGGGCCTCGCGGACCGCGCGGTCGCCCAGCGCGTGGAAGTGGATCTGGAACGCGAGTCGGTCCAGTTCGCGGACCGCCTCGGCCAACAGCTTCGGATCGACGAAGCTGAGGCCGGAGTTGGCGGTGGCGCAGCCGCATCCGTTCAGGTAGGGCTCCAGCATCCCGGCGGTGAAGTTCTCCGCGATGCCGTCCTGCATGATCTTCACCGTCGTGGCGGCGAAGCGACCGACGCGACCCGTGCGCCGGCGTTCGACGATGTCCGGGATCTGCTCCAGGCCGCGTTCGCGGTCCCACCACAGGGCGCCGACCACGCGGGCGGTGAGCGAGCCGTCGCCGGCGGCGCGCAGGTAGACGTCGAAGTTGTCCGGGTTGCCGGGGAAGACGCCGATCATGGCGTCCTGCCACGCGGTCACGCCGAGTCCGTGCAGGTGGCGCTGCGCGGCCAGCAGCCCGGCGAGTGCCTCGTCGGGGGTGGCCGGCGGTACGTGGTCGCCGACCAGGTCCATGGCGCCCTCTTGGAGCATGCCGCCCGGGGTGCCGTCGGGCTCGCGCTCGATCCGGCCGTCGGCCGGGTCGGGGGTGTCCCGGTCGACGCCGGCCAGGGTCAGCGCGAGGCTGTTGACCCACGCGCCGTGGCCGTCGCGGTTGGTGAGCAGTACGGGTCGGTCCGGCACCACCGCGTCGAGCATGGCCCGGGTGGGGATGCCGCCCGGGAAGACGTCCATGGACCAGCCGCCGCCGCAGATCCAGTCGGCGTCGGGATGGGCGTCGGCGTAGCCGGCGATCACCGCGAGGTAGCCGTCGACGGAGCGTTCGCCCGCCAGGTCGCAGCGTCCCATCTGTACCCCGGCGACCGCCGGGTGTACGTGCGCGTCCTGGAATCCGGGGATCAGCAGGCCGCCCGCGAGGTCGACCACCTCGGTGTCGGCGTGCACGAGTTCGCGCACCGCGTGCTCGTCGGCAACGGTCAGGATCCGACCGTCCCGGACCGCGACCGCGGCGTCGATCGGGGCGGGCGAGGTCGCGGTGAAGACCCTGCCTCCTACAAAAACGGTGTCGGCCCTGGGCCGGGTGGTCCCCATCAACGCGTCCTCTGGGTCGGTTCGGTGTTCCGCGGTGCCTTGTTCGGTGCGGTGCGGTGCGGTGTACGGAGCGGTGCGGTGTACGGAGCGGTGCGGTGCCCGCGTGTGCATACCTCGGCCGGGTGAACGCGGTGGGCGTGGGCCGTGGTGAGGAGTGAAACGGCAGCGCAACAGTGTTGTCAACAGTGATGCGCATTCCGACGGTCGAATCGATACACTGGCCCCACCATGCCGAAACCACCCGCAACCCCAGTCCGCAGCAAGCGAACCGGCACCCAACTGACCCCCGAGGCGATCATCGACGCGAGCCTGCGCATCGCGGCGCGGGGCAGTTCGGACGCGTTCACGATCCGCCGCCTCGGCGAGGAGCTGGGCACCGACCCGACCGCGATCTACCGGCACTTCCGCGACAAGGACGAGCTGCTGCTGTCCGTCGCCGACCGCACGCTGGGCGAGGTGCTGGACAGCATCCCCGACGGCCTCGACTGGCGGGGTCGACTGCGCGCACTGGCCGACGGCTCGCTCGCCGTCGCGCTGAAATACCCGGTGGTCGCCTCGACCATGGCCAGCCGGACCACCAGACGCCCCAACGAGTTCCGCGTCGTCGAACTCATCCTCGGAATGGTCACCGAAGCCGGCCTCGACGGCGCCGACGCGGCCCTGCACTACCGGATGGTCGGCGACTCGCTGCTGGCGTACGTCGGCCAACGCGCGGCCTACCTGCTGTTCGATCCCGAGGTCCGGGCGTCGGACGAGTCCGCCTGGAAGGTCGAGTATCGACTGGTGGACAGGGGAGGATTCCCGCACATCACCCGGCTGGGTGCCGAGTTGGCCGAGGTCTCGCACGACCAGATCTTCCACACCCGGGTGGAGGCGCTGATCACCGCGATCGAGCAACGCGCGGCCGCGATCCGGAAGAGCTGACACCCCGGCCGCACAAGCGGGCCGGTCCGACTCACCCTGGCAATAAACGAAGGTCTTTTTCGCACAGCGCCTGCGCAACACTGTTGACATCAGTGATGCGCAGGCGCTTCACTCTCGTCCCATCGCACAGGTCGCGCTTCGCTCGCCGACCGGTCCGGGTCCCCTTGCCGCAACCGGCCGTGTTCGCCCGACAGGGCGAACGCCACCGCTCGGCACTTGTCGCCACGATCCCGAGACGAGGGATTTCATGCCCAAGGAACCTTCCGGCCCACGTACCTCTCCCGCACGAACCGTCGACCGCGCCGGGCTGCCCGCACCGCTGCGCGCCGTCTTCGCCACCCACGCCGAGGCTCGTCGACGCGGTTTGCCCGTGGCCGAGGTGGCCGGCGAGCAGGCCGAGGCGGTCCGGCTCGAACGGGCCCGTCGCGCCGAGGAACGCGAGGCCGCGGCCGGCCCCAGCCGACGCCGACTCCTCGGCGGCGCGGGCGCGTTCGCCGTCGCCGCCGCCGCACTGCCGGGTGGGCTGCTCGCACCGTCACGCGCCTCGGCGGCCACGTCGAGCGGCGCACCGCGCATCGTCGTGGTCGGCGCGGGTCTGGCCGGACTGCGCTGTGCACACCGGCTCTGGACGGGCCGTACCCCCGTCGCCGCGACCGTGTACGAGGCCGCCGACACTCACCTGGGCGGCCGCTGTCGATCCCTGCGCGGCTACTTCGCCGGCGGTCAAGTGCACGAGCACGGCGGGGCGTTCATCAGCTCGACCGATACCGCGATCCTGGCCCTCTCCCGCCGACTGGGACTGAACAAGGAGGTCGCCGCCGGCGGCGCGCTGGCCACCGGGGACTACAAGGCGTGGATCGACGGCGCCGGGTACGACGGCGCCGTCCAGCAGGACGACTGGGTCGCGCACGCCTACAGCGCGTTCAGCGCCTCCTATGCCGCCGCGGGGACACCCCGCTACAACAACTCCACCGCCGAGGCGCGTCGGCTCGACCGGATGTCCGCCCTGGACTACCTCGCGGAGATCGGGCTGCCGGCGAGCTCCCGGCTCGGCCAACTGATCCAGTCGCTGCAACTGCAATCGGGCGGCGAGCCGGGCGACTGTTCGGCGATGGGCCTGATCGGCTTCCTCGGCTCTTCCGAGGTCTTCGGCGGCGGCGGCTTCGACGAGAAGTATCATCTCGTCGGCGGGAACGACCAGTTGGTCAGCGGCATGGTCGCGGAACTCCCGACCGGCGCCGTCAAACCGGGCCATCGACTGGTCGCACTGCGGCAGAACGCCACCGGCAGCTACACCTGTACGTTCGACCACGCCGGCAGCACGGTCTCGGTCACCGCCGACCATGTGGTGCTGGCGCTGCCGTTCAGCACGCTGCGCGACGTCGACCTGTCCGGTGCGAGCCTGTCCGCGCTCAAGCTCAAGGCGATCCGCGAGCAGGGCATGGGGCAGAACGCGAAGATCGTCACCCAGCTCACCCGCAAGACCTGGCCCGCGGTCGGCGGCAACGGCATCAGCAACACCGGCCCCAACGGCTATCAGACCGCCTGGGACGGTTCGGTGCATCTGGGCGAGAACGGCGCGCCGGCCCTGTTGGTGAACTTCCCCGGCGGCAACGTCGCCCGGAATACCCTCACCGGAGCGGCGCACGGCCCGGCACCGGCCGCCGACGTGCAATGGTTCCACGGACAGATCGAGCATCTGTTCCCGGGCACCACGGCGGCATACAACGGCAAGGCGTACGAGGACCATTGGTCGCTCGACCCCTGGTCGCTGGGCGCCTATCACTACTACCGGGTCGGCCAGTACACCTCGATCGCCGGCTACGAGGGCGTCCAGGAGGGCAGGATCCACTTCGCGGGCGAGCACACCGACGTGGACAACTCCACTCTGAACGCGGCGGTGGCCTCCGGCGAGCGGGCCGCGGACGAGATCGCCTGCCAGATCTGAGGACCGGATCGGTCGACGTCAGCGTCGTGCGGGTGCCGTACCGACAGGCACGGGCGGCTCCGCCGGCCTCGGCGGCGCCGGGTTCGCGGCGGCGGGCGTCGACCGCACGTCCGCTCCGGCGATGGGGCCGGAGCGGACGGGGCGGTGGCGCAACGGCCCACGGCCGGCTGCCCCGCCCGTGCGGTATTCGGCCGGCCTCGGACGAACCCCCGGCCATACCGGGGCTGTTGCCGACAGGGCGAGGAGGCCGGAGAGCAGACCTCGGCCGCTCGGCTCGTCGAGGCCGGCTTCGGCCTCGACGTCCATGTGCGCGCGGTTGATCGCCGTGACCGCGTCCAGCGCAGCGCCTTGATCAGGCGCTCCAAGGACCAGTTGGAGGCGTTCTCCCGATATCTCGTGGTGAAGTCGACGGCACCGCGGATGTCGCCTCGGGCAACCATCTCCCGCATCTGCCGGTCGTACTGCTGATACCGGGCGTACCAGCGCAGCGCCTCCTCGGCCGCCGCCCGCTCGCCGGTGACGGTGATGTTGCGGAACTCCGACCGAACTCCCCGCCGAACGGCGGTTCCACGCCCGCCGCGAAGCCCGGGAAGCCGGTCACGGCGACCCGCAACGCCTCGGCGTAGCCGGTTGGCCCCACGCCGTCGAACGCGGCCGGTTCCCGGGACTTCGCGACGAAGGCGCTTTCGGCGTCGACCGCCCGGGCGCGGTCGACGAGGAAACGGCTCTCGTCGCCGTTGGCCTCCTGCGCCGGCGCGTTCGCCCGGGTGAGCGCGAGCACCGAATCGAAGGCGTCCTCTTGGTCACCCGCAGATGCTCCGCCGCCGACAACGCCGTACCGGTCCCCGTCCACACCAGCGCCGTGGTGTGCCGTTGTCGCCGTTGCTCCCCCGCATGCCTTCGACGCTAGGCGGCGCGACGATCGGCGAGCGGAACCCGTATGCCGCACATACGCGTTCGCGCGGAATCCGAACGCGACCTTGACAGCGACGGGGTGGCGGGTGGTGCGGCGCCGGCATCACACGGAGGGGGTGGAGGGATGCGGCGGGACGCACGCATGCCCAGGTCACGCCATCGCACACCGCCACCGCGCACCGCCGTTCCCCCACGCGCCACGCCGCGCCCCCAACCCGGCTCCCGCGCTCCGCCACGTCTCGTCCGCGTCCTGCGGCCCCACACCCGACGTCCCGGCCGTGCGGTACGGCGGGCCGGGTGGGAGCGCCGGTGGCATCTCGCGCGGAGGAGGTGGCGAGGTGGTGGCGGGACGCGCGTGGATGTCGCCGGGCGTAAGAGCCGCGTAGGGGCGGTGGGCCGGTGCGTCAGGGGCTCGTGAAGGCGGGGTTCGGGTGGGTCGGCGGCGCGTACGTTCGGACATGTGGCACGGCCTCCGGGACCCGCCCGCAGCTCGCCACCTCACGGGCGGAAGCGGGGACGGGGTGGACGGTCCTCGGCGGCCGTCCCGATGCCGGGTCTCGGCATCGGCAGCGCGAAGGAGAACACACGATGAAGGTGACCGGTTTGGGCATCGCCGCCGTGGGGAGTTGCACGGCCGCCTCGCCGATGCCGTCCCTCCTGGTCGACGAGGCCGCGCTGCGCGACACGTTGACGCGGGGCGAGCTCAGCGGCTGCGATCTGGACGAGCAGTACTGCCTGTTGTGCGACCGGGCCGCCGCCGGCGCGCCGATCGCGCTGTCCGGGCGGCTGGTCCTGGATCGACTCGGCGTCGGCCGGATCCACGCCTACCACGCCGTGCACTGCGGCGACCATCCGCTGTCCGCAGTGGGCACCCTCGCGGCGCACCTCACGGTCGATCCGGCAGCGCGGCGCGGCCTGGTACTGGCGCCTTCGCACGAGGGACGGCCCGCGGCGGCGGCCTTGGTGTTGGAAAAGGGGTTGGCTCGTCATCGCCTGTTGGCCGTGTCCGTGCGCGACCACCGCGCGAGCGCTGATCCGCACCCGGGCATCCGCATACCCGGAGCGCGCCCGACTCGCGCGGCGCCGGAGGCGCGCCCGCGAATCGCGGCGGCGGGTGTCGCGGTGCGTCGGCACGAGCCGGGGCGGTCCGCGGTGGCCACGATGGTCGACCGGGTCAGTGTTTCCTGGCGGGAGCACCTCGGCGAATGCCTACAGGACGCGCCGATCGCGATCTCGGCGGTGATCGCGCAGACGTTGCGTCAGGCCGGGATCGCGTGGTCGACGATCGACCACGTCGCGCTGCACACGCCGTCCGCCGAGACGAACCGCGCCTTCCGCCGCCACTTCGGCCTCCAGCGCCACCAGGTCACCGACATCGGTCCGGAAACGGGCCACTCCCGGGCCGCCGGCCTGCTCATCGCCGCCCGGATGGTCTTCGAGTCCGACCACCCGACCGGCACCCGCGTACTCGTGACCTCCCTCGGCGGCGACGGAGCGCTTGCCGCCGCCGTGGTGGAGATCTGAGCCTTCCCGGGCGGCCCTGTCATCAGCGCCGAAGCATCGCCGAAGGCACCGCCGACCGCCCGGGACGGCCTCGCTCCGGTGACGCACGCAGTCGTGGTCGGTACTCCCGGGTAGGAGACGGCGTTCCGGCGGCGATCGCCTCATCGGCGTCGGAATGGCAGGATCGAGCTCTCCCAACGATCACGCTGTCGAAATCCGACAACGGGAACGCAGTGCACCGCTTTCACCGCAAGGCCATGTGCCTTCAAGGCGGGCAGTGCGACTGGAACCGGCGCAGTGGAAGGTTCGAATCGTGCACAGAGGCTTATCGAGGGCCGCGGCGGCTTTCGGCGTGGCGACCATTGTGGGAGGGTGTGCGGCGTCGGACCCGGAACCTGTTTGCAGTGCCTCGGCCCAGGCGCCGGTGGAAGTTGAGGTCGCTCCGGACTTGGCCGATCGAGTCACCGGCATCTCCGTGCGATTCTGTCGCGCAGGGGCATGTGACGAATCGTTGGTGATGTTGCGGGCCGCCCAGGAGGGCGCCGGCCGGGTCGGCAGCGTCTTCGACGTGCGCCTGTCGGCACAGCCCGTGGAGACCACGGTGCAGGTGAGCACCTCTTCCGCCGAACTCCCGTTGATCTCGCAGCTCACGATCACCCCTCGAAGGATCCGCCGCGGCGCGAATTGCGGAGTCGACTACCACGTACAGCTCCACGTTGCCCGTGACGGAGGTGTCACCCAGTCCTGATTCGCCCAGGGCCACGCGGCCCCCACGGCGTGCGGGCCAC
The DNA here is from genome assembly GCF_000372745.1 of Embleya scabrispora DSM 41855. Classification (GTDB taxonomy): domain Bacteria; phylum Actinomycetota; class Actinomycetes; order Streptomycetales; family Streptomycetaceae; genus Embleya; species Embleya scabrispora. The sequence goes on along the minus strand of NZ_KB889681.1, from coordinate 20,357 downwards.
TTCGGCTCGCCGACCTCGGCGGCCGGGTGCGGTTACGGCTGCGCCGCCAGGAACGGCAGGACCACGTCGGCCATCTTCACCGGCACGGCGGCTACGGGCCGAGGCGTTCCGCGCCCTCGGGCCGGCCGGCGACGCCTCGGCGGGCGACACCCCGGCCGGCTCCGAGCCGGGTGTGCCGCTCGGCGCCCCGGTCAGCGCACCGTGACGTCGTCGACGAACACGGAGCCCTGGCCCGGGCCGCCGCGGCGCTCGAATTGCACGCCGATCTCGCGGACGTCCTGGGGCGATCCGACGCCGGACAGGTTGAGCGTGAGCGTCCTGGGGTCCGGGCCGACCGGGACCGCGCCCGCGTCGTACCACGTGTTCGACGCCGTGGTCTTGACGTAGAGCTTGGCGGTGCCGCTGCCGGCGGCGGCCCGGACCGCCGCGCTGAGGACCCGACGGCCCGTCAGGTCCAGGTTCGCGCGCCGGTTCAGGTACGCCTCGGGCGCGGCCGGGTCGACCTCGGCGCGCAACGAACGGACGCCCTCGCTCGCCCAGTCGGCGGTGCTCACCGGCGCGGTCGCGGTCAGGTATCCGGTCCAGCCGTCCGTCCCGGACTCGAAGCCCGCCAACGCCGCGGGCGGCGCGATGGCGGCGACGTCGTCCACGTACACCGCCGTTCGTCCGCTCGCGCCGGGTGCGGAGGTGAACAGCACGCCGATCTCGCGCACGTCCCGCAGATCGGCGATCCGACTCAGGTCCAGGCGCAGCACGGCGCCGTTCGGGCCGATCCGGATCGCTCCGCCGTCGTACCAGGCCATCCCGGCGCCGGTGCGCACGTAGAACTTGGCGGTGGTACCGGTCGCGTGGTTGCCCCACTCGGCGGTGCGCACGGTCGCGGTCAGTGCCCGGTATGCGCTCAGGTCCAGCGGCGCGACCCGGTTGAGGTACGCCTCGGGCGCGGCGAGGTCGATGTCCGCCTTGAGGGATCGGCCGCCCTGCGCGGACCACTCGGTCACCGACCACGGCCCGGCGAGCACGCGATAGCCGCCCCAACCCTGGGTGTCGGACTCGAAATCGGCGAGCGGGACGGGCGTACCGACCGGCGCGGGTACACCCTCGGTGCGCGCCGCGGTGGCGACTTCGCCGCGCACGATCGTCCAGGGGTCGTTCATCAGCCGACCCGCGCCGATGTTGGCGGTCGGCCGCCACTGGTCGTTCCACGCCATGAAGTAGGCGGTGGCCGGGAATCGGGTGCGGATCGCGTCGATCCACTTCCCGTAGTCGAGCGGGGTCTCGATCGTGCCGCCGGAGCCGCTGCGCGGACCGATCTCGGCGAAGGCGAACGGCTTGCCCAGCGCCACCAGTTCGTCGTAGCCCTGGACCGCCGCGGGCTCGCGGACGTAGCAGTCGAGGCCGACCACGTCGGCATAAGCGCCGCCCGGGTAGAAGCCCGAGCGGTTGCCGTAGCCGCAATCCGGTGCGTACACCCACAGCAGGTTGTGCAGGCCCTTGACGTCGGTCAGGTAGGTGTACATGTCCCGCCACACCTCGGCGAAGGTCTGCGGGTTCTGCGCACTCCACCAGAACGAGTCGCCGTTCATCTCGTGCAGCGGCCGGAACAGCACCGGCACGTTCGCGTCGGCGAGTTCGCGCAGCCCCTCGGCGACCCGATCGAGTTCCGCGTGCCACCGCTGTCCGGTGCCGCTGCCGCGGTCGGTGAGCCGATCGAAGGTGGGCAACTTGGTGAACAACCCACTCCAGTCGGGCTGATCGGGGTTGGGCAGATGCGCACTGACGGTGACCAGACCGCCTGCCGCCGACCAATCCTTCAGTGTCGCGTTGCAGGTGTGGTCGATCGCGTTGCCGTCGTGCCCGTAGTCACAGCCCACCAGCCCCGGGTACGCACCGGTCTGCGCCTTCAGCTCCTCCACCTGAGTCAGTGAGAACGTCTTCCCGCTGTATCCGGCGAACTGCCCCGCCACCACCCGGTTGTGCGCCCGATTGGACAGATGGGTCAACCAGTCCCGCACATCCCGCGTCGCCGCACTCGCCTGCGGGTCACTGGGATCCGTCGTATGCGCGCGTGCGGCAGGCGCCGCCGCGAAGCCCGCGGTAAGTGTCATGGCCAGTACGGCCGTCCAACTACGCCATCGTGATCGCATGCGTTCGCCACCCCCGTGGTTCGTGATCTTCACGATCGAACGAAGGGTAACGCCCCCCATCCGCAACCGGCCCCACTCCTCCTTCGACGAGGTGGAACGGAACGTCACCACGCAGGTCCTCGGTTCCGGGGATGGCAAGCGCATGCCGCTTCCCGAATCCACCCGATTCGATGCACACTGACTGTAGCCAGACCGTGACGCACCGAAGGATGCCTATGGACGAGCACACCGAGAAGCCTGGTTCCGAGAAGCCCGACGACGAGGGCGGCCGGCTGTTCGTAACGCGGCTCGAGGGCCGGTGGTACGTCATCCCGGCGACGATCGCGGGCATCCGTGAGTCCCTGCCCGAAGACCAGCGCGGAGACTTCATGAAGGCGATCGAGAACACCCCGGCGCGAGACATGCTCGCAACGATGGTCCGGTGGTCACGATCCACCACCGACATGCAAGAAGCCGTGGAGCGCGTCCACGACTGGGTGCAAGAGATCCACGAGGAAGCCGAAGCACGCATAATCATGGGGGAGGACCGCGATGACGTACTCCGTACGGTGGAGTCACGATTGCGAGCAGGCCCGCCGCGACCTGAGTCCGGCTCAGCGGCGCGACCTTGACAGCGGGATCGCGCGCATCGCTCAGGACCCATACGGGTCCGGCTCCAGCGCCACATACAGCAAGGACAGGCGCGAAGCAACGTGCGGATCAGTGTTCGTGGTCTATCAAATCACGGCAAGCGAGCTGGTGATCACGGTGGTTCAGATCATCTGACGCAAACCGCGAGAATGCCTCCAGCCCCACGTGCGAGGTTGGAGGCATCCGTCGCCGGTACTCAAAGGCGATAGCACCCGTACTCGCGCGGGGCTCGTGCGCCCGGGGGAATGGGAAACGCCATGGAGTCGGCCGGTCGTTCCCCGTCACCCGGATACCAAATGGCATCGTCCGGTTCCAGGAGCGCGAGTTCGGCGGTCCACGCGGGGCGGGCCGGGTCGAAGGGCTGGACGCGAACCTGGTCGGTGTCCGCGTCGATGTGCTCGATCAGCCCGGGGGGATGCGTCTTTCGCAGACGCTCGTCCTTGTGCTTCACCTTGCTACCGACCCGACCGAGTGTGTCGCCGGCGCCCATCGACGTACCTCCGATTCCGTCTTGTGCGCGGGAGGGGTGGTGCCGCACCACAGCCAGGCCAGTGACCGCGGTGCGGCGGTTCAGGGGGTGGGCCGGGTCGGCCGCTCGGCCGGGCGAACGCTGTCGGACGGCATGGCCCAGGCGACCCGGCCGCCCGGGGGCTGCACCGTGAGCGTCTGCTGCCCGTCGGGGAGGGGTTGCGCCATCAGAATCTGCCCGGGGTGACGCACCCGGCGCACGGCCTCGTCGGCCGGTTCGACCCAGTCACCCTCGCGGTACATCGCTGCTCTCCGAGGCGGGTACGGGCGCTGCGGCCTCGTCCTCCAACACCCGGAGGTTCGCGCAGCGCGTCCGGAACTCGGTGCCGCCCGGGAGTCGGACGAACGCCTGAAGGTTGATGACGGCCGCGAACGTGCCGATGCGCCCCGACAGTTCGCAGCGAACCGTGCGTTTGCCGTTGGCCTTCCAGAAGCGGGCCACGTGGTCCGTGGTCCAGTCGCGGGGGTCGCTGGGGTAGCTCTCGGGGGTAGGCATACCTGTCCTCTCGGTTGCCGTCAGTACTCATTCGGCCACTCTGTGAACAAGCATCGACCGGGCGCCTAGGCTGCGATAGCCGCTAGCGTTTACGAGACCCGCCGTAAAGGGGGGATGTATGAACGACGAGGCCCAGGACTACGCGTCAGTCGTAGAACTGTTCGGGCGCATGGTCGCAACGCTCCGAGAGGCCGCCGGATACCGTCAGGCCGAACTCGGGCGCACCATGTATGGCCTGAGCGCCACCCGGTTGAACCAGATCGAGCGAGGAACCGGGCACCCTCCGACACTGGCGAACGCAAAAGCTTTGGATGCCACGCTCAAAACGGGTGGACTTCTCGCCGAACTGTGGAAGCACGTCACCAGCCGAACGTTTCCTGCGTGGTCGCAGCCCTTCATGGATCTCGAAAGCTCTGCACGCGAAATGCGCATGTACCTAGTCCAAGTCGTGCCTGGCCTACTCCAGACGGAGGACTACGCACGGGCGGTGTTGCGGATGGGTCGCTCACTTCGGGACGAGGCTCATCTCGAAGAACGCGTTCTCAGCCGATTGGGTCGGCAGGAAAGACTCAATGGTCCGGACGCACCATATCTCTGGGTAGTCCTCGACGAAGCTGTCATTCGTCGACCGATCGGTGGGCCGGACACCATGAGACATCAACTGGCTCACCTACTGGCCACTGAGCACAACGACCGCATCAGCGTGCAGATTCTCCCGTTCGAGGAGGCCGAACATGAAGGGATGGGCGGCTCGTTGACAGTGCTCACGACGCACGACAAGCGCGAAGTCGCCTACACCGAAGGAGCGGACGTCGGGCGTCTGATCGAGGATCCGGGCGAAGTCGGGCAGTACGCCGTAACCTACGATCGCCAACGGGCACGAGCCCTACCGGTAGGGATGTCCATGGACATGATCCGAGAAGCTATGGAGGGCCTAGACCGTGCACGCTTCCCAAGCTCTGCCCAAGCCCTGCGCCTGGCGAAAGTCCAGTCACAGCAACTCGGAAGGCGGTCAGTGCGTGGAAGTCGGGCACGCCCCCGGCACCGTCCCCGTCCCCGTCCGTGACAGCAAGGACCCCAACGTGGGCCATCTCATAATCAGCGCAACCGCATGGACCGCTCTCACCGCGTCGCTGCGCACCTGAGCCACCAGTCCGCCATGGGTCCGGCCGGCTCTGCCTCCTGTAATAGGACTGGCGCGACTGCCTGTCGCCCTGCGGGTGTCCGGGTTCGGGACCCGCAGGGCGATGTTCGGAGGCCGGTCAGCCGGGGATGTTGCCCGGCGACGGGAACCTACGGACGAAAGGGCCGAATGACGACGGGAGTTCCCCCAATGGGGTCGATGGTCACGGGAGTCAGCTCGGGAACGGACGGAAAGCTGTTCACCTGCATGTCCCCATGCATGCACTGGTAGTACCTGGTCTTGGCGAGAGGAGCGCCGACAGCCCAATAGGTGGCATTCCATTGCGCGTCGCACTTTGTCTTGAGCAAGGGCGAATCCAGGGCGCTCGCCGGAGTTCCGACGGCCAGGACGAGCAAGGGTGCCGATGCGGCGGCAAGTGCCAAGGAGGTGGCAATTCGACGGGTTCTCATGAGGAGTCGGTCCCCTTATCGAGGTTGAACGAGTGCCCGTGCAGGGCAGTCCAACGCGGGGTGCGCCGGATCGAGTCAACGATCGCAACGACCGAGCGCAGGAGTAAGCCCGCCAAAGTTGCCCATCCCCGCTCCGAAAAGCCACTGGCCGCGCTACGAATGCCACTGGCTGCGGCACCTGGCCCGTGCTACGGGAAACGGCACACGGGCCCTCACCCGGCCGCCTCGTCGGGAGCCGAGTCCGCTGCCGTCGCCGTCGCCGTCGGGTCAGGACAAGCCCGAGCCCAGCGCGACGAAGGCGCAGATCAGAACGAACAGGATGGCCAGCAGGGGTGCCGCGAAGCGGAGGTACTGGTTGTAGCCGACCTTGGCCAGGGACACGCCGCCCATGATGACCGCCGTCGTCGGCACCCACAGGTTCATCCACCCGGACGCCGACTGCCACGCGGTCACCACCAACGAGCGTGGCACGTCGGCGAAGTCGGCCAGTGGCGCCAGAATCGGCATGGCCAGCGTCGCATGCCCCGAGGTCGAGGGGATCAGGAAGGCCAAGGGCAGGTTCACCACGAAGATCAGGATGCCGAACAGCGCCGAGGAGGCGTCCGAGACCGCGCCCTCCATCGAGTGCAGGACCGTGTCGGTGACCTGGGTGTTGTTCATGATGACGGTGACCCCGCGGGCCAGCATGATGATCAGCGCCGGCGAGATGAAGTCGGCCGCGCCCTGAATGATCGTCTCCGCGAGCTTCTTCTCCCCCAGCCGGGCCAATACCCCGACGATCACCGCCGCCAGGATGAACATCGCCGCCAACTCGGGGAATGACCAGCCCAGTTCCCAGTCGTACGGATCGGCGTCGGCGTCACCGCTGAGCACCTGGGCCCACGGAATGATCGCGAAGATCATGAACACGAAGGTGATGGTCACCACGACCAACACGATCCGATGGATGCGCGTCAACGGCGGCGGCTCGCCGCCGGTGGCCGCCGCTTCCGCCTTTTCGCGGTCCCCCGGCAGGAAACCCACCAGCGAACGGGACGGATCGGCCTTGACCCGATGGGCATACCGCACCACATACAGGATGGTCACCGTGGTCAATACGATCAGCATCAGCAACCGCAACACGATGCCGTCACCCAACGAGATGTCCGCCGCCGAGGAGGCGACACCGGTCGCGAACGGGTTGACCGTCGAGCACAACACCCCCACACCCGCGCCCAGGATGATGGTGCCGGTGGCCACCATCCGGTCGTAGCCCAGCGCCAGCATCAACGGCACGACCAGGCCGTAGAACCCGAGCGTCTCCTCGGCGAAACCCTCGACCGAGCCAAGGATGGCGAACACGGTCATGATCGCCACGATCAGCACCGCCCCACGCGTTCGCAACCGATGCGCGAGGCGGGCGATGCCGCGGTCCAGCGCGCCGGTGGCGAACACCACGGTGATGAACGCCCCGATGGCCAGCACGAACAGGAACACCGCCGCGCTGCCGTACAGATCGCCCGTGTTGTCCGGCGCGACCTGCCCGCTCTGCGCGTCCTTGAGCCCGTACAGGCCGTTGACCGGCGACAGGAACAGGTCGTTGAGCCGCTGGACGAAGTCCTCCGGCGACTCGGTCTGGTGGTAGGTCCCCGCGACCGGCTTGCCGTCCTCGTCGAGCCGGTACTCGCCGGCCGGAATCGCGAACGTCAGGGCCCACACCGCGATGGTCACGATCGCCAGCACCGTCAGCGCGCTCGGAAAGCGGAAGCCGCGCTTGGGCGGCGGCGCTTCGTCCTCGGTCCGGGTCGACGCCTGGTCGGTGCTCACGCGCTGCTCCTTGCGGCTGACTGATGAATCCGGGGTGGGTGGGCGGGCCGCCGGATCGCGCACCGCCCGCGTCTACGGACATCCGCGGCGCCCGTCGATCCCGCAGCGAACGCTCGTGCCCGGCACGGCGTTCGCCGAAGGCGCTAATCGCCCCCGAAACGGTCCGCGTACGCCGCGAAGAACACGGCCTCCGCCACCACCGCGTCGCGCAGTTCGCTCACCAACACCCGCTCGTTGGGCCCATGCAGGTTGCACATGCTGTCCTGCGCCCCAAACAGCAGGATCTCCGCGTTCGGTTGCGCCGCCACCAGGCTGTTGACCAAGGGAATCGATCCGCCCGCGGCCGCGTGTACCGGCTCCGCGCCCCACGCCGTGCGCAGCGCCTCGTGCGCGGCCCGATAGGCTACCCCGTCGGTGGCCGCCGCGAACCCCGACCCCGGAGCGCCGGCCTGGGTCACTCGCAGTGGCACCCCGAACGGCCGTAGCCCGACCAGGAATTCGATCAGCAGACGCTGCGCCTGCACCGGGTCCTGGGCCGGGTGGCAGCGCATGTTCAGCTTCGCGCGGGCGGCCGGCACCACGGCGGACGCGGCCCGTTCGACCGAGGGCGCGTCCAGGCCGGTGACCGTGATCGCCGGCCCCGACCACAGGCGCGAGCCCAGATTTCCGGTACCGATCAGCGGCATGCCCTCGCGGATCCCGGCCAGCCGGCGGAACTCCTCCTCGTTCCAGCCGCCGCCCGACCACTGCTCGCGGCGCAGACCCGGCACGGCCACGTCACCGTTCGCGTCGTGCAGCGCGGCCAGGGCGTGCAGCAGGACCAACAGCGCGTCGGGTGCCGCGCCGCCGAAGTTGCCGCTGTGCTTGGCCTCTTCGAGGGTGTGCACCTCGACGATCACCTCGACCACCCCGCGCAGCGCCACCGTCAGCGTGCCGGTACCCGGGCGGATGTTGCCCATGTCGGCGATCACCATCGCGTCGCACGCGAACTCGTCAGGATGCTCCTGCGGGTAGTCGTCGAACTCGCTGCCGTACTCCTCCTGTCCCTCGAATACGATCCGGATCCCCACCGGGGGCCGCCCGTCGAAGGCACGCAGCGCGCCCAGGTGCACGATCAGGTTCGACTTGTCGTCGGCCGTCCCACGTCCGTGGATCGCACCGTCGACATCGGTCGGCTCGAACGGCCGCGTCGACCACAACGACTCGTCGCCGGCGGGCTGTACGTCGTAGTGCCCGTACAGCAGCACGGTCGGCGCATCCGGGTGCGGCGGTGGGATGTGGCCGGTGATCACCGGCGCGGTGTCCGGCAGCCGCAGTGCGGCGACGTCCCGCACACCGGCCTCGCGCAACAGCTCGACCAGCAGGTCGTGGGCCTGCCGCACCGGCTCGGGCGGATAGCCGGGAAACGCGATCGAGGGGATCCGGGTGAGCCGCCGCAGGTCCTCGCAGAGGCTGTCGAGCATGCCGTCGACCCGCGTGGTCAGCTCATCCATCGCCATGCTCCCTCACCGCGCCGGGTACGGTACGCCGATCGCGTCGCGCGCCCCATGTTGCCCCGAATCAGTCCATACCGGATTATCCGCCGCGCGACGCCACGCGCCTTCACCCGACCGGCCGCACCGGGTGGAGGGCCGATCGGGTGAAGGCTCACATCGGGGACAACCCGATGCTCATCCGGGTCGCACGAGTTCGCGCGGCGGACGCAACCGTGCCGAGAGGATCAGAGGATCGCGTAGGGTCCGGCCCCGAGTTGGGTCCACGAACTCCACCCGGCGTGATAGGTCGCGTGCCAGATCGTGTTGTCAGTCCCGAGGTCGAACAACTCCAGGCTGTTCGTACCGGTGTCGAATACCGCCGCGGGCGCCGTCTTGAACTTGAAGTCCAACCCCATCACGCTCCACCCGACCCAACCGGTCGACTCCTGGAACACGTTGTGCCACACCGCGTTGTCCGTCCCCAACCCGAACAACTCCATCGCCTGGGTATCCGGATTGAACACCGCCGTGGGAATCGCCGTGAACTTCGACCCCGCATCCATCACCGACCAGCCCTCCCAGGCCGTCCCGTTCTGAATGTAGTTGTGCCACACGCTGCCGTCCGTGCCCAACGCGAACAACTCCAACGCATGAGTCGCCGGGTTGTACGCCACCGACGGCGTGCCCTTGAACTTGAAGCCGACGTTCATCGACGACCATTCCGACCAACCCGTGGCGCTTTGGAAATACGCGTGGTAGACCGCGTTGTCCGTCCCCAGCGCGAACAACTCCAACGCCTGCGTATCCGGGTTGTACGCCGCCGTCGGCGCACCCTTGAACTTGGCGGAGGCATTCATCACGGACCAGTCGGACCAGCCGGTGCCGTTCTGGTTGTACGCATGCCATATCGAGTTGTCCGTGCCACGACCAAACAGCTCGAACGCGCTCGTCGCGGGGTTGAAGACCGCCGTCGGCGTCTCCGCGAACTTCGAGGTCGCACCCATCACCGACCAGTCCGACCAGCCGCCCTGGAAGTAATACGCGTGCCACACCGCGTTGTCCGTCCCCAACGCGAACAACTCCATCGCATTGGTGGAGGGGTTGAACGCGGCCACCGGAGCACCCTTGAACTTGGCACCCGGACCCAACGTCGTCCACCCCGACCAACCCGCACCCGCCGTGTTCGAGTCGTGCAGCATCGACCCGTCCGCACCGACCGCGAAGATCTCCGACGTCTGCGTCGACGGGTTGTACGCACTCGCCCGCGACGCCGTCGCAATCGCCGGCCCGGGGTCGGGGGCGTCGTCGGCGATCTTGTTGTACCGGTACGCGCTGTAGGTACTGGTGGGGTGCCCGGCCAGGGTGGATGCGTTCAGGCTGCCGCTCTCGTAGTTCGTCGGTCGCGAGCGGCTGCTCTCCTGGTAGTAGGAGAAGGTGCCGGCAGCCTTGTTGTTCCAGCCCGCGAAGAGGATCACATGCGGGTTGCTGTTGAGGATGTCGCCGGGCTGCAGGTCCCATTTGGATATCTGGGTTGCGACATCGGGCAGGTCGTAGGTCGTGCGGCTGTACGACAACTGCCAGGCCATCGAGACGAAGCCCGAGCAGTCCTGCCGATAACGGCCGCCGGTGGCGTCGTCGCGCCACCAACTGTAGGGCGATTGGAGGCCGTTCGTGCTGTAAGGTACGCGCGCGTCGACCCAGTCCTGGGCCCGGGCCAGGGTCTGACCACGGGTCACGGTACCGCCGGGCGCGGCGCCGTTACCGAGGGACCCGGTGGAGGTGACGGACGCGCCGTCGGCCTGGATGCTGTCGGCCAGGGCGGGTTGGGCGCCGAGGATGGTGACGGCCACGCCGGTGGCGATGACGATGCTCAGCCCGCGGCTGAGCGTTCGGTTTCGAGGCATGATCTCTCTCTTGATCGACAGGGTGGTTCGGGAGGCGGAAAAAGCGCTCCGGAAGAGTCCGGAAGTGCTCAGCGCTCGGCGGCCTGGGTCGCCAACGCGCCGAGAGTCGTGGGGTCGTTGCCGGTGTCGTAGGTGGGCATCGGCCGGTCGGCGCGCTCGTCGAACTGCATGAGCGTCAGGGCCGGGCCGCGCTTGACGACGTAGAGGTGGTTGGTCTGTTCGCCGTCCGCTGCCATACCGCCCGCGCCGGTCCAGTGCCGGGACCAGGCCGTGCCCGCGTCGATGGTCGCGGTTCGGGTGACCACGGCGTCGACGGCGACGCGGGCCGTGGCTTGCACCGACCGGGACACGTCCTGACAGCGGGTCAGATCGGCGACCACCCGCTGATAGGCGGCCTCGGCCTCCGCCTCGCTGCGGAAGGTGAAGATCTGTTGGCCGGCAGCGCTTTCGGCCGCGTTGGTGTAACCCTGCTGCTGCCAGTTCGCGGCTCCGGCCACGGTCGCGCACTCGTTGATCGCGATCGGCCCGGCGTTCACCTCGCGGGTGCTCGGCGGACCGTCCGGGGTCCAGCCGAAGGATGCCTGGCCGGGCAGCCGGACGAGGGACTCGGGTCGCAGGGCCGCGGTGACCGGCGCCGGTCCGGATCCGCCGCCGGCCCTGGGGGGCGGCACATCGGCCGGGCCGGAAGGCGGGTTCGCGCCGTCCGGCGAGGTCGGCGTGCTCGGCGTGGGGCCGACAGCGGGTGCGGCCGATGCGGGCTCGGTGGGTCCGGCGGGTGTCGGTCGGATCGGGTCGAGCGTCCGCTCCTTGGCGGAAGTCGGTTTCTGCGGCGCGGAGTTCGCCTTGTGGGAGGACTTCGCACAGCCGACGGCCAGGGCACAAACGGCGGCAAGAAGGGTCGCCTGGATCGCGGTCGATCGGCTCGGTGGAAGCGGACGGAACATGGCTGTACTCCTGGTCGGGTGTGGGTTCGGACGGCCCGAATCCCCGGTCGGCACGGCGTTGGACGCCGACACGGTGGCCGGGACGGCAGAAGGTGACCGCTCGTCGACCGGTGCGCGAGACAAGCGCCTCGCGCCTGGTACGGGCGGTGCGGAATCAGGCCGCGAAGGTGGCGACCGGAAGACGATCGGCGTCACCGCACAGGAGTCGCGCTGCGGCGAACCCGGCGTGGTCGGCGGACTCGGCGTGGTCGTCGTGCTCGCGGTGCTCGACACACTCGCGAGGCTCGGCGTGCTCGGTGGCTCGATAGACGTTCGGCACAGCAGCCCCCTGGCTGACGTACATCCCCCGGCCGAGCAAGCTCCTCGGCGCTGGCGATTAAAATCGCCAACACCGTCAGGCTAGGTGAATCGAGGCGGTAATCCAAGGGCTTGGAAGACTTGTCGTAGATCTTCTGACGGAGTAACAAATTCCGCTACAACGCAGGTCGTCGGCCCATCGGCAGACATTCCCGGGCAACTCGGAAGGGATTGCGTCGAGCCCCGGGAAGCCGATGCCGTGACGGCGATTTAAATCGCCCATTTGGTATGTCGCGCTAACGTATGGGGACGTGACGGGAGGCGGTAGACATGGTTGCGGGGTCCGAGGGCGACGCACGTCGCCCCGTTGGTCACGCGCGCGAGATCGCCGACAAGCTGGACGGTCTCATCGCACGCGAGGCGACCAAGTCGGCCGGCCGCGCGCCGACCTATCGCGAACTCGCCGACCGGATCAACGCGCTCGCCGGCCGTGACGTCATCTCCAAGGACACCGTCCGCAACCTGCACCTCGGCGTGACCCAGAAGGGACAGCCGCCGAACCCCACTGTGGACACCCTCGACTGGCTGGGTCGCGGCTTCGGCATCCGCGAGGGCGCGCGCTACTTCCTGGACAACGCGCAAACCGAGTCCGTCAACGCCCAGTTCGACCGGCTCGACGACATCGGCGGCCTGCGTCAGGCACTGGGCAACGCCGAGGTCGTCGGCCTGGTTCAGCGGGCCTCGGGGTTGTCCGACGGCAGCCTGCACATGCTGGCCGCCCTCGCGGACCGACTCAAGGCACTGGAGGAGGACGCCTCGTCCGAGCGGAAAGCGGGTCCCACGGGCGAGGGCTGATCCCCGGAGCACACCGCCCGACCACCGCGCCCCGACGATGCCGTACCTCGTCCCGAGTCATCGCCAAAGGACAGCCCGAACCGCCATGCCACTACCCCGGGGCCTACGCAAACGCTGTGAGGACATCCTCGCCCGGCTGACGCTTCCCTCCCCGTTCACCGTCGAGGCGTTCCGGGCGCTGCTGGAGCAGCATCGGGGCAGGCCGATCGTGCTGGAGCCGCTGCCGGTGCTCGGCGCCGACGTCCCGTGCGGGCTGTGGATCGCCCTGCCCAGTGTCGACGTGGTCTTCTACGAACAACACACCAGCCCCGCCCACCAGGACCTGATCAAACTGCACGAACTCGGCCACGTCCTGTGCGAACACACCGGCGTCCTGGAACTGACCCATCTGACCGCGCTGTTGCCCGACTTGGCCCCGGAGTTCGTGGCGCACGCGATGGGTTCGGGGCGCACGAGCTACACCACCGTCCAGGAGCAGGAGGCGGAGATGATCGCGCTGTTGCTCGCGGACCTGACCGGAACGGATGCCCCGAGCACGCCCGCGTCCCGGCGGCTGGCCGACAGCCTGGTCCACCCGGTCCGCACACGCCGACGTTGGAGAAGGAACTGATGCGCGCCCTGTTCGTGATGCTGATACCGATCCTGCTCTGGATCGTCGTGCTCTGGCGCGCCCCCTCGGTCCGAGGTACGCCCGCCTCCAGGGCGCTGTGGGCCACATCGGCGGCCGTCGCCGTCGCGCTGAGCATGCGGCCGGCCTTCGTCGCCCGGCGCCTGGAGTCGCTGACCGGCGTAATCGACGTGACGCAGCTGATCAAGCATCTCGCCGCGCTGACGGCGACGTGCTTCATGGTGAACTTCGTCTACGCCATCCACGGTCGGCCCGGTGGGCGGGTGGGCCACCCCCGACTGCGTTACGCCGTCACCACGGTGGCCGCCGTGGTCATGACGGTGCTGTTCGTCTTCTTCCTGCCGCACGATCATCGCGGCTCCACCGGGATCGACGCGCACTACGGCGATCCGGCCGTGCAGCTCTATCTCGCGGTCTTCTACCTCTTCCTGGCCACCTCCACGGCCGTGTCGGCCAGGCTGTTCTGGTCGAACCGGCGCAATGTTCCCGCGGGTCTGCTCCGCACCGGCATCCGGTTCCTCGCCGCGGGCACCGCGACCGGGTTCGCCTACGCCCTCTACCGAGTCGGCTATGTGGCGGTGATGGGCGACGCCACCGAGATGGACGAGGCCGGCAAGCCGGTCCCCCTGTTCGACCCGGTCTCCGAACTCCTGCCGGCACTGGCCATGATCCTGATCGTGCTCGGGCTGTCGATCCCGCCCACCCGCACCGTCTTGCGCTACTTCCGCGATCAACACGCGATGTGGAAGTTGTACCCGCTCTGGTCCGACCTGGTCGACACCGTGCCGCACGTGGTGTTCGGCACGCCCGTCGGCCGGGTCCGTGATCTGTTCACCCTCGGCGACCGGACGCTCGACGTGGCACATCGCGCGTTCGAGATCCGCGACGCCACCCTCGCGCTGCGCGACGATGCCCCCTTCGCCTCGAACGAGACCACCCTTGCCGGACCGACCGACCGGCAACCCGGGGACGACCGGCAACGCGCGCAGGTCGAGGCGATCTGGCTGCACGCGGTGGCCCGGGCCAAGTCCGAGGGCACCCCGGTTCCGAAGATGCCGCCCGCGCTCAGCCGCACCGCCGGCGGCGGTACCCCCCGGGAGGAGATCGCCTGGCTGCTCCGGGTGGCCGACCACTATCGACGGATCGACGACGCCGGGTCACCGGTCCCCGCCGGCGCCGACCCGCACGCGGTCTGAGCACCGCCCGAGCCTCCGCGCCGCATGCGCCGACCGGGGCGGTCAGCCGGCGCCGCGCGAAGGCGTCGCACCACGAAAAGACGGTCCCCCGTCTCGCACGGGGGTCGAGACGAGGGACCGGCCGGCACCGCGTCACGGGGGGAACGCGGTGATCGGGCCCGCCTCCGCGACGGAGGCGGGGTGGGTGGGAGCGGGTGTCAGTTCACCCGCGGGGTGACCTGGCCGCTGAACAGGTAGCGTCCGCCCCCCTCGAAGGTTCCGAAGCTCACCGGGCGCCAGATCACCGATCCGGGCTCCCGCATCGCGAACACGTCCTCGGCGACCGCGACCAGCGGCAATTCCCGCACCGCGTCCGGCAGGCTTTCCGCTATTTCCCCGGTCAGTTCGATCCGCAGCACCAAGCCCTCGCCCTCGGCGCCGACCCGCACCTCGAAGCGCTGCATGGCGCGTTCGTACACGCCGACGTAGCGCTCCGGGTCGACGGCCGGAGGTTGCGCGGGCGGCGCGAACGGGGCGGGCAGCGCGACCTGCGCGACCTCGGCGAAGATCTCCCGGAACAGGTCCTCGTACAGCTCCGGTGCGTCTCCGCCGTTGGTCAACAGCGCCACCGCCAGGCCCTGTTCGGGCAGAACCCGGAGGAACGCGTACTGTCCGATGGTGCCGCCGTCGTGGCCGACCACCTCGTGGCCGTCCCACGCGTAGCGGTGCCAGCCCAGTCCCCACGACGCGTCCATGGCCGCGAGGTCGGGCATGTCGACGTGCTTCTCGCGCATCGCGAGGGCATGTTCGGCACCCAGGAGTCGGCTCCCGTCGGCGGTCGCGCCGTCGGCCAGGTGCAGTCGGGCGAACCGCAACAGCTCCGCCGAGGTGGAACCGATCAGGCCGGCGGGTCCGGCCGAGCGGGGCAACATCCACACCGGCGCGACCTGCGGGTCGCCGCCGTCCTGGGACACGTGGCCCACCGCCGCGCGCAACAGCAGGGCCTCCTCGGGCAGCGTGATGGTGCGCTCCAGGCCCAGCGGCCCGCTCAGCCGCTCGCGCAGCACCTGGTCCCAGGTCTTGCCGGTGAGGTGTTCGATCACCCGTCCGGCCAGGTTGAAGCCGGAGTTGCAGTACGACCAGGCACCGCCGGGCGGGAACACCTGCGCCGCGTCCTCCAGCGTCGCCACGTACTTGGCCAGACAGTCGTCGCCGCGCCCGGTGTCGATGAACCGGTCGCCCTCGATGCCGCTCGTGTGGGTGAGCAGGTGGCGCATGGTGATCTGCTTGGCGAGCTCCGGGTCGGACAGCCGCAGTTCGGGCAGAACCTCGCTCAGCGGCTGGTCCAGGTCCAGCAGACCGTCCTCGACCAGTTGCATGACCAGCGTCGTGGTCCACACCTTGCTGATCGAGCCGATCTGGAACACCGAGTCCGTGGTCACCGGGACCCCGGTGTTCAGATTGAGCACGCCGTACGCGGCCTCGACCAGGTCGTCCGACGCGTGCTCGTCCAGGCGCAGGATGCCCAGCGTCGCCCCGGGGATCCGGTGACGCTCGGCCAACGTGGACAGCCGGCGCTGCCAGTGCGCGGCGTCCAGCGGGGCGGGTCGGGTGCGGCCGGCGGATCCGGCGTACTGCTCGACCCAGTCGACGATCCGGCGGTTCCAGTCCAGCCGGTGCGAGGGCGGGCCGTCGAGGATGAACAGGTGCGACCCGTCGGGGTAGAGCACCATCCGGGCGGGCACGTCACGTTCGCGCAGCGCGCCGAACCACTGCTGGGCCTGGCCGAGCGGACACCGCACGTCGGCGGCGCCCTGTAGGAGCAGCGTGGGTGTGCGCACGTCGCCGACCTTGGTGAACGGGTTCGATCGCGCGTACAGGTCGACGTCGTCCCACGGGGTGCCGCCGAACTCGGCCCAGCCCATGTAGGAGCCCATGTCGGAGGTGCCGGCCAGGCTGTTCAGGTCGCTGACCACGCCGCCCGCGACGGCCGCCGCGAAGCGCTGGTCGCGGCTGGTGAGGTAGCAGGTCATGTAGCCGCCGTAGCTGTAGCCGGTGACGGCCAGCCGCTGCGCGTCGGCGATGCCCTCGGCGACCAGTTCGTCCAGCGGCTCCAGGAAGTCCGGAGCGTCCATCGTGCCCCAGTTGCCGACCGTGGCGGCGTAGAAGTCCTCGCCGTAGCCGTCGCTGGCCCGGGGGTTGAGGGTCAGGATCGTCCAGCCGCGGGCGGCCAGTTCCTGGTGGTAGAGGTGCACCGAGTCGGCCGTACCGGTCCACGCGTTGTGCGGTCCGCCGTGGATGTCCAGCAGCAGCGGGGTGGGGCCGGTCACCTGCGGGTCGCGCAGCAGCCGTCCGTGCACCACGGTTCCGTCGGAGGTGGTGAACCGGCGGTCGATCGGGGTGAACAGCTCCACGTCCGGCAGGGCCTGCGTGCCGTGCCCGGTGAGCACCCGCTCGGTGCCGTCGGCCGGGTCGATCACGGCGATCTCGCCGTACGAGGTGGTGGTCGTCAGCACGATCGCGACGGCGCCGGAGCTGCGGGAGACGGACAGGCCCGAGACGGACCGTCCGGTGTCGCCGACCACCAGGCGCGCGTCGCCGCTTTCGAGGTCGAGTGCGTACAGGTGGGTGTTACCGGCCTCGCGGAGGCAGAACAGGAGTTCGCGGCCGTCGGACGTCGGCTGCGGCAGGCCACCCGGGTAGCCGGAGCCGCCCGGCATCACGTTGCGGTCCAGGGCTCCGGTCAGGTCGACGGTGGAGCCGCCGGCGAGCGGCACCCGCAACACCCGGTTATGCGCGGCGCTGGTGTACTCGGCGCCCAGCACCAGCAGCGACCGGCCGTCCGGGGTCCAGTCCACCCAACCGGCCATGCCGTCCGCCGAGCCGACCCGTTCGGCGGGCGCGGCGGGGGTGGCGAGGTCGACGACGTATGCCGCCGAGCGCATGGTCAGGTCCGCGTCCGCGTCCGGGCCGGCGGCGTAGGCCAGCCGCGTCCCGTCCGGTGACCAGGCCGGGTCGCTCGCGTGCCAGGCGCCCTCGGTCACCCGGGTGACCTCGCCGGAGGCCACGTCCACCACGTGCACGTGCCGGCGCAGGCTGCCCAGCATGCCCGCGCCGTCCACCTGGTAGTCCACGCGGTCGATGACCAACGGCGCCTTCGCCCGGGCGGCCCGGGCGGACTCGTCCTCGTCCGCCGTCGCGTACGTGTCGATCACGGCGCCGAACGCCAAGCGGGTGCCGTCGGGGCTCCACAGCGCGCGGCCGGCGCCCATCGGCAGGCGGGTCACCTGACGCGCGTCGCCGCCCTCGATCGGCAGCACCCACAGTTGCGGCGGGCCGTCGACGGCGCGCAGGAACGCCACCCGGGTCCCGTCCGGCGACCACACCGCGGTGCTGTCCGAGGGGCCTTCGGTGAGCCGCTGCGGCTCGCCGCCCGAGGTCGGAACCCACCACAGCGAGCGCACGTTGCGGTCCTTCGCCGCGTCGACGCCGACCAGGGTGTAGACCACCCGGGTGCCGTCGGGCGACACGGCCGGCTCGGTCGGCACCGTGATCGCGTTCAGGTCGTCCAGACGCAGACGTCGTGTCATGGCTTGCTCCATCCTGGTCGGCCCGTCCCGGTCGCCGCCCCGGTCGTCCGGTACCGGGAACGCCCGGCGAGAGCCGGGGCGGCGAGTCTCCGATCGACGCCGAAACCGACCCTCCCGTGGCGCGGGGTGACCGCAAGGGAGGATGTCGGCGCTCGTCGGTGGTGTCGAAGTGTTTCGCGGCGCAGCCCCGACGCTAGCCGGGCGCGAACGCGGTGGACTTCGTGGGCACGGACCAAGGACGACCGCGCTTTCGGTGCCATCCCACCAAGCGCGGGCCGGGGCCGGCGGGTAGACGGGCGGCGCGCGAGCCGCGTTACACGAATTCCTCGGTCGCCGGTGCGAGCTCGTCGCGCAGCATGCTGTAGAACACCACGTCGCGCCACCGACCGTCGCGGAAGGTGTAGGCACGTGCCACGCCCTCGCGGGTGAAGCCGACCTTTTCCAGGGCGCGTTGTTCGGCGAGGTTGTCCAGCTCGGTACCGGCCTCGATCCGGGCCACCTGGGTGTGTGCGAACAGGTAGCGCACCAGCAGGAGTTGGGCCCGGGTGCCGATCCCTTGGCCGCGCGCCTCGGGAAACAGGTTGATCCCGACGTTCCAGCAGTACGCGGTGCGCGAGGTGGCGATCTTGCGCCAGGCCACGAAGCCCGGCACCTCGCTGCCGCGGACCACCAGCAACAGCCCCCGGTCGTCGCCGATCAGGCCGTTCTCCGCCCATTGGCGACGCCAACCGCCCGGATCCGACCAGCCGTACCAGGCGAACGGTCCGACCGCCTCGGGATCGATCAGGAACCGTTCGAGAACGGATATGTCCGCTTCCGCCACCGGCCGCAATGACAGCTGGTCGCCGCTCATGAACCGACTCCGTCCGTCGTCGGCACCGTCACCGGCACCGGGCGGCGGCAGGCGAAGCCGGTGCTCCGGAGACGCGATGGGTGCGATACGTCAAGGCGACCGACAGTACTCGTGCCGCCGACCGCGCACGCCGTCGGTGCGCCGATCGCGGCTCGCCTCGTCACGAATCGGCGCGCGGCGGGTCCGGTTCGGGGCGGTTGGCCACCAGGCGACGCACCCGGGCGCGGAAGGAACGCCCGGACCGGTCGGGCAACGGCGGCCCGGGCGCCGCATCCGGCGCCGACTCGCTCCACCGACGGGCCTGCCACACCAGGGCGGCCAATTCGTCGGCACCCGACTTTCGGGATGGATCGTGCTGCGTCATGTCGACCCGCTGCCCGCCCAGACGCCCCACACTGCCGCCGAATGATCACGAATGTGCGACATATCCATAACAACACCGATGCTCGGCTTGCCAGACGGGTGCTTCGAAAGCCTCCGTCTCGCCTCACCGCGTGGCCCGTGTCGCGGGAAGCGAAACGCGCCGGTCCGCCGTATCGGGGCATGACGCACGCCATGTTGACGGCCCGTCCGGACGAGTGCTTTGGTGAGGCTCGCCTAAATCCGAGATTTGTTCGAATTCCTGAGCGGGGTCACCTGTGTTCGCCAACTACCTGATAGGTCTGCGCGAGGGCCTGGAGGCGGCCCTCGTGGTCAGCATCCTGATCGCCTATCTCGTCAAGAGCGAGCGCCGGGACGCGTTGCCCGCCGTCTGGCTCGGGATCGGCGGCGCCATCGCGGTGAGCGTCGGCCTGGAGGCCGGCCTGGAACTGACCTCGGCCGAGATGACCTTCGAGCAGAAGGAGCTGTTCGGCGGCTCGCTGTCGGTGCTCGCCGTGGTGTTGGTCACCTGGATGATCTTCTGGATGCGGCGGACCTCGCACGCGTTGAAGGCGCAGCTCCAGGGTCGGTTGGACCAGGCGCTGGCGATGGGCACCGGCGCGCTGGTGCTGACCGCGTTCCTGTCGGTGGGCCGCGAGGGCCTGGAGACCGCGGTGATCGTGTGGGGCACCGCCCGCTCCACCGGCGAGAACACCGACCCGATGATCGGCGTCGCCCTCGGCCTGGCCACCGCCGTCGTCCTGGGCTACCTCTTCTACGCCGGCGCCGTCCGGATCAACCTGGCCAAATTCTTCCTGTGGACCGGCGCCGGCCTGGTCGTCGTCGCCGCCGGCGTACTCGCCTACGGCGTCCACGACCTCCAGGAGGCCGACTTCCTCCCGGGCCTGACCGACCGCGCCTTCGACATCAGCGACACCATCCCCCCGGACAGCTGGTACGGCACCCTGCTCAAGGGCATCCTCAACTTCCAACCCGACCCCACGGTCCTCCAGGTCACCGTCTGGCTGCTCTACCTCGTCCCGGTCATGGCCCTGTTCTTCCTGCTCCCCAAGGGC
>NZ_KB889680.1 GCF_000372745.1 Embleya scabrispora DSM 41855 | reverse complement strand
CCCGGGGGCCTCGCCTTGGGCGTGGGCGCTGTAGGCGGTGGCCAGGTCCCGGGCCAGCGGCGCGGCCGACCAGCCGTCGGCGGCGATGTGGTGGACCACCAGCGCCAGCGCGTACTCGGTGGGCGCGGTACTGAACAACCATGCCTTCAGCGGCACTTCGCGGCCCAGGTCGAAGGTGTGACGGGCCGTCGCGACAATGGCGTCCCGCAGCGCTTCCTCGCCTCGAATCGGCCGCACGGCCAAGCTGATGCGGGCCTGCTCCGGGTCGAGGACGTCCTGGTACGGCCTGCCACCGATCTCCGGGTAGACGGTGCGCAGCGACTCGTGGCGGGCGATGACGTCGTTGACCGATGCCTCCAGCGCCGGCACGTCCAGCTCGCCGCTCATCCGCAGGATGATCGGCATGTTGTAGGTCGCCGACGGACCCTCGAACCTGTGCAGGAACCACAATCGTTGCTGCGCGAACGACAGCGGAAGCCGCTTCGGCCGCTCGACGGCTCGCACCAGGGGTGTCTGGACGCCGGCACTCCCGTCCAGGTGCGGGGCGATCTCGGCCACGGTCGGGTGGGCGAACAGGGTGCGCAGTTCGACCTCGGCACCCAGCTCGGAACGGATGCGGCTGATGAGCTTGGTG
The DNA here is from genome assembly GCF_000372745.1 of Embleya scabrispora DSM 41855. GTDB lineage: Bacteria > Actinomycetota > Actinomycetes > Streptomycetales > Streptomycetaceae > Embleya > Embleya scabrispora. The sequence goes on along the minus strand of NZ_KB889680.1, from coordinate 107,499 downwards.
GCCAGCAGCGAATGCCCGCCCAGTACGAAGAAGTCGTCGTCGACGCCGACCCGTTCCAGGTCCAGCACCTCGGCGAACAGCTCGCACAGCAGTTCCTCCCGCACGGTGCGCGCGGCCCGTCCGGTGGCGGCCGGGGCGAAGTCCGGGGCGGGCAGCGCCCTGCGGTCCAGCTTGCCGTTGGCGGCCAGCGGCACCGCGGCGATCGCCACGACGGCGGCGGGCACCAGGTGCACGGGCAGCCGCTCCTGCAGATACCCGCGCAGCGAGCCGACCAACGCGCCGATCCGTCCGGCCGAGGCCGGGGCGTTGGCGAGCGTCCGGTCGGCGCGACCGGAGGGCAGGAAGGTGCCGGCGAACTCGCGTACCGCCAACGGACCGTCGGTGAAGACGATCGCGTCGAAGCACTCCGCCGACTGCGCCGACCAGGTCGTCAACACACCCCAGCCGCGTCCGGCGGCCCACTCGTACACGTCCTGCGGGTCCACCGCCGCACCCGTGAAGGCGGGGCCGTCGAGCACCCGGGCCTCCACCGCGAGGTGCAGTTCGCCGGCCAGCCGGGCGTTGGGGATGCCGGTGACCCGCACCGGGACACCCTTTTCGGCGCACCGTTGCACCAGGCCGGCCAGGGCGTCGGCGTCGGTCTCACCACTCCAGGGCACCGCCGGCACCTCGGCCAGGTCCACCGTGTCGGCCGGCTGCTTGTGCAGGACGACCTCGTAGCGGTGGCGGGTCAGTTCGTTGTGCGCCCGCCCCGGCTTGAGGCGGATGTCCGCCCCCGCCGCGCCGTGTCGCTCGGCCCACCGGGTGAACCACTCGGGGTCCAGCACCAGTTCCGGCTCGGTGAGCACCGCGCGGGCGATCGCCGCCCGCGCCGCCGACGGAGCGGCGTCGGGGTGCCGGGCGTACTGCACTCCGGTGCCGAACAGGGGCAGGGTGGCGGCATTGCGTACGTCACCGACGACGATCCGGCCTCCCGGTGCCAGGAGTTCGAAGACCTGGCCGAGGACCTGGTCGAGGTAGTCGGCGTGCGGGAAGTACTGGATCACCGAATTGAGGACCACCACGTCGAAGTGGCCGGCCGGAAGCCCGGTCACGTCCTCGGCCCGCTGGTGCCGCAGGGTGACCTTGTCGGCGTAACCGGCCTGCTCGGCCTCGCGGGTCAGGCGCGCGACGGCGGCCGACGACAGGTCGCTGGCCCAGTACTGCTCCACATGCGGCAGCACATGGGCCATCAACAGGCCCGAGCCGACTCCGAGTTCGAGGACGCGGCGAGGCCGGCGGCGGATGATCTGCTCGACCGCCGCGTCGCGCCAGTGCCGCATCTCGGCCGGCTCGATGGGCAGGCCGTCGTAGCTGGAGTTCCAGCCGAAGAAGTTCTCGCCCCACTCGGTGCTCTCGCCCGAGTAGACCTGGTCGTAGATCTTTTCCCACTCGTCGACCTGCTGCTCGGCCTGTTCCGTGTCGTCGATGCCATCCGGGTCCGGCACCACGTAGGCGACCAGTTGCTTGTCCCCCGCGCCCACGATGCCACGGGCCACGACCACGGATTGGGCCACGCCCGGGTGCGCGGCCAGGGCCCGCTCGACCTCGGCGGGCTCGACCCGCACACCGCGGATCTTGACCTGGTCGTCCTCGCGGCCGGCGTATTCGAGCTGCCCGTCGGCGTTCCAGCGAGCCAGGTCGCCGGTGCGGTACATGCGCGCACCGGCCGGGCCGTACGGGTCGGCCACGAACCGCTCGGCGGTCGGCCCGCAACGGCCCAGGTAGCCGCGGGCGATGTTGCCCGCGACGTACAACTCGCCCACCACGCCCGGCGGTACCGGCGCCAGGCCCGGGCCGAGGATGTAGGTGCGCATGTTTCCGAGCGGCGTTCCTATGGGGGTGTTGTCCGCGGCCCGGCACTCTTGGCCCGCCTGGACGGCGAACGTGGTGGCGTAGAAGGACTCGGTCTGCCCGTACGCGTTGACGATCCGCACGTCGGGCAGCGCCTCGCGGACGCGGTGCACGAGCGTGGCGGGCAGCGCCTCACCGGCGAAGACGACCGTCTCCAGAGCGGTCATCGTGGCCATGCGGTCACCGAGTCCGGCGAAGACGGACGGCACCGTGCTGATCACACTCGCCGACACCACCTCGCGCTCGGCGAGCACCAGTGCGTCCCGGACCACCTCGACGGTGCCGCCGTTGGCCAGCGTCGTGACGATCTCGAAGACCGAGACGTCGAAGTTGATCGACGTACCGGCGAGCATCCGCGTATCCGCGCTCACTCCCACCCGTTCGGCGAGCCGCGTCACCCCGTTGACCACGTTCGCGTGGCTGATCACGACACCCTTGGGGGTGCCGGTGGAGCCCGAGGTGTACATCACGTACGCTGCGTGCCCCGGCTGCGGTTCGATCGCCGACGCCTCGCCCGTACCGGCGGTTTCGAGGTCCACATCGCCCAGGAACAGGGTCGGGACGTCCGTCTCGGGGAGCACCCCGACGGTGGCGGCGTCGGTGAGGACCAACTGCGGGCGGGCGCTTTCCATGATGTGGTCCAGGCGCGTGCTGGGGTACTTCGGGTCGATCGGCAGATACGCGCCGCCCGCCTTCAGGATGCCGAGCATGCCGGTGACCAGGTCGGCCGAGCGCGGCAGCGCCAGAGCGACCACGGTCTCCGGGCCCACCCCGCGTCCGGTCAGCGCACCGGCGAGCCGGCCCACGCGTGCGGTCAACTCGGCGTAGGTGTAGGAGACTTCGCCGTACGTCACGGCGATCCTGTCCGGCGTGGCGGCCGCCTGGCGCTCGACCAGGCCGGGGATGGTCAGTTCGGGGGTATCGGCCGCGGTGTCGTTGACCTCGACGAGGATGCGCTCGCGCTCGGCGGGCCGCAGCAGATCCACTCCACCGATTGGGGTCTGCGGGTCCTCGGCCAACAGGTTGAGGACGTGCCCGAAGCGCGCGGCGATGTCGGCCGCCTGCTCTCGGTCGAGGAGGTGGTGCTGGTGCTGGAGGCTGACTTTCAAGTGCGGCTCGGCGAAGGCCATCACCACGAGCGGGTAATGGGTGCTGCTGAGCGGGCTGATCCCGGTCACCGAGATCCCGGCGGCCGAGTACGCCTCGCTCAGGGCGGCACTGTCGATCGGGTACGACTCGAAGACCACCATCGTGTCGAACAGCACGCGCAATCCGGTGGATCGGTGCGTTTCGAGGAGGCCGTGGTGCTGGTGGTCCAAGAGCACGCTCTGCCGCTCCTGCAGCCCGCCGAGGACGACGCCGAGCGATTGGCTCGGTGGGCAGTTCACCCGCACCGGCAGGGTGTTGACGAACATGCCGACCATCTCGTCCACGCCCGTGACCTGCGGCGGCCGGCCGGAGACGGTGGCGCCGAACACCACGTCCCGACGCCCGGTCAGGCCGGCGAGGAGGATGCCCCAGGCGCCCTGGACCAGGGTATTGAGGGTCAGGCCCAACTCGCTCGCGCGACGGGAGAGGGCCCGGGACTGGTCGAACGTGAGCGGCACATCCACCTGGCCGACCCCGGTCGCCTCGCTCTGCGGGGCGGAGCCTGCGGGCACCAGGAGCGTGGGCTCGTCGATGCCGTGCAATTCCTGTGCCCAGGCGCGACCCGCAGCCTGTTCGTCCTGGCGCGAGAGCCAGGCCAGGAAGTCGCGGTAGTTGCGCGCCTTGCCCAGTGCGGTGGCATCCCCGGCCGAGCCGTACAGACGCAGCAGGTCCTGCATGAGCAGGGGGATCGACCAGCCGTCGAACAGGACGTGGTGGGCGGTGAAGACCAGTTCCCACTTGTCGGCCGCCATCCTGATCAGCGACAGGCGCAGCAGCGGAGCCTGGGCCGGGTCGAAGTGCGTGCTGTGCTCCTCGGCCAGGAACCGCTTGAGTCGTTCCTCCCGCTCGTCCTCGGCGAGTGTGGTCAAGTCGGCCTCACGCCACGGCAGTTCGATGCCGTTGCGGACGATCTGGACGCGGTCGCCGGAGCTGTCGTCGACGAACGCGACCCGAAGGTTGGGGTAGCGGTCGAGCAGTGCCTGCCCGGCCGCCCGCAGCCGCTGCGGCTCGATCTCCCCGGCGAGGTGGAAGACGAACTGCATCTGGTAGGAGTCGAGGTCGCCACCGGCCAACTCGGCGTGAAAGAGCAGACCCTTTTGCATCGCGGTCAGCGGCCAGACGTCTGCCAGGCCCGCGTGACGCCTCTCCCATCGGTCCAGCTCGCCCTGGCTCACCTTCACCAGCGGCACGTCCGAAGGGGTGAGACCGCCCGCCTCCGGCTGGGTGGCATGTCGCGCGAGGGCCTCCAGTGCGGTGCGCCACAGCGCGGCCAGCTCCGCCACCTCGGCCTGCGTGAAGAGGGCGGAGGGGAAGTCGAGACGGGCGGCAAGGTGCGGGCCCTGCTCGGTGTCGGTCACGTACGCGCTGACGCTCAGCGCGGCCAGCGCGGGCATGTTCGCGTCCGGGTCCGCGACGAGCTCGGTGGTGCCCTCGACCTGGGTGAAGCCCGGCCCCTGCGGGGCTTCCGGCCGGCCGGCCGAACCGGCGTACCGGCCCAGGTAGTTGAAGGACACCTGACCGGTCGCGTGCCGCTTGAGGATCTCACCGGTCTGCGGGTTCAGGTAGCGCAGCAGGCCGTATCCGATGCCCTTGTCCGGCACGGCGAACAGTTGCTCCTTGACCGCCTTGACCGCGGCGCCGGCGGCCCTGCCGCCGTTCAGGGCGTCGTCGAGGTCGACGCCCGCCACGTCCAGGCGGACGGGGAACATGCTGGTGAACCAGCCCACCGTACGCGAGAGATCCGCGCCCGGCACGGCGCCCTCCTCCCGGCCGTGGCCCTCCAGGCGCAGCAGCAGCGAGGACTCGTCCACACCGCGCTGCTTGCGCCACTTGGCCACCGCGAGGGCGAGGGCGGCCAGCAGGCCGTCGTTGACGCCACCGCGGTAGGCGGCGGGCAGGGTGGTCAGCAGCGCCTCGGTGGCCGCCGTCGGCAGGTTCATGCGCACGTGCTCGACCGTGGAAATGGTGTCCAGGGTCGGGTCGAGCGGGCGGCTGCCGAGCACCGGATCCGGACCGGCGACGATCGTGCGCCACAGCGCCAGCTCACCGGCACGCTCGGCGGAACGGGCTTCCTGCGTCAACGCGTACGACCAGCGTCGGACGGAGGTACCCACCGGCGCCGGTTCCGGTGTGCGTCCGTCGCGGATCCGCGTCCACGCCTCGGCGAGGTCGGGCAGCAGGATGCGCCAGGACACGCCGTCGACAGCGAAGTGATGCAGGGCGATGATCAGCCGCCCGGCACTGCGGGCACCGGCGTCGAACCACACGAACCCCGCCATGCGCCCGGCCTCGGCGTCCAGGCGGTCGGTGGCGGCGTCCAGTTCGGCGGCGGCCCGCTCGCGCCAGCCGTCGGCCCAGCGGCCGTCGGTGCGCACCCGGTGGATCAGGGGCGCGATGTCGACCGTGCCGGGAGCGGCCACCTCGAGACCGGTCTCCCGGCCGACGATCAGGCGCGAGCGCAGCATGTCGTGCCGGTCGAAGACCGCCGTCAGGGTCGCGATCAGAGCGGCTTCGTCGATCCCGACGGGCAGTTCCACCGTCATCGACATGGTGAACCGGTTCAGACCGGTGCCCAGTTCCAGCAGATAGTGGCTCACCGGCAGGAGCGGCATGAAGCCCACGCCGCCGCCCTCCAGTTCGTCGAGGACCGGCCCGGACCGGCCGCCGCTGCCCGCCGTCTCGGCCAGCTCGGCCACCGTGCGCGACTCGAAGACCTGTCGCGGCGTGACCTCCACGCCCAGCGCCCGGGCCCGCGAGACCACCTGGATCGAGCGGATGCTGTCCCCGCCGATGGCGAAGAAGTCGTCGTCGATACCGACCCGGTCCAGGCCCAGGACCTCGGCGTACACCCCGGCGAGAATCTCCTCCACGGGGGTGCGCGGCGCCCGGTGGGTGCTGCCGGCGAACTCGGGCTCCGGCAGGGCGTTGCGGTCCAGCTTGCCGTTGGGGGCCAGCGGGAGCCGGTCCAGCATCACGAACACCGACGGCACCATGAACTCCGGCAGCCTGCCGGATACGAACTTGCGCAACTCGCGCGAGGAGACGGTGGCCGTCAGGTCGACCTGCAGGTCGCCCAGGCTCTCCACGGTGCCGAGCCCCGACTCCCCCGCGCCCCGCGGTATCACGTAGCCGACCAGCCGGGTGCTGCCGTGTCCCTGGTGGGTGACCACCACGGCCTGTGCCACGCCGGGGTGGGCGGTCAGCGCCGCCTCCACCTCCCCCGGCTCGATCCGGAAGCCGCGCACCTTGACCTGCGCGTCGTCCCGGCCCACGTAGGTGAGCCTGCCGTCGACCGTCCAGCGGGCCAGGTCGCCGGTGCGGTACATCCGCGCACCGGCGGGCCCGTACGGATCGGCGACGAAGCGCTCGGCGGTCGCCCGGGCACGCCCGAGGTAGCCACGCGCCACGTTGCCCGCGACATACAGCTCCCCCACGACCCCCGGGGCCACCGGTTGCAGGCCGGGGCCCAGGACGTAGGTGCGCATGTTGCCCAGTGGGGCGCCGATCGGTGCGCCGACCGTGCCGGTCCAGGTCCGGTCGGCGGTGAAGGTGGTGGCGTAGAACGACTCGGTCTGGCCGTAGGCGTTGACGACCCGCACGCCCGGGATGGCGTCCCGCACCCGCTCCACCAGCGAGGCGGGCAGCGCCTCACCGGCGAACACGACGGCGTCGGCCCGGATCTTCCCGCCCACCTGGTCCAGGAGTTCGGCGAAGACGGACGGCACGGTGCTGATCACCCCGCCGGTCCAGCCGCCGCGCTCACCGATCACCAGCACGTCGCGGACCACTTCGAGGGTGCCGCCGACGGCCAGCGTGGTGATGGTTTCGAAGACCGAGACGTCGAAGTTGACCGACGTGCCCGCCAGTACCCGCGTGCCCGCGTCGATCCCGACCGCGTCGGCAAGGCGCAGCACGCCGTTGACCACGTCGCGGTGCGTGATCGTCACGCCCTTCGGCGTGCCGGTGGAGCCCGAGGTGTACATCACGTACGCGGCGTTCGCGGGCCGGACCACGGCATGCCGCACATCCGGGCCCACCGCGGCGAAGTCGACGTCCTCGATGAACAGGGTCGGCACATCCGACGCGGGGAGCACGTCGACCGTGTCGGCGTTGGTCAGGATCAGCCGCGGACGCGCGTCGGACAGGATGTAGTCCAGCCGTGTGCTGGGGTACTTGGGGTCGATCGGCAGGTAGGCGGCGCCCGTCTTGAGGATGCCCAGCATGCCCACGATCAGGTCTGTCGAACGCGGCAGGGCCAGGCCGACGACGGTCTCCGGGCCCGCCCCGTGACTCGTCAGCTCACGGGCGAGGCGCTCCGCTCGCGCGTCGAGTTGCGCGTACGACAGTTCCTCGTCGTCGTGAATCAGGGCGGTCGCGTCCGGCGCCGCCGCCACCCGGCGCTCGAGCAGGGCCGGGATGCCGAGTTCGGGTGTCGTGGCCGCGGTGTCGTTGAAGGTCCGCAGCACCAACTCGCGCTCGCCCGCCTCCAGCACGTCCGCCTGCGCGACCGGGCGGGACGGCTCGGCGACCAACTGTTCGATGAGGCGCACGAAGCGGGCCATGACGGCCTCCGCCGTGGACCGGTCGAACAGCTCGGTCGCGTACTCCAGGAAGATCAACAGCCCCGCTTCGTCGGGATCGTCGAAGAAGTTGAACTCCAGGTCGAACTTGGCCGTGGGCGTCGGCAGCGGGCCGAAGTGCGCCTTGACGCCGGGCAGGTCGAACTCGATCCAGCCGCGGGTCGCCCAGGTGAACATGACTTGGAACAGCGGGTGGTACGCGGTGGAGCGCTCCGGGTTGAGGATCTCCACCAGGCGCTCGAATGGCGCGTCCTGGTTGTCGTACGCGGCCAGGGCCTTGTGTTGCACCCGAGCAAGGAGCTGCTCGAAGGACGGGGTGCCGGACAGATCGGTGCGGAGCACCCAGGTGTTGACGAAAAATCCGACCAGATCCGCGAGTTCGTCGTCCGTGCGACCCGCGATGGTGGAGCCGATGGCGATGTCCTCGCCCGCGCCGAGCTGCTGGAGCAAAACCGCGAGCGCGGCCTGGAGCACCATCGGCGTGGTCACGTCGGCGCGCTTGGCCAACTTCTCCACCTTGGCGCACAGTTCCCGGTCGAGCGTGAGGCCGATGCCGTCACCGTGGTGGCCGGCCACCGGAGGGCGCGGGCGGTCGGTGGACAACCGGATCGGCTGCGGTACGCCGGACAGCTCGTCGCGCCAGTAGCCGAGCTGGGTGGACAGGACGCTGTCCGGATCGTCTTCGTCGCCGAGGAGTTCACGCTGCCACAGCGTGTAGTCGATGTACTGGACCGGCAGTTCGGGCCAGTCCGGCTCACCGCCGCGGACGTGGGCGGTGTAGGCGGCGGCCAGGTCGCGCGCGAGCGGAGCCAGGGACTCGCCGTCGGTGGCGATGTGGTGGATCAGCAGCAGGAGCCGGTGGTCGCGGGCACCGGCGCGGAAGAGGGTGGCGCGGACCGGGATCTCCTCGGACAGCGTGATCACCCGGTTGGCGGCTTCGCGCACCGCGTCGTCCAACGCCTCCGGTTCCGCCTCGACCAGCGGGATGTGCAAACGGACCTGCTCGGCGGGGAGCACCTGCTGTGCGGGCACGCCCTCGGCGTTCTCCACGATCAGGGTGCGCAGGCTCTCGTGACGAGTCACCACGTCACGAACCGCCGCCGTGAGTGCCTCCACATCCAGTTCACCTGTGAGCCGGATGAGGAAGGGCACGTTGTATGTCGCGGACGGCCCCTCGAACTTGTCGATGAACCACAGACGTCGCTGCGCGAAGGACAACGGGATCATTACTGGGCACTCCTGTTCATCTTGCGCAGAGGGGCCGGCTTGCCGCCGATGCGTTCTTCGGCGGGCGCCGGTTCATCGATGTCGTTGGCGAACTCCGGCTCTCCGTCGGGGTCGGGCCACCACATCGCCGGGCGTGGGGCATCCACTTGCCCGGCTCGCCCGGCGAGCGGACCGGGAAGCGCTTGGCGATCGGAGCAGGCACCCCTGGGGACGACCGGCATACCGCCCATCAGGGACGGAACCGATGGTGCCGCCGTCGGGCGCGTCGGCGCACCGGCCCGGTGGCGACGGAATCACCGTCGGCCGAATCCGCGGCCGGCCTCGACGAGATTGAAATGCTTTCATCCGAGGCGAGCCGACCGTGGAAAAGCATGGCATGTCGACACGGGAAACTCACCGGAATTCCCCTGCGGAATCCGACGCGCTTTCGGACACGCTCGGTCGATACGCCGGAATCCATCCAGCCAGGGTGCGGCCGTCCTGTCAACGGGACGACGGGGCGTCGGACCCTGCCCCTGACCAGCCCTCTTCGACCGTGTCCCCCGCGGTGGTTCGGACGTACCATCGCTCACGAGAACACCGGGCGGTGGCGAGCGAGAGAAAGTCGGGCGGCTTTTATCACCTCCCGCAGGACACACGGCGGGGGCCGAATACACGAAAGCGGCCGGGAAAGCGACCGCTTGTCCCGGTGGCGCGGAGGGCGGGCGGGCCGGCGAGCCCGCTGTTCCCGGTCTCGTCCGTCACCCACCCTCCTCGATGATGTCCGGCATCACCAGGGTGCCGATCTCCTCCCGGGTGAACATCTCCAGCAGGACGGAGTGCTTGACCCGACCGTCGATCACCCGCGCGCTGCCGACGCCGTTGCGCACCGCGTGCAGGCAACCGGCCATCTTGGGAACCATGCCGTCGGCCAACTCGGGCAGCAGCTTCTCCAGTTCGCTTGCGGCGAGCCGGCTGATCACCTCGTTGCTGTGCGGCCAGTCGGCGTACAGTCCCTCGACGTCCGTGAGTACGACCAGCGCGTGCGCGTCGAGTGCGGCGGCGACCGCGGCGGCGGCGGTGTCGGCGTTGACGTTGTAGACGTAGTCGTCCTCGGCGCTGCGGGCGATGGAGGTGATCACCGGGATCCGCCCGCCGGCCAGGAGTGCCTCGATCGCGACCGGGTTCACCCGGACGATCTCGCCGACCCGGCCGATGTCCACGGGCTCGCCGTCGACCAGCGGCCGGTGCCTGGTCGCGATGATCGTGTCGGAGTCCTCACCGGTCATACCGACCGCCAGCGGAGCGAACTGGTTGATCAGACCCACCAGTTCGCGCTGGACCTGACCGGCGAGCACCATTCGCACCACCTCCATCGCCTCCGGTGGTGTAACCCGGAGGCCGGCCTTGAACTCGGTGCCCAGACCGTGTCGTTCGAGTTCGGCGCTGATCTGGGGTCCGCCGCCGTGCACGACGACCGGACGCAGCCCGGCGTGCCGAAGGAAGACGACATCCTGGGCGAAGGCGGCCTTCAGCTCGTCGTCGATCATGGCGTGCCCGCCGAACTTGATGACGCAGGTCACCTGCTGATGGCGGATCAGCCACGGCAGCGCCTCGATGACGGACCGGGCGTGGGCCAGCGCGGGATGCTCGCGCGTGCTCGTTCTCATGACGAGTACGCGCTGTTCTCGTGGACGTACGCGCCGGTGAGGTCGTTGGTCCAGATCGTCGCGCACTCGCCGCCCGCCGCGAGATCGGCCGTGACGACCACCTCGCGTCCCGTCATGTCGACCGCGTTCCTGTCCATGCCGATCGCTCCGTCCTTGCAGATCCACACGCCGTTCATGGCGACGTTCAGCCGGTCCGGGTCGAACACGGCCGAGGTGGTGCCGATGGCGGCGAGCACGCGGCCCCAGTTGGGGTCCTCGCCGTGGATCGCGCACTTGAGCAGGTTGTTGCGCGCGATGGAGCGGGCGACCAGGACCGCGTCGTCCTCCGAGTGCGCCCCGACCACATCGATCCTGATCTCCTTGGAGGCGCCCTCGGCGTCGGCGATGAGCTGCCGCGCGAGGTCGCCGCAGACGGTCCGTACCGCCTCGGCGAACTCCTGGTATCCCGGAACGACTTCCGAGGCTCCGGAGGCAAGCAGCAGCACGGTGTCGTTGGTGGACATGCAGCCGTCCGAGTCGATCCGGTCGAAGGTGACACGGGTCGCCGCGCGCAGGGCCCGGTCCAGCGTCGCCGCGTCGAGGTCCGCGTCGGTGGTGAGCACCACCAGCATGGTGGCGAGACCGGGGGCGAGCATGCCCGCGCCCTTGGCCATGCCGCCGACGGTCCATCCGGCGCGCCGGGCGACCGCGGTCTTGGGCACCGAGTCGGTGGTCATGATGGCGACGGCGGCCCTCTCACCGCCGTCCGGGGAGAGTTCGGCCGCCGCCTTCTCGATCCCCGTGAGCAGCCGCTCCATCGGGAGCCGGATGCCGATCAGGCCGGTGGAGGCGACCGCTGTCGTCTCCGCGCGGTGCCCATCGAGCACCGCGGCCGCCTTCTCGGCGGTGGCCCGGGTGTCCTGGAAGCCGTCGGGCCCCGTACAGGCGTTGGCGCCCCCGGAGTTGAGCACGACGGCGCCCACCTCGCCGTGTGCGAGGACCTGTTCGCACCAGACGACGGGCGCCGCCCGCACCCGGTTCGAGGTGAGGACGCCCGCGGCGGCGCGGCGCGGGCCCTGGTTGACGACCATGGCCAGATCCGGGCGGTCGGTTTTGATTCCTGCCCATATTCCCGCAGCCGAGAATCCCTGTGCTGCCGTGACGCTCATGGCACAACTCCTCCGACGCACAATCCAAAGGTCAGTGAAACGGAACCGTCCTGCGCCCAGGACCCTCGAAATCATCGCACCCCTCGGTGGTCACTTCCACAGCAGAAGGCATTCTCGACGACGCAGCGCGGAGAAGGGCTTACCGGAGCCCGCAGACTTTCTGTTCGATGGGTCGCCGCTCCCCACCGGCCGGAGAAAGGCGATACGCTTTCCGAAATGAACCACGCGGCAAGCAACCGGAATTGGAGTGGCCCATGAGCAGCAATCCGTTCGACGACGCGGACGGCCGGTTCTACGTCCTGGTGAACGACGAGGAGCAGCATTCCCTCTGGCCCTCGTTCGCCGAGGTCCCCGCCGGCTGGCGGGTCGTATTCGGTGAGGACGGACGCCAACAGTGCCTGGACTTCGTCGAGCAGAACTGGACCGATCTGCGGCCGAAGAGCCTGCGCGAGGCGATGGCGGCGGGCTAGTCGCCCGCTTCGACGAGCGATCCGAACGACCCCGGGGTGGGCCCGGTGCCGAAAGCGGCACCGGGCCCACCTTTTCTTGGTCGGGCGTCGCGCGCCCTTCGACCTAGACAGGACGTCTTCGTCGCGGACATACCGACGGCCCGCCGGTGGTGCCGGCGAGCCGTCGGGTGGGGCCTGCGGTCAGCGGGCGGGGTTTGCGGCCCGCAAGTGGGGTTTGCGGTCAGCGGGTCTCCCGCGCGACCTCCAGGGCGGCGTTCCGTTCGAGTTCGAGTTCGTGCTCGACGCGACGCCGGATGACGGAGTCGGCGATCTCGCCGCTGCGGATCGCGATGTTGGACAGCAGTGAGGACGTCAGCCCGTGGGTGTGCTCGGTGCCGCCTTGGAGGTAGATGCCACAGGACAGTTCGGGGCTGGTGACCAGGCGGTAGTCGCGCCCCACCCGGTGCCGCCCGGCCTCGTCGCGCAGGCAGTACCGGTCGAGGTCGCCGAGCAGGCCGGAGGGCTCCGGGGAGTCGTAGCCGGTGGCGAAGACCAGGGCGTCGACGTCGAGCTCGCGAACGCGATCGTCGAGCAGCGAGCGCAGGGACACCCGGGTCTCGTCCCCGGAGCGTTTGACCTGGTCGACCCGGGTGAGGTTGAGGAAGTTCAACCGCCGAACGCCGCGCACCTCCTCTTCGTACGAGCGCCGGTACAGATCCCTGATCACTTCGTCGTCGACCACCGAGTAGTTCGTGTTCTTGTGGTAGCGCCAGAACGCCTCCCGGGTGCGGTCGGACCCGAAGTAGTACTCGTCGACCGCTCCGGGATCGAACACCTGGTTGGCGAAGGGGGTGTCGTCGGCGACGGAGTACCCGTAGGCGGGCAGGATCGCCGAGACCCGGGCGTGCGGGAGGGTGTCGTACAGGAACCGGGTGATCTCGGCCGCGCTCTGACCGGCGCCGACGACCGCCACACTGCCCAGCCCGGCGGCATCCATCCGGCCGAACTTCTCCAGGAACTCCGAGCTGTGCCAGACGCGTTCGTCGCGCTCGATGCCCTGGGGCAGGCGCGGTACCAGGCCGGTCGAGACGGTCACGTTGCGCGCCTTGACCAGCCGAGTCGCGCCCGAGACGAGGTCTTCGACCTCGATCTCCAAGTGCTTGGCGTCCCGCGCCGCGATGCCCTGCGGTGGCCGGATCGAGGTGACGTCCGAGCCGTAGGAGACGCGGTCGGTGACGCTCGACTCGGCCCACTCCAGGTACTGGTGGAACTCCTGCCGGGTGGGGAAGAAGTCCTGGGCGTTCACGAACTGCGGCAGCCGCCCCGAGGCGTGCAGATACGAAATGAAGCCGAACCGCGACACCGGGTTGCGGAACGTGGCCAGATCCTTGAGGAACGAGATCTGCATGGTGGTCGACGGGAGCAGCATGTTCCGGTGCCAGCCGAACGCGGGCTGCCGCTCGAAGAACGCGGCGGTCACCGGTCGAGCCGACTCGTTGGCCTGGTGCTCCTCCAGGGCAATGGCGAGCGACAGATTCGACGGACCGAATCCGATGCCGACCACGTCGTGGATCTCGTGCCCGAACATACCCATAGAAAATTCTCCCGCTAGCGTCGCTGCGACAGGGACTTCCGCATTTTCAATGGGTCGGTTGCGGCAACCCAGAGGCCCGAATCGGGAACACGGTCAACTCACTACAGGTGTGCGGCCGATGGTCTCGAACATCTCGACCGGTCACCCGGGAGCGGCGTACCGAGTATTACTCTCGGGAACGCAGTAATGCCAAGCTAGAGGGACCGGGAGCCACCTTTCAAGGATCCCGGTGCACCGCGTACCCATGGCTGCCGTCCTGTCGACGGGACAGCATTGCCTCCCGGCTCCGAATTGCCGCAAGCGCTCGACGCATTGGTAGCGTCGGCGAGTCGGAGCCATACCGCGAGCCAGATCACAAAAAGGGTGTGAATTCCGGATGTTCGTTCCCCGCCACTATCGTGAACCGGACAGTTCGTGGATGGTAGACCTGATCCGCGCCAATCCGTTGGCCCTTGCGGTCATGAACGGCGACCCCAGCGCGGGCCCGTTCGCGACCCACCTGCCCGTCATCCCCGATCCGCAGATGACGCCTTCGTGGTCCGACGATCTGTCGGGCGCCACCCTGCTCGGGCACATGAACCGGGCGAATCCGCACTGGAAGGCGCTGGAGACGGGAACCGTCCTGCTGCTGACCTTCACCGGTCCGCACGGCTATGTGTCGCCCACCGTGTACGAAGTGACGCCGGCCGCTCCGACGTGGAACTTCACCTCGGTGCACGTACGCGGTGTCGTGGAGAGGATCGACTCGCTGGAGGAGACGCTGGGCGTGGTGCGAGCCACCGCGCTGGCCTTCGAGTCGGAGTTCGGTGCCGGCTGGGACCAGACCGAGTCGGTCGACTACTTCCGAAAGATCGTCCCCGGCGTGGGCGCCTTCCGGGTCACCGTCACGGGGGCGGAGGGCATGTTCAAACTCAGCCAGGAGCAACCGGCCGAGGTCCGCGAGCGGGTGCGGCAGTCGTTCAGCACGCGCGCGTGCAGCCTCCAGCGGGAGACGGCCGAACTCATGACCCGGTTGCCGTGACCGGAATCCGCCGTGCCGGCGGCCGGACACCCCGCCGGGTTCGAAACCTGACGGCCCTGGGGTGTTCGAACGGGCTCGGGGCCGGTATCTCTCGCGAGATACCGGCCCCGAGCCGTTCCGGGTAACCCACGCGGTACGCGGCGGTGGCGATGGCTCCCATGGCGTGACGATGGCGCCATGTGGATCGCCGATGGCGACGGGTCGGTCGAATCCACCCGCCTGCGGCGGGCCGCCGAGGTACGGATGTCCACCGTCGGGGCAATGGGAAATCGTCATATCCCCTGGGCGGAGGTGGCCACACGGGTGCCGGGCCGGCCAGGCGCCATACGGCGCAATCAGTGTGCCATGATAATTCCATGGAACTACGGGAGTACGTCGAGGCGCTGCGCGACGAGTTGGTGACAGCCGCTGCGGCCGGAGACGCCGAGGCCCGCGCCGTTGCCGAGCGCCTCGTCGCCCCGCTGGAGTCGGCCGTTCGACTCACGTTGCTCAAGGTTCTGTCGGCCGCGGCCGACGAGATCAGCCAAGAGCTGGCACCCGGCTCGGTGGACCTGCGCCTGCGGGGGATGGACCCCAGTTTCGTGGTGACCGCACCCACGGGCGACGACAGCGCCGCCGGCGACGCCGCGGACGAGACCGGTGACGCGGCGAGCGACTGGTTGGCCGGACCGCCCGGCGGCACCCGCAGCGGCGCCACGGCCAGGATCAACTTCCGACCTCCGCAGGAGATGAAGGAAGAGATCGAGAAGGCGGCGTCCATGCAGGGCGTCTCGGTGAACACGTGGATGGTCCGAGCCTCCGCCGCGGCACTGGCCAACAGCAGGCGAGCCCATCGCGGCAAGCAGCAGTTCAACGGCTGGGTGCAGTAGCCGTTTCGGGTGCGCAGAACCGTTCGTCAGGCGCGGTGGATGGTGATGTCGCCGTAGGAGGACTGCGCCTGCACCTCGACCGATTCCTCGGACGACTTGTCGGCGGGCTCCAGCGTGTTGTGCACGCGCCCGTATCCGGTGGTCAGGTCCAGCTTCGCCGGGCGGTCCGCGCCGATGCCGACCTCCAGGTCACCACACGCCGTCTTGAGCACGACCGTGCCGCGGGTCACTTCCCCGACGCGGATGCTGCCGTTGGAGGTCTTGGCGTCGGTCTTGAGACCCGAGGCGTGCTCGACGGTGATGTCGCCGTTGGCGGAGCGGACGTGGATGTCGCCGGTGACCCTGCCGATTTCGGTGTGGCCGTTGGAGTTCTTGGCCTTGACCGCACCGTCGATCTCGCCGATCCGAATCCGCCCGGTGGAGGTCTTGACCTCGGTGTCGCCGTCGACCCGGCGCACGGTGATGTGGCCTGCCGTATCCAGGCGCAACGAACCGACGTGGTCGAGTCGAACGTGCGCGGTGGACGTCTTGAACGTGCACTCACCGAGGCGTCCGGAACCGCGCAGGTCTCCCAAGGCCGCTTCGCCACGCACGTGCGAGCCGGCAGGCAGCGTGATCGACACATCCACCGAACGGGTCTTCCGGGAGAAGTTCATCGCCGGCACCGTGGGCTTCGGCGCCTTGATCACCAGTACGCCGTCGGCGTATTCGACACTCGTCTGCTCCGCGGCCTTCACGTCCGAGGCATCGCTCTCGTCGGTCGGTCGCACCTCGACGACGGTGTCGGTCCGGTCTTCGGCGGTGATCTGCACGTCGCCGACATAGATGTCGAGCGTGACGGAGATCGGCTCGGGAGTATCGAAAACAGGCACGGCTGTCCCTTCTCATCATTTTGGCGGGCGTCCCCCAAGGCGGGACGAGTGAGATATCGGTCCGGTCGGTTCGGCGCACCCGGGCGGTGGAGCGCCGCCCGCCCCGTCCGCCGCGCCGATCGACGGTACGGGAAGCGCGATCGTGCCGCTCCACGGCGGAGATTACCTGCTCCGGCCACGCGTCCACCGAATGCCCTTCGCAACCGTCGACTTCCTTGGTGACTGCCCCGATGACGCCATTATGGCGCAATCAATGCGCCATCTCAAGCCCAGGCGACTCGGCATGGCGCCATCACTCGGGTGCATCGCGACCGAAGAGCTCCGCCGGCCGTCCTCACTTGTTGCGGTAGCGGGCCACCGCGAGGGGGGCGCAGACGGTCGCGATGCCCACCGTCCAGGCCAGGGATTGCCAGGCGGCCGAGCCCGCGTCGGTGCCGCCCAGCCAGGCACGCAGGGTGTCCACCACCACCGTCACCGGACTGTGCTCGGCGTACGGCCGGAGCCAACCCGGCATCGAGGAGACGGGGACGAAGACCGAGCTGATGAAGGTGAACGGGAAGAGCCACGCGGTGCCACCGGCCTGGGCGGCCTCGGGGCCGCTGACGGCCATGCCGATCAGGGCGGCGAGCCAGGAGAAGGCATAGCCGAAGGCGAACAGGAGCAGGAACGCGCCCGCCATCGGCAGGGGGTCGCCGTCGAAGCGGAATCCGACCAGGAGCCCGACCACGATCATCACCACGACGGCCACGAGGGTGCGGGCCAGTTCGGAGAACGTCCGGCCGGCCAGTACGGCCGATCGACTCACCGGCATCGATCGGAACCGGTCCATGATGCCCTTGCTCATGTCGTCGGCAACCCCGACGGCGGTGCCCGCGACCGAGCCGAACAGGACCATCTGCACGAAGATGCCGGGCAGCAGGAACTGGCCGTAATCATCGCCCGGAACGTCGATCGCGCCGCCGAGCACGTAGCGGAACAGCAGGATGAACATCACCGGCTGGATGAGCGCGTACATCATCAGGTCCGGCGTGCGTCGCAGGTGCTTGAGGTTGCGCAGCGCCATTTCCCCGGCGTCGGAGAACCACCAGGCGATGCCGCCGCCGGGGTCCCGTTCGCGTGCGGCGGGCCCCGCCGGGGACACCGGCGTCGCCTTCGTGGTGCTCGTGGACTTCGTATCCGTGGTCGTCTTCACCGACTTGGTGGTCCTCGCCGTCTTCGCGGTCGGCGTGCGGCTCATCGCTGATCCGTCCTTCCGGCCGTCACCGCGGTGACGTGTTCGGCTTCCGGGGGTGCCGGCGCCGGGTCGGCGCCGGAAATCGAACCTTCGCCCGGCTCGGTCAGCGCGAAGAAGGCGTCGTCGAGGGTGGGTCGGCGTACCGCCAGATCCGCGACGACCACCTGCGCGGCGTGCAACTCCCGTGCCAACTCGGGCATCAGCATCGCCCCGCCGGCCACCGCCACGCTGATCCGCCCCTCGTCGTCATGACTGCACGGGCCGTCCCCGACGACCCCGCGGATCACCCGTTCGGCGCGCTCGTACTGGCCGGCGTCCTGCAACCGGACCTCCAGCCGCTCGCCGCCCACCCGGTCCTTGAGCTCCTGCGGGGTGCCCCGGCCGATCACCGTGCCGTGGTCCACGACCACGACCGTGTGGGCGAGCCGATCCGCCTCCTCCAGGTACTGCGTGGTCAGCAGCACGGTGGTACCGGCGGCGGAGAGGTCGGCGACCACCTTCCAGATCGCCGTCCTGCTTCGGGGGTCCAGGCCCGTGGTCGGCTCGTCCAGGAAGATCACCTCGGGGCGGGCGATCAGACCGGCCGCGAGATCGAGCCTGCGGCGCATGCCGCCCGAGTACGTGCGGACCAGCCGTCCGGCGGCGTCGGCGAGGCCGAATTCCGCCAGCAGTTCGTCGGCTCGGTCGCGGGATTCGGTCCGACCGCGCCGAGCGAGTCGGGCGAGCATGCGCAGGTTCTCGAAACCGGTCAGCTTTTCGTCGACCGCCGCGTACTGGCCGGTGAGTCCGATCAGGGGCCGCACTCGTTCGGGCTCGCGCAACGCGTCGACGCCGCACACGCGCACCGATCCGGAGTCGGGCCGCAGCAGCGTCGCGAGGATTCGCACGACGGTCGTCTTGCCGGCTCCGTTGGGACCCAACAGGCCCATCACCGCGCCCTGTTCGACGGTGAGATCGAGCCCGTCCAGGGCCTGCACGTCGCCGTATCTCTTGTGCAGCGCCTCGACGGCGATTGCGTCCGGCATGGCTCCACGGTCCTTTCCGAGCGCCGACGGCGTCGGCGGCCTCGATGGGTGCGGGCGGGTCAGGGGGAACCGGCAGCGGTCGCGGCGGCCAGGTCGGTGACCAACGTGGCCAGCAGGGTGCGGCGGGCGCTGTGCAGGAAGAAGTGGTCGCCGGGCAGTACGTGCAGCGCGAAGTCGGCGGCGGTCTGCGTCCGCCAGCCGGCCGCGGTCCGCGAATCGGCCTCCGGGTCGGCGTCGCCCACGAAGGCGCTGATCGGGTGGGCCAGCGGCGCCTGCGGCGTGTAGTCGTAGTCGTCGACCATGGTGAAGTCCGACCGCAGCACCGGGACGACCAGCTCGCGCAGTTCGGGATCGGCCAGCACCTCGGCGGGCAGTCCGCCCATGCCGTCCACGCGGGCGATGAACTCGTCGTCGGGCAGGTCCGAGTCGCGGATCGCCGCGGCTGGATGCTGCGGCGCCGGGCACCCGGAAGCGAACAGCCGCAGTGGGGTGGGGCAGCCCAGGGCGCGCAACCTGCGGCACAGCTCGAAGGCGAGCCGGCCGCCGATGCTGTGGCCGAAGACCGCGTAGGGCCGATCGATGCTCGCGGCGACCTCGGCGGCCATCGCGTCGATGTCGATGAACGGGTGTTCGTGCAGCCGGTTCTCCCGTCCCGGGTACTGGATCGGCGCGACCTCGAAGGACCCGAGCGCGGCGAGCGCTTCGGGCCAGTCGCGGAAGGCGGATGCGCCCGCGCCCGCGTACGGCAGGCAGTACAGCCGGGTCCCGGCGTCCGGGCACGGCTGGGGCGAAGTCACCCACAGACCGCGGCGTTCCTTGGTCCTCACGTGGTCCTCCCATCGGCCGAGGCCCGGGGGGTCGAGCCGTCGGCGCGCTCCGCGTCGTCGACGCGGTCGGATCGTCCGGCCCGGTCGGATCGTCCGGCCCGGTCGCTACGGCCGCCGCCGGCTGCCCGTTCGCCGCCGCTCCCGGTCGAGCCCGCGTCGCCGCCCGCGCGCCGCACCGCGGCCACCGCCGCGTCGAGGGCGGGTTCGTAGCCGTTCCAGCGCTGCCGCAGCGCGCGCAGCAGGACCAGTTGCTCGCCCAGCCGGCGTCGGGTCGTGCGCAGGCAGTCGTCGAGCGCTCGCGGCCCCGGCCCCCCGCCGTATTCGGCGGTCTCGGCAATGGTGCGTGCCGAGACCGTCAGGTCGGTCCGGCCGCCCGCCTCGGGCAGTCGGGCCAGCACGTCGGCCAGCGGCTCCCCGCCGTTCGCCAGCGATTCGCGCACCGCCCCCGCGACCGCGGCGTGCGCGGCCCGAAAGCCGAGGCCGGTGTCGAGCGCGAGCCGATTGGCGGCCTCGGTCGCCGCCGTGCAGCCCGCCTCCGCGCAGGCCGTCATGCGCTCGACAGCCGGCTGCGCGGCCCCCACCACGAGACGCAACAGCGTGGCGGCCTGGGCGAGTTGCCGCGCCGCGTCCTCGACCGGACGGATGCCCTCGGTGTGTACCGCGATGGCGTTGCTGAACGGAGTCTTGTGCATCGCGGTCGCGGCCGTCACGAACGCGCCCAGGGGCGCGGCCGCCTTGCCCGCGACATGTTCCAGGACGAAGACGTTGCGCTTTTGCGGCATCATCGAGCTGCCGCTGGTCAGGTTGTCGGGCACGGTCAACAGCCCGCTGTCCGAGCTGGTCCACACCGACAGGTCGGTGGCCACCCGGCCGAGCAGCACCCCCAGCACGGCGCCGGCGGCCGACAACCGCAACGCGGCGTCCCGGGCGGCGACCGCCTCGACCGAATTGGCGCGCGCCCCGGCGAAGCCGAGCAGCGCCGCGGTGCGACCCGCGTCGATGGGCACCGTGGTGCCGCCCACGCCGCCCGCGCCCAGCGGACTGCGGTCGAGGTCCTCCGCGACCCGGGCCAACGCCTCGATGTCGGCCGCCAGCGCCACCGCGACGCCGCTCAGGTAGTGGCCGTAGGTGATCGGTACGGCGGGCTGGTGGTGGGTGAACGCGGGCATCACGGTGCGGGCGTGCCGCCGGGCCGCGCGAGTGAGCGTGCCGAGCAGCCGCAGGGACTCCCACAGCAGGTCCAGGTACGGTCCGCGCAGCTTGAGTTGCTGGAGCGTCGCGGTGAGGTCGTTGCGCGAGCGTCCCAGTTGCAGTTGGCCGCCGACATCGGGGCCCAGCCGCTCGGTCAGGAACAGTTCGTACATCAGGTACCAGCCGCGCGGGGCCGGGCGTTCGCGCAGCGACGCGAAGTTCTCCGCGCGCAACGCGTCCACGGCGCCGAGCAGCCGGGCGGCGGCGGCCGTCGACAGGATGCCGCGCTCGGCGAGCATCACCACGTGCGCCCGGTCGATCTGCGTGGTAAGCGCGAGATCGCCGGCGAACGCCGCGTCCACGCCCGGCTGTTGGGTCAGCGCCCGGACCCGCGGATGCAGCGGGACCCGTCCGCCCGTATGCACCCGGTCGTCGCTCGTCGCCGCGGTGGCCGGCGTGCCTTCCCCGGTCACCCCGTCCTCCCCGGTGCGGTCGTGCGCACGGTGAGCGTGCGCAGCGCCCGGTCGGCCGCGGCCGCGGCCGTCGCCGTGTCCCGGGCAGTGGTCAGTACCGAGCCGATCCGGTCCCGGAAGTCGCCGTGCCGCCTCATCGGGGTGCCCGCCGCCACGCCGATCTCGACTCGTCGCACGCCGGGCAGCCGAGCCGCGTCCGCGGTCCCGTCGACGCCGGTGAGGACACCGCTCGCGGGCGCGAGGAGGAAGCGTACGGCCGCCGCGCCCGCGACCGACGCCGGACGCGGCGGCACCGGGCGGCCCAGGGCCGCGGCCAACAGGCCGTCGATCAGGTCCACGCCCCGGGCCGCGAGCACGAGTTCGGGAATGTGACCGCCCGCGAGGCGCGGGTTGACCTCGATCACCACCGGTCCGCTCGGTCCCACCCGCAGTTCGACATGCGCCGGCCGACCGGCCAGCCCCAGGGCCGCCACGGCCGCCACGGCCGCGGCCCGCAGCGCGTCGAGCAGGTCGGGGTCGGCGACGGCCGGGAAGTCGTGTCCGGTCTCCACGAAACGCGGCAGGTCGCCCAGGTGCTTGGCGGTGACGCCCACCACCCGGCCGCCGATCGACTCGACGGAGAACTCCGGGCCGGGCACGTACTCCTGAAACAACACGCCGGTCGGCACCACGAGTCCGCGTTCGTTGACCGCCTCGGCCAGGAGCGGGCCCGCGTGTCGGCGCGCCTCGTCCGCGTCGGCGCACAGTCGTACCCCCACGCTCCCGCTTCCGGTGACCGGTTTGACCAGGAACGCTCCCGGACCCAGCTGGCGCCGAGCGGCGCCGACGTGCGCGAGGTCGGTGACGGTGACGCTCCTGGGCACGGCCACCCCGGCCGCCGTCAGGGCGCGGCGCTGGCGGCCCTTGTCCCGGCACATCGCGACCGCCCGCGGGTCGGGTCCGGGCAGGCCGAGCCGGCCGGCGAGCGTGGCGGCCGCCTCGATGTAGTGGTCGGAGGTGCTCGCCACGCCCACCACCGGGTCGCGGAGCCGGCGCACGGCCCGCAACAGCGCGTCCGGTGAGCCGGTGTCGGTGACCACGACGGGGACGTCGTCCGCGCGGACGTAGTCGTAGTGGTCCGGGCGGGCGCACAGCAGCACCGGCCGCAGGCCCGCGCGGCGGGCGGCCCGTACCAGCGCTCGTCCGTTGCCGGTGGTGTTGCTCTCCACCAGGAGCAGGGTCGCGGTCATCGGGCACGCGTCCGCTCGTCGGCAAATCGGGCGAACTCGGGTGTGGGGCGCCGGTCCCACACCATGTGGTCCCAGTGGCCGCGCACTTGGCCGGGGTCGCTGACGGTGTGCGGTTCGGTGGGCAGCGCGGGCAGGTGCAGCCCGTGTGCGCGCCGCCAGTTCGGATCGCCCGAGGTGGACTGGTAGCGGTGTCCCTCGTCGGCGAACAGGGCCAGCACGGTGCGGTCGGGGTGGCGTCGGGCCTCCCACCGGGCCACCAGGAAGGCCGCGCCGCTGGTCGGGCCCATGAACAGGGCGTGTTCGCGGTGCAGCCGGTCGGTGGCGCCGAACGCCTCGGCGGCGCCGAGCCAGTGCACGTCGTCGAAGGTGTCGTGTTCGACGTTGGCCGGCATCAGGCTGTTGCCCAGCCCGCGCAGTGTCCTGGGGCCGTCCGGCAGTCCGAACAGCACGCTGTGGTGGGTGTCCACGGCCACCGCGCGGGTCCGCGGACGGTGCCGGCGCAGACCTTGCGCGGTGCCGCACATCGAGCCGCCGGAACCGACGCAACCCACCAGGGTGTCCACCGGACCGATCCGCCGGCGGACCAGCTCGGCGACACTCGCGTAGGCGGCGGGGTTGAGCGGGTTGTCGTATTGGGAGGGCACGAAGGCGGGTTCGCATTCCTTGCGGATCGTGTCGAGCCGGTCGAGGCGGGCGCGTTGGTGTCCGCCGACGGCCGCGGGTTCGGTGACGATCTCCACGCGTGCGCCCAGGTTCTCCAGCCTGGCCTTCAGCGGTGCGTCCAGGACCGGGTCGCTGACCAGGACCAGGGGGTATCCGCGCAGCGCGGTCACCATCGCCAGGCCCAGTCCGAACGTGCCCGAACTGGTCTCCACCACGGTCATTCCCGGGCGCAGTTCGCCGCGTCGGATGGCGGTGTCGAGGATGTAGCGGGCCGGAAGCAGCTTCATCACGGTGAAGCAGGCCGCGTAGAGGTTGTGGTCGAGCCTGACCAGGCGGGGCATCTCGGTGGCGGCCACCGCGTCACCGACGGCCTGCGTCCGGCAGCTCGCGGCCTGCCCGTTCACGGCCCGCCCGTTCGCCGCCTGCCCGGTCGTGGTCCGCTCGTTCATCGCCTTCCCGTCCGTCGCCTTCCCGTCCGTCGCGCGCCCGTTCGTCGCACGCCCGTTCGTCGCCGGCTCGTTCACCGCCCGCTCGTTCACCGGCTGCTCCGGCGGCGGTGGAATCGCATCGGCATGGACGTGATCCCGTTGATCCAGTTGGAGCGCAGGTGGGTGATCGGGCCGGCCGGTTCGACGCCTTCCAGGGCACTGCCGAGTTCGTCGAAGAGCATCCCGAGTGCCATCCGGCTCGACGGTGCGCCGATGCAGTAGTGCGGTCCGCCGCCGAAGGCCAGGTGCGGGTTGGGGGATCGGGTCGGATCGAAGGTGTAGGGATCGGGGAACACGCTCTCGTCCCGGTTCGCCGAGGCCACCCACGCACACACCCAGTCGCCCTTGCGCAGCGTGGTGCCGGCGATCTCGGTGTCCTCCCTGACCCGCCGCACCAGGTGGTTCGTCGGCGTCGTCCAGCGCGCGCCCTCCTCAACCAGAAGTGTGGTGCTGCTCGGGTCGGCCAGCGCGGCGTCCCACAGGTGTGGCCGTTCGGCGAGCGCGAGCAGGGTGTGCGAGGCGACGTGCGGCGTGGTGGAGTTGGCGCCGAGCAGGAAGCTGTAGCAGTTCAGCGCCACCCGCAGATCGTCCAGCGGGGCGCCCTCGGTCTCCAGCGTGATCAGCGCGCTGACCAGGTCCTCGCCCGGGTGGGCCCGCTTCGCGTCGATGATCCGGGCGAAGCAGGCGAAGAGTTCGTGGTGGGCTCGGCGCAGTGTCTGGTGGGTGCTTTCGCCGCTGACGTATTCGGGATCGTCGGGGGCGATGCTCGCGGTGGTGTAGTGGGCGATGGTCTCCCAGTATTCGTCGGGGATGCCCATGAGTTCGCCGATCACGACCATCGGGAGCAGTCGCATCAGCTTCGCGAAATCGTGTTCGCCGCCGGCCAGGCAGGGTTGCGCCAGGGTACGCACCCGCTCGCGGATGCCCGCGGCGCGTTTGCGCACGACCGAGTGGCCGAGCGTGCGCATGGTGGGTCGGCGGATGTCGCCGTGCAGTGGTGGGTCCATCAGTGTGATGGTCCGGCCGCCGGCACTGTCACCGACGCCGACGGAGGCCAGGATCGTGCCGTCCTCGGAGCCGAAGACCCGGTGGTCCTTGACGATGCGGTCGCATTCGGCGTACCGGGGGAAGCCCCAGAAGACCTCTCCCGTGGCGGGCTCGGTGTGCCTGGTGATCGCCGTGTCCGCGCGCATCGCCCGCCACCTGGCGTGTTGGCATTCCTCGTAGACGCCGGGGTCGGTGACGTCGACGTCGTCGTAGCGCACGGGCGGGCCGGCCGGCGGTGCGGTGATCTCCATCAGCTCGCGCCGTTTCGCTCGCCGCCGGTCGCCTCGGCCAGTTCGGCGATCGTCTGGTGTCGGAAGAACGCCCCGGCCGAGCAGTGGATCCCCAGCAGGCGCAGCCGCTCGATGGTGTCCACGCTGAGGATGGAGTCGCCGCCGAGTTCGTAGAAGTTGTCGTCGACGCCGACCCGGTCCAGGCCGAGCACCTCGGCCCAGACGTCGGCCATCAGTGACTGGGCCTCGCTCTGCGGTGCCCGGTATTCGGGCAGGTCGCCGAGTCGGCCCCGGCTGGACCACGGAGCGGTCAACGCGCCGCGATCCGGCTTGCCGTTGGGGTCGTGCGGCATCTCCTCCAGGACCAGGCACGTGCCCGGCACCATGTGCGCGGGCAGCCGCTCGCGCAGCCACGTGCGCATCGTCGAGGGGGTCACCCGGGCGTCGCCGGCCGCCACCGCGTAGCCGACCAGCCGCCTGTCGTCCGCCTCGGTGCCGAACACCGCGACCACGGCCTCGGCCACCTCGGGGCGGGCGTTGAGCACGGCCTCGATCTCGCCCGGTTCGATCCGGAAGCCGCGGATCTTGACCTGGCGATCGGTGCGACCGTGGAACTCGAAGGCGCCGTCCGGGCGGCGCCGTGCCAGGTCGCCGGTGCGATACATCCGACCGGCTCGGCCGGCTGCGAAGGGGTCGGGCAGGAAACGCTCCGCGGTGAGCGCGGAACGCCGCAGATAGCCTCGCGCGACCCCGGCACCGCCGAGGTACAACTCGCCGCTCTCGCCGGGCGCGACCTCGCGCAGGTCCTCGTCGAGGACGTACATCGTGCGGCCGCGCAGCGGGGTACCGATCGGCACCCGGTCGCACGGCTCGTCCGGATCGACGGCGTGCAACGACGCGAACGTGGTGGCCTCCGTGGGGCCGTAGGCCGCCAGTACCCGAAGTCCGGCTACCGCGGCGGCCGTTCGCACATGCTGCGGGGAGAGCACGTCGCCCCCGGTGATCAGCGTGCCGACCGGTTCCAGCGCGTGCGGCGCGTGGTCGGCCAGGACGTGGAACAGTCCCGTGGTCAGGAAGAGCCAGTCCGGGCGCCGTTTGGCGAGCTCGGCGGACAGGTCCTCGACCGCGACGGGACCGCCGCGCAGGATCTCCACCCGGCCGCCTCGGCACAGCGCCGCCCAGATTTCGAACGTCGAGGCGTCGAAGGCCATCGGGGCGTATTGGGCCACCGACTGGCCGGGCCGCACCGCGATGCGCTCGTCGTCCAGCACGAGCGCCACCACTGCGGCGTGTTCGACCACGACGCCCTTGGGCACGCCGGTGGAGCCGGAGGTGTAGATCACGTAGGCGGCCTGGTCGGACGCCACGCGGCCGGCCGCGAGTTCCGCGAGCGGATCGCTTCCGGCGGGGTCGGCGTCGGCCTCGGCGTCGGCGAACAACACCGGGACACCGCCGTCCACGAAGTCGGGTATGCCACCGCGCTCGGCGACCACGGCGGCCACCCGGCAGTCGCGCACCATGAAGCGTTGTCGCTCCAGGGGGAAGTCCGGGTCGATCGGTACGTACGCGGCACCCGCGCCCAGGACGCCCAGGAAGGCCACGATCGCCGTCGGAGAGCGCGGCACGGTCACCGCGACGCGATCCTCGTGTCCTACCCCGGCCGCGCGCAGACGCGTCGTCAGGTCGCGTGCGCGAGTCAGGAGTTCGCCGTAGGTGAGGGTGTCCCCCTCGATCGAGACGACCGCGGTCGCGTGCGGGTCGCGCAGTGCCTGATCCTCGACCAGCTCGTGCAGTACGACCGATTCGCGCTCGATCGCGCTCGCCCGGGACACCGTCGTATTCGTCGTTGTCATCGCCTTCCGCTCCGCTCCGCCTCGCCGAACAGCCAAAGGAATGGCTTTTCGACAATCGACCGGATGCGGTGTCCGGTCAATGCCGGCGAAGGAATTCGGAAGGTAGTCGGGACGGTCGGAAGAAGGTTTCGCCCGGCGGGAAACATCCGGGAAAGAATCATGGCACCGCGGCATTTCACCGGCAAACATGACGGCACTGTGGACAGGTGGAGTGGATGCGACTCCTACGACTCCTACGACTCCAATGACTGCGACGACACCCGTGACACCCATGACACCTACGACACCGTGGATGGGCACTGTGGATTCGGCCGCGTGGGAAATCTCGAAGGCGCTGGCGGGCAGGGCGATCCTCGTCACGGGTGCCGGCTCCGGCATCGGCGCCGCAGTCGCGGTGCGGGCCGCGTGTGCCGGGGCGTCGGTCGCTCTCGTGGGCCGGCGTGTGGAGGCGTTGGAGGAGACCGCGGCACTGGTTCGGCGGGCCGTCGGCGAGCAGGCCGGCGTCGCCGTGCTGCCCTGGGACGTGCGTATCGACGCCGGTGCGGATGCCCTCGTCGGCGCCGCGATCGATCGGCTGGGCCGGATCGACGGTCTGGTCAACAACGCGGGCGTGGCCCGCTTCGCGCCGCTGGAGAGTGCCACGAGTGAGGATCTCGACGCCATGCTCGACACCCACGTGCGCGGTCCGGTCGCCCTGATCCGGGCCTGCCTGCCCGCGCTGCGCGCGCACCGCGGCAGCGTGGTCAACGTCTCCTCCGTGGGTGGTGCCCTGGCCATGCCGGGGCGCTCCCTGTACGGCGCGAGCAAGGCCGCGCTCAACAGCCTGACCCGTTCCCTGGCCCGGGAGTTGGCACCCGACGTGCGAGTGAACGCGGTGTTGCCCGGACCGGTGGAGACTCCGATGTACGACGATCTCGGCCTGGACGGGCCCGCGACGGCGGCGTTGCGCGCGGGCCTGCTCGCCGGCACACCCATGGGGCGCTTCGGTACGCCGGACGAGGTCGCGCACTGGGTGTGCGCGCTCCTGGACGCCGAGAGATCCGGATGGGTAACCGGCGTCCTGCTGCCGATCGACGGCGGCCGCACCGCATAGCGCGGGCCGAAACCGCGCGCCTGGGCCGGTGCTCGGCCCGCGGCGCCGAGCCCGGCGCACCCGACACCCACCGCACCACGGACCGCACCTCACCGACAGCGCAGGAGGACCGACCGTGACCACCACCGAAGACACCACGACCGTTTACGGGCGACCCGAGTTCGCCGACATCGACATCGGCGACACGATGCGCCACGGCCACCCCGACATCACCGACGGCGATCACCTGATCGTGGACCTGGTCGCCCGCCGGGCCCGGACCCTGGGCCGCCCGCTGACGGTGATGGACGTCGGCTCCGGCTCCGGCGTGGTCTCCGCGATGCTGGCCCACCACCTGCCGGAACACCGCGTGATCGCCAACGAGATCGAGCCCCGGTTGGTCGCCCAGGCCCGCTCCCGGCTCGCCGACTTCCCCAACGGCGAGGTCTTCGACCGGCCGTTCCAGGAATGGAAGGAGCCGCTGGACGTGGTCATCTCCTGGGGCTCGCACCACCACCTGCCGAACGCCTATCTCGATCATGTACGCACCCTGCTCGTCGACGACGGCGTGTTGATCATCGGCGACGAGTTCTGCCCGGAGTACTGCGACGACCGCGACGCGGCCCGGGTGACCACCGCCGAGGTGATCCACCTGGCCGACGGCCTGGTACTGACCACGAGGCGCGAGGTGGACGCCTATCGCGCGCAGGGCATCGTCCCGCAGTGGTCGCGCGACCTGGAGGCCAAGCGCCGCCGGGCGCTGTGGCACTGGTACAAGTTCGTCATCGACCACGCGATGGCCAAGGACAACTGGACCGTGGTGCTGGCCGAGTTGCAGATCACCCGCGACGACCTGACCACCTCGTTCGACGAGGAGCACAAGCTCTCGCCGCTGATCGTGCGCCGCGACCTCGAACTCAACGGGTTCCGACCGCTGTCGACGAACGTGATCGGCAACCGGTCGGCGGACCTACAGAGCTTCCACCTCTACGAGTTCGCACCCCGGCCGAGGTCCTGACCCGCTCCCGAGCCCGCCCCGATCGCACCCGCGCGATCCGGGCGGCACGTCCGACGAACTCGCCCGCATCGCCGTAGCCACAGCCGTATCGGCGGAAAGAGAGCCATCATGTCGACCTTCGAGATGAGCGCCGCGCCTGTGGCGCTCTCCCGCGCGGCGTCCATCCCGCCGTCGTGTCTGCACGACGTGTTTCGCTCCGCCCAGGCGTGGGAGCTGGTCCACCGTCGCGCCCCGATCCGACTGCACGTGGGCGAACCGGCGTTCGGGCCACCGGTCGAGGCGATCGAGGCGTTGGCCGCGGCGGCTCGCGAGGGGCGCTCCGCGTACACCTCGGCCGAGGGCATGGCCGAGCTGCGCGAGGCGTTGGCCGCGAAGCTGGCGAGCGAGAACGGCCACGACACCGGGCCCGACCGGGTGTTCGTCGCACCGGGCTCGTGTCAGGGCCTCGCGGCGTTGATGCAGTCGATGGCCGAACCCGGCGACGAGATCCTGCTGCCGGAGATCCACTGGCCCATCCACCTCCAGCAGGCCCTGCTGGCCGGGCTGCGGCCCAGGTTCTATCCCCTGGACCGCGACTTTCGACCGGATCCGGACTCGCTGGCCGACGCCGGCGGCGAGCGGACCCGGCTGATCCTGGTGAACTCGCCCGCCAATCCCGCCGGGGTGGTGCTCGACGAGCCCTTCCTGCGCGCGGTGCTGCACATCGCCCGACGGCGGGGCTGGCGGATCATCAGTGACGAGGCGTACGAGCACTTCGTGTTCGAGGGCGAGCACGTGTCCATGGCCTCGCTGGAGCGCGATGTGCCGGAGCGGGAACGGCTGGTGCATTCGGCGTTCAGCTTCTCCAAGAGTTACGCGATGACCGGCTACCGACTCGGCTATATCGCCGTCCCGGACGCACGGGCGGCGAGCGCGCTGCGCGTGGTCCAGGAGGCGAGCATCGTGGCGCCGCCGACACCCGTGCAGTACGCGGCACTTGCCGCACTGGGCGTGCCACAGGCGGCGCTGCGCAACCGGGAGAGCGTGCGCGCGAACCGGGATCGGTCGCTGCCGAGCCTGGTGGCGGCGGGGCTGTTGGGACGGGTGCCGCCGGGCGGCTGGTACGCGCTGCTCGACCTGGCCTCGGTGGGTCTGGACGCCGACGTGTTCGCGGCCGGGTTGCTCGCCGAGCACGGTACCGCGGTGGCGCCGGGCCGGGGCTTCGCGCTGCGGCCGACCGTCGACGCGCGGTGTCGGGTGACCGGCATCGAAGCGTCGCCCCGGTCGCACGGGCTGCTGCGGATCGCCTTCTGCGGCGATGGCGACCTGCTGGCGACCGGTGTCGAACGACTGCTGGCCGCGGCGTCCGGCGGCCGGGCGTGAACGGCTCCGCGGCCCGCACGTCGGCCCCGCACGAGAGCGCGGCCGACGGCGCCGCCGAGCCGACCTACGACGGATATCTGCGCCTGCCGACGATCCTGACCGCGCAGGCGCCGACCACGGCGCGGAGCGACCGGTGCACGCACGCCGCCGAGCACTTCTTCATCGTGGCGCACCAAAGCTGCGAGTTGTGGCTCAAACAGGCGCTCCTGGACCTGGGCCTGGCCACCGACGCGGTCCGCTCCCGGCCTCGCGACCTGGAACTGTGCCTGGAGCAGGTCCGGCGGGTGACGCACGTACTGGCCGTGATCGCCGAGCACTTCACCGTGCTGGAGCGGTTGACCGTCGCTTCTTTCGCCCGTTTTCGCGGCGCGCTCGGTCGGGCCAGTGGGGCCCAGTCCAAGCAGTTCCGCGCGCTCTACCGCGCGTTGGGCCTGTACGGCGCGGACAGCGAGCTGTTCCGGGGGTTCCTGAGCGCCCTGGCCGAGCGCGATCTGACCGTGACCGAGGTGTACCGGCGGGCCCCGCATTCCGGGCTGCCGTATCTGCTGGCCGAGGGCCTGGTCGATCTGTCACAGGCGGTTCGCCGCTGCCAGTTGGCGCACGTCGAGGTGGTGGTCCGGCAGATCGGCGCCCGACCGGGCACGGGTCGCACCACGGGCGCCGACTTCCTGGCCAAGCGCCTCGCGGTGCCCTTTCCCGAACTGTGGGAGGCGCGGGCGGCGTTGCACACCGCCGGCGCGGTCGACTCAGTCGGCGTCGGCGTCCAGTACGACCGGTAGGTCCACCAGGCCGCGGAAGAACGGCGCGGGCCGCCGGCGCAGCTCGTCCGCCGACACGGCCAACCGCATCCGGGGGAACCGGCCGAGGATCCCGCCCAGCGCCAGGCGCGCCTCCATGACGGCCAGTGGCGCGCCGATGCAGCGGTGGATGCCGTGGCCGAAGCCCAGATGCGAACGCTCGGTCCGGTCGATGCGGAACGTGTCGGGATCCGGGAACCGCTCCGGGTCCCGATTCGCCGCGTGCCACAGCGCTGCGGTGACCGCCCCGGCCGGCACCACGCCGCCGGGCAGTTCGACATCGCGCCGAGCCACCATGAACGCGATGCCGGCCGGCCCGTCGTAGCGCAGGATCTCGTCGATCGCCGCCGGCAACAGGGCGGGGTCGGCGGCCAGTCGGGCGCGCTCACCCGGGTGGGTCAGCAGGAGCTTGATGCCGGTCGCGATGAGGTTCACCGTCGTCTCGTGGCCGGCCACCAGCAACATGAAGGCCATGCCGACCAGTTCGGCCTCGGAGAGCCCCTCCCCGCCGTCCCGGGCCTCGACCAGGGCGCTGAGCAGGTCGGTGCCGGGCCGGGCGCGCTTGCGCCGGATCAGGTCGAGGAAGTACGCCAGCAGGTCCTCCTGGGCCTGCCGCAGCAGCCGCTGCGAGTCCGGACGCGCGCTGGAGACCATGCCGTCCGTCCACGCCCGAAAGTCGTCGCGATCGGTGACGGGCACCCCGAGCAGCTCGCAGATGATGGTGATCGGCAGCGGATGGGCCACGGCCGTGATCAGGTCGAACGGCTGCGTACGCGGGGCCGCGTCGAGCAGCCCGCCGAGGATGCCTTCGACTCGTTCGGCTAGCAGGTTGACCCGGCGGGTGCTGAACGCGCTCTGCACGAGCTTGCGCACCCTGGTGTGGTCGGGCGGGTCGAGGGTGAGCAGGTTGCGGTTCATCGCGCTGTCCGGGTCACCGGTGAGCGCGGTCGCCTCCGGCGGGGCCAGGTGCAGGTCACGGCTGAAGCCGGGATCGGTCAGGCCGGCGCGGACGTCCTCGTACCGGGTCAGCAGCCACATGTCGAAGCCCTGCGGCGTGGCGATGCGGTGCACCGGCGTGGTGCGCCGCAGGTGCGCGTAGGTGGGGTACGGGTCGGCCAGGAAGGCCGGGCTGAACAGCGGTGGTACCGGGGGTGATTCCTGTTTCATCGTTTACCCGTTCCGGTGTCTGCTCGGGGCATCGGGGCATCGGGCCGGCGGACCCGTGCGGGTCCGTGCGGGTAGGTGTGCCGTCGGATCCGTGGGCCTGCGGGTTTGTGGGCCTGCGGGTTTGTGGGCTCACGGGCCCACGAACCCGCGGGCCCGGGCTCAGGAGGCCGCGGTGGCCGGCGGCGCGGGTGGTGCGGCCGGCGCGGGCAGCGTGCAGCTCGCGCCCCGATCGGGCAGGCGGCCGGATCCGAGGTAGGCCGCGATCGCACCGTCGACACACGCACTGCCCCGGCCGAACGCGGTGTGCCCGTCGCCCCTGACGCTCAACAGCCGTGCCCGACCCATGGTTTCGGTCACGTCGCGGGCCCAGGCGAGGGGCGCGAGCGGGTCGCCCTCGACACCGATCACCAGCGCCCGATCCCGGCCGGTGTAGCGCCACGGGCCCTCGAACCGGTGGTCGGCCCGGACCGGCCACAGCGCGCACTTGAGCTCGCCGTAGCCGTACAGTCGGCCGAAGTGCGCCGACGCCGCGGCCGCCGCCGTGAAGTGCCGGTCGTGTGCCCGCGGATCGGTGGGAACGTCCCGGTCCAGGCAGGAGTTCGCGAGCTGTTGGGCGGTCACGTCGTCCGGGCCGGTGGGCGGTTCCGTCGTGGGCACGTCCTGGGCGGCCGTCGCGGACAGGTACGCGGCGAAGCGCGGCCAGTCGGCGGAGTTGATCAGTCCCCCGATGACCTGGGTGAGCAGCAGGCCACCGGTGAGGATGTCGTGCCGCCCCGGGTGGGCGAGCCGGTTGCGCTCCAGCTTGTCCACCAGGGCGTCGAACGCGGTCGCCGGGTCGCCGGCGCCGAACGAGCACAGCGCCGGCGTGGCCCGGCACCAGTCGAGGAAGCGGCCCAGGGCGAACTCGCTCGCGGCGAGCTGCTCCCGGTCGAAGCGCAGCGGATCCGAGACGTATCCGCGGCCGTCGATCGCCCCGTCCAGGACCATCGAGCCGACCCGGTGCGGATAGCGCGCGGCGTAGATCTGTCCGAGCACCGTCCCGTACGACTGGCCCAGGTAGTTGAGCCGATCATCGCCCACCGCCCGGCGCAACAGGTCCAGGTCGGCGGCCGAATCGGCGGTGCTCATGGTGCGCAGCAGGGTCTGGTCGGTGTTGCGCCCGCACGCGGTGGTCAGTGCCTTGGCCTCGGCGAGTTTCGCCGGTCGGTCGGCGGGCGTGGGGTAGGCGGGCAGCGGCTCCTCGATCTCCCGCTCCTGCTCGTAGGTCATGCAGTGCGCGCTCGGCGCACTGTTCGACTGGCCGCGCTGGTCGAAGCCGACCACGTCGAACCGGTCCGCGAGCGCGGCGAAGGGGGCCGTCCGGGTGCGCAGCAGGGCCACGCCGTTGCCGCCCTGGAGCCCTCCGTTGACGAAGAGCGTGCCGATCCGGTGCGCCCGGTCCCGGGCCGGGACGCGGATCAGGGCCAGGTCGGTGGTCCGGCGGTCGGCCGTCGCGCCCGGTCGCATGGGCACGGTGGCGGTCGCGCACTCGAAGCCGCCGCCGCAACCGGCCCAGGTCAGCTTCGGCACCTCGGGCGCCGGGGCGGCGACGGCCGAGGACGGTACGGCGAGCGTGGTCGCCACGGCGGCCAGGACGGTGACCGTGGACACGAGCCACGAGCGGCGGCGGGACGTGGTCGGTGGTCGCGACTGCGACGGCACGGTGGTCTCCTCGCGATCGGGCGCGCCTCGCCCGACTGGTGGGCGCGCGGTACGACGGACGCCACCACATGCTCGAACATCACCCGCCCGGCCGCGCGAGATCTTTGTCGGATCTGTCGCGATCGACGCACGGTGCCGGCGGGCCGGGCGGACGAGTCGGCCGCGGTGGGCGATCGACCCGGCCCTTCGGCTCCCGGCTCAGTCCGCGAACTCCGTCTCGGCCTTCGCGCAGCCCCGGAACGGCGCGATGTCGGCCGCGAGCTTCTCGATGCCCTCGCGGTCCGCCTTGCGCAGTGCGCGCACCGGCTCCACGGTCAGCCGCAGCGTCCGGCCCTTCTTCCGCGCGCGCCACAGCGCCGCGAGTTCGCCGTCGCGCAGGACCACGCCGGGGTTCCCGGTGTGCTTCCACACCTGCTTGTGCAGCTTGCGGTCGGGGACGGCGGTGGCGCGATCGCGCAGATGCAGCCATGGGTCGTACGCCGGGAGCACGCGCAGCCCGCGTGCCTCGGGCGGCGCGGCGAGCGCCCGGTGGTCGTCGCGGTGGATCCACGTCGTGCGCCCGTCGTAGCGCACCTCGCGCAGCTCGTCGGCCGCCGCCTGCCATGCCTTGGCCGCGACGGTTTGCGAGGTGCCCGCCCACTCCGCGAGGTGTTCGGGCGTGGAGGGGCCGTACGCGCGCAGGTATCGGCGGACGAACTCCTTGCGGGCGGCCGGCGCCGACCGGTGCGGCGGCTTCTTGCCCAGCCATTGGTCGGTGCGCGCGAACGACGCCTCCCGGCCCGCGCGCGGCGCGATCACGAACAGGCCGGTGAGCGCGACGGCCCGGGCCAGGATGGCGGTGAAGCTGCTGAAGGTGTCCGGCTCGAACCATCCGGAGAACTCCTCGGGCATCCGCTTCCCCAGTGCGACGCCGAGCTCGCGCTTGGTCAACACCTGTCCGTCCAGCGCGTCTTCGATCGCCGCCCGGGTCAACTCCACGACCTCGACCGCCGAACGCCCGGTCCCGTCGAGCATCGGGACGAAACCCTGCACGGCCACCCGCCAGGACTCCTCGTCCTCGGGCAACATCGGCCGGGTGAACACGGGCAGGTCGCAGGTGGGGAACAGGTACGGCGACTGGCGCACCGTCCACGCCTGCACCAGCGACTTGTCCTCGGCCAGTGCCCGGTCCACCTCGGCCGCGGTCAGTCCGGGGCATCGAGCCAGCAGCGCGAGCGGGCCGTTGCCGGGCGGGGTGTTCTGTGCCCCGGCGGCAGCCGCCGCGGCCCACAGGTCGGGGGCCGGATCCGCGTCGGTCAGATGGTGGCCGGCCGCGCGGAACGCGAGCACCTGTTCCCGGTCCACCTGTTCGTTGTCGACTTCGCTCACGAGCGCACCTCTTCGGTCGATCGCCTTCTCGGACGGTCACCTTCTCGGTCGGTCGGGAATGCACCACGATGCTACGCGGATATCCGCCGGCGCCCGGAATTTCGACGGATTCCGTACAGAGACGCGACAGAATCTTTGCGGCCTTCCCCGATCCGAGGTAATCGTGCAGGTAATGCGATTGCCCCGGGAAATGAGGCGCGTGCCGAGTCGCCTCGGAACGGATGACGATGCCTGTTCCTGATCGCGAGAGCGAAACGAGTATCACCTGCGCCGAGCCGGCGATCGTGTCCCTTCCGGATTCGGTGGCCATGGTCGCGCGCCGTTCGCCGGACCTGACGGCCGTGTTCGACGCGGATGGCGAGACCTCGTTCGCCGCACTGGACGCGGCCGCGGACCGCTGGGCGGCGGCGGTGGCCGATCGGGTCTCCCCCGGGGGTTGGGTGGCGGTGTGTGGGCGGCGCGGGTCGGCCCTGGTGGCCGCGGCGTTGGGCTGTCTGCGGGCCGGGCGGGTGTACGTTCCGCTGGATCCCGCCCATCCCGGCGAGCGGATCGCGCTGACCATGTCGGATGCGCGCCCCGAGCTCGTACTGGTCGACCGGCATGCGCCGGCGGCGGTCGTCGACGCGGCCCCGGCGCTGCGCCTGGACGCGGATCCGCCGGGCGGGACGGCGTGTGCGGTGCGCCTGTTCCGTGCCGATCCGGCGTATGTGATCTACACGTCGGGATCGACCGGCACCCCCAAGGGCGTGGTGGCCACGCACGGCGGACTTGCCACCCTGGTAAGGGCGTTGTCTGCCCGCGGTCCGGCCCTGACCGAGGGCGACGTCGTGTTGTCGGTGGCCTCGATCGCGTTCGACATGTCCGTCACGGACGTCTTCGTTCCGTTGGCGGCGGGCGCCTCCGTGGTGCTGCCGGCCGACGATCGCACCCGCGACCCCGACGTGCTGCTCGACCTGATCGACCGGCACCGGGTGTCCACCGTCCTGGCCACTCCGTCGTTGTGGCGGATGCTGGTGCTCGCGGGCCTGGGGACGGACGGCCGGCATCGGGTCCGGGCGTTCGGCGGCGGCGAGAAGCTGACCGAGCGGCTCGCCCGCGAACTCCTGGAACGCACCGTGTCGTTGCACAACGGCTACGGGCCGACGGAGACCACGGTCTACGCCACGTTCGCGCCGATCTCGGATCCGACCCGGCTGCCGCTGGGCGATGCCATTCCGGGCACCCGGCTCTACGTCCTGGATGGGGACGGCGAGTTGCTTCCGCCGGGGCCGCGCGGCGAGTTGTACGTGGGTGGCCTCCAGGTGTCCGGCGGCTACCACCGGCGACCGGCGCTGACCGCCGAGAAGTTCGTGCCGGACCCGTTCTCCGGCGTGCTCGGGGCGCGCATGTATCGCACCGGTGACGTGGTCCGGCTGTCCGCGGACGGTGATCTGCATTTCCTCGGGCGCACCGACGACCAGGTCAAGATCCGCGGCCATCGGGTCGAACCCGGCGAGGTGGTGGCCGTGTTGGAGAAGCTGCCCTCGGTCCGCCAGGCGGCGGTGCTGGTGCACGGGGACGCGCTCGCCGCCTGCCTGGTGGCCGAGCCGGGGCACGCGCCGAGCGTGGCCGACGTCCGCGCC
Organism: Embleya scabrispora DSM 41855; assembly: GCF_000372745.1. Classification (GTDB taxonomy): domain Bacteria; phylum Actinomycetota; class Actinomycetes; order Streptomycetales; family Streptomycetaceae; genus Embleya; species Embleya scabrispora. The sequence continues at coordinate 70,681 of NZ_KB889680.1, read as the reverse complement.
CATGCCCGCCTGTTCCTGCCGGAGCCGATGGTGCCCGATCGGCTGTCGTTCCTGCCCGCGCTGCCGATGACGGGCAACGGCAAGGTCGATCACGCGGCGCTGCTCGCCTGGCAGGAATCCGGCACCCCGGGCGAGGGTGGGGAGGGAGCGCGCAACGGGGGTGGCGCCGACGACGGCGGGGCGCCGGAGGGTTCGACCGAGACGGCGGTGGCCAAGGTCTGGGGCGAGGTACTGGGCCTGGGCGAGGTCGACGTCCGGACCAGCTTCTTCGACCTGGGCGGACACTCCCTGCTCGCCATGGAGGTGGTCTCCCGGCTGCGCACCGAGTACGAACTCGAATTGCCGGTGTGGGAGTTGTTCGCCGAACCGACGGTGCGCGCCTGGGCCGCGGTGGTCGATCGCGCGGCGGCTTCGCCGGTGACGGCCGGCGAGGCCGCCGACCGCAGGGTCGCGCTGTCGCCCGAGCAACGTGCGCTGTGCCACGCGGAACGACTGGTGCCCGGGATCACCTCTCCGGGTCTGACGGTTCGGGCGAGGCTGACCGGCGCGGTGGACACGGGTGGGGTGGCCGAGGCGCTGACGGCGGTGCTGCGAGGCCAGGAGTGTCTGCGTACCCGCTTCGAACCGGTCGCCGAGTACGGCAGCCAACTGATCTCGCCCTACGTGGAGTTCGATTTGTTCGAGGCGGATCTGCGAGGCACCGCGGCGGCCGGCGCCGCCGGGCTCGACGAGGCGATGGATGCCCCGTTCGACCTGGCGCAGGGGCCGCTGTTGCGGGCGGCGCTGCGCCAGTTCGAGGACGAGCGGTTCGAGCTGGAGATCCGCGTGCACGACGCGGTGGCCGACGCGGCCTCGCTCGCGGTGATCGTGTCGCAGTTCGCGGACGCCTATGCGGGCGACGTCGCGGCCGAGCCCGTCGAGGGGCGCTTCACCGTGCTTGCCCAGGCTCGGCGCGAGGCATCGTCCGGGGTGGCCCTGGCGGACGCGGTCACCGCGTTCCGGGCCTCGCTGGCCGGCACCGTGCCGGTCCCCGAGGGCGGGTACGACACGGGTTTGGTGCCCGTTCGACTCGATGCGACCGCGGTGCGGGCCCTGTCCGACCTGGCGCCGGCGCGCGGCGTCTCGATGGAGTACGCGCTGACCCGGGCGCTGCTGCGGGTGCTGCCCCGGGAGTGGGGATCGTCCGTCGTGGTCGGCCGGATCGAACCGGGTCGCTCGGCGGACACGCGTGATCTGGTCGCCCCGCTGTCGACCCTGACGTTGTCCACGTTGCATCGAACCGACGACCGCGAGGACGCCGACGGCATCGCACCGGCCGATTCGGTCTCGGCGGTGGGCCCGACCGGGCGGACGACGGACGGCTCGCCGATACCCGCGCAGGCCCTGTTGGACGCGGGCGTGCGCAGCGGGGCGCCGGAGCTGCGCCGGGCCCTGCCCTGGCTGGTCCTGACCCTGCGCAAGTCGTTGCCGGCGCCCCGTGAAATCGCCTCGGGAGTGTGGCTGGAGCCGGTGTCGCCGGACCCGGGGAGCGTGGCTGCCCAGGGTGCCCAGCGCACCGCGCTGCCGGTGTCGGTGGACTTGTGGGCGGACGGCGACGACGTGGTGGGTCTGCTTCAGCACCGCGTGGATCTGCTCGACGCGGACGCGGCGGGTGAACTCGTGCGGCGCTTCGCCGAAACGGTCGGGCACGAGCAGTCGACCGTGACCTGAGCGCATCCCGGCGACACGATGCCGCGGCCCCGCCCGACCAGGGCGGGGCCGCGGCATCGTGCGTGGGGCGGTCAGGCCGCCTTGCGAAAGACCGACACGTGCCGAGTGCTCTTGGCGGTGAACGGCTCGCCCGCCCAGCCGCCGTGTCGGTGGACCAGTTCGAGCCCGGCCAGTTGTGCCATCAGGTCCAACTCGCTGGGCCACACGTACCGGATCTGGCTGGGGTAGAGGCGAATGCCGCTCTCGCTCACGATCACCACCTGGGTGCGGATCCGCTGGCGCAGCGTGTCGTGCATCGTGGCCTCCAGGAAGACCCGGTCGCGCTCGACGCTGCCGGTGGCCAGCCGCCGGCCGTCGGCGTCGGTGCGCCGGGGGTCGGGAACGTACATCTCGGTCACCAGTGTGCCGTCCGGCTCCAGGTGCTCGGCCGCGTTGCGCAGGCAGCGGACCTGGTCGCGCTGGTCGAGCAGGCACAGGAAGGTGTTGAAGACGAGGTAGATCAGCGAGAACGTGCGGTCCACGGCGACGTCGGCCATGTCCCCGAGGATGACCGGGAACGCGTCCCCGCCGGGGCGCAGTTTGAGCTTGTCGATCATCTTGTCGGCACCCTCGATGCCGATCACCTCCAGGCCCTTGGCGGCCAGCGGGAGGGCCACCCGTCCGGTGCCGACGCCCAGTTCCAGGACCGGGCCGCCGGCCGCGTACCGGGCCAGGAACTCCACGGTGGCCGGGGTGTCGGGCAGCGGGCCCGTCCATTCGTCGTACACCTCGGCGACGGCGTTGTACGCACTGGCGCTCGATGGGGCCATGGTCCTCTCCTCGACGCTCATCGTGGTCCGGCGATCCGTTCCGGCGCGGGCAACTCCGCACGGGACAACCCGACTTCGAAGTATCTGCGGGCAAGCTGCTCGTCCAGGACCGGGCAGCGCACGTCGAGTTCGGCCAACTCGGCGTCGGTGCGATCGCAGGCCACGTCGGGAATCACGGCGGCGGTGCCGGCCGAGGCGTCGGGCAGGGTCGCGGCGATCTGCCGCAGTTCGTCCCGGGCGGAGGTCACCGACGCGTCCAGGACCCGCTGCCGCCAGAGCGTGAAGTCGACGGGTCGCAGCCGGTAGCCGAAGCGGCGCAGCCAGGAGAACAGCGTGGTGTAGCGGGTGTGTTCGGGGGCGATCAGGTGGTAGGCGGGCGGCGCCGATCCCTCGCTCGCGCGGGTCAGCCGCACCACGGCGCGCGCCGCGTAGTCGACGGGTGCCCACCGGAGTGGGGAGCCCGCCGACGGGGCCGCCTCCATCGCTGCGCACGTGCGCAGGAACAGCCACGCGTAGTCGTTGGGGTTGGACACTCCGGTGCGGGTGTGTCCGGCCAGGGTGCCGGAGCGGAACACCAGCGCGTCCACGCCGCGTTCGCGGGCCTGGGCGACCAGGCGTTCGGCCACCCACTTGCTCATTCCGTAGCCGCCGAGCACTCCGGCCGGCCCCAGTTCGGTGAAGTCGGCGACCGCTCCGGGGCCGTCCTCGCCCCGGACACGGTTTCCGTAGAGCACCGAGACGGTGGACACGTGCGCGAGCCGCTTGGGTCGGCCCTCGCACACCAGGCGCAGCACCTCGACGGTGCCCGCGACGTTGGGACCGCGCAGCGCCTCGTAGGGGTAGCTGACGTTCACGCCCGCGCCGCAGTGGTAGATCGTGTCGACCTCCTCGTGCACGAGCCGTCGGTCGGCGTCCCCCAGGCCGCATCCCGGCCGGGCCAGGTCGCCCGCGAGGGCGACCACCCGGCCCGACCACGCATCGCTCCACAGGTCGAACCAGCGCAGCGCGGCCTCGATGCGCTCCTGTGCGGTGCCGTCCCTGGGGCGCACCAGGCAGTACACCCGTTGGTCGGTGTGCTCCAGCAGTTCGGCGACCACGGCGGCGCCGAGGAACCCGGACGCGCCGGTCACCAGGGCGGCGCCGGGTTCGGCGGATGGCACCGGCGTGTTGCGCGGCACCACGTCGGCGGGCAGCAGCGCGTCCTGCTCGGCGGTGCTCATCGCCAGCTCCACAGCGGCGAGGGCCCGTCGTCGTCCCAGCCGTCGCCCTCGGCGGCCCGGACGGGCGCGTCGCCCGCCGGGTCCGCCGCGTGCGGGTCGTCGGGCCCGGGCCCGGCGGGGCGCGCCGGTGGGGCCGGCTGCTCCGGGGCCAGGATCCGTAGGTCGTCCTGCGTCAGCAGGATCGGGATCGATGTCCTCACCACCGCTCCTCACGGTTGTCCGCGTCGCGCGGCCCGACCGGCCCCCCGGCGGCCACGGAATCGGTACGAAACGACCACACGCGCTGTATTCCGACGGCCCTCAGTCGCCGCCGGGCGTCGACCATCCGCGCGGCGAGCCCGGCGCCCGCCGGGTCGAACAGGACGCCCATCACCCGGCCGCTGTGCGCGACCTGTACGCCGATGCCGTCGCCGGCGCGGCAGATCCGCTCGGCCAGCGGCAGCGCGGCCTGGGGCAGGAAACGCTGATTGAGCCGGGCGCTGGCGGTGGCCGTGCGCGCCAGCAGCGCGCAGTCCGCCTCGGCCACCGCTCGGCGCACCATCGCCCGCAGGTGCCGCAGTTCCTCGATCTCGCTCGGGCGGTACTCGCGCGGGGGCTGGGCGATCGTGTCCACGTCCGGGCCGCCGACGTCGAAGCCGAGCACTTCCAGCGCCGGAAGCGGGCCGCCGAGATCCTCCAGGACGTAGCCCTCCCGGTTGGCGTACAACACCGCGCGGGGTCCGAACATCACACCGTCCGAGGCGCCTTCGGCGCGCACCGCCAGGGCGGCCACCTCCGCCTCGGTCGGCATCCTGCCGTGCGCGCGAGCCACCGCCCGGATCGCGCCGACCACATCGGCGGTGGACGAGCCCATGCCGCGTTCGACGGGAATCGAGCTGGATACGCTCAGCCGCCCACCCTCGCGCACACCCAGCCAGCGCAGCGTCTCTCGGGCCGCGCCCGCGGCCTTGGTCTTCCACGTCGGGCTGACCGTGACGCCGAGGGTACGGGCGGGCACGAAGGTGGCGTGGGCGTGCAGCGAGGGCAGCGGCAACGAGACGACGGCATGGGCCGGCGCCCCGTCGTCGCGTTCGAAGACGCCCTGGAGGATCTCGCCGTGATGGGCCATGGCGCTGCCTCGGGCCGGACCGGGCCGGGCGGGCGCCCCGACCACGGTGAGTCGGCCGGCACGGCATCGGTCGAAGGCGTCGGGATCGACGGCGGCCGCCATGTCAGGCGCGTCCCATGGGGCGCGCCGGCAGGGCGCCGTCCGGATGCTCGATCAGCGCGACCAGGGCCGCTTCGCAGGCCGCGACGAAGCGCTCCACCGAGGCGCGCTCCCACAACGCGGTGCGGTACTTGACGTCGAGGAGCAGCCCGTCCTCGACGATCAGCGTGGACACCTCCAGGTCGGTACCGGCCCGCCCATTCGCCACGATGCGCCCCTGGTGGGTCCGGCAGCCGGGCAACGCGAAGCCGGATTCGGCCTGGAACACGTTGAGCGTCACGTACGATCCACGCCCGCTGAGCACCAGCGGATCCGCGCCGGCCGCGCGCAGCGCGTCACCGGCCGGGCAGGACTGGTTGGCGTAGGCACCGGCCACCGTCTCGCGGGTCCCGGCCAGGTGTTCGCGCCAGGTCGTGCGGGTGTCGAAGTCGTCGAAGCGCAACACGAGCAGGTTGACGAACGCCCCCATCACGTCCGCCGCGTCCAGGTCGAGGCGGTTCTCGCACGGCGTGAGCAGTTGCACGTCGTCCTGCCCGGACCACTGCCGCAGCACCGCGGACAGCGCGGCGGCCACCACGACGAACGGGGTCACCCGCTCCCGCGTGGCGAAGGTGTACACCGCGTCCCGCACGGCCGCCGGCACCAGGCGGTACACGACGTCCCCGTCGAAGGACGGCGCGTCGGGGCGGGGGAAGTCGGTGGGCAGGGTCAGCTCGCGCAGGCCCGCCAGGCGACGCCGCCAGTAGCGCCGGTGCTCCTGTGCGGCGGTGGTCGTCGCCCGCCGGCGCTCGGCGGCGACGACGTCGCGGAAGGTCGTGGTGCGCGGCGCGGGCAGTTCGCCCTCGCCGGTGGTGCGCCATCGGTAGCAGGCCGCGATCTGCGGGAACAGCACCTTGGTCACCGCCCAGTAGTCCATCACCAGGTGGTGGCAGGTCAGGAGCAGGTCGCGGGTGCCCGTGTCCAGGCGGACCACGGTCAGCCGGATCAGCGGCAGTTCGGACACGTCGAAGCCTCGGTGCGCCCGCTCCGCGGCCACCTTGGCCGCGGCCTGCTCGCGTTCCTCGGCGGGCGTGCGGCGCAGGTCCACCACCTCGATCGTGAACGGGTGTTCGTCGTGCACGCGTCGGCTCGGGGCGGCGTCGCCCTCGGTCAGGTGGTAGGTGGTGCGCAGGATCTCCTCGCGGGCCACGGCGTGTCCGAAGGCCCATTCCAACGCCCCTTCGTCCAGCGGGCCCCGGACCCGCAGCGACAGCGTGAGCGTGTTGACGGAGCTGCCGGGGGCGAACTGCTCCATCAGCCAGAACGGCTCCTCGGCCGCGCCCAGCGCGGTGGTGCGCTCGCTCGGCACGGGCGGGTCGTCCGGCGCGGGTTCGTCGGGCTGTTCGGACCCGGCGAGTGCCCCGATCTCGTCGTCGGTGAGCGTCTCCAGCTCGGCGAGCGCGTCGGCCACCGCCGGGTGGCGGGCGGCGATCGCGGCGGCGAACTCGTGCAGTTCGGGGTTCTCGAAGACGAAGAGCAGCGGGATGTGCGCCCCGAACTCGTCGGAGAGGGTCTGCGCCAGTCGCGAGGCGATCATCGAGTGGCCGCCCACCGCGAAGAAGTCGTCCGCGCCGGTGATCGAGTCGTCCTCCAGGAGTTCACGGCACAGTTCGACGACCCGCCGCTCCACGGCCGGGGCGCGCCGCCGGCTCGCCCCGGCGGGGTGGGGTCGCCGGCCCTCCGTCGGTTCCTCGTCCCGGGACGGGCCCACGATCCGCCACAACAGGCGGCCGTCCTCGACCCGGCGTACCCGCAGCGCGCCGCCGGCCGGCGGGTCGGGCACCGGGGTCCCGTCGATGTGCAGCACACCTTCCAGGCCGCAGGGCGCGAGCGCCCCGGTGGGCTCCCTGACCTCGGCGAGGCCGGGTACGGCCGACACCTCACCTCGGTCGTCGCTCGGCCGGGCCGGATCCGAACCCAGGAGGACCGGTCCACCGGGCGTCTGGAGGGTGTGGCGGATGTCGTCGTCGTCCGCCGCGCGTCTCGGGGCCGCGAAGTCGACTGCCGGAGGCCCGAGTTCGAGGGCGTCCAGGGTTGCGTAGGGGTCGGCAATCGCGGACTCCACGGCTGCCGCGAAGTGGTCGACGAGCCGCTTGACGGTGGCCGCCGCGAAGATCGCGGTGTCGTACTCGACGGTGGCGACGATGTCGTCGCCGTGCCATTCGAGGTTGAACAGCAGATCGAAACGGCAACGCCCGCGCGGCACATGTACGACGCTCATGGTCAGGTCCGGGAAGGTGTCCGGGCGAAAGTGCAGCGGTGGCGCGTTGAAGACCACCTGGACCAGCGGCGAGTGGCCGGGGTCCCGGCTGACCAGGCTCTCCCGCACGACCTGTCGGAAGGGGATGAACTGCCGGTCGTACGCGGTGAGCGTGGCGTCACGAGCGGCGGCCAGCAGTTCGGCGAACGGCAGATCGCCCGGTGCCCGCATGCGCACCGGGATCATGCAGGACAGCGGGCCGACCACGTCGGGGTACTGCTCCGGTCGGCCGTCCCCGCAGATCCCGAGCACCATGTCCTCGGCACGCGTGTGTCGGTGCAGCACGGTCGTGAACGCCGCGAGCAGCGCGTGGAACGGGGTGACCCGATGGCCGGCGGCGAACCGGCGCAGCCGGGGCACCGTGCCGGCCGGGAAGGGATGGATCGCCAGGGCACCGCGGTTGCGCTTGGTCGCCGGCCTCGGCGCGTCCTCCGGCATCCGCAACACGTGCGGGGCGTCGGCCAACTCGGCCACCCATGCGCTCCGTTCGGCGTCCAGTGCGCCGGTTTCCAGGAGTTCGCAGTGCCACCGGGTGAAGTCGCGGTAGTCGGCGGTCACCGGCGCCGGCTCCGCCCGGCGACCGGCTCGGTGGGCGGTGTAGGCCACGGCGAGTTCGTCGAGCAGGTGCGCGGCGGCGCCGGCGTCCATGACCTCGTGGTGGAAGCCGAGCACGAGCAGGTGCTCACGTGGGCCGAGCCGGGCCAGGCCGAATCGCACCGGCGGGGTCACCGTCGTGCTGTACGGCTCCTCCACCAGTGTGCGGGCCCAGTGCAACGCGTCCTCGCGGCGACCGGTGAAGTCGAGCGGCGGGTCCAGTCGCACCGACCACGGGGCCACCACGGATTGGCGCAGCCGACCCTTGTCCACGGGCAGGATCGTGCGCAGCGCCGTGTGCCGCTCGACCAGCAGGTCGAATCCGGCTTCGAGGGCGGGCACGGACAGCGGCCCGACCAGTTCGAAGACCAGATGTTCGTTGTACACGGCCGCGTCGCGGTCCATCTCGTCGACCAGCCACATCTGTTCCTGTACCGGTGTCGCCGGGAGCGCTTCGGTCGGGGTGGCCGTCACGACCGGGTCACCTCCTTGGCCCTCGCCGCCCTCGCCGCCCTCGCCGCCTTGGCCGCACCGGTGCGCGGGTGGGCCGTGATCGGCAGCCGGGTGAGACCGTTGATGAAGTTCGAGCGCAGATGGGTCGGCTCCCCGGCGAGTTCGAACCGGTCGAATCGGGTGACCAGTTCCTCCAGCAGCACGGTGAGCGCCACCCTGGCGGCCGGCCCGCCGACGCAGTAGTGCGGGCCGATGCCGAAGGCGATGTGCGGGTTGGGCGTGCGGTCGATCAGGAACGAGAACGGGTCGGTGAACACCCGATCGTCGCGGTTCGCGGAGGCCACCCAGGCCACCACCAGTTCCCCCGCGCCGATCCTGGTGCCGGCGATCTCCACCTCGGTGCGGGTCCGGCGCATCAGGTGGTTGGTCGGGGTGGACCAGCGCAGCGACTCCTGTACGGCCGCCGCCGCCAGCTCGGGATTCTCCTGGACGCGGCGCCAGACCTCGGGGCGCTCCAGCAGCGCCAGCAGCATGTGCGTGGCGGTGTGCGGTGTCGTGGTGGTGGCGCCCATGACGAAGCTGTAGCAGTTGAGCAGGACCAGGCTGTCTTCCATCGGCGCGCCGTCGAGCTCCACCCGCGTGAGCCGCGAGACCAGGTCGTCTCGGGGTTCGCGGCGGCGGTCGGCGATCAGCTCGCTGAACATGGCGAACAGGTCGTGGTGCGCCTCGCGCAGCGTCTGGGCGGTCTGTCCCTTGGCGAACTCCGGGTCGTCGGGGGCGACTCCCGCCATGGTCCAGCGCGGGATGTCGGCCCAGTACCGGCGGGGGATGCCCAGGATCTCGCCGACGGCGGCCATCGGCAGATCGAACATCGACCGGGCGAAGTCGTGCTCGCCACCCGCCGTCAGCGGCTCGATGATCCGTAACACGTGCGCGCGGATGTTCTCCGTGCGCTGGGCGAGGATGTTCGTGGTCATGGTGTGGAACGCGGGTGTGCGCACCGCCGTGTGCCGCGGACGGTCCATCAGGTTGATGGTCTTGCCCCCGGCGCTGTCCCCGCCGGTGACGTCGAGGATCGTGCCGTGTTCGGAGCTGTACCGGCGCGCGTCCTTGAGGACGCGCACGACGTCGTCGTAGCGCGTGACGGACCAGAAGCGGGCACCGTCGGGGGTGTGCTGGGCCCATACGGGCGCCACCTCGCGCAGCGTCGCCAGGGCGACGTGTTGCGGATGGGTCTGGAATCGGCGTGGATCGTAGAGATCGATCGAGTCGAGCGGCACTCGCTCGTCGATCCCGGGGCCGGTCATGAGCATCGCGGAGTTCTCCCGTCCTGCGTCCAGGCGCACTCGGTGCGGCGCACGCACAGTCCGGAACGTATATCGGCTCCCGGCCCTCGGCAATGATTCTTTCTCGACCGCGAAAGGAATCACCGGGACGCGTTCACGAACTTCTTTCCGAAGTCTTTCGATAAACCGCCGACGCCTTTTCGACCGGTGCTTCCGCGACTACCGTGTCCGGGGTGAATACACCTGTACAGACCGGGAAATGGTTGCTTCGAAAGCCGCCGGACGACAGCGGATCACTGTTGTTCTGCTTCCCGTACGCGGGAGTGGGCGCCTCCTCGTACCGGCAGTGGCCGCAGACGCTGCCCGACGGCATCGCCGTGTGCGCGCTCCAGCCGCCCGGCCGGGAGAATCGCTTTCGCGAGAGCGCGCCGGCCGATCACGCGGGCTTCGCCGCGGACCTCGTCGCGCAGCTCGCGCCGCTGCTCGACCGGCCGTTCGCCTTCATCGGGCATTGCGGCGCGGTGCCGTTCGCGCTGGAGACGATCCTGACCCTGGAGGACCGGGGACTGCCGCTGCCCGAGCGGCTGTTCGCGTCGAGTTGGGGTGCGCCGCATCTGGGACTGTACGGCGCGCTGAACTTCGTCGACCTGGACACCGCCGACCTCGCGGCGGAGGTACGGCAGCGGTATCGCCAGACCGGCCAGGGCGAACCACCGGACGAGATGGCCGAACTGGGCGCCCGGGTCCTGCGCGAGGACCTGGTGCTGCAACGGCCCTACCGCTACGACGTCACCCGCCGGCTGCCCAGCCCGGTGACGGTGATCTCGTGGTCCCAGGACGATGTGGTGCCGCCGGAGACGGTGGCGCCGGGCTGGGCGGAGTGCGCGGACGTGCGCGTGGTGGCGCTGGCGGGCAGGCACCTGGATTTCCTGCGCTGCCCCAAGGCTCTCGTGGAGGTCGTGGCGCGCGATCTCGCCCGCGCCGGGGCGACCGACTGACCGGCCGAATCCGACTCGGACGAGGGGCGGCGCACGACCGGAGACGCCGGTCGGGCAGCGCCCCTCGTCTCGCGTCCCGCTGTCGCGGGTCCCGTCGCCGGCCGCCCCGAGCCGAGGCGCCCGGGGACCGGTCAGGCCGGGTGGGCGAGTTCGCGGGCCAGTTCGGCCGGTGTCGGATTGAGCATCAGCGCGCGGACCTTGAGCACCACGCCGAGCCGCTCGGTGATCAGCCGTACCGCGCGCCCGGCGCTCAACGACTCGCCGCCGAGCAGGAAGAAGTCGTCGTGCACGCCCAGGTGTTCGCGGTACAGGATCTCCTCCCACACCCGCACCAGAGCCTCCTCCACCGCCGTGCGCTCCTCGCCCGCGTCCGGGCGCGCATCGGTCGCGGGCCCCCAGTCGGGCGTCGGCAGGGCGTTGCGGTCGATCTTGTCGCCGGAGTTGAGCGGCAACGCGGCCAGCCGCAGGAAGAGTTGCGGCACCATGTGGTCCGGCAACGCCCGGGCGAGTTCGCCGCGCAGGGCGTGGGTGTCCAGGCCGTCCGATGCCACCACGTAGGCGACGAGGCGCCGGACGCCCCGGGGGTCCTCCGGCGCCGCGACCGCCGCCGCGCGCACACCCTCGGCGGCCAGGAGGGCCTGTTCGACCTCGCCCACCTCGACCCGCATGCCCGCGATCTTGAGCTGGTGGTCCGCCCGTCCCCGGTGTTCGAGGACTCCGTTCGCGCGGAAGCGGACCAAGTCGCCGGTGAGGTAGAGCCGACCGCCGGGCGCGTCGGCGAACGGGTCCGGCACGAAGCGCTCGGCCGTCTGTCGGGCGGTCAGGTATCCGCGCGCCTGCTCGGGCCCGGAGACCGCCAGTTCGCCGACCACGCCGGGCGGGACGAGCCGCAGGTCGCGATCCAGGACGTACAGTCGGGCGCCGGGCCACGGGCGCCCGATCGGCGGTGGCAGGGTGCGGTCGCGCGCGGTCGCGGTGTGCGAGGTGATCGGCCGCTCCCGGGGGATCAGCGGCGAGGTGACGATGTTCACCTCGTTGGCGCCGTACCAGTTGCCCACCTCGAACGGCAGTTCCGCCGGGGCCCAGCGGCGCACCCGGTCACTCCCGGTGAGCAGGGTGCGCAGTGGGGTGCGAGCGGGCCAGGCGATCCCGAGCAGCGCCTCCGCGAGTGGGGCCACCACGAACACCTGGGTGATTCCCCGGGACAGCAGCCAGTCGCGCAGGTGTTCCGGTGTGGACAGGTCCTCGTCGGCCGCGATGTGCAAGGGCGCGCCGGCGATCAGGTGGGCCCACACCACGACGCTCACCGACACGTTGGTCTGCGGCGGAAACGTCCAGCCGCCGCGCTCCCCCGCGCTCACCCCGTGGGCCCGGATCTGCGCCATGGCCGCGTGCGCCACGCCGCGATGGGTGACCACGACCAGCTTGGGTGTGCCGGTGGACCCGGAGGTCTGCACCAGGAAGGCCGGATCGTCCGTTCCCGGCTCCGGGAGCGGCCGTTCGGGGGCGGCCGGGCCGGGGACGCGGCCGGCCGGCGCGAGCACCGGCACGTCCTGCGCCTCCGGGGGCAGCGTGCGCTCGAACCGGTTCGTGGTGACCACGAGCCGCGCCCCGGCCTGCTCGACGAAGCGGCCCAGGTATGCGTCGGGCGCCTTGGGATCGAGCATCAGCGCGGCGGCGCCGGCGCGGTGCACGGCGAGCATCGCCACGACCAGTTCGGGGCAGCGGGGCATGCACAGGCCGACCACCGCGCCCATCGTGGTCCCGCTCGCCAGGAGGCGGTGGGCCAACGCGTCCGCGCGCGCGTCGAGTTCGCCGTACGTCAGCTCCTCGTCCCGGTAGGCGAGGGCGACCGCGTCGGGCGTGGCCGCCGCCCGGTCGGCGAGCAGCCGCCCGAGCGGGCGCGGCGCGTCGGGGATGTCCGGCGTGGCCCCCCAGGCCCGCAGCAGCGCGTGATCGTCCGGGCCGAGCAGATCCAGGTCGGCGACGGGGGTGTGGGGGCGGCGGGAGATGCCGTCGAGCATGCGCAGTACGTGCCGGCCGAATCGTTCGGCGGTGTCGGCGTCGATCAGGTCGGCGTCGTGGGTGATCTCCAGGTGTGCGGCGTCGCGATCCGGGTTCCGGACGAGGGTGAGCGTCAGTTCGGCGGCGCCTCGCGCGGGGCCGGGTCGGGCGGGGTCCGTGTCGCTCGTCCGCGCGGGCCCGGGTCGGCCGGGATCCGCGTCGCTCGTTCCGGTGGCCCCGGGTCCGCCGGCGTCGGCGTCGCTCGTCCGCACGGGCCCGGGTCGGCCGGAGCGTGCGGCGCCCGTCCCAGTGGGCCCGAACGCGCCGGAGTCCGCGTCGGCTCCCCGGGACGGCCCGGCGCGACCGGCCTGCGCCCGTCGTACCCGAAAGCCCGCGGAGTGCCGCGCGGGCCGCTCGGATCCGGGGATCCCGCCGGCCTCCCGCAGCCGCCGGTCCGCCTCGGCGACCAGTCGGGCGCCGGTGTCACGCGGAGCACAGGTCACCCGGATCCGGCGGGCGGCGGGATGGACGACCCCGCCGGTGCCGGTGCGGTCCGACTCGTCCGCGGCGTCCGGCGTCCCGACATCGTCCCGCCGCGCCGCCGGGTCCACGGCGAGCACGAGGGCGCGCGCGCCGGTGTACCGCTGCAGGACGGCGACATAGGCGGCGAGCACGGCGGCCGGCGTCGGTCGCCGGCTCCGCCCGTCGTCGGGGATGGCGACCACGTGCGTCCGGGTGCGCAGCACGGGCCCGTTGCCCCGGGCCGCCTCCATGGGCAGGTCGAGCAGGGCCGTCGCAGCGTCGTCCGCGGTCCGGTCCCCGTGCGGCGGCGGGTCGGCGGGGCTCTCGCCCATCAGTCCACGGCCAGGCGCTCGCGGACGCTGCGCGGTCGCATGTCGGTCCACACCCGTTCGATGTGGTCGAGGCATTCCTGCCTGCTGCCGCCGGTACCCTCCGCGCGCCACCCGTCCGGCAACGCACGATCGGCGAACCAGATGGAATATTGGTCCTCGTCGTTCACCACGACGTTGTAGACGCGGTCGTCCGCCTGCTCCTCCATCGAAGTCTCCTTTGTTGTCCGGAAGCTGCCGCCGGGTGGTCGTCGGGCCCGGCGTATCGACTCCGGAGCGAATTCCACCGCGCCCAGAGTTACCCATCGGGTCCGGATCCCGGAAGGGCACGGGAAATACTCCGGAAAGGACCGACGGGTTCTTGAAAGATAATCGGCAACGGGTCGGATTTCGGCGCACGATACCGGTTCGGGGCGACGCGTGCCCTCGTTCGGCGACGCGTGCCCTCGTGTCCGTCGTGCGGTGACGCGCGACGGTGTCGACCGCCCCGGGCAACCCGAGGAGGCTTCCGGTGAGCAATTCCGCGCCCGTGGATCTGCGCTCGGACACGGTGACCCTACCGACCGCGCGAATGCGCGAGGCCATGGCCACGGCCCGGGTCGGCGACGACTTCTACGGCGAGGATCCCACCGTACGTGCCCTGGAGGAGCGGGCCGCGCGGCTGATCGGCACCGAGGACGCGCTGTTCGTGGTGGGCGGCACGATGGCCAATCTGGCGGCGGTGATGGCGCTGGTCCCGCCCGGCCACGAGGTGCTCGCGGAGGCGGACTCCGACCTGGTCCGCTGGGAGTCGCACTCCACCTCCGGCCTCGCCGGCGTCCAGCTCGGCCCGATCCGGGGGCACCGGGGGATGTTCGGGGTCGAGCACATCGCCGAATTGCTCGATCGCCACGATTGGCGGGCCCCGCGCACCGGCATGGTCGCGGTGGAGAACACGCACAGCGCGAGCGGTGGTTCGGTATGGGACCTGGATCGCCTGCGCGAGGTCTCGACGGCCTGCCGCGCGGCCGGGGTCCCGGTGCACTGCGACGGCGCCCGGCTGTTCAACGCGTGCCTGGCGGGCGGGTATGCGCCCGCCGCCGTCGGAGCACTGTGCGACACCCTGACGTTCTCCCTGTACAAGGGCCTGGGCGCGCCGATGGGTTCGCTGTTGTGCTGCACGGGCGAGGTGCGGGTGCGCGCGGCCGACGTCCGGCGTCGCCTCGGCGCGACATTGCGGCAGGTCGGCATCATGGCCGCGGCCGGCTCGATCGCGCTGGACGGGATCGACGAACTCGCCGCCGATCACCGGCGCGCGGCCGAACTCGCGGGCGGATTACGGGAGGTGCTGCCCGAGTGGGCGGCGCCGGATCCGCCGCGCACCAACATCGTGACGCTGCCGATCGGCGACACGGCTGCCCCCTTCGTGGCAGCGCTGGGCGAACACGGTGTCCTGGTCACGGAGGTGATCCCGGGCGTGGTCAGGTTCGTCACCCACCGGGACGTGTCGGACGCGGGCGTGCAACGGGCCGTGGCCGCCGCCGCCCGGGCAGCGGGCACGCTGCTCGGATCGGCGGTGCCCGGATGAGCGCCCCCGACTCGGCCCCGCCCCGGACCCCGGTCGTCCCCGTCGCCAAGCGTCCCGCGCCGCTGTCGACCGCGCAGGCCCGGCTGTGGTTCGTGCACACCAGCAGGCGGCCGACGGCCGAGTACAACCTCCAGGTCGCGCTGCTGCTTCGCGGCAGACCCGACGTCGACGCGCTCGTCGGCGCGATCCACCGCCTCGTGCGCCGACACGAGCCGCTGCGCACCGTCGTCGAGCCGCGTGCCGACGGGCCGCCGGTGCAGCGTGTGCCGGCCGACGGTCCGCCCACCGTGGACCATCGGCCCGCCGCGCCCGGCACCGACCCGATGGAGCGCGCCGTCGCGACGGCGACCGAGGAACTGCGGCACGTCTTCGATCTGGAACACGAACCCCCGCTGCGGGTCCGGCTGGCCGCCCTCGGCGACGCGGACGGTGCGGTCGTGCTGGTCCTGACCCTGCATCACCTCGCCTTCGACGGCTGGTCCACCGCGATCCTGCTGCGCGAACTCGCCGAGGACCTGGGTCGAGGCGGCGTGCCGGAACTGCCCGCACCGAAGGTCTCCTACAGCGACTACGCCTGGTGGGAGCGGGAAACGCTGGAACGCGAACGCGAGTCGCTGCTGCGACACTGGCGCACCGCGCTGGCGGGCGTACAGGAGTTGGAACTGCCCACCGACCGGCCCGGACACGGGGTCGGCGGGGCCGTGGGCACCGTGCAGCACGAGGTGTCCCCCGCGACCGTGCAGCGCCTGCGTGCGGTGGCCGCGCGGGCCGGGACGAGTTCGTTCGCCGTCGCGTTGGCCGCGTGGTTCGCGGTGCTCGGCCGCTACAGCGGTCAGCGGGACTTCGTGGTGGGCACCCCCGTCAGCGGGCGCACGGATCTGGCCCTGGAGCCGCTGATCGGCTGCTTCGTCAACACGCTGTGTCTGCGTTCGGCGCTGCGTCCGGACGAGCCGTTCGTCGAGCTGGTGCGCCGTACCCATCGGACACTGGCCGACGCGCTGGCCCATCAGGCGTTGCCCTTCGAGGAGTTGGTCCGCGCCCTGGGCCCGGATCGGCGCAACGACCGCAATCCGCTCTTCCGCGCCTTCTGCTCCGGAGTGGACGCCCCACCGTCGCTGGAACTCGACGGTCTGGAGTGCGAGTTCGTGGCGCCCGAGTACGAGCTGAGTCGGTTCGACCTGAACGCCACGTTCCTGCTCGGCGGGCCCCGGCCGATGCTGCGCCTCGACTACAGCAGGACCCTGTTCGACGACGCCACCGGCGCGGATCTGGCCGCCCGACTGGGCGTGTTCCTCGACTGGGCGGTGAGTCGGCCCGATCGTGCCGTGCGCGATGTGGCCTGGATGACCCCGGCCGAGCGGCGGCGGATCCTCGACACCCTGAAGGGGGAAGACCTCGGATGACCGGGCCGGGAAGGTTGACGCCACAGGACCGCCGCCGGGCCCTGCGGTCCGTGCTGCGCCGGATCGACCACCGGGCGCGCGGCCGGGAGTTCACCGAGCCCCGCCCCGAGGGCGCCGAGGTGCCGCTCACGCTGGATCAGGAGTGGCTGTACACGGCCGCGTCGGCGGTGCCGGACCTGGCCCGGATGGCGGTCGCGGCCCGCCTGGAGACCGCGCATCGGCTCGACCACGAACGACTGCGCGCCGCAGTCGAGTCCGTCGCGGCGGCAACGCCGGCACTGGACCTGCTGGTCGGCGAACGCGGGGGCAGCCTCGTGCAGACGCCGGGTCGAGGTGCCCGGGTGGGTTGGCACGATTCGCCGGACGAACCCGCGTGGAGTCGGCCGTTCGATCCTCGGCACGGTCCGCTGTGCCGGGCGGCGGTCACCACGTGCGACGCGGGCAGCGCGCTGTCGCTCGCCGTGGCCCGGCATTGCGTCGACCGCACCTCCGTGGGGCTGCTCCTGGCCGCCGTCGCGCGCGCCTACGAGGACGGTGCGGTGCCGGTGACGGGCGGGTTCGACGTCGCGGACCACGCGTACTGGCATCGTCGTCGATTCACCCCGGAGCGCCTGGCCGACCTGCTCCCCACGGCCGCCGCCCGGCTGGGACCGGCGCAGCCCTCGCTGCTGCCCTACGACCGGTCGCCCGTCGCCGGGCCGCCGTCCGCGGCCGGTGCCGCGCTGCGCCGGCCGGCACCCGCGCCCGCCGACCCGCCGGTCGCGCTGGTGGCCGCGGTGGGGGCGGCCCTGCGCAGGTTCGGCGCGGCGTCGCCGCTGCGGCTGGGCCTGGACGATCCCGGCCGGCACACGCCGCAGACCGCGAACCTGGTGGGGCGGCTCGGCACGGCCGGCGTACTGGCGTTGCCGATCGTCGGTGGCGTGGACGCGGCCTCGCTGACCACTCGCGCCCGGGAGGCGGTTGCCGCGTCCGTACGCGAGCCGTTGCCGATCGCCGCGCTCGCCGACGCGCCACCGCCCACATGGGGGGCGGAACCGCTGCTCCCGGTGGGCCTGGACGCCGTGTCCCTGCCGGCACCGCGGCTGGGCGGCGGTCAGGCCCGGATCCGGCTGATGCCCTCGCCCGTGCCGATGTACGACCTCGAACTGGTGCTGGCCGGCGATGCGAGCGGGGCGGCCGAACTGCTCGCCGAATACGATCCCGATCTCTTCGACCGGTCCACGGTCGACGCCCTCACGGCACTGGTCGCGCACTTCCTGGACCCGGCGGCGAGCACCACGTGGGAGCCGGCTCCGGGAGGCGAGGCGGATCGGGCCGCGGGGGCTGTGGCGCCGCCGGCAGCGGCCGGCACGGCGGAACCGACGGCGGGAGCCGTGGCGGAACCGGCACCTGGCGACACGGCGGATCCGACGGCGGGAGCCGTGGCGGAACCGGCATCGCACGCCGTAGCGGATCCGGACGCGGGAGTCGTCACGCGACCCGCCCCGGGCGCTGTGGCGGATCCGGCAACGGGCGCCGAGCCCCCACCGCGCGCTGACGTCACACCCGCGACCGCGACCGCCCGGGAAGGCGCCTTCGGCCGTGTCGACGTCTTCGCCGGCTGGGCCGGCCGAGCCCCGGACGACGTGGTGATCCGTGCGCCGGGCGGCCCTCTGACGGGCGCGCGGGTCGCGGCGGCCGTGCGCGGGTTCCGGGAGGCGCTGGCCGGGGCCGGCGTACGTGTCGGTGACGCGGTCGTGCTGCACGCCGACGACTCCGCCGCCTGCGCCGTCGCACTGCCCGCCGCGCTCGGCTTCGGAGCGGACGTGCTGGTGCGCTGCGCCGAGGACCCGCCGACGTGGTCGGATCGGGTGGCGGGCGCGGCCCATGCCCGGTTCGAGCTGTTCCCGGACGGCACGATCACCGAGATCGCGACCGCCGACCGAAAGCCACCCACGGCCTCCGCCCGCCGGCCCGAGGACACCCCGGGCGCACTCCTGGTCGGCCTGCGGGCGTATCCGTCGCCACGCGTGCTGCGGATCCCCTCATCGGCACTGCTGCGCGCCGCGGTTCGGCACGCCGAGGCTTCAGGGCTGTCCGCCTCGGACGTGTTCGCACCCGACTTCGACTGGGGCGGCGAGGACGCGGCCGTGTGCGTGCTCGCCGCCGCCTGCTCCGGCGCCACGCTGCTGCCGCCCACCCACGGGACGGTCGACGCGCGCTTCGACGTACTGGCCGAGGCCGGGGCCACGGTGGCGGAACTGGCCGGCGCGTTCGCCGAGTCCGTCCCGGTGCACCTGTTGGACCTGCGCGCCTCGTATCGCCGGCTCACCGAGCCCGCGTCGCCGGGCGAGCGGGACGATGCCGCACCGCGGCGCCGCTGGTGGGCCGCGGCGGCCCCGGACGCCGTGCTGACCGGCCCGGACCCGCACGGCCCGACCTGCCCGGCGCCGTACCACGTGCTCAACGACGACCTGATGGCCGTGCCCGTCGGCGGCACCGGGACACTCTGGGCCCGAGTGGATCCCGGCGCGGCCTACCTCGACGAACCGGCCGCCTGCGCCGACGACTTCCGTCCCGATCCGGCCGGCACCGGCGGCCGGGTGGTGAACACGCGCGCGCTGGTCCGGGTCGGCGCCGGCGGCACGCTGCGCCTGGTCCGTCTGCCCGAGGACCGGGTGTGTGCGCGTGGGCGCTCGATCCTGGTCGAGGATCTCGCGGCAGCGCTCGCGCGACGCGGTGGCCGGCCGGCCGCGGCCGGTGTCCAGCCGCTCGACTGGGGCCGGGCCGAGCGTCCGTACGCGGCGATCCACACGTCCGCCGCGCGGGACCCGTCACCGGAGGACCTGGTCGACCTGTTGCGTCACGACCTGCCGGCCGTCGCCGTACCCGAATGTGTACTCGTGGTCGAGGGCGACGGCGTCCACGACGGTGCACCGGGGATACCCGCCGGCGCCGAACTCGACCACGCCGCCCGGGCCGCCGCCGAACGCGGCGCCCGGTTCGACTCCCGCCCGTACACGCCGCCCGCGACCGACACGGAGCGGGCCCTGGCGGCGGACGTCCTGGTCCCGGTCCTGGGTGTACCCCGGGTGGGCCGCGACGACAACTTCTTCGGACTCGGCGGCACCTCCCTCCAGTTGATTCAGGTCCTGGCCCGGGTGCGCGCGACCCACGGGGTCGATGTCGCGCCGGCCGACGTGTTCGCGGCCCCCACGCTGCGCCGGCTCGCCGAGTCGATCGAGCGTGTGCGTGCCGTCGAGTCCCGGGACCTGGACACCATCGACGCACTGCTCACCACCGTCGAGGAGGCCCCCGACGACGCACCGGGGCCCGTACCGCCGCACCCGTCCGGCCCCGCAGCGCGACATCCGTCGGAGCAGGCACCGCACGGCACGGCGAAGACGGATCCGATCGACCCGAATCGACTCTCGTGAGGTCACCGTGGCAGTGGTAACACCCGCAGACGGCCGCTCCGTTCCCGACCGCGTGCCCCTCTCCCCCGCCCGGCAGGACGTGCTCGTCGCGGCGGCCCTGGACGACTCCGCGCGCGGGCCCGACCGCCGGGCCCACCTCACCCTGGCCGACGCGGCGGCCGCCGACGTGCACCGGGCCTGGCTCGAACTCATGGCCTTGCGGCCGGAGTTGGCGATCGCTGTCGACTGGTCGCAGGCACAGCCCGCGCTCGTCCGGACGGGCATCGCGCCGCCGTTCGTGCGGGCCGACGACCCGGCGGCAAACGACCGGGCCGGCGACCCGGCGGGGCACGACCGTGCCGCCGACGAGCAGCCCCGGCGCGGGTTGCCACCGGGGCCGGCCGGTGCGCTCGGCCGACTCTCGTGGTCGGACGCGACCCGTGAGGCGGTACTGACCTACCATCCGCTGCTGGTCGACGAGTTGGGCGCACACCTGCTCCTGAGCGACCTGGCGGCCCTGGTGCGCGGCGAGCAACCGGTGGATCGGCCGAACGACCTCCTGCTCCGTCCGGACCCGGCGGAGCAGGCCGAGGCGACCGAGTTCTGGCGGTGCTCGCTCGCCGACGTCGACGGCATCACGCCGCTGTTTCCCGAACCCGCCGCCCGCCGCGGGCGCGAGCCCGGCACGGTGCGGGTCGCGCTGTCCGCTCCCGCGACCGTCGCGGTCCGGGCACTGGCCGCGACCGCGCACTCGTGCAAGCTGCGGGTGGTCGCCGCCGCGTGGGCCTCGGTGGTGGCCAGGTTCCGCGGCGAACCACTCGCCGTGATCGGCTTGTCGGTCGACACCCGGCCCCCCGCCCTGCGCGCGTGCCTGAGCCCCTTCGAACGCACCCTGCCCACTCCCGTACGGCTGGACGACACGCCCGCCGCGGCGTGGATCGCCCGGTTGTCGGAGTGGATGGAACGGGCCCGCGCCCACGGGCAGCTCCCGGGCGCGGTGTTGCACGAACTCTCCGGCGCGGAACGCGGCCCGGCGCTGTACGACTCGGTGGTCGACGCGCGCGACGACGCGTCCGTGCCGGCACCGGAGCCGGCCGGGCCGGCGCTCGTCGTCGGCGTCGAGGACGACGGTGCGACGCTGACCCTGGTGGCCCGGCACGCCCCGGAGGTCGCCGACGCCGAGCGGGTGGAGCGGCTGCTGCGCTGTACCGCGGCCGTGCTCACCGGAGCCGCCGCCGCGCCCGACACCCCGATGAGCCGGCTCCCCCTGGTCGACGCGACCGAGTGGGCGGCACTGAACGCACACAACGACACGGCGGTGGACCATCCGCGCGACAGGTGCCTGCACCGGCACGTCGAGGACCAGGTGGACCGCACTCCGGACCGCCCCGCCCTGGTGCACGAGGGCGAGTCGATGAGCTACGCCGAGGCGGATCGCGCGGCGAACCGCCTGGCGCACCACCTGATCGACCTCGGCGTCCGGCCCGACACCATCGTGGGCCTGTGCGCCGAGCCCGGGTTCGAGCTCAACGTGGCCATCCTGGCGATCCTCAAGGCGGGTGGCGCCTACGCCCCGCTGGACCCCTCGTTCCCGCCGGACCGGCTGACCTACCTGGCCGAGGACCTGGACTGTCCGGTGCTGCTCGTGCAGCGGCACCTGCTCGGGTTGTTGCCTCGGGCGCGCAACCCGGTCGTCCTGGACGAGCCGCAGGCGTGGGGCCATCACCCGTGCGATCGACCGCACACGGGGGTGGCTCCGGACAACCTCGCCTACGTGATGTACACCTCGGGCTCCACCGGTCGTCCCAAGGGCGTACTCGTCCAGCACGGCGGCGCGGTCAACTTCGTCCGGTGGATCAGTCGACTGTACGAACTCGAGCCGGACGAGGCCGCGTTGCAGTGGACCGCGTACAGCTTCGACGCCGCCGTATGGGAACTGTTCTGGCCGCTGTTCGTCGGTGCGCGGGCCGTGCTCGCACCACCGAGGCTGCATTTGGACCTCAACCGCTTCACCGAGTTGGTCCGCACCGAACGCGTCGCCACCCTGCACTTCGTCCCGGCGATGCTCCAGACGTTCCTCACCGCCGAGGACGCCGCCGCGTGCACGTCGCTGCGTTTCGTCTTCGCCAGCGGTGAGCCGATCCCGCCCACGCTCGCCGAGCGATTCCACGCGACGCTGGACGCGGACCTGATCAACCTGTACGGCGTCACCGAGGTCTCCATCGACTCCACCTTCCACGTGGTGCCCCGAAAGAGCGGGCTGCCGTTCGTGCGGTCGGGGCGGCCGATGAACAACGAGACGACGTACGTGTTGGACCGGCATCTGGAGCCGGTGCCGTTCGGCGCGCGCGGGGAGGTGTACATCGGTGGCGAGAGCGTCACGCGCGGCTACCACGGCCGTCCGGGCCTGACCGCCGACCGGTTCCTGCCCGACCCGTTCGCGGGCGGCGGGGCAAGGCTGTATCGCACGGGAGACGTGGCGACCCTGTTGCCGGACGGCAACCTGCACTTCCTGGGCCGCAGCGACCATCAGGTGAAGGTGCGCGGCATCCGGATCGAACCGCACGAGGTGGAGGCGGAGATCGCCGAACACCCCGGGGTCCGCGAGTGCCTGGTCGTCCCGTGGGGCGACGGCAGCGAACGCAGTCTCGCCGGCTACGTCGTGCCACGTTCGGACGACCTGGACGTGGCCGAACTGCGCGCCTTCCTCGCCGCACGGATGCCCGGCTACATGGTGCCGACCTCGATCTCGCTGCTCTCCGCGTTCCCACTCGGGCACACCGGCAAGATCGACCGTAAGGCGTTGCCCGCCCCGCAGCGCAGCATCGACGAGCGGTTGACCGCCGGTGTGGCGCCGCGCACCGACACCGAGCGGGAGGTCGCGCGGATCTGGCAGGAGGTATTGCGCGTGCCGAGCGTCGGCGTGCTCGACGACTTCTTCGCCGTGGGCGGCAATTCGCTGCTCGCGACTCGGGTGATCGCCGCCGTCCGCAGCCGGTTCGGGGTTCGCCTGCCGCTGCGCACGTGGCTGGAGTCCAGCGCCGTCGCGGACCTGGCCGCCGCCATCGACCGATACCGCGAGGGTGAGCGGAGCGTGGCCGCGCTGGTCGCCGAGATCGCGGGTCCGGCGGAGGACGAGGTGCGGGAGACGGGCCCGTGAGCGCGGACACCGGCGCGGACCTGCGCGCGCGGATGGCGGCGCTGTCGCCGGCCAAGCGTGAACTGTTGACCGCGCGCCTGGCCGAACAGGGGCTCCTGCACCACCTGGACGGCGGCCCCGAGCGGGTCGAGGCGGAGCCGGCCGAGGTCACGGTGAAGCAGGAGTCGTTGTGGCGGGCCCATCGCGACGGCGACGACGGCGACTTCCATCACGTCGGCCTGGTGTGCGGCTTTCCGCCGGACCGCGCGCCCGAGCAGGTGATGCGGGCCGTGCGTCGGGCGATCGAGTCCTACGAGACCCTGCGCGGCTCCTACGTCGCGGCCGGGTCGGCCGGCGTGCGGGTGCGCGTCCACGAGGCCGACGACATACCGGTGGAGCGGGTCGTCGCGGCCTCGCCGGATCCGGCGCACGCCTTCCGGGCGGCCGGGCAACTGGCCCTGCGGGACGGGCGATCGCCGTTCCGGCTGGATCGGCCGCCGGTGCGGGTGCGGGTGCTGGACGCGCGCCCGGCGGCGGTGTTGCTGACGGTGGTGGCGCACGACATCGCGTGTGATCGGTACGGGCTGCGTACGGTGCTGCTGCCGGCGTTGTACGGGGTGCCGGTGTCCGGCCGGTTGCGGCCGCGCGACGTGGCCCACTGGCAGCGGCACAGCCTGGTCTCGGGGGTGATCCGGCAGCAACTCGACCGCAGCACCGCTCGCTTGGCGGGATCCGTACCGCTCGATCTGCCCGACTCGGGGGACCGGGCGGGGGCGCGGATACCGGTGCGGATCGACGGTGCGACCGGCCGCGGACTCGACCGCCTGGCGCGGTCGACCGGATCGAGCCTGTTCGCCGTGTTGTTGGCGGCCTGGGGCTCGGTGGTGGCCGAGTTTCACGACCGCCCGGAGACCCTGGTGGGGTGTTGCACCTCGGGTCGCCACCGACCGGAACTGGGCGGCGTGTTGGCGGACTTGGCCAACACGCTGGTCGTCCGGGTCCCGGCGCGATCGGTGGCGGGGGGCGTCGAGTCGATCCGGCGGGCCCGGGACGGGCTGACGGCGGCGTTGGGCGACGGTGACGCGCCCTTCGAGCGCGTCCTGGCCGCCCTCACCGGTGCCGACGCGACCCTGGACCAGGACATCCGGGTGCGGCTGACCCTGGACGAGGAGGACGGGACGGCGTCCCTGCCGGGTTGTCTCGGCGTCGAGGACGTGGATTTCGGCTACGCGAAGACGTCCTTGAGCCTGGAGTTGGGCATCCGGCCGGGTCGCGGGCCGGCGGGTGCCCTGGCCTATCGACCGGCGGACGTGTCCCGCGAGGCCGCTACGGAGTTGACCGGGATGCTGCACGCCCGACTGGCGGCGCTGTCCCGGGCCACCGGCTGAGCGGCCGAGCGGGTACACGTCCTACCGATGCGCGCGATGCGTGGTGGGTCGTCAGTGCCCGTCGGCGCCCGCCCAGACGAGGTCGCCTTCCCGCGGGTCGTGGATGTCGAGGAGATACCCGCGTCCCCAGGCCGTGCGGATGGACAAGTGCAGGGAGCCGATGCGTCGGCGCAGTCGCAGTATGCGCAGATCCAAGGCGTTGCGCCGCTGCGCACAGTCGCCCGGCCATACCCGGCGGACCAGGCTTTCCCGAGACACGACCTCCTGGAACGACTCCACCAGAACGCGCATCAGATCCGCCTCCGCCGGCGACAACGACAGTCTGCGTCCGCCGAAGCGCAGCACGCCCTCACGGTCGATGCAGGGTAGTGCGCCCGCCTGGGCCCTGGCCGCGAGTGCGGCACGGCGCGCCCCGAAGTCCTCCCGGCTGATCGGTGGCCTCACCCAGTCCTCCAGGACGTTCAGTCCCGTGGGCACCGACACCCCATGACCCTCCAGGACCAGCAGGCAGGGCAATCCCCTCGACCTGCACATCGCGCGCTTTTCCGCCTCGGATGGCCACCGTAAAACCTTGACTTCCACATGATCACCATTTCGGAATGCTCATGGAAATTACGGGCTCACGAGCGGTGAAGTCGGCTCCGCACATCATTCACCCACGGCTGTCGGCGAACCTTCGGGTATCGACGCATCCGAACTCGGGCACCTTCGCATATGGGACCGGTATTCGTAATCCACGAATACGTCCGCCTGCCGTGCGCCGCACCTCACCACGCAAACCTGATATTTGTATATGTATTCGATGCCGTGTCGTTCCGCGCCCATGCCCGCTACCGCGCCGCATCCACCGGTCGGCGGCCCCGTCCCCGTGACAGCGCGGGCAGGACTCGCCCACAGCAGGGTTCCGCACGGCCGACTCGCCTACTGCCCGACCCGATTCGAAGCCGAGACCAACCGTTTTTCCTCGGCTCCGAGACTCGTACGGGAACCGGGTCCACCGTCGCGCCGATCATGCCGTACCGCCGACGCCGCGTCACCCGTCGACTGTGACACAATCTGTCCCGCTGCCATGATGCTAAACACAATTCGCTCGACGCAACCCGCACCGAGCACTCGCGGCGGTATTTCCCGAGCGGAATTGCACCGCCGGTCACACCGTGTCCGCCGGCCACCCACGCAGCGAAATCCCCGGACCGACGAACGAGTTGCGGAACGCCGGATCCGCCCGTCCCGAAGCCGACGGGCCTCGATTGGCCACTCGGCGCCTGAGCCGCCCCCGGAATTCCCCACCTCCTCTCCCGTCGCATTCCACCCGGCGACCCGGATCGACCCGACCCGGCGCGAACTCCCTTTTCGCACCGGGTCGATGCGGAGGTCGGCAGGGCTACCCCCGGGCGGCGGGCGCGTGTTCCGGCCGCGTCGGGGCCACCGGGCCGATCGGGTCGCATACGGGGGTCCGGAACAGGACTCGGCACTCCTCGGGGTCACCGTAGGTCCATGGCAGCGGCCCGTCCTTGCGAACACCGGACGGAAACACGGTGACCATCCTCGTCTGCGCCGCCGGGTCGACCGGCCGGTCCGGGAAGATCGCCGCGTAGCCCTTGTCGTTCGCCGTCCCGGAGGCGATCAGGCGGTTCGTCGTCCGGTCGTACAACTCGACGGTGGAACCGGGAGGAGCCCAGGTCTCCCATACCGTCCGGCTCACCTCCAGGACCAACCAGGACGGCTCGTTCGCCCGCTCGACCGGAACGGCGGGATGACTGCGTTTGCCGTAGCTCGTGTTGACGAAGTCGACGGTGTCGGTCCCTCGGGTGACGCGCAGGACCACGCCGGTCGCGCCGGACGCGAAGGTGCCTCGCCACATCACCCGAAAGCCCAGCCCGTCGCTGCCGTGCGCCCAGTAGTCCACCTGGCACACGATGACTTCCAGCAGTTTCCGCTGGGCCGAGTCGCGGCCCTCGGCCGGTCCGTAGTCCTTGATCGCCCGCGCCAACAGGGCTTTCGTGGCGCCGGTGGGCATGACCCGCCCGGTCTCATCCGTCCTGCACGCGCTCCACGGAGCCTGCCGGTGACTCGCGGCCGAGCCCTCGCCGAGGCTCGCACCGCTCGACGTGAAGGCGATGCCGCCGGCGACGGCGATGGTCGCGACGCCCGCCGCGCACGCCGCCAGCCGGCGCCGCCGGGCCCGCCCGATGTCCCTCCGCAGGCTCTCGTACACCGAGTGGGCGGGCTCGACCGTGTCCGCGTGCGCCCGAAGAGTGGCCGTCAAACGCGTGACGACCGGGTCCGGCGCAGTGCTGTTGTCATCCATCTCGTTCCTCCTCAGGTGTGTGCGATGGTCCGTGCGGACACGGCGCCGGCTTCGGACCCGGACCCGGATCCGGTCCGGCCGTCCGTCGGGCGGGGCGACTCGGCCCGGATCGGCTCCGAGGCCGAGGCCGTCGGCTCGGCCGACTCCGGCCGCTCCGTCGCGAGCACGGCGCGCAACCGGGCCAGGCCACGGGCGTGTTGGCTCTTCACGGTGCCGATCGGGCTGCCGAGGATGTGGGCGACCTCCGCCTCGGGCAGGTCCTCGTAGTAGCGAAGGACCAACACCGCCCGCGTACGCGGTGACAGCGTCGCCAGCGCGGCCCACATGTCGGTGTGCAACTCGACCAGGGCATGCGCGTTGCGTGCCACCCCCTCGGGCAGTTCGGCCCGGCTCTGCTCGCGCGAGGACTTGCGCCGCCACCACGAGTTGTGCAGATTGACCACGATCCGCCGCGTATACGCCTCGGCACCCATGGTGCGATCGATGCGACGCCAGCGCTTGTAGACCCGGATCAGAGCGGTCTGCACCAGATCCTCGGCGCGGTGGTGATCACCTGTGAGCAGGTAGGCGGTCCGCAACAACCGGGTGCGTGCGCCGAGCACGAACTCCTTGAACTCGGCCTCGTCTTCGTCGACACCCGGTTTGCCCGCCGCGCCCTGCGCGCGCCCGCGGTGCCTCTCGGCCCTGTCCATCCGCTCCCCGTTCCGCCGCGTACCACCGAAGACTTGTCGCCTGTAGTAGCCCGCGAGCGGCCCCAAAGGTTGCAGTCCCACCCGGCTTCTTCGACGGGCGCACCCGAAACAGGGGAATCCATCACGCTGTACGCGCTGTACGGTCGGGCGAGTACCGCAGCCGTCGACACAGGAGCCGAGATGGGACCGGATCATGTTTCCGATTGGTTCTGGGAGGTCCTGGAAGCGACACGACCGCGTCTGTCCGCCCTGGAGTTGTGGTTGGAGTCCCAGTCGCGGGAGGTGCTTGAAGCCTTCGCGCTCGCATACGAGTCCGCGGCGGAATCGCTGGCCGACTTCTCGGAAGGTGTGAGCGTGGACGGGGACGTCTGGTCCGAAGACGGCACCGAAGATCTGTGCATGTGGGTGGTCGGGCAGGGCTACGGGCTGTGGAACTCGGTGGTTGTGGGAGAACTACGGCTGGAAGAAGTCGCTCGGATGTATCTGGGCCGGGCTCCGCTGCTTCCGGAAGGCGTGGCGCCGTGGGACGGGGATGTCTCGGACCCTGAGCACAGGGGCTACCAGTCTCCCGAAGCCATCGTCCACGGCGTCTACCGGACACGATTCGCCGAGGAACTCCATGAACGGCTTGAGGGCATGTGAGGAGATTGCCCGCCCCGTCGACGACCCGCACGATCGGCTCCGGGATCGGCTTCGCCGACGGGAGGGCCGCAATGCCGAGCCGAGCGCGGCGATCGTCGATTCGTTCTCAGTCAGGGCACTTGGACCGTAGAGTCCCGGTGCGAGTCCCTCGTGAAGGCGAGGATGTCAGGCACTGCCTCGTACAGGCTCGCGAAGTGGCGGTGCACGCCGTCCACCGGGACCGAGGCGTTGACTCCCCATACCGTCATGCCGGCCCGCAGTCCGGACTCGACTCCGGATGGGGCGTCCTCAACGACCAGGCAGTCCTCCGGCCTGGCGCCAAGTCGTTCGGCTGCAAGCAGGTAAGGAACCGGTGACGGCTTGCCTTCCGCGACTGCGGCGGCATCCACGAGCACGCCCGGAACCGGTAGCCCGGTCCGGGCAAACCGCCCGCGCACCCGGTGCTCGTAGTTCGAGGTCGACCGGGGCTCGGGACGTGCGTGCACTGGAACGTGGCGAGTTCGGTGCCGATCCGGGGGCTCCGACGGTGTGGGGTGAGTCGCTTCGCCGACCTCACCGAATGTGGTGAGGTCGGCGGGAGCGGGTCGGGTTACGGGGTTGCCGGTTTGCCCTGGCCGTAGAGCCATGTGGCGAAGAGGGCGTCGAGGTTTTTGCCGGAGATTCGCTTGCTGAGGGCGATGAACTGCGCGGAGTCGCCGTGGTCGTAGCGGTGGTCGCCGGCCCAGGTTTTGAGGATGGTGAAGAAGGCTCGGTCGCCGACGGTCTGGCGGAGCTTCTCCAGCACCATGGCGCCGCGCTCGTAGGGCGGCTTGGCGAAGATGTGGCCACCGTCGCCGGGGTCGCCGGCCGGGAAGGCCCACAGCGAGTCGGTGGCCGGCAGCGCGTAGTCGGCGGCGAACTGGTCAGCGGTGCTGAGCCCGCCGTGCTCGGCGGCCCAGAGCCACTCGGCGTACGTGGCGAAGCCCTCGTTCAGCCAGATGTCCTGCCACTTGGTCGGCGTGACCGAGTCGCCGAACCACTGGTGCGCCGTCTCGTGGACGAGCGTTCCGATGTCCGGGGCCCGGTCGTAGATCGGTCGGGTCTGCGTCTCCAACGCGTAGCCGACGTCGGGCGCGTCCTCGACGATGGAGCCGGCCGCCTCGAACGGGTAGCGGCCGAACAACCCGCTCTCCCATTCGATCACGGCGGGCAGTTGGTCCAGGACCGGCTTGGCCGCCGCCGCCTGGCTCGGCGCCACGGCGTTGTAGATCGGCAGGCCGCTCCTGGTCACGTACTGCTCGACCTGGAACTTGCCGATGCTCGCGGTCGCCAGGTAGGCGGCCATCGGCTTGGACTCGGACCACGAGAAGGTGGTCTTGCCGGCCCGGCTGCGCTGGTCGCGGAGTCGGCCGTTGGACACCGCGGTCCAGCCGTCGGGAACGGTCACCTTGACGTCGTACGTGGACTTGTCACTCGGGTGGCTGTTGCTCGGGAACCAGGTCATCGCACCCTGCGGTTCATTGGCCACGAAGACCGAGCCGTCCGGCTGGATGATCCACCCGTCGGGCGAGCCGTCGGGGTCGGTCACGTACTCCGGTACACCCGAGTAGGTGACCACGACATGGAACCTGCGGCCCTTGTCCAGCGCATGCGCCGGGGTGACCGTGAGTTCGGCGCCGTCGCGACTGAACGCCGCCCGCCTGCCGTCGATCCGCACGCTGTCCACGGTCAGCCCGGACAGGTCGAGGTTGAACGAGCTGAGCTTGCGCGTCGTCGTGACGGCGAGGTCGGCGGTGCCTTCGAGCCGTCTGGTCGTGGGCGTGTAGTCGAGGTCGAGACCGTAGTGGACGACGTGGTACCCGCCGTTGCCGGACAGCGGGAAGTACGGGTCGCCCGCGCCCGGGGCGCCGGGCGTCGCAGCGCCTCCCGAGGTGGCGGCGCCGACCAGCAGGGCGGCGAGTGCGGGGGTCGCTACGAGAGCGAGAACGGGGCGGGCGAACTTCGAAGCCAAGGCGTGGGCCTCCTGTGTCGTGGCTGAATTCCGAAGTGACGGCGGATCCGGCGGCGCACGATCAACGCGTCGCCGGGTCCGCGCATCGAGCCCGCGCACCTCGGCCAAAGACCCGGCAGCGACGCGACACGACAGGACGCACGAATCCGACCCGGCGAGGGGTCGGACAGGGGAAGAACGGACGAACGACAGCTCAGGCAACGCAAAGACGAGGAGGCGAAGGGACGAGCGGACGAGGGGACGAGGGGTGAAAGGCGAACGACGCGGTGGCAAGTCGGGGACAGGGCACGGTCAAAGCGGCACAAGGCACGCGAACACGAGCCCGCGCCGGCAATCACTCTACGGTCGAACTCCCAGGCGATGAACCAGCTCCGGGTAATCATCCGGGTGACGATCGGCCCACCCCGCGACTGTGGGTGAAGCGTCGGCGCATGGTGGCGCCGGTGCGTGTCCGAAACTGTACGGGCCTTGTCGTTTCAGACGCTGGTGGGGGTCGGGGCGCCAACGGATCATGGACACGTACTCCTTTCCGCCCGGCCGCACCGTCGGCCGGGCGCCCGGTTCCAGAGAGAGAAACGATGACCGAGAACAGCGCCTCGAACCCGTTTGCCGCCACCGAGACTTCACCCACCTCCTCGGCTCGCCCGGTCGCCGTCTACGGGGCCTACGGGCACACGGCGCGCTTCGTGGTCGCGGAGTTGCACCGCAGAGGCCGGGCCGTGGTGCTCGTCGGCCGGGATGGGGCGAAGCTCGACGAGATCGGCGCCGAGTACCCGGACGCGCCGCGGTGGGTCGCCGCCGCCGATGACGCCGAGGCGCTGGATCGTGCGTTCGCCGGCGTCGCGGCGGTCGTGAACTGCGCGGGCCCGTTCTCGGAGACCACGCTCCCGGTGGCCGATGCGGCCATCCGCGCGGGTGCGCACTACCTGGACGTGGCCGCGGAACAGGCCGCCACGGCAGCCTTGTTCGACACCCGGTCCGAGCAGGCGGCGCAGAAGGGGCTCGTGCTTGCGCCGTCGATGGCCTTCTACGGCGGGCTGGGTGACCTGCTGGCCACCGTGGCCATGGGCGATTGGCCGAACGCGGACGAGATCACCATCGCCTTCGGGCTGGACAGTTGGCTGCCGACCGCGGGCACCCGGCTCACCGGTGAGACCAACGCGGGACGTCATCTCGTGTTCACCAAGGGTCGGTTGAGCCCGTTCTCCTACTCGACCGAGGTCTCCGACTGGGAGTTCCCGGCGCCGTTCGGGAAGCAGCAGATCAACGAGTTCGCCACCGCCGACCAGGTGACCATCCCGCGTCACCTGGACACTCCGGAGGTCCGCGCGGTGATGAACCTCGCGCCGCTGACGGACATCCGCGACCCGGCCACCCCGGCGCCCTCGGCCGCCGACGAGCAGGGCCGATCGGCGCAGACCTATCTCGTCGAGGCGGTCGTCCGCCGCGGCGGCCGGGAGCGGCGCGCGGTGGTCGCCGGGCGCGACATCTACGCGGTGACCGCGCCGATCGTGGTGGAGGCCGTCGAGCGCGTCCTCGCCGGAGCGCACACCGCGACCGGCGCGGTCGCGGCCGGCCAGGCGTTCGCCGCGGAGAGCTTCCTGCGCGCGCTCGCCCCGGAACACCTGACCCGATTCGAGACCTTCACCGAACTCCCGGCGGAGACCCCGGCCCACTGACCGGGTCGCGAACGGCGGCGCGGATCGGGCACGAAGCACGTCGCGAACCGGGACACGGGCCGTCCCGAAGGCTGGACCGGGACCGTACGGGGGTCGGCCCCGGTCCGGCCGGGCAACAACGCAGCGCCCCGACGCGGCACTCCCGCCGCGGCCCCGCCGCACCCCGAGGCCCCGCCCAGCCCCACCAACAAGACGCGGCCTCCCCGCGTTTCCCGGAGGTTCATCAATGGGCCACGGGTTCGTCCTGGCGGGGCATCGTGCGATCCGGGTTGACTCGGCGTGCTTGCACGATTCGTGCTCCCGCGCGGTTTCGCCGCGTCCGGACGAACAGGAGATGGCGTTGCGACGTATCCTTCCCGCGCTCGGTGTGGCCGGCGTGCTGCTGGCGACCCTGGTCGCGGTACCCGCCGCCGCGGCCCAGGACGACACGTCCCGCGCCTCGTCGCGTCCCTCGGCCCACCCGATCGTGATCGGCCACCGCGGTGCCAGTGGATACCGGCCCGAGCACACCCTGGAGAGCTACCGCCTGGCGATCCGGCTGGGCGCCGACTACATCGAACCCGACCTGGTCTCGACCAAGGACGGGGTGCTGGTCGCCCGGCACGAGAACGAGATCTCCGGCACCACGGACATCGCCACGCATCCGGAGTTCGCCGCGCGCAGGACCACCAAGACCATCGACGGGACCCCGGTCACCGGTTGGTTCACCGAGGACTTGACCCTCGCCGAACTCAAGACGCTGCGGGCCAAGGAGCGGCTGCCGCAGGTGCGGCCCACGAACACCGCCTTCGACGGCAGGTTCGAGGTGCCCACCCTCCAGGAGGTGCTGGACCTGGCCCGGACCGAGGGCCGGCGGGTGAACCGCACGATCGGCGTGTACCCGGAGACCAAGCACCCGACCTACTTCCAGTCGATCGGGCTGCCGCTGGAGGAGCCCCTGGTGCAGACGCTCAAGCACAACCGGCTCTCCGGCCGCAAGGACAAGGTGTACATCCAGTCCTTCGAGACCACGAACCTGCGCAAGCTGAACCGGATGATCGACGTCAAGCTCGTGCAACTGCTCGACGCGACCGGCCGCCCTTACGACCTCGCGGTGGCGAACGACCCGCGCACCTACCAGGACCTGGTCAAGCCGGAGAACCTGAAGTGGATCGGCACCTACGCGGACGGCATCGGCACCAACAAGAATTTGATCGTCCCGCGTGACGCCGCGGGCAAGTTGCTCGCCCCGACCTCGGTGATCCGGGACGCGCACCGTGCCGGACTGATCGTGCACGCCTGGACGTTCCGCGCGGAGAACCAGTTCCTCCCACTGGACTTCCGGCTCGGCGCCGACCCGAACGCGCGCGGCGACATCACATCCGAGTACGAACTCTTCTACGGCCTCGGCCTGGACGGCGTCTTCGCCGACCAGCCCGACACCGCCGTCGCCGCCCGCGCCGGCCTGCCGGCGGCCTGACACACGCCCCGGGTCCGAACAGGGACCCTCATACCGCTGACCCCGAAGGGCCCGCCTCGCCCACGCGTGGCGGGCCCTTCTTGGGCCGTGCCGAGCCGCACGGGCGTTTCCGGGGCCCTTCCCGCGTCTTCGGCCCAACAGCGGTACCCCGCAACGCATTTCAGCCCGCCGCGCCCCCCGCCCCGGAGCCCTGGGCCGGCACCGCGCCATCGCCCGCCGAAGCAGGCGCCATGTGTCGTTCGAACCAACCCAGAACGCGGGCACAGTGGTCGATCAGGGCCGGGAAGGCCCGTACCCCGTGGCCCTCCTGCGGATACACCACGAGGGTCGACTCCACGCCGGACTCGACCAGCGCGCGGTGGAACTCCATGGCCTGCCCGGCGGGGGTGCATCGATCCAGTGCGCCCGCCGTCAGCAGAGTGGGCGTGCGCACCTGCGCCGCGAAGCGCAGCGGGCTGCGCTCGACGTAGCGGCCGGTGTAGGAGAGCGGCTCGTCGGCCAGGAAGATCCGGTCGAAGTGCGGGATGTTCGAGGTGTGGTGCTGCGAGATCCAGTCGGTGACCGGCGCGGTCGGCGCCGCCGCCGCGAACCGCTCGTCCTGGGTGATCAACCATGCCGACATGAACCCGCCGTACGAGCCGCCCATCAAGCCGAGCCGATCCGGATCGGCGATGCCCCGGGCGATCATCGCGTCGATCCCGGACAGTACATCCTGCGTGTCCGAGCCGCCCATGTCGCCGAACACCGCCTCGACGAAGCGTTGTCCGCGCCCGGCGCTGCCGCGCGGGTTGGGATGCAGCACCGCGTACCCGCGACCGACCAGCAGCGGCGTGCCCTGGAAGGCCATCGACCAGCTGCTCCGAAAGCCCCAGACCGGGCCGCCGTGCAGATGGGTCACCAGCGGAAACGGCCCGGGACCCGCCGGCCGGCACAGGATGCCCTGGATCTCCAGGCCGTCGGGCGCGGTCCAGGTCACCGCCTCGGCGGTGCCCGCGATCGCGCTCAGGTAGTCCGCGCCCGGGTGGGCCAGTGACGCGATCGTGTGGACGGAGTCGCCCCGCACGATCACCAGTTCCGGGTAGCGGTCGTAGCCGTGCCGGACGCCGGCGTGCCCGTGCGTGGAGAAGGAGAGTTCGGGATAGCGACCACCGAAGGTATCGACGCCTTGCCAGAGCTCGGTGACCTTGCCCGAGGTCCGCTCGTACTCCCCGACCACCGTGTCGAGCCCGCGTATCCCGGTCCACCCGAGCCGGTCCTCGTCGAGCCAGCCGGTCGAGGTGACGTCGACGCCGTTCGTGTCGATCCGCACCGAATCCGCGGCGGACCCCGTCGCATCCACCGTGATCAGCACCAGATCGCCGGCGACCACCTGGCGATCCGAGCACAGCGCCTCCACCACGGCCACCGTCCGGCCCGACGGCGACGCGGACGGCACACCGAACTGCCGCTCACCGGTGCACAGTACCGTCTGCGTCCCGTCGGCCCGCGCGATCCGCCGCAGGTCCGCGGTGTACCAGGACTCCTCACCCGCCCCCGGGCTCGTCACGCAGACCAGCGCGTCGGAGCCCGCCCAACACGCCTCCCACACGTTCGTCCCGGGACCGCTCACCTGCCGCAGCACCCAGCTCCGCGGACCCGCGGCCGGCTCCGCGATCCAGATCGAACGGGCGCCGCGTTCGGGCGAGTTCGTATCGACCACCGGCGCCCAGTCGGGCACCTCCCCGGGCCCGGACGCGGTCGTCCCGGAGCCCTGCCCGCCCGCGAGGTCCGCGCCGTACCCGGCCACGCCGAGCAACAGCGCCGAACCGTCCGGCGACCAGCTCAGGTATTCCACCGTGCCGGGCACCCGAGGCCGCCACACGCTCGTCCCGGTGGCCACGTCGAGCACGTCGAGTTGGAAGTCGCCCGGGCGCTCGGCGTCCGAAAGGTGGGCGAGCAGTGTCCCGTCCGGCGAGAACCGGGGCATGCGTTGGCTGCCCGCGCCTTCGGTCAGGATACGAACTCCGCCCGCCTCGGCCAGACATACCCGAGTAACGGCTTGGCCAACCAGTTCGGTGAACACGGAACCGGTGAAGGCGACCGCCGTTCCGTCCGGTCGGATGCTCGGGTCGGCCGCCGCGTGCGCCGCGCCGAAAGCGGGCTCGTGCAGCCGCCGGAAGTGTTGTTCGACGGTTTCGAAGTGTTCGGGAGTCAACGCGATCTCCATTCGATGACGGACGCGCACGACGAGGCGTCCCGCCGAAACGCGATACGAGGAATCTCACCGGGAACCGGCAACGGACGGCACGCGGCGAGCAACGCGGCAACGGGCGGCGCGACACACGAACGACACCGACGCACCAACGCACCAACGCACCAACGCACCAACGCACCAACGCACCAACGTCAGCCCATCACCGTCCCCGAGCTGGCCGTGTTCACCGGGCGCCGGCGGGAGAACGCGCCCAGGTCGATCGTCTCGCCGGTGTGCCGGCCGACGAACCGCACCGGATCCGCGTCGTGATCGGCCCCGCTCTCCACCCGGTCGATCAGCGTGGCCATCAACTGGCCCACCAACGGGGCGTTCTTGAACTGGTTGCCGCTCGTTCCCATCGCCACGTAGAAGCCGTCGAGTGCGGTCCGGTCGTAGATCGGCGTCCAATCGTCGGCGGCGTCGTACACCCCGACGATGCCGCGCGGACGGTTGGGTACCGCCAGCCCGGTCAGCCGCCGGGCCGCCCGGGTCACCTGCGCCTCGAAGACGTCCGGTGTCGGGTTCGGGTTCGCGGCGTCCGGGTCGTCGAGCCACTGGAGCGGGTCGCACTCCGGCTCGGTCCCGCCGACCAGCACTCCGCCGCCCACCTCGCCGCGGATGTAGACCCCCAGATCCAGGTCCGCCACGGCAATCCCGGCCGCACCGTCCCGGTTGTAGCCCGGCGGCGCCGTCAGGTGCCCGACCTCCTGCCGCAGTGGCCGCACCTTGATGGTGAAGTCGCTGCCCACTCCCGCGAGTTCGTTCACCCGACCGGACCAGGGCCCGGCCGCGTTGACCACGATCGCGCAGTCCACCCTGGTGCCGTCGTCCAGGATCACCGCGCGTACCCGGTCGCCGGCCGACTCGACCGCCGCCACGGTTCGGCGGAACCGGAACTCGGCCCCGTGCCGCTCCGCCGCGACGGCCAGGTTCTGTGCCGCCAACTGCGGATCGCTGATATAGCCCGCGTCCGGGGTGAACACCGCGCCGAGCGTGCCGGTCGGCTCCGCCCAGAAGCGCTCGTCGTCCAGCCGCCGGGGCGGCCAGTGTCGACCGGCGTCCAGACCGGGAATCCTGGCCGCCAACGTGTCCGCGTCCCACTCCTCGTAGGGCACCCCGACCGCGTCGAACAGCGGCAGGTAGGCCCCGCGCGGCGCGGCGTCCACGTCGAGCAGCGCCAGGCCGCTGCGCTCGAAGCGGACCCGGTCGCCGACGTCGCAGCCCAGGTGGTCACGCCAGGCCCGCCAGCAGAACTGCGCCTCCCACGACGCGGCCACCCCGGCGTGCGTGGAGAAGTTGAATCGGATGATCGCGCTGGAGGCACCGGTGGAGCCCAGGCCGACTCCGCCGGCCTTGTCCAGCACCAGCACCCGCCGCCCCGAACGGGCCAGCTCCAGCGCGATCGACGCGCCGATCACTCCGGCTCCGACCACCACGACATCCGTGTTCATCCGGGTTTCCTCCCTGGCGATGCGGCACCACACGGAGGGAGTGCCCGGTGGGGTGCCCCGGTCCGCGTCACCCGTCCAGTCTGACCGCCGACCCGCTCCGGAGCACCCGACCGTGGTCGCGGATCACGGCCCGTCGATCCGACAATCGTCGCGTCACGCGCCGATCCGCGCGGCCGTCGAGGAGGGCCCGCGCGCGCTGCCCGACCACGCCGACGACGTACGGCCCGGCGCACCGCCGCGCCGCTGTGCGTGCACCGCCCGGGCGGGCCGGCTCGCCGAATCCCCGGGCCCGGGGCCGCGACGCGCAGGGATCCGCCGCAAGATATCTTGATGTCGAGCAATGTTGCGGACATGGAGCGGAGCATCCTGTGACTGACCCGACCATCATCTATACGCACACCGACGAGGCCCCGGCCCTGGCGACGTATTCGTTCCTGCCCGTGGTCCAGGCGTACGCGGCGACGGCCGGGGTCAAGGTGGAGACCCGTGACATCTCCCTGGCCGGGCGGATCATCGCGCACTTCCCGGAGCACCTGAAGGCGGACCAGCGCATCGAGGACGCGCTCGCCGAGCTCGGTGAGCTGGCCAAGACGCCCGAGGCCAACATCATCAAGCTGCCGAACATCTCGGCCTCGATCCCGCAGCTCAAGGCCGCCATCGCCGAGCTCCAGGAGCAGGGCTACGCGCTGCCGGACTACCCGGACGACCCGAAGACCGACGAGGACAAGGACGTCCGGGCACGCTACGGCAAGACCCTGGGCAGCGCGGTCAACCCGGTCCTTCGCGAGGGCAACTCCGACCGCCGCGCCCCCGCGTCGGTCAAGAACTACGTGCGGGCGCACCCGCACCGCATGGGCGCCTGGAACGCCGACTCGCAGACCAACGTCGCGCACATGACCGCCGACGACTTCCGCTCCACCGAGAAGTCCGCGGTGGTCACCGAGGCCGGCTCGCTGCGCATCGAGCTGGTGGGCGACGACGGCGGCACCACCGTGCTGCGCGAGTCGGTACCCGTGCTCGCGGGCGAGGTCGTGGACGCCTCGGTGATGCGCGTGGCGTCGCTGCGCGAGTTCCTCGCCGCCCAGGTTGCCCGGGCCAAGGCCGAGGGCGTGCTGCTGTCGGTGCACCTGAAGGCCACCATGATGAAGGTCTCCGACCCGATCATCTTCGGCCACGCGGTCCGCGCCTTCTTCCCGCAGACCTTCGCCGAGCACGGCGCGGCACTCGCGGCGGCCGGTCTGAGCCCCAACGACGGTCTCGGTGCGATCCTCAAGGGCCTGGAGTCGCTGCCCGAGGGCGCCAGGATCAAGGAGTCCTTCGACGCCGAGCTGGCCGCCGGGCCGGCGCTGGCGATGGTCGACTCCGACCGGGGCATCACCAACCTGCACGTGCCCAGCGACGTCATCGTGGACGCCTCGATGCCGGCCATGATCCGTACCTCCGGCCACATGTGGGGTCCGGACGGCAAGGAGGCCGACACCCTGGCCGTGCTGCCGGACAGCAGCTACGCGGGCGTGTACCAGGTCGTCATCGACGACTGCCGGGCCAACGGCGCGTACGACCCGGCCACGATGGGCTCGGTGCCCAACGTCGGTCTGATGGCGCAGAAGGCCGAGGAGTACGGCAGCCACGACAAGACCTTCGAGATCGCGGCCCCGGGCACGGTGCGTGTCGTCGACGGCGCGGGCACCGTGGTCCTGGAGCAGGTCGTCGGCGCGGGTGACATCTTCCGGATGTGCCAGACCAAGGACCTGCCGATCAAGGACTGGGTCAAGCTGGCCGTCAGCCGCGCCCGCGCGACCGGCAGCCCGGCGGTGTTCTGGCTGGACGAGGGCCGCGCGCACGACGCGAACCTGATCGCGAAGGTCAAGGAGTACCTGCCCGAGCACGACACCGAGGGTCTGCGGATCGAGATCATGTCGCCGGTCGAGGCGACCGCGTTCTCGCTCGAGCGCATCCGTCGCGGCGAGGACACCATCTCGGTCACCGGCAACGTGCTGCGCGACTACCTCACCGACCTGTTCCCGATCCTGGAGCTGGGCACGAGCGCGAAGATGCTCTCGGTCGTCCCGCTGATGGACGGCGGCGGCCTGTTCGAGACCGGCGCCGGCGGCTCGGCGCCCAAGCACGTGCAGCAGTTGGTCAAGGAGAACTACCTGCGCTGGGACAGCCTGGGCGAGTTCCTCGCGCTCGCGGTCAGCTTCGAGCACCTCGCGCAGTCCGTGGGCAATGCCCGCGCCCAGGTGCTGGCCGACACGCTCGACCGCGCCACCGGCACCTTCCTGGACAACGACAAGTCGCCCAGCCGTCGGCTCGGTGGCATCGACAACCGGGGCAGCCACTTCTACCTGGCGCTGTACTGGGCCCGGGAGCTGGCCACGCAGACCCGGGACGCGGCGCTGGCCGAGGCGTTCGCGGGTCTGGCCCGGACGCTGTCCGAGCAGGAGGAGACGATCGTCGCCGAACTGATCGCGGTTCAGGGCTCGCCCGCCGACATCGGCGGCTACTACCGTCCCGACCCGGCCAAGGCGTCGGCCGTGATGCGCCCGTCGGCCACCTTCAACGAGGCCCTGGCCTCGCTGGGCTGACCCCTTCGAACCGCCCCGGCCGGCCACCCGCCCGGCCGGGGCGGTTCGGCGTTTTCGGCCGCATCCGGTGCCGCCCGAGATGTACGGCGGTACCGCCTCAGTGGCCGGTCAGCGGCCAGGAGTCGACATCGCGGTAGTGAATCGGGCCGGGGCCGCGGCCCAGGTTGCTGCCGACCAGGTGCAGGCGCCGGGCCGACCAGCGGCGGCCGGCGAAACCGGCCAGTTCGCGGGCGGCCGCCGCGATGCCGTCGAGGTTGTCCCGGCGGGCCCGGGCCAGGGTCAGGTGCGCCCGCAGCGGTCGGTCCTCCAACGCGACGCCGCCCGCCCGAACCACGCCGCGCACCACGTCGGCCAGCGTGTGCAGCGCGTCCGACTCGCCCTGCACGCCGCTCCACAACACGCGCTCGTCGAACTGCCCGGCGCCGCGCAGTTCGAGGCCGACCGGCCGGGTCGAGGCGGCGACCTCGGCCAGTGGTGCGCGCAGCGCCTCGACCACGTCGACCGGCACCTCGCCGAGGAAGGCCAGCGTGATGTGCCAGTCCTCGATCCGGTTCCAGCGCAGCCGGGGATGTGCGGCGTGGATCGGCCGCAGTGCCCGGGCCAGTTCGTCCTTGGCGTCGTCCGGCGGGGCCAGCGCCACGAACAGTCGTACGGTCCGGGGTCGGGTCGGGGCGGCATCGTCGTTCACAGGTGATTTCGTACCGCATCGCCGCCACCCGGCGCGCGCCGGCCCACCGGGGCCGGAAGTCGGCCGGATCGGGCCGCCGCACCGATTCGCCCGACGGGTCGACCCGCCACCCCCGATCACCGCTTTCGCGCCGCGGCCCGACCCGTCGGGCAACCCCCGACAGTGCGGGTTCGACGCGGCCGTCGGCAAGCCGATTCGGCGGTCCCGGACGGCGCTCGCCTGTCCCGGCAGGTCACGGCGAGGGGCGGCACGTGTCCCGAACGGCTCGGGACAGGGGGTTCAGACCAATCACCAGCCGCCGGCACACTCCGGCCGAGTACGAACGCGCCGGGCCGACGGCGGGATTCCGGTCCGGTTCGTTACTTTTCTGGGACTCCCCGACCCGCCGAACTGCCGGCACGATGGGTGCCGCATTCGCTACCGCGTGTACGCTTCCACGTGAACGAACGGGACCCTTGTGACACGGTGTGACGACACGACTCCCCGGCCGGACAGCGCAACCACTGCCGCAGAGTACGTGGCCGCGTTACGCGAGTTACGCGAGTGGTCGGCACTGACATACCGTCAACTGGCGGCCAAGGCCGAGGCGTCCGGGCACGTGCTGCCCGCCAGCACGGTCGCCGCCGCGCTCGGTCGCGGCACCCTCCCCCGGGCCGATCTGGTCGAGGCGTTGGTGTTCGCCTGCGGCCTGGACGCGGAGGCCGCCGCCCGCTGGCTGACGGTCCGCGAGGACCTCGCGGCGGGGCGAGTGAGCGAACAGCGCGCGACGCCCGCACCCGCCGAGGTACCCGACCCCGCGCCACCCCTGCCGACCGGGCGCCGCCCGCGGCGGCTGATTGCGATCGCCGTCGGCGTGGCCGGCCTCCTGATCGCGATCGGCGTGATCGGCGCCGTCCGATACGGCACCGACGACGGGGACGGCGACGAAAATGCCGCCTTTCCCAACCGGGTCCGCGACGGCTTCTACCTGATCAAGCCCACCCACATCGGCGACGGGTCGTTGTGCCTGGGCGAAGGCCGGGAACGCAACGGCCGTACCGACCGCCCGATCGCCGTCCAGCGCCCGTGCGGCGACGTGGTCCCGGACACCTACCTGGTCGCCGTGGCGCCGGACGTCTACCTGATCAAGTGGCGCAACCCGGTGGACGGCGTCGGCTGCCTTCGGGTGGACGACGCCATCCTGGTTCCCGGCGCGCTGCTCAGCCCCGGCGATTGCACCGGCGCCGCCCACGAGCGTTTCCTGATCGAACCGGTGGACCCCGGCGTCTTCCGGCTTCGCCCGGTCCACAGCGGTCTGTGCGTCGGCATCCTCGGCGGCCCCCACGAGACCACGGTCAAGGCCGAGGCGGCCCAGGCCCTCTGCTCGGGCAGCGCCGACCAGCGCTTTCGACTGGAACCCGTGAAGGGCAGGAAGCCCCTGCCCGCGGGACAGTGAAACGGGGATTCGAGCCGACCACCGGCCCGCCGGTCCTTGGTGAAGGCGCGGGATCAGGCCGGGAGGTTCGGGTGGTCGATGCCCTCGAACGGCTTGATCCGGACGACCGGTTCCTGGCCGCCGCGTCGCGGGACGGTCTGCACGGTGCCCCAGGGGCGGTCCGGGAGGGTCACCGTGAAGGAGTAGCTGTTCGCGCAGCCGGTGCAGTCGTACCGGTCCTGCCAGACCTCGACGTCGCCGGCGCTGCCGGGAGTCCGGGCGGCGTGCCGGTAGGTGGCGTGGCAACGGGTGCAGCGCTCGCCCGGAGCGCAGGTGCCCCCACACGGGCAGGGCAGGTCCAGGCTCTCGGCGGGCTCCCAGTAGCGGGTGGCCAGCGCTGCGGCGGTCCGCGCGTCGGGGGCCTTGGACCCGCGCGGGACGGTCATCCGGCGGGCGGCGACGACGTACGACTCGCCGGAGGCGGCCATCCGGCCTCGGATCACGCCCTTGCGGACTCGGTTGGTGGTCATGCTTCCTCCGGCGATTGCCCACGGGGCGGGGTGTCGGGTACGGCCGGCGGCGCGGACGGGACCTCGGTACGTCGGCCCCGCGTGGGCGGGCCGCCGTACCTCACGATATCCGCCATCGGCGGGTGAGCCCGAATCAGCCCGGGCGCACCGCCCGAGGACCCGTCACCTCGGCGCCGAGCGCGCGCACCCGATCCCGCAGGCCGCGGTCGGCCGTCACCACGAGGCAGCGACGCGCGGGCACGCTCGCGCGCTCGGCCGCGACGAACTCGACCATCCGGTCGTCGCCGCTCCCCGGAGCCCGCACGACCCGCACTCCGGGCACCTCGGAAACCCCGCCGGCCGCACCCTCGACCACGAGAACGATGTGCAACGGCCCCCGCCGCGCCCACTCCGGCGCACCCGCCCCACCGGGCAGCCCCGCCGCCGCCATCCCCACCAGGGCGTCCCGCAACCGCTCGGTGGCCCCGAACCGATCCTTCCACCACCCGTCCGGCACCGACCCGACCACGTTCGCCGCGTCCACCACCACAACCGGCACACCGTCTTCCCCGACCATCCCCCCATCCTCCCGCCCAATCCCCCACCCCAAAACCGAAACCGAACGCCGGGGCGAGGCGGCGGAGGCAGAAGCGGACACGGCAGCGACGGCGGGGCCACCGGCTCCACACGACCAATGCGGCCCATCCGGCGCCCGAGGACGAAGCCGACGCCAGGCCCAATGCGCCCGACGGCCCGCCGAATCCCCCGCGGGCCGGCCATGGAACGGCACCCGGCCACCGCGAGGGGCGATGGCCGGGTGCCGGGTCGGTGGACGACGCGCAGGGGAGCCCGGGCCGGTCGGCCCGGCTGCGCGTCGCCGGATCGGATCAGGAGGCCGCGGAAGCCGCGACCGCCGCGAGGCCGTTGCGCCAGAGCTGGTTCACCCGTGCGCGTTCCGTCGCGTTCGGGTTCGGGTTGGTGCAGGACGTGCCGGGGCCGCCGCCGGACATCAGTTCGCTGCACGGACCCGAGTAGTGGTCCGGCAGACCGAGCACGTGTCCGGTCTCGTGGGCGGTGACCCGGGTCGAGTCGTACTGCTGGTTCTGTCGGTAGTCGAGGAAGATGTAGCCACTGCCGTGGCCGTTCGTGCTCGCGTACGAACCACGCGAGTCGTTGCCCTCGTAGTACCGGAAGTCCGGGTTGCTGCCTTCCTGAAGGCGGACGTTGGTGACCGAGCTGTTCCAGATCTGCGCGGAACGAGCAATCTGGGTACGGAAGGTGGGTGCGCTGGCGGCGCTGTACGTGACGGTGACCACCGCCGCCGAGTTCCCCGCCGCGGCGCGCTTGCCCGCCACGGACTTCAACACGGCATCGAAGAACGCCTGGTTCTGCGCCTGGCTTTCCTGACCGGAGTACTGCGCGGAGGCGCGGAGGGGAGCCGCTACTCCATCGTTGCCGGCCGCCGCCGAGGGCGCGGCGATCAGTCCGCCGGCGAGGCCGAGGCCGAGTATCGCGGTGATCACGGTCTTACGGGGGTTCCGGGGACGCAGTGGGGACATGGGGGGCTCCTTGGGGTGCCGAAGACCTGTTCGGTGCGCAACGAGTCTCACGGGAGCCCGGTCCGGCCCGGATGATGACAATCGGCGATAGCACCGTCGTATCACCGCCCGTTCCCGTACCGTCACCGCACATTCACTCATCGTGTTTCACAAGATTCACGCCCCACCCCCGGATCCCGCGCCCGCCGGTGTCTGGTACGACCGCGATAGTGCGTCCTATCCTCCGCATCATGGAGCTAGAGGTGAGGCACCTCCGCGCACTGTGTGCCATCGGCGACACCGGCAGCCTGCACGCTGCGGCCCGGTTGCTCGGCATGACCCAGCCGTCCTTGACCGCGCAGCTCAGAAGAATCGAAAACGCCCTGGGCGCACCGCTGTTCGTCCGCGACCGGACCGGCAGCCGACCCACTCCACTCGGCCTCACGATGCTGCATCGGGCCCGCCCCATCATGGCCGAGATGAGCGCGCTGGTCATCGACACCCAGGCCGAGGCGGTCCGAACCGCCGGGCCCCACCTGCGCATCGGCGGCACCGCGAACCGGGTGATCGCCGACTGGTTGCGCCGGCTTCGGCTGCGACTGCCCACCACCGACACCTACTTGCGGGTGGACGTGTCGGCGAGCACGCTGCTCGGGATGGTCGCCGCCGGTCAGCTCGACGTCGCGTTCGTGCACGAGGTCGAGGGTTTCCCACTGCGCGTGCCGGACGGGGTTCGGCGTCGCGTACTGGTCGAGCGGGAGCCGCAGTTCATCGCGATGTCGCCGGATCACCAGGCCGCGGCCGAGTCCGAGGTCAAACTCGCCGATCTGGCCGACGATCAGTGGATGGTCGACCCGAGCGTGGACGGCGAATGGGAGGGACTGCGCGAGGTGTTGTCCGATGCCGGCATCAACCCCCGCATCCTGCACGGTGATTACCTCACCGCCGCGTCCCTGGTCGCGATCGGCGAGGTGGTCACGCCGTGCCAACCCACCTCGCGCCCGCGACCGGACATGGCGGTCCGACCTTTGGCCGGCGATCCGCTCACGGTCCGGTTGTTCCTGGCCTTTCGGACCGAGAACGGTCCCGCACCCGCCCTGATCGACACCGTCTACCACGAGTTGGAGGCCGCCTACCGCGAGGCCGCCTGGCTCGCGGTGGCCTACCGGCAGCGGCTGCTGCGCGAGGACAGCCCGATCCTGCGCTACGACGGCCAGAACCGCGGCCGGCCCTGAGCCGTCGGGCCGCGTGGCCGCCGACCCGCCCTGGCACGGCTCGACGCGGGTGGCCGGCCCGGTACCGATCCGGGCTCGCCGGGGCGTGGGTGAAATGATGGTTCGATCTGCCGGTTCGACCACACTGTGAGCCGGTT
The DNA here is from genome assembly GCF_000372745.1 of Embleya scabrispora DSM 41855. GTDB lineage: Bacteria > Actinomycetota > Actinomycetes > Streptomycetales > Streptomycetaceae > Embleya > Embleya scabrispora. The sequence goes on along the minus strand of NZ_KB889680.1, from coordinate 25,792 downwards.
CGACCGGACCGTGAACAGTGAGGACCCTCCATGACGACCCCCGACGCCGGTAACCCCGCCTCGGTTCCGGCCTCCGCGCGCGCCGCCGCCGGGGCCACCCTGGCCCGCGAGGCCGCCCGCTTCGCCGGACTCGGTTGGATGCGCGGCACCTCCGGGAACCTGTCCGTGGTGCTCTCGCGTGAGCCCCTGCGGCTCGCGGTCACCGCCTCGGGCCTGGACAAGGGCGAGTTGGCGGCGGACGACCTGGTCGTGGTGGACGCGGCCGGCGTGCCGGTCCCCGAGGAGGCGAGCACGCCGCCGCGCCGGCCGTCCGCCGAGGCCGGACTGCACGCGCGAGTGGTGGCGCTGACCGGCGCGGGCGCGGTCTTCCACGTGCACACCGTCTCGGCGGTGCGCGCGGGTCGGCGCTGGCCGGCCGGGATCGAGTTGCGCGACCTGGAGATGCTCAAGGGCATCGGCCGCTCCGCGCACGACGAGACGGTCACCATCCCGGTGATCGCCAACAGCCAGGACATGACCGAACTCGGCGACCGGCTGGAGGCCGCGCTGGTCCCCGGCGTGCCCGCCGTGGTGGTCGCCTCGCACGGGATGTACGTGTGGGGCGCGGACCCGATCCGGGCCCGCCACCACGTCGAGGTCGTCGAGTGGCTCCTCGAATACCGCGTCGCCGAGGGCTGAGCCCGACCGACACCCGAGCCGGGTCGCGTACCCGGTTCGGGTGTGTCGGGTCAGCCTTCTCCCGGCATCGGATCAGTACTCGCGTACGCCCGTCTCGTTGACGATCGCGCTGATCAACCGAGCCGGCGTGACGTCGAAGGCCGGGTTGAAGGCGCGCGAGTCGGCCGGGGCGACCCGGACGCCGGCCACCTCCAGCACCTCGGACTCCGGCCGCTCCTCGATGGTGATCTCGTCGCCGTGCGCGGTCGCGTCGTCGAACGTGGTCAGCGGCGCCGCGACCACGAACGGGATGCCCGCGTCGGCGCAGGCCAGCGCGACGCCGACCGAGCCGATCTTGTTCGCGGTGTCGCCGTTGGCGGCGATCCGGTCCGCGCCGATCACCGCGACGTCCACCAGGCCGCGCAGGATCGTGCTCGCCGCCGCGCCGTCCGGCTGGACCAGGTGCGCGATGCCCTCCTGGTCCAACTCCCACGCGGTCAGCCGCGAGCCCTGGAGCAGCGGCCGCGTCTCGTCGACGTAGACGACCTCCAGCACGCCGCGCGCGTGCAGTTCGCGGACGATGCCGAGCGCGGTCCCCCAACCGGCGGTGGCCAGCGAGCCGGTGTTGCAGTGGGTCAGTACGCGCAGCGGGCGGCGCTCGACCCGGGACAGGATCCAGTCCGCGCCGTGCCGGCCGATCGCGTGGTTGGCCTCGATGTCCTCGCGGACCACCGCCTCGGCCTCGGCGAGCACCGCGTCCACACCCTTGGCGGCGAACGGCAGCACCCGCTGCACGCCGCCGGCCAGGTTGACCGCGGTGGGCCGGGCGTCCCGGATCCGGGCGATCTCACCGGCGAGTCGGTCCGCGTCCCAGCCCTCGCGCGCGCCCTGGAGCATGGCCACCGCGACGCCGAACGCGCCGGCCGCGCCCAGCGCCGGTGCACCGCGCACCGCGAGTCGGCGGATCGCGTCGATCAGCGCGTCCACGTCGGTGATGTCGAGGTACACGATCCGCTGCGGCAGCGCGGTCTGGTCGAGCAGGCGCAAGCCGGTGCCGTGCCAGGCGAGCGAGCGTATCTCGGAGGCCATCGGGGGTCCTTTCCGGGCGGATGATCGAGTGCCGGGCGGGCGCGGCGGCCGCGAACATGTGCGAAGTCACCGACCCGGCGGCGAACCACGGGCGGGAGCGAGCGCACGCGGTGACACTACGGATGCTACGTCGCCCGCGAACACGTGCCCGACCCCCGCCCGGCATCCGGAACGCGTGCGTGTCGTGGCGGTGACCCATTGTTCACATGGTGGACAATCGGTCCACATGGTGAACAAGTACGAGAAGTGCCTGGTGGGGGTGCTAACCTCCCCCGAAACCAGTCGGATGTGATCATCACATCGAGACCGGACTGGTGCGACCGGAAAGGAGCCGGCTGTGGCCGAAACGTGGCGTTGCGACGTACGTATCGAGTGCCGCGGCCGCTCCATGGCGTGTGACCGTCCGCCCCTTCCGCTCGACAAGCGCGGCCTCCACGGCGTACCCGCCGTACGTATGCGCCGCACCGGCCGCTGTTGTCGGCGCCCCTGCTGATCGATCGAGCCTGATCGATCGCGCCCCTTCGATCGCGCCGACCGCCGATCGAGACACGCGAACGCATCGCAGCCCGCGGAACCGAGGCGCCACCGGGCGCCGAGACCGACGGAACCGCGTGGTTCCCGTCCCCGAACCGCCGACTCCGGGCCGCCCCGCCGGGATCGACACTCCTCCCAAGGACGCTCATGTACCGCATCACCTCCCGCCACCGCCTGGCCGTGGCCGCCGTCGTCGTCGGCACCGCGCTGGCCGCCACGGCGTGCAACGCCTCCGCCGACAAGGACAAGACGCCGGCCGCCGGCGGCACGGGTGGCGGGGACGCCGCCAAGAACGTCGTGCTGGTGACGCCCGAACCGATCGGCGTCAACGACTTCCTCAAGCTCGCCGCCACCGGCGCGCAGAACGCGGCCAAGAAGGCCGGCGGCAGCGCGACCGTCCTGGAGAGCAAGGACACCAGCGCGATCCAGCAGAACGTCGAGGCCGCGGTCCGCCAGAAGCCCGCCGTCGTGGTCGCCGTCGGCTTCGAGTTCGCCGACGTGCTGGCCCAGCAGGCCGAGGCCAACCCCAAGCAGCAGTTCCTGTTCGTCGACTCGTGCACGAGCAAGCCGTACCCGAACATCACCTGCGCGACCTTCCGCGAGCACGAGGGCACCTTCCTCGCCGGCGCCGAGGCGGGCCTGCTGACCAAGAGCGGCAAGGTCGGCGCGGTGGTCGCGCTGGACAGCCCGCAGATCCGCCGCTTCTCCGACCCGTTCGGCGCGGGCGCCAAGCAGACCAACCCGGCGAGTGCCTTCACCCAGCTGTTCGTCGGCGGCCAGAAGCCGTTCAACGACCCCGCCCGGGCCGGCGAGCAGACCGCGTCGCTCAAGGCCAAGGACGTCGACCAGATCATGGGCGCCGCCTCCGCCGCGGGCAACCTGGGCGTGTTCAACGCCGCCAAGGCCGCGGGCGTGCAGGCGTTCGGCGTCGACGTCAACCAGTGCTCGGCGGCGCCGGGCACGGTCGTGGACAACGTGATCAAGCGCACCGACATCGCGGTCGAGAAGGGCGTCGAGCAGATCTCCGGCGGCAAGGCCGGCGGCGTCACCTCGTACGGCCTCAAGGAGGGCGGCATCACGCTCACCGGCATGGAGCCCGGCCTGGAGACCTCGCAGTGCCTGATCGCCCAGCACCCGGACGTGCTCAAGACCGTCCTGGGTCTGCGTGACCAGATCGTCGCGGGCAGCGTCACCGTGGCCGACCCGGCCGCCGCCAAGTAGTTCCGCCGGCTCCGCGCCGCGCCGGTGTCGGGTCCGCGGACCCGGCACCGGCGAACGCCCGCCCGCCGCAGCCCTTCGCACCGGAGAGACACCCGATGAACGATCAGCACGCCGCCGCCCCCGGTGACATCGCCGAGGTCGAAATGCGCGGCATCGTCCGGCGTTTCCCGGGCGTGCTGGCCAACGACCGGGTCGACCTGCGGGTCGCCTCCGGCGAGATCCACGCGGTGATGGGCGAGAACGGCGCGGGCAAGTCGACACTGATGTCGATCCTGTACGGCCTGCAACGGCCGGACGCCGGCCGCATCCTGCTGCGCGGCACCGAGCACTCCTTCGGCTCGCCCGTGCAGGCGATCGCGGCCGGACTGGGCATGGTCCACCAGGGCTTCAAGCTCTTCCCGTCGTTGACCGTCACGGAGAACGTGGTCTACGGCAGCGAGCCCACCCGGCGCGGCCTGGTGGATCGGGCCACCGCCCGGGCCCGGGTCGCCGAACTCGTCGACACGCACGGCCTGCACGTACCGCCCGACGCCCGGGTCGCGGACCTGCCGATCGGGGTGCAGCAGCGGGTGGAGATCCTCAAGCTGCTCTACCGCGACGCGCGCGTGTTGATCCTGGACGAGCCCACCGCCGTGCTGACCCCCGCGGAGGCGGACCGCCTGCTCGCCGTCATCCGCGGGCTGGCCCGCTCCGGCCGCACGATCCTGCTGGTCACCCACAAGCTGGGCGAGGTGATGGCGGTCAGCGACCGGGTCACCGTGCTGCGCGACGGCCGGGTCACCGCCCGGCTCGCGACGGCCGAGACCACCCCGGCCGAGATCGCCCTCGCCATGACCGGTCGCCGGATCGACCTGGACCGCACCCACCCGGCGGGCACCCCCGCCGCCGACGTGCTGGAGGTGCGCGGCCTGACCGTGTCCGCCGGACGCGGCGCCAAACCCCTGGTCGAGAACGTGTCGCTGACCGTGCGCGCGGGCGAGATCGTCGGCGTGGCGGGCGTGGCCGGCAACGGGCAGAGCGAACTGGTCGAGGCGCTGGCCGGGTTGCGCCCGATCGACGCGGGCCGGGTGCTCGTGGCCGGCCGGGACGTCGGCGATGCCTCGGTACAACAGCGCCGCCGCGCGGGCCTTGCCTACGTGCCCGAGGACCGGGCCACGGTCGGCGCCGCCCGGGACGCCTCGTTGGCCGACAACCTCGCGATGGGCTTCCACCGCACTCCGCCGCTGGCCGGTCGGGGCGGCTTCCTGCGTCGGGCGGCGATCCGCGAACACGCCGCGCGCGTGATCGAACGATTCGGGGTCAAGGCCGCCTCGTCCGCCGTCACGATCGGCACGCTGTCCGGCGGCAACCAGCAAAAGGCGATCCTGGGCCGGGAGATCACCCACGACGCGCCGCTGCTCCTGGTCGAACAGCCCACCCGCGGCGTGGACATCGGCTCGATCGAGAACATCCACGCGCGCCTGGTCGAGTATCGCGACGCCGGCCACGGCGTGCTGCTGGTCTCCGCCGAGTTGAGCGAGATCCTCGCGCTGTCGGATCGCGTCCTGGTCATGTACGAGGGCCGGATCGTCGCCGAGTTGCCGCGTGCCGAGGCGGACGTGCACGCCATCGGCCTGGCCATGGCGGGTGGCGACCCGACCCGTTCGGCCGCCGCGGCCGACCCCGATGCCGGCGACGACGCCTCCTCCACCGCACCGACCACCGCCCACCAGGTCTGACGGGTTATCAGATATGACTGCCAGCAAGGCCGGTACGGCCACCGAGCACCCATCGAGTCCGGCCGCCCGGGTGGCACTGCGCGTGCGCGGCGCGGTCTTCTCCCCGGTCACCGTGTCCGTCGTGGCCGCGCTGATCCTGGGCGCGATCATCCTGGCCGGCACCGGCGCCGACCCGCTTACCGCGTACGGCTCGGTGCTCACCGGGGCGTTCGGCTCCGAAGGCATCGGCGACACGCTCGGCGAGTGCATCCCCATCGTCGGCCTCGCCCTGGCCCTGGCCATCCCGCTGCGCGCGGGCCTGGTCAACCTCGGCGGCGACGGCCAACTCGTGCTGGGCGGCCTGGCCGCCGTCTCGGTCGGCCTGTACTCGCCCTTCCCCAGTGCCGTCACCGTGGTCCTGGCGTTGCTCGCGGGCATGCTCGCGGGCGGCCTGTGGGCCGCGCTCGCCGCCGTCCTGGAGACCCGCTGCGGTGTCCCGCTGCTGGTCAGCAGCCTGCTGCTGAGCTACCCGGCGATGTCGTTCGTGTCCTACATGGTGCGCTTCCCGCTGCTCCAGAAGGGTTCCGGCATCCCGCAGACCGAACGGCTGCCCGAGGGCGTCAAGCTGCCCGAGTTCGCCGCCGGGTCCGGCGCGGGCACCGGGGTCAGCGTGGGCATCGTGCTGATCGTGCTGGCCGCGGTGATCTACTTCGTGGTCGACCACCGCACCGCCGCCGGCTACGAGGTGCGGATGACCGGCCTGGGCGCGCGCTTCGCCGGCTACGCGGGGGTGGACCGGTCCCGGCTCACCCTGCGGCTGATGTTCGCGTCCGGGTCGCTGGCCGGCCTGGTCGGCGCGATCACCGTGCTCGGCTTCCCGTACCGCATGGTCGACGGCGCGCTGACCACGCCCGGCTACACCTGGACCGGCCTGCTCGCCGCGCTGCTCGCCGCCGCGTCCCCGGTGGGCACGGTCGCCGCCGGGTTCTTCTTCAGCGCGCTGACCATCGGCGGCTTCGGCATGGAACAGGAGACCGCGGTGCCGCAGCAGCTCACCGCCGTTCTCCAGGCCGTGGTCATCCTCTTCCTCGCGGTACGCGGCGGCGTGTTCCGCAAGGGCGGATGGTTGCGCCGATTCGGCCGAGGACCCGACACCGCGGGCCACCCACCGCCGGATCCCGAAGCCGGCGTCCTCGACACCGGCATGCTCACGACCGGCGTACTCGACACCGGCGTCGCCGGGCCGCCCGCCCCCGCGCGCGGCGACGGAGGTAAGTGACCATGTCCTTCGACGCCGAACTGATCTTCTCCGCGCTGCGCGCGCTCACCCCGATCCTGTTCGCCGCCCTCGGCGGCGCGCTGTGCGAACGCGCCGGCGTGTTCAACGTGTCGCTGGAAGGCACCATGCTGATCGGCTGCTTCGCGGCCGTCACCGGCAGTTGGTTCGGCGGCAGCGTGTGGGTCGGCGTGATCTCCGCGGTGCTCGCCGCGATGGTCTTCTCACTGCTGCTCGCGATCGGCGCGGTCACCCTGGGCGCGGACGCGGTGGTGCTGTGCATCGCGCTGAACCTGCTCGCCGTCGGACTGACCGGCTTCCTGCTGCGCACGATCTTCGGCAAGCAGGGCACCTTCGGCGACCCCGACCTCAAGGGCCTGCAACCGGTCGACATCCCCGGCCTGGAGTCGGTGCCCTTCCTGGGCCGCGCGCTGTCCGGCCACTCACCGCTGGTGTACCTGTCCTGGGTCGCCGTCGTGGTGATCGCCGTACTGCTGTCCCGGCACCCCTGGGGCGTGCGGCTGCGCGGCGTGGGCGAGGCGCCGGAGGCCGCCCAGTCGCTCGGCGTCAGCGTCGCCCGCTACCGCTACGCCGCGATCCTGACCTCGGGCGCCCTGTGCGGGCTGGCCGGCGCGCAGCTCGCGCTGGGCAACGTGACCCTGTTCTCCGAGAACATGACCGCCGGGCGCGGCTGGATCGCCGTGGTCGCGGTGATGCTCGGGCGCGCGCTGCCGATCGGCGTGCTGCTCGCGGGCATCCTGTTCGGCCTGGTCGAAGCGGTCGGATTCCGGCTCCAGGGCGAGGGGATGCCGCAGCAGGCCGCCGATGCCGCGCCGTACGTGATGACCCTGGTCGCGCTGTTCCTGGCCACCCGCTCACGCGCCCGCCGCGGCGCGGCCGCGCCCCCGGGCCGGCTCACCGGTCGCATCCCCCGTCCTCGCCGATTCGCCCGCACCACCTCGGAGTCGCAGTCATGAGCAGCACCACCCGTCCGGCCGTACTGCCGATCACCAAGATCCCCAGCAGCGGCCTGCCCGCGCACGCGCTGGTCGTCGGCGACCCGGCGCGCGCCGCGCTGGTCGCCGAACGGCTGGACGACGCGCGGCAGATCGGCGCCAACCGCGAGTACGTCAGCTACGCGGGCAGCTGGCGCGGCGTGCCGATCGTGGTGTCCTCGCACGGCGTGGGCGGTCCGGGCGCGGTGTGCCTGTTCGGCGAACTGGCCGAGGCGGGCGTGCGTACCTTCATCCGACTCGGCACCGCGGGCGCGATGGCGCGCGGCGTGGGCGACGGCGATCTGGTGGTGGCCACCGGCGCGGTCCGCGACGACGGAGTGACGCAGCAGCTGGTCCCGGCCGAGTTCCCGGCCTTCGCCACCCCCGAGGTGGTCCTCGCGCTCGACGGCGCGGCCCGCGCGCACGCCGCGCCGTACCACCGGGGCATCGTGTGGACCCGGGCCGCGTTCATGCCGGGCGTGCTGGAGCTGCCGATGAAGCCGTATCAGGCGGCCGGCGTGCTCGCGATCGAGATGGAGTTGTCCGCGCTGCTGGTGTTCGCCGCCCTGGGCGGACACCGGGCGGGCGGCGTGCTGGTCGTGGACGGGATCGCGGCCGACGACCTGGTCGACGAGTCCGGCGGCTCGACGTACGACCCGCACCGACGGGTGGTCGCCGAGGGCGTCGAGCGCGGCGTCGTGGTGGCGCTGGACGCGCTGTACCGGCTGGCCCTGGACGAGGCCGGCGAGGCGGCGGACCGGGCGTGATCGACCTGCTCGTCACCGGCGGCGCGGTGCTCACGGCGGACGCCGCCGACACGTACATCCCCGACGGAGCGGTGGCGATCGAGGCCGGCCGGATCGTCGCGGTCGGCTCGGCGACCGAGTTGGGCACCCGGTATCCGGCGGCGCCGACCCTGGACGCGCGCGGGTGCCTGGTGTTGCCCGGCCTGGTCAACGCGCACGCGCATTCGGCGATGACGCTGTTCCGGGGCCGGGCCGACGACGTCGACCTCCAGGTGTTCCTGGAGCGGCTGGTGGCCGCCGAGAGCGCGGTGCTGAGCGCCGAGGTCGTGCGCGTCGCGGTCCGCCTCGCCCTGGCCGAGTCGATCCGGGCGGGGGTGACCACCGCGATGGACATGTACTGGTTCCCCGAGGCGGGGCTCGCGGCCGCCGCCGAGGCGGGCTTTCGGCTGGTCACCGGGCCGACGTTCATGGACGTGCCCGGGCCTCCGGACGGCCTCGACTTCGCCGCGCGGCTGCGTCGGGCAGCCGAGTCGCTCGCCCGCTCGGCGGGTGACCGAGCGTCCGCCCACGCCGTGCCGACCCGCTGCGTGACTCCGCACAGCACCTACACGCTGAACCCGGACCAGTTGCTCGCCGTCGGCGAACTGGCCCGCGAACACGACGCGTTGCTGCACATCCACGCGGCGGAGAACGCGGTCGAGGTGGCCGGCGTGCGCGAGCGGTACGGCCGCCGTCCGGTGGAACTCCTGCACGACCTGGGCCTGTTGCGCCCGGGCACGCTGCTGGCGCACGCGGTCCACCTCACCGACGAGGAGATCGCGCTGGTCGCGGCGTCCGGAGCGGGTGTGGCGCACTGTCCGGTCTCCAACCTCAAGCTCGCCTCCGGAGTGGCCCGGCTGCCCGAATTGCTCGCCGCCGGCGTGCCGGTGGGCCTGGGCACCGACGGCGCGGTCAGCGCCAACACGCTCGACCTGTTCGGCCCGATCCGCGCCGCCGCGACCCTGCACCGGGTCACCCCGGGCGGCGCGCCCGATCCGACCTTGATCGGGGCCCGCACCGCGCTCCGGATGGCCACCGCGGACGGCGCCCGGGCAATCGGCATCGGCGCGCTGACCGGGTCGATCGAGGTCGGCAAGGCGGCCGACCTGGTCGTGCTGGACCTGAACCGGCCCCACCTGACGCCCAGGCACGACCCGTGGTCGATGCTCGCCTACGCGGCCGGTCCCGCCGACGTGCGGGACACGGTGATCGACGGCCGAATCGTCATGCGCGACCGTCGACTGCTTACGATCGACGAAGGCGCGGCGATCGAGGACCTGAATGCCCTCGCCGCCACGCTGCCGAACCCGTCCGGACGACCGGGTCGCGCTCCCGACCCGAACGACACCGGATCGGCGCCCTCGCGGGAGGGCGCGTCCGGGGTGTCCGCATCGGGGATCTCGACATGAGCCAGGGGGCACTCGACATGAGCCGTGGAGGTCTCGACGTGAGCCGTGGAACGCTCGACGTGAGCCATGGAGGTCTCGACACCAGTCGGGAGGTCTGGACATGAGTTCCACCACGCGTGGCTTCGTCGGTCGGCACACGGCCGCCGAGCGCGACCCGCGCCTGCCTCCGGGTCAGTACGACGCACGCCACGACTTCCCCGTGCTCTCCGCCGAGGTCACCCCCGAACTCGCGGCGGCCGACTGGTCGTTCCGGGTCGACGGACTGGTCGACCGGCCGCGCGCGTGGGACTGGGAGCAGGCCCACGCGCTGCCCCGCGAGACCTACGACGGGCCGATCCACTGCGTCACGTCCTGGTCCAGGCTGAGCACCGACTTCGGCGGCGTCCCGCTGGACGCGTTCCTGGCCGAGGCGGGCCCGCGGTCGACGGCCACCCATGCGGTGGCCTACTCGCACACCGGCTACACCACCAACCTCGCGCTCGCCGACCTGACCGGCGGCCGGGCCTGGATCGCGTTCGACTTCGAGGGCGCGCCACTGACCCCGGCGCACGGCGGGCCCGCCCGGCTGCTGGTGCCGCACCTGTACTTCTGGAAGAGCGTCAAGTGGATCGCGGGCCTGCGCCTGCTCGACCACGACGAACCGGGCTTCTGGGAGGTCAACGGCTATCACCACCGCGGTGATCCGTGGGCGGAGGAGAGGTACTCCGGTGACTGAGACGACCATGTCGGCCGGCGGGCCGGGCACGCCGCCGATTCCCGCCTTCGCCGCACCCGGCCGCGCCGCGCCGAGTCTGCGCGGGAAGGTGGACTGGCAGGCGGCGACCGTGGTCGAGGTGCGCCGGGAGACGCCCAACGCGGTCACCGTACGGCTCGCCCTGCCCGTGTGGCACGCGCACGTCGCGGGTCAGCACTACATGCTGCGATTGACCGCCGCCGACGGGTACACCGCGCAGCGCCACTACTCGGTCGGCTCGGCGCCGGACGACGAGGGGCACATCGAGCTCACCGTCGATCGTATGCCGGGCGGCGAGGTGTCCGGCTTCGTGCACGACGTGGCCCGGGTCGGCGACGTCCTGGAGGTGCGCGGCCCGCTCGGCGGGTTCTTCGCGTGGCCCGGCGACCGGCCGGCACTGCTGGTGGCCGGCGGTTCCGGGCTGGTCCCGCTGATGGCCATGGTCCGGCACCGGCGCCGGCGCGGGTCGACCGTGCCGCTGCGCCTGGTGGCCTGCGCGCGTACTCCGGAGGATCTGTTGTACGCGCGGGAGTTGGCTCCGCTGCCGGGCGAGGAGCACACCGTGCTGTACAGCCGTGCGGCGCCGAGCGGGTATCCGCATCCGGTGGGCCGGCTCGGCGCGAAGACGATCGCGCCGCATGCGGCGGCGGTGCTCGCGGACGAGCGCTACGAGGTGTTCGTCTGCGGCTCGACCGGCTTCGCCGAGCACGCGGGGCGGCTGCTGGTCGCGGCGGGGGTGCCGAGCTCGCGCATCCGGGTGGAACGGTTCGGCTGAGGGCGGGACTCGGGGGCGGAGCGGCTCGGCCGGGGTGGCCCGTGAAGGCGGCTTCCGCCCGGACGGCCGGGGGGCGGCTTCCGCCCGGACTGCCGGACGGCTTTCGACCGGGCGGCCGGTGGTACGAACTTCCGTTCCACCGGCCGCTTTTCGCTGCTCGCGCTCGGGTTCAGCTCGGGCGCAGGATCGGGCGGTCGCCGGTCAGGTCCAGGCGCGCGAAGGTCGCCGTCTCCGGGTGGTCGCCCACACCTCGGTCGTAGTACGGCTCGTTCGCGTCGGGCCGGCGCACGCCGACCGTCCACCAGCCGGCCTCGCGCGCCGCGTCCAACTCCTCGACCAGGTCGGAGAGGAAGACCAGGCGCTCGGGTCGCGGCTCGCCGATCATCGCCGCGATGGTGCGGTACGAGTCGGCCACCCGCTTGGGCCCCGCGTTCTCGGTGTCGAAGTGGCCGGAGAACAGCGGCAACAACGAACCCTCCGGCGAACTGCCGAACCACGCGCGCTGCGCGGCGACCGAGCCGGACGAGAAGATGTACAGCCGGTGCCCCGCCGCGTGCCACGCGCGCAGCGCCGGGATCGCGTCCGGGTAGAAGTGCGAGGTCAGTTCGCCGGACGCGAAGCCCTCGGCCCAGATCAGGCCCTGGAGAGCCTTGAGCGGGGTGACCTTCTCGTCCCGGTCGAGCCAGCCGTTGAGCGCCTCGACGATCCGCTTGGTGTCCGCGTCCGGCTCGCCGATCAGTGCCCGTACGCCGTCGGCCGCGCGCACGACGTCCGGGTGGTCGCCGTGTTCGTCCAGCCAACGGGCGAAGTGCTCGCGGGAGTACGGGTAGAGCTGCTCCGTGATGAAGCCGGTGGCGCTGGTGGTGCCCTCGATGTCGACGACGACCGTCAGCGGTGCGGGGGAGGTACCGTCGCTCACGCCGCGTACCCGGCCCGGATCTCGTCGAAGTCCGGGAAGCGGGAGGAGATCGGGTCGCCGGTGAAGTCGCCGATCCAACCGTCCTCGTCGTGGAAGAACCGAATCGCGGCGACCGAGGGCTCGACACCCATGTCGAACCAGTGGGTGATGCCCTTGGGTACCGAGAGCAGGTCGCCCGCCTCGCACAGCACGGCGTGTACGCGGCCGGCGATGTGCAGGTAGAAGATGCCCGCGCCCTCGACGAAGAAGCGCACCTCGTCGTCGTCGTGGGTGTGCTCGGTGAGGAACTTGGCCCGCGCCCCGGCGGCCTTGGCCGGCCACTCCGGGTCGTCCGAGGGCTGGAGACGAATCACGTCGACCTGGATGTAGCCCTCGGCGGCGGTGATCCGGTCCACCTCGGTCCGGTACGCCGCGATCACCTCGTCCTGCGTCGCGCCGTCGGGCAGCTCGACATCGGCCGTCCAGCGCTCGAACCGCACACCGATCGGCTCCAACGCGGCGGCGATCTCGACCGGGTCCGAGGTACGCAGAATCAACTCGGCGGCGTCGGTCTCGGGCCAAACGGTCAGCAAGGACATGACGTCCCTCCTCGGCAACTGAATCGGGGCGGACCCCCCAAGCAACGGATCACCCCCAAAACTACCGTCTCCCCCCAACCCACCCACCCCCAAGCCCACCCCCCGAGACACCCACAGCCATCCGGCGCCCGAGGACAAGGCAACCCGGCCCGCCCGACACCCTCCAGCCCGTCCGGCACCATCCAGCCCGTCCGGCGTTTGAGGACAAGCCAGGCCGCAGGCCGGCGTCCACAACCCGTCCGGCGTTCGAGGACCGCTCAGCCACGCCCCAAGGCCGACCCGCGACTACGGCAAATACCCACCCGCGCGCGCCGCGACAACCGCCTCGACCCGATTGTGCGCCCCCAATTTCCGCATCGCCGCCCGCAGGTAACTCTTCACCGTCTCCGCCCCCAGCCCGAGCGCCTGCCCCACCTCCGCATTGGTCCGCCCCACCGCGACCAACGCCAACACATCCGTCTCCCGAGGCGTCAACCGCACCATCCGCACCGTCCGCCCCCTCCCCACCCCACGGGCCTCATCCGCAAGCCCACCGGAGGTGTCCGCGCCCGCCCCCGCCGTCCGCGCCAGCCGCCCGCACACCTCCCGCAACCGCTCCCCCAGCCCGGGATCCGTCGCGGCCCCGGCCAGCGCCAACAAATCGGCATACGCCAGCCGGATCTCCAACGCGGCCCACCCCGGCAACTCCGCCGCCTGCGCCATACGTTGCTCGACCTCACGGGCAACCGCGATCTCCCGCCCGGCATCCCGCGCGGCGTCACAGGCCGACGTCAGGATCCCGTCACCGAAGTCCGACGGCCGCCGCAGCGCCCCGTACAGCACCGCCGCCACCCCGCGCCCCGCAAGCACCGGCACCGCGAACACCGCCCGTACCCCCTCCGTGGTGACCGCGCGGTCGTACTCGTGGCTGATCGCCGACGCCGCGACATAGTCGACCACCCGAACCGGCCGCCGGGTGGCGATCGCCTTGCCGCCGACCCCGGTCCCCGCCACCACCGTGAGCCCCGCGAGCACGCGCGTCGAGGTCCCGCTCAGATACGAGATCACCAGCCGATCCCCCGCATCGGGACACGGACCGGCGAACGCGACGTCCACCCCGGTCCGCGCCCGGAACCGCTCGACCGCCCGACCCACCGAATCGCCGACCGAGCCCGCGTACCCGCTCATGCTTCCTCCGTACGTCCGGCCTGTGCCCGGCCCGGGACCGACCCGGGATCAGCCCGGGACCGACCCGGGGGTTCGGCTCGCCTCCACCCGCCACGAGCCGCACGCCTCCGGCGCAAGGGCAACGTACTGCCGGGCTCCGCGTCGCATCACCCCCATTCGGGGGTACACCGCTCGCCGCCTCCGTCCATCCCCACCTACCGTCGCGACAGCAACGCGGCAGCGCCGCGACGCAACACCGCAGCACCACCCCCTCGCGCCCACGGCACCCCCCGCATCCCGACCAGGCAGGTGACCCGCGATGACCGCTTCCCCGCCCCCGTTCCCGCAGCCCGAGGACGTCCCGGCCCCGAATCGCCTCGCCACCCGCCAGGGCGAGCGCACGCCGCCGCTCCCGCACGAGACCATCGGCGCCAACCTGGCCCGGATCGCCGCCACCTACCCCGACCACGACGCCCTCGTCGAGTGCGCGAGCGGCCGGCGCTGGACGTACGCCGAATTCGACGCCGCCGTCGACGACCTCGCCCGCGCTCTCATCGGCATCGGCGTCGAGGCGGGCGACCGGGTCGGCATCTGGTCGCCCAACTGCGCCGAGTGGACCCTCGTCCAGTACGCCTCCGCCCGGGTCGGCGCGATCCTGGTCAACCTCAACCCGGCCTACCGGGTGCACGAAATCGAGTACGCGCTGACCCAATCCGGCACCAAACTGCTGTTCGCCGCGTCGCGCGTGAAGACCAGCGACTACCCGGCGATGGTCACCGAGGTCCGCCCCGCCTGCCCCGACCTGGACCGCGTCGTACACATCGACACCCCGGACTGGCCGGCGCTGGTCGCCGAAGGCGGCACGGTCTCGGTCGAGCGGTTGCGCGCCCGCGAGGCCACGCTGCGTCCCGAGGATCCGATCAACATCCAGTACACCTCCGGCACCACCGGCTTCCCCAAGGGCGCGACCCTCTCGCACCGCAACATCCTGGGCAACGGCTTCCAGGTGGCGGAGACCCAGGGCTGGACGGCCGCCGACCGGGTGTGCCTGCCGGTGCCCTTCTACCACTGCTTCGGCATGGTGATGGGCAACCTCGGCGCGACCAGCCACGGCGCGTGCATGGTCGTCCCGGCCGCGCTGTTCGACCCGGCCGCCACGCTGCGCGCCGTACACGAGGAACGCTGCACGGTCCTGTACGGCGTCCCGACCATGTTCATCGCCGAACTCGCGCTGCCCGACTTCGAGGCGGGCAAGTACGACCTCTCCACGCTGCGCACCGGCGTGATGGCGGGCTCACCGTGCCCGGTCGAGGTGATGAAGCGGGTCATCGACCGGATGGGCATGACCGAGGTGACCATCTGTTACGGCATGACCGAGACCTCGCCGGTGTCCACCCAGACCCGCCGCGACGACTCGCTGGAGCGCCGCGTCGGCACGGTCGGCCGAGTGCACCCGCACCTGGAGATCAAGGTGATCGACCCGACCACCGGCACGACCGTGCCCGAGGGCACCCCCGGCGAATTCTGCACCCGGGGCTACTCGGTGATGCTCGGTTACTGGCGAGACCCCGAGCGCACCGCCGAGGTGATCGACGCGGACGGCTGGATGCACACGGGCGACCTGGCCACGATGGACGCGGACGGCTACGTCTCGATCGTCGGCCGGATCAAGGACATGGTGATCCGAGGCGGCGAGAACGTCTATCCACGCGAGATCGAGGAGTTCCTGTACGGCCACCCCGACATCGAGGACGTCCAGATCGTCGGCGTACCCGACGAGCGCTACGGCGAGGAACTGATGGCCTGGATCAAACTCCGCCCCGACGCCGCAGAACTCACCGCGACCGATCTCCGCGACTTCTGCACGGGCCGCCTCGCCCACTACAAGATCCCCCGCTACGTCCACCTCGTCGACACCTTCCCCATGACGGTGACCGGCAAGATCCGCAAAATCGAAATGCGCGAGCGCTCCGTCGAACTGCTGAACCAGCAACCGACCTGACCCCCTCCCCCGGAAGGGCAGGTGCGGCGCAAAGCAACTACCCGAAACGGGTCGGCGAGGCGGCCCCGACCTCGGCCGGACCCATCCTCACCGCAGCCGCTCGATCGCCTCGCCGATCAGATGCGGATTCCGGGCGTAGTAACCGTCATACGCACCACTCACATCGCGGTACTCGGCCACGATCCGCGCCGCCTCGGCGATGTCGCACGTCCCACGGCCGACCACCTCGCGGTACACCACCACGGCCGCGTCCAGGTGCCACGAGTCCGCGCCGAGCCTGGCCAACAGCACCTGCGGCCGATCCCGAAACGGGCCGTACCGGGCGATCCACGGAGCGAGCCGCAGTACGGCCCGCTGATACCCGTTCGCGCCGACCCCCGCCGCTGCCGCAAAGGTCGGCGCGAGCGCACGCAGCAGCCGTGCCTCGAGATCCGCACCGGGCAACTCCGGGTACTCCTTGTGGAACTCGCGAAGATCCACGCGAGCCGCAAGCGAGTCCGCGGTGAACGGCCGGCTTCCATGGGAGGGATCGCTTGCCATGAAGGTCGCCCGCAACAAAGGCACGCCCAGCGAAGTGTTCTCCGCGAGCAGGACCGCGTCGTAGAGGTCCTTGCCTTGCGGATGGATGTCGTCGACCAACCACAGCAGTTTCCACGCCAGGGACTGTCCCGGTGTGACGCCGAGCAGCAGGTGCGACCCGCTCCCGTCCGAGCGGGGAATCTCGGTCGGCTCGGGTTCGGAAGGCAGCTGTTCACCGAACACGAAGTCCAGTTGCACCGTGCCTGCCGGCACCCCGTCGGCCCGCCACGGCAGCACCAGCCGCCGTCCCGGAACCCGGTCGTAGGTCCAGATCTCGTCGCTCAACGCGAGCGTCGACACGACCCGCACGTCGTAGGGCCCGCCGTCGGCGGCGGAAGAGTGCTCGGCGCGCCGCGCGATGTCGACGAACATCCGCTCGGTCCTGCCGTCGCCGACGTCCCATCCACTCGGTGTCACCACGAAGTCCAGGTCACCGGGCTCGCGGGCGACGGACCCGTACCACGCCTTCAGCAACACGCTTCCGCGCAAGACGAGATCGTCCACCCACCGGGACCCGGCAACCGCCTCCAGCACGTGGTCCACGACCGCTCGGCGCGCCCGATGCCACCGTGCCTCCGCCGCCGCGTCCTCGAATCGAGGCTCACCGGCGCGCACCGCTCGCGCATAGTGCGTGAGCGCCGGGTCGAACACAGGACTCTGAGCGACACCTGCGCCGGGTACGACGGCGAGCGAGCGCGGTAGTTCCAGGTGCGCGCGACGGGCCTCGCTCGGCGTGGCCTGTGGCAGGCGATCACCGGCGGGCCAGGGTCCCCGCGGGAAGGCCGCCCAGGCAACGTCGGCGGCAGCCGAAGCGTCAGTGGTCGATCGGCGAGGTGGTACAGCGGGACGGGGCATGGTCCGATCATGCCGGGCACGCGGTGTGATTTTCCGGAAGGCAGACATTACTCTCGAGTAGATTGCGGGTCGAAGAGGGCCGTATGCCCGGCACATCGTCGTCGTCCGCTCGCGCGTCCTGCGAGTGGGCCGGAGCGCGCGTCGGCCCTGAGCCCGGCGTCGACATCACCCGGGCGAGTGCGCCGACTCGCCCGCCGGCCCGAGCAGCACGGCGGCGCCCGCTCGTACGGCGGGCCAATCGGTCTCGGCGCCGCGGGCCATCGCTCGGTCCAACCACGTCGCGCGGTCGTGCTGTTCGTGGCGTAGCAGCCGCAGGTCGAGGTCGATCCCGGCGGGCGGGCCGACCGCCTCGAAACCGGCGACCCGCTCCTCCATCGCGGCCAACAGCTCACGGTCGAATGCGGTCACGGCGGCGACGAACGCCTCGGTCGAGAGGGTGACCCGGCCGGTCGGCGGGGCGGTGAACACGATCGGGTCGTCGTCGTCCGGGTCGGCGGGATGCGCCCAGGTGACGGTCATGGTGTCGGCGCCGCCCGAGAGCGTGCGCCGGAACCGGATGTCCGGCGACGCGCTCAGGTGGCCCATGTGCAACGCGTGACCCGCGTGCCAGGACCTCGCGGCCTCGACCTCCGGCGCAGCGGGCCGGGTCGCGTCCGGTTGCCCGCCCGCCACGAAGTCGAGCAGATCCGGCGGCACCGGCTCCAGGACGCGCGGCATCAGGTCGACCACGTCCTCCCACAACCGGACCACGTGGTAGTCGACCCAGGGCGGCGCCCCCGCCTCGGCACACCCGGCCGCCGACGCCTGCGGGCCCGGTGTGCCGTCCGCGTAGCGCAGCAGCTCGTGGCCACCCAGTTCGATCGAGTACCAGCCGTCCGTCAGGATGAACCAGCCCAACCGAGGCGCATCCTCACCCCAGACCCGGACCGCCGTCACCGGGCGCAGCACGAACCGAAAGCGCAACATCCGGCGAGTCTCCCAGGCCCCCCGCCACCACCCACCGGCAGCAGCCCCGGCCGCGTCCGGACTCCCCTGGACTCCACTGTGCGACGCTGCTGTGGCCGGCCGTCTCCATCAACCGCGCCGAGCCGGCCTCGTTCCGCGCCGCGCCGACCGCGACGGCCGCACCGCCCGAGAGCCCGGAGCCCGCCTTGCCACCGTCGGACACCCCCACCTCGACCGACGCCCGCACCGACGTCGCCCGTGGCGCCGACCCGCGGCCCGCCGTCCACCCGGCCATCGCCGATGCCTCGGCCGCATCCGCCCTCGCCGCCGCACTGCCCGGGATCACCGGCAACCTGTCGGTGGCCATCCTCCGGCCGAGCGACGGCCGTCTCGTCGGCTACAACGCGGACCGCTTCCACGTCACCGCCAGCATCGTGAAGGTGGACATCCTGGCCGCGCTCCTCCTCCAGGCCCAACAGGAACACCGCACCCTGACCACCACCGAACGATCCACCGCGGCCGCCATGATCGAACACAGCGACAACGACGCCGCCGACACCCTGTGGTCCGCCATCGGCGGCGCCGCCGGCCTCCGCACCGCCAACAGCGCCCTGGGCCTGACCGACACCGAACCGACCGGCCGCTCCTGGGGCTTGACCCGAACCACCGCCGCCGACCAGGTCCGCCTGCTCGACGCGATCACCGTCGGCGGCTCCCCACTCGACGCCGCCTCCCGCGCCTACCTGGCCGACCTGATGACTGCCGTCGAAGCCGGCCAGACCTGGGGCGTATCCGCCGCCGCCGACTCCGGCACCACCCCGGCCCTCAAAAACGGCTGGCTCCCCCGGGACGCCACCGGCCTGTGGGTGATCAACAGCATCGCCCACATCACCCACGCCGGCCGCCCCCTCCTGATCGCCGTCCTCTCCGACAACCAACAATCCATGCCCACCGGCATCACCCAACTCGAAACGGTGGCCCGGGCAGCCACCGCCACCGTGACCGGCACGCCGAACACCCCGAACTGAGCCCGACCGGCCGCCACTTCCCACCCTCACGCGTCCCGCCGTGCGAACCGCGACATGCCCAGAGCCAGTGCCGCCGCGGCGAGTTCACCCGCCTGCGACCGCGACCGGCCCCGCCGGGTCTGGCCGACCTCACTCCCCGGGAGGTCGACGTGCTGCGCCTGGTCGCCGAGGGCCTGTCGAACGCGGAGATCGCCGCGCGCCTGGTGGTCGGCGAGGAGACGGTCAAGTCGCACGTGAGCCGGGTGTTGCGCCGACTGGGCCTGCGCGACCGGGTCCAGGCGGTGGTCATCGCGTACGAGTCGGGCCTGGTCGTACCGCGCGCCGGCAGCCACTGAACCCACCGGCGGCACGGCGCCCGCGGGCCCGCCGCGCGCGCGAACCCCGCTCGGGGCGGCATCGGCGAGTCCGAGTGCGCGTCCGGCGCCCGGCGGGAGATCATCGAGGGATGAATACGAAGGTGCACCTCGCCCAGCAGGCCGAGGCGGACGAATTGCTCGGACGCAGTGCGTTGGCGGCGCTGGTCGGCATGCTCCTGGATCAGCAGATCCCGATGGAATGGGCCTTCGCCGGCCCGTACACGATCGCTCAACGCCTGGGCCGCACCGACCTGGACGCACACGAGATCGCCGAGTACGACCCGGACGGGTTCGCCGAACTCCTGTCCACCAAGCCCGCCGTACACCGTTACCCCGGGTCGATGGCGAACCGTGTGCAGCAGTTGTGCCGGTACCTGGTCGAGCACTACGACGGCGAGGCGAGCGCCGTGTGGGCCGACGCGGCGACCGGCACGGAGTTGCTCAGGCGTCTCCAGGAGTTGCCCGGCTTCGGGAAGCAGAAGGCGCAGATCTTCCTGGCCCTGCTCGGCAAGCAGTACGGCGTGGCTCCGAAGGGTTGGCGCGAGGCCGCCGGCGGCTACGGCGAGGTCGGCTCGCATCGGTCGGTGGCCGACATCACCGGCCCCGAGTCGTTGGCCAAGGTCCGGGCCCACAAGCAGGAGGCCAAGCGCGCGGCAAAGGCCGCCAAGGCGGCGAAGGACTCCTGACCGACCCGATGCCGCGGCCGGGCCCTCCACCGCTTCCCGGCCACGACATCACCAAGCCGGCCCCGGGCCCCGGGCTCCCGAGCCGTGCGCCCCGGCGGGGCCTTCCCGCCACCACCGCTCACGAGCCCGGCATCGCCCTCGCCACCCCGGACGCCCCGGCCACCGTCGAACCCGCCGCCGATGGCACCGAGGCTCCCGAAGCCGGCGAACCTTCCGAATCCCCGGCAGCCTCCGAAGCCCCGGCCATTACCGCCCCCGCCCCCGCATCCCGCCCCGGCCGCGGCAAGAACAGCGCAGCCGCCGCGGTGAGCAAGGTCGCGGCGCCGAGGATGTACCAGGCCCGGTCGTACCCGTCGAGCGTGGCCGGCGCGCCCACCGCCGCGACGAACACCGCGACGCCGAGCGCCGCGCCGACCTGACGCAGCATGGTGATCACTCCCGAGCCGGTGGCGAACCGATCCGGGGTCAGTGCGCCGGTCGCGGTGGCGATCAACGTGGGCAGGATCAGACCGACGCCGATGCCGGTGAGGATCGAGCCGGGCAGCAGGTCGCTCGCGTAGTGCGCGTGCGGTTCGAGCCGCGCGATCCACCACCCCAGGCCCGCGCTGAACGAGAGCCCGCCGACCACCACCAGCGGCCCGGGTCCGAAGCGGGCCACGCAGCGGCCGGCCGCGATGGTCACGAACGGCACACACAGCGGCCCGGGCACGGTGCCCAGCCCGGTGCGCAGCGCGCTCCAGCCCCACACGGTCTGCATCCACATCGTGCCGGAGATCAGCATCCCGGCGAACGCGATCCCGAACAGGATGTTGGCGATGCCGGACACCGCGTAGGTGCGGTTGCGCACCAGTGCGCCCTCGACCACCGGACGCGGATGGCGCCCGTTACGCAGCAGGAAGCCGGCCACGAACAGCAGGGTGAGCACCCAGACGCCGAGCGTACGACCGGACGACCAGCCCCAGTCCGGCGCGCGCACCACGCCCAGCGACAGTGCGCCGATCGCCACGGTCAACAACGCGGCGCCGAGCAGGTCGGGCAGCGGCCCCCGGTCGGTGGGCGCCGGGTCGGGCAGCCGACGCGCGCCGAGTACCAGCGTGAGCACGCCGATCGGCAGGTTGACCAGGAAGACCCAGCGCCAACCGGGTTCGAGCAGCAGCCCGCCCAGGATCGGCCCGAGCGCGGCGGCGAGTCCGCCGATCGCGGCCCACGCACGGATCACCGCGCCGCGCCGTTCGGGCGGATAGGAGGTGAGCAGCAGGCCGAGCGACGCGGGCATCAGCAACGCGGCGCCGACCGCCTGGGCGAGGCGGGCGATCACCAGGACGGCGAGCGTCGGCGACGCGGCGCACAGCGCGGACGCCACGGTGAACACCGCGATTCCGGCCAGAAACGCCCGTCGATGACCGATCCGGTCGGACAGTCGGCCGGCCGGGACCAGGAGCGCGGCGAATACCACGGTGTAGGCGTTGAGCACCCAGGACAGGTCGGCGAGCGAGGCGTGCGACCAGGTCTCGGCCAGCGACGGCATCGCCACGTTGACGATGAACAGGTCGAGGTTGACGAGCACGACGCCCGCGCAGACCAGGACTGCGGCGAGGGCGCGTGGCGGGTGATCCGGATCGGTACTGGCCATGACGGCGTCCCCTCAGTTGAGTTCTATGACGAAACTCAAGGTAGAGCCGCTAAGTTCTATAATGCAACTCACTGAGTTCCATAAAAGGACTCGCCGGTTAGGATGGCGCCATGCGTCGGAAGAGTTTCCAGGAGATGCCCTGCTCGGTCGCCCAGTTCCTGGAGGTGGCCGGAGAGTGGTGGACGATGCTGATCGTGCGGGACGCCTTCCTGGGCGTGACCCGCTTCGACGACTTCCACGAGCGGCTGGGCATCTCCCGCAACGTGCTCACCCAGCGGCTGGAACACCTGATCGAGCACGGCGTCCTGATCCGCGAGGCGTACCAGGACAAGCCGGCGCGCTACGACTACCGACTGACCGACAAGGGCCGCACATTGTGGCCGGTACTCAACGCGATGCGTCAGTGGGGCGACCAATGGGCCGCACCGGACGGCCCGCCGCTGATCGTCACGCACACCCACTGCGGCCAACCCACCACGGCCGTACACGTCTGCTCACACTGCGGCGAACCGCTGACCTCGCACGACCTGCGCGCCTCGGCCGGCCCGGGCGCCCGAGGCGGCCTCCTCGACGGCCTGCCCCGCCGGGCCACGCCCAGCGCCTGACGCGACGCCGCCCGGCACCCGAGAGGTCGGCGAACCCTTGGAGTCGCCGCGCACCCGACAAGCCGGCGAGCGCCGGCCGGGCAATCACCGCCCGGCCGACATTCGAGCCGAAAGACCCGGAAAGACCCCGAAGGACCGGAGCCGGATCAGAACCGAATCAGAGCCGGATCAGAGCTCCGGCGGAGCCGGCGGAGCCGCCGGCAAAACGGTGAACCCGAGCTTCGTCAGCGCCCGCGAGACCTCCGCCGCGCTGAAATCACGCGGAAGTTGTCCCGTGACCACCGATCCCACCTGCTTGACCGGATAGGTACGGCGCCCGATACGGACCGATTCGCCGGTGATCGGGTCGGGCTTGACCCCGCTCATCGCGCGCTCCACCTCGTTCATCTGCAGGTGGAAGGACTGGCCAGCGATCGTGCAGCGCATATTGCCTCAGCAAAGGAAGGGGTGAGTGCTACCGGTATGGCAAGTCTCGCGCAGTCCCGGCCGCAAGCACAGTCCACGACCGCCGTCCGAGGTCGAGCCGGGTAATGCGGGGTGATATGTCACATCGTGTCAGGTCGGGTTCCAGCCGCGTACCCCCATCCGGCACCCGTCCGGCAAAAGCGGAATGACTCGTTCCACCGCAGACAACCCCCACCGTCGTCTGTCACCCTGCTCCGGGCAGTGACCAACCGTCGACCATCCGGAGTTACTCGGGGAGGACGAACGTGAACAGGCTCCCGAACGCGCCCGTCACCACAAAGGTCGCGTCCCCACCGCTAAAGGTCGCGTCGACACCGTTGTGGGCGGAGTTCGGCCGCACCCTGCGGACCCGGCGCCGCCTCGCGGGAATGACGCAGCAGCAGCTCGGGCTACGGGTCGGCTACCACCACAGCCTGATCAGCAAGCTGGAGGCCGGCCTGCGCGAGCCGCCCGCCGGTCTACCGCGCCGACTCGACGATCTCCTGGACACCGGCGGGGACCTGTCCGCGCTGTTGACGAGCCGATCGATTCCGCCGCCCGCTCTGCACCGCACCCACTTCTCGGTGATTCCCGGCGGCGAGGCGCCCGCCGGCCTCGCGCCGCTGGCCGACCGGTTCTGGCCCGACCGGTTGCCGTACCACGGGCTGCCCTGCCCGCTGCACGGCAAGGACGGCTGCCACGAGTGCGAGGTGCCGCCGTACGCCGACGCGCTCACCATCCTGGGCGCTATCGACGGGAACAACCCCGCGGGCGTCGATCCGGACGTCGTACACGTGCTCACCGCCCTGCTCGGCGGCTACACCCAGGCCGGTCTGCACGGCGGCGCCACCACCGGGCTGGTCGGCTCGGTCGAGTACGTGCTGCGCCGGATCGTCAGTTGGGCCGAATCGCTCAACGCGCACGGCCGCTCGCCGCACGCGCAGTTGCGCCTGGCCGCCGACTACGCCCAGTTGGCCGGTCGGTTCCGGATGCAGCAGGGGCAGAGCGTGATCGGCATGGCCTGGTACGACCGCGGGCTCAACTGGGCCGACGTGTGCGAGAGCCCGGGCGCCCGCGCGTCGTTGCTCGGCGACGTGTGCTCGCTGGCCCGTCTGGACGGCGACGCGGCGGCGGCGCTGGCCTATGCCCGCGCCCTGGAAGCGGTGGACCCCGGCCGGGCCTGGATCACCACGCTGGCCCAGCTGTACCAGGCGCGCGGCCACGCGCTCGACGGCGACATCGCCGAGTGTCGCCGGCGCATCACCACCGCGCATCGACAGGTGAACCGCTTCGACGAACGCGACCGGGCCGAGGCGCCGTGGTTGACCGGGCTGGCCGGCCGGCTGCGGATGGAGGCCACCATCGGCGGCGCGCTGCGCGACCTGGCCGCGCGCACCGGCGACCTCCCCTCGGCGCGCTCGGCGGTCCGGTCGGTACAGGCGGCGCTCGACCTGTTGCCGGTGTCGATGCGACCGGCGCGGGTGTTGCTCACGGTGCGCCTCGCGGACGCGCTCGCGTGCGCCGGCCAACCGGACGCGGCGGTGCTCGCCGCCGCGCCGGTGGTGCACGAGGCGGCGGGCCTGGGCACGGCCACCACGAATCGGGAACTGATGAGTCTGCGCCGGCGTCTGAGCCGGCATTGGAGCGATCTGCCCGAGGTCCGCGACCTGTTGGAGCAGATGCCCGGTCACTGAGAGGCGGGTCGGCGCGACTCCCGCCCCTCTCTGTCGAAATGCGGTCGGACAAACCCCGGAACAGGCACCGGAATTCAGCGAAGGGCCGCCCGATCGGTTGACCCGGCACTCCCGCGACTCCCGGGGTCTGCTTGGCGTTTGCCAGAATTTGCCGGCCGTTGCCGATCACTTCACCAAGTCCCCAACCCCGTGTGAGTGTTTCGCTCGCTCGGGCACGAACCCGGCCTGCACGGTCGCCCGCGTCGCTCACGAGGCGTACGCGGCGCATGCCGGCGTCGTGGTCGAGGTCTGCCTTCCACCCAAGGAGCCTCGATGAATCGCAGAACGACCACGGCCGGGACCGTCCTGGCCATGCTCGCCGGTTTGGCAATCGGCGCGGCCGGACCCTCGGCCGCCGCCGACCCCTCCCCTCCCCCCGCCAACTCCCAGGCACTCGCGGTATCCGCCGCCGACCGGGCGGCCGCAAGCGGCCTGGACAGTCTCGCCAAGGGGCCCGACGAGCAGTACGAACGCCAGGTCGTGACCCCGTGGGTCGCCGACCTGTTCTCGGTCGCGTACCAGCGCACCTACCGCGGCCTCCCGGTCGTCGGCGGGGACGCCGTGGTACTGGCCGACGGGAAGGGCCGGGTGCGGGCGACCCAGTCCTCCACCGAAGCGCGCATATCGGTCACCACCCAGCCGACCGTCACGGCCGGCGCCGCCGAGGCCACGTCCAAGGCCAAGCTCCCGGTCGTGGACAAGGTCGACTCGCATCGNCTGGTCGTCCGGGTCAAGGACGACAAGAGCGCGCTGGCCTGGGAGACCGTGCTGATCGGTCGTACCGACACCGCGCCCAGCAGGTTGCACGTGTTCGTCGACGCGAGCACCGGAGCGGTGCTCGACAGCTACGACGACGTCCGGGCCGGCAGCGGCAACAGCCAGTGGAACGGCCCCAACCCGCTCACCATCGACACCACCGGCTCGGGCAGTTCCTTCTCGTTGCGCGACCCGAATCGTCCCGGTCTGACCTGCGCGGACTACAGCACCGGCCAGGTCTTCACGAAGTCCAGCGACTCGTGGGGCAACGGCCAGGCGTCCAGCAAGGAGACCGGCTGCGCCGACGTCATGTGGGCGGCGCAGAAGGAATGGAACATGCTCCGCGACTGGCTCGG
>NZ_KB889679.1 GCF_000372745.1 Embleya scabrispora DSM 41855 | reverse complement strand
CCCCAGCCCCCGATCAACTCATCCCTTCTCACAAACAAAAATCGCCGTCCCCGGCAACAACCGCCCCCGCAGCGGGCTCCAGCCGCCCCAGACCGAGTCCAGGTCGTCCGGCCACTCCGGTTCCACGAGGTCGGTGAGGCGGAATCCGGCGCCGACCACCTCGCGTACCCGGTCCCCGAGCGTGCGGTGCTGCTCGACGTAGGTCGCCCGCCCGGTGTGGTCCTGCTCCACGTACGGCGTCGTGTCGAAGTACGAGGTCACCGCGGTCAGCCCCTCGGGCCCCGGCTCGTCGGGGAAGGCCCAGCGCACCGGGTGGGTGATCGAGAAGACCCAGCGCCCGCCCGGCCGAAGCACCCGGAACACCTCGCGCATGATGCCCGCGCCGTCCGGGCTGAACGGCAGCGCGCCGTACGCGGAGAACGCGAGGTCGAAACTCGCGTCGGCGAACGGCAGCCGCGCCGCGTCGGCCTGCACCACCGGCACCCGGGTGCCGTGCTCGTCGTCCAGTCGGCGCGAGTGCTGGAGCTGACGCAGCGACAGGTCCAGCGCGATCGGAAACGCACCGCGCGCGAGCAACCGGCGCGAACACTGCGCCGCGCCCGCGCCGACCTCCAGGACGGTGCGCCCCTCGACCGGGCCCAGCAGCCCGACGCGGTCCTCGTCCAGCCCCTCGGGGCACCAGGTGAAGCGCGCGTCGCCGAGGAAGTCGCCGTGCTCGACCTGATACTCGTCGGCGTTGGCGTCCCACCACTGCCGGCCGGCCCGCACGCTCTCCATCAGGCCCACCTTGCGCCGCACCGGGTCGTCGCCGTCGTCGAGCTCGTCCGGATCGACGTACTGCGCCGCGAGGGACGCGTGCGGGTCGTGGGAAATGGGGCGGTTCACAGGGCTCCAGACGCTGCGGGCGGGCACGGACGCGCGTAGGGTACTCCCTTCGGGACGTCCCGGTTGACCCCATGCATCCCGTGCGCGTTGACCGCACCCGGTCGGCCCCGTATGCTGCAAGTTGCGCCGCGGGCCTGCGTGAACTCAGACGGAGCAGGTCGCGCTCACCTTTGTCGATCCCACGCCATCCTCTTGCATGGACGCGGGCGTCGGGGGCGAAACCGGGTCCACAAGCGTGTTTGAAAACGACTTCTGTCCGTACCCGGAGCCCTTACCCACATGACGAGCAGCACCGAGGCCACGCCCAGCACCACCCCGCAGGTGGCGGTCAACGACATCGGCTCCGAGGAAGACTTCCTCGCAGCGATCGATGAGACGATCAAGTACTTCAACGACGGCGACATCGTGGATGGCGTGATCGTCAAGGTCGACCGGGACGAGGTCCTGCTCGACATCGGTTACAAGACCGAAGGCGTCATCCCGTCCCGCGAGCTTTCCATCAAGCACGACGTGGACCCCCACGAGGTCGTCACTGTCGGTGACCACATCGAGGCCCTGGTTCTCCAGAAGGAGGACAAGGAAGGCCGCCTGATCCTCTCGAAGAAGCGGGCTCAGTACGAGCGCGCTTGGGGCACCATCGAGAAGATCAAGGAAGAAGACGGCATCGTCACCGGTACCGTCATCGAGGTCGTCAAGGGTGGTCTCATCCTGGACATCGGCCTCCGCGGCTTCCTCCCGGCCTCGCTGGTCGAGATGCGTCGTGTGCGTGACCTCCAGCCGTACGTGGGCAAGGAGCTCGAAGCCAAGATCATCGAGCTGGACAAGAACCGCAACAACGTGGTCCTGTCCCGCCGTGCCTGGCTCGAGCAGACCCAGTCCGAGGTGCGTCAGACCTTCCTCACGACCCTGCAGAAGGGTCAGGTCCGCACGGGCGTCGTGTCCTCGATCGTCAACTTCGGCGCGTTCGTGGACCTCGGCGGCGTCGACGGTCTCGTGCACGTCTCCGAGCTGTCCTGGAAGCACATCGACCACCCGTCCGAGGTTGTCGAGGTCGGCCAGGAAGTCACCGTCGAGGTCCTCGACGTGGACATGGACCGCGAGCGCGTCTCCCTGTCGCTGAAGGCGACCCAGGAAGACCCGTGGCAGCAGTTCGCCCGGACGCACCAGATCGGTCAGGTCGTTCCCGGCAAGGTCACCAAGCTCGTTCCGTTCGGTGCGTTCGTTCGCGTGGACGAGGGCATCGAGGGTCTGGTGCACATCTCCGAGCTGGCCGAGCGCCACGTGGAGATCCCGGAGCAGGTCGTCCAGGTCGGCGACGAGATCTTCGTCAAGGTCATCGACATCGACCTCGAGCGTCGCCGCATCAGCCTCTCGCTGAAGCAGGCCAACGAGGCGTTCGGCGCGGACCCGGCCACGGCCGAGTTCGACCCGACCCTGTACGGCATGGCCGCGACCTACGACGACGCGGGCAACTACATCTACCCGGACGGCTTCGACCCGGAGACCAACGACTGGCTCGAGGGCTTCGACAAGCAGCGCGAGGAGTGGGAGAAGCAGTACGCCGAAGCCCAGGCGCGCTTCGAGTCGCACCAGCAGCAGGTCGTCAAGGCTCGCGAGGCCGAGGCGGAGGCCGTGGCCGGCGAAGCCGCGGGCGCGTACTCCTCGGGCGGTGACGACGAGGTCGAGGCCGACACCACCGGTGGCGCCCTGGCCTCCGACGAGGCGCTCGCCGCGCTTCGCGAGAAGCTGGCCGGCGGCCAGAGCTGACCTCGGTCGGCCCTGCCGGAGCAGTGCTCGATGTGATCCGCCGGTAGCGATACCGGCGGATGGAAAGGCCCCACTTCCCTTCGGGGAGGTGGGGCCTTTCGGCTTTTCCGGTGCCGGCGCGCGAACGCGGCTAGGGTCGGGAACGGTCACACGGCAGCCGGGGGAGGGTGCGGGGTGTACGTCTCGTCCGGACGTCCGGAATCGGCGACCGAGGCGGCGGTCGAGCGGCCCGCGTCGGGGGTCGGCGCGGTGGTCACCGGCAACGTGATCGCGCTCGGCATGGTCAGCCTGGTCACCGACGTCTCCTCCGAGATGGTCACCGCGGTGATGCCGCTCTACCTGGTCACCGGGCTGGGCCTGACCATGCTCCAATTCGGCTTCCTGGACGGCCTGTACTCCGGCGTCACGGTCTTCCTGCGGCTGGTCGGCGGGCACCTCGCCGACCGGTTCGCCGCGCGCAAGCAGGTCGCCGTGGCCGGCTACGGGATATCGGCGGTGGCCAAGCTCGGACTGCCGCTGGTCGGTGCCTCGGTGCCGGGCATCGGCGCCGTGCTGGCGGCGGATCGGGCGGGCAAGGGGCTGCGCACCGCGCCCCGGGACGCGCTCATCTCGCTGTCCAGCAGCCCGCAGGCGCAGGGGCGCGCGTTCGGTGTGCATCGTGCGCTGGACACCGTCGGGGCGTTCACCGGGCCGCTCGTGGCGTTCGCCATCCTGGCCGCGGTGGGCACCGCCTACGACGCGGTGTTCGTGGTGAGCTTCTGTGTCGGCCTGGTCGGTGTCGCGATGCTGGTGTTGTTCGTGCGCGACCACCGCGACCCGATCGAGCACAGGCCCGGATGGCGGGACGGGCTACGGCTGTTGCGGGATCGGCCCTACCGCCGGCTGTGTGCGGCCTCGGCCGTGCTCGGCCTGGTCACGGTCAGCGACGCCTTCGTCTACCTGCTGCTCCAGCACCGGCTGGAGATTCGGCCGCACTGGTTTCCGCTGCTCCCGCTGGGCACCGCCGGGGTCTACCTGGTGCTCGCGCTGCCGCTGGGCCGGCTCGCCGACCGGGTGGGGCGGCGGCGGGTGTTCCTGGCCGGGCACGGGGTGCTGCTCGCCGCGTACCTGCTGCTCGGCGGTCCGCTCGGCGGGGTCGGGTTGTTGATCTCGGTGCTCGCGCTGCACGGGGTGTTCTACGCGGCGACCGACGGCGTGCTCTCGGCGGCGGTGGGTGCGCGGTTGCCCGCGTCGGGTCGGGCGGGCGGGCTCGCGGTGGTGCAGACCGGGCAGGCCGCGGGTCGGTTCGCGTCCTCGATGATCTTCGGCGCGCTGTGGACGGCCTGGGGACCGGCCGGCGCGATCCGGGTCCTGGCCGGCGCGCTCACGGTGGCCCTGCTCGGCTCGGCGCTCGCCCTCGCGGGCGGCGGGCGCGGGCGGCACGACGGAGAACAGGTGCGAGATGTCCGTTGACGCACCGGTGAAACCGACCCTGACCAAAGGGCGGATTCTGCTCTTCGCGCTGATCCTGGTCCTGCTCGCGGGGGTCGGCATCGGATACACGGTGTACGCGGTCGACCGCGAGGACCAGCGGTTGCACGGCGGTTCCGGCACCGCGCCGGGCGGGCCGCCGCTGACTCTGACCGGGACGCCACGACTGCTGTTCCGCAGCACCGAGTCGGGCCCGGGATACGGCCGGCTGGCCACCGTCGCGGCCGGCGATCCGAGTGGGCCGCGCACGGTGGGCGAGCGCTCGTGCGATCGGGTCTACGCGGCGGGCGGCACCGCGGTGTGCCTGGCCACCGAGGGCGGGATCACCAGGACCAATGTGGCGCTGGTCCTGGACGCGAATCTGCGCCAGGTGCGCCGGGTCGAACTGGCGGGCACACCCAACCGGGCGCGGGTGTCGGCGTCGGGTCGGATGGCCTCGTGGACGGTGTTCGTCTACGGCGACTCGTACGCGTCGATGACGTTCTCCACCCGGACCTCGATCCTGGACACGCACACGGGTGCCATGGCGGCGAACCTGGAGGACTTCACCACCACCCGGGACGGCAAGGAACTCAAGTCGCCCGACCGCAACTTCTGGGGCGTCACGTTCACCGCCGACGACAACACGTTCTACGCCACGCTGTCCACCAACGGCTCCGGCCGCACGTATCTGGTCCGCGGCGATCTACGGGCCCGCACCATGACGGTGTTGCGCGAGAACGTCGAGTGTCCGTCGTTGTCCCCGGACGGCACCCGCCTGGTGTTCAAGAAGAAGGTCTCGCAGAGCACCCGCAACCCCTGGCGCCTGCATGTGCTCGACCTGGCGACGATGCGCGAGACACCGCTCGCGGAGACCCGCAGCGTGGACGACCAGGCGATCTGGCTGGACGAGCGCACGGTCGGCTACGGACTGCCGACCGGGGCGGGCGCGGCCACCGACGTGTGGTCGGTGCCGGCCGACGGGAGCGGTGCGCCGGTGCGCATCGTGGCGGGCGGATTCTCCCCGGCGCCGCTGCGCTGACCGATCGGTTGGCCGCGCTTGTGCGTCGGACCGGCATCGCGCAGGCTGCGGGTCTGCCACAGTTCCGTCACGAAAGATCGCCTCGCGCACGGGCGTGGCCGCCCGTTTGACAGCGTCTGACCTGGAACGAAGAGGTATCGCACCCGCGCGATCACCTCGCGCCCCACCCGGTGGTCGCCGGGCCGGCTCGGCGAAGGGCCCATGCTCGGTTCGCGTACCCTGACTCATTGGTGCCATGCGCCGGGCTCGTATGGAAGTGGCCCGTGTGGCGGTCGGGACGACCGCCGGAGCACGCAGGCCCCCGGACTTCGGGGCAGGGCGCCCATTCGACGTGCAGCAGGAATGAGGATATCGATGGCCTTTGGTGGGACGTTCGCCACCGGGCAGGTAGTCAAGACGGTCGGCGCGTCCGACGTCGCCCTGTACCGCGGCGTGCGCGGACGCACCGGGCATCCGGTCGTCCAGCGCACGAGCAAGGCGCTGTCGTTCGCCGGCGAGCACGCGGGTGTCTGGCTCGCGGCCGGCCTGGTCGGCGCGGCCGTGGACCGCGACCGTCGGCCCGAGTGGCTGCGCGCCACCGCCACGGTCGCCGGCGCACACGTGGCCAGCATGGTGGTCAAGCGCGTCGTGCGCCGCCCGCGGCCGGCCATACCGGGCCTGGAGCCGACGGTTCGCACCGCGGGCCGGCACAGCTTTCCGTCCTCGCACTCGGTGTCCTCCGCTGCCGCCGCCGTGGCGTTCCACGGCCTGCTGCCCACCGCGGTCACGGGTACGGCCGCCGCTGCGACGTGTTTCTCGCGGCTCGTCGTGGGCGTCCACTATCCGTCCGACGTGGCCGCCGGCGCGACCATGGGTCTCGCCGCCGGCGGCTTGGGTCGAGCCTGGGCCCGTCGCGCACAGCGTCCGAAAGGGTTCTGAGTCTTGAGTACATCCGAAATCGAATCGCCGCTCGACGCGCGGGAGGCCGTGGTCACCACCACGACCTCGACCGTGATCGAGACGCCGACGCGGCCTCCGCGCGGTGGACTCGCGGGTGGCCTGTTGAAGCTGGCCCGGCCCAAGCAGTGGGTCAAGAACGTGCTCGTGTTCGCCGCGCCGCTCGCGGCCGGACGGCTGGACGAGGGTTACGTCCTCGGCCACACCGCGATCATGTTCGTGCTGTTCTGCCTGGCGGCTTCGGCGATCTACTACGTCAACGACGCGTTCGACGTGGAGGCCGACCGCGAGCATCCGACCAAGCGCAACCGCCCGATCGCCTCCGGCGTGGTGCCGGTCAAGCTGGCGTGGGTGCTGGGGCCGATTCTCGGGGTCGCCGCAGTCGTACTCGGTGTGTTGCTCTGCAACCCGGGGACGGCGCTCGTGCTGGGCCTGTACGTGGCGCTCAACGTCGCGTACTGCTTCTCCTTCAAGCACGTGGTGGTGCTCGACCTGGCCATGGTCGCCTCCGGCTTCCTGTTCCGGGCGATGGCCGGCGGTACCGCCTCCGAACTGCCGCTGTCGCGCTGGTTCCTGCTGACGGCAGGGTTCGGGTCGTTGTTCATGGTGGCGGGCAAGCGCTACTCGGAGATGGTCCTGATGGGCGAGGAGGCGGCCAAGACGCGCGCCTCGCTGGCCAATTACTCGATCACCTACCTGCGCTTCGTGTGGCAGATGGCGGTCTCCGTGACGCTGCTCACCTACTCGCTGTGGGCATTCCAGATTCCCGAGGGCGATTCCACGCTGGCCTGGCACCAGTTGTCGCTGGTGCCGTTCGGATTCGCGTTCCTGCGCTACGCCGTCTACGTCGATGCCGGAACCGCGGGCTCCCCCGAGGACGTTCTTCTCAGGGACAAGGTCCTCGTCGGCCTTGGCTTCGCCTGGCTTCTCACCTTTGTTCTGGGAGTTTTCCATGTCTGACGGCCCGTCGGCCGACGCCCGCCCAACCGCTCGGCGGGTAAGCCTGAACGGTTGGGGACGCACCGCCCCCTCCTTCGCCGACGTCGTGCGCCCCACGAACCGCGACCAGGTCGCGAGTGCCCTGGGGCAGCGCACCTCGCGCGGCGTGATCGCCCGCGGCCTGGGCCGCTCGTACGGCGACCCCGCGCAGAACGCCGGCGGCACGGTCCTGGACATGACCGGCCTCGACCGGATCCTCGCGGTGGACCTGGAGCGCGGCCTGGTCACCTGCGAGGCCGGGGTGAGCCTGGACCGGCTGATCGAACTGTTCGTCCCGCTCGGCTTCTTCGTGCCGGTCACCCCGGGGACCCGGCAGGTCACCGTGGGCGGCGCGATCGGCGCCGACGTGCACGGGAAGAACCACCACGCGGACGGCAGCTTCTGCAACCACGTGTTGTCCATCGACATGCTGATGGCCGACGGCACCGAGCGCACGATCACCCCCGATGGCGACCCGGAGCTGTTCTGGGCCACCGCCGGCGGCATGGGCCTGACCGGCCTGATCCTGTCCGCGACCATCCGGATGACGCCCATCGAGACCTCGCTCGCGTCGGTGGACACCGACCGGACGAAGAACCTCGACGAGGCCATGGCGTTGATGGCCGAGACGGACGAGAAGTACACCTACACCGTCGCGTGGCTGGACTGCCTGGCCAAGGGCGCCAACCTGGGCCGATGCGTGCTCACCTGCGGTGAGTTCGCCGCGCTCGACGACCTGCCCGCGAAGAAGCGTCGGGACCCGCTGCGGTTTCGCACCGGTTCGCTGCTGACCGTCCCGGACCTGGTGCCGGGTCGGCTGCCGAACAAGCTCACCATGGGCCTGTTCAACGAGCTGTGGTACCGCAAGGCGCCCAAGCACAAGGTCGGCCAACTGCAGTCGATCACCGGGTTCTTCCACCCGCTGGACCTGGTTCAGGAATGGAACCGGGTCTACGGGCGGACCGGCTTCCTCCAGTACCAGTTCGTGGTGCCATTCGGGCGCGAGGACGGGCTGGTCAAGGCGGTCGAGACGATCAGCGCGCACGGCGCGCCCTCCTCGCTCACGGTGCTCAAGCGGTTCGGTCCCGGCAACGCGGGCTTCCTGTCCTTCCCCAAGCCGGGGTGGACGCTGACCCTCGACTTCCCGACCAACACGCCCGGGCTGGCGCGGCTGCTCAAGCAGCTCGACGAGATCGTGCTGACCAACGAGGGCCGGTTCTACCTCGCCAAGGACTCGCGGATGGACCCGGCCGACCTGGCCCGGATGTACCCGCGCCTGGAGCGGTTCCGCGAGGTGCGGGCCAAGGTCGACCCGGACGGGATCTTCGTCTCCGATCAGGCCCGCCGACTCGGGCTCTGATCCACCCCTCTTCCGTCTTCTCGTGAACCACTTGTGAAGGACACACCGTGAAAGACGCCCTGGGCGCCCCGCAGTCCCTGCTCGTTCTCGGCGGCACCTCCGAGATCGCGCTGACCACGGCTCGCGCGATGGTCGCCGAGCGGGTTCGGCGGGTCGTGCTCGCCGGCCGCCCCTCCGCCGCGCTGGACGCGGCCGCCGAGCAGCTGCGCGGCCTCGGCGCCACGGTCGAGGTGGTCGGCTTCGACGCGGCCGAGACCGACGACCACGAGAAGACCATCGACGAGGTCTTCGCCGCCGGCGACATCGACGTCGTGCTGCTCGCCTTCGGCGTCCTGGGCGACCAGGACGCGGACGAGAAGTCCCCGGCCGCCGCCGCGCGCGTCGCGCAGGTCAACTACGTGGGCGGCGTCTCGGCCGGGCTGGCGGCGGCCAACGCGCTGTCCCGGCAGGGCCACGGCGCGCTCGCGGTGATCTCGTCGGTGGCCGGCGAGCGGGCCCGCAAGTCGAACTTCATCTACGGTTCGACCAAGGCCGGCCTGGACGCGTTCGCCCAGGGCCTGGGCGACAAGCTGCACGGCACCGGCGTGCACGTGATGGTGGTGCGGCCGGGCTTCGTGAGGACCAAGATGACCGAGGGCCTGCCGGACGTGCCGCTGGCCACCACGCCGGAGGTGGTCGCCGAGGCGATCGTCAAGGGCCTGCGTCGCAAGTCGTCCGTGGTCTGGGTGCCGGGCCAGTTCCGCTTCGTGATGTCCGCGCTGCGGCACGTCCCGCGGCCGATCTTTCGCAAGCTGAACATCTGACCCGCGGTCCGTCGTCGCGACCGAGCCCGTCCCGGTGTGCCCGGGGCGGGCTCGCGTGTGTCCGGGGGCGGCGCCCTTCTACCCTGAGGGCGCCTGGCCTACCGTGGCCCGGTTCTGGTCCACCCGAAGACGTACGAGGGGCGCGGCATGGGCAGCAGGGGCAACGTCGGGCTCACCGGCGGCATCGGCGCGGGCAAGAGCGAGGTGGCGCGGCGGCTCGCCGAGCTGGGCGCGGTGGTGATCGACTCGGACCGGATCGCCCGCGAGGTGGTGGCGCCGGGCACGCCGGGGCTGGCGGCGGTGGTGGCGGAGTTCGGCGAAGGGGTGCTGCTGCCGGACGGCTCGCTCGACCGTCCGGGCCTGGGCCGGATCGTCTTCGGGTCGCCGGAGCGGTTGGCCGCGCTCAACGCGATCGTGCACCCGCTCGTCGGCGACCGCGCGGCGGAGTTGACGGCCGCTGCCGGGGAGGACGCGGTGCTGGTCAACGATGTGCCACTGTTGGCGGAGAACGACCTGGCGAAGCTGTACGACCTGGTCGTGGTGGTGGACGCCGCGGAGGCGACGCAGCTGGATCGGCTGGTCCGACTGCGGGGGATGGCCGAGGCGGACGCTCGGGCCCGCATGGCCGCGCAGGCGTCTCGGGAGCAGCGGTTGGCCGTCGCGGATGTGGTGATCGACAACGATGGGCCGCTCTCGGCGTTGGAGCCGCAGATTCTGGCGTTGTGGGAGCGATTGACGGGCGACTGAGGCCCCGCGGCCTCGCGACGTCGCTGCGCTCGTCCGGCTGCCGGTCGCCCGCAGGCGCCCGACCGGCGGGCCGTTGCGACTGCGGCGGCCAGGCGCGTCCGCGCCCACGACTTGATCGCGGAGGCGGCTCCGCCGCCGCCGGCCACGCTCCACCGACAAGCGGCGTCCACGCCGCTTGTCGGTCCGGACCCGTAACGTGTATTCCGTGCGACCCATTACCGATCTCGAACGCAAAGTGGCGCCCTTCGAGGTCGTCAGTCCCTATCGGCCGTCCGGTGACCAGCCGCAGGCGATCGATCTTCTCGAACAGCGGGTCAACGCGGGCGACAAGAATGTGGTGTTGCTCGGTGCGACCGGCACCGGGAAATCGGCGACGACCGCGTGGATGATCGAGCGGCTCCAGCGGCCGACCCTTGTCATGGCGCCCAACAAGACCCTCGCGGCACAGCTCGCCAACGAGTTTCGTGAGCTGCTGCCCAACAACGCCGTCGAGTACTTCGTCTCGTACTACGACTACTACCAGCCCGAGGCGTACGTCCCGACCACGGACACCTACATCGAGAAGGACTCCTCGATCAACGAGGAGGTCGAGCGGCTGCGGCACTCGACCACCAACTCGCTGCTGACCCGGCGCGACGTGATCGTGGTGGCGTCCGTGTCCTGCATCTACGGCCTCGGCACCCCGCAGGAGTACGTCGACCGGATGGTGCGGCTGCGGGTCGGCGAGGAGATCGAGCGGGACGCGCTGCTGCGCCGCTTCGTCGGCAACCAGTACACCCGCAACGACGTCGCGTTCACCCGCGGCACCTTCCGGGTGCGCGGCGACACGATCGAGATCTTCCCGGTGTATGAAGAGCTGGCCGTGCGGATCGAGATGTTCGGCGACGAGATCGAGTCGCTGATGACGCTGCACCCGCTCACCGGCGAGGTGGTCAGCGAGGACGAGGAGCTCTACGTCTTCCCCGCCACCCACTACGTGGCCGGCCCCGAGCGCATGGAGCGCGCGGTCGCCGGGATCGAGCGCGAGCTCGAGGAGACGCTCGCCCGGATGGACAAGCAGGGCAAGGTGCTGGAGGCCCAGCGGCTGCGGATGCGGACCACGTACGACATCGAGATGCTCCGCCAGATCGGCACCTGCTCCGGCATCGAGAACTACTCGCGGCACATGGACGGCCGCGAAGCCGGCACCGCGCCGAACACACTCCTCGACTACTTCCCCGAGGATTTCGTGCTGGTGCTGGACGAGTCGCACGTGACCGTGCCGCAGATCGGCGCGATGTACGAGGGCGACGCGTCGCGCAAGCGCACCCTGGTCGAGCACGGCTTCCGGCTGCCGTCCGCGATGGACAATCGCCCGCTGAAGTGGGAGGAGTTCCTGGAGCGGGTCGGGCAGACGGTGTACCTGTCCGCGACCCCCGGCAAGTACGAGCTGGCCAAGGCGGACGCGGTGGTCGAGCAGATCATCCGCCCGACCGGCCTGGTCGACCCCGAGGTCGTGGTCAAGCCGACCGAGGGCCAGATCGACGACCTGCTGCACGAGATCCGCACCCGGGCCGAGAAGGACGAGCGGGTCCTGGTCACCACGCTCACCAAGAAGATGTCCGAGGACCTCACGGACTACTTCCTGGAGCAGGGTGTGCGGGTGCGCTACCTGCACAGCGACATCGACACGCTGCGCCGGGTCGAGCTGCTGCGCGAGCTGCGACTGGGCGAGTACGACGTGCTGGTGGGCATCAACCTGCTGCGCGAGGGCCTGGACCTGCCCGAGGTCTCGCTCGTGTCCATCCTGGACGCGGACAAGGAGGGCTTCCTGCGCTCGGGCACCTCGCTGATCCAGACCATCGGTCGCGCGGCGCGCAACGTGTCCGGCCAGGTGCACATGTACGCGGACAAGATCACCCCGTCGATGGCCAAGGCGATCGACGAGACCAACCGTCGACGGGCCAAGCAGATCGCGTACAACACCGAACGCGGCATCGACCCGCAACCGCTGCGCAAGAAGATCGTGGACATTCTCGACTCGATCTCGCGCGAGGACGCGGACACCGCCGATCTGCTGTCCGGCAACAAGGGTCGGCAGAAGGCGCCGGTGCCCTCGCTGGGCAAGAAGGCGGCGGCGGACAATCTGCCCGCGGCCGATCTCGCGGACATGATCCGGGTGATGACCGAGCAGATGCACGCCGCAGCCTCGGAACTGCAATTCGAACTGGCCGCGCGGTTGCGCGACGAGGTCGGGGAGCTGAAGAAGGAGCTTCGCGGGATGAAGGCGGCGGGCATCGCGTAGCACGATGTCCGGGACGGATCGCGGGGATGAGGGAACGGCCCGTGAAGTCCGTACGTCTTGACCGGTAGGTTCGTGATCCTGAATGTCACCGAGGGGGCTCGCCGGGACACCGGCGGCTCCCGAGGACTACTCTGCGGCCAGTGTGGGCCCGCCCCGACCACGGGACGGCGTTCGCGCGCCGCGTGACCAAATCTGTGAGGGGAGACGTCGCCAGTGGCCGTCAACATGTCCAAGGGCCAGAGGATTTCACTCGACAAGCCGGGTGGTGGCGAGCTGACCATGGTCCGGATGGGCCTGGGATGGGACGCCATCAAGCGCCGCGGCCTGTTCGGCAGCCGGGAGAAGGAGGTCGACCTCGATGCCTCGTGCGTGCTCTTCGCCGAGAACCAGCCGGTCGACGTCTGCTACTTCGGCCAGCTCACCAGCAAGGACGGGTCCGTTCGCCACACCGGCGACAACCTGACCGGGCACGGTGACGGCGACGACGAGTCGATCCTCGTGGACCTGTCCCGCGTGCCGGTGCACGTGGACCAGATCATCTTCACGGTCAGCTCGTTCCAGGGGCAGACCTTCCAGGAGATCGAGAACGCGTTCTGCCGGATCGTGGACGAGACCACGAACACCGAGCTGGCGCGCTACACGCTCTCCGGCGGTGGCAACTACACGGGCCAGATCATGGCCAAGCTCTACCGGCACGGCACCGGCTGGAAGATGGCCGCGATCGGCGAGCCCGCGCACGGTCAGACCCTGCGCGACCTGCTTCCGGCTCTGATGGCGCACCTGTAGGACGCACAACCAAACATGGTGAGCGGGCCGGGACGGGCGGATCACGCCTCCCGGCCCGCTCGCGCGGGGTCCGTCCCGGCGGGGCGGGGAGGGGACGAACGCACGTGAGCACCGAACTGGTACGGGGTCAGAACCTGGCACTGCCCGACACGCGGGTGGAGGTCGAGATCGCGGCGCAATGCCCGGTCGAGCTGGTGGCGACCCTGGTGGGCGCCGACGATCGGGTCCGCGGCGACGACGATGTGATCCAGCGCGGTGGTGTCGACACCGTCGGGGTGGCCATCCGTCAGGCCGGTGCGACCTTCGAGCTGGACAAGCTGCCCGCCGAGATCGAGCGGGTGCTGGTGGGCGCCTCGCTGGAGGGCGGCGGCGTGGACCGGTTCGGCGTGGTCGCGGCGCCGGTGGTCACCGTGCGGGCGGCCGGCGAGGACCTGGCCACGTTCCGGATCACCGATCTGGGCAGCGAGCGCGCGCTGCATACGGTCGAGCTGTATCGACGCCAGGGCGCCTGGAAGGTGCGCGCCGTCGGGCAGGGCTACGAGGCCGGCCTGGAGGCGCTGCTCAGGGACGTCGGCGTGCAGAACCGGGCGCGGGTGGTGGACCGGGCGCGCACCGCGCTCGGCGGACCCGCCGCCGCGCCGTTCAGCGCCGCGAACGCGCCCACCGAGCCGCGCGAGCCGGGCACCGTGCCGCGAGTGGACCCGAACGGCGGCATGGCGTGGGCCGCGGCCCCGCCGGACGTCGAGCGCGAGGCCGCGCAGCGGGCCGCGCGGCGCGAGGTGGAGAAGCTGTACGAGCAGGTCTGGGGCGTGTTCGAGGACGCGGCGCGATCGGCCGCCGCCTACCGATCGGCGATCGAGTACGCCGACGGTCGGTTGGACAAGGAGCTGGAAGGCGTCCTGAACGACCCGGCCGCGCGCTTCTCGCCGGCGGGGCTGGCCGCGCAGGACACCGCGCGTGATCGGCACCGGGCGCTGGCCGAGCAGGCCAAGGCCGTGCTCGACCGGGACACCGCGCAGCTGGTCGGCGAGGTCGAGCAGCTGGAGCCGAACCTGCCGCCGGTGATGGCGCGTTGGGACAGCACCTCGTGGGCCGGGTGGCAGGCGCCCGAGGACGGGGCGCCGGCGATTCGGCTCGGCGACCTGCACCTGCCGGAACGGCCGGAGCTGCGAGTGCCGATGGTGTTGCGGTTGCCGATGGATCGCGGGTTGTGGATCGACACCGGCGCGACCGGCCTGGAGGGCGAGCGGGGCAACGGCGCGGAGCGGGCCGACGAGCTCGCGGTGTCGCTGACCGCGCGGATGTTCGCGGCGTTCCCGGTGGGCGAGTTCAAGGTGCACGTGATCGACCCGGCGGGCAAGGGTACGGCTGCCGCGCCGTTGCAGCCGCTTGCGTCGTCCGGGCTGTTGGTGGGACCGGTGGCCACCGACGCGGCCGACGTGTCCGCGCTGCTCGGGCGGATCCTGGACCGGATCGAACTGGTGCGGATGGCGGTGGCCAACGACGCGGTGGACTCACTGCCGAGCGATCTGGACCTGGCCCGGCAGTTGGTCCTGGTGCACGACTTCCCGTTCGGCTTCGACGATCGCAGTGCGGCCCAGTTGCGGCACATCGTCGAGGAGGGGCCCAGGGTCGGGGTGCATGTGATCGTGGTGGGTTCGCGCGGGGACGCCGAGTCGTTCGGGCCGCTGCTGGATCCGTTGTGGCGCTCGCTGTTGCGGCTCACCGCGATCCCGGAGGACCACATCATGGACCCGTGGATCGGGCTGCCCTGGGTGTACACGGCGGACCTGCCCTCCGGCGGCGCGGACGCCACGCGGCAACTGTTGTCGTGGGTCGCCGGCACGAACGGGCGCTGAGCGCGCGGGATTCGGCCTTCGGCAGGGGGCGGCCTCGAACGCCCGCCGGGCTGAAGGGGGTCGCTCGAAGCGGGCAGTTCGTGGCAATGCGGCGAAAGTGGCGGGGCGGGGGTCATAGACTCTCGCCCCGTCGGTCGTGACCGAGGCGGCCGGGGGAGAGGGATGTCGCCTTGTTCGCCTATGCCGATCCCGGGCGCATGCTCGGGGTGCCCGCCGAGGTCGCTCGGACCGAATTCGCGGTCGTCGACCTGGAGACCACGGGGTTCTCGCCGGCCCGCGGGGATCGGATCGTGGAGATCGGCGTGGTGCGGATGCGCGGCACCGGTGAAGTGCTGCGCGAATGGACCACGCTGCTGGATCCGGGGCGCTCGGTGGGCGCGAGCCACGTGCATCGGATCACCGCCGCCGACGTGGTGGGCGCGCCCCGGTTCGCGCAGATCGCCGGCGAGTTGGCCGGCCTGCTCGCGAACGCCGTGGTGGTCGCCCACAACGCGTCCTTCGAACAGCGTTTCCTGGAGGCCGAGTTCGTCGCGGCCGGCCTGGCCCCGCCGACGTTGCCCGCGCTGTGCACGATGAGGCTGGCGAAGGCGTCCGGGCTGCCACTGGCCGACCACAAGCTCGGGACATGTTGTGCGTACTTCGGCCTGACCTTCCCCGACGCGCACGCGGCCCTGGCCGATGCCCGGGTGACCGCGCGCCTGCTGCCGCTGCTGCTGGCCGGCCTGGGCACCCGCAGTCTGGGTCTGCCGGTGCCGCCCGCCCGGGCCCCGGAGCGGTTGCCCGCGCCCGTGCTCAAGCCGCGCCGGGGGTTCGCGCCGGTGCTCTGACGGGTGTCCGGGCGCTCCCGGCGGGCCGCCGCAGGCCGGTCTCCGACAACCTGTCACCAGGATTTGGCAAAGGATCGCTTGGTGTTTCCTTTACCTTCTGGCATCCTGGAGGCAATCGGAGGGGTACATCCCCCCTCCGGCGATGACGCGACCCCCCACGTCTGCCGGAGGCGCAGTGGACGTTTCACCCGTTGCCTGGATCCTGACCATCGTCGTGCTGTTGGCACTGGTGGCAGTCGATCTGTTCCTCAATCGCAAACCGCACGAGGTCACCCTCAAGGAGGCGTCCCTCTGGGGCATCTTCTGGGTCGGTCTCGCCGTCGTGTTCGGAATCGGCCTGTGGGTCTTCTCCGGATCGGCACCCGCCGGCGAGTTCTTCGCCGGCTTCATCACCGAGAAGTCGCTGAGCGTCGACAACCTGTTCGTGTTCGTGCTGATCATGGGCAAGTTCGCGGTGCCGCCGCAGTATCAGCAGCGGGTGCTGCTGGTCGGCGTGCTGCTCGCGCTGGTGCTGCGCGGCATCTTCATCGCCGCGGGCGCCGCGGTCGTCGCCGCGTTCTCGTGGGTCTTCTTCATCTTCGGCGCGTTCCTGCTCTGGACCGCGTGGAAGCTGATCAAGGAGGCCCAGTCGGACGAGGAGGAGGAGTTCGAGGAGAACGCCCTCCTGCGCAAGGTCGAGAAGGTGTTGCCGACCACCGACGGCTACCGCGACATGAAGCTCGTGGTGAAGGAGAACGGCAAGCGCTTCGTCACCCCGATGCTGATCGTGATGATCGCCGTCGGCACCACCGACGTGCTGTTCGCCCTGGACTCGATCCCGGCGATCTTCGGCCTCACCAAGGAGCCGTACATCGTCTTCACCGCGAACGCGTTCGCGCTGATGGGGCTGCGCCAGCTGTACTTCCTGATCGGCGGGCTGCTCAAGAAGCTCGTCTACCTGTCGTACGGCCTGTCGGTGATCCTCGGCTTCATCGGCGTCAAGCTGATCTTCGAGGCGCTGCACGGGCAGGGTGTGCACGTGCCGGAGATCGGCATCCCGCTCTCGCTCGGCGTGATCGGGGTGACCCTGGCGGTGACCACGGTGCTGAGCCTGCGCAAGACGAAGAAGGACGAGCGCGCGGCGGCCGAGGAGGCCGCGAAGGCGGGCCGGGACGCGAGCGTCTAACCCGGAAGCGGTACGGCCGGCGGCCCCTGGGCGAGGAGCACCTCGTGCGGGGGCCGCTTTGTCGTGGACGGCCGCAGTCGCACGCCCACGCTGCCGCACAGGCAGCGGGTGTAGACGACTTCGCCCTGTGATGTGGGGTGTCGGGACAGTACGGTCATGCGCGGATCCTCGATCCGCCCACAGGCGTCGCACCGGGAAGACATCGCGTTGCCCCCATGTTGGCTAGGGTGATCGATAGGGGTAATGAGTGTGTCGGTGTAGCTCCTTACATGTCTCGCAGCCTAGGTAAGGGTTCAATGGAAGTCAACGGTTACCGCAGTGACGGCGTCGGCGCTGCCGTCGCGATGGTCAACGCGTGGACGGGCAGCGACGGCTCGCCACCGGACACCGAGTCCGCGCGAGATGTGCTGAGACCGTTCTCGTTCCTGGTCGACGACCTGGGCGAGGAGGCGCTCGAACCTCTCCTGGAGTGGACGGGCGAGCTGCGCGCGTTCTTCGCGATCACCGACCTGGAGGCGGCCGTCGAGCATGTCAACGGCCTGCTCGCGCGGGTCGAGGTCCGGCCGCGGCTGGTGGATCACGGCTATGGACTGCACCTGCACCACGCGCCGTCGGGGGTGCCGTTCGTGCAGCGCATCCGGATCAACACCGCGATGGGGCTGGCCAACCTGGTGGCCGACTACGGCCTGGGCCGGTCCGGTGTGTGTGCGGCGGCCGGCTGTGAGCGGGCGTTCGCCGACACCTCCCGCAACGGCCGCAAGCGCTACTGCTCGGACGTGTGCGCCAACC
Source organism: Embleya scabrispora DSM 41855 (assembly GCF_000372745.1). Classification (GTDB taxonomy): domain Bacteria; phylum Actinomycetota; class Actinomycetes; order Streptomycetales; family Streptomycetaceae; genus Embleya; species Embleya scabrispora. The sequence goes on along the minus strand of NZ_KB889679.1, from coordinate 92,923 downwards.
GCGCGAACGTGGCCGCGCACCGGGCGCGCCGCAGGGCGGCCGCGCCGGCCGGGGGCTGACTCGACCCGGTGGCCGGGCGGGCCGCTGCGCACCGCGAGAGCCCTGGGCCCCGCCGGACGGGTCGAGTCGCACGCGGGCGCGGGCCGTGCCGACGCGCGGCCCGCGCCGGGTTGCCGACCGCCGGCCCGCCGACTACCAGCGGCGTTCGCGCCACTCGGTCAGGGCGGGGCGCTCGGCGCCCAGGGTCGTGTCGTTGCCGTGGCCCGGGTAGACCCAGGTCTCGTCCGGGAGCGGGTCGAACAGCTTGTGTTCGACGTCGTCGATCAGCCGATCGAAGGCGGCCGGGTCGCCGAAGGTGTTGCCCACCCCGCCGGGGAACAGGCAGTCGCCGGTGAACAGGTGCGGGTGACCCTTGGGGTCGTCGTACAGCAGCGCGATGCTGCCCTCGGTGTGGCCGACCAGGTGGATGGCCCGCAGTTCGATCGCGCCGAAGGCGATCGTGTCGCCGTCGTCCACGAGTACGTCGGTGGCCACCGGGATGGCCTCGGCGTCGGCGCGTCCGGCCACGGTGGTCGCGCCGGTGTGCGCGACCACCTCGGCGAGCGCCTGCCAGTGGTCCTGGTGTCGATGGGTGGTGACCACCTTCGCGAGGCCGCCGCCGCCCACCAGGGTGATCAGCGTGCCCGCGTCGTTGGCCGCGTCGATCAGCAACTGTTGATCGGTGGCGCGGCAGCGGAGCAGGTAGGCGTCGTTGTCGTAGGGCCCGACGGCCACCTTGGTGATCATCAGATTGGCCAGCTCGCGCACGGCCGGGGCGCCGCCGACCTTCACGGATCCGTGATACGTCATGCGAGCCATCCTCCCCGTCCGCGCCCCCTCTCGGCTACCGGCCGGCGCCGGCGTCGGCCACATCCACCCGTTACATCCAGGCGGGCAGCGGTGGCAGCCGGCCGAACGGCTCGACGATCAGGCCGTCGCCGTCGGTGCGGCCGATCAGCCACGCGAGCAGCGACTGACGGCGACCGGAGACGACCGCGGCGGGGGCCACGCCCTCCGGGCCGATCAGCAGCTCGCGGTGGGTGATGTCGTCGCGCAGCAGCAGCGGCGGGCAGTCCGGCCGACCCCGGAAGGAGGCCGCGACCTCGTTCAGCTCGCGCTCGGTGTACTCGGTCGGCCAGTGTGCCGGCGTCCAGCCCGCGTCCAGGTCGACATGGTGGATGTACAGCTCGCGCAGTCGTTTGGCGGGCAGCGTGGTGGCGGCGATCTCGCCCGCGTTGCGCGCGGTGACCTTGGCGCCCCACGCGGTCGGCGTCATCGCGGTGAACGCCTGGGCGAACCGGCCGGACGCGTCGTACAGGTCGGTGAGCTGCTCCGGCAGCGGCCGACCCGCACCCTCCTCGATGGCCCGGTCGCGGGCGTCCCCCGGCGGGTACATCGGCGTCGGGATCCCGGTGCGGGCCCAGTCCAGCAGGTTGGTCAGGGCGTCCGCGTTGCGTGCGAGGTGGGTCAGCACATGGCCCCTGCTCCACCCGGGCAGCAACGACGGACCGGCCAGGTGCTCGGGCGTCAGCCGTTCCGCGGTCGCCAATACCTGCGTGGTCGCGTCGTTGATCTCCGCGAGCAGTGCGGCGGGGTCGAACCCGTCCGTGGTCACGCGCATACCTCCCCCGGATCGCCCCCGCCGCCGTGTTGCGGGACGAGACGGGTCCCGGTGCGGCGAGGTCTTGGGGTTTCACCTTAGTGGCGTGGGCCGGCCCGAGTGTTCGGGCCGAAGCTTCACACGAAGGAGTGAAGAGTGACCGCAGGAAGTTTTGTTCGAATGAATGTGCGATAGCCTGGCGGCTCAAAGGGAACAAAAACCTGCCCTGGGCTGCTTACGATGGCGCGAGGCACGGCTTCGACCGGCATCGTCCCGGTCAGCACTGCCTTGATCCGCACTGTCGACGCGTAGCGATCAGCTCGACACCATTCAGCCGCAGCGGCATGTCGTCGAAGGGTTTCGATTCTCAAGTGGCCGACCGTCTCATCGTCCGTGGCGCGCGCGAGCACAACCTCAAGGACGTCTCCCTCGACCTGCCGCGCGACGCGCTCATCGTCTTCACCGGGTTGTCCGGCTCCGGCAAGTCCTCGCTCGCGTTCGACACCATCTTCGCGGAGGGACAGCGCCGCTACGTCGAGTCGCTGTCCTCCTACGCGCGCCAGTTCCTCGGGCAGATGGACAAGCCCGACGTCGACTTCATCGAGGGCCTGTCGCCCGCGGTCTCGATCGACCAGAAGTCGACGAACCGCAACCCGCGCTCCACGGTCGGCACGATCACCGAGGTCTACGACTACCTGCGCCTGCTCTACGCCCGGATCGGCCATCCGCACTGTCCGCAGTGCGCCCGCCCGATCGCCCGGCAGAGCCCGCAGCAGGTGGTCGACCGGGTGCTGGAGCTGGAGGAGGGCACCCGCTTCCAGGTGCTCTCGCCGATCGTGCGCGAGCGCAAGGGCGAGTTCGTCGACCTGTTCGCCGAACTCCAGTCCAAGGGCTACAGCCGGGCCCGGGTGGACGGCGCGGTGATCCAACTGACCGACCCGCCCAAGCTCAAGAAGCAGGAGAAGCACACCATCGAGGTGGTCATCGACCGCCTGACCGTCAAGTCCTCGGCCAAGCGCCGGCTGACCGACTCGGTGGAGACCGCGCTCTCGCTCGGCTCCGGGATGGTCATCCTGGACTTCGTCGACCTGCCCGAGGACGACGCCAACCGCGAGCGGATGTTCTCCGAGCACCTCTACTGCCCGTACGACGACCTGTCGTTCGAGGAGCTGGAACCGCGCTCGTTCTCCTTCAACTCGCCGTTCGGCGCGTGCCCCGACTGCACCGGCATCGGCACCCGGATGGAGGTCGACCCGGAGCTGGTGGTGCCCGACGGGCAGAAGTCGCTGGACGAGGGCGCGCTCGCGCCGTGGTCGAGCGGACACGCCTCGGAATACTTCGGCCGGCTGGTCTCCGCCCTCGCGGACGAGATGGGCTTTCGTACCGACATCGCCTGGGACGGGCTGCCGCAGCGGGCCAGGAAGGCGCTGCTGAACGGCCACAAGACGCAGATCCACGTCAAGTACAAGAACCGCTACGGGCGCGAGCGCTCCTACTACACGTCGTTCGAGGGCGCGCTGCCCTACATCGTGCGCCGGCACTCCGAGGCGGAGACCGACACCAGTCGCGAGCGCTTCGAGGGCTACATGCGCGAGGTGCCGTGTCCCACGTGTCGCGGCGCCCGGCTCAAGCCGATCGTGCTCGCGGTGACCATCGCGGACAAGTCGATCGCCGACGTCGCGTCGATGTCGATCAGCGACTGCGCCGAGTTCCTCGGCCGGATCAAGCTGGTGGCGCGGGAGAAGAAGATCGCCGAGCGGGTGCTCAAGGAGGTCAACGAGCGGCTGAAGTTCCTGGTCGACGTGGGCCTGGACTACCTCTCGCTGAGTCGGGCCGCGGGCACCCTGTCCGGCGGCGAGGCGCAGCGCATCCGGCTCGCCACCCAGATCGGCTCCGGTCTGGTCGGCGTGCTGTACGTGCTCGACGAGCCGTCCATCGGCCTGCACCAGCGGGACAACCACCGGCTCATCGAGACCCTGGTCCGACTGCGCGACATGGGCAACACGCTGATCGTGGTCGAGCACGACGAGGACACCATCCGGATCGCCGACTGGGTCGTGGACATCGGTCCCGGCGCGGGCGAGCACGGCGGTGAGGTGGTGCACTCGGGCAGCTACAAGGAGCTGCTCAAGAACAAGCGCTCGGCGACCGGCGACTACCTCTCCGGCCGCAAGTCGATCGCCACGCCGACCGAGCGCCGGGTGCCGGACAAGAAGCGGCGCCTGGTCGTGCACGGCGCCCGGGAGAACAACCTGCAGGACGTCGGCGTGGCCTTCCCGCTCGGCGTGTTCACCGCGGTCACCGGCGTGTCCGGCTCGGGTAAATCGACCCTGGTCAACGACATCCTGTACACCCACCTGGCCCGCGAGCTCAACGGCGCGCGCCTGGTGCCGGGCCGGCACACCCGGATCACCGGGACCGAGCTGGTGGACAAGGTCGTGCACGTGGACCAGGGCCCGATCGGGCGCACCCCGCGCTCGAACCCGGCCACCTACACCGGCGTGTTCGACCACGTGCGCAAGCTGTTCGCGGAGACCACCGAGGCCAAGGTGCGCGGCTACCTGCCGGGCCGGTTCTCGTTCAACGTCAAGGGCGGCCGCTGCGAGAACTGCTCGGGTGACGGCACCATCAAGATCGAGATGAACTTCCTGCCGGACGTCTACGTGCCGTGCGAGGTCTGCCACGGCGCGCGGTACAACCGGGAGACGCTCGAGGTGCACTTCAAGGGCAAGAACATCTCCGAGGTGCTCGACATGCCGATCGAGGAGGGCCTGGCCTTCTTCGAGGCGGTCCCCGCGATCGCCCGGCACCTGCGCACGCTCAACGACGTCGGCCTGGGCTACGTGCGGCTCGGCCAGCCCGCGACCACGCTGTCCGGCGGCGAGGCGCAGCGGGTCAAGCTCGCCTCCGAGTTGCAGCGCCGCTCCACCGGCAAGACGGTCTACGTGCTCGACGAGCCGACCACGGGTCTGCACTTCGAGGACATCCGTCGGCTGCTCGGCGTGCTGACCAGCCTGGTCGACAAGGGCAACACGGTGATCGTGATCGAGCACAACCTCGACGTGATCAAGACCGCCGACTGGGTGGTCGACCTGGGCCCCGAGGGCGGCAGCGGCGGCGGTCTGGTCGTCGCGGAGGGCACTCCCGAGGAGGTCGCCGAGGTGGCCGGCAGCCACACCGGCAAGTTCCTCCAGAACGTGCTGTACGACCGACGGTGACGTGAGCGGCACCTGGGCCGGGTGCGAGGATTGACCGGCCTCACGGTGGCGTGGCCCCTCCGGGCCACGCCACCGGCGTCACCGTTCACAAGGAGAACCCGGATGACCCCGCAGCAGCAGCCCAGGCCCGAGACCGCGAGCGAGTGTGCGGCCGACCACGGGCCGGACCGGCGCACCCTGCTGCGAGGCGCCGCGGTGGTCGGCGCGGTCGGCGCCGCCGGACTCGGTCTGACCGCGTGTACCGCGGAGAACCAGCCCGCGTCGCCGCACGAGAAGAAGCTGCTCGACGGGCCGGTGACGGTGGGTCGCTCCGAGGACGTGACGGTCGGCAAGGGCAAGGTCTACACCGACACCTCGATCGTGGTGACCCAGCCCGCCAAGGACGATTACAAGGCGTTCGACGCCCGTTGTCCGCACCAGGGGTGTCTGGTCACCAAGGTCGACCAGGGTGTCATCCAGTGCCAGTGCCACGGCAGCCAGTTCTCGATGAACGACGGTTCCGTCGTCCGCCGACCCGCCAAGCGCGGTCTGACACCGCTGCCGGTCACGGTCGCGAACGGCGAGATCGTGGTGGGTTGACCGCGAAAATCTGTTGGAGCCAGCACATAGGGTGGAGAAATGGACCCGTCGTCGTACCGGCCCGCGCCCGGCCAGATCCCGACGTCGCCCGGTGTGTACCGGTTCAGCGACGAGCACGGGCGCGTCGTCTACGTCGGCAAGGCGAAGAACCTGCGCGCCCGGCTCTCGTCCTACTTCCAGGACCTGGCCAACCTGCACCCGCGCACCCAGAGCATGGTCACCACCGCCTCGGCGGTGGACTGGACCGTGGTCGGTACCGAGGTCGAGGCGCTCCAACTGGAGTACTCCTGGATCAAGGAGTTCGACCCGCGCTTCAACGTCAAATACCGCGACGACAAGAGCTACCCCTCGCTCGCGGTGACCCTCGATGAGGAGTTCCCGCGCGCGCAGGTGATGCGCGGCCCGCACCGCAAGGGTGTGCGCTACTTCGGGCCCTACGGGCACGCGTGGGCCATCCGCGAGACGCTCGACCTGCTGCTGCGGGTGTTCCCGGTGCGCACGTGTTCGGCCGGCGTGTTCAAGAACGCCCGCCAGGTCGGCCGCCCGTGCCTGCTCGGCTACATCGGCAAGTGCGCGGCGCCGTGCACCGGCAAGATCTCCGCCGAGGACCACCGCGCGCTCGCCGAGGACTTCTGCGAGTTCATGGCCGGCCGCACCGGCCCCTACATCAAGCGCGTCGAGCGCGAGATGAAGCAGGCCGCGCAGGCGATGGAGTACGAGAAGGCGGCCCGGCTGCGGGACGACATCACGGCGCTCACCCGGGCCCTGGAGAAGAACGCGATCGTCTTCGGCGACGGCACCGACGCGGATGTGATCGCGCTGGCCGAGGACGAACTCGAGGTCGCCGTCCAGATCTTCCACGTCCGCGGCGGCCGGGTGCGCGGTCAGCGCGGCTGGGTCACCGAGCGGGTCGAGGACGTGGACACCGCCGACCTGGTCGAACACTTCCTCCAGCAGCTTTACGGCGAGCAGCGCGGCGAGGCAGTGCCGCGCGAGGTGCTGGTGCCCGCGCTGCCCGCGGACACCGCGGCGCTGACCCAGTGGTTGTGCGAGCTGCGCGGCGCCAAGGTGGAACTGCGGGTGCCGCAGCGCGGCGACAAGAAGTCGCTCCAGGAGACCGTGCGGCGCAACGCCGCGCAGGCGCTGAACCTGCACAAGCTGCGCCGGGCCGGCGACCTGACCGCCCGCTCGCTCGCGCTCCAGCAATTGGCCGAGGCACTGGAGATGGACACCGCGCCGCTGCGCATCGAGTGCTTCGACATCTCGCATCTGCAGGGCACCGAGGTGGTCGCCTCGATGGTGGTCTTCGAGGACGGCCTGCCGCGCAAGAGCGAGTACCGACGGTTCGCGATCAAGACCTTCGAGGGCCAGGACGACCCGAGGGCGATGCACGAGGTGCTCACCCGCCGGTTCCGGCGCTACAAGTCCGACCTCGCCCGCGACGCGGCCGCCGAAGCGGTCGCGGCCGACGCCGACGACGCGGCCGGCGCGGAGAACAGCGGCCCGATCGACCCGGAGACCGGGCGGCCCAAGCGCTTCGCCTACCCGCCGCAGCTGATCGTGGTCGACGGCGGGCAACCCCAGGTCGCCGCCGCCGTGCGGGCCCTGGAGGAGGCCGGCGTGGTCGACGTGACCGTGTGCGGGCTGGCCAAGCGGCTCGAAGAGGTGTGGGTGCCGGGCGAGGACGACCCGGTCGTGCTCCCGCGCAGCAGCGGCGAGGCGCTGCTGATGCTCCAGCGGATCCGGGACGAGGCGCACCGCTTCGCGATCACCTACCACCGGTCCAAGCGGTCCAAGGCGATGACGGCCAGTGCGCTCGACGGGGTTCCCGGGCTGGGCGCCACCCGCCGCAAGGCGGTACTCGCCCACTTCGGCTCGCTCAAGCGGCTGCGCGCTGCCACCATCGAGCAGATCACCGAGGTGCCCGGCATCGGCCGGGCCACCGCGGTGGCGATCGTGTCGGCGCTCGCCACGCGGGCGCCCTCGGCACCGGCGGTGAACACCGCGACGGGCGAGATCATTGAAGACGACGCCGTCGTTGTGGTCGACGAGGCCGTCGACGCCGACGAGGCGGTCCCGGTTGTACCCCCGAGGCAGGAATCAGCAGGAGGAAGCGTTGAACTCGCCCAGCCGTAGGTGCGGCACGCACCGGGGGGACGCATGAGTACCGAGACGGGCACAGCGGTCGAGGGCACTCCGGAGTTGGTGATCATCTCCGGCATGTCCGGCGCCGGTCGCAGCACCGCCGCCAAGGGCATGGAGGATCTGGGCTGGTTCGTGGTGGACAACCTGCCGCCGTCGCTGATCCCCGCGATGGTCGACCTCGGCGCCCGGACCCAGGGGGCGGTCGCACGGATAGCGGTCGTCGTCGACGTGCGCGGCCGGACCTTCTTCGACGACCTGCGCTCGGCGCTGAGCGAGTTGGACGCGGCCGGCGTGGTGCGTCGGATCGTCTTCCTGGAGGCATCCGACGATGTCCTGGTGCGACGCTTCGAGGGCGTGCGCCGGCCGCACCCGCTCCAGGGCGACGGGCGCATCCCGGACGGCATCGCCCGCGAGCGCGAACTGCTGCGCGAGTTGCGCGGCGAGGCCGACCTGGTGATCGACACCTCCGACATCAACGTGCACCAGCTGCGCGCGAAGATGGACGACCGGTTCGCCGGGTCCGGCGAGCCGCAGCTGCGCGCGACGGTGATGTCCTTCGGCTTCAAGTACGGCCTGCCGGTGGACGCCGACCTGGTCGTCGACTGCCGCTTCCTGCCCAACCCGCACTGGATCCCGGAGCTGCGCCCGCACACCGGCATGGACGAGGCGGTCAGCCGGTACGTGTTCGACCAGCCCGGCGCCAAGGAGTTCCTGGACCGGTACGCCGAGCTGCTGCACATCGTCACCGAGGGCTACCGCCGCGAGGGCAAGCGCTATGTGACGCTCGCGGTGGGCTGCACCGGCGGCAAGCACCGCAGCGTGGCGATGGCCGAACGCCTGGCCCGCCGGCTCACCGAGGACGGCCTGGACACCGTGCTCGTGCACCGCGACATGGGCAGGGAATGAGCGGCCCCAAGGTGGTCGCCCTGGGCGGCGGACACGGGCTCTCGGCCTCGCTGGCGGCGCTGCGTCGGCTCACCGACGACCTGACGGCGATCGTCACGGTCGCCGACGACGGCGGCTCCAGTGGGCGCTTGCGCAAGGACCTGGGTGTGTTGCCGCCCGGCGACCTGCGGATGGCGCTGGCCGCGCTGTGCGGCGACGACGAGTGGGGGGTGACCTGGAGTCGGGTCATCCAGCACCGGTTCCGCCGCGAGGGCGAGCTGAACGGGCACGCGGTCGGCAATCTGCTCCTGGTCGGCCTGTGGGAACTGATGGACGATCCGATCGCGGCCCTGGACTGGATGGGTCGGCTGCTCGGCGCGCACGGGCGGGTGTTGCCGATGTCGGCGGTCCCGCTGGACATCGAGGCGGACGTGGCCGGGCACGACCCGGCCCGGCCGGACGAGATGTCCGTCGTGCGCGGGCAGGCGCAGGTCGCGGTGACCCCGGGCGACGTGCGCGGGATCCGGCTGCTGCCGAGTGATCCGCCCGCCGTGCCGGAGGCGGTCGCGGCCGTTCGTGACGCCGATTGGGTGGTTGTCGGACCCGGGTCGTGGTTCACCTCGGTACTGCCCCACCTGCTCGTTCCCGAGTTGGCGGCGGCCCTGGTGGAGACCAAGGCCAAGCGGCTGCTCGCGCTGAATCTGGCTCCGCAGCCGGGCGAGACGGCGGGTTTCTCGCCGCAGCAGCACCTGGAGGTGCTGGCCGCCCACGCTCCCGGACTGACCTTTGACATCGTCCTCGGCGACCGCGACCGTGTGGAGGACGTACCGGGCCTGGAACAGGCCACGGCGGCGCTCGGTGGACACGTGCACCTGGCCCCCGTTTCGGCGGTCGACGGCACCGCGCGACACGACCCCGAACGGTTGGCCGCAGCCTACGGCCGGATCTTCGTCGATCGTGAAAGGATCGCTCCATGGCGATGACGGCAGCAGTGAAGGACGAGCTCAGCCGCCTCCCGGTCACCCGGTCGTGCTGTCGCAAGGCGGAGGTCTCCGCGCTCTTGCGCTTCGCGGGCGGACTGCACATCGTGGGCGGGCGAATCGTCATCGAGGCGGAGTTGGATACGGCGATGGCCGCGCGCCGCCTGCGCAAGGACATCCTGGAGGTCTACGGGCACAGCTCGGACCTGGTGGTGGTGGCCCCCGGCGGACTGCGGCGCGGCAGCCGCTACGTGGTGCGGGTCGCCGTGGGCGGGGACCAGTTGGCCAGGCAGACCGGGTTGCTGGACGCCCGCGGCCGGCCGGTGCGGGGCCTGCCGCCGCAGGTCGTCTCCGGGGCGACGTGTGACGCGGAGGCCGCCTGGCGCGGCGCGTTCCTGGCGCACGGCTCGCTCACCGAGCCCGGTCGCTCCTCGGCCCTGGAGGTGACCTGCCCCGGTTCGGAGGCGGCTCTCGCGCTGGTCGGCGCGGCCCGTCGGCTCGGCCTGGCGGCCAAGTCGCGCGAGGTGCGCGGCGTGGACCGGGTCGTGGTCCGCGACGGCGACGCGATCGGCGCGCTGCTCACCCGGCTCGGCGCGCACGAGAGCGTGCTGGCCTGGGAGGAGCGGCGGATGCGCCGCGAGGTGCGGGCCACCGCGAACCGGCTGGCCAACTTCGACGACGCGAACCTGCGCCGCTCGGCCCGCGCGGCCGTGGCCGCGGGCGCGCGCGTGCAGCGAGCCCTGGAGATCCTCGGCGAGGAGGTCCCGGAGCACCTGGCCGCGGCCGGCAAGCTGCGGCTGGACCACAAGCAGGCGTCCCTGGAGGAGTTGGGCGGGCTGGCCGAGCCGCCGCTGACCAAGGACGCGGTCGCGGGTCGGATCCGCCGGTTGCTCGCGATGGCCGACAAGCGTGCCGGCGAGCTGGGCATGCCCGGCACGGACGCCGGCCTGTCGGTGGACATACTCGTGTCCTGACCGGCCCCTGGGCCGGTGTGCGCGACCCGAAAACCATTCGAAGGCGTCGAACCGCGAGACATAGGGTCTCCGGGTCGGCGCCTTCGTCCGTTGTCGGAGGAAGGCCGCGCACGCGAGGAAGGAACCACCGCAGTGGACATCCGCACGATCGGCGAGGACGACATCATCCCGTGGACCGACGCCGTCGGCATCGGATTTCTCCGGGTCCCGGACGATGCCAAGGAGACCCGGGAGAAGCGGATCGAGCACTGGCGTGAACGGGCCGACTTCGCCCGCACGCGCGGCGCCTTCGACGGCGGTCGCTGTGTCGGCACCTTCCGCAGCTTCGCCACCGGCCTGACCGTGCCCGGCGGGGCGATGGTGCCGGTGTCGGCGATCACCAACGTCACCGTCTCGCCGACCCACCGCCGGCAGGGCCTGCTCACCGAGCTGATGGGCCTGGACCTGGCGGACGCCGCCGCACGCGGTGAGTCGCTGGCCATCCTGATCGCCGCCGAGTACCGGATCTACGGCCGGTTCGGCTTCGGCGTGGCCACCGAGTACCAGAAGTTCACCCTGGACACGCTGCGCACCGACTTCGTGCCGGACGCGCCGGTCGAGCCCGGTGCCCGGATCGCGCTGGCCACCCCCGAGGAGGTGGTCGAGCTGGGTCCGCCGCTGCACGAGGAGTTCCGTCGACTGCGGGCCGGGGCGATCGCGCGCACCGCGCTGTGGTGGAAGATGTACACCGGCCTGGTCCAGCCGCCGATGGGCGGCCCGACCCCACCGCGCTTCCACGCGGTGTATCGCGATCCGTCGGGCAAGGTCGCCGGGCTGGTGAGCTATCGCACCGACGACCACTGGGACGAGTTCGTGCCCAAGGTCACGCTGACCGTGGACTCGCTGCTCGCGCTCACCCCGGCGGCCGAGATCGCGCTGTGGCGGTTCTGCGCGAACGTCGACTACGTCAATCGGGTCGAGGGCCCCGACCGCAGTCCCGACGAGTTGTTGCCGCTGCTCGTGCAGGATCCGCGGGCGATCACCACGCAGTCGCGCCGCGACTTCGTGTGGGCGCGGATCCTGGACGCGCCCGCCGCGTTCTCCGCGCGCACCTACGGTGCGCGCGATCGGCTCGTGGTCGAGGTGCACGACGACTTGGGCTATGCGGCGGGACGGTTCGCCATCGACGGCGCGGCCGAGCAGGCGCGGTGCGTGCCGACCGGAGACCCCGCGGATCTGGCGTTGGACGTGTCCACGCTGGGTGCGCTCTACCTGGGCGCGGGCTCGCCGGTGCGGCTCGCGGTGGCCGGGCGGATATCCGAGCGCACGCCCGGTGCCGCGGAGCGGGCCGAGGCGCTGCTGCGCACTGCGCGGGAACCGTGGTGCCCCGACTGGTTCTGATCACTATGTGGAATCTCTGCGCGTAGCACTGACCGAATATGACCGTGCGTCAGGTCTCGTGTACCACGCGGTGGTTGCCGTAGCATGCGCAACACCCGGGCGCAGGGATCACGTTCCGTACCTTGAGGTCGTGGTTTCGCGCCGTCCCTATGCACGCCGAACCCACGACTGGGGGGTCGATGAGGCGTCATCGTTCCAGGGGCACCACCACACGAGTCCGTATCGGCACCACGGGAGTCGCGGCGCTCTCACTGGCACTCGGTCTGTTGACCGCAGCGCCGGTGAGCACCGCGGCCCCCGCCGAGAATCCGGTCTCCTATCCCGAGGTGACCAGCGCGCCGCCGGAAGCGAAACTGCCTCCGGCGGGCGACGCAGGTCCGCAGTCATACACGATCACGGCCGACGCGGCACAGGTGAAGCAGATCTTCGACCTGGGCGTGGACCGACACGAGACACAGACCACCAGGGCTGCCGACGGCAAGGCCAAGCTGGAGGTGATCCTGAGCGATGCCCAGGCCGCCAAGCTGCGTGCCGCCGGCATCTCCGTGGAGGCCAAGTCCCAGGCGCAGAACCGAACGGCCGCGCCCGCAGCGGGTGTTTTCCGCAAGTACAGCGGCCCGAACGGCCTCGGCGCCGAGCTGGTCCAGCTCGCCAAGGACCACCCCGACATCGCCAAGACGGTCAGCATCGGCAAGACCGTGCTCGGGCAGGACATCCTCGCGGTCAAGGTGACCAAGAACGTCCGCACCAGCGCCGACGGGTCCAAGCCGGGCGTGTTGTACATGTCCAACCAGCACGCCCGCGAGTGGATCACGCCGGAGATGACCCGCCGGCTCGTGCACCACTACGTGGAGGGCTACGGCAAGGACGACGAGGCCACCAAGCTGGTCTCGGACAACGAGCTGTGGTTCGTGATCTCGGCCAACCCCGACGGCTACGACTGGACCTTCCAGACCGGCCAGCGGCTGTGGCGCAAGAACCTGCGCGACAACAACGGCGACGGCGTGATCACCGCCGGGGACGGCGTCGACCTCAACCGCAACTTCGACTACAAGTGGGGTTACGACAACGAGGGTTCCTCGCCCGACCCGCTGAACGAGACCTACCGGGGCACCGGGCCCTCCTCCGAACCGGAGACCCGGGCGATCGAGGGCTTCGCCAAGCACATCAAGGCGGAGTTCGTGGTCAACTACCACTCCGCCGCGCAGTTGATCCTGTACGGCGTCGGGTCGCAGGTGGCCACGCCCAGCCCCGACGACCAGATCATGATCGCGCTCGCGGGCGACGACGCGCACCCGGCGGTCGCGGACTACGACCCGGACCTGTCCGCCGAGCTGTACGTGACCAACGGCGACACCGACGGGCAGATGAACGAGGCGTACAAGACGCTGTCGTTCACTCCGGAGATGTCCACGTGTGCCACGGCCGCCGGTTACCTGCCGGACGACCCGTACACGGTGGAGAACTGCGGCAGCATCTTCAGCTTCCCGAACGACGAGACGCTGGTTCGAATGGAGTACGCCAAGAACCAGGCGTTCGCGCTCTCGGTCGCCAAGTCGGCCAAGGACCCGGACGACCCGGTCTCCTCGGTCGGGCGCAAGGCCCCCGACCTGGTGGCCGACCGGTTCGAGCACTCCTATGCCGAGGACCACGACGACCAGACCGTCGCGGTGATCGCCAAGCGCTCGCTGACCAACCGCAAGGTCGACTACCGCGTCAACGGCGGCCCGACCAAGACCGCGGGCGTCAAGGAGTGGAAGGGCGGCAAGCGGTACGGCGAGCAGGGCTCGGACTACTACGCCGAATACCGGGGCGACATCAAGAACGTGCGCACCGGTGACCGGATCGAGGTCTGGTTCACCGGCGACAAGGCCGGCACCGGCAAGGTGGAGAGCGATCGCTTCACCTTCACGGTGGAGAGCGGCATCGCCGAGAAGACCGAGACGCTGGTCCTGGCCGACGAGGACTACAAGGGCGTCAACCCGACCTACCCGCCGAACACGGTCGGCCCCAAGTACGCCCAGCAGTACGTGGACGCGCTGGCGGCCAACGGTGTCAAGGCGGCCGTGTACGACGTGGACAAGCTCGGCGCACCGCACCACCTCGGCGTGCTCTCGCACTTCAAGGGCGTGTTCTGGTATCTCGGCGACAACCGACTGACCCAGGACGCGGCCCGGGAGAACACCGACTTCTTCGGTGAGCCGGTCCAGGACGCCCAGGTCACGCCCGTGGTCCAGGACGTGACCACCAACGTGCGCGACTTCCTCAACGAGGGCGGCAAGCTGGCCTACCTCGGCGAGACCGCGAGCTACTACGGTCCCCTGCGCAGCGCGGCGGGCGGCGGCATCTACTACGGCCTGAACGGGCACCCGGACCAGCCCTGCAAGGTCACCGCCGACGCGGCCGGCGACTGCCTGATCGTCTCGGACGACTTCAGCCAGTACTGGCTGGGCGCGTACGACCGGTCGGCGACCAACGGTGCCACCGGCGTGGTCGGTTCGGCCGCGCCGTTGCAGGGCATCGACAAGGCTCTGCCGGGCACGGCCTCCAACCCGCTGAACGAGGCGGGCGGGTTCCTGCCCACCAGCGCGATCCTGACGCCGGACAGGTTCCCGATGTTCGACAGCCGTTCGGTGGCGACCTACTCGGGCAACACGTCCGGGCCGTACTCGCCGGCCGAGGGCTCGTGGTACATCAACGGCCTGCACTCGGACAACGCGTACAAGCGACTGACCCGCACGATCGACCTCACCGGGGTGACGGCGGCGGACGCGGCGAAGCTCACCGCGCAGTTCTCGTTCGACACCGAGCGCGAGTGGGACCACGCGATCGTGGAGGCCCACACGGTCGGTGCCGACGACTGGACGACGCTGCCCGACCTCAACGGCGGGAGCAGCACCAAGCCGCCCACGTCCTGTGAGGGCGGCGACTTCGTCCGGACCCACACGCAGTTGCGGCACTACCTGACGGTGACCACCCCCAAGTGCCTGAGCACCGGCACCACCGGCGCGTGGAACTCCTTCACCGGCAACTCGGGTGGTTGGAAGCCGGTCGCGTTCGACCTGTCCGCGTACGCGGGCAAGAAGATCGAGGTCTCGTTCTCGTACGTGAGCGACTCGAACACCGGTGGCACCGGCCTGTTCGTGGACGACACCAAGGTCACCACCAACGCGGGCGTCGTGGACGCCGAGGGCTTCGAGACCGGTCTGGGCCCGTGGGTCCTGGCCGGCCCGCCGCCCGGTGACCTCGCGCTCGTCGGCTTCACCCGCAGCCAGGCCGCGTTCGGTTCGTCGGTGATCGCCACCGACGACACCATGCTCTTCGGCTTCGGCCTGGAGCAGTTGGCCACCGCGGACGACCGCAAGGTGGTCGTGGACCGGATCCTGCGGGAGCTGTACAAGTAGGTACACCCGATCGTGATGCGCTGATCGGGTAAAACCGATGGTCAAATGACGGCCCCCGGCGGAGACTCCTCCGTCGGGGGCCGTCAACGTCTCCGCGCACACGCGAGTTCCCGCGTGTGCGAGTTTTTTATTCGGGGGGAATCACCTTGAGCAACAACGCGCCCGGCCCCTGGGGGCCGCCGCCCGGCCAACCCGGCCCGGGCCAGTGGGGGCAACAACAGCCGGGTCCGCCCGGGCCGTTCGGGTCGGGGCCGTACGGCGGCCCGCCGCCGCAGCCGCCGCGGCAACAGGGGAATCCGGGCCTGGGGATCCTCCTCGGCGTGGTTGCGATGGTGGTCGCCGCCGTCGTCTACGCCTACATCCTGAAAGAGTCCGAGCACCAGATCGGCTACATGGCGATCGCCGTCGGGGCGCTGATCGCGGTCGCGCTCGGCAAGGTCGGCGGACGAAATCCGGTACTTCCGGTGATCGGTGTCGTGCTGAGCGTGCTCGGCGTCTTCATCGGACAGTACCTCGGTGTGGCCATGTGGGTGCAGGACGCGAACGACATGTCGCTGTCCGAAGTGCTCACCGACTCGCGGATGTTCGACTCCTGGAAGGAATTCCTGGAGCCGATGGACGCGCTGTTCTATCTGCTCGCCGGCTTCGAGGGTTTCGTGATCACCAAGCGAGTCGCCGGATAGTGCCGATCGGTACGTGTATCCGATGATCCGTCCCGCCCTGGGCGCCTTGTGCAGCAAGCCTGCGTGAAGGTGCCCGGGGCGTCACGGTAGGGTCGGACATGGCCGGGGATATCGCAGATTCCACTGACCATCTCCTCGGCCATTCACCATCAGGGCATTCGGCGTTCGACAGAGGAGATCGGTTCGTGACGATCCGGGTAGGCATCAACGGATTCGGCCGTATCGGCCGCAACTTCTTCCGCGCGGCGCTGGCCTCGGGCGCGGACTTCGAGATCGTCGGGGTCAACGACCTCACGAACATCGCGACCCTGGCCCACCTGCTGAAGTACGACAGCATCCTCGGCCGCATCGGCCAGGAGGTCACCTACACCGACGACGCGATCACCGTCGGCGACAAGACCTTCAAGGTCATCGCCGAGCGTGACCCGGCCGCGCTGCCCTGGGGCGAGCTGGGCGCGGACATCGTGATCGAGTCCACCGGCATCTTCACGGACGCCGAGAAGGCCAAGAAGCACATCGAGGCCGGCGCGAAGAAGGTCATCATCTCGGCTCCGGCCAAGAATGAGGACGTCACGATCGTGATGGGCGTCAACCACGAGAAGTACGACGCCGCCGCGCACACGATCATCTCGAACGCCTCCTGCACGACCAACTGCGTCGCGCCGATGGCCAAGGTTCTCCTGGAGAACTTCGGCCTGGTCAAGGGCATGATGACCACGGTCCACGCGTACACGAACGACCAGGTCATCCTGGACTTCCCGCACTCGGACCTGCGCCGCGCGCGGGCCGCCGCGACCAACATCATCCCGACCTCGACGGGTGCCGCCAAGGCCACCGCCCTGGTCATCCCCGAGCTCAAGGGCAAGCTGGACGGCATCGCCATGCGCGTCCCGGTCCCCACCGGCTCGGTCACCGACCTGGTCGTCGAGCTGGAGCGCGAGGTGACCCGCGACGAGGTCAACGCCGCCTTCCAGAAGGCCGCCGAGGGCTCGCTCAAGGGCTACCTGACCTACACCGAGGACCCGATCGTCTCCTCGGACATCGTCACCGACCCGTCCTCGTGCACCTTCGACTCGGGCCTGACCATGGCCCAGGGCAAGCAGGTCAAGGTCGTCGGCTGGTACGACAACGAGTGGGGCTACAGCAACCGTCTGGTCGACCTGGTCGGCTACATCGGTGGTCAGCTCTGACGGTGCGGCACACGCACCGATGACGCTTGACGATGCGGGCCCGGGTGACACGTCGTCACCCGGGCCCGTTTCTGCAACCCCCACCCCGTTTCCTCCAGCCAAGGACGAATCGAACTTGAAGACCATCGACGACATCGACGTATCCGGTAAGCGCGTCCTGGTGCGCGCCGACCTCAACGTCCCGCTCGACGGCGGACGCATCACCGACGACGGCCGGATCCGGGCGAGCGTGCCGACGATTTCGGCCCTGGTCGCCCGCGGCGCCAAGGTGATCGTGTGCTCGCACCTGGGCCGGCCCAAGGGCGCCCCCGAGCCGCAGTTCTCGCTCGCGCCGGTGGCCGCGCGACTGGGCGAACTGCTGGGCGCCGACGTGGCGTTCGCGACCGACACGGTCGGCGAGAGCGCGCGGGCCACGGTCGGCGAGCTCGCCGACGGCCGGGTCGCGCTGCTGGAGAACCTGCGCTTCAACCCGGGCGAGACGGCCAAGGACGACGCCGAGCGCGGCGCGTTCGCGGATCGCCTCGCCGAGCTCGCCGAGGTGTACGTGGGCGACGGCTTCGGTGCGGTGCACCGCAAGCACGCCTCGGTGTTCGACGTGCCGGCCCGGCTGCCGCACGCCGTCGGCGGTCTGATCGCCACCGAGCTGGACGTGCTCAAGCGGCTCACCGAGGACGTGCAGCGCCCGTACGCGGTGATCCTGGGCGGGTCGAAGGTGTCCGACAAGCTCGGTGTCATCGACAGCCTGCTGGACAAGGCGGACCGGATCCTGGTCGGCGGCGGCATGGTGTTCACCTTCCTGGCCGCGCAGGGCCACGAGGTGGGCAAGTCGCTGTTGGAGAAGGACCAGCTCGACCGGGTCCGCGAGTACCTGGCCCGCGCCGAGGCGCGCGGCGTGGAGTTCGTGCTGCCCGTCGACGTGATCGCGGCCACCGCGTTCGCCGCCGACGCGGACCACGCGGTGGTCTCCATCGACGCGATCCCGGCCGACCGGCTCGGTCTGGACATCGGCCCGGCGTCGGGCGAACTGTTCGCGGACAAGCTCGCCGACGCGCAGACGGTCTTCTGGAACGGCCCGATGGGCGTGTTCGAGATGGAGCCGTACAGCCACGGCACCCGCGCGGTGGCGCAGGGTCTGATCGACTCCGACGCGTTCACCGTGGTCGGCGGCGGCGACTCGGCCGCGGCGGTGCGCACCCTCGGCTTCGACGAGAACGCCTTCGGTCACATCTCGACCGGCGGCGGCGCGAGCCTGGAGTACCTCGAAGGCAAGTCCCTGCCCGGTCTCGAAGCCCTGGAGGGCTGATCCCGATGTCTGCGCTCAACAAAAGCACCGGTCGCATCCCGCTGATGGCGGGCAACTGGAAGATGAACCTCAACCACCTCGAGGCCATCTCCCTGGTGCAAAAGCTCGCGTTCACCCTGAACGACAAGGACTTCGACCGGGTCGAGGTCGCGGTGTTGCCGCCGTTCACCGACCTGCGCTCGGTGCAGACCATGGTCGACGCGGACAAGCTCCGGTTCAGCTACGGCGCGCAGGACATCTCGCAGCACGCGAGCGGCGCCTACACCGGTGAGATCTCCGGGTCCATGCTCGCCAAGCTGAACTGCACCTACGCGCTGGTCGGCCACTCCGAGCGGCGGCAGTACCACGCCGAGGACGACACCGTGGTGAACGCGAAGGCGCACGCCGCCTACCGCAGCGGCCTGGTGCCGATCGTGTGCGTCGGCGAGGGACTGGACGTGCGCAAGGCGGGCGGGCACGTGGCCCACACGCTCACGCAGGTCGAGGGTGCGCTCAAGGGCATCACGACCGAGCAGGCCGAGTCCGTGGTGATCGCGTACGAGCCGGTCTGGGCGATCGGCACCGGCGAGGTGGCCACGCCGGAGAACGCACAGGAGGTGTGCTCGGCGATCCGGGCCAAGCTCGCCGAGCTGTACTCGCCGGAACTGGCGGACCGGGTGCGGGTGTTGTACGGCGGTTCGATGAAGGCCGGCAACGCGGCCGGGCTGATGGCGCAGCCGGACGTGGACGGCGGCCTGGTCGGCGGCGCCTGCCTGGTCGCCGAGGAGTTCGCGCAGATCGTCCGCTACCACGAGAAGAAGGCCGGCTGACGGTCGCGGCCGATTGGTCGAGACATCGCGAAGGGCCCGGAGCGGGATGCCGCTCCGGGCCCTTCGCGTGTCCGGGCCGGGCCGGGGATGGGCGCTGCCGGCCGGAATCGTTCGTTCCTCATAAACCCGTCGCAACTATTTCCATTCCGCTTGCCGCTCCCGTAACGGATGACTGACCATAAGTCATCGCCAAGTGGCCGGTAGTCACCCCTTCCGGGTGGTTCGGCCGGCCGACCCCAGGGGGGCCGGGTGTCATTTTCAGACATGTCCACAACCGCGGATACCGGAGCCACCCGGTATCTGTGCACGGGTGCGGAAATCGACGAGCGGTTCGCCGCCCGGGTGATCGAGGAACTGTGGGAGAACGCGCACCGCGATCGGGCGCCCTCCTACGGGTACAACGAACAGGCGGTCCTGGAGCACGCGTTGGCCGCACGGCGGCGGCGCATCCTGCGCGATGTGATCGCCTTCCTGGTGCCGGCGGTGATGTTCTTGATCGGTTTCGGCTTCGCGGCCGGGTTGTTCTGGCTCGCGATCGTGGTGTTCGTCGGGCTGTTCACGGTGCGTGCCGGGGTCGCCGGCGGAGGCGGTGTGCGCGACTTCCGGACCCGGGCGGCGGCACAGGTGTCCTGGGTGGCGGCGCTGCTGTTCGGGCTGATGTTGTACGTGGCGGGCGGGGGGAGCGGCTTCCCGGCGACCGACACCCTGGCGGTGACCGTACTGCCGACCTACGCGGTCGTGGTGTTCGTGGTGTGGATCGAACGTATGCAGCAGCGGGCCACCGTGGTCTCGGATCTGGGTCCGGGACGGACCTGGACGCCGACCCGGCCGCCGGCCGACGGGACGGGGGACGCCGGACCCGGGGGATTGCAGGGCGCGTTGGCGGAGGTGCTGCCGCCGCGGCCGACGCATGCGCCGGTGGTGGCCAAGGCGCCGTTCGAGCCCGCCGCGCCGCCGATTCCGTCCACGGTGCGCTACAGCGGCTACCTGCCGTTCGTCGGCGCCGGCGAACTGGTGGAGAGCTGGACCTTCCCGGTCGAGCTGCGCGGGGCCGAGCCGTCCGTGCTGGACGCACCGCGCGACGGCAAGTGGCCGAAGAAGGGGTTCACCCCGTTCACGGTCGACGAACTCACCAGCGCGATCTGCGCGTCGTTCGAGGAACTGGCCGGGTCCGAGGAGGGCAGGCATCGGCTGTCCGGGTTGAGCGTGCAGATGCACGAGTTCAGCAGCGGGGTGACCGGTGGCCCGGTGCCGCCGCCTGCCGAGGCCACCCGGCGCTACCTGTGCGTGCGGGTCGGCACGTGGTCGCAGGAGGTGGTCGTGTCGGTGCTGATCCGCTTCACGATGGACGGCCGACTGCTGTACACCGAATTGCACGAACTGGTGCTGCCGCCGATCCGACCCGACTTCCACGTGGCCGACGAGTGGCTGCACACCGCGGACACGGCGACGCTGTGGGCCGCGCTGGGCCGCTCGCTGATGGAGGCCCCGGCCCTGATGATCTCCTCGGCCGGTCGGCTGATGCGGGTGTGGGCCTCGTGGTGGCGCCGGGCGGGCAATCTGCGCGCGGCGCAGGAGCGCACCGGGCGCAATCTGCCGGTGGACCGCGGAGCCCGGGCCTCGGTACGCGAACTCGGCGCGTCGGCGAACTACGCCACGTTCTTCCAGAACTCGGACGCGGAGAAGTACCTCAAGCTGATCGAGCGCAAGTTCACCGCCTTCGTGCTGGACTTCCTCCAGCGCCGGAACGTGGACGTGACCGAGTATCGCCAACGCAACGAGCTGGTCCTGAACAACGGGATCATCCAGCACGTCTCCGGTGACCTGAACAACAGCGGCGCGATCGTCGCCGGCCGGGGCATCCAGGCGTCCGTACGAGGTTCCGGTGGAGCCGGATCGGGCGCACGATCGACAGCGGGAGGTACCCCATGAACACCGCCGCATCCGATGCCGACGAACCGGACGAGGGCGAGCCGCGCGGGAACGACGGGATCAGCCTGTCCGGCGGCCCGGTGACCAACACCGGCGCGATCGTCGCCGGTGGTGACAACCGGGTCACCGTGCGCCGTACGGGAGCGGCTCGGGCCGCCCGCGGCGCCGCCCCCGGGCATCCGCTGACCAGCACGGGTGCGCTGGTCGGGGGCAGCGGCCACGAGGTGGACGTCGAGGACACCGGAGATATCGAACCGGCCGACGCGCAGCCGCTCGGCGAACCGGGCGAGGGCTCTCGCGGTCAGGCCCCGGAGGGGGAGCGGCCCGAGCCGGGTGGGCCTTAATAGTATGATCCGCCGGATTAGCCGAAGGGCTGTACGGCTCCCACATGCGGGGCGCGGCAGCGTACTCTGTCCGATGGCCGGGAATCCCCGGCCCCCGCGTTCCGCCAGAAGGAGTTGGGCCCGGCCGTGGTCACCGGTTTCTCGATCGCCCTGATCGTCTTCAGCCTGCTCATGGTGCTGTTGGTGCTGCTGCACAAGGGCAAGGGCGGCGGCCTGTCCGACCTGTTCGGCGGCGGCATGTCCTCCTCGCTCGGCGGTTCGTCCGTCGTCGAGAAGAACCTCGACCGCATGACCATCATCGTCGGCGTGTGCTGGTTCGTGACGATCGTCGTACTCGGTCTGCTGCTCAAGAACACGTACTGACAGCGCCGGTTCGGCCGATGTTTCCACCCGCGCGGTGGCCTTTCTGACGGACTGTCGGAAAAGGCCCACCGCTCGGTTCAACCTTGCGCGAGGCGCACGTACACTGGACGCCAAGCCGCGCAACGGGGGCGCGACCTCAAGGACCAAGGGGAGTTTTTACCGTGGCAAGTGGCAACGCCATCCGTGGGAGTCGGGTCGGCGCCGGCCCGATGGGGGAGGCAGAGCGCGGCGAAGCAGCCCCACGTCTCCGTATTTCTTTCTGGTGCGCGAACAAGCACGAGACGCAGCCGAGCTTCGCGACCGACGCTCAGGTCCCCGAGACGTGGGACTGCCCCCGTTGCGGCCTGCCCGCCGGGCAGGACCAGCACAACCCGCCGGACGCCCCGCGTACCGAGCCCTACAAGACGCACCTCGCCTATGTGCGCGAGCGGCGCAGCGATGCCGACGGCGAGGCGATCCTCGCCGAGGCACTGGCGAAGCTGCGCGGCGAGCTCTGAGTTCGTGAGTTTCGACCCACACGTCCGGCCGTAGGCCGCGGTGGGGAGAGCCGTCGGGAATCACGTCACGCCCTCGGGCGTGTCGTGGCTTCCGGCGGCTCTTTCGTCATGTGTCGGTGCGGGCCGGTGTGCGTTGCCGCGGGCCCACCGCGCGTCGTCACTCGCGGGCCCGCAGCGCCTCCTGCGGTTCGGCACGGTGCACCTGCCGACGGTTGGCCTGCTGTGGGAGCGGGCGTTGGCCGCGTTCGATCCAGGCGGGCAGTTCCTCGCCGGTGGCCGCGATCCAGCGGCTGCGGACCGCGTCCGGGTCGGCGCGATGTGCCCGGACCAGGGTGTCCCCGGCCAGGTCGGAGACCCGGTCCAGGTTGAGCGCGGTGCCCACGCCCAGCGCCGCGGCGAGCGGCGGGACCGCGTCGGCGGGTCGGCCCGCGGCGACCAGGACGATGCCGTACAGCGCGTACGTGACCGGGACTTCGGGGCGGCGGGCCAGCACGGGGTCGGCCCGCACCCGTCTCGCCCGCAGCCGGACCGCCTCCTCCAGCGCGTCCACCGCCTCGTCGTGCGCGCCGCCGGCGCTGTGCAGCAGGCCCAGGCTCTGTAGCGACGCGGCGAGTTCGTCCTCGCGGCGGCCGGCGGGCGCGTGGTCCGCGCTCGCGTAGCCGCGGCGGACCTCGACCGCTTCGCCGGCCAGCGCGATCGCCTCGGGCCCTCGGCCGAGTCGGGCGAGCAGGGTCGCGTGCCGCAGCAGCACGGCGGCCTGGCGGGCCTGCGGCGGGCCGATCCCGAGCAGGCGTTCGGCCTCGGTGAATGCGGCGAGGGCGGCGTCGGTGGCCCCGGTGGCGGCCAGCCGGCCGGCGAGTTCGTCCAGGGACAGGGCGAGTTCGGCGCGATGTCGCTCGGGCGTCTGGGCGGCGAGGGTACGAAACAGCTGTACCGACTCGCGCAGGGCGCCCAGCGCGGCCGATTCGTCGCCGTGGTCGCCGAGCCGGGCACCGAGTTCGCGCAGCGCCACCGCGAGCAGCGGGCGGTGCGCACGATGGTCGAGCGCGGCGAGCCTGCGGGCGTGTTCGCCGGCGCTCGCGGCCACCTTGACCGCGTCCTCGGTCCGGCCGTCGGCCGCCAGCACGGCCGCGAACGCGCGCAGCCCGCCGACCAGTGCCGGCCCGTGTCGGTGATGGTCCTTGCCGGCCAGTACACCCAGCATCCGGACCGCGGCGCGGGCGGGCGCCGCCGCGTCCGCGTGCCGGCCGGCCCGGGTCAGTTGTTGGGCCTTCTCGGTGAGCATCCGCGCCCGGGTGGCCTCGGCGTCGTCGGACTCGGCCGGGGCGCCGGCGCTTCCCGGCGGATCCGATTCCGGTTCGGCCGGATTGTGTCCGTCCCGGCGGGCGAATTCGGCGAAGGACGGCGCGGCGGGCGGCGGTTCGGGCGTGGCTCGGCCCGGACACGGCGACTCCTGCTCGCGCCGGTGCCGGTATTCCTCCAGGTGACGCTCATGGCGCCGCAGCCATCCGAACCGCACGGGTCCCACCTCGCCTCTGGTCCCGAAGACCCCCGCGTGACGCTATCGCGAGCGGGCCGCCGACGGGGCCGAACGGGTACGGATCCGGCCACGACCGGCTCGTCCGTTCCGTGACGGGATGTCGACCGAGCGCGATTTTGCCCGGCCCGATATGCGTCTTGAGGTTCGCTTTACCTTACGCGTGTTGGTTCAGCGATGACGGGATTCCAAGATCGCTAATGTGTGCGAGTTCCATCGAAGTGCGGGCGCCTCGCGCCCGGCGTACAGGGGGTTCGATGTACTCGACGACTCGCAGGATGATGGGCGGGATCACCGCCGCGACAATCGCCGCGCTCACGCTGGTCGCGTGCGACACGGACGACAAGGACAAGAAGGAAACGCCGAAGGCGGTCGACACGCCGGCCGCCGCGGCACCGGTGGTACCGATGCCCGGCAGTCCCGCGGCCTCCGGCCCGGCGCGCACCCAGGCGCCGAAGTCGGCCAAGCCGTCGGCCGGCGGGGGCACGGCCGAACCGGGTGACGATTGCGGGCCGCCGCCCACGGCCAAGGCCGGGTTCAAGATCGTGTATCCGACGAAGCTGCCCACCAAGGGAGTGCTGTACTACAAGAACACCAAGTTCGTGTGCGACCCCAACGACGGCCACTACGAGGCGGTCGGCGCCGAGCAGACGCCGCTGCTGTTCGCGCCCAAGGCCACCGGTACGCTGGCCGGCCCGCCGGAGAAGAAGGCGGAGTACATCGGCCAGGTCTGGGAGCACATCGACAAGTGCCTGACCCAGCGGTCCGACGGCGCCAACACGTGCTCGTCGCAAGGCGTATACGCCATCACCCTGAACGCGGCGAACGAGATCACCGACATCAGGGAACTCTGGCACTCCTGATCCGCCCGGGTCGCCGGTCTCGGCTGGACCCTCCCCCGGCGGGAGGGTCCAGCATGGCGGCATGCGGGAAGAGGAACTTCTCACCATCGGCCGTTTCGCGCGGCTGTGTCGGCTGAGCGTCAAACAACTACGGCACTACGACGACGTCGGGCTGTTGCGGCCCGTACGGGTGGATCGCGCCACCGGCTACCGCTACTACGCGACCGACCAGGCCCGGGACGCGCTGACCGTCGCGCTGCTGCGCGAGATCGACGTACCGCTGGCGGTGATCGCCGAGACCCTGGCCGCCCGCGGCGCCGATCGCACGCTGGTGTTGCGGGCCGAGCGGGACCGGCTGGCCGAGCGGATCGCGCGCGATCGCGAACGGCTGCACCTGCTGGACCGGTTGGCGGCGGACCGCGCGGGCGACCACGAGGTGACCACGATCCA
This sequence comes from Embleya scabrispora DSM 41855, assembly GCF_000372745.1. Taxonomy (GTDB): domain Bacteria; phylum Actinomycetota; class Actinomycetes; order Streptomycetales; family Streptomycetaceae; genus Embleya; species Embleya scabrispora. The sequence continues at coordinate 67,769 of NZ_KB889679.1, read as the reverse complement.
CGAACCCGAAGTGCGCCTGGCCGTGGTCCGGGCGCAGTGTGGGCCGACCGACGTGGGAGCGGTCACCGGGGCTTGCGTCGGGCGGCTGCTCGGCGCCCTCGCCGGCACCCGATGGACGCCGCCGATCCGCGGTCTGTTCCCGCTCGACCTGGTCGAGGGCATGCGGATCGCGGTGGGCGTGCCGACCGGGACCGGGCACAACCCGTCCGGCACCGAGCCGTGGGTGCTGCCCGAGGGCCCGGCCCTGGCCACGGTGCACATCGGCCCCTATGCCCAACTGCCGCTGGCCTACCACGCGTTGCTCGGTCGGATGCACGCCGACGGGCTGCGCCCGGCGGGCCCCGCGCGCGAGGAATACCTGGTGACGCCGCACGAGGCCGACCCCGAGGACCTGACCACCCGGGTACTGATCCCGATCGAGACCGAGGAGGCCGCCGCGTGAGCGTGCCCAGGATCGACTTCAAGAAGACGCACGCCTCGCTGTACACCGCCTCGGCCACGCCGACCCTGCTACCGGTGCCGGAACTGCCGTTCCTGGCCGTCGACGGCTCGGGCGATCCGGCCGGCGCGGCCTACGCCGCGGCGGTCGAGGCACTGTACGGCGTCGCGTACACGATCCGGTTCGCGCTGAAGGGCGCGGGCGTCGTGGAGTACCCGGTGCCGCCGTTGCAGGGCCTGTGGTGGACGGACGCGGACGGCGGGTTCGACTTCGCCGGTGATCGGGCGAAGTGGCAGTGGACGATGCTGCTCATGCAGCCCGAGCAGGCCGACGACGTGCTCGTGTCCGACGCACTCGCCCGCACGGCGAAGAAGAAGCCGGCCGCGCCCGTCGACCGGGTGCGCCTGCGCCGGATCGCCGAGGGGGAGTGCGCCCAGGTGCTGCACACCGGCCCGTACGACACGGAGCACGCCACCCTCGACCGGCTGCGCGCGTACGTCACCACCCAGGGCCGCGAAGCCGCCGGCCTGCACCACGAGATCTACCTGACCAACCCGGGCCGCACCGCCCCGGAGAAGATGCGCACGATCCTGCGGTATCCGGTGCGGCGGGTGGGCTGAGGGCAGGACCGGGCGGTCGCCCCGCACGTCGTCGCCGGCTGACCCGTTCCGCCGGCGTCCGGGGCCCCAAGCCTCGCCGGACCAGTCGAGTTCCGGGGGTGGGGCCCGGCGTGCGCGGCCGGCCCGCCCCTCGCCCGCGGTCGAACCGGGTCAGCCCTGTGTGCCGCCCAGTTGAAGGCCCGCCATCCGGGACCACTCGTACTTCGTCGTGCGTACCTTCGCCGCGAGGTCGTTCGGGAACTCCTCGTGCAGCGTGACGCCCGCCTTGGCGATGGCCGCGCGTGCGATGTCCGGGTCGCGGACGACCTGGTCGCCCCAGGCCCCGTCGGTCCCGACGAGCACGATGCGGGTCGCATCGCGCCCGACGTACTCCACGATGGCGTCGCCCCCGCCGCCGTGCGCGGCGGTGAAGCGCTCGATGTGCTTGGCGATCCTGCGCACCTGTCGCTCGACCCGCGCATCCGGGGAACCCGGGTCCGGCGTGGCCGTCGTGGTCTCGGTGTCCGTCATGGCGCCCACATTACCGAGGGCGCGTCGCCGGATCCGGACGAATGCGCGTGGTCCGGATCACGTACCCCGGAACCGCGCGTTCCGGGTCGACCCGGCAGGCGGAGCGAAGCAAGCGAATCCGAGCGGACGAACCCGAAGCGGCCACCCCGAGCGAGCGAATCCGAGCGGGCAAACCGAAGCCGCCGGATCAGCGCGCGAACCGCACCAGTGGGATCAGAACAGCAGCGGGTCGACGGCCACCGCGACGAACAGCAGCGTCAGGTAGGTGATCGACCAGTGGAACAGCCGCATTTCCTTGAGCTTGCCACCGGTGACCTCGGCCTTGGCCCGACGCTGGAGACCGTGCGCCTCCCAGAGCCAGGCGATGCCCAGCAGTGCCGCCGCGATCGGGTAGAGCGGGCCGGTGTCCGCGGCCGGCCACAGCAGCATCGACACGCCGACCATGACCCAGCTGTAGGCCACGATCTGCTTCGCCACGACCTTGTTGCCCGCGACGACCGGCAACATCGGCACGCCGGCGGCGGTGTAGTCGTCGGTGAACTTCATCGACAGCGGCCAATAGTGCGGCGGCGTCCAGAAGAAGACCACCGCGAAGAGCACCACCGGCGCCCAATCCAGCGAATCGGTCACCGCGGTCCAGCCGATCAACACCTGCATGCAACCGGCGATGCCGCCCCACACGATGTTCTGCGGCGTGCGCCGCTTGAGGAGCATCGTGTACACGACCACGTAATAGAAGATCGCGAAGACCGAAAGCGCCGCCGACAGCGGATTGACCAGGAACCAGAACCACGCGGTGGAGATCACCCCGAGCGCGCTCGCGAACACGATCGACTCGCGCGGCGACACCATCCCGGTGACCAGCGGTCGCCGCTCGGTGCGGTGCATCAGCCGGTCGATGTCCCGGTCGATGTACATGTTGAAGGCGTTGGCGCTGCCTGCCGAAAGGTAGCCGCCGAACACGACCAGAAGCACCAGACCCAGGTCCGGCAGTCCGTCCGCCGCCAGGAACATCACCGGAATCGTGCTGATCAGCAGCAGCTCGATGATGCGCGGCTTGGTGAGAGCCACGAATGCGAGAATCCGGGCCATCGGCGGGCGGGCGCCGGCGGGCGCGTTTCCCACCAGCCCGGCCGGTCGGGATTCGACGGCTGTCACGAACACCCCATCAGCAGCGTTTTCGGCCGGGCCCGGGTGCCGCCCGGAAGCCGGTTTGCTCGTCAATATGTATGCGGTATCAAGCGGTGTCGGGACGTCGAGGCCCGGACCCACTAGCAGGAAACTGTAGTCCCTCACCAGGGGCACAAACCCTCGGGGGCATGCCCACCGCACCGCCGGGTAGCCGAGGCGAGGGGCACCGCGCGTCGAGTCCCGCGTCCACCGTGCGTCGCGCGCCGTCCCGCGCGTACCTGCCGTCCTGTCCACAGGGCGAACGTCACCACTCGGGCGGCCGTCCACCGAGCAAGGGAGCATGTGGCCCCCGGTAGGCTCGGCCACGTGCCTGAGGCGCCGGGGCGTGGGCCCCGAGCCGCCGCTTTTTTTCGGCCTACACCGGAAGACCCCGGAAGGAGCCCTGACCAGGGTGAGCACCAAGCCGACCCCCGACAACAGCTCTCTCGACTGGAGCGACCTCGACAAGCGAGCCGTCGACACCGCTCGTGTGCTGGCGATGGACGCCGTTCAGAAGGTCGGTAACGGCCACCCCGGAACGGCCATGAGCCTGGCCCCCGCGGCCTACCTCATCTGGCAGAAGTTCCTGCGCCACGACCCGATGGATCCGGACTGGACCGGCCGCGACCGCTTCGTGCTGTCCCCGGGGCACACCAGCCTGACCCTGTACACGCAGCTCTACCTGTCCGGCTACGGCCTGACCCTGGACGACCTCAAGTCGTTCCGCACCTGGGGCAGCCGCACGCCCGGTCACCCGGAGCACGGCCACACCGCCGGCGTCGAGACCACCACCGGGCCGCTGGGCCAGGGCGTGGGCAACGCGGTCGGCATGGCGATGGCCGCCCGCTACGAGCGTGGCCTGTTCGACCCGGAGGCTGCCCCCGGCACCTCGCCGTTCGACCACACCATCTGGGTGATCGCCTCCGACGGCGACCTCGAGGAGGGCATCTCCGCCGAGGCCAGCTCGCTCGCCGGCCACCAGAAGCTGGGCAACCTCGTCGTGGTCTACGACGACAACCACATCTCGATCGAGGGTGACACCGAGACCGCGTTCAGCGAGGACGTCCTCGCCCGCTACGCGGCCTACGGCTGGCACACCATCCGGGTCGAGCCGCAGGCCAACGGCGACATCGACGTCGAGGCGCTGAGCGCGGCGCTGGAGGCGGGCAAGGCGGAGACCGGCCGGCCGACCATGATCGGCATGCGCACGATCATCGCGTGGCCCGCGCCGAACGCGCAGAACACCGGCAAGGCGCACGGCTCGGCGCTGGGCGCCGAAGAGGTCGCGGCCACCAAGAAGGTGCTGGGCTTCGACCCGAAGCAGAACTTCGAGGTCGCCGAGGACGTACTGGCGCACGCCCGCAAGGTGGTCGACCGGGGCCGTGCCGCGCACGACGCCTGGAAGAGCGACTTCGCCAAGTGGGCCGAGACCAACCCCGAGCGCGCCGCCGAGCACGCCCGGATCTCCGCCCGACGGCTGCCCGACGGCTGGGAGAAGGTGCTGCCGGAGTTCGAGGCCGGCAAGCCGGTCGCCACCCGCAAGGCATCCGGCAAGGTGCTCGCCGCGCTCGGCGCGGTCATCCCCGAGCTGTGGGGCGGCTCCGCCGACCTGGCCGAGTCGAACAACACCACCATCGACGAGGGCAGTTCGTTCCTCCCCGAGGGCAACCCGCTCAAGGGCGCGAACCCCTACGGCCGCACCGTGCACTGGGGCATCCGCGAGCACGCCATGGGTTCGACCATGAACGGCATCGCGCTGCACGGCGGGACGCGCATCTACGGCGGCACGTTCCTGGTGTTCAGCGACTACATGCGCCCGGCCGTACGGCTGGCCGCGCTGATGAAGCTGCCCACGACGTACGTGTGGACGCACGACTCGATCGGCCTGGGCGAGGACGGTCCGACGCACCAGCCGATCGAGCACATCGCCGCGCTGCGCGCGATCCCCGGCTTGGACGTGGTCCGCCCGGCGGACGCGAACGAGGTCGCGGTGGCGTGGCGCAAGATCCTGGAGACCACGGACCGCCCGGCCGGCATCCTGCTCACCCGCCAGGACGTACCGACCTGGGACCGCACCGAGTTCGGCTCCGCCGAGGGCACCGCGCGTGGTGGCTACGTGCTGGCCGAGGCGTCCAGCGGCACCCCGCACGTGATCCTGATCGGCACCGGCTCCGAGGTGCAGACGGCGGTCGCGGCGCGCGAGGTGCTGGAGGCCGAGGGTGTGCCGACCCGGGTCGTCTCGCTGCCGTGCCTGGAGTGGTTCAACGAGCAGGACCAGGCGTACCGCGAGCAGGTGCTGCCGCCGTCGGTCAAGGCGCGCGTCTCGGTCGAGGCCGGCATCGCGCAGGGCTGGCGCGAGCTGGTCGGCGACGCGGGCCGGATCGTCTCGCTGGAGCACTTCGGCGCGTCGGCGGACTACAAGAAGCTGTTCGCCGAGTTCGGGCTGACCCACGAGGCGGTCGTTTCGGCCGCTCGGGAATCCCTGGCGCACGCCGGTAGCTGAAGATCACGTGACCCTGTGGGCGGTGTCGGGTGGCAACACCCGCCCGACGCCGCCCACGCCGGGCGCCGATCCGCCGCCCACGAGGCGGCCGGATCCGGCCGCCGACTCGAGAAGGAGCAAAGTGTCATGACGGAACCCCTGCGTCGCCTGTCCGCCGAGGGCGTGGCCGTGTGGCTCGACGATCTGAGCCGGACGCGGCTGGAGTCCGGCAACCTGCAGGAACTCGTCCGCGACCGCGAGGTCGTCGGCGTGACCACCAACCCGGCGATCTTCCAGAAGGCGATCACCGGCAACGACGTCTACGACACGCAGCTGCGCGACCTCGCCGTGCGCGGCGTGACGGTCGAAGAGGCCGTGCGGATGATCACCGCGGCCGACGTGCGCCAGGCGTGCGACGTGCTGCGGCCGGTCTACGAGGCGACGAACGGGGTCGACGGTCGGGTCTCGATCGAGGTCGACCCGCGCCTCGCGCACAAGAGCGAGCCGACCATCGCCGAGGCCCGCCAGCTGTGGTGGCTCGTCGACCGGCCGAACCTGTTCATCAAGATCCCGGCCACCAAGGCCGGCCTGCCCGCGATCTCGCAGGCGCTCGCCGAGGGCATCAGCGTCAACGTCACGCTGATCTTCTCGCTGGCCCGCTACCGCGAGGTGATGGAGGCATACGTCGAGGGCATCGAGCGCGCCCGCGTGGCCGGTCTGGACATCTCCGAGATCGAGTCCGTGGCGTCCTTCTTCGTGTCCCGTGTGGACACCGAGATCGACAAGCGCCTCAAGGCCCTGGGCACCGACGAGGCCGAGAAGGCGGCCGGCAAGGCGGCGGTCGCCAACGCGCGACTGGCCTACCAGGCGTACGAAGAGGTGTTCGGCACGGAGCGGTGGCAGGCCCTCGCCGCCGCCGGTGCCCGGCCGCAGCGCCCGCTGTGGGCCTCGACCGGCGTCAAGGACCCGGCGTACCGCGCCACGATGTACGTGGACGACCTGGTCGTCAAGGGCGTCGTGAACACGATGCCCGAGGCCACCCTGGACGCGGTCGCGGAGCAGGGCAAGATCACCGGCGACACCGTGCACGGCACGTACGAGTCGGCCCGGGCCGACCTGGACGCGATCGCCAAGCTCGGCATCTCCTACGACGAGGTCGTCGACCAGCTCGAAGAGGAGGGCGTCGAGAAGTTCGAGACCTCCTGGAACGAGCTGCTCGAGTCCGTGCAGGGTGAGCTGGACCGGCTCGCCAAGGGCTGACGACCGCCGGACGGAACACCACGTGTTCCGAGACCGCGGACCGCATGACCCGGTCGGCCTCCCTCGCCGACCGGCGCAGCACCCCTTCGTCCCGGCGCCGCCGAATGTGACCCGTTCGGCGGCGACGGGACGGATACTCCACGCAATCAGGGCATGATTTCAGCACACTCCCACCCCATTAATAGGAGGGCTGACCGCCCGTGGTACACGCAAACGACGAACGCGTGACCGCCGGCGGCGTGGATGTCACCGTTTCCGGTGACCTATCGCACGCCGCCGCAGTCGCCGAAGTCATCACCGCCTGCGTCGTGGACAAGGTGCCCGCGCGCCTGGTCGCCTCCGACGCCACGCTGTGGGGTCCGGAGGCCGAATCGCTGGCCGCGATCCGCCTGGGTTGGGTGGACCTGCCCGCCTCCTCGCGCGCGCTGCTGCCACAACTGGCCGAACTGCGCGAGCGTTTGAGCGCCGAGGGCCTGGACCACGTGGTCCTGGCCGGCATGGGCGGCTCGTCGCTGGCGCCCGAGGTGATCACCGCCACCCACGGCAAGAAGCTCACCGTGCTGGACACCACCGACCCCGCCCAGGTCCGCCGCGCGCTCGGCGAAGACCTGGAGCGCACCGTGGTGGTCGTCTCCAGCAAGAGTGGCGGCACCGTGGAGACCGACAGCCACCGCCGCGCGTTCGAACAGGCTTTCCTGGACGAGGGGTTGACCAACGACCAGCTCGCCGGCCGGATCGTGGTCGTCACCGACCCGGGCTCGCCGCTGGAGAACACCGCGCGCAACGCCGGCTACACGATCGTGCTCGCCGACCCCAACGTCGGGGGCCGCTACTCGGCGCTGACCGCGTTCGGCCTGGTGCCCAGCGCGCTGGCCGGGGTGGACGTCGAGCAACTCCTCGACGACGCCGCCGCGCTCGCACCCGCGCTGGCCGGCGACCGGGACAACCCGGGCCTGCTGCTGGGCGCGGTGCTCGGCGCCGCCGCCAACCACGGCCGGGACAAGCTCGTGCTCGCCAACACCGGCGACATCGTCGGCTTCGGCGACTGGGCCGAGCAGTTGATCGCCGAGTCCACCGGCAAGCAGGGCCGCGGCGTCCTGCCGGTCGTGGTCGAGGGCGTGGACGCGCCCGGGTTCGACCACGCGGTGGGCGCCGACGCGGTGCGCACCGTGATCGGTGACGAGGAGGTCGACCGACGCGACGCCGACCTGCGTGTGTGTGGGCCGCTGGGCGCGCAGTTGTTGCTGTGGGAGTACGCGACCGCGGTCGCCGGTCGGGTGATCGGCATCGACCCGTTCGACCAGCCCAACGTGCAGGAGTCCAAGGACAACACCGGCGCGTTGCTGACCAGGGCGGGCGACGACGGCCCGCTGCCGGTGGGCGAACCGGCCCTCGTGGACGGCGCGGTCGAGGTGCACGGCGACGCCGCGCTGCTGGACGGGGCGAGCGACCTGACCGGTGCGCTGCGCGCGTTGCTCGCGACGGTGCCGGACAACGGCTACCTCGCGGTGATGGCCTACCTGGACCGGCTCGGCGACACCGACGCGCCCAAGTTGCGGCCGCTGCTGGCAAAGGCGCTTCAGGGCGAGCAGGTCACCTTCGGCTGGGCACCACGATTCCTGCACTCCACCGGCCAGTTCCACAAGGGCGGGCCCGCGGTCGGCGTGTTCCTCCAGATCACCGGCGCGAACGCCGAGGACCTGGACGTGCCGGCCAAGCCGTACAGCTTCGGCCGGCTGCAACTGGCCCAGGCACTGGGCGACCTCGGCGCGATCACCTCGCGCGAGCGCCCGGTGCTGCGCCTGCACCTGACCGACCGCGCGGCCGGACTCGGGCAACTGCTCGACGCCGCCCGCGCCCTCGCGGACGGAGCGGCTCGATGAGCCCCAAGACCGGCAAGTCCAAGCCGGCCGTGTGGCCGGAGAACCCGCTGCGCGACCCGCAGGACCGCCGACTCCCGCGCATCGCGGGCCCGTCCGGCCTGGTCATCTTCGGCGTCACCGGCGACCTGTCCCGCAAGAAGCTGATGCCGGCGATCTACGACCTGGCAAACCGCGGATTGTTGCCGCCGGGCTTCGCGCTGACCGGGTTCGCCCGGCGCGACTGGGAGAACCAGGACTTCGCCCAGGTCGTCTACGAAGCGGTCAAGGAGCACGCCCGGACCCCCTTCCGGGAAGAGGTGTGGCAGCAGCTTTCCGAGGGGTTCCGGTTCGTCCAGGGCGAGTTCGACGACGGCAAGGCGTTCGACCAACTGCGTCAGACGATCGACGAGTTGGATGAGCAGCAGGGCACCCAGGGCAACCACGCGTTCTACCTGTCGGTGCCGCCGAAGGCGTTCCCCGAGGTGGTGCGCCAGCTCAAGGAGCACGGGCTCGCCGACCCCAAGGCCGACTCGTGGCGCCGCGTGGTGATCGAGAAGCCGTTCGGGCACGACCTCAAGAGCGCGCGCGAGCTGAACAAGGTCGTCGACGAGGTCTTCCCGCCCGAATCGGTCTTCCGGATCGACCACTACCTGGGCAAGGAAACCGTCCAGAACATCATGGCGTTGCGCTTCGCCAACACCATGTTCGAGCCGCTGTGGAACCGGTCCTACGTGGACCACATCCAGATCACCATGGCCGAGGACATCGGCATCGGCGGCCGGGCCGGGTACTACGACGGCATCGGCGCCGCGCGCGACGTGATCCAGAACCACCTGCTCCAGTTGCTCGCGCTGACCGCGATGGAGGAGCCGGTGTCCTTCGACGCCGACTCGCTGGTCGCCGAGAAGCTCAAGGTGCTCAGCTCGATCAAGCTGCCCGACGACCTCTCGCGCGGCACCGTCCGGGCCCAGTACACGCGCGGCTGGCAGGGCGGTGAACTGGCCAAGGGCTACCTCGAAGAGGACGGCATCCCGCCGGACTCGCGCACCGACACCTACGCCGCGATCAAGCTGGAGATCGCCAACCGCCGCTGGGCGGGCGTGCCGTTCTACCTGCGCGCGGGCAAGCGGCTCGGCCGCCGGGTGACCGAGATCGCGGTGGTCTTCCAGCGCGCGCCGCACCTGCCCTTCGACGCCACCGCGACCGAGGAGCTGGGGCAGAACGCCCTGGTCATCCGGGTGCAGCCGGACGAGGGCATGACGGTTCGGTTCGGCTCCAAGGTGCCGGGCACCGCGATGGAGGTGCGCGACGTCAACATGGACTTCGCGTACGGCGAGTCGTTCACCGAGTCGAGCCCGGAGGCGTACGAGCGACTGCTGCTCGACGTCCTGCTCGGCGACGCGCCGCTGTTCCCCCGGCACGAGGAGGTCGAGCTTTCCTGGAAGATCCTCGACCCGATCGAGGAGCACTGGGCGCAGCACGGCAAGCCCGAGCCCTACGTGTCCGGGACCTGGGGTCCGGACGCGGCCGACGAGATGCTCGCACGTGACGGACGGAGCTGGCGCCGCCCATGATGATCGATCTGACGGACACCAAGTCGAGCAAGATCAATGCCGCACTGGTGGAGGCCCGCCGCGGGATGGGCAGCCCCACCCTGGGCATGGTGCTCACCCTGGTCATCGTCACCGACGAGGCCAACCAGTACGACGCGATGAAGGCCGCGAGCACCGCCGCCCGGGAGCATCCGTCGCGGATCCTCGTGGTGATCGGCCGTCCGGGGGCGGAGATCGCGCCGCGGCTGGACGCCGAGGTCCGGGTCGGCGACTCGGGCGTGGGCGAGACCGTACTGCTGCGCATGCACGGCGAGTTGGCCGACCACGCCGAGTCGGTCGTGCTGCCGCTGCTGCTGCCGGACGCGCCGGTCGTGGTGTGGTGGCCCGGGCGCGCGCCGGAGGTGCCCAGCAAGGACCTGCTGGGCGCGCTGGCCACGCGCCGGGTGACCGACGCCGCCGCGCCGCCGCGCCGGGCCGATGTGCTGCGGCTGCGGGCGAGCGCGTACACGCCGGGCGACACCGACCTGGCTTGGACCCGGACCACGCCGTGGCGCAGCCTGCTGGCCGCGGCGCTGGACCAGAAGTACAACCGGATCCTGGGCGCGAAGGTCGGTGCGAAGGCGGGCAACCCGAGCGCGGAACTGCTCGCGCTGTGGCTGACCGACCGGCTTGAGGTCGACGTGGAGCGGGTGGAGACCGGTGGCCCCGGGATCACCTCGGTGACGCTGGTGACCGAGGACGGCGAGATCGTGATCGATCGTCCGGACGGGATGATGGCGTCGCTGTCCTCGCCCGGTCAGCCGGACCGCGTGGTCGCGCTCAAGCGCCGCGAGGCGTCCGACCTGGTCGCCGAGGAACTGCGCCGGTTGGACCCGGACGACGTGTACGCGGCGACGCTGGCCCGGGCCGCGCTGGAGGCGGCGCGGGTGCCTTCCGCGGCCTCGTTCACCGAGTCGCCGGTGTCCCAGACGCCGGTACAGGACGTGGAGCGGGTCGAGGAGGGCGAGCCGCCGCTGCGCCGGGCGGCCAAGGAGGTCGGTACGGCGCCGCCGCTCAAGCGCACGTCGGGCGCGGCCGCCGGCAAGCGGGTCGCGACCCGCAAGGCGGTCGACCAGGGCGAGGGCAAGGCAGCCGCGGCCAAGCCCGCCGCGCCGCGTGCCGCTCGGAAGAAGAAGGGCGACGGCGCGTGAGCCCTCACGGCCCGGTCCGGGTGCACGCCGACACGGCGCTGATGGCCAAGGCGGCCGCGACCGGACTGATCCAGCGGGTCGCGGACGCGCAGGCCGAATTCGACGTCGCGCACATCGTGCTGACCGGTGGCCGCAACGGCAACGCGTTGCTGCACGAGTTGTCGCTCACGCCCACGCTGGGCGCGATCGACTTCGACCGACTGCACATCTGGTGGGGCGACGAGCGGTTCCTGCCGGCGGGCCACCCCGACCGCAACGAGACGCAGGCGCGCGAGGCGCTGCTCGACACGGTCCCGGTGCTGCCGGAACTGGTCCACGCGATGCCGGCCAGTGACGGCCCGGACGGTGACGACGTGGACGCGGCGGCGCGGCGGTACGCGGCGGAGCTGGCTGTCGCCGCGTCGGACGGCGCGTCGGTGCCGGCGTTCACGCTGGCCATGTTCGGGGTCGGCCCCGACACGCACGTGGCATCGCTCTTCCCCGGCTTCGCCGCCACGGCGGAGTCGACCCGAACGGTGGTCGCGGTACGGGAGGCCCCCAAGCCCCCGCCGACCCGAATCACCCTGACCTTCCCGGCGATCCGCGCGGCCCACGAGGTGTGGCTGCTCGCGGCGGGCGAGGACAAGGCGGACGCGGTCGCGACGGCGCGGGCGTCCTCGGACGCGACGAAGACGCCGGCGGCTGGGGCGTACGGCACGGGCGCGACGCTGTGGCTGCTGGACCGGGCGGCGGCTTCGAAGCTGCCGGAGTAGGCCGAAGCCTTCTCGGGCGTAAGGGAGTCACGAAGGGCGGGACGGAGCCGGAGGGCTCCCGTCCCGCCCTTTCGTATGGGTCGGCGCCTTCTCGTGCGATGGGTCGGTCGCCTCGGGCCTCGGGGTGTGCGAAGCGTGGCCACCAAGGCGGACCGGGATGCCGACGAAACCGTGCCGCGCCCGAGGCAGGGAGCCTTCCAGCGGCGAGCGGGGACGACCGGCCCGCTACGGAAGCGGCAGCCCCGCGCGGCGCCGGAGGTCGGTTTCGGGGGTCAGGGTGGTCGGGTCGATCCGGGTCGGCTCGGGGACGTAGCGCTCGTAGAGGGACTCGCCGCCGCGCGGGATGGGCTGCCGGTCGAGGAGTACGAGCAGGTCGGAGCGGGCGCACGCGTACGCCCTGACCGCCCGCACCGCCTCGTCGCGGTGCGTGTCGGTCGGGTCCTCGTCGCCGACCCGGAGCGCCTCGTGCGCGCGGGCTTCCGCCGCCCGGGCCCGAACGTACGCCGGCGCGACGTCGTGATGCCAGGAGGCGAGATCGAAGAGCAACCTGTCGCGCCTGGCCGCTTCGAGGCCGTGCCCCGAATTCTCCGCGACGCCCTCGGGCGCGGGCGCGAAGAAGGCGAATCCGCGCTCCCGGTGCAGCGGGAAGTCGTGATCGTGCCTGCCGGTGTACCCGTCCAGGTCGATGGGCGGGATGGGGATCGGTGTCGGCTTCGCGGCGGTCATCGCACCATGACAGGGCACCCGTACGGCGTTGTCCAGCGCCGGTCGCGTCGTCGCGCGGGCCGATACTCGCCGGCCGAAGCGGTCCCGCACCCGCGGACCGGGCGGCCGGCCGACGACTCGCGCCCCCTCGTCGAGCGGTACGCACGCGCCCACCGGCCGCAGGACCGGACCGCCGTGCCCGTGCTCGTCGAGGCCGATGCCATGGTCGGCCAACCCCGGTCATCGGGGCGCTGCCGGCGGATGTGTCGGCCTGCCGGTCGGGGTGGACAGCGCGCCCAGAAAAACCCGTACCCGAGCGCTCCCTCCTCGGCCCCCACCGTCCGCGCCCGAGCGCCCCCGCCGCGCGCTGAGCGTCTCGCGCCCCCATGCCCGGGCGTCGCCGGCGGACTCGCCCGGGGCACGTAGGGCAACCGGTTCGTCTCGCCCCGGGGCCGTCCGGGCGTCATCCGGGCGTGGTTCGGGGTTCACGGGGGTACGGGTGTCCCGGTCCCATTCGCCGGGTACAGCAGAGCGGGAAAGTGACGTGAGGGACCAAAATGGGTCCCCGAGTGGACCGAACCCGGGACCACGTGGATGGACCGAAGGAGTGAGGGCGATGGCTACCGCTCTGAAGGAGGACGACGCACAGGCCCACGTGCACGGGGTGTGCTTCAAGACCGGCCCACCCGCACGGGTGGGGATCGAGTTGGAATGGATCGTGCACGACGGCGCCGACGCCCGCCGGGTGGTGGCGCCGGAGCGGCTGGACGAGGCCCTGGCTCCGCTGAAGGCGCAGGGGCTGCCGTTCGGCAGCAGGTTGACCCGCGAGCCGGGTGGGCAGGTCGAGCTGAGCTCACCGCCCGCCACCTCGCTCGCCGCATGCGCCCGGGACCTCCGGGCCGACACGGCCGCCCTGGAGCAGGCGCTGGCCGCGAGCGGACTGGTGCTCGCCGGCCACGGCCTGGAGCCGTATCAGGACCCGCCACGGATCGTGGACCATCCCCGCTACCGGGCGATGGAGGCGTACTTCGACCGGGACGGCTCATGGGGCCGGATGATGATGCGCGGCACCGCGTCCGTGCAGGTCAACCTGGACGCGGGTGAGGAGGGCGACGGCCGCCGGGGCTACCGATCGCGGTGGGAACTGACCCACCGAATCGGCCCGGTACTGGTCGCCGCGTTCGCCAACTCGCCGCTGTGGCAAGGCGAACCGACCGGTTGGCGGTCGACTCGACAACTGGTCTGGGCCCGCATGGACCCCGGCCGCACCCGACCGCCGGGAGCCGGTCGGGATCCGCGCGCCGCATGGGCGTGCTACGCGCTGGACGCCCCGCTGCTGTGTGTACGCGGCAGTTCGGCGGACGGCTGGACCGCACCCGAGGGGCTGACCTTCCGCTCCTGGATGCGCGGCGCACCCGGCGTGCGCCCACCCACCCTGGAGGATCTCGACTACCACCTGACCACGCTCTTCCCGCCGGTCCGCCCGCGCGGCTGGCTGGAGCTGCGGATGATCGACGCCCAGTGCGGCGACGACTGGGTCGTCCCCGCCGCGATGGCCGCCACCCTCCTGGACGACCCGGTCGCGGCCGAGGCGGCCTGGGAGGCGACCGAGCCGCTGTGTCCGAACGGCTCGGCGGTGCCGAACGACTCGGTCTGGAGTCGGGCCGCCCGACTCGGACCCGCCGATCCCGTGCTCGGCAAGGCGATTCGGGCATGCTTCGCCGCCACCGAGAACGCCCTCTCCGACAACGGCGCCCCCGGCCCGCTCCGTGCGGCCGTCGCCGAATTCAACCGGCGCTACGCCGAACGGGGCCGATGTCCCGCGGACGACCTGCTGGAAAGGACCAGTCGATGAAGTCGTTGAAGCCATCGCAGCCGTCGAAGGCGTCGAAGCGATCGAAGCAGTCGAAGCGGTCCGGGCCGGCGACGTCACAGGCCGCACAGCCCGAGCGACCCGCACCGCCCATGAACCCCGAGCAATCCGCGAACCCCGAGCAATCCGCACGATCCGAGGCCGCGCGATCCGCGCGACCCGCACAGCCGAACGGGACCCGGGGCGAGTCCCCGGTCGCCGACCGCCGGGCGATAGCCCGCGCCGCGCTGGCCCGGGCCCGACGCCGGACGCTCGCTCTCACCGACTGCCTGACCGACGAGGAACTGACCGCCCAACACTCCACCTTGATGTCGCCGCTGGTCTGGGACCTGGCGCACATCGGCAACCAGGAGGAACTGTGGCTGGTCCGCCGGGCCGGCGGTGAACCCGCGCTGCGTCCGGACCTGGATGCGCTGTACGACGCGTTCCGGCACCCGCGCGCCGATCGGCCCGCGCTGCCCCTGCTCGGGCCCGAACAGGCCCGGGAGTACGTCGGGCGGGTTCGCGAACACACCTCGCATGTACTGGAATCCGTCGATCTCGGCACCGGCGGCGACCCGCTCCTGGCCGAGGGCTTCGTGTTCGGCATGCTCGCCCAGCACGAGCAGCAGCACGACGAGACCATGCTGGCCACCCATCAACTACGGCCCGGGGCAACGGTGTTGCACGCGCCGGCGCCGCCCGCAGCGGCCGAGGTCGGCGCGCTGCCGGGCGAAGTCCTGGTCGCCGCAGGGCCGTTCGAGATGGGTACCGACACCGATCCGTGGGCGCTGGACAACGAGCGACCCGCGCACATGGTGGACGTACCGGAGTTCTGGTTGGACACCGTGCCGGTGACCAACGCGGCCTACCTGGAGTTCATCGCCGACGGCGGATACGCGGACGACCGTTGGTGGAGTCCGCAGGGTTGGCGACACCGGCAGGACGCAGACCTCACCGCCCCGTTGTTCTGGCGACGGGACGGCGACACCTGGCTGCGCCGGCGGTTCGGCCGGACCGAGCCGGTGCCGCCGGCCGAGCCGGTCCTGCACGTGTGCTGGTACGAGGCCGACGCCTACGCCCGCTGGGCCGGACGGCGGCTGCCGACCGAGGCCGAGTGGGAGAAGGCGGCCCGGCACGATCCGGCCGAGGGCCGCTCGCGGCGGTATCCGTGGGGCGACGCGGAGCCCACACCCGAACACGCCAACCTCGGCCAGCGGCACCTGCGACCGGCGTCCGCCGGCGCCTATCCGGCCGGCGCCGCGGCGTGTGGGGCGCGGCAACTGCTCGGCGACGTCTGGGAGTGGACGGCCTCCGACTTCCTGCCCTATCCCGGGTTCGCGGCGTTCCCGTACCGGGAGTACTCCGAGGTGTTCTTCGGCCCCGGGCACAAGGTGTTGCGCGGTGGCGCGTTCGGTGTGGACGAGGTGGTGGCCCGAGGCACGTTCCGCAACTGGGACCTGCCGATTCGCCGGCAGATCTTCGCCGGCTTCCGGACCGCCCGCGACGCGGCGCCCCGGGAGGCGCGCTGATGTGTCGTCATCTGGCCTATCTGGGACCGGAGATCACCCTCGCCGAGGTCCTGGTCGACCCGGCGCACGGCCTGTACGAGCAGTCCTGGGCGCCGCGTCGGCAGCGGTACGGGACGGTCAACGTGGACGGCTTCGGCTTCGGCTGGTATCCGGGCGGGCCGGCCGCATCGGCGCCGTCGGACGAGGCCGGGGCCGGCGCCGTCGTGGACGTCGAACCCGCCCGCTACCGGCGGGCGTTGCCGATCTGGGCCGACCCGAACCTGCCCGACCTGGCCCGCACCGTGCGCAGCGGCGCGTTCCTGGCCGCGGTGCGCAGCGCCACCGCCGGCACCAGCCAGGACGAGGCCGCGGCGGCGCCGTTTCGGGACGGCCGCTGGCTGTTCAGCCACAACGGCGCCATCCCGGACTGGACCCGGCTGCCGATCGGGCCCGCGCTCGATCCGGCCGACCTGCTCGCCCTGGAGGCGCGCTGCGACTCGGCGCTGCTGTGGGCCATGCTCGCGCGCCGACTCCGGCAGCGCGAGCCGGTCGGCGGTGCGCTGGCCGCGCTGGTGCGGCGGATCGCCGAGGTGCGCCCGGACGCCCGGCTCAACCTGCTGCTCACCGACGGCGGGACCGTCTTCGCCACCCGATACGGGGACACCCTCTGGTACCGCACCGCCCCCGGGCGGGTCCTGGTCGCCTCCGAGCCCGACGAGGACACGGTCGGCGGTTGGGGCGAGTGGGTCGAGGTACCCGACCGCTCCCTTCTCCTGGCCACCCGCAGCGGTGTCCGCATCGCCGCGATCCGCCCCGTACGGGCCGTCGCCGCACGTCCGCCGGCCGCCTCGCAGGAACGGCGTCCGTCATCCACCCCACAGGAACGGCGTCCCATGAACAGCCGCTTCACCCTCGATCACCGCCTGCCCGCCGACTACTTCGACACCACCCTGCGCGCCGACGTGCTCCGGGGCCTGGCGGCGCCGACCAAGTCGCTGCCGCCGAAGTGGTTCTACGACGCGCGCGGCAGCGAGTTGTTCGAGCAGATCACCCACCTCCCCGAGTACTACCCCACCCGTGCCGAACAGGAGATCCTCACCCGGCGCGCCGCCGAGATCGCCGCCGCCACCCGGGCCCACACCCTGATCGAGCTCGGCTCCGGCTCCTCCCGCAAGACCCGCCTGCTCCTGGACGCGCTCACCGACGCCGGCACGCTGGACCGCTATGTACCGCTGGACGTGAGCGACTCGGCGCTGATCCAGGCCGGCGAGGCGCTGTGTCGCGACTACCCGGCGCTGCGGGTCGCGGCCACGGTCACCGACTTCGAACACGACCTGGCACTGGCCGACGAACCGGGCCCCCGCCTGCTCAGCTTCCTGGGCAGCACGCTCGGCAACCTCGACCCGGCGCAGCGCACGGACTTCTATCGCATCCTGCGCCGCGCGCTGAGCGCCGACGACACCCTGTTGCTCGGCGTCGACCTGGTCAAGGATCCGGGCGTCCTGGTCGCCGCCTACGACGACAGCCAGGGCGTCACCGCCGCCTTCAACAAGAACGTGCTGCACGTGCTCAACCGCGAACTCGACGCCGACTTCGACCCCGACGCCTACGATCACGTCGCGCTGTGGAACGCCGAGGCGGAGCGCATCGAGATGCACCTGCGCTCCCGGGTCGACCAGACCGTCAAGATCCCGGCGGTGGATCTGTCCCTCGAGTTCACCGAGGGTGAGCTGCTGCGCACCGAGATCTCCACCAAGTTCCGCCGCGAGGCGCTGCTCGCCGAGTTGGCCGAAGCGGGCTTCACCGTCCGTCACTGGTGGACCGACCCGCAGGCCCGGTTCGCCCTTCTGCTGGCGGTGCCCACCCGCTGACCCGAGGTGTTCCCGGAACATCGAAACGGGTCGGACCCGCGAGGGTTCGACCCGTTTTCCGCGACGGCGTCCGGTGGGACGGCGTCCGGTGGTCAGTAGCTGGTGGCGACCGGTTCGCGCAGTTCGGTGTCGAGGTCGTCGGTCTCGGTGTCGGGCGACGCCTCGCCCCGCACGCGCAGGCCGAACAGGGCACGGGTGGCGGTGACCACGGTGAGGGCGGCGCCGAGCATGTGGGTGAGGACCATCCACTCGGGGAGGCCGTTGAAGTACTGGACGTAGCCGATCAGGCCCTGCGGGATCAGCACGGCCAGCAGCCACCGGACGCGGTGCTGGGCGGCTGCGGGGGCGTCGGTGACGCGCAGGGCCAGGGCCAGGGCGACGGCCGCGCCCAGGAGCAGGAAGGCCAGGTCGGCGTGCAGCCAGGCCATCTGGTCGATGTCCACGTCGAAGCGCTTGGCCTTGAGGTCGCCCGCGTGCGGTCCGGAGCCGGTGACCACGGTGCCGATCACGATCAGCGCGGCGGCCACGGCCAGCGTGCCGTAGCCGAACCAGCGGATCTCGGGGCGGACCAGCAGCCGGGCCGGCGCGTCGCCCTCGCCGCCGCGTTCGTACAGCGCGACCGCCGACGCGATCAGCAGCATCGACAGGAGCAGGTGACTGGCCACCGCCATCGGGTGCAGGTCGGTCAGCACGGTGATGCCGCCGAGCACGGCCTGGCCGACGACCGTGCCGATCTGGATCCAGGCCAGCGTGGTGATGTCCTTGCGGCGCACGGTCAGCCGGTACGCGGCCACCACGCAGGCCACCGCGATCGCGCCGACCACGTAGGTCAGCATGCGGTTGCCGAACTCGATGTACGCGTGGTGGCTGACCGCCTGGTGCGGCGTCCAGTCGCTGGTGTCGCTGTCGCACCGGGGCCAGGTGTCACACCCCAGGCCCGAGTCGGTGAGTCGGACGAGACCGCCCGTGACGACGATGCCGATCTGCGCCACCAGGTTCGCGAGGAACACGCGGCGGGCGACGAGGGGGGAGACGGCCTGCAGACTCATGCGCGACATGCTACGTCGTGAATGAATTCACAAGCGCACCAGGGGTGTCGACCGATGCCGCTCCCACCGCGCACCCGACTCCGCTTCCGGGCCTCACTCCCAGCGGAAGAAGCGCGCCGCGGCGCCCAGCCCCAAAACCGACCAGACCGCCAGAATCGCCACGTCGCCCAGCGGCAGCCCCGATCCGTCCCGGAGCACGTCCCGAAGCCCGTCGGAGAGCGCCGAGATCGGCAGCAGCGCGAGCGTGTGCTCGACCCCGGAGGGGAATTTGTCCAGCGGCACGATCACCCCGCCACCGAGCAGCAGCAGGATGAACACCAGATTCGCGGCGGCCAGCGTCGCCTCGGCGCGCAGCGTCCCGGCCATCAACAGGCCCAGCCCGGAGAACGCCGCCGTGCCCAGCACGAGCAGCAGGACCACCCAGGCCGGATTGCCGTGCGGCGACCAGCCCAGCGCCAGCGCGATCACCACGAGCAGCGTCACCTGGAGGATCTCCACCAGGATCACGCAGGCCGTCTTGGCGACCATCAGCCCCCAACGCGGCAGCGGGGTCGAGCCGAGCAGCTTGAGCACGCCGTAGCGCCGCTCGAACCCGGTCGCGATCGCCTGTCCGGTGAACGCGGTCGACAACACCGCGAGCGCGAGCACTCCCGGCGCCAGGAAGTCCACCCGCTCGCCGTCCCCGGTGTCCACGATGTCCGCCGAGGAGAAGACCACCAGCAGCAGTGTCGGGATGATCACCGTCAGCAGCAGTTGCTCGCCGTTGCGCAGCAACATCCGGGTCTCCAGGGCGCTCTGCGCCAGGATCATCCGCGCCGGCGGCGCGGCCCCCGGCGCGGGCGCGAACGTACCGCGCGTCTGCTCCTTCGCCACCGCGCTCAACTCCGCAGCTCCCGTCCGGTCAGCTCCATGAACACGTCCTCCAGGCTGCGTCGTTCCACGGTCAGCCGCTCCGGCATCACCCCGTGCTGCGCGCACCACGAGGTGACCGTGGCCAGCAGCTGCGGGTCGATGTCGCCCTCGATCCGGTACGCGCCGCGGGACACCTCCAGCGCCTTGGCGCCCTCCGGCAGCGCGTTCAACAGCGAGCCCAGGTCCAGGCCGGGCGGCCCGGCGAAGCGCAGCGAGTTCTCCGCGCCGTCGTGGCACAGCGCCTCGGGCGAGCCGGACGCGATCACCCGGCCCCGATCCACGATCGCCACCTCGTCGGCCAGCTTCTCGGCCTCGTCCATCAGGTGGGTGGTCAGCACCACGCTCACCCCGTCGGCGCGCAGCTCGCGCACCAGGTCCCAGGTGGCGTGCCGGGCGTGCGGGTCCAGTCCGGCGGTCGGCTCGTCCAGGAAGACCAGCTCGGGGCGGCCGACCACGGCGAGCGCGAGCGCGAGGCGCTGCTGCTGCCCGCCGGACAGCCGCCGGTAGGTGGTCCGTCCGCACGAGCCCAGGCCCAGTCGCTCGATCAGCATCGACACGTCCAAGGGGTGCGCGTGCAGCTTCGCCACGTGGCGCAACATCTCCTCGGCGCGCGCTCCCGAGTACACGCCGCCCGCCTGCAACATCACCCCGATCCGGGGCCGCAGCGCGGTGGCGTCGCGTACCGGGTCCAGGCCGAGCACCCGCACCTCGCCGGCGTCGGCACGGCGGTAGCCTTCACAGATCTCGATCGTGCTGGTCTTCCCGGCTCCGTTGGGGCCGAGTACCGCGGTCACCAGGCCGCGTTCGACGGTGAGCGAGAGCCCGTCCACGGCGGTCTTGTCGCCGTAGCGCTTGACCAGGCCCGTGATCGCGACTGCCGGCGGCGAGGAGTCCATGACGAGTCAGTCTAGAAAGGTCTCGGCACCCCTTGTGGCGGGGTCGTCCGGATCGGCCCACCTGACGGGTCGTCAGAGATATCCGCAGGTCGGGCCGGGTGCGCCGAGCGGGTGTGTTGTTAGGCACACCTAAGTGACGGACCGCACGTGATCACCGTTTGGTGTGCGGCGCGATTAACGCAACAATGGTGTTGTGGAAAACATGCGGACGAGCGAAGAGGCACCGAGGCGGACCCCCGTCCCGGCTGTCGGCACGCCCGAGCATGACGGTCACGAGGGCACCCGGCACCGGGTCACCCGTTCGATCGTCGACCACGGCCCGTCCACCGCGGCGGACCTGGCCGAGCGGTTGGAGCTGACCCCGGCGGGCGTGCGTCGCCATCTGGACGCACTGGTCGCCGAGGGTGTGGTCGAGGCCACCGAGCAGCGCGTCTACGGGCGCCGCGGTCGGGGTCGCCCGGCCAAGGTGTTCGCACTCACCGACGCCGGCCGCTCCGGTTTCCACCAGGAGTACGACGAGCTGGCGGCCGACGCGCTGGGCTTCGTCGCCGAGCACCTCGGCGACGAGGCGGTGGCGAAATTCGCCCGCGACCGGCTTGCCGCGCGCGAGGAGAGGTATCGTCCCTCGGTCGAGTCCGCGCCCGCCGGGGAGCGGGCCCGAGCGCTGGCCGAGGCGCTGTCCGCCGACGGGTATGCCGCGAGTGCGCGGCCTGCACCCGGCGGAGAGCAGCTTTGCCAGCACCACTGTCCGGTGGCTCACGTCGCCGAGCGGTTCCCGCAGCTCTGCGAGGCCGAGGCCGAGGTGTTCGCGCGCCTTCTCGGTACGCACGTGCAACGGCTGGCGACGATCGCCCACGGCGACGGCGTCTGCACCACGCACGTTCCCGCTGTACAGGCTCAATCGGCCGGTCCGACCGGTCGCGGGGTCGGCTCGTCCGGCCGCAAGAACAGCGAAGACAAGAATCCGCCGCGCCGGGGCCCTTCCCGTCCGCGGGAATCGACCGACGCCACCCCGGCTTCCGGGAGGACTACTTCATGACCACCGACGCTCGCCCCGAGCTCGAGGGCCTGGGCACATACGAGTACGGCTGGGCCGACTCGGACACCGCCGGTGCCTCGGCGCGACGAGGCATTTCCGAAGAGGTCGTCGCGGACATCTCGGCGAAGAAGTCCGAGCCCGAGTGGATGTTGAAGCAGCGCATGAAGGGCCTTCGGCTCTTCGGCAAGAAGCCGATGCCGACGTGGGGCTCCGACCTCTCCGGGATCGACTTCGACAACATCAAGTACTTCGTGCGCTCGACCGAGAAGCAGGCCGCCTCGTGGGAGGACCTGCCCGAGGACATCAAGAACACCTATGACCGGCTCGGCATCCCGGAGGCGGAGAAGCAGCGCCTGGTCGCGGGCGTCGCCGCCCAGTACGAGTCCGAGGTCGTCTACCACCAGATCCGCGAGGACCTGGAGGAGCAGGGCGTCATCTTCCTGGACACCGACACCGGGCTGCGCGAGCACCCGGAGCTGTTCAAGGAGTACTTCGGCTCGGTCATCCCGACCGGCGACAACAAGTTCTCCGCGCTGAACACCGCGGTGTGGTCCGGCGGCTCGTTCATCTACGTCCCGCCGGGCGTGCACGTGGAGATCCCGCTCCAGGCCTACTTCCGGATCAACACCGAGAACATGGGCCAGTTCGAGCGCACGCTGATCATCGCCGACGAGGGCTCCCACGTGCACTACGTCGAGGGCTGCACGGCGCCGATCTACAAGTCGGACTCGCTGCACTCGGCCGTGGTCGAGATCATCGTCAAGAAGAACGCCCGGGTGCGGTACACGACCATCCAGAACTGGTCGAACAACGTGTACAACCTGGTGACCAAGCGCGCGGTGGCCCACGAGGGCGCCACGATGGAGTGGATCGACGGCAACATCGGTTCCAAGGTCACCATGAAGTACCCGGCCGTGTGGCTGCTCGGCGAGCACGCCAAGGGCGAGACGCTGTCGATCGCCTTCGCGGGCGAGGGCCAGCACCAGGACGCCGGTTCGAAGATGGTGCACTGCGCCCCGAACACGTCGTCCAACATCGTGTCCAAGTCGGTCGCGCGCGGCGGTGGCCGCACCTCCTACCGCGGTCTGGTCCAGATCGAGGAGGGTGCGCACGGCTCGACCTCGTCGGTCAAGTGCGACGCGCTGCTCGTGGACACGATCAGCCGCTCGGACACCTACCCGTACGTCGACGTCCGCGAGGACGACGTGTCGATGGGTCACGAGGCGACCGTCTCCAAGATCTCCGACGACCAGCTGTTCTACCTCATGAGCCGCGGCATGACCGAGGACGAGGCCATGGCGATGATCGTGCGCGGGTTCGTCGAGCCCATCGCGCGCGAACTCCCCATGGAGTACGCCCTCGAGTTGAACCGCCTGATCGAGCTTCAGATGGAAGGGGCTGTGGGCTAGTCCATGGCTGCGAACACCAACACTCCCGGTAGCACCACCGCCGGATCGATCGCCGTGCGCGAGGCCGGGGCCGAGAACGTGCTCGCCGGCCCCGGCACAGGCCGCTCGGTCGCCCAGCCCGCGGACGCCCGTCAGGTGGCGGTCGCGTCCTATGACGTGGCCGACTTCGTGGTGCCCACCGGCCGCGAGGAGGACTGGCGGTTCACCCCGCTGGCCCGCCTGCGCGGCCTGCACGACGGCACCGCCGCCGGCGGCGACCGGGGCGAGGTCACCGTCTCGGTGACCGCGCCCGAGGGCGTCACCGTCGAGACGGTGGACCGCTCCGACGCGCGGATCGGCCGCGCCGGCGCGCCCGTCGACCGGGTCGCGGCCCAGGCGTACAGCTCGTTCGAGAAGGCCACGCTCGTCGTGGTCGGCAAGGACACCCAGCTCGCCGAGCCGGTCGTGGTCACCCTGCACGGCGCCGGCGGCACCGCGTTCGGGCACGTCACGATCGAGGTCGAGCGATTCGCCGAGGCGACCGTGGTGCTCGACCACAGCGGCTCCGCGACCTACGCGCAGAACGTCGAGTTCATCGTCGGCGACGGCGCTCAGCTCAAGGTCGTCTCGATCCAGGACTGGGACGCCGATTCCGTGCACGTGGCCTCGCACCTGACCCGGGTGGGTCGGGACGCGTCCTTCACGTCGGTCGTGGTCACCCTCGGCGGCGACCTGGTCCGGCTGTTCCCGCGGGTGGTCTACGACGCCCCGGGCGGCGACGCCGAGCTGTACGGCGTGTACTTCGCCGACGCCGGCCAGCACCTGGAACACCGTCTGTTCATCGACCACGACGTGCCCCAGTGCCGCAGCCTGGTCACCTACAAGGGCGCGCTCCAGGGCGCGGACGCGCACACGGTGTGGATCGGCGACGTGCTCATCCGGGCCACCGCCGAGGGCACCGACACCTACGAGCTCAACCGCAACCTGGTGCTCACCGACGGCGCACGTGCCGACTCGGTGCCCAACCTGGAGATCGAGACCGGCGAGATCGCCGGCGCCGGGCACGCCAGTGCGACCGGGCGCTTCGACGACGAGCAGCTCTTCTACCTCCAGTCGCGCGGCATCCCGGCCGACGAGGCCCGCCGCCTGGTCGTACGCGGCTTCTTCGCCGAGGTGATCTCCAGGGTCGGCATCGCCGACCTCCAGGAGCGGCTGATGAAGCAGATCGAGGCGCGCCTCGAAGGCGGCGCCCGATGAGCTACCTCAGGGCCTGCGCCGAGACGGACCTGCACGAGGACACGCCGCTGCGCGTCGTGCTCGACGAGGTCCCGGTCACCCTCGTGCGCACCGAAGGCGACGTGTACGCGATCAACGACGTGTGCTCGCACGCCAACGTCTCGCTGTCCGAGGGCGAGGTCGAGGACTGCACGATCGAGTGCTGGCTGCACGGCTCGCGCTTCGATCTGCGTACCGGCCGCCCCTCGGGCCCCCCGGCCAATCTGCCGGTCCCCGTGTACCCCGTGAAGATCGACGGCGGCGCCGTCTATGTCGAAGTGAACCAGGAGTCCTGAGTCCGTTATGGCAACGCTTGAGATCCGCGACCTGCACGTCAGTGTGGACGCCGAGAACGGTCCGCGCGAGATCCTTCGCGGCGTCGACCTGACCGTGAAGCAGGGCGAGACCCACGCCATCATGGGCCCCAACGGCTCCGGCAAGTCGACCCTGGCGTACTCGGTCGCGGGCCACCCGAAATACCGGGTCACCGGCGGGAGTGTGCTGCTCGACGGCGAGGACGTGCTGTCCATGACCGTCGACGAGCGGGCCCGCGCCGGCCTGTTCCTCGCCATGCAGTACCCCGTCGAGGTCGCCGGCGTCTCGGTGTCCAACTTCCTGCGCACCGCCGCCACCGCCACCCGTGGCGAGGCCCCCAAGCTGCGGCTGTGGATCAAGGAGGTCAAGGAGGCCATGGAGCGCCTCCAGATGGACCCCGCCTTCGCCGAGCGCAACGTCAACGAGGGCTTCTCCGGCGGCGAGAAGAAGCGCCACGAGATCCTTCAGCTGGAACTGCTGCGCCCGAAGATCGCGATCCTCGACGAGACCGACTCCGGTCTGGACGTCGACGCGCTGCGCGTGGTGTCCGAGGGCGTCAACCGCGTGCAGGCCGGCGGCGAGATCGGCACCCTGCTGATCACCCACTACACGCGCATCCTGAAGTACATCAAGCCCGACCACGTGCACGTCTTCGCGGGCGGCCGGATCGTCGAGTCCGGCGGCGCCGAACTCGCGGACAAGCTCGAGGACGAAGGTTACGAGGCGTACACCGGCAAGGGGGAGACTGCATGACAGTGCACCTGCCGGGGCTGCTCGACACGGACGCGATCCGCAAGGATTTCCCGATCCTCGAACGGCTCCTGCACGGCGACCGACCGCTTGTCTACCTGGACAACGCGGCGACGTCGCAGACCCCGCGTCAGGTGATCGACGCCATGACGCACTACTACGCGAACAGCAACGCGAACGTGCACCGAGGCGTGCACGTGCTGGCCGAAGAGGCCACCGCGCTGTACGAGGGCGCCCGGGACAAGGTCGCGCAGTTCATCAACGCGCCCAGCCGGGACGAGGTGATCTTCACCAAGAACTCCTCCGAGGCGATCAACCTCGTGGCGAACATGCTGACCTGGGCGGACGAACCGTTCAAGGTCGGCGTGGGCGCCGACGTGGTGATCACCGAGATGGAGCACCACTCGAATATCGTCCCGTGGCAGCTGCTCGCGCAGCGCACCGGCACGAAGCTCAAGTGGTTCGGGCTCACCGACGAGGGCCGGCTCGACCTGTCGAACATCGAGCAGGTGATCACCGAGGAGACCAAGGTCGTCTCGGTCGTGCACACCTCGAACATCCTCGGCACGGTCAACGACCTGGAGCCGATCGTGCGCCGTGCGCACGACGTCGGCGCCCTGGTCGTGGTCGACGCGTCGCAGGCCGCGCCGCACACGGTGCTCGACGTCCAAGCCCTGGGCGCCGACTTCGTCGCGTTCACCGGCCACAAGATGTGCGGTCCGACCGGCATCGGCGTGCTCTGGGGCCGGTTGGGCCTGCTGGAGGAGCTGCCGCCGTTCCTGGGCGGCGGCGAGATGATCGAGACCGTGACGATGAGCGCGTCCACGTACGCGCCCGCGCCGCACAAGTTCGAGGCCGGCACCCCGCCGATCACGGAGGCGGTCGGGCTCGGTGCGGCGATCGACTACCTGTCGGCGATCGGCATGGATCGCATCGCCGCGCACGAGCACGCGATCACGGGTTACGCGATCGACGCGTTGAACGGTGTCGAGGGCCTGAAGATCATCGGCCCGGCGGACAACGTGGCGCGCGGTGCGGCGATCTCCTTCACGTTCGGTGACATCCACCCGCACGACGTGGGCCAGGTGCTCGACGAGCAGGGCATCGCGGTCCGGGTCGGTCACCACTGCGCCCGTCCGGTGTGCCTGCGCTACGGCGTGCCGGCGACCACGCGAGCCTCGTTCTACCTCTACTCCACGCCGAGTGAGGTCGACGCGCTCGTGGCGGGGCTGGAACATGTTCGTCAGTTCTTCGGCTGATACGGGGGGAGGCGAAGATGAAGCTTGACGGGATGTACCAGGAGATCATCCTGGACCACTACCGGCACCCGCACAACAAGGGGCTGCGGGACCCGTTCGACACCGAGGTCCACCACGTCAATCCGACCTGTGGGGACGAGGTCACGCTGCGCGTGAAGCTGGACGGCGAGAAGGTTCTCGACGTCAGCTACGAGGGCCAGGGCTGTTCGATCAGCCAGGCCAGCACGTCCGTGATGACCGACCTGGTGATCGGGCACACCATCGAGGACGCGCTGAACGCGGGGGACGAGTTTCTCGCGCTCATGCAGTCCAAGGGGCAGGGTGAGCCGGACGAGGACGTCCTGGAGGACGCCGTCGCGTTCGTCGGCGTCAGCAAGTACCCGGCGCGGGTGAAGTGCGCGTTGCTGGGGTGGATGGCCTTCAAGGACGCCACCGCGCAGGCACTGCAGACGACGGAAGGGCAGAAATGACCGAGACGCAGGCGCGTCCCGCGGCTACGCCGGAGGACGTCACCGAGGCGATGTACGACGTCGTGGACCCCGAGCTCGGGATCAACGTCGTCGACCTGGGCCTGGTGTACGGCGTGCATGTCGACGACGCGAACATCGCCACCATCGACATGACGCTCACCAGTGCGGCGTGTCCGCTCACGGACGTGATCGAGGACCAGACGCGATCCGCGACCGAGGGGATCGTCGCGGACATGCGGATCAACTGGGTCTGGATGCCGCCGTGGGGGCCGGACAAGATCACCGACGACGGGCGCGAGCAGCTGCGCGCGCTGGGGTTCAACCTGTAGCCTCCCGGGCCGGCTGGGCCCGTCGGCCTCGCGCACTCGGGCTGTTCGGCAGCCGGGTTGGCCTCATCCGCCGGCCGGGCTGATCGGCTGTGGGTTTCGGGTGTGTGGAGGTGGGCGAAGCGCCGGGCGGGTCCGATGGTTGTCGGGCCGGCCCGGCGCTTTCGGGTTCTCAGGGGCGGGGCTGGGTTACGCCGAGGAGTTCGAGGACGTCGGTGTCGCCGCGTTGTTGGAGGCGGTGGAGCACGGCCTTGAGATCGATGCCGGGGTCGAGGCCGATGCGGGCGCCGAGGAGTTCGGGGAGGTTGACCTGTTCCGGGACCGGGTCCACGCCGGTGTGGCGTAGGGCGCGGGCCCAGCGGGGGAGGCGTACCGTGGCGTCGCCGCGGACCAGGCGGGCCTCCAGGCGGCCCTGGTGGATGGACGAGATGAAGACCATGTCGCCCTCGTGTGCGGACAGTCCGGCCAGAATGGCGCGCAGGGACACCAGGTAGGGCGTGTCCGACCAGCGCAGCGCGGCAGGGCCGTGCCCGTGGTGCAGGCGGACCTGACCGCCGGCGGTGACGCCCAGGGCCTGGGCGAACGCGACCGGCAGCTTGACCGGCTCGCCTTCGAGCATCGCGGTGGACACGTCCACCCGGAACGCCCATGCGCCGGTGTCCTCGCGGAAGCAGCCCGCGGTCCAGGACGGATCCCCGATCGGCGCCGGCTGCTGCTTCTGGGCCGGCCGTTCCAGGGTGTCCGCCGAGCGGGAGAGCACCTGGCCGTTCTCCACCTGGAAGCCCTCCAGCCGGCTGATCCAGGCGGTCTGCAACGGCTTGCGGATGCCCATCGCGGCCAGGTCGCGCTCCAGCGCC
Organism: Embleya scabrispora DSM 41855; assembly: GCF_000372745.1. Lineage (GTDB taxonomy): Bacteria > Actinomycetota > Actinomycetes > Streptomycetales > Streptomycetaceae > Embleya > Embleya scabrispora. Next base: position 39,456 of record NZ_KB889679.1, on the reverse strand, counting down.
CGAAGCGGCACCGGGCCGTGTGCGCAGGCCGCGTCCAGCGTGTTCTGGGTACGGTCGGACAACTCGCCGAGCGGCGCGCCGGAAAGCCAGCCGTCCACCGACGTGTGCAGGCCGAGCAGGCCGCGCAGCACCTGCCACACCTGGATCTCCAGGCCCGGCACGATCTCGGTGTGCTTGGGGTGCAGGGCGCGCAGCTCGGACACCGTGGTGAGCACGCCGAGTCGGTCCCGGACGAAGCTCAGGTGGACCCGGACCGGCGCGCCCTCCGAGCGGGCGATCCGCTCGTCCAGATTGCGCCGCAGGTCCCGCTCCATGATCTTGACCTCGGCCGGCGAGATGCCGAACTCGGCCGCCAGCGATTCCAGTTCGCGCGGCGCGTCGGTGAACAGCCGATCCCGGGCGAGGACCTTGCGCTGCGGCTCGGCAGTGGTGAACCAGGACCCCAGAATGGTGACCGGGTCGCCTCCGCCGGGTTCGCCGGCGCGTTGCGGCGGCCGGTCGACGAGCATCGTGACGTCCTCGGTCGCGGGCAGCGCGCCCGGCACCATTTCGACGGTGGCCTCGGGGTCGGCGGCGGCGGCCTTGGTACCCCGGTTGGTCCGCGGCACCACCGAGTGGTCCGGCGGCGCGGGCACGGACGGTACCTCCGCGGCGGTCGCACCGGCGGCCGGCTCCGGGACGGACGTCGGGGCCGGCGCGGTGCGCGGCGGGTGGCTCGGTCGGGGCGGGATGCGCAGGCCCTCGGGCGTGCGCGGTGCTTCCGACTCGCCGACTGCCGGCATCCGGCCCGCGGTGGGCGGCGGGATCTCGCCGAACGCGTCCTGCCCCGGGTCTTCGGCGGAACCGGCCCCGGCGGGCTTCGACGTCGACTCGGGCGCCGGGCCGGCGGGCGCATCGGCCGGGCCGCGGTCCTTGATCGTGCGGATCGGGATGTCCGCGACGGTCATCGGCGGCGTCTCGCCGAACGCGTCCAGGCCGGGCCGGTCGTCCTCGGCCGCGGGCTCGGCGGACGTGGCGCGCGGCGGCGCGTCCGCAAACGTGTCCTCGGTCCGGATCACCGGCTCCCGGCGGCTGCCGGACCCCGACCCGATCGCGGGCTCGTCGGACCTGTCGCCGGGGGCGTGCGGCTCGGGCGCGGAGCGCGGTTCGGCCTTCGCAGCCGGCTTGGGGTCGGCCGGCCGGGCCGGGGACACGTCGGCCCGGGTGGGTGGCGGGACCTCGCCGTACGCGTCCCGACCCGCCGCCGTCTCCGGCGTCGACGCGGGCGGCGCGCTCGGCTCGGCCGCCGCTTCGCCCGTCTCGGGCGCGGCCGGCGGCATCGCGAGCGACGCGCGCAGTCCGGACGGGACCTGGGTGAGCAGCGCGGTCAACGCCGTCCGGACCTCCTCCGAGGCGTCCTCCAGGCCGACCACCGCGGCGGTCTCCAGGGTGACCTGGGCGAGTTGCGCCATCAGCGGTACGTCCGGTGCCTGCGCGGCCAACCAACGCACCACGGTGCCCAGTTCGGCGGTCAGCGGCTCGGGCAGCTTGACCGGGCGCAGCTCGTCCTCGTCCAGGTCGCCCCAGTCGTCCGGAGTGTCCCAGTCGCCGTCGATCGGCGGGGCCGGCATCACGGCGCTCGGCGCGGCGGGCACCGGCTCGGGTGTGGGCTCGGGTGTGGGCTCGGCCTCGGGCTCGGTCGGGGTCGGTTCCGGCTGTGCCTCGACCGCCGAGGCCGATGCGAGGGCCGGTACGGGTTCGCTCGCGGCGGTGTCGGGCACGCCGAACACCGCGTCCGCGTCCACCGATTCGTCGTCCGCGGGCAGCAGCCCCAGCACCTCCTCGAACAGCCGGGCCACCAACGGCCGCACCGTCGAGGTGCCGATCTGGGTCCAGTCGCCGACCTCGCGCACGGTGGTGGTGAGCAGGTCCGCCCAGTCCGGCGTACGCACCATCACGTTCGTCCGGGCGCCGTCGGGCCACTGGGACAGCCGGAAGCCGTTGCGGGCCAGCCACGCTCCCGGCAGCAGGTCGCCCAGGCGAAGGTGGCGAAGCTCGGTGTAGGCCAGATCGGCGAGGCGCCCCGGAAGCTCGTCCCGGCCGAAGGTGTCCGCGGCCCGCACCACGGGCACGCTCATCCACCACGCCGCGGGCAGATTCTCGTGTTCGAGGTAGTCGGCTACGAGTTCGGGCGCGACGAAGCGCAGGGCCGGTACGAAATCGGCCAGAGTGGCCTGGAGCCGGGGCTGCATGCAGGTCCTCCGTGACGCGGTCGGTACCCCCGACGTTAGCGGCCGGGTGGCGAGCCGGCACCGGGGTGTCCCGAGCCGTTGCCATCTGCTTGCGGGACGAAGCGGCGGTTCGGTTGGTTCCCCGAGCCCCCTCCCGGGCCGTGCGATCCGAGTCACGTGGCACCTTCGACGCGCTGCTCGGCGCGGCTGTCGTCGGGAATCGCTACCCCGGCGAGCGGGGCGGGAACCGCGTCCCGGGCGCCCGAGGGCGCCTTTGTCGACGGCGTGCGCCGATCGAGCGCCGGTCGCACGTCCATCGCCGGCCCGCGCCACGTTTCACCAGGGGCAAAGAAGTCGATCTCACCAACAGTGGAGACAAGGGCGGCTAGTTTGGACAAAGGTCGCCGATGCCTCCGGCCGCCTCATCCGTGCCACCAGGGGAGAGCAGGGGGAGACGTGGGCGAAACCGCATCATCGCAGCGATCGGGGGAGTCTCCGGCCGGCCCGCTGCTCCTGTCACTGCGGTTGACGGCCACCGTGGAGGCGGTCCCGCGAGCGCGGCACGCGTTGCGTCGGGTACTCGACGACCGAGCCCCCGACGCGCCCGTGGACACCCTCGAATTGCTCCTGTCGGAGCTGGTGACCAACGCGATCAAACACTCGACGCGAGGTCGTACGGTCGCGGTGGCCGTGCTGCGGCGGGACGACTCGATCCGGATCGCGGTCGTGGACAGCGGTGCGGCGCTCCCGTCACCGGGGCGCGCGGTGGACCTGCTCGACGAGCACGGGCGCGGGCTGCTGTTGGTGGATGCGATGGCCGAGGAATGGGGCAGCTACCCCGTTCCGGACGGCAAGGTCGTCTGGTGCGACGTCAAGACCGCCCGGTGAACCCGAGCGCGCGGCGCACGGGTCGGTGATCGCGAGCGGGGCGCGCGACGCGGTGCGGGTGGCGCGGGTCGCCCGGCGGTGTGGGTGGTGCCGAGGTGTGGGCGGTGTGGGCGGTGTGGGGTGGGGCGAACTCAAACCAACATGGTTGATAAATGGCGCAATTGGATCTCGGCGGGCACTCTGGCAGGGACAGTGTCCACCCTGTGCAAGGAGAGTCCGTTGCGCGAACAGACCATCGGGGAACACCTCGACCGGCTGGCCAGTCCCGATGTCGCGGTACAGGGGGCCGCCGCGGCGCTCCAGGCCGCGCAGGCTGCGGCGTTGATCGAGCGGGCGGCGGCGCTGGCGCTGCACACCACCGACGCCGAGGAGACGATGCGCGCGGCGCGGGCCGAGGCGGGGCGGATGCGTGAGCGGGCGATGCGGGTGGGCCATGCGGCGGAGGTGGATTCCGTTGCCGCGGATGAGGTCGAAGTGCCTTTGCGCATCGCGGCGTTGGCGGCGGATCTGATCGGGCTGGCGGGGACGGTTCGCGATGGTGCGGACGAGGACGTGTTGCCCTGGCTCGCGGCGGCGGCGGCCGGTGCGAGGGCTGCGCTGGAGGCTTCGGCCGCGTGGGTCTCGTTGCGAGTTGTGGATGGTGGGGGGCGGGAGGTGCGGGAGAGGTTGGCGCGGCATCTTTCGGCTGTCGCCGACGCGGAGGAGATCGTGGATCGATCTCGGTTGGCTGTGGTCGACGTTCGTGGCCTCAATCGCCGGCCGGGCTGATTTGGCCTCAAGCGCCGGCGGGGCTGGGTTCGCCTCAAGCGCCGGCGGGGCTGCGATGTGGTGGCCGTACTCGTGCGCGATCACCTACGCCTCGGCGAACGGTCCGCCCTTGGCGCCGAACCTGGTACGCAGGTCGTCGAAGAAGCCCAGGTCGATGTAGACCTTGCGGTCGCCCGGACAGTAGAAGGGCCCCGCCGCCGAGGTGGCTCCGCCGCACGCCGTCGAGGTGTCGCCGGTGAAGAACCGGGTCGGCGCCGACCGGTAGCTCGCGCCGCGGCGCCGGTACTCGCTCGTCCAATACGTCTGCACGCTGTCGACCACCCCCACGATCCGGCAGTCGTCGCGGGCGTTGGCGTCGGTGCCCCTGCGGCACGAGTCCTCGAGCGCGCGGTTGTCCGCCGGGGCCGAGTCGCCGCCGTCGCTCGGGCCGAGCGCCGCCACGATCAGACCCGCCGCGCCGCCGCCCGCCGCGAGCCCGGGACGGCGCTGCCCGCCGCCGGCCGAGCCGCGTCGGTCCTCGATCTGTGACGTGTCGAGATCCGCGTCGTCGTCGAACTGCATCGGGGCGCCGCCTGCGGGCTCGGGGACACCAGGGCCGGACGAAGGATGTGCAGGATGTCGAGTGACGGATATCCCTTTTCCGACTTTTTATCGCCCGGGTTGCCCTCGTGCCCGCAGGACGCCCGGAAATCCGCCGCGAGCGCTCCCGTAGACTCGGGTGCATGGTCGGTTTCTCTGGATATCCCCGCGAGCGGCCTTAGAGCGGTGTGGCTTCCCCGCAAGCCCCGCACGACCGTCCGTCTTCGTCAGTCCCCGACCGGGAGTCCAGTCCTTCATGATCAACGCAACCAACGTCGAACTACGCGCCGGCGCCCGCATTCTGCTCGAACCCGCCTCCTTCCGGGTCGCGGCCGGCGACCGGATCGGCCTGGTGGGGCGCAACGGCGCCGGCAAGACCACCCTGACCAAGACGCTCGCCGGGGAGACCCAGCCCGCGTCCGGCACCATCACCCGCACCGGTGAGGTCGGCTACCTCCCGCAGGACCCGCGCACCGGCGACTTGGACGTGCTCGCCCGGGACCGGATCCTGTCCGCACGCGGGCTGGACGTGGCGCTGTCCGGGATGCGCGAGGCCGAGGGTCTGATGGCCAGCGCCAGCGGCGAGACCGCCGCGAAGGCGATGCGCAGGTACTCGCGGCTGGAGACCGAGTTCCTGACCAAGGGCGGCTACGCGGCCGAGGCCGAGGCGGCCACCATCTCGGCCAGCCTGGGTCTGCCGGACCGGATCCTGGGCCAGGAGCTGCACACCCTCTCCGGTGGTCAGCGGCGTCGGGTCGAGCTGGCCCGGATCCTGTTCTCGGATGCCGACACGCTGCTCCTGGACGAGCCCACCAACCACCTCGACGCCGACTCGATCGGGTGGCTGCGCGACTTCCTCAAGACCTACAAGGGCGGCTTCATCGTGATCAGTCACGATGTCGGCCTGATGGAGGCGTGCGTCAACAAGGTGTTCTACCTGGACGCCAACCGCACCACCATCGACATCTACAACGTCGGCTGGAACGCCTACAAGCTTCAGCGCGAGACCGACGAGCGGCGCCGCAAGCGCGAGCGGGCCAACGCGGAGAAGAAGGCCGATCAGCTCTTCTCGCAGGCCGACAAGATGCGGGCCAAGGCGACCAAGACGGTGGCCGCGCAGAACATGGCCCGGCGCGCCGAGAAGCTGCTCTCCGGGCTGGAGAGCGAGCGCAAGTCGGACAAGGTCGCCAAGCTGCGCTTCCCCAAGCCGGCGCCGTGCGGGAAGACCCCGCTGATGGCGACCGGCCTGTCCAAGTCGTACGGCTCGCTGGAGATCTTCACCGACGTCGACCTGGCCATCGACAAGGGCTCACGGGTGGTCATCCTGGGCCTCAACGGCGCCGGCAAGACCACGCTGCTGCGGCTGCTCGGCGGCGTCGAGGAGCCGGACACCGGCAAGATCGAACCCGGCCACGGGCTCCAACTCGGGTACTACGCGCAGGAACACGAGACGCTCGACCCGGAGCGCACGGTCCTGGAGAACATGCGCTCGTCCTCACCCGACCTCGACCTGGTCGAGGTGCGCAAGGTGCTGGGCTCGTTCCTGTTCTCCGGCGACGACGTGGACAAGCCGGCCGGGGTGCTCTCCGGTGGCGAGAAGACCCGGCTCGCCCTGGCGACGCTGGTGGTCTCCAAGGCCAACGTGCTGCTCCTGGACGAGCCCACCAACAACCTCGACCCGGCCAGCCGCGCCGAGGTGCTGGACGCGCTGCGCACCTACGAGGGCGCCGTCGTCCTGGTCACCCACGACGAGGGCGCGGTGGAGGCGCTCCAGCCGGAGCGGATCATCCTGCTCCCGGACGGCGTCGAGGACCTGTGGAACGAGGACTACGCGGACCTGGTCGCGCTCGCCTGACCGATCGGGCGCCCGCGCCCGGACACCCGGAACCACCGACACCCCGTCGGGTTGCCTTCATGGGCAACCCGACGGGGTGATCGCTTTCGTCCCCCCGACGGGTTTTCGCCACGAAACCCTCACAAGGGGAAGCCATCGTTCCGGTCCGCAGGTGACGCCGGTCACCGGCCTCGACGGCGACGCAGAGCAAGGTCGCGAATCTCATGGGTGACCAGCGCCTTTGCCGGCGGACACAGGATTCGGTCAAGCATTCGGCACGGGAAGGTGCGATTCCGCTCGGGTGATCTTTGTGTGCAAGAGGCCACGCGCCGCGATGATCAAGCCTTCGGGCCCGGTGGAATCACTGGCCATGCCATGCCTCAGGGGTGATCATGGGATTCCAGAGCGCACTTCCTATGAGGAGGCACGTGTGGCCGAGACTCTGAAGAAGGGCAGCCGGGTGACCGGTGCCGCGCGCGAGCAGCTCGCGGCTGACCTCAAGAAGAAGTACGACTCCGGTGCCAGCATCCGCGCCCTCGCGGAGGAGACGGGCCGTTCATACGGCTTCGTGCACCGGATGCTCAGCGAGTCCGGGGTGACCCTCCGAGGCAGGGGTGGGGCAACGCGGGGCAAGGCCAAGACCGCCGCGTCGTCCTCGGCCTGAGGTCGAGCTCCAAAGGATCGGCAACACCGTACCGTCCGCCGAACGACCATGTGACCGACCGGTAACGTCGGGCGCGTGGTCGTTCGACGGAAGCGACCCGAACACGGGAGGGACCGTGGACGTGGTGGCGAATCAGCTCGACAGTACGAACAGCAACGGCGGCACGGACAACAACGGCGGCGAGGTCGGCAGCACCGACCACGCGGCACGGCAGGACCTTTCGGTCGTGATCGAAGGTTCGTTCGCGGTGGTGACCCTCACCAACCCCGACCGGCGCAACGCGCAGACTCCCGCGCTCTGGCGCGCGCTCGCCGCAGTCGGTCGCGACCTGCCCGGTGACGTCCGGGCCGTGTTGTTGCGCGCGGAGGGCGCTTCCTTCTCCGCGGGCCTGGATCGGCGGATGTTCCCCGGTGGAGGGGGCATCGCGGGAGAGTCGGATCTCGTCACCTTGGCCGGGGCGAGCGACGACGAACTCGACGCGACCATCGCCTCGTTCCAGGAGGCGTTCACCTGGTGGCGTCGTCCCGACCTGCTCACCGTCGCCGCCGTGCAGGGGCATGCGGTGGGCGCCGGGTTCCAGTTGGCGCTGGCCTGCGATCTGCGGGTGTGTGCCGACGACGCGCGGTTCTCGATGCGCGAGACCGCGCTCGGTCTGGTCCCGGACCTGGCCGGGACCAAGCCGTTGGTCGACCTCGTGGGTTATGCCCGCGCGCTGGAGATCTGCGTCACCGGGCGTTGGGTCGGCGCCCAGGAGGCGGTGTCGATGGGACTGGCCACGCTGACGGTGCCGCGCGAGGACCTCGACGGTGCCGCGCGCGACCTGCTGGCCGCGCTCCTGGCCGCGCCGCGCGACGCGGTGATCGAGACGAAGGCCCTGCTCGCGGGGGCTTCGGCGCGCACGTACGACGAACAGCGCGCCGCCGAACGCGCGGCCCAGGCCCGCCGACTGCGCGACCTCGCCGGGACGGGTGAGTAGGGGATACCGGCGAGACCTCCGTCACACATCGCGCCGCCGCCCGCGCTCGAAACCCGGGTCGGGCCCGGGACTATGCGGGCCCGTGCCGGTGTTCCTGTACACGAAGTGCTGAGGTTGACTCAGGATTTTGTTGTAATCACTCGAGTTGTGATCACTCGATATGTACGGGGAGCGAGGCGTATGAGTGGCGGCGGCCCGATGGGCATGAATCTGCGGTCCTACACGCGTGACGCGTCGGTGGTCGAGCGCAAGCTCGCCCCCGGCACGGTCCGACGGGTGGGCGAGTTCGCGAGACCTTTCGCGCGGCAGATCACCGCGTATTTGATTTTGGTCGTGATCGGCGCGGTGTTGACCATCGTGCCGCCGCTGCTCGCGCAGCGGATCGTGGACGAGGGGGTGCTCGAGGGCGACGGTCACCTGGTGACCGTGCTCGCGATGGTGGTGGCGGGCATCGCGCTGCTCTCCGCCGGGTTCGGCCTGGCCGAGCGGTGGTATTCGGCGCGGATCGGCGAGGGTTCGATCTACGAACTGCGCAGCCGGGTGTTCGCGCACGTGCAGCGACAGCCGATCGCGTTCTTCACCCGAACCCAGACCGGCGCGTTGATCTCGCGGCTGAACAACGACGTGCTCTCCGCGCAGCGCGCGTTCACCTCGACCCTGGCCGGCGTGGTGTCCAATCTGGTGAGCCTGGTGCTGGTGGCGGGCACGATGTTCTACCTGGCCTGGCAGATCACCCTGGTCTCGCTGATCCTGCTTCCGCTGTTCCTGCTGCCGGCCAAGTGGATCGGTCGCCGGTTGCAGACCATGACGCGCGAGCAGATGCAGTTGAACGCCGAGATGTCGACCGTGATGACCGAGCGGTTCAATGTCTCCGGCGCGATGCTGGCGAAGATCTTCGGCCGGCCCGAGGAGGAGGACGCGCTGTTCTCCGGGCGGGCCGCCCGGGTGCGCGACATCGGCATCCGGATCGCGCTGGTGAACCGGGTGTTCGCCACCGCGCTGACCCTGGTCGCCTCGCTGGCGACCGCGCTGGTGTACCTGATCGGCGGGCATCTGGCGGTGGACGGACGGCTGACCGTGGGCACGCTGGTCGCGCTCACCGTGCTGCTGGGTCGGCTGTACGGGCCGCTGACCGCGTTGGCGAACGTGCGGGTGGACGTGATGACCGCGCTGGTCAGCTTCGAGCGGGTCTTCGAGGTGTTCGACCTGCCCGCGCTGATCGCCGACAAGCCGGGAGCCGAGCCGCTGCCGGCGGATGCGGCCACCGTCGAGTTCGACGGCGTCTCCTTCGCCTACCCCGGAGCGGACCAGGTCTCGCTGGCCTCGTTGGAGAGTGTCGCGGTGCTCGATCGGCGCCGCTCCGAACCGGTCCTGCGGGACGTGTCCTTCCGGGCCGAACCCGGTCGGGTGGTGGCCCTGGTGGGGCCCTCGGGGGCGGGCAAGACGACGATCACCTCGCTGGTCGGCCGGCTCTACGACGCGAGCGAGGGGTCGGTGCGGATCGGCGGCCACGACGTGCGCGACGTCACGCTGGACTCGCTGCGGGACGCCGTCGGCGTGGTCACCCAGGACTCGCACATGTTCCACGACACGATCCGGGGCAACCTGCTCTACGCCAAGCCGGACGCGAGCGAAGAGGAACTGTGGGCCGCGCTGCGCGGGGCGAACATCGGTGATCTGGTGGCCGAGTTGCCGGACCGGCTGGAGACCGTGGTCGGCGAACGCGGACACCGCCTGTCCGGCGGCGAGAAGCAACGGCTGGCGATCGCCCGACTGCTGCTCAAGTCACCGCGCGTGGTGGTGCTCGACGAGGCGACCGCGCACCTGGACTCCGAGTCCGAGGCGGCGGTGCAACAGGCGCTGGCCACCGCGCTCGAGGGCCGCACCGCGCTGGTGATCGCCCACCGGCTGTCCACCGTGCGCGACGCCGACCTGATCCTGGTGGTGGACGGCGGCGGCATCGTGGAGCGCGGCACACACGCCGAGTTGCTCGTCCGAAACGGACTGTACGCGGACCTGTACCACCGTCAGTTCCGGGACCGGGAAGAGGAGACGACCGATTCCGAGGTGCTGGCCGTGTGAGCGCGCGTCGGCCGCCCGCAGTGCGAGACGGCGGGTAGTGTGGTGATATTCCAAGTGGTTGGCAAGAGGGGCTTCTACGTGCGTGTTCTCGTCGCCGGCGGCGGCATAGGTGGACTGGCTGTGGCACTGAGCCTGTACGACGCGGGCATCACCGAAGTGACGGTGATCGACGCGGCACTGAGAATCCGGCCCCTCGGGCTGGGGATCAGCCTCCTGCCCCACGCGGTGCGCGAACTCGCCGAACTCGACCTCTACCACCCGATCGCCAACCTGGGCGTGCCGCTGTCCGGCGTGGCCTATCCGGACCGGGCGGCCACGCGCGTGGTACTCGCACCGCGCGGCCAGCGGGCCGGCTTCCTGTGGCCGCATCTGTCCGTGCACCGCGGCGAGTTGCAGGTCGCCCTGCTGCGCGCGGTCTACCAGCGGCTGGGCCGCTCGGCGGTGCGCACCGGGTCACGGCTGACCGGCTTCGACCAGGACCAGCACGGCGTGACCGCGTACTTCGTCGACGGCGAGGAGCGGCCCTGGCAGGAGCGGGCCGACGTGCTGATCGGGGCGGACGGGATCAACTCGGCGACCCGCGCGACGCTGTTGCCGGACGAGGGCCTGCCGGTCGCGCAGCCGCGCATCCTGATGCGCGGCACCACCCGCTGTGTGCCGTTCGCCGACGGTCACACGATGATCATGACCGCGCACGGCGAGGCGCGGTTCATGGCGCACCCGATCAAGCCGATCGACCCGCGGGACGGAACCACGCTCACCAACTGGCTCGCGGAGCTGCCCGATCGGCAATCGGCCGGCGAACTCGGCGACACCGGCTGGAACGGCCCCGCGGACCTGCGTCGGCTCACCCGGGTCTTCCGCGGCTGGAGCATCGCGGGCGCGGACATCGGCGCGATGGTCAAGACGCCGACCGAGGCGTCGGGCTATCCGCTGGTGACCCGACCGCCGCTGGACCAGTGGTCGTTCGGCCGGGTCACCCTGCTCGGCGACGCGGCCCACCCGATGTATCCCTACGTGCTGGGCGGCGCGTCCGAGTCGATCGTCGACGCGCGGGTGCTGGCCCGTTCGTTGGCCTCGTACCAGGATCCGGTCGAGGCCCTGGAGGCGTACGAGCGGGCCCGACTGCCGCTGAACAAGTGGCTGCAACTGATCGGGCACGGACGTGTGCCGCGCGCCGCCGACGCGAGCGGACCGCTGACCGCCACCGAGGAGATCGGCGGCATCATCGGCGCCTACGGCCACCTGCCCGGACACGATCCGGCCGGGCTGAACGAGCGGCCCTCGTACAGCCTCGCCCACGCCTGACCCGGGCCCGGTCCGGCACGCGGGCGGCGGGAACCGGGCTCACACTCCCGCGTCGGTGACCAGGACGTGCACCACCACACGCTTGTGCCCGGTCTGCCGGCGCACCTCGGCGGTGACCGCCGCGCGCACCTCGCGGGCCACGTCCAGCACCCGGCGGTCCGCCGCCGCGCGAAACTGCACGTCCACGTGCAGGACTTCGTCGAGCACGCGGGTGGTCACCCCCGGGACCCGGCCCGGGATCAGACCGCCCGAGATCTGCGCGACCGCGTCGAGCAGACCCGGTTGCAGGTCCACCACGCCCGGCACGGCCAGCGCCGCGCTGCCGGCGGTGGTCCGGGCCAGGACGGACGTCTCGCGCGAGATGCGCGTCGCGGGCTGCCTCATCGGTTCGCCTCCCGATTTCCGGCGGCCGGTTCCAGGCCCACCACGTCCACGTCCACCTTCGCCACTTCCAACCCCAGTCGTTCGCTCGCGGCGCGGCGCACCCGCTCGCGCAGCCGATCGGCGAGCGCGTGGATCGGCTCGCCATAGGGCACGCCGACCGACAACCGCACGGTGACCGGTCCCGGCACCGCCGCGCCGGCCCGGTTCTCGTACGGCCGGATCCGGCAACTGCGGGCCTGCACACCGGGTTCGGCGTCCACCGCCGCCCGCAGCGTACGCGCCGCGGCGGTCTCGGTCAGCGTCAACTGCTCGTCCGGCTCGCCCAGCGGCAGCAATCGGCCGGTGTGCAGCTCGGCCCGGACCAGCCGCATCACCCGCGTGCCCAGGTCGTCCGGCACCGGCACCGGCAACTCGGCCCACTCGCGGGTGACCTGGTCGAGCACCGAGTGGTCGCGCAGCAGCGCCTGGCATTCGGGACACGAGCGCTCATGCTCGTCCGACTCGCCCGCGGCGGCGTGTTCGAGCACCGCCTCGGGATCTCGTCCGCACGGCAGTGGATCCGAATCCGGATCGGCGCTCACCGGCTCGGCCGGCTCCGCCGAGGCGTGCCGGGTCGTCGCGAGCAGTTCCGCCGCGGAGGGCAGCCGCAGCGCGTCGGGCGCGTCGCCCGCCTCGTTCGTCATGTCCACGGCCGCATCGCCTCCGCCAGGGTCTGTCGTGCTCGGAAGATCCTGCCTCGGACCGCGTTCGACCCGATCCCCACGGCCGCCGCGATCTCGTCGTAGCTCTGCCCGTGCAACTCGCGCAGAACCCAGCAGGCCCGCTGCTCCTCGGTGAGCGTGCCCATCGCCTGCTGAAGCGCCTTGAGCGCCGCCGACCCCTCCGCCCGTCGCTCCGGATTGTCCGCCATCTGCTCTATCGCCCGATCCGGCACCTGATCGAGACCGACCGTGGGCCGTCTGGTCCGGGCGATGTTCAGCGCACGGTTGGTGACGATGCGATACATCCAGGTCAGGAACGACGATTCGGCGCGGAATCCGGGCAGCCTGCGCCACGCGCCGATGAACGCCTCCTGGACCGCGTCCTCCGCGTCCGTGGGGCGTCCCAGGATGCGCAACGCGAGCATGTAGAGGGATCGACCGTGCCGACGCATCAGTACCTCGAATGCCTCGGCGTCGCCCTCCTGAGCCCGCACCACCAGGGTGCTCTCGTCGAGCTCGGCCTCGTCGGCCATCGGCTTCCCTCCTCGTCCCGACCCGGCGACCGTACTGTGCCGGGGGGCGCAACACGAGAACCGCCACTCTCGCGGCGGGGCGCGCGTTCGGGATGCACGCCCGCAGCCGCCCGGCGGGATAGCGTCGGATTCCGCGAAACATCCTCCGATCGACGCGTGACGTTCGCCCGGTGTGTGTGTCGTACAGGTGTGGTGAACCCGGCAGGGGGCACCGATGTCAAGCGGGACCGAGTGGGGTTCCGGTCGCATGGTTCGGGCAGTCGAGGAAGGAAGTGCGCCGATGACAGACGCAACGACCCAGGGCAAGACCGGCACGCAGGCGCTCCAGAAGGACGACGAGCGTTCGCCGGGCGGTGGGGCTCGTTCCACGGAGGTCGTCAAGCTGGCCACCGAGAAGGGCCGCACGTCCATCGCGGACGGCGTGGTCGCCAAGATCGCGGGCATCGCCGCCCGGGAGATCCCGGGCGTGTACGCGCTCGGTGGGGGCGCGGCCCGAGCGTTCGGCGCGGTGCGCCAGCGCATCCCGGGGGGCAAGCCCAACGTGGCGCAGGGCGTCAGCGTCGAGGTGGGCGAGCGGCAATGTGCCGTGGATCTCAACATCGTCGTGGATTACGGCGTGCCCATCGCCGAATTGGCCCAGGCGGTCCGCGAGAATGTGATCGACTCCGTCGAGCGGATGACCGCGCTCGAAGTGGTCGAGGTCAACATCGCGGTGGACGACATCCACATCGAGTACGACGGAGACGACTCCAAGGAGCGCCAGCTTCAGTGACGGCCGGGCCCGGCGACGACGCGCGGCGACAACTGCTGCGCGAGTACCGGGAATTCATCCGCGCGAGCCATCCCGATCGTGGGGGTGACCCGGAGGAATTCGTCGCCGGCCTGGAGCGGTACAGAGCGCTGATCGACGCGGCCGGGCCACCGGCGCCGGTTCGCTCGGGGGCCGCGGCGGAGACCACGGTCTACCGCCGCGGCCGGTTGCCGGGTCGGCTCTGGCGGCAGTTGACGGAGCGGCATCGACGGCGCCAAAACCCGCGCGTCGAGTAGCGGGCGGGGTGCCAGGCGGCTCGGCGCAACCCGTGCGGTCCTTCGGCACCCGACCCGACGGGGTCGACGACAACCGTCGACAACAACCAATGGTCGGTTCAGTGAGGAGTCGTTCGCCAATGACTACACCCATGGTCGGCCTGCTGGTCGGCATGGCCCTCGGCCTGGCCGCCGCGATCGGCGGGTTCGGGGCCTTTCTCCTGGTCGCCGCGCTCGGGGTGGTCGGCTTCCTGGTCGGCCGCTTCCTGGACGGCGACCTCGACCTCGGCGAGCTGTTCAGCTCGCGCAACCGGCGGCGCTGATGCGAGCGGTACCGGCGGAGGGCCTGGCGCCGGCCGCGGATCGCGGAGTACTGCAGATCGGCGGGCGCGTGGTGGAGAAGATCGCCGCCCGCGCGGCGCGTGAGGCCACCACCGAGGCCGCGCCGGACACCGTGCTGCGCGCCCCGCGCGCGGGCGCCACCATGCATCACGACCATGCGACGGTCGATCTCGACGTGGACGTGCCCTATCCCGGGCCCGTGGTGAAGATCGTCCGGACGATTCGGCAGCGGGTGCGCGCCGACGTGGAGTACCTGACCGGGATGCCGGTGGTGCGGGTGGACGTGACGGTCGGCCGGTTGACCCGTGGGGGGCACGGCAAGAGGAGAGTGGAGTGAGCCTGGAGGCTGCACCGGAGGTGCTCTCGGGTGCCTCGCCGGCCGACACGTCGGCGGGGGCGACCGACGACTGGGGCGACGGTGCCAAGGTGCGCCGGGCCTGGTCGACACGCGGCCTCCCGGCCGGACTGGTCGCCTTGCTCGTGTGCGGAGTCACCGGCACCGCGCTGTACATCGGGGTGACGGCCCGGATCGATCGGGCCCCGCGCTGGTCGCGCGATCTGCTCGAGCGTGCCCAGACGCACGTGTGGCGGGACAACTGGACCATCGTCGCCGGGCTGATCGCCGCGGTGCTGGGCCTGTGGCTGATCGTGCTCGCGGTCACCCCGGGCCGGCGCAGCCTGCTGCGGCTGCGTTCGCCCGGCGACGCGATGACCGTCTACATGACCCGGCGTACCGCCGCCTCGTTCCTGCGGCACACCGCGCTGGCTTCCTCGGGCGTATTGGACGCGCGGGTGCGGATGGGCCGACGCAAGGCGGTGCTGCGGGTGGACTACCACTTCCGCGACCCGGACGACCTGCACGACGAGCTGATCGAACGACTCGAGGAACGCGCGAACGCGCTCACGCTGGCCCGGGTGCCTCGCGTGGATCTGCGTCTTCAGCCCGTGAGCGGGAGGTGAGGCGGGCATGCGTACAGTCTGCAACCGGATCCTGTTGTTCCTCGTCGGACTGGGGCTGATCGGCGGCGGCCTGGGGCTCGCCGCGCGCGGCCGAGGCTGGTATCCCGATCTGGTGCACACGGCGGACAAGCCGTTCATCACCACGAGTCAGGCCGAGCGGCTGACCGACCACGGCTGGTGGTGGTGGGTCGCCTTCGGCGTGCCGGGACTGATTCTGCTGCTCGCCCTGTGGTGGCTGTTCGCGCAGTTCGGCCGGCGGCCGGTGCGGTCGCTGCGGGTCCGCGACACCACCGCGGGTGCCGGCGACGGTCCGTCCGGGCTGGGCACCGGCTTCGGCATGGTGGGCGACGAGGCGGACACGCTGACCGTGGCCGGCAACGCGCTCGCCGACGCGATCGAGGACGACCTGTCCTACGTGGACGGCATCGAACACGCCTCGGCGCATCTGGTCCGCCATCGGCACGGCCCGACGCTGCGCGTCCTGGTCCGGGCCGAACCCGGCGCCGAACCACGCACGTTGCTGAGCGCGGTGCGCGATCGGGTGCTGCCCAACGCGCGCGAGGCGGTGGGCCTGCCCACGCTGCCCACGGTGCTGAACCTGCGAACCAGCCGGGGCCTGCCCAAGCGGCACCTGGACTAGGCCCCTGGGCCCGGGACGTGTCCCGGGCCCGTCCGCTCGGGTTCCGGGCCCGGCGGGGTCACAACGAACGGGCCAGGCCGCCGTCGATCGGGATCATCACGCCGCTCAGGTAGGACGCGGCCGGGGACAGGGTGAACGCGGCCACTCGGCCGAACTCCTCCGGGGTGCCGTAGCGGGCCAGCGGGATGGACTGGGCCTGATGGGCCCGGGCCGCCTCGGCGTCACCGCTCAGCGCGTCCAACTCGCGTACCCGGTCGGTGTCGATCCGGCCGGGCAGCAGCCCGAACACCCGGATGCCGCGCGGGCCCAGTTCGTCGGCCAGCGTCTTGGCCACCATCGCCAGGCCCGGGCGCAGGCCGTTGGAGACGCCGAGCCCGGCGATCGGCTGGCGCACCGACGAGGACAACACGAAGCCGATCGAACCCCCGTTGCCCAGCGCCGAGGCGGTCGCCCGGGCGAGTCGGACCGCGCCCAGGAACACCGACTCGAACGCGTCCCGCCACTGGTCGTCCTCGACCGCGGTGATCGCGCCGGCGGGCGGGCCGCCGACGCTCACGAGCGCACCGTCGAGCCGCTCGAACCTGGCCAGCGCCGCGGCGACCAGCCGCTCGGCGGTACCGCTCTCGCCGTTGTCGGCGGCGATCCCGAGCGCCTGTTCGGGTCCGCCCAGTGCGGTGACGGCCTCCGCCGCGCGTTTTTCGTCCCGCCCGGTGACCACAACCCGGGCGCCGTCGTCCACCAGCGCGCGGGCGGTGGCCAAGCCGAGGCCGCGGGTACCGCCGGTGACCAGATATACGCGATCGCGCAGTCCAAGATCCATGTCCCCCATCCTGCCCGCTGCCGGCCCCGGCGCGGGGTAAATGACAGGCCGTCAGGTGGGCAGGTCGCTACCCTCGGTGGCATGACCGAGCAGATCGACGTGGTGCGGGAGTGGATCCGGGCGGCCGACGACGGGGTGACCGTGCTCACCGGTGCGGGCATCTCCACCGACTCCGGCATTCCCGACTATCGGGGCCCGCAGGGCGTGTGGACCAAGGACCCGGACGCGGAGAAGCTGGTCACCTACGGTTACTACATGGGCGACGAGGACATCCGCCGCCGCTCGTGGTTGCTGCGTCGGGACAACCCCGCGCGGCTGGCCGGGCCGAACGCGGGACACACCGCGCTGGTCGCGCTGGAACGGGCCGGTCGGCTCAACGCGTTGATCACCCAGAACGTGGACGGCCTGCATCGACGGGCGGGCACCGGCCCGGAGAAGATCATCGAGCTGCACGGCACGATGTTCTACGTGGTGTGTACCGAGTGCGACGCGCGCACGACGCTGGACGCGGCGCTGGAGCGGGTGGCGATGGGCGAGGACGACCCGCGCTGCGTGCGCTGCGGCGGGATCCAGAAGACCGCGACGATCATGTTCGGTCAGGGGCTGGACCACGGCGTGCTGGAGCGGGCCGCGATCGCCGCGCAGATCGGCGACGTGTTCCTGGCCATCGGCACCTCGCTCCAGGTCGAGCCCGCCGCGTCGCTGTGCCGGGTGGCGCAGGAGGCGGGCGCCAGGCTGGTGATCGTCAACGCCGGGCAGACGCCCTACGACCGGGTCGCCGACGCGGTGATCCGCGAGCCGATCGGCGAGGTGCTCCCGGAGCTGGTCAAGGGGTTGTGACGCGCTCACGCCGCGGCGCCCCGGCCCGGGGCGCCGCCGCTCAGACCTTGGCCGGTTCGTCGGACGCGGGGGCCGAGGTCTCCTGGTCCAGCGCGGCCAGTTCGGTTTCGAGCTCCTTGGCCTCGCTGCGCACCAGCTTGACGAACATCGCCACCAGGGCGAACGCGAAGATCCACCACTGCACCGCGTAGGCCAGGTGCGGGCCCAGGTCCTCGTCGTCCGGCTCCGGGATCAGCGCCGGCGCCTTCGCGGCCATCGGGGTCTGCTCGGTGAGTTCGACATAGCCGCCGAAGATCGGGTGCGGCAGCTTCGCGGCCAGCTCGAAGCCGGAGATCCGCATCACCAGACCGTCGGGCAGCGCGAGATCACGGATGCCGGAGTCCTTGCGGGTCTCGTCCGGACGCAGCCGGCCGGTCACCGTGACCTGACCGCTCGGCGCCGGCGGCACCTCGGGCCGGTCGGTGGCGGTGGGCGGGTTCTTCACCCAGCCCCGATCGACCAGGAGCGCCCGGCCGTCGGCGGTGATCAGCGGGGTGACCACGTAGAAGCCGGGCACGCCGTCCTGCGACCGATTGCGCGCGAGCATCTCGTGTTCGGTGTCGTACCTGCCGGTCACGGTGACCCGGCGCCACTGGAGATCGCCGGGCAACTTGCGGCCCACGGCGAGGACATCCTGCGCGGGCACCGGCTTGCGCTCGATGTTGGCACTGATCAGGTCGTTGTGCGCGACCTTGTGCTCGTGCCGGTGGAACTGCCAGAAGCCGAGCTCGACCATGATCGGGACCAGCACGAGGACGAGCAGCGCCATCGCGATCCAGCGCGGGGTCAGCAGGAAGCGGTACACCCGAGCACGGTACCCCTCGCCGTGCCCGGTGCGTCCCGCCGGGTGCGTGCCGGCGGCACCCGCGGCCGGTCGCACACGCTGCGGCGTCTCGTCGCTTCGCGGCCGGCGCGGGCGCCGCGCCTTCGGCCGTCGGGACCCGTCGAGGACCCGGTACCGGTCGCCGCGTCCTGCTTTCCAGGTCGGCAGCCGGCCGATCGGTCCCGCCGATAGGCTTCCGGCACGCCGTCTCCCGGTCCATCGCCCGCGACTCCCGGTAGACCGGGTGCGGACGCGGCATCGATTCACCCTGCGGGGGAGTCGGCCGGCCTCGGGAGTCACACAGCCTCGGGAGTCACACAGCATGGAAGGTCCGTCGCGCGATCCGGTGCCCGGTCGACGCGGTACCGCCGGTCACTGGTTCGGGCTCATCGGGCTCGCCGTCCTACCGTTCGTCTCGATCGGGTTGCTGGCCTGGGTCCCCCCGCTCGTGTCGGGCATTCGCACCCGCAGGCGCTGGGACTGGGTGATCCTCACGGGCATCGCGGTCAGCGTGGTCCTCGCCTTCGTATGCCTGGTCGTGGCCACCGAGTCGGACGACGAGGAGCGCGCGCGCAAGGCGGCCGGCGGCCCCGAACCACAGACGATCCTGGACGACGTCGGGACGATCATGCTGCTCGTGCTGATGGTCGCGGTGCCGGTCTGGTGGTGCGTCAGATCGGCCCGCTGGGCCAAGGCGGCGCGCGCCCACCAGCCGCACGCGCAGGCCGGGTACGCGCCGTGGCAGCAGCAGGCGCCCGTCGGGCCGCATCCACACTCGTATCCGCACCCGCACCCGCAGCCCTACCGGCCGGCCCCGCCGCCGCAGGCCCCGCCCGGCTATCCGCGGCCCGGCCCGGCGATCGCGCCCGCCGACCCGCGCGGGCCGGTCGCCCCGCCACCCGTCGCCGGCCCGCCGCCCGTCGACGATCCCGCCGCCCGGGCCCGGGCCCGGTTGCAGGGACTCAGCGAACGGTTGCGCGAACAGGACGGCGGCAACCCCGGAGGACCCCGATGAGCATTCCCGGTCGCGTGATCGCGGGCCGCTACGAACTGTCGACGGCGATCGGCAGAGGCGGCATGGGGCAGGTCTGGAAGGCATACGACCAGACCCTGCAGCGCCGGGTCGCGGTCAAACTGCTGCGCACCGACCTGGTGGACGCCGCCGGTGACCGAGGCGCGATGGAACGGCGCTTCCTGCGCGAGTGCCGGGTGACCGCGGGCATCGATCACCCGGGCCTGGTCACCGTGTTCGACGGCGGCGCCGACGAGGGCGACCTGTATCTGGTGATGCAACTCCTGGACGGCTGCGACCTGGCCGACCTGATCGCCGAGAACCAACCGGTGCCGTGGGAGTGGGCGGTCGCGGTGGCCGCGCAGATCTGTTCGGTGCTGGCCGCGGTGCACGCGGTACCGGTCGTGCACCGCGACCTCAAGCCGCGCAACGTGATGGTCCGCCGGGACGGCACGGTCAAGGTGCTCGACCTGGGCGTGGCCGCGGTGCTCGATCCGGAGTCGACCAAGCTGACCACGACCGGCGCGATGCCGGGCTCGCCCGCGTACATGGCGCCCGAGCAGATGAACGGGATCGTCGAGCCGCGCACCGACCTGTACGCACTCGGCTGTCTGCTCTACGAAATGCTGGCCGGACAGGCGCCGTTCGCCGGGCCGACGATGGCCTCGGTGATGCTCGGGCACCTCAACGGCACGCCGGAGCCGCTCGGCGCGCGGCGCCCGGACACCCCCGCCGGGCTGGACCGGCTCGTGCTGCACCTGCTGGGCAAGCAGCCCGATCAGCGGCCCGCGAACGCGCAGGAGGTCTACCGGCTGCTCGTGCCGCTGCTGCCCGCGGGCAACGGCGACGCGCTGGCGCCGACCGCGCCGATGGACCCGACCCGCCCGTTGCGCTTCCCGGCCGCGCCGCAGCCGCTGCCGGGCCTGCCCGGGCCGGTACGCGCGGCGGTGCCCGAGCGGCCGGCCGCGCCGTGGGCGATGAGCGCCGGCCCCGCGGCCCACCCGCCGCGCCCGGATCCGGACTGGGCCGCGGTGCCCTCCGCCGCGCCGCCCGTGCCGGACGTGCGCAGCGCGCTCGACGAGGCCAATCGGCTGCTCGGCGAGGGTGCGCTGACCCAGGCCGTGGATGTGCTCGGCGCGGCGCTGCCGGTCGCCATCGCCCGGCACGGCGAACACGACCCGCTCGTCCTGGGGTTGCGGCAGGCGCTCGCCGACACGTTGCTGGCGGACCGTCGGTTCCGGCGCGCCCTCCCGGAGTTGCAGTACATCGCGGCAGTGTTCGCGGCGTCCGGTGGGCCGACCGACGCGGAGGCGATGGAGTACGGCCGACAGGTCGCGGCGTGCCTGGAGGAATTGGGCGAACTGCCCGCCGCGCTGGGCGAGTACCGGCGGCTGCTGGACCTGCATCGGCGTGTCCCCGAGGCCGACGTGTACCAGGGGTTCGACCTGCGCGAGCGGATCGGGTTGTTGCTCGCCGCGCTGGGCGACCCGTACCAGTCCGAGAGCGTGCTGGTGCCGCTGCTCGCCGAACAGGAGCACCGCCTGGGACCGCAACACCCCCGGGTGTCCACGCTGCGCGGGCACCTGGCCCGCATCCACGGTGTGACCGGCTACCGCCGCCGGTGACACGGGGGGTGTAACGCCCGCGGCGGGTCGACGCGTTATTCGCACGACACCGAGGCGCGGAGGCGGCATGACGGGGGATCGCGGCGCGGACTTCGAAGAGTTCGCGCAGGCCCGCAGTGGCCAACTGCTGCGCACGGCCTGCCTGCTCACCGGGGACTGGCACACGGCCGAGGACCTGGTACAGGAAACGCTGGGCAAGCTCTTCCGGGGCTGGCGGCGGATTCGGCACATGGAGGCGCCGGTCGCCTACGCGCACACCACGCTGGTGCGCACGTTCTTGTCCGTGCGTCGGCTCAAGCGCTCGTCCGAGCGTCCGAGCGAGGTGTTGCCGGAACCGCCCCCGGTCGTCGGCGCGGACATCGAGCTGCGCTTGACCCTGCTTCAGGGCCTGGCCCGGCTGTCACCCGCGGATCGGGTGGTGCTGGTGCTGCGCTATTGGGAGGACCGCTCGGTGGAGGAGACCGCGGAGGTGTTGCGGATCAGCCCCGTGGCGGTCCGGGTGCGTGCCAAGCGGGCCCTGGACCGGCTGCGAGCGCTGCTCGGCGCCGAACTGGTCGATTTGGGCATGGCGTGTTGACCGGCGGCGAGAGCGGGATCCCGCGGCGGTGCCCGGGGTGGGGTCGGCGCGGTTTCCCGAACGGCGTCGCATCGACGGGAAGGATTCGATGAGCGTGCGTGCCGACGAGCGGTTCGAGCGGGATCTGCCGGATGCGATGCGCTCGGCCGTGGCCGAGTTTCGCGGGCCCAGCCCCGATTTGATCGAGCGCGGGATCCGGCGCGGCCGGCAGCAGCGCCGGACGCGGATGGCGGTCGGCGCGACGGTGGTCGCCGTGCTGGCGGTCGTGCTGGGCCAAATCGGCGGATCGAGCGTGCTCGACGGTGCGTTCGGCCGATCGGTGGACGAGCAGGGGCCGGCCGCGGTCGCGCCGACGGGGCGACTGCCGTTGGGCCGTGAGCTGATTCCGTACCTGCGGACCGCGCTGCCCGGCGGCGGTCGCACCGACCGGTTCGAGCCGGAGGGCGCGGCCCCGGTGCCGGGCGACTCCCGGATCTCCGGCACCTACACCGGACCCGGCGGCTCCACGTCGCTCGCGGTGGAACTCACCCGCCCGTTGCCCGGATCGGTCGAGGACCTGTGGTGGGGTGCGCACTGCGCGCCCAACGCCCCTCCCGGGTACACGTGCACCCGTTCGCCGGAGCCGGACGGGGGCACGCTCACGATGTCCGTCGGCCCCGTGGGAACGGACGGACAGCGCGTGTCCCGTCAGGTGGTGTACACGCGAGCCGACGCGGTACAGGTGCACGTGTATGTCGGTGCGAAGGCGCTTTCGGCGGCTGTCGCCCTGGGCACCACGGAGATGATCGCGATCGCTCGCCATCCGGTGTGGACCCGGTTCGGCGACGACGCCTTGCCGGTCGACCGGAATGTCTTCGTCGGCTCCGACTCCCCGCTGCCTCGTGCCGTCAAGGTGGGCCCTGCCTCGGGCACGGCACCGGTCACCTTTCCGGTGACCCGTGTGGGTAGGGACGATTCCGTGCTGACCGTGCGGTTGCGCTCGACCACGTCCGCTGTCCTGACGAGTTGTCCGCCACCGGACGTCGATTTCTGCGCGAACGTGAAGTCGGCGGACGGCCTGCCCGGGGTGGCCCATCAGGCGGTGGTCGACGGCCGGGTGGAGTCGCGTTCGCTCCTGGTCCTTCGCCCGGGCGGTCGGGCGCTCTACCTCGAGGTGCGCGGCGATCCGACGGGTGCGGTGGGCCAACCGGCCCTCACCTTGGCCGAGTTGGCGGAAGTGGCCGGCTCGCCGCGATGGGACGGATGAGGCAGGCGCGGGCGGCGCCGTCCGGGTAGGCCGAAGCAGGCCGCCGGCGCCGCGACGCGTGCCCTTCGATCGGTGTCCATCCGGGCGGAGCCGCACATTTTCTGCCACTTGTCGCGGCTGTGCTCTTCCGTCCGGGGGCTGCCATGGGCGACCGTGGAGACATCGACGCGCGAAGGGGTGACGTGGCGATGGAACTGCCCGAGGTGTCCCTGCCCTGGTTTGTACTCGGTGTCGCCGGCGCGGTGCTGTCCCTGACCCTGCCGTGGTTCCAGACCCGGACCCATCGCCGGGCGCGCGCGCTCGACTTCGACGAGTCGCGCTACGCCACCACTCCCGACACCGTCTTCCGGGTCCCGATCACGCCGCTCAAGGTGTACGCGGAACCGGTCGCGGCGCGCGCGGTCGGCCTGCCGCTCGGCGTCGCCGGCGCGGTGCTGTTCCTGACGTTCGGCCTGTGGCCGTCGATGCTGACCTGGTCGGTGTGCGGCGGGGTGACCATCGTGCTCACTCCGGTGCGGCGCGCGCTGGGCCTGCGGGTGACCCACCGGATCGCCCGGGACGTGTCGTTTCGGGGCGGTCCGCTGCGCGATCGGGACGGCACGGTGATCGCCGAGCAGACCTGGCCGCAGGTGGTGCGCACCTGGTACCGGCACGAGTACCGGGACCGGCCGCCGGGCGAGGACGACCTCTCGGTGGCGGTGCTCGGCAAGTTCTGGTGGCTGGCCGGTCATCTGCTGTGCTGGCCGGTGACCTTGCCGGGCACTCAGATCGTGCAGACCGCGATGTGTCAGAACCCGGCCTGGGCCCTGGGACATGTGGGCGACGACGCCGGCGCGCCGTGGCTGGCGGATCTGGGCGATGCCCGAACCCCTGTCCAACGCGACACGCAGGGAAAGGCACGGCAGACCGCCCCGGACGGGTGACGCCCGCACGGGTGACCACACTCCCACCCGATCGTTGGGCAGGGTGTGACGCGAAATGTCTCCATGGTCCGGATCGCGGCGGCGTCCTTCGCCGGCACGTCGATCGAGTTCTACGATTTCTTCGTCTACGGCACGGCCGCGGCCCTGGTGCTCGGGCCGCTGTTCTTTCCCGGCTTCTCGCCGATCGCGGGCACCCTCGCGGCATTCGCCACCTACGCGGTGGGGTTCGTCTCGCGGCCGTTGGGCTCGGTGCTGTTCGGCCGGCTGGGCGACCGGCGCGGGCGGCGCCCGGTCCTGGTCGGCTCGTTGCTGCTGACCGGCATCGCGACGGTGCTGGTCGGGTTGTTGCCCACCTACGACCGGATCGGCCTGGCCGCGCCGATCCTGCTGGTGCTGCTGCGCTTTTGCCAGGGGCTGGGGGTCGGCGGCGAATGGGGCGGCGCGGTACTGCTGGCAGCCGAGCACGCGCCGCCGGGCCGGCGGGCGCTGTGGGGCAGTTTCCCGCAGGCCGGCCCCGCGATCGGGTTCCTGCTCGCCAACGGCCTCATGTTGACCCTGTCGGGGGTGCTGAGCGACGCACAGTTCCAGGCGTGGGGCTGGCGGGTGCCGTTCCTGTTCGCCGGTGTGCTCGCGGGCATCGGGCTGCTGCTGCGCGCCTCGATCGAGGAGACCCCGGCGTTCGTCGAACTGGCCGCCACCGACGGGCTCTCGGCGAGCCCGTTCACCGAGGTGGTGCGTGGCCACTGGCGGCTGATCCTGCTCGTCGCCGGCGCGCTGACCTGCGGCTACGTGGGGTTCTACCTGACCACGACGTGGTCGTTGCACTACGCCACCGACACATTGGCGGTCGGGCGCACCACGATGCTCGCGTGCATCATGGTCGCGGTGGTCGGCAAGGCCGTCGCCACGCCGCTGTTCGCGCTGCTGGGCGATCGGTACGGGCGCAAGCCGCTGTGTGTGGCGGGCTGTACGGCGATGGGGTTGTGGGCGTTTCCGATGCTGGGGCTGCTGGCCACCGGTGATCCGGTGTGGATGACGCTGGCCTGCCTGGGCACGCTGATCGCCTTCATCACGATGTTCTCGGTGATCGGCACCTACCTGTCCGAGTTGTTCGAACCGCGCGTGCGATGCACCGGCGCATCCACCGCGTACAACCTGGGCGGCGTGTTCGGCGGCGCGCTGACCCCGATCGTGGCCACCGAACTGGCCCGGGGCGACGGCACCCCGTGGAGCGTCGCGGCCTATCTCGCGGCGGCCGCGGCGCTCAGTGTGGCGTGCTTCTCCGCGCTGCCGGAGACTCGCGCGGTGCCGGCCTGGGAGGGACGACCGGCCACCGCTTGATCTTCCTTCGGCAGCCGTCATGGGCCACGCTGCGGCCATGGACGCCAACGACCACGAACAGGCTGGGGCGCGACGCGCGCAGCACATCCGGATCGCCGAGCGGCTGCTCGCGGCGGTGAGCGCGGGCGACCGGAGCGCCCAGGTGGCCTGCTACCACCCCGACGTCGTGCTCGAATTCCCGTACGCCGCGCCGCCGGTACGGATCGAGGGCAAGGACGCGGTGGACGCCTATCTGGAGGTCGCGCTCGGCATCTTCGAGCTGCGCCTGACGGTGACCCGGGTCCACGACTGCGTGGACCCGGACACCGTGATCGTGGAGTTCACCGGCGAGGGGCGGGCCAGGCCCACCGACCGTGCCTACGCGAACACCTACATCGCGGTGCTGGCCTTCCGGGACGGTCTGGTGGTGGGCCAGCGCGAGTTCTACAACCCGGTACCGGCCGCTCAGGCCTTGACCGCGACGCCCGCCAGCTGAGGCAGCTTCACCTCGGGGTCGCCGAGCCGGCCCTCGGGGCCCCACACGTCCACCGGGACCAGGCGGGCGGGCAGCAGTTCCAGGCCGCCGAAGATGGCCAGGATGCCGTCGTGCGAACGAGCGTGCATCTGCTGCACGTTGGACGAGTACTCGCTGAGCGCACGGTCCATCCCGGCCGGGCGCTCGTCGCTGCGGTGCGCGTGCGAGAGGGCGAGGTGGCTGCCGGGCACGGTGGCGTCCATGTACTGGCGCACCACACCCGGCGGGTCCACCTCGTCCGGGATGAAGTGCAGCACCGACACGATCAGCACGCCGACCGGCTGGGAGAAGTCGATCAGCTTGCGCACCTCGGGCGAGTCGATCACCTTCGCCGGATCGGTCAGGTCGGCGCCCACCACCGTCGCGTTCGGGTTGTTCGCGAGCAGGGCCTGGCTGTGCGCGACCGCGACCGGATCGTTGTCCACGTAGACCACCCGCGCGTCCGGATCGGCCTTGTGCGCGATCTCGTGCACGTTGCCCACCGTCGGGATGCCCGAGCCCAGGTCCAGGAACTGCCGGATGCCCAGGTCCAGCAGGTGGTGCACGGCGCGGGTGAGGAACACCCGGTTCCCGCGCAGCACGTCGCGCAGTTCGGGCATCGCCTGGGTGACCAGTTCGGCGGCCTCGCGGTCGACCGCGAAATTGTGCGCGCCGCCGAGCGCGTAGTCGTAGACGCGGGCCACGCTGGCGCGCGTGATGTCGATGTGCTCTGGAGCCCAGTCCGGTCGAGTCATGGCTCGGACTCTAAAGCGTGCCGGCGCGATTCACCGGAAAAATCGCCGGCCCGACGGTTGGCGGCCCTGTGCGAGGCATCACACCCGCCGGATGCCCGCGGCGGTTCCGGCGTCGACGAGATCGGAACGAGGTGTTCCGGTCCCCGGACGCCGGGACCGCCGCGGGACGGTCGCGGCTACGGCTTGATGCCCGCCGCACCGACGAACGCCGGACACTTGTCCGCGCCGACCGGGATGTCCTCGGGCGCCAGCGGTGCCCACACCTGGTCGACCCGGGGACCCACCTTCGCCGCGATCGGGGCCAGTGCGGCCAGGTCGAAGCCGTACAGCTTCGCCGCGTTGCCGCCGACCATGGCCGCGACCTCGACCGGGTCGATGCCGTTGTAGGTCAGCTGGAGTGCCTCGCGGCTGAACGGATGGCTGGCCTCCTTGTGCGGGTAGTCGCTGCCCCACATGATCCGGTCCACGCCCACCTGGTAGCGCAGCTTGGCCTCGGCCGGGCGCTGGAAGCTGGCTCCGACGTGGCACTGGCGGGCCCAGTACTCGCTGGGCTTGAGCTCCATCCGGCCCACCAGCGCACTGCCCCACTCGTACTCCTGGGAGCCGACCGCGGTGCTCATCCGGTGCCAGTAGTAGTCCAGCCGCCGGGTCTCCTCGGGGATCCAGGCAGTGCCCTGCTCGGTGAAGACGAACTGGAGCTCCGGGTGGCGATCCATCGCGCCGGAGACCACCAGGTGGGTGAACGCGCGGTGCGCCCACCAGGACACCTCGGTCAGGAACACCACCTTGTCCACGTCGGTGTCCCCGGCCGGCGGCGCGGCCGAGCCGGTGTGGTGGTTCACCGGCATGCCCAACTCCTCGCACACCCGCCACAGCGGCTCGTAGTGCGCGTAGTCGAACATCGGCACCAGGCCGGAACCGGGCGGGGTGCCCGGCAGCAGCACGCCGCCGGTGAGCCCGGCCTCCTTGGCCCAGCGGATCTCCTCCACCGCGGCCGGGA
This sequence comes from Embleya scabrispora DSM 41855, assembly GCF_000372745.1. GTDB lineage: Bacteria > Actinomycetota > Actinomycetes > Streptomycetales > Streptomycetaceae > Embleya > Embleya scabrispora. The sequence goes on along the minus strand of NZ_KB889679.1, from coordinate 12,067 downwards.
TGTCGTGCAGCATGATCTGCACGATGCCCGCCCGGCGTCCGGGCGTCGCCGCGCAGAAGTCGACCATCCAGCGGTTGTGCGCCTTCAGTCCTTCCCAACGCAGCGCCAGATCGCCCGCGTTCGCGGCCGGCGGCTGATCGGTGAGCGAGGGCTTGGGGAAGAACGGCGGCACCGTGTTGGGGAAGATGACCTCGGCCACCACCCCGTCCGCCTCCAGGTCGCGCATCCGGCGGTCGGAGTCCCAGTTGCGCGGACCCAGATCGCCCTTGAGGTCCTCGTAGGGAATCTCGTAGCCGCTCACCCACGCGTCGAACCGGGCGTGCAGGCGCGCGGGCAGGTAGTCGCGATAGCCGTGGATCTCGCCGCCGCCGTGGCAGTCGGCCGAGATCACCGTGTACCGCTCGGGGTGGTCTCCCGTCGGGGGGCCGCTCGGGACGGGGAGCGGGGTGGTGCTGTCAGTCATGGGGGATCAGACCTCCAGGGCTTCCGCGTTGGGGTTGATCGCGGCGCCCGTGTCGTGTCCGGTGAGCCAGTGCCGGCCGATCTCGGCGGCTGCTGCCCACTTGGTCGTCAGGTCCTTCGCCGATCCGTCCTCGTTCACCTGACCGAGCGTCGCGGGGGTGACCCCGACCCGCTCGGCGTGCGGCCTGAGGGCGGCCAGGTCGAAGCCGTACACATCCGCGACCGCCTCGCCGAGCATCACGCGCGTCTCGGCGATGGGTACGTCCGAGAACGTCTTGCGCAAGATGTTGAGCGTCTCGGGCCAGGTGCCCTCGGGATGCGGGAAATCGTTACCCCAGCAGATGTTGCCGACACCGATCTCGTAGCGCATGCCGATCTCGCGCCGCTTGGTGTTGGACGCGCCGATGAAGCAGTTGCGGTCGAAGTACTCGCTCGGGAGCAGCTTGATCTCCTCGAACCCGGCCAACTTGGCCGCGCCGCGCGAGCCCAGCAGCAGCCGGTCGGTGAACCACAGCAGGTTGCCCACCCACCAGCAACCCGCCTCGGTCACCCCGAACCGCAGCCGCGGGAAGCGCTCGAAGACGCCGGACCACAGCAGGAACCACAGCGGCCGGGAGGGCCACCAGGTGACCTCGGTGACGTAGATGCCCAGGTGGTTTCCGTACGCCTCGCGGTCGGCCGGACCCGAGTGGGTGACCACCGGGAGCTCCAGGTCCTCGCACAGCGCCCACACCGGGTCGTACCTGCGGTCGTGGTAGGGCGTCTGGTTCATCCACATGGCCGGGATCATCACCGCGCCCAGGCCGTCCGCCTTGATCCGGCGGATCTCCGCGAGCACGTCCTCGATCGCCGCGGTGATCGGGATCAGCGCGACCCCGCGCCGCCGCTCCGGGCTGGTCTTGCACAACTCGGCCAACCAGCGGTTGTGCGCCTGTGCGCCGGCCAGGCCCAGTTCCGGATCCATGTCGCCGGACAGGCCCAGGCCCGCGCCGAACGGCACGCACGTACGCGACTCGACGGCGTCCGCGTCCGGGAAGATCACCTCGCCGACCACGCCGTCCTTGTCCAACTCCAGGTCGCGCCGGTCCACCTCCCAACCGCTGCGCAGCACCTCCTCGTTGGTCTCGAACCAGTTCGCCGCGAAGTCCTCGTTGCGCACGCCCAGGTCGGTGATCGCCTTGAGCTGCGCCTCGCGCTCGGACATGAACCGGTCGAACGCCGCGTGGTGCCTGGTCGCGAGGTAGTCGCGATACAGCTCGGTCGGCAGCCCGGCGTGGGTGTCCGAGGAGATGATCGTGTAGGGGGTGGTGAGTTCGTCGTGCTCGGTGTGCTCAGTCATCGTCACTCACTTGTCCAGGACGAAGGTTTCGAGGTACGAGGGGTTGCTGCGGGCGAGCATGCTCTGCGACCGCGCGGTGATCTGCCCGTCGCTGTGCTCGCTGGCGGGCAGAATCCAGAACCGGTTCTCCCGGATGCCGTCGAGCACGTCGGCCGCGACCGACTCGACCGGGGTGAACTCGATCTCCTGCCCCGCGTCGCGCATCGCCTTCTCCCACGCGTCGAGCGTGTTGTACGGCGTCTTGCGCGGCACCGACTTGGCGAACCGCTCGGGCCGGTTGCGGTAGGACTCCCACAGGCCGGTGCGCAACATCTTGGGGCCGGGGAACAGTACGGACGCGCCGAGTTGCGCGTGCACCTGGCCCAGTTGCGCGTACAGCGCCTCGGTCATGGTCACCACCGCGGCCTTGGTGGTCGCGTACACCGACGCGTTCGGCAGCGGCGCGATGCCGCCGTCGCCGGAGGAGGTGTTCACGATGTGTCCGGGGGTGTTCTGCGCGAGCATCCGCGGGACGAACGCCTGGATGCCGTTGAAGACGCCGAACACGTTGACGGCGAAGCACCAGTCCCAGTCCTTGGGATCGTGCTCCCACATCTTGCCCTCGGAGCCCGAGCCGATCCCGGCGTTGTTGCACAGCACGTGCACCGCGCCGAAGTGCTCGAACGCGGCGTCGGCCAGCTTGAACACCGACTCGCGCACCGACACGTCCACGATGTGCCCGATCGCGTCGCCGCCCGCGTCGGTGATCCGCGCCACGGCCTTGTCCAGCGCGCCCTGCTCGATGTCGCCGAGCACGACCTTCATGCCCTCTGCGCTGAACCGCTCGGCCATGGCGAGCCCGATGCCGCTCGCGGCACCGGTGACGACGGCGACTCTGCCGTCGAATTCCTGGAGCATGTGTCCCGATCCCTTGCTGTCGTCGCTGCCGTGCCTGTCCTGCTTGGCATGTTTGGCGTGCTTGGCGTGCTTGGCGCGCCTGCCTCGCCTGCCTTGCCTGCCGGGAGCTACTTCGCGGGCGGCGGATCGTCGGTGATCTGCTGCACGTCGTCGTAGCGCTGGTGGATGTACGGGAGCACCAGGTCGGCCTTGACGTGCTCGGCGACGAAGCCCTGCTGATCCGAGGTGCGCTCGCTGAGCGTGATCGAGATCAGCTTGCGCACCGGCAGGTCGGCGACCGGGTCGAAGTCCGAGTCGCGCAGGATCACCTCGCCGTCCAGGCGGTGCGCGCTGCGGGTGCGCTCGTTGCGGGTGACGTGCACCAGCATCGGGTCGGCGTCGAAGCCGTCGCCGTCCACGGCGGGCAGGAACTTGTAGTAGAAGCTCAGTGTCTGTCGGGGCTCGGGCGTGGCCAGCTCCTCGACCACCGTGCCGCGCACCTCGACGTAGGTGACGCCCATGCGGTTCACGGTGGCCACGACCTCGTCGCCGCTCCGTTCGACCTTGACGTCGGCCAGCTTCTTCGGCTCGCCGAACACCTCGCGACCGCCGATCACCGCGCGCTCGGTGGTCATCGGCATGGTGAGCGTGTAGTCGCCCTCGATGTCGCCGTGCTTGCAGCGGACCGCGACCGCACCCGCGCCGAGCGGGTAGCCGTTGATGTCGCAGCCGGAGATGTTCACCCGCACCAGCGGGCGGTCGGCGGGGACCAGCGGCGGCGGCAGGATCGCCGTGATCACCTCGGGATCGGTCTCCCAGATCGCCATCACGCCGGTGGACCAGATCTCCGGGAGGCTGGACCGTTCCCGGGAGGACTTCTTCAGCGTCTCCGCCGGCCGGGCGCCGTACCGAATGCGTGCCACGTACCTCACCTCTTCCGCTCGTGCGAGGGCTGCGCGCGGACCGATTCCCCGGTTCCGTGCGCGGTGGTGCCGGTTGCTCTGTAACACTGTTACACCGGTGGGTCGGTGAGGTAAAGACCTGCGGCGTGGTTGCCCGTGTATCGGGCGGGCCCGTCCGGACGCGAGAATGGGACGTGATGGACAGGATCACGCGAGACACCGTGCTCGACACCGCCATGCGTCTCGTCATGGAATCCGGTATCGAGAACCTCAGCATGCGCAAACTGGCCGCCGAGTTGGGCGTCGCCGTCACCTCGATCTACTGGCACGTGGGCAACCGCGACGTGCTGGTGGATCAACTGGTGGACCGGGTGATCGCGGACATGGGCGCGATCTCGGTGGACGGGAGCACGCCGGTCGAGCGGGTGGTGTCGATCGCGCGATCGTGTCGGCGGATGATCCTGGAGCGCCCGCACCTGGTCGGCCTGGTCCGCGAGCGTGGTCTGGAATCGCTGATGATGTTGCCCGCCCGCAAGGCGCTGGTGCGCGAGATGACGGCGGCCGGGCTGCGCGGCGCGCGGGCGGGTGAGGCGGTACAGGCGGTGCAGTACCAGATCGCCGGCTTCGTGATGCTGGAGCGGGCCCTGGAGAACAGTGCGGCCGAACCGCCCGCCGTGGATCACTGGCGCGGCGAGTTGGCGCTGGAGGACCCGGAACTGGCGGCGAGCCTGAGCAACGTCACCGACGGTGATCGATTGTTCGTGCTGTCGGTGCGGGCGCTGGTGGAGTCGCTGCTGGGGTGAGGACGGCGCGCTCGGTCAGGGCACGCGTGGTGGCGCGCCGGCGAGGATGCGGCGCCAGGCGGCGGGGGACAGGGCGTCCTGGGCCTGTCGCGCGTCGATCCGGGCCAGGGTGCGGGCGGGAGCGGCCAGCAGGGCGGTGGTCCGCAGGAGCGAGCCGCCGATCCGGCGCGGCTCGCGGCGCAGGCTCAGGGTCTCCTCGACCGCGTCCCGGTACGGACCCCTGCGCAGCACGATCCGAACCAGCTCGCGGCCGACCCGGCGCCGGCCCGTACGCGCGGCGCTCGTCAGTGCGCCCGGTGCCTGCCGGGTGCGCACGTCCGGGCGGCCCCACGGCATCGAGGCCGGAGCCTCGCCTCGGGAGACCGCGATCAGCGCCGCGACCAGGTCGGTGCCACTGGCGGCCGCGTTGCCCGGCTCGGTCAGATGGGGGCGCACGTCGAGCCAGGCCGGGCCGTGCGCGGTTCGCACCGCGTCCAGCGACAGGCCGCCGTGCCAGCCGAGGTGGCCGCCGAGCATCGCGACCTGCTCGCGCACCTCGGGAAGCACCACGCTGCGCTTGACCGCGCTCGCATGCAGGTGTTCGTACGCGTGCACCGCGACCAGTCGGCCGTGCTCGAAGACCGCCTGGGCGGACAGGACCGGGCCCTGGGCGGGCTCTTGGACCAACACGCCGGCGCCGTCCGAAAACGCCCCGTCCTGCTCCAACGTGTCGGCCAGCCGCAGCAGTTGCTCGCGCCGCTCGACCCGGTACGCGGTGGGCAGGGTTTTCACGAACAGCGGCGGATCGGCGACTTGGCGCAACTCCTCGGCCGTGTGCACCACCACGGTCCCGGCCGGCTGCGGCATCGCGATCTCGGTGAGCGTGGCCGCGGCCGACGCCCGGTCCGCGACCCGGCGCAGTGCCGCGAACGGGGGCACCGCCAGGGCGACACCGAGCGCGGTGACGCGATCCGGTTCGCGGGCGAGCACCGCGACGTGTGCGTTCGTGGCCAGCAGCACCTCGTGCGGCTCGGCGCGCAGCACCGCCTCGGTCCGGGCCAGCCACGCCCACGGATCCACGCCGAAGGCCGGCACCTCGTGCACCGCCACCACCGACCGCGGGCGTCCGAAAGCCGGCCGACCGGGCGGCGCGAGCACCGCCACGTCCTGCCCCCATCGCCCGATCGCCATCGCGATCTGACGTGACGTCACCCCGAAGCCGTCCCCTAGCAGCACGCGCACGGGGGTCATCCTGGCACGAACGTGTGTCCGCGCTCACCACACACCTCGATGCCGGTTCGATTAGAATCGCGCCCATGCACCGCCCGGACCCCACCACCGCGTCGACGTCGCTGTTCGCGACGCTGCTCGCGCTGGTCGGCTTCGGGTTGTTCGTGGACGGGACATTGCCCGCACTGGTCGCCGTCGCGGTGACCGTGGTGCTCGCGCTGGCCTGCTTCGCCGTCTCGTGGGCGCCGTCCGCCGAGCGGGCGCGGGTGCGTGGTGCGGTATTGCGCGAACAGGCCGATCGGCTGGCCTTTTTGCCTTCGCGTGATCCCGACGGGCCGGGCCGGTCGCGGCCCAGAGCACCGGGAGCGGGTTCGGCGGCCTGCTGATCCCGATCTTCGTTTCGAAGGTTCGGCACGGTTCGTTTCGAGGTTCGGCACGGTTCGTTTCGGAGATTCGACACGGTCCGTTTCGGAGGTTCGACACGCTTCGTTTCGGAGGTTCGACACGCTTCGTTCCGGAGATTCGGCACGACCTTCCTGTTTCGAAGGTTCGGCGCGCCGCCCTGACGCAGCCCTGATTCCCGCGTCACGGAAGGCCCTTCCATGTTCGGCATCCCCGTTCTCGGCGTCGCGCACGACGTCCTGCTCACGCTCGCGGACGCGCTCGCGCCGCTGCTCGGCACCGGCTCGATGGCCGGCGCCGTGGTCGTGTTCACCGCATGCGTGCGACTCGCCCTCGTTCCGCTCGGCTACGCCCAGGCCCGGGCCGAGGTGGCCCGCGCCCGACTCGCCCCCGAGGTCCGCCGGCTTCGCGACAAGCACGCCAAGGACCCGCAGCGGCTCGGACGTGAACTGGCCGCGTTGCACCGGCAGTCCGGCACTTCGATGTTCGCCGGCATCCTGCCGGCGCTGGCCGGCCTGCCGTTCCTGTTCCTGACGTACCGTCTGTTCAGCGGCGACCGCGCCCTGTTGGAGCACACGCTGGCCGGCGCGCCGCTGGGCCTGCATCCGGTGACCGGACTCGGCGGACCGCACGCGCTTGTGCTCGTCGGCCTGTTGGCACTGCTCGCGGGTGTGGCCTACGCGCAGCACCGCGCCGCCGCGGCCGTCCCGGACGCGCCCGCACTGGTGCGGTGGATGCCGTTCGGCACGGTGCTCACCGCGGCCTTGGTGCCGCTCGCGGCCGGCCTGTATCTGCTCACGAGCACCGCGTGGACCACCGCCGAACGCCCGTTGCTGCGCCGGTTGGCCACCCGGCGCGCTGATCGCGTCGTACCCGGGCACTAGCGTTTCGCGCAGTCGTTTCGCGCAGTGACGACGTGAATCTGAGCCGCGATCGGAAATGAGCACCCCATGGCTACGAACAAGTTCGGCGCGACCTGTGCCACGTGCACGACCTACGTCAAGGCCGGCGACGGCCTGTTGGTGCGCAACGACGGCAAGTGGGTGACATATTGCGCGACCTGCGGCGAGCCCAAGCCCGCCGCACCGCCACGGGGCAACCACGACGGCTGGCATCGAGGGCCGATGGCCGCGTTCGACGTGGAGACGTCCGGCGTGGACCCGCACACCGACTTCATCGTCACCGCCGCGCTCGTCGACTCGGCCGGCACCCGGCGGTCCTGGCTGCTCGACCCGGGCGAGCGGGAGATCCCGGCCGAGGCGACCGCGATCCACGGGATCGGCACCGAACGGGCCCGGGCCGAAGGGCGCCAACCCGCGCTGTGCCTGGCCGAGATCGGTACGGCGATGGCCGAATACCTCGCGGCGGGCACGCCGATCGCGATCTACAACGCGCCGTTCGACCTGACCATCCTGCAGACCGAGCTGCACCGCCACAACCTGCCGCAACTGCCGTACACCGCACCGATCATCGACCCGCTGGTGATCGACAAGCAACTGGACCGCTACCGCAGAGGCAAGCGCACGCTGGCCGCCACCAGCGCGTTCTACGAGGTGGTGCTCACCGACGCGCACACCGCCGACGGCGACGCGCTCGCGTGTCTGTTGCTCGCCCAGGATCTGGGCGCGCGATTCCCGGAGTTGGCCGCCGATTCGCTGCACACGCTGCACGAGAAGCAGGCCCACTGGTACGCGGAGCAGGCGGCCTCGCTCCAGCAGTACTTCGACCGCCGAAACCCGGACGGCGGGGCGGTGGTGGACCCGAACTGGCCGGTGATTCCCGGCGGTCCGGACGGGCCGGGATCGCCGAGCCTGCCCGGCACGTCGACCGGGTCGAGCGCGTGGCGGCCGGAGGAGGGGCGGGGAGGGGAGCAGGGACGCTCCGGGTCGAGCGCGTGGCGGCCGGAGGACGGGCGGGAGCGTTCGGGGTCGAGTGCGTGGCGGCCGGAGACAGGGGCGTAGGTGGTTTCGGTCGCGGCGTCAGTGGTTCGTCGCGAGGGCGCCGAGACGACCGTCGATCAGCTCCAACGCCCGGTCGGCGTACGGTAGATGGCTGTGGTCGTGGGTGACCAGGACGGTGGCCGTGCCGTTCGCCCGGGTCAGCTCGGTGAGCAACGCCACGATGGCGGCGCCGCGTTCGTGGTCGAGGGCGCTGGTGGGTTCGTCGACCAGGAGCACGGCCGGCTCGTTCATCAGGGCCCGGGCGATGTTCACTCGTTGCCGCTGGCCGCCGGAGAGCCGGTGCGGACGGTGCTCGGCGTGCTCCGCGAGGCCGACCCGGTCGAGCAGGTCCAGCGCCCGGGCGCGGGCCCGGCGGGCACTGCGCCCGGCCAGGTGCGACATCACCTGGAGCTGCTCGACGCAGGTCAACGACGCGAGCAGGTTCGGTTGTTGGAACACGATTCCGATCGTGGTGCGGCGCATTCGGGCGCGTTCGGCGGCGGACAGCGCCGCGGCGTCGCGGCCGGCGATCGCCACCCTGCCGTCGTCCGGCCGGGTCAGCGTCGCGGCGACGGCGAGCAGACTGGACTTGCCGGAACCGGACGGCCCGACCACGGCGGTCAGCGTGCCGGGCGGCACGAACAGCGAGACGCGATCCAGGGCGGTCAGTCGAGCGTCGCCGTCGGGGTAGGTGAGAGTGACGTCGGCGAGTTCGAGGCCGGGGGACGGGCGCATCGGGTGCCTCTCGGGTTCGCCGGTGCCGGTGTGGGACACGGATCGGGTGTCGTGGGTCGGGCCGGTCGAGTGGGTTGGTTGGGTCGGTTGGGTCGGTTGGGACGGTTGGGTCGGTCGGGTCGGTCGGGTCGGGCGTTCGGGCTCGTTGGGGCGGGACAGGGTGGGGTGGCGCCACGCGGGCCGCTGGGCTCCGTGCCGCGTCGGATGGCTCATCGGATGCCGCTCAGTGCGGTGTGCGGGTCGACGGCGGTGACCCGGCGGATGGCGAGGGCGGCGCCGACCATGCCGAGCAGGATCAGTACGGCCGCCGGAAGCAGCGTGGTCGACGTGTCCACCACGAACGGCACGCCCTCCGGCGCGACCGCGCCGAACAGCGCGGCGGCCCCGGTGCCCAGGGCGGTGCCCACCAGCAGCACCACGAACGCCTGGCCGAGCGCGTCCCGGAGCAGATAGCCGGTGGGTGCGCCGAGCGCCTTGAGTACCGCGATGTCGCCGGCCCGCTGGATCGTCCACACGGTGAAGAACGCGCCGACCACGAGCGCCGAGATGGCGAACAGGAATCCGCGCATCAGTTGAAGCGACCCGTTCTCGGCGGTGAACGACCCGATCGCGCTTCGGGCGTCGCCGATCGAGGTGGTCCGGGTGCCGATCGCCCGGTCGGCCGCCGCGGTGTGCGCGCCGGCCAGGTCGAGCGCGATCACCGTCGCGTGTGGCCCACCGCGCTGCGGCCCCGGGCGCAGTGGCTGCCAGTCGGCCAGGGTGGTCCACACGACCGGCGCGTGACTGTACGAGGACCCGGACACCACGGCCGCGACGGTCAGCGACGTGTCGGCGCCGACGGTCAGCCGGGCGCCGACCGCGACGTGCAGATCCTCGGCCAGTGGCCGGGACAGTACGACGGTGCCCGGCGCCAGTGCTCGCGGCGCGAGCGGCCCGCCGGGCTCGACACCGAACGCGGCGGCGGCAGCGGTCCGTTCGCCGACGCCGAGCCGGGTCATCGCGATGCCCAGTGGCGCCGCCGAGCGCACCCCCGGCTGCTCGGCCCAGCGCCGCCACTGGCTCTCGTCCACGGCCGAGTCCGCGAACGAGACGCCCTGCCCGGACGCGGGCGCGGCGAACGCGAGCCGATCGGCGGGCAGCGCGTCGACGGCCGACGTGTTGGCCCGCCCCAGCCCGACGGTCAACCCGGACACCAGGCCGACGAGTGCGGTGATCAACACCACGGTGACGATCATCAGGGCGAACCGCCCTCGGGCGAACACGAGGTCTCGCAGCGCGACGAACACGGTGGGTCGGGGCCTCCTGGCTGGGAAGATCCGCGGGCGGGAAGGCGAAATCAGCCCGTCCGGCGGTTGCGGACAACCCAACCTTCGTCCTCGGCAACCGCAGCGTCATCGATCGAGCTGTCCGCCCCCGGATCAACCTTTCGATCGATGCCGCCTACACCCGCCCCGCTTACCCTTGACCCGATATGTACCCCACCATCACCCCGACTCGGGTCCCCCGCGCACTCCGTGCCTGTATGCACGGGCTCGTGCTGCTGCTCCTCGCCGTCGCGGCACTGCGCGCACTGGTCGGCGCGGACGCGTCCAACGGGCGGGCCGCGCTGATCGTGGTCGGTGCGGCGGTCACGGCCGGGGTGTACGCGGCCGGCAACCTGCTGCCCTCGGTGGGCCCGTCGCGGCGCGCCTCGATGGTGTGGCTGGGGTGTCTGACGCTGGCCTGGAGCGGGTTCTACGCGCTGACGGCGGAGGGGATCTGGTTCGCGTTCCCGCTGTTCTTCCTGGTTCCGCACCTGTTGCCGGTGCGGCTCGCGGTACCGGCGGTAGCCGGGCTGACGGTGCTCGCGATCGTGGGCTACGGGGTGCATCGCGGCGGGTTGGCGATGGGCATGGTGCTCGGCCCGGTACTGGGCGCGGCGGTGGCGATGGCGACCGTACTGGGCTATCAGGCGCTGCACCGGGAGAGCGAGGAGCGCCGCCGGCTGGTGGAGGACGTGGTCGCGGCGCGCGCCTCGCTGGCCGCGGCCGAGCGGCATGCCGGGGTGCTCGCGGAGCGTGAGCGGTTGGCCCGAGAGATCCACGACACGCTCGCGCAGGGGTTCAGCAGCATCCAGCTGCTGCTGCGCGCGGCGGAGCGGGCGCTGCCGGCGGATCCGCTCGCCGCGGACCGGCACGTGCGGCTCGCCCGGATCACCGCGACCGACAACCTGGCCGAGGCGCGCCGGTTCGTCCGGGCGCTGGCTCCGCCGGAGTTGGACGGGTCCTCGCTGCCGGCGGCGCTGGAGCGGTTGTGCGCGCGGACCGCGGCCGAGGCGGAACTGGACGTGCGCTTCCACAACACGGGCGACGCGGTGCAACTGCCGACCGCCGTCGAGGTGGCGCTGCTGCGGATCGCCCAGTCGGCGCTGGGCAACACCGTGCGGCACGCGGCGGCGTCCCGGGCCGAGGTGACGCTGAGCCACATGGACGCGTCGGTGACCCTGGACGTGGTGGACGACGGGCGAGGCTTCGATCCGGCCGGGCGATCGGGGCGGAGCGGCGGGAGTGGGTCGGCCGGTACCGGGTTCGGGCTGGCCGCGATGCGGACGCGGGCGGCCGAGTTGGGTGGGGTGCTGACGGTGGAGTCGGGGCCGGGGCAGGGGCAGGGGGCGGCGATCGCGGTGACGTTTCCGGTGCCGGTGCCGGTGCCGGGTGCGGGTTCGGGTTCGGATTCGGATTCGGTTTCGGGGCCGGTTTCGGTGCCGTTGCCGGTGCGGGGTGGGGCGGAGCGGTGATCCGGTTGTTGTTGGCCGACGACCATCCGATCGTGCGGGCGGGGCTGCGCGCGGTGCTGGCGGCGGAGCCCGACTTCGCGGTGGTGGGCGAGGCGGACACCGCCGAGCGGGCGATCGAGTTGGCCCGTTCGCTGGCGCCGGACGTGGTGCTGATGGACCTGCGGTTCCGCCCGGGTGGGATGCACGGGAACACGGCCACGGCGGCGATCACGGCCTTGCCGGACGCGCCGCACGTACTGGTGCTGACCACGTACGACACCGATGCGGACATCCTGGCGGCGGTCGAGTCGGGCGCGCTGGGCTACCTGCTCAAGGACGCCCCGCCCGAGGAACTGGCCGCCGCGGTACGTACCGCCGCGGCCGGCGAATCGGCGCTCGCCCCGCGGATCGCCGGTCGCCTGCTGAGTCGGCTGCGCGACCCGCTGCCGACGCTGACCACGCGCGAGACCGAGGTGTTGTCGCTGGTCGCGGACGGCCTGTCCAACCTGGCGATCAGCAGGGCGCTGTTCCTGAGCCAGGCCACCGTCAAGTCCCACCTGGTGCACATCTACGCGAAACTCGGCGTCGACTCCCGCACGGCGGCGGTGGCGGCGGCGGTGCAACGGGGGGTGCTGGGGCGGGGG